>NZ_JAANOW010000001.1:0-1231960 GCF_011758805.1 Mycolicibacterium fluoranthenivorans | reverse complement strand
CGCCGCCTTCGCCTTCGACTTCGAAAGCGACGCCGAAGGCGGCCGAGGAACCGCCCGGTGCGGCAAGAAAAGTCCCTTCGCCGAAACCAAGCACCACGGCAGCCGCTGCGGCCACCCGCCTGTCCGAACAGCCGGCAGCGTCAGCGGCGGTCGCCCCGGCGACCGCTACCCGAACGGCCGTGGCCACCGCCCCCAATGTGCTGGGGCACGTGGTCGCGGTGGCCAAGCAGCTCCTCAAAAAGGCGCTGGGCCCACTGGTGTCGACGCTGCCGTCGAACGTGCCCGCTCAATCGCCCGTGCTGTGGACGGTACTGGCCTGGGTCCGTAAGGAGATCGAGACGAATCTCTTTCCCGCCCATGTGGTTTCCCCGTGGTCGGTCACCAGCCCCAACCTGCTGGTCAACGGCAGTGCAGAACTCGCCGACCCGTCGCTGACCGGCAACAGCTCGGTGACCATCCCCGGCTGGACCGTGACCGGTACCCCGACCGTCATCAGATACGGCACAGCGCGTGTCATCCCGCTGGGTCTGTCCATCCCAGGCCCGACGTTGCCTGCCGTCTTCAACTTCCCCAACGATCGACCCGTCAGCGGAGACACGCAGTTCATCGGAGGGGGCAACGTCGCCACCTCGACGCTGTCGCAGACGGTCGATCTGACCGGTGCGGCGTCAACCATCGACGGCGGCTCAACCCCGTACAAGCTCAGCGGATGGCTCGGCGGCGCGTCGATCGATCCGTCGGCAGCCTCGATCACCGTCCGCTTTCTGGACGGCAACGGCGCTCAGTTGGGAGTCGGGAAGATCGGCCCCGTCACCGCCTTGGACCGCTGGTTTCAGACCGGACTGCTCGAACGGAGCACTTCGGCCGTCATTCCGGTCGGCACCCGCTCGGCGCAGGTGGTCGTGACCCTCAGGGATTCAAACCCCGCGACCCTCGGCTACAACAACGCATTCGCCGACGACCTCGCCTTCACGGTGGGCGCGGCACTACCCGCACCGCCGCCACCCGCCCCGCCGGCATCGACGGTCGGCCAGCTCGACCATGTCTTCATGGTCTACATGGAGAACAAGGGCTATGGGGACATCGTCGGCAGCCCCAACGCGCCCTACCTCAACAGCCTTGTCAACGCGTACGGCGTCGAGACCAACTACTACGCGCTGACCCATCCGAGCGACCCCAACTACTATCCGCTTCTCGGTGGTTCCGACTTCGGTTACAGCTTCAACTGCGCGACCAATTGCATCGACGCTCGCAACCTCGCCGACAACATCGAAGCGGCCGGCAAGACGTGGGCGGGATACGCCCAAGGCATGTCCGCGGCGGGACCCTACACCGCGACCGGCGACTACGCGCCCGACCAACTGCCCTTCCTGGCCTACCGCGACATCTACAACGACCCGGCCCGCGCCGCCGCGCACCTGTTTCCACTCACCCAACTGGCGACGGATCTCTCGTCATCTTCCACCGCACCCAACTTCGCCTGGTTCGCGGCAAACGAGGCGAACAACATGGAAGGGCCCATCGCCTCGCTCACGGGTGTCCTCAACTACATCGGAGGTCTGTTCACCAACCACCAGTACAACGTGAAGGCGGGTGATCAGTTCCTGCAGAACACCGTCCCCGCCATCCTGAACTCTGCGGTGTGGAACGACCCCGCGCAAAAGAGCGCCCTCTTCATCACCTTCGACGAGGACACCGACAACATCTCGCTGGGCTTCGGCAACGGCGGAAATCACGTCCTCACCATCGCGATCCCCTCGCCGGGTGCGATCAGCGCCGGGATGCGTTCAGGACCGTTCACCGACGACAGCTACGCCAACCACTACAGCCTGCTGCGCACCATCGAGGACGCACTCGGGCTACCGTCCCTGACCGACAACGACACCTACGCCCAACCCCTGAACGGCCTCTGGACGACATCGCCGACGAACCCTGGCACCACACCCGTCATTCTCTGAGGACACCACGAGAGATACCCACCGACCCCATCTACATCACGCCAGTCGTCGGTGGCTGACCTCGTTCGCCGACTGTTCACTCACTACCGCCTTGCGAGTCATATCGATAACTGTCAATATCGATGTATGTCGAATCAATGGGATGCGGTGACCGACGCGGACGCGTGTTGCGCACCGGGAGCACTACTGCGAGAACCACTGTCGGCAGCTGACGCCGCCGATATGGCGGTCAAGCTCAAGGCGCTCGCCGACCCCGTTCGGCTGCAACTGTTCTCGACGATCGCCAGCCGCGAAGGCGGCGAGGCCTGCGTCTGCGATATCTCCGACGGGGTCGAGGTATCGCAGCCCACCGTGTCCCATCACCTCAAGGTCCTGCGCGACGCCGGCCTGCTCACCTCGCAGCGCCGCGCGTCCTGGGTCTACTACGCCGTCGTCCCGCAAGCACTGGCCAGCCTCGCCGTCCTACTGGGCGCCGATACTCGAACGGAAGTCCCCGCATGACCGACACCACCAGCACTGCCCCGGCAGTCGTGGGCAAGCTGTCCACCCTGGACCGGTTCCTGCCGGTGTGGATCGGCGCCGCGATGGTCGCCGGCCTGCTACTGGGCCGGTGGATTCCGGGCCTGAACACTGCGCTGGAAAAGGTTCAGATCGACGGGATTTCGCTGCCGATCGCACTGGGCCTGTTGATCATGATGTACCCGGTGCTGGCCAAGGTCCGCTACGACCGCCTCGACACCGTCACCGGCGATCGCAAACTGCTGGTGTCCTCGCTGCTCCTGAACTGGGTACTCGGCCCGGCACTGATGTTCGCCCTGGCCTGGCTGCTGCTCCCGGACCTGCCCGAGTACCGCACCGGACTGATCATCGTCGGGCTGGCCCGCTGCATCGCGATGGTGATCATCTGGAACGACCTGGCCTGCGGGGACCGCGAAGCGGCCGCCGTCCTGGTCGCGCTGAACTCGATCTTCCAGGTCGTCATGTTCGCGGTGCTGGGCTGGTTCTACCTGTCGGTGCTGCCGGGCTGGCTCGGCCTGGCGCAGACCACCATCACCACCTCGCCCTGGCAGATCGCGAAATCGGTGATCATCTTCCTGGGAATCCCCCTGGCCGCCGGCTATCTGTCGCGGCGCCTGGGCGAGAAGGCCAAGGGCCGCGACTGGTACGAATCGACGTTCATCCCCCGGATCGGACCGTGGGCGCTGTACGGCCTGCTGTTCACCATCGTGATCCTGTTCGCGCTGCAGGGTGAGCAGATCACCAGCCGCCCACTGGATGTCGTGCGCATCGCGCTGCCCCTGCTGGCCTACTTCGCGATCATGTGGGGCGGCGGGTATCTGCTGGGCTCGCTGCTCGACCTCGGCTATGAACGCACCACCACCCTGGCCTTCACTGCGGCGGGCAACAACTTCGAACTCGCCATCGCCGTGGCGATCGCCACCTACGGCGCCACCTCGGGCCAAGCCCTGGCCGGCGTCGTCGGGCCGCTGATCGAGGTACCGGTCCTGGTCGCGCTGGTCTATGTCTCCCTCGCGCTGCGAAAGCGGTTCCACCACCACACTTCGCAGCACCTTCCCACCGACGAGGCGACGAGAACGGAACCCACCTCATGACCGAGACACCCGTCACCCACGCACTGCGCTCAGACCTGTCCATCGACCAGAAGCTCGCCCTCAAAACAGCGGCGACACGGCTGCGGACCGAATTCGAGGACACGTTCGGGGTGGCGACCATCGAACGGTTCCTGCACACCTCCTATGACCAATTCGCCGGTCGGGCCACCATTCCCAACTTCCTTCCGCTGCTGGCCGAACGGTTCGCCCGCCAACGCCTGCACGCCCTGGCCCGCGTGGAAGGCAAGATCGTCGACGGAAAACCCACCGTGCTGTTCCTGTGCACCCACAACGCTGGACGCTCCCAGATGGCACTGGGCTACTTCACCCACCTGGCCGGCGACCGCGCGGTCGCCTGGTCGGGCGGCTCCGAACCCGGCACCGAGATCAACCCCGCGGCCATCGCCGCGATGGCCGAAGTCGGCATCGACATCACCGGCGAGTACCCCAAACCGTGGACCGACGAAATCGTCCAAGCCGCCGACGTCGTCATCACGATGGGCTGCGGAGACGCCTGCCCGGTGTTCCCCGGAAAGCGCTACGAGAACTGGCAATTACCCGATCCGGCCGGACAGGGACTCGATGCGGTGCGCCCGATCCGCGATGACATCGAAGAACGTGTGCGCCGGCTGCTCGCCGACCTCAACGTCACCCTCACGCAATGACCGACACCCCCAAGGTGCTGTTCGTCTGCGTCAGCAACAACGGAAAATCCGTGATGGCCCAGGCTCTCCTGCGTCACACCGCCGGCGAACGGATCACGACCACCTCAGCAGGCACCAAAGCCAAAACCGGCGTCAACGCGCAATCCGTCGAGGCGCTCGCCGAACTGGGCATCGACATCAGCGGCCACACCGCAACCCAGTTGACCGACGACCTCGTCGCCGCCGCGGACCTGGTCGTGGTCCTCGGCGCCCAGGCGCACGTCGACCCGGTCGCCGACACCCCGATCGAAACCTGGGAGACCGACGAGCCGTCGTTGCGCGGTATCGAGGGCATGGAGCGGATGCGGTTGATCCGCGACGATATCGCCGCCCGCGTCGCCGAACTCGACACTCGCTTGACCGGACACGTCACCGCTCAATAGCACTGTTCCACAAACACTTTCACGTCGCGCCACCTGGCACGGCGCGATGCCCCCTGCCCACCTGACATCGTCAAGGAGTCCCTGATGGCACCTCGTCACATCATCGCGATCGGCGGCAGCGATGCCGGAATCTCGGCAGCCCTGCGCATCCGCGAACTTGACCCGGTAACCGAGGTCACCGTCGTCGTGGCCGATGCCTACCCGAACTTCTCCATCTGCGGCATCCCCTATTACGTCTCCGGAGAGGTCACCCATTGGACCAACCTGGCGCATCGCACCGCCGCAGACCTGGCCGCCACCGGCATGCGGGTACTCACCGACACCACCGCCACCAAGATCAACGTTGTCGACCACACCCTGGACGTGCTCGACAACGCCGGTGCGCCCAGGCAATTGAGCTATGACGCGCTGGTCGTCGGGACCGGCGCGGTGTCCGCTCGCCCACCCATCACCGGACTCACCGGGCCTGGCGCGCTCGGACCTACCGACGGAGTGCACCTGCTGCACTCCATGGGCGACACCTTCGCGGTGATGGAGTCCCTGGCCCGCCGCGACCCCAAAACCGCGGTCATCATCGGCGCCGGATACATCGGCCTGGAGATGGCCGAAGCACTCACCACCCGCGGGATCGCCGTCACCCAAATCGAAGCTCTGCCGGAGGTGCTGCCCACCGTCGACCCCGAATTGGGTGCGGTGGTGCACGCCGAGTTGACCCGTAACGGTGTCGAGGTGCTCACGAACACCACCGTCGATGCGATCGGCCGTTCGGAGGCCGGCGCTCTGACCGTCGGCGCCACCCACGGCGGGCAGAGCCTCTCTCGGACTGTTGATTTCGTGCTCGTGGTGGTCGGTGTCAAACCGGATGTCGAGTTGGCCGCCGACGCGGGCGCCGAACTGGGTGTCAAGGGTGCGATCGTCGTCGACGATGCGATGCGCACCACTCTGCCCGACGTGTTCGCCGCAGGTGACTGCGTGCACACCCACCACCGTCTTCTCGGTCTGACCTGGTTGCCGTTGGGCACCACCGCCCACAAGCAGGGCCGGGTGGCCGGCGAGAACGCCCTCGGCGGTGCTGCCCGCTACGCCGGGAGCCTGGGAACCCAGGTGGTCAAGGTGTTTGATCTGGTGGCCGCGCGCACCGGGTTACGCGAGCACGAAGCCCTGGCCGCCGGGCGCGGCTGGACACCCGTCAGCACCACCGCCACCCCCGATGATCACAAGGCCTACTACCCGGGAGCGACACCCATCAACATCCGGATCACCGGTGACGCTGCCAGCGGACAGCTGCTGGGTGCCCAGCTGGTCGGGCACCGCAGCGCCGAGGTATCCAAACGCGTCGATACTTACGCCACCGCGCTCTTCCACACGATGACGGTCACGGCGATGAGCGAGCTCGACTTGTCCTACACCCCGCCGCTGGGATCTCCGTGGGATGCCACGCAAATGGCCGCTCAGGCGTGGGTGCGCGAACACCGCCTCGCCGCGGAACGCGACCGGATCACCGTCTAGTTCCGCAACGCCGTCTCACCGTTGGTGGTCGCACCGTGCTGCGGCGCAGTTGCCACGGCGATGGCAGCCGCGACCGCGGCTGCCAGACCGAGGACCACGAACATCGCGGCGTAGCCGTGCAGCCAACGGGCCAGCGCGGCCAGCGCGGCCAGCGAGGTGAACACGGCGAGCAGGGCGGTGGTGAGGGCCACGGCGGCCATGATGACGACGCCACACCGACTCGTGCGACCAGCGATGTAGAGGTCACAGGAACGACAGATCCGGCCGGGACCCGGTCAGCACCACCGCCAATCCGTGACAACTCCGCCCCCACAAACGCGTCAGGCCCCCTCCGTAGAGGGGGCCTGACCAGGTGTGGCAGGTACAGGATTCGAACCTGTGTAGGCGTTAGCCGACGGATTTACAGTCCGCTCCCATTGGCCGCTCGGGCAACCTGCCGGGTGTCGCACTCCCGGACTCCGGTTTGGTGCGAAGAGAAGGGTACAACGAGGATGTACCGAAGACGAAAACGGCCCATACCGAGAGCACACCGAGAGGGAGGATCCAATGGCGGATTCCAGCTTTGACATCGTGAGCAAGTTCGACCGCCAGGAGGTCGACAACGCGCTCAACCAGGCAGCCAAGGAGCTGTCGACCCGTTTCGACTTCCGCGGCACCGACACCACCATCGAGTGGAAGGGTGAGGAAGCCATCGAGATCGTCAGCTCCACCGAAGAGCGCGTGAAGGCCGCGATCGATGTCTTCATCGAGAAATTGGTGCGCCGCGACATCTCGATGAAGGCGTTCGAGGCGGGCGAGCCGCAGGCCTCGGGCAAGACCTACAAGGTGACCGGCACGCTCAAGCAGGGCATCACCAGCGAGCAGGCCAAGAAGATCACCAAGATCATCCGCGACGAGGGCCCCAAGGGTGTCAAGGCACAGATCCAGGGCGACGAGGTCCGGGTGAGTTCCAAGAAGCGCGACGACCTGCAGGCCGTCATCTCGCTCCTGAAAGGCGCCGACCTCGATGTCGCCCTTCAGTTCGTCAACTACCGCTGAGTCCGGATACGCGCAATCCAGATACGCGAAGAGCCCGGAGACCACTGTCTCCGGGCTCTCTGCGTTGGTTCTACTGCGACTCGGGATCCGTGCCGCCATGGGTGATGGCGCGGACGAACTGGCCCGGCGCGGCCGCAAGGCCACCGGCGATCTGCCTCGGCGCGTTCGCCAAACCGTTGGCGATATTCTGCGGCGCGGTGACGACCTGCTGGGCTCCTACGATCGCCTGAAGGGGCAGAGTCCCGATACTGGTGACGAGCTGCCCGGGCACCGCGGGCAGACCACAGGGGCTTACCGATCCGTCGTCGTTGGCCGGGCAGCCCTTGCTGGCGAACAGCTGCCCGGGCGCCACCGCGAGACCATCGGCGATCTGTTGCGGGGCCTGCACCACATTGTCCGCGATGGTGCACGGGATCGAGGTGAACCCGGGCGCACAGCTCGCCTGCGCGGGCGCCGCGGTCGCGAAGCCGCCGAGGCCGGCGATACCGACGGCGCCAAGTCCGGCGGCGACGAAGATGAGAGTTCTCTTCACTGCTACTCCTATATGGGATGGCGAATTGCCGGGGCGCGGACGAATTACGCTCAGCGTAGCTCAACTTTATCCACGCTGCGCCTTTGTTGCGGTCGCTGCAGCAACGGTCCCAATGGGGCAAGAAACCCGCTGAACTGTTGGTTTATCGCCAATACTGACGGACCTGCAAGTTTGCGGGTCCGATAGAGGGAAAAAGATTGCGAAGTCAACTAAACGCCGTCCCAAGTTTCTTGCAAAGGCAATAAAAATGGGGACCATCAACTTGCGAAATCAAATAACTTCAGCCAAGGCCGGACCGCTACGTCGGCACGTCCACGAGAGATGTGCCGCCAGATCGCACTTCATCCAGCCACCGCCGAACCCCTCGCCGGACGAGCTCGAGCATCAACACAAGGAGCCCGGAGACGACTGTCTCCGGGCTCCTTGTGTCGGTGTCAGATGCGCTATTGCGACTCGGGGTCCGTACCGCCGTGGGTGATGGCGCGGACGAACTGGCCCGGTGCGGCCGCAAGGCTACCGGCAAGCTGCCCCGGCGCACTACCCAGGCTGTTGGCAATATTCTGCGGCGCCTGGAGCACATTGGCAGCGATCGTCGTCGGCGCGTTGAAGACCGTCTGCGCGCCGGCAGCAGCCTGCGCCGGCAGGGTCCCCACACTGTAGGCGAGCTGCAGGGGCGCCGCGGCGAGGCCACCCGCGAGCTCCCCGGGCGCCGCGGCCACATTCGTCACGATCGTGCACGGGATCGAGGTGAATGAAGGCGCGCACGCCGCCTGCGCGGGCGCAGCGGACGCAAAGGCAAAACCGCCGAGACCGGCGGCGCCGATCATGCCGGCGACGATGAGGGTGCTCTTCACTGAATTCTCCCAGGGATCGAGATGTTGTTGCAGACGCAAAGATGAGTAGGCTCAGAGTAACGCCTATGCGAGAACTTTGTCGGTCAGTTGAATGACATCTCGTGTACGCCGACCGGGCGACGAAACAGGTACGCCAAGAAGCCGGCCGACACGCAGCCGTGAATTCGTTGCGCTGGAAGAACTCCGAAGCGTCGTTCAGCTGTCGCTGAGAAGTTCCTCAGTGATCGGACGGCCGACCGTCGCCCCGTCGTCGCGATGGTCGGTGCCATCCCGGCACTCACCGAAAACGGTGTAGGCGATCCGGCCCGGTACGTGCGCCCGCCCCATCACCACCATCACGCCGTCCTTGTTGATGACGGTGCCGTACGGCTTCTTGCCCGGCGGCGGTCCGTCGGTCCAGCCGGCGGCCACCATCGCATCGGCCACCTGCCGCGCGTACACATCGGGCGCGATATCGACGGGCAACTCCGAGCTCATCTCCACCCTGCCGCGGTACGGCGGCTCGCCCTGGTCGTTGCACGACTCGAACGAGAAGCCGCCCGAGACGCCCCGCAGGCCGGCGACCTTCCGCAGTTGCCTGCCGACGTCGACCACCTGCTGGGTCGACTGTGCGGGCGTCAGCGGATTGGCCGGTCGATCGGCATCGGGATGTGTGGGATTCATCGCACACCCTCCTAACGTCAACATGACGGCGACGGTCGCCGCGACCCTACTTGTATTCATGATCTGTGGTCACCGAACTTCCTGAACGCTCTGCTTGCGGGTCGATGAAGGCCGGGGAACCGGGGATGTCGGAATCGATGTGCGGCAACGGAATGTCGATCCCGAAGGGCAGATCGACGTGATCGGGTGTGCTGATATGCGGCTGTCGACGGCCCTCGGCCAGTAGCCCGTCGCCCTCCAACCGGTCGGCGTTCCCGCTGGCGATATCGGTCATCGCACGCAGAGATTCACTCCCCATGTCGTAGTAGTGCGAGTGGTCGTGGGTGCTCAGGCCACCGTGCCCGGCCACCTCGGCGTCGAAACGCACCGAGCCGTACGCCTCCCCGGCCGGGTCGGCGCCCAGACCGGCATAGGGCCCCACCGGATACCCCAACTGCTGGTTGAGCACATTCGCCGGAATCGCACCCGGGGTACCCAACCAGCTCACCGGATCGGTGGACGCCGAACCGACGTACACCTGTCCACCATCGAGGTGGAAGTCCGCCGCACTCGTGGCCAAATCGGTTCCCGGACAACCGATCAGCACTGCGTCATTGGCCCGCATCCCACTTCCGGCGAAGGCGTCGGCCACCGTGGTCGAGCCGTACGAATGACCGATCACCGTGATATGCGAGGAACCCTCGTGGGTGGCCGACAGACCGTTGACATCGGCGGCCAGCAGTGCGCCCCCTTGGCGCGCCAGATCCGGATTGGCGATCCGAAGATCGGTGAAACCGTCCGGTGCGTCGTAGCCCATCCACATGATGACGGCTGTCGGATCGTCAGGATCGGCCAGCGCTGACTGGTCGTAGAGGTTGATGGCGTCGTTGTGGCCGTCGGCCAGCCAGCCGTCGCGCACGCTGCTGCCGGTGCCGGGGACGATGACGGCGGTGTTGCGGGCCTTGTCCGGATTGCCGATCGCGATGGCGGCCCGGCCCTGCCCGTTGTCGGCCATCGGCTGGTACCCCCACAGCATCACCGGCCGCGGGTTCTGTGGGTCGGAGCCGCGCTGGTGCGTCAGCCCCTCATCGGTGCGCCGGGCGTTGTAGAAGCGGGTGGCATCGTCTTGGGTCAACCCGTACTTGGCCGGGTCCTTGATGACCTCGTCCTCGGAGACGCCGTGGCGACCGGCGACCTCGCGCACCCGGTTCAGGTCGTCGTGCATCACCGCCTGATTCACCTTGTCGCGGATCTCGGCGGGAATGCCGTTCAGGTTGCCCAGCTCAGCGGGGTGTTCGGCGACGTAGCGGTCCTTCTGTTCTTGCGGCAGCGAATCCCACCACTTCTTCACGTCCTCCGGTGCGGTACCGGCCGCCGGGATCTGCGGTGGCGGCGGCGCACCCGGCGGCTGCTGCGACGGCGAGACGCCTACCGCGGCCCGCACCGACTCGGCGGTTTCCCGGTCGATCTCGTCGAACAGCTCCAGCAGTCTCTTGATGAGCGCGGTCCAGGCCAGCGCCAGCCCGGTGAACGCCGGCGGCAGGAACGGCGGCGCGGTGCAGGTACCGTCGTCGGCAACCTGCCAGCCCAGTGCGCGCAGACCCGACACCACCGACAGCAGTCCGGTGCGTGTCGAAGACAGCTGAGCCCCGCCCCGCTGCAGGGCCGCCTGACAGGCCAACATCCTGCCGCGCAGACCCTGCATCTCGGCGAGCTGGCGTTCGGCCCGGGCCACGGCGGCGTCGGCGGCCGAACCCGACCAGGCCCCGCGCAGCGCGGCGATGACCTGGCGTTCACCGGCGATGGCGGAGTCGAGGTGAGCGATCTTGGCGCCGAGCTGGGCGGCGGCGGTCAGCAGGCTCTCCGGATGCGACGCCGCCACCAGCGAGATCGAAGTCAACGAAAACCACACCCCCAAACCGACCCCTTCGATCGTCGCACAGCCCGGAAGGGTTTCCGCGCAACAATCGAATCGGCCACGAACGCGGGGACGGCAAAACTAACCTGGCCGCATGGCAGCCGCGCAACGTGTACCGAATGTCGTCGTCCTGGGTGGTGGATCGTGGGGCACCACCGTCGCATCGATCTGCGCGCGCCGTGGACCGACCCTGCAGTGGGTGCGATCCGAGGAGACCGCCAAGGACATCAACGACAACCACCGCAACTCCCGGTATCTCGGCGATGAGGTGGAGCTGCCCGACAATCTGCGGGCCACCACTGATTTCTCCGAGGCGGCCAACTGCGCCGACGTGATCGTGATGGGCGTGCCCTCGCACGGGTTCCGCGGCGTACTGCAGGAGCTTGCGAAGGAACTTCGGCCGTGGGTCCCGGTGGTCTCACTGGTGAAGGGCCTGGAGCAGGGCACCAACATGCGGATGAGCCAGATCGTCGACGAGGTGCTGCCCGGGCATCCGGCCGGGATCCTCGCCGGGCCCAATATCGCGCGCGAGGTCGCGGAGGGTTACGCGGCGGCGGCCGTGCTGGCCATGCCGGATCAACATCTGGCCGCCAACTTGGGACAGCTGTTCCGCACCAGGCGATTTCGCACGTACACCACCGACGATGTGGTGGGTGTCGAGATGGCCGGAGCGCTGAAGAACGTCTATGCGATCGCGGTGGGCATGGGCTACTCCCTGGGTATCGGGGAGAACACCCGGGCCATGGTGATGGCGCGGGCGGTCGCCGAGATGTCCAAACTCGGGGTGGCCCTGGGCGGACACCGCGACACCTTTGCCGGCCTGGCCGGGATGGGTGACCTCATCGTGACGTGTACCTCGCAGCGCAGCCGCAACCGTCACGTCGGCGAGCAACTCGGGCGGGGCAAGACCGTCGAGGAGATCATCACCTCGATGAATCAGGTGGCCGAGGGCGTCAAGGCGGCCTCGGTGATCATGGAGTTCGCCAAGGACTGCGGGATCACCATGCCCATCGCCCGTCAGGTCGACGGGGTGATCAACCACGGCGCCACGGTGGAGGATGCCTACCACGGGCTGATGGTCGAGAAGCCCGGCCACGAGGTCTACGGTTCCGGCTTCTGATCTCGACGCGCAGTCGCGAGAGGATCAGTTGAAGTACGGGTTCCGGGCGGCGCCGTCGGGCCGATCCACCAGCGGGTTGGTCTGGTTGACGATGTAGCTGCCCGACGGGCTGAGCACGAACCCGGACTGGTCGAACGAGTTCTGACAGGTGGTCATCACGCCGTCCGTGCCGCAGGTGATGTTCTTGTAGCTGAGCTTGTTGTTCGGCAGCAGCGGGTAGACGTGCCCGGTGAGCGAACCCCAGATCGGGGCGTGGGATACGGCGAACGCGGGCGGTCCGACCTGACCGCCGGTGATCGCATTCGCCTCCTCCGGCGGGGCCGGGATCGGACCGCTGCAGCCGTAATCACCGGTGGTCCGCATCATGATGCAGACCAACCCGCCGGGTGCGGCGAAGGCGTACATCGACCCGTCCATCACCATGAACTGCGAGGGCTTGGCCAGCTCGTAGCCGCCGATATTCGGCGGGGGCGGTGGCGGCGGAGCGGGGTCGGCCGCCGCAAGAGGAAGGCCCATGCCGGGCATAGCGACGGCCGCGGCGCCGGCGGCGCTCGCCAGCGCGATCAGCATCTTGCTCAGCATGGGCCCACCCTAACCTGGTCACCTCGCGCAGGCCAGGTCAACGTAGACGGTCGTGTACCGGACGACTTCCTGCGTGTTTCCGCGCGGGAACGCCCTCAGCTCGGTGATATCGCGCCCCGGGCGGACCCCGCTGACGCTGCACTGGTCGATCGAACCCGCGCCCACCTTGGTGGTGATGACGCGGTAACCCTCGGACTGCAGCTGATCGATGGTCTGCTGCGCGGTCGACGGACCGGTCGGGGCGGCACCGGCGGGAGCGGCCAGCACCAGTCCGGCCGCGGCCAGGCCGACGGGGAGGAGAGTGAGCGATCTGAGCATGCGATACACCTTTCCGTGAATTTCTGAATACACGTCCAGGCTATTACCGATATGCACGAATTCCCACACATGCATATCAAATGCAAACAATGGCGATTCAGGCCGAACTCATACCAATTGCGAAGCCGGCGCCAGCGGCAGGTCAACCGTGAAAGTTGTTTCTTCAGAGGAAGACTGGACCGTCACCGCGCCCTTGTGAGCCTCTATGATCGACGCGACAATGGCCAGACCCAGACCGGTGCTGCCCAACTCTCGCGACCGGGATTTGTCGGCGCGCACAAATCTTCCGAACAAGTTCGGCAACAATTCCGCATCAATTCCCGGACCGTCGTCTGTGACCGTCAGAAGCGCGCGGTCACGCCGGATGTCCAGTCCGATCGTCACGGTCACCCCGGGCGGTGTGTGCATCCGGGCGTTGGTCAGCAGATTGCCGAGCACCTGATGCAGCCGCGCGCGGTCTCCGCGCACCCAGACCGGATCCTCGGGCAGACGCGTCACCCAGTGGTGCTCCGGCGCCGACACCGCGATGTCGTTCACGGCGTCGACCACCAGATCGGCCAGGTCGACATCATCGCTTTCCAGGTCCTGTCCTTCGCCGAGTCTGGTCAGCAGCAGCAGATCCCCCACCAGTCCGGTCATCCGGCGAGCCTCGGCCTCGATGCGGGCCAGCGCGTACTCGGTGGTGGGTGGAAGCTCGGCGCTGTCCTGGCGGGTGAGCTCGGCGTACCCCTGGATCGCCGCCAACGGCGTCCGCAGCTCATGGCTGGCATCCATCAGGAACTGCCTGGTGCGCCGATCGGAGGCGGCGAGCTCGGCCAGCGCGCTGTCCACGTTCGCCAACAGCTGGTTGAGGGCTTCGCCCACCACCCCGACCTCGCTGTCGGGGTCGGTGTAGCGCTCCTGCACGCGGGCATGGATACGCGGATCGTCGGCATCCAGGCGCAGGGTGGCCACCTTGGCCGCGGTCGAGGCGACCCGGCGCAGCGGCCGCAGCGCATACCGGACCACTGCGACCGTACCCAGCGCCGTCACCACCAGCGCGACGACGATGATCACCGCGAGGGTCACCGTCTTGCGGGCGATCACCTGATTCGCGCTGTCCAGCGATACCCCGCACAGCAGCATGTGCCCGTCGCCGTCACCACCGGCGGGCTCTGCCGCCAACCGGTAGGCACCCAACCCGGGCAGTTTCACCGTGCGGGGGCCGGCACCGGTCCAGTCCAGGCTGTCGAGTGCCTCGACAACCGCACGCGGCGCCGGGTGCGGCTCCCCGTCGGAGAACACCGCCGACTGCACCACTTCCCCGTCGTGCAGCACCGCGATCAGGTTGCCCGGGGCCTGCCCGACGAACGCCGACAATGCGTCGGCATCGACCGCATCCTCGGCTTCATCCTTCTTGAGCTGCAACTTGTGGAACGAGTGACTGAAAGCGGCCAGCGACCGGGACAGTTCCGTGTCGCCCATCGTGCCCACGTAGGTACGCAGGCTGTAGACCGACAGCACGCCCACCGCGAGCAACACGACGGTCACGATGGCGGTGACTCCGAGCACCAGCTGCCGGCGCAGCGACCGGGGCCACCAGATCACGCCGGCTCGGTCGACGGCCGCAGCATGTAGCCCACCCCGCGCACGGTCTGGATCATCGGCGCCCGGTCGGTGTCGACCTTCTTGCGCAGGTAGGAAATGTAGAGATCCACGATGCTGGACTTGCCGCCGAAACCGTAGTTCCACACCCGGTCCAGAATCTCGGCGCGGCTGATCGCCCGGCCCGGATTGCGCATCAGGTATCGCAGCAGTTCGAATTCGGTGCCGGTCAGCGCGATCGGCGTTCCGGCCCGGGTGACGTCGCGACTGGCGCCGTCGAGTTTGAGGTCACCGACCGTGAGCACCTCGTCGGCCGGCGGGGTGGTGTGGCTGGACCGGCGCAGCAGCCCACGCAGCCGGGCCACCAACTCCTCCAGGCTGAACGGCTTGGTCATGTAGTCGTCGGCACCGGCGGTCAGCCCGGACACCCGGTCCAGCACGGAGTCCCTGGCGGTGAGGAACAACGTCGGGGTGTACCCCTGCGCCTCACGGACCCGCTGCAGAATCTGCATCCCGTCGATATCGGGCAGCATGATGTCGAGCACCACCACGTCGGGTTCGGTCTCGTCGAATTTGGCTACGCCGTCGTGACCGTTGTGGGCCACGTCGACCACCCAGCCCTCGTAGTGCAAGGCCATCTTGACCAGGTTGGTCAGGGCGGGCTCGTCGTCCACCAGCAACACCCGAATGGGCGATCCGTCGGCTCGATTAATCTTGGGCAGCTGACCGAGGATGGCTTGACGGGGGTGTTGGGTACGAGGAGGTAACGACATCGTGGCCATACACCCATTCTGCTGACCTCGCAGTGCACTGTCACGGAGTTCATAGCGAGTTCTTAGACGTTACAACGGTATGACCCGCATCACCTTTCGCCTCGTCAAGTGACACGCAACGAAACAATCTGCGGTACATCACGTTTCACATCACAATGAAAGACACCACACAGCAGAAGATTTGGGTTCGATATGCAACCTCGAATCTTCCTTGACCGCTTGTCAACGCGATAAATACGCTCGCCCATAGCAATTGCCCCGCAGAACGCGTAACCGACTGCATTGCAACTTGTTTCGACGTATTCGAGATCCAGCTGCGACAAAGATGTCGTTTGTACCCACAATCCCGTGATGGGAGCTTTTCACATGCGGCAAACAATTCTGCGGTACGACCTCCCCGCCTCACTGGTGGTGTTCCTGGTCGCACTGCCTCTATCCCTCGGTATCGCCGTCGCCTCCGGGGCACCCGTACTGGCCGGGCTCATCGCGGCCGCAGTCGGCGGGATCATCGCCGGCGCGATCGGCGGATCCCCGTTGCAGGTGAGCGGTCCGGCGGCCGGCCTCACCGTCATCGTGGCCGGCTTGGTGGCCGAGTTCGGCTGGAAGGTCACCTGCGCGATCACCGTGTGCGCCGGCATCCTGCAGGTGCTGTTCGGGCTCAGCCGCATCGCACGGGCGGCCTTGGCGATCTCGCCGGTGGTCGTCCACGCGATGCTCGCGGGTATCGGCATCACCATCGCTCTGCAGCAGGTGCACGTGCTGCTGGGCGGGAATTCGCACAGCTCGGCGTGGGCCAATGTCACCGCACTGCCCGGTCAGCTGGTCTCCGCGCACGGACCCGGGCTGTTCCTCGGGGCCCTGGTCATCGCGATCCTGGTGGGTTGGCGCTGGGTGCCCGCCACGCTCCGCAAGGTGCCCGGACCGCTGGTCGCCATCGTCGGGGTCACCGCGCTGAGCGTCCTCGCGCCCTTCGACGTACCCCGGATCCAGCTCGACGGTTCCCTGCTCGACGCGATCGCGCTGCCCAGCCTGCCCGACGGCAACTGGGGTGCGTTCGCCACCGGCGTGCTGACGGTGGCCCTCATCGCCAGCGTGGAGAGCCTGCTGTCGGCGGTGTCGGTGGACCGGATGCACTCCGGGCCGCGCACCGATTTCGACCGGGAGCTGATCGGGCAGGGCGCCGCCAACATCGCCTCCGGCGCGGTCGGCGGTCTGCCCGTCACGGGCGTCATCGTGCGTAGTTCCACCAACGTCACCGCGGGCGCCAAGACCCGCGCCTCGGCCATCCTGCACGGTGTCTGGATCCTGGTGTTCGCGGTGCCGTTCGCCGGGCTGGCCCAGCTGATCCCGTCGGCGGCGCTGGCCGGCCTGCTGATCGTCATCGGTATGCAGTTGGTCAAGATCGCTCATATCGAAACCGCCCGCCGCACCGGCGATCTCGCGGTCTACGTCGTCACCGTGCTGTGTGTGGTGTTCCTCAACCTGCTGGAGGGTGTGCTGATCGGACTGGCCCTGGCCGTCGCCATGACGGTGTGGCGGGTGGTCCGTGCCAAGGTCGCGGCCGAAGAGGTCTCGCAGAACCACTGGCGCGTGGACATCGAAGGTTCGTGCACCTTCCTGTCGCTGCCGCGGCTCACCAGCGTGCTGGCCACGGTCCCGGCCGGCACCGACGTCACGATCGAGTTGTCGGTGGACTTCCTGGACCACGCCGCACACGAGGCCATCGAGGAATGGCGCCGTCAGCACGAGGCCACCGGGGGCAGTGTGCACCTGCACGATCTCGGCGCCGTCGAGATGGGCAGCGCCGTCGACGGGCCCCCCGAGCGCGGGTTCACCCCGTTCGACAAGCGCTCCGGGGTGGCGCCGTGGAGCACCTGGCAGAAGAACCACATGCCGTCGGTGCTGCACGGCCTGGCCAACTACCAACGCAGGACGGCCCCGGTGCTGCGGCCGCATCTCAAGGAACTGGCCGATGAGCAGCAGCCCGAGACGTTGTTCCTCACCTGCGCCGACTCGCGCGTGGTGCCCAACGTCATCACCAGCAGTGGCCCGGGCGATCTGTTCACCGTCCGCAACGTCGGCAATATGATCCCGGCGGGCCAGAAGGACGCGTCGGTCGAGGCGGCCATCGCGTTCGCGGTGGACCAGCTGGGCGTGTCCTCGATCGTGGTGTGCGGGCACTCCAGCTGCGGTGCGATGAAGGCCCTGCTGCACGGCGCTCCGGAGGACGAGCACCTGAAATCCTGGCTGGCACATGGTGACCCGACGCTGGAGGCGTTCCAGGGCGGTGGCCATCCGGTGGCACGGTCGGCCGCGGTGGCCGGGTTCGGCACCGAGGACCAGCTGTCGATGGTGAACATCGCGGTGCAGGTGCAGACCCTGGCCCGGCACCCGGTGTTGGCGGCGCACCCCGGCATCGAGGTGATCGGGTTGTTCTACGACATCGCCAGCGCCGACGTCCTGCGGGTCACCCCGACCTTCGTCGAGACCCTGGTCGGCGCCGCCTGACCTCGTGATTTCGGCGCGCTTACCCGCGGTGACCGCGGGTAAGCGCGCCGAAATCGCTGTTGAGGGAACCGTGGCCGCTCGGTCCGCGTCAGAACCGATGTGCTCGACGATCTTCTCCGAAGACATGACGGCGTCATCACCCTCGACCAGGCCAAGGCAAGCGGACTCAGCGCGGACAGCGTCCAGCGGCTCGTGGCGTCGGGACACTGGCGCCGGTGCGCACGCGGCGTCTATTTCGTCGACGACCGCCCCTTCACCGACGCGGCCCGAATCCGGTCCGCCGTCTGGGGATACGGCAAGCAGGCCGCGGCCTCCGGACTCGCGGCGGCCTGGTGGCAAGGCCTGACACGCTTCGCACCTGAGGTCACCGAGATCACCGTCCCGCGGAACAGCCACGGCAGACGACGGGCCGGGTGCCGGGTACGCAGACGCGATCTCGCCCCAACCGACCTGACATCCTGCCGCGGACTCTGCGTGACGGCGCGGCCGCTGACCGTCGTGGAAGCAGCCACCCGGCCGGGCGGCGGGGCCGCCATCATGGACGCTGCACTACAAGGGGGTTCTCCACTGCGCGAGCTCTGGCAGGCGCACCTACGCAACAAGGGCAGGTACGGCTCGCCGTCGGCCAGACGATTGCTGTTCGCCGCACAAGACGGCGCACGGTCGGAAGCCGAGCGGCTGTTGGTCAAGGCGCTCAGGGTGGCCGGTATCACCGGCTGGCTTGCCAATCATCCGGCCGGTCCGTATGTGATCGACGTCGCGTTCCCCGACCTGGGCGTGGCCATCGAGATCGACGGCTGGGCCTTCCACAGCGATCCGGAGAAGTTCCGCAGTGACCGGCGCCGGCAGAACTACCTGATCGTGAACGGCTGGCAGGTACTGCGGTTCACCTGGCTGGATATCACCGCATACCCCGAACGTGTCATCGGGACCATCCGCTCGGCGATTTCGGCGCGCTGACACGCGCTCAACGCGGGAAAGCGCGCCGAAATCGCTCAGCTCAGAGGCGGCGGCCGGCCATATCCTCCAGGCGACGGATGCGGTCCTCCATCGGTGGATGGGTGGAGAACAGCTTGCCGATCTTCTCCCCCGCCCGGAACGGGTTGGCGATCATCAGGTGCGCCTGGTCGGCCAGTTGCGGCTCGGGCGGCAGCGGCGCGGCCTGCACGCCGTAGGCGATCTTGCGCAGCGCGCTCGCCAGCCCCAGCGGGTCACCGGTCAGCTCGGCACCGGACTGGTCGGCCTGGTACTCGCGCGACCGCGACACGGCCAGCTTCACCACCGTCGCGGCAATCGGACCCAACAGCGAAACCAGGAGCATCGCAAACGGATTCGCGCCACCTTCGCGGTTCCCGCCGAACATGCCGGCGAACATCGCGATATTGGCCAGCGCGGTGATCACCGACGCGAGCGCGCCGGCCACACAGGAGATCAGGATGTCGCGGTTGTACACATGGGACAGCTCATGGCCCAGCACGGCCCGCAGCTCACGCTCATCGAGGATCCGCAGAATCCCGGTGGTGCAGCACACCGCGGCATTGCGCGGGTTGCGCCCGGTGGCGAAGGCATTGGGGGCGTCGGTATCGCTGATGTAGAGCCGGGGCATGGGTTGACGCGCCGTGGTCGCGAGCTCCCGGACGATGCGGTACATCGCCGGCGCCTGCATCTCGGTGACGGGCTGGGCGTGCATGGCCCGCAGCGCCATCTTGTCGCTGTTGAAGTAGACGTAGGCGTTCATGCCCACCGCGAACAGCACCGACAGCCACAGGATGGACGGGTTACGGAACAGCGAGCCGATGAACACGATCAACGCCGACATGCCGACCAACAGCACGAACGTCTTCATCCGGTTGGCGTGTGGATGCCAGGTCATCTGCTTCCCTTCCTACGAAAGTCCCCGCTCCCTGTAACGCCGAGCCACCCCCCGCAGGTTCCTGCGCCGGTTATCCGTGCCGGTTGACGGTGTAGTCCACCAGCGTCGCCAACGCGGCCCTCCCCGGCCCCGCGGGCAACAGGTCCAATTCAGCGCGGGCCTGACGCGCGTAGTCGGCCACCGCCTCCTTGGCCCGCGTCATCCCGGGCGAGCGGCGCAGCAGGCCGAGCGCCTCGGCCACCTCGGCGTCGTCGGTGACCGGACCGTCCAGCAGGGCCCGCAGCCGGTCGCCGTCGGCCCCCTGCTCCCGCAGGGCGTACAGCACGGGCAGTGTGTGCACCCCTTCACGCAGGTCGGTGCCCGGCAGCTTGCCCGACTCGTCAGGGTCGCTGTCGATGTCGATGATGTCGTCGGAGATCTGGAAAGCCGTACCGACGATGCCGCCGAGCCGGGCCAGCCGCTCGATCTGCTCCTGGCCGGCACCGGAGAACGTGGCACCGAACCGGCCGGAGGCCACAATCAGGCAGGCGGTCTTCTCGTACACCACCTTCAGGTAGTGCTCGACCTCGTCGGCGCCGGTGACCGCACCCCGGGTCTCGCGCATCTGCCCCGTCACCAGCTGGGCGAAGGTGTCGGCGATCACCCGCACCGCTTCGGGTCCCAGCCTCGACACCAGCCGCGACGCGGTCGCGAACAGGTAGTCGCCGGCGAGGATGGCGATGTTGTTGCCCCAGCGTGCGTTGGCGCTGTCGGCGCCGCGGCGCACCTGCGCCTCGTCCATCACGTCGTCGTGGTACAGCGTGGCCAGATGCACCAGCTCGATCACCGCGCCCGCGATGGCGACGTCGGGATGATCGGGACTGGGGCCCAGGGAGGCGGACAGCACGGTGAACAGCGGACGGAAGCGCTTGCCACCGGCCTGGAACAGATGCTGGACGGCCTCGGCCATCAGTTCATCGGCTTTGCCCAGTTCAGTGGACATCAGGTCCTCGACGCGGGCGACACCGTCGCGCACCCGTGCGGCAAACTCCGGGTCCCCGAAGTCCACCCCCGCCACCACACTCCCCGGTGTCCTCATGGTTCCAACATACTGTGAGTCATGCTGGATACGGCGGGCAGGAGCGGAGCGCCCCGGGGAGCAATGAAGGCAGATGTGGTGGTCGTCGGTGCCGGGCCCGCGGGTTCGTCGGCCGCGGCCTGGGCGGCACGCGCCGGTCGGGACGTGCTGGTGATCGACTCGGCGCAGTTCCCCCGGGACAAGGCGTGCGGTGACGGACTGACCCCGCGGGCGGTCGCCGAGCTGGAGCGGCTCGGCCTGGGCACCTGGCTGGACGGCAGAATCCGGCACCACGGTCTGCGGATGTCCGGATTCGGCGCCGACGTCGAGATCGGCTGGCCGGGCCCGTCGTTCCCGTCGACCAGCAGTGCCGTGCCCCGCACCGAACTCGACGACCGGGTCCGGATGGTCGCCGCCGACGACGGCGCGAAGATGCTCCTGGGATCAAAAGCCGTTGGTGTGCAACATGATTCCGGTGGTCGAGTGTCGGCACTGACCCTGGATGACGGCACCGAGATCGGCGTGGGCACGCTGATCGTCGCCGACGGCGCCCGCTCGACGCTGGGCCGGGTCCTCGGCCGCACCTGGCATCAGGAGACCGTCTACGCGGTGGCGATCCGTGGGTACCTTGCCTCCGCGCGCGCCGACGAACCGTGGCTCACCTCACATCTCGAATTGCGTTCCCCCGAAGGCGAAGTCCTACCCGGGTACGGCTGGATCTTCCCGCTGGGCAACGGCGAGGTGAACATCGGGGTGGGGGCGCTGGCCACCGCCAAGCGGCCCGCCGACGTCCGACTGCCGCGGCTGATGGCCTACTACGCGGGCCTACGCCGCGAGGAATGGGGTTTCACGGGATCACCTCGGGCCGGGCTGTCCGCACTGCTCCCGATGGGTGGGGCGGTATCCGGTGTGGCCGGACCCAACTGGATGCTCATCGGCGACGCCGCAGCGTGCGTGAACCCGCTCAACGGCGAAGGTATCGACTACGGCCTGGAGACCGGACGGCTGGCCGCCGAACTCCTGGACCAGCGAGATCTCACCCAGGCCTGGCCCGCCGTGCTCACCGAGCACTACGCGCGCGGCTTCTCGGCCGCACGGCGGCTGGCGCTGCTGCTCACCTATCCGCGATTCCTGCCGATGGCCGGTCCGGTGGCCATGCGGTCGGAGTTCCTGATGAAGGTCGCGGTACGCATGATGGGCAACCTGGTCACCGACGAAGACGAGGACTGGACCGCCCGGGTGTGGCGGTCGGCCGGAATGGCGTCACGACGGCTCGATCAGCGCAAGCCGTTCAGCTGAGCCTCAGCGGTACTCGCACAGGTAGGCCGTCTCCACCTCGGCGCGCACCCCGAATGTGCTGTCCGTCGGCACGGTGAACTGTGTTCCGGCAGCGAAGGTTTCCCAGTCATCGCGGCCGGGCAGCTTGACCGTCAGCGCACCGGAGACGACGTGCATGATCTCCTGGGTCGACGTGCCGAACTCGTACTCCCCGACGGCCATGACACCCACGGTCGCCGGGCCGTCGGCCGTCGCGAACGCGATCGAGGCGACATCGCCGTCGAAGTACTCGTTGACCTTGAACAACACAGCTCCTCGCACTCGGGTGAGCGGTCAGCATACCTAGACCACGTACTTGAGCACGCCGAGGATCGCCGCCTCGTCGGCGGGCTCGGTGAGGCACGCGTCCAACGCGGACCGGAGTGCGGTGGTGTCGATATCGGTGCCTATGAACACCAGTTCGGTGCCGGCCCGCCGCTGCCTCTCGAACCGGACCGATCCGCCCACCAACTGCAGCACATACCGGTGCCCCGGGCCGAAGTCCACGAAACCCTTTGCCCGGTACAACCCTTGGGGCCGATCGCGGAGCAGTGCCATGAACTGGCGCGGGTTCAGCGTGCTGTCGGCCCGGAACTCGACGCTCTGGTACGCGGGATGGTCATGGTCATGGTGATGATATTCGTGCAGCAGCTCGTCGAACGACATCTGTGCGCGCGGTGGGCGGGGCGCGGGATCGATCAGCAACCGGGGGTCGATGGTGGCGAAATCGGTGGGCAACAACGGCACTGCGGGGTGTAGCGCCCGCACCTGCGCGGTGACCGCTACCAGATCCCCTGCCGCAGAGGCCTTGTTCAGCACCACCAGGTCGGCCACCCGTACCCCGTGCTCGAGGTCTGCCGGTGCGGTCGCGTCGACCACCAGGACCAGCCCGGCGTAGTGGAAGCGCTTGTCGTCCACCGCCATGATGGTGCGGGCCAGAGCCGGGGGCTCCGCGACGCCGCTGGCCTCCACCACGATGAGGTCCAACCGGGGCTTGACCGCCGCCAGCTTGCCGAGCATCTCGGCCACCTCACCGTCGTCGGTGACACAACAGATGCACCCGTTCGAGAGCGAGGCCATCGCGTCCACCTGACCGGCGACCAGCATGGCATCGATGTTGACGGCACCGAAATCGTTGACCAGAGCGCCTATTCGGGCACCGGAGCTGTTGCGCAGCAGGTGGTTGAGCAACGTGGTCTTACCGGCACCGAGGTGCCCGGCGACGGCGAGTACGGGGATGCTCACGCCAGGGCGCTTCAGTCGACGGGCGGTTTCACCGCCGCATGCAATGCGACGATGCCGCCGGTGAGGTTGCGCCAACGCACCGAGCCCCAGCCGGCATCGGCGATCCGGTCCGCGAGTGCGGCCTGGTCGGGCCACGCGCGGATCGATTCGGCCAGGTACACATAGGCATCCGGGTTGCTGGACACCGCCGACGCCATCGCGGGCAGCGCCTTCATCAGGTACTCCTTGTACACCGTCGCGAACGGACGATTGGTCGGCGTGGAGAACTCGCACACCACCAGACGGCCACCCGGACGGGTCACCCGGGCCATCTCGCGCAGGCCCGCCACATGGTCGACCACATTGCGCAACCCGAAGCTGATGGTCACCGCATCGAACACGCCGTCCGCGAACGGCAGCCTGGTCGCATCGGCACCCACCTTCGGCACCGCGCGGGATGCGCCCGCACCGAGCATGCCCACCGAGAAGTCGGCCGCCACACACCACGCGCCGGAGGCCGTCAGCTCCACCGTGGACACCGCCGTCCCGGCCGCCAGGTCCAGCACCTTGTCGCCCGGGCCGATCTGCAGCGCAGCGCGCGTCTGACGGCGCCAGAACCGGTCCTGGCCCAGCGACATCACCGTATTGGTGAGGTCATAGCGGCGGGCCACGGCGTCGAACATCGACGCCACCTCATGGGGGTCTTTCTCCAGCGTCGCTCGACTCACCGCACTAAAACTACCTGTGAATCCCGTACTTCCGGGAATGGGCGTCCCGAGGTGACGTTGGTATCGGTCGTAGGCACCTGAGGAGGGCTGTTATATGGCTGAGAAGATCTGGTTCATCACCGGCGCATCCCGGGGCTTCGGCCGGGAATGGGCCGTCGCGGCCCTGGACCGCGGTGACAAGGTCGCCGCGACCGCGCGCGATACCGCCACGCTGGAGGACCTCACCCGGAAGTACGGCGAGGCGGTGCTGCCGCTGCGCCTGGACGTCGACGACCGCGCGGCCGACTTCGCCGCCGTCACGCAGGCCCACGACCACTTCGGCCGGCTGGATGTCGTGGTCAACAACGCCGGCTACGGCCAGTTCGGCTTCATCGAGGAGCTCTCCGAGACCGAAGCCAGGGACCAGATCGAGACCAACGTGTTCGGCGCGCTCTGGGTCACCCAGGCTGCGCTGCCCTACCTGCGGGCGCAGCGCAGTGGCCACCTCATCCAGGTGTCCTCGATCGGCGGGATCACCGCGTTCCCGAACGTCGGGATCTACCACGCCTCGAAGTGGGCGCTGGAGGGCTTCTCGCAAGCACTGGCCCAGGAGGTGGCGTCGTTCGGCATCCATGTGACGCTGATCGAGCCGGGTGGCTTCGACACCGACTGGGCCGGCTCGTCGGCCAAGCGCGCGACACCGCTGCCCGACTACGCCGAGGCGCACCGGCAGGCACAGGAGGCCCGCGCCAAACGCGTCGCCAAATCCGGCGACCCGAAGGCTTCGGCCGCCGCCGTACTCAAGATCGTCGACGCCGAGAAGCCGCCGCTGCGGGTGTTCTTCGGGGAGCTGCCGCTGCAGTTGGCCAAGGCCGACTACCAGTCCCGGCTGGCCACCTGGGAAGAGTGGCAACCCGTTTCGATCGAAGCTCAGGGCTGATCGGTTTTCGCCGCGGCCACAGTGCTCAACACGGCCGCCACATTGAACACGATCTGCAGAACAGCGAGAGCGGTGGCCGTATAGAAGAGGAGCGCCACAACGGGATTCATCGGCATGTGCTGATGAATCGCCGTAGCGGCCATCGGGACCGGCGACTGAACGCCGGCGGACCCGATTTGGTGGTGCACGTGTGCCGACAGCCCGGCCGGCACGTCGTACTCGTCGGCAGACATCGACAACGCAAGGATGAGGTGCAAGCCGACCATAGCCGCAGCCAGCGCCGCAGCGACGACGCAGTCCTGGGTGGTCGGCGCCGCCCAGAGTTTGCGGGCACACGGGATACAAGCCAACGCGAGTACCGCCATCACGGCCGTCACCACAGGTGCAGAAGTGAAATGTGTTGACAAAAGCGGAATGTGGGCAAGCGAGCAGACCAATGAGAGCACCGCAAGGGGACGCCCGAACCTGTGCTCGACGTTCGGATTCGTCAGCAGTACCGGTGTGGTCATGATGAGCTTCCTTGCCGGAGGGTGGTTGACAGGAGAGCCGCCGGCACCGGGTACAAGATGCCGGCGACTCTGCTTGGGTCGGTCAGGCCAGCGGAGCCTGTTCGGGAGAACGCGCGGTAGGCGAGGCCGTCGCCTCCCCCGGTCCGTCGCCTTCGCCGTCCGTGTCATAGACCGGACCTGTACCGTCTACGGCCAGGACGACTCGGCCGATCATCTGGTATTTCTCCGGCGATGTGCGCCGCAGGTAGAGGGCCACGACCACGCCAATGCTGAACAGCGTGACGGCGATGTAGGGGATCAATTTGAACAACAGCGACTGGGCGGCCGATCCCGCTGCGGTGTCCAGATTCTGGATCATCAGAACCACGACGGCGAGCATGCCGAGCCCGCCTGCGACCGGTGCCACCCGGACACGCCAGACGCTCTCGCCGGGGTGGTGCTGGCGGAAGTAGTTAAAGACCGCCGCCATGGTGATGGTCTGCACGATCAGCAATGAGAAGGTACCGACCACCGCCAGTAGCACGAAGATATCCAGGTAGGGATCCTTCTTGAAAGCCCAGAACCCGGTGATCCATACCGCTGCCACCGCCGACTGCGCAAAGGATGCCGCGAACGGTGACCCGTGTGTGCGGTGGGTGCGGCCCAGTACCCGGGGCAGGAGCCCTTCCCTGCCAAGTGCGTATCCGTACCGCGAAGCGCAGTTGTGGAATGCCAGCGCGCACGCGAAAGACCCACTCATCATCAGCCACTGGAAGATCAGGACAGCCCAATGCCCGGCGAACACCTCGGTCGGATGAAAGAACATGTCCAACGGGTTGCTGCCCTGTGCCCTGGCGATGGACTCCGCCCGGCCGTTTCCGGCCACCGTCATCCACGAGACGAAGATGTAGAACAGGCCCACCCCGGTAACCGCGACGAGCGTGGCGATCGGGATGATTTTGCGCGGGTTGCGTGATTCCTCGCCGTACATGACCGTCGACTCGAATCCGGTCCACGACCAGAACGCGATGAACATGGCCAGCCCAGGTGCTGCGATGGCCAAACCGTTGGGTTTGAACGCATTCAGGGGATTGATGGCATCGGTCATCAAGCCATCTGGACCTCCGCCGTGGAACAGCACGGCGAATGCCATGACGGCCAGAATCGCGATCTCGGTGATCAGGAAGATCGACAGAACCTTCGCTGCCAGCGAGATGTCGAAATACGCCAAGGCTGCGTTGATCGCGATACAAGCAAAGGCGAACCACGGCCACGGGATGTCGACGCCCACCTGATCGATGAAGACCTTGTTGCCGAAGTACGCGAAGATCCCGACCAGAGCAGCCTCGAACACCGAGTAGCAGAACGTGACCATGTAGCCCGCGCCCAGCCCGGCGACGCGGCCGAGACCGTGAGAGATGAAGCCGTAGAAGGCTCCGGTGGAGGTCACGTGCCTGGCCATGGCGACGTAGCCGACCGCGAAAACGCTCAGCACCACAGTGGCATAGATATAGGTGGCCGGGGTCCCGGTTCCTACCCCGAATCCCACCGAGAACGGTACGTTACCGCTCATCGCCGTGATCGGGGCTGCGGTGGCCACGGCCATGAACACCACATCGATCAGCCCCAGGGTGTTCGGTTTCAGCCTGTCCACGTGATGCTCAGGCAGCGCCGAATCGGCTGCGGGTCGATTCATCGTCAGCCCTCGCATCCGCAGTGATCGACACCGGAATTCCGCTCGGGCACTGGCAGATTGAGTGTCGGATTCTGGTCGAAGAAGCCGTGCGGCTGCAGAATGAATCCCACGTGCTGACGGGGCATGACCGGCCAGTCCTCCAGCCGCACCACATGATGCATGCCGAACGTGTACCACACGACGATGTCCTGGTCGACGATGTCGCGGTTGGCCGCAACGTATTCGGGCAGGCCGGCACCTCCACGAGACTGGTTCGGGTCCCCGGCGGGGTAACGCTCGGACTCGTCGTACGCCGTGACCCAGAAGTTGTTGGTGGCGAAGCCGGCACGTTTGGACACCCACGATTCGGGTGTGGCGCACAGGGTGATCGCGTCGGTGGGCTGTAACCGGTAGGCCACGGGCTCATCGACGAGGTTCCGACTGTCATGGTTGACGATCTTCCAGAACCGGTGCTTGCCCGCGTCGGCGCGGCGTACGGCATCTTGTTCTCGAGGGAGTAAGCGGTCGACGGTATAGAAGCAACTCTGGGTTGGGTTGTCTTCGGGCACAACGGTATCTACCTCGTAGACGGCATTGCGAGGTCCGTCGAGTTCGAAGTCCAGTCGCACATTGAAGATGTGCTGATGGATCGGGGCATAGAGACCGTCGTTGTTGAGGGTCTGCCCGTACAGCGACTTTGTGCCGGCAACCTGCCCCGCGGTGGACAGAATGCCGGTCGCTTTGACCAGGAACTCGATGGTGCCATCGAGGTAGAGGTGCCAGTAGAAGCCGTATTCGTAGTTGGCGACGGTGGCGATGAACGAGACGACCAGCTTGCGTGAGCGACGGACCTCGGCGGTGTCCTGCCGGTAGTCGTAGTGCTTCCACATGATGGAATCGTCTTCTTCGTGCATGCAGACGGCGTTCTTGATGGTGAACGGGTTTCCATGACTATCGCTGACCACAGCGTCGAAGTAGTGGATCTCACCGAGGCAGTCGCAGCCCAGTGCCAGCGAGTTCGCCAGCGCACCGATGTTGTACTCGCCCGCGTCGAAGGCGTTCTTCTTGTGCTGCACCGGTGACGGGTCGCCGTAGGGCACCACCATCTCCACCAGCGAGGCACGGTTGATGACCGACCGTTCCCGGCCTTTGTCCCGGAACGTCATCTGATGCAACACGAGGCCCTCACGCGGGGTGAATCCGACCCGGAAGCTCCAATCGCCCCAGCTGACGTGCTGACCGTCGACGGTGAAGGAGCGGCCTTCGGGAGAACGGATCTCGATCGGTTTGATGTCCGTGCGGGTGGGTCCGACGTGCTGGGGCAGGTAGTTGCCGGTGGCATGCGGAACCGGGACAAAGCCGTTGTCCTCGATCTCTACCACTTCGCCAGTGTTGAGGTCGTAGATGATGATCAGACCTTCGGCGGGGTGTGCGTAGGGGTTGTCATCGGGATCGTGGCGGACGAACACCAGGGTGCGCATCAGCCGGCGGCCTTGATCATCTGCGCCGTAGTAACCGGCCGACCACGGTTCGATACACACCAGGTCCAGATCGGTCAGGCCGCGGCCGGCCAGCGCCTCGACCACGCGTGGGTCCTTCTTGCAGTTCTCTTCGCATTCGGCGAACTCGTCGAGCATGATTGGCGGCTGGGTGCCCGTGGGGCGGCGCTTCCAGTCGGCGACGGTGTCGGTGTCCAGGTCCACGGCGGCCTCATACGAATGTCCGGTCGCCCTATCGATCAGTACGGCATCCGCCCGCCGGGTGATGTCCGAAAGATTCTGACGTAACTGGTCTTTCGAGGGTTCGTGAAGCTCGACCTGAACGAAGCGGAAGCTGTCAGCAGCTGCCGGACCGCCTTTGAGGACGGCGACCGCGCGGGCGATCTCCCGCCCGGCCAGCGGGTCCAGCGGGTGCGCACTGCCCAGATCTGCGCGAGCCAGGTCTGTTTCTTGGATGGACATGGTCAATCGCTCCTCATGCAGGGTTGGGTCGACTGCCGTCCGTCGTGATCCGGTCGGCGCCGCGATGGGTGGACCGGCCACCCCGATCACGGGTGCTCGCCGGCCACGCACTGGACACTATCGGCGGTTTGTGACCGGGAGCACATATCGGGGACAACTCGCATGAGAAGTTTGACCTGCAAAAATCCCGCGCCGATTAACATGCATGAAACATGAAGGACATCTCCTCGACATGAGCTACTCCGACCCTGGGCGTCGTCACATGTCGCGCAGATCCCGCCGGTGAGCGGATTCGGGCGGCTCCGAACGCGCAAGCGGCCCCAGGATGAGAGTTCAGCGATGGCCAGTCCCCGAGCGTTGGTCGCCACCTCATCCCCCATCCACGGGCTCCCCCGCCGCCAACTACCGCTCATGCCGGTGTTTGCGCAGTCGGTCGCCGCGGTCGCCCCGTCGGGAGCCGCGGCCGTCATACCCGCGCTGGTTCTGGCGAGCGTCGGCGGCGGCGGCGCCATCGCGGCTTTCGCCGCGGCAGCTGTTGTGGTGCTGCTGGTCTCGGCGTGTCTGCGTCCCATGGCGCAGCGGATGTCCGCCGTCGGGGGGATCTACAGCTATACGGCGCGCGGCCTGGGCCCGCTGGTGGCGGTGCCGACGGGATGGTCCGCCATCATCGGCTATGGCGCCGTGGGTATGGCGGGGCTGATCGCCGTCGGAACCTATCTGTGCAACATCATGGTCTCACTCGGAGTCACGTCCGGGATTCCGACGGCAGCCATCATTGCGGTGCTCATCGGTGCGTCCGTCATCGCCACCGCGATCATGGTTCGCGGCATACGCGTGTCGGCCTGGATCACCCTGCTGATCGAGTGCATCTCGATCGCGCTGCTCGCTGTCCTTTTCGTGCTCGTGCTCGTCACAACGCTCCGTCACGGCACGCCGGTACGCGCCGCGATGACCTGGACATCCGGCACGCAGAATCTCGCGGTCGGAGTCGTGGTCGCCGTCAGCGCATTCGTCGGCTTCGAGAGTTCCACCACGCTCAGCGGCGAAGCGCGCCAACCGTTTCGCTCCGTACCCTTGACCATCCGGTGGACCCCCGTGATTGCGGGGGTGCTCTACATGGCGTCGGTAACCGTCCTGGCGATCGCGCTGCATGGGGCACCGAGTTCGGTCCAGCACAGTTCGACGCCATTCGTCGCCCTTCTCGCCGCCCAGCACGCGACGGCCCTGTCCGCCATACTCGACCTGGGAATCGCCGCCTCCTTCTTCGCGTGCACCGTGGCGTCGATCAACGCCCTTGTACGAGTGCTGTTCTGCATGGGACGCGAGGGCGTCGCCCCGAGCGTGCTCGGTCGTACGCACCCTCGATTCAAAACGCCGGCCCCCGCGATCATCGCCTCGATGGTTGTGGTGACCACGGCCCCGATCGTGGTGCTCGTCGCCGGTACGAAGCCCCACGACGGCCTGCTGATCTTTCTGACGCTGAGCGCCTGCGGATACCTGGGCACGTACCTGTCGGGATGCATCGCCGCACCCATCCTGCTGCGCCGAATCGGCGAGTCGACACTGGGCGGTGCGGTCCTGAGCGCCCTCACCACAACGATCCTGCTTGTGCTGTTCGGTAACGCCATCTACTTTGCCTGGCGCGACGGCGCCGTCCTGCTGTCGGTATACGGCGCACTGCTCGCCGTCAGCGTGCTCTACACCATCGGGCTTCGGTTCCTGGCACCACAACGACTGAGCGCCGTGGGCATCTACGACGAAACCCAGCGGGGGGATCTGCTTGACTCGGTGCCGTTCCGATGACGGCCCGCCGCGACCCTTCCCCTCATCATCCGAGCACGGTCTCGAACTCATTGGAGATTCTGGAAACCGTTGCGGCGCTGGGCCTCGGGGTAACCGCGAAGGAGATCGCGACTTCGCTGCACATGCCACCCGCAACGGCATACCGGTTGCTCAATGCCCTGGTCGCCGAGGAGTACCTGGTCCGGACCGCCGACCTGCGTGGCTTCGGGCTCGGGGCCCGGCTCAACGGATTGTTGACCACCGCCTCGACGCCGAATCTGTGCCACGCCGCCCGAGTACACCTGGCCGCCGTGCGGGACGAGGTTCGGTTCGCCATTCATCTCCTGGTGTTCCACCCGACGTCGGTTCGCGTACTGGACGCCGATCCTGATCACCCTGTGCGCGCCGAACGCGAACTGGTCCGCAATCTTCATGCCTCGGCGGCGGGCCATCTGCTGCTCGCGTCCGCCTCGACCTGGCAACGACTACTTCCGCCCACTGCACTACGGAAGCTAACCCCACACACCATCACCAGCCTCGCCGAACTCAACGAGGCTCTACGGGCCGTACGGTCCGCGCAATTCGCTGTGCAAAGCGACCAGCTCGAAATTGGCCTCGCTTGTGCCGCTGTACCACTCCTCGATACCGAGGGTGATGCCGCTGGAGCTCTCTGTATCGCCGGGCCATCGGCTCGAACCGACACTCTGCTGACCCATATCGACAGACTTCGCGCGCACGCACGCGAACTCGCGCCGCTCGTCTTCTGAAAAGGCTGCCGTCCGGTCGCGCCGGCTCAGGCCGCCTTGCGCTGGCGCAGGCCGATGACGGCTTCGTAGTGGCCGAACAGTTCCTCGCATACGGCTGGCCAGGTCCGGGCGAGCACGCTGCGCCGGGCGGCCGCGGAATAGCGGGCCCGTTCGGCGATCAGGTGGTCGACGGCTCCGGGCAGCCGGTGCTCGAATTCGTCGACACCGAGCAGCAATCCGGTGTGCATCGGGGCGACCAGGTCTCGCGGCCCGCCGGCGTTCGGCGCGACCACCGGTACCCCGGAGGCCATCGCCTCTTGCACGGTCTGACAGAACGTTTCGTGTTCACCCGGATGCACGAACACGTCCATGCTCGCGTAGGCGGTGGCCAGTTCGGCGCCGTAGAGCGCCCCGGTGAACACCGCGCCGGGCATGAGGGCGGCCAGCTTCGGCCGGTCGACACCCTCACCGACGACGACCACCTGCAGATCGTCGCGGGCGGCCAGCACCGCCAGTCGCTCCACGTGCTTCTCCGGGGCCAGCCGGCCGACGAACCCGACGATCGGCTTACCCTGCGGGGAGAGCCGGCGGCGCAGCGCCTCGTCCCGGGCCGAGGGTACGAACCCGGTGATATCGACACCGCGGCCCCACTTGTGGATCCGCGGAATACGGTGCGCCTCAAGGTCTTCGATGGCAGCGGTGGACGGTGCCAGGGTGCGGTCGGCCTTGCTGTGCAGCCGCCGCGTCCACGCCCACGACACCCGGGACAGCATGCCGACCCCGTAGCTCTCGGCGAACCCGGCCACATCGGTCTGGAATACCGCCACCGTCGGCACACCGAGTCGGCGGGCCGCATGCAGCCCACCCCACCCGAGCAGCGCGGGAGACGCCAGGTGTACGACATCGGGGTCGAAACCGCGTAGTACGTTGACCATTCGCGGCATCGGCACCCCGAGCGGCAGTGAGGTGACCTTGGGGAACATCTTGGACGGCACCCGGTGGACCCGAACACCGTCGTACACCCGGTCAGCCGGCGGTTGGCCGCGCGGGGTATCGGGGGCGATGACGATGACCTCGTGACCGGTGCGGCGGAGATGCTCGATCACCCGAAGCACCGAGTTGGTGACGCCGTTGACGTTCGGGAGGAAGGACTCGGCAACGATTGCAACGCGCACGTCCCCACTGTCGCAGCGCTGGTTAACAACGCGGTTGCGTGCCGGCATATGGCGTGCGAACACCACGACAGCGGTACGGTTGCCCTTGTGCGTCGATGGTTGGTGGTGCTGGCCTCATTCACCCTGCTGACCGGGGTCGGGTGCGCGCGCCAGATTCCCGGCAGCCCACAGCCCGATCCGGTGAAACCGATGACCGAGGTGAGCAAAGACGGCTTCGGCATCGTCGCGGGATTCGCCGAGGCACCGGCACGTATCGAGATCTACACCGAGCCGCAGTGCACCCACTGCGCCGATCTGCAACACGATTTCGGCGATCGGATCCGCTATTACCTCGGTATCGGGGCCCTGCAGGTGACCTACCGTCCGATGACGTTCCTGGACACCGACGGCAACCACCATTCGGAGCGGGTCGCCAACGCGTTGTTCCTGGCGGGCACCGGCAAGCACACCCCGGCCACCGCGTTCCAGTCGTTCGTCGAGGAGCTGTGGGCCAACCAGGACCCCGGCGGTAAGGGACCCACCGACGACGAGATGGCCGAGATGGCCCGCACCGCCGGCGTGCCCGACGCCCAGGCCACCCAGATCGCCGACGGTGAGGCGGTGGTGGACGTCTCGGGCATGGAGGACCTGAACTTCGGGTTTCTCTACGACATCGACCCGACCGCCACCGGCACGCCGACCGTCTACGACCTCAACAAGGACCGCAAGGTCGACATCTACGACAACGACTGGCTCAAGAAGCTGGTCGAATCGGCGTGAGACGCCGGTCCACCACCTCGGCCACGATCAGCACCGCGCCGGCGATCAGCCAGGCCAGCACCGCGATGGAACCCGCCGGGATGATCGCCAGCGAGGCGTTGCGGTGCTGGACGCGCACCAGATCAGGATTGGTCTTGTCGTATTCGACGTAGATGCGCATCCCGTTCTCCAACTCCGACGGGTAGAGCACCCCGAGCTCGGGCCGGTAGGTGACGCGGTCCGGTGTCACGAATTCGATGGTGGAACGGCGCGGGCCCGCGTCGAGCACCTCGGCTGCGGCCACTCCCATATGGCGTTCGATCTGACCGTCGTTCACCCAGGCGCCCACCACCAGCAACACGGACTGGAATGTCACCAGGGCTGCGACCAGCACGACGCCGACCCGGATCCGGCGCAGCACCCGCTGTGGCCGGGTCTGCGCCCCATCACCGACGATGTGCGGAATCACGATGCGCCAGAGGGCTTTCAGCCGCTCGGCGAGTGCACCCACTACAGCGCCGCCCTGATCGACGCGTGCAGCGCCCGCAGCGACGACCGGTCGGCCTTCACCTCCAGCACCCGCATCCCGTCGTACGGCTGCTTGAGGACGTCGGTCACGTCGTCCACGTCGAGCTGCGCGCAGTCGACGTGGTAGGCGCGGCACAGGGCACCCACGTCGACATCATGCGGCGTGCCGAAGATCCGTGAGGACACGTCGGAGAAGCGCGGGTCGCCCTGCTCCAGCAGTTCGAAGATGCCGCCGCCGTTGTCATTGGACACCACGATGGTCAGGTTCTTCGGCGTGGGCTCGGTGGGCCCGATCAGCAGCCCGGAGCTGTCGTGCACGAAGGTCAGGTCACCGATCAGCGCGATGGTCTTGCGCGGCGGACCGCCGCCCGCGCGCTCATGGGCCAACGCTGCGCCGATGGCCGTGGACACGGTGCCGTCGATACCGGCGACCCCGCGATTGGAGCGTACCGAGACACCGGGGGCGGCCAGCCCCACGAGCGCGACATCGCGGACTGGGTTGGAGGCACCGAGCACCAGCTGGTCGCCGTCGCTCAGCGCGGCGGACACCGCCGCAGCCACGTGCAGGCCGGTGGTCAGCGGGTGCTGGGCCAACTGGGTGTGCACCGCGGCCAGGGTCCGTCGGTGCAGCTCGGCGCAGCGGCGCAGCCAGCTCGGATCGGCGGCACCGGTGGTGACGGCACGGGTACCGGTGGCCTGCGAGTTGCCCGAGACGTCGGGCCAGCGTGGGCCCGTGGTCAGAGCGAAGACCGGCACCGCGGGGTCGGCGAGCAGCGCGGACACCGCGCGGTGCAGGGTGGGCCGGCCCAGCATGATGACCTGCTGCGGACGCAGCAGCGGCAGCGCCAGCGGATGCAGCGCATTGGTGAGTCCGGACATCGGCGCTGTGGGTTCGGCGACGGTCGGCAGCCCGGCCAGGTTCGGGTGGATGCCCGCGCCGTGCCCGGCGATGACGACGGTGTCCGGGCTCAGGTCGATGTCCAGCGGCTGGTCGAAATCGACCGGTGGTGTGTAGGTCCACGGTTTGCCGTCCGGGCGGCCGGGCGGGGTCTCGTCGTGATCGTCACGGTCGGGCACCAGCGGCTCACGCAGCGGGATGTCGAACTGCACCGGGCCGGCGTTGGCGCTGCGTGCTCCGGTGGCGGCCACCAGCACCCGGCAGGTGGCCGACCGCCACTGGGCGTTGAGCGCGGCCAGGTCCGTGTGCGGCTCGGCCAGGCCGAGGCTGATGTTCTCGCGGACCTGGCTGCCGAAATAGCCCAGCTGCTCCATCGTCTGGTTGGCGCCGGTGCCCAGCATCTCGTAGGGCCGGTTGGCGCTCAGCACGATCAGCGGCACCCGGGCGTAGTTCGCCTCGACCACCGCGGGGCCGAGGTTGGCCACCGCGGTACCCGAGGTCATGGCGATACACACCGGCGCCTTGGCGCTGACCGCCAGCCCGATCGCCAGATACCCGGCGGTGCGTTCGTCGATACGCACGTGCAGCCGGATACGTCCCGCGCGGTCGGCATCATGCAGCGCGAAGGCCAGCGGCGCATTCCGCGAACCGGGGCACAACACCACGTCGCGCACGCCGCCGCGAATGAGCTCGTCGACGACGACACGCGCCTGTGTCGTCGAGGGGTTCACCACGTCAGCCTATGCCCGGGGCTCGATGGGCAACTGCATGCGCTCTTCGCCGAAGAACTGCAGGACGGCGTCGTTGACGGTGTCGGGCTGCTCGATGAAGCCGAGGTGCCCGGCGTCGGCGATCTCCAGGTAGCGGCCGCGCGGGATGGCGTCGGCCACCTCGCGGCCCAGGTGCGGGGGCATCACGATGTCGTCGGTGAACCCGATCACCAACACCGATGCCGTGATGCTGCGGTAGGCGGGCAGCCGGTTGGTCTGCGGGGAGATATCAAGCTGGCTGCGCAGCCCCGGGGTGTACTTGGTCGGCCACATGGTGAACATCTCCGCCCAGTCCGTCACCGCCCGGTCGTCGTTGAGGGTCTTGGGCGAGAAGCTCTCCAGCAACCGGATCTTGGCGTCGTAGGCCGGCGGCAGGGTGACACCGGCGGCGGCGAGCTCACGTTCGGCATTGCTGAAGAAGTCCCGCGCCTTGTCGTGTCTGCCCCGGGTGGCCATCAGCACGCCCTGCGTGACCAGGTCGGGCCGGGCCAGCATCAGTTCCTGCGCGATGAACGACCCCATCGACACGCCGACGACGCGGACCGGTCCACCGACCAGGTCCTCGATCAGTTTGGCGGTATCGGCGACCACCTGTTCGGTGGTGAAGCCGCTGGCGTTCTCGGTGGCGCCGATACCCCGGTTGTCGAACGTGATGACGCGGTAGCCCGCCCGCCGGAACGCGGGCGTCTGATGCAGGTGCCAGGTGCGGCCCGCGCCGCCACGGCCGGCGATGAACAGGACGGGATCGCCGCTGCCGCGGTCGTCATAAGCCAGGTTCACCCGGCCGACCCTACAAGCGGGCGCGGACCTTCTTGATCGCCTGGTCCCACAGCAGCAGCGTGCTGGCCTTGAGCGCGGCGGGTTTCAACAGCTCGCGCGACATCAGCGCCGTCGCCGAGGCCTTGGTGGCCGCCGAGGCCTTCGAGAAGTGTCCGGAGTCGAACGGCGGCTGCGGGTCGTACTCCATCGACAGCTGGATCGCCTTGGCCCGGTCCTCCCCGCCGATCTGGGCGGCCAGCCACAACCCGAGGTCGATCCCGGCCGACACGCCCGCGGCCGTCACCACCTCACCTTGATGCACCACGCGCTCGTCACCGACCGGCGTCACCCCGAACGTCTTGAGCACCGGCAGGGCCGCCCAGTGCGAGGTGGCGCGTTTGCCGTCCAGCACGCCCGAGGCGGCCAGGATGACCGAGCCCGAACACACCGATGTCGTCCAGGTGGCGGTGCGGTGGGCGCGGCGCACCCAGTCGAGCAACCGTTCGTCGCGGGCGTGCTCCATGGTGCTGAAGCCGCCGGGGATGAGGATCACCTCCGGTGACGGGGTCTCGTCGAACGAATGGGTCGCGCCGACCACCAGCACCCCGGAATCCGCGGCGACGGGCCCGGGCTCGTGCCAGACGAAGCGCACCTCCGCGTCGGGCAGCCACCGCAACGACTCGTAGGGACCGATGAAATCGAGCGCGGTGAATCCCGGGTACAGGACGATGGCGGTCTGCATGGCGATCTCCTCTAGGCGAAGGACTTGCGGTACTGATCGGGCGAAACACCCACGCGCCGGACGAAGTTGCGGCGCAGGGTTTCGGCGCTGCCGAACCCGCAACGGGTGGCGATCACGGTGACGGTGTCATCGGTCTCCTCCAGTTGCCGGCGGGCGGCGTCGGTACGGATCCGTTCGACGTAGGCACCGGGCGCCTCGCCGACTTCCTCGGTGAACAATCGGGTGAAGTGTCGCGGGCTCATCGCCGCGCGCTGAGCCAGGGCCGAAATGCTGTGCGCGCCTCCGGGTTCGGATTCGATGGCCTCCTGCACCTCGCGGATGGGCGCGCGCCGGGCCCGCGGCATCCACACCGGAGCGGCGAACTGCGTCTGCCCGCCCGGGCGACGCAGGTAGAGCACCAGCCACCGGGCGACGGTCTGCGCGATCTCGGTGCCGTGGTCCTCCTCGACGAGGTGCAGGGCCAGGTCGATCCCGGCGGTGACGCCCGCCGCGGTCCACACCTGCTCGGAGCTACGCACGAAGATCGGTTCCGGATCGACGGTGATGGAGGGGAATTCGCCGGCCAGCCGCGGCGCGAAGGCCCAGTGCGTGGTGGCGGTGCAACCGTCGAGCAGCCCGGCCTCGGCCGCCAGGATGGCGCCCGAGCAGACGGTCACGATCCGCCGTGCGCGCGGTGCGGCAGCGCGGATCCATGCGACGACCGCGGGGTTGTGGCGCGCCTCCTCGACGCCGAACCCGCCGGGGATGACCACGGTGTCGACGGCCTGCCGCGGATCCGGTGGTGCGGCGGCGACGAACTCCAGTCCGGTCATGGTGGCGATCGGCCGGCCGTCCATGGAGATCAGGCGCACGTCGTATCCGCCGAGGCGCTCCTGCGCGGCGAGGTGCATCGTGGCGCCGGTGAACACGTCGAACGGCCCGACGACATCGAGCCCCTGGACACCGCCGTAGCCGAGGATCACCACCGATCGCATCACGATCTCATCGTGGCGGGCCCCGGCCGTGGCGTCCAGGACATGGTCCCCACAGATCAGGACACGGCGCTACAGCCGCTTCAGTCTGCGGACGATCTGGGCGAATGGCAGCAGTGCCGTGACTCCCCGCACGGCGCTGCGCTGCAATGCACACCCGTTGATCTGAACGTGTCCACCCGCGGCTTGCCCGCGACGATCGTCTCGAGCAGTCCGACCTGCATGCAGTCAGTGTCTATCCGCTGGTCAGGCCCGCATAGCGTAGGCGGATACGCAATCGCCCGGCGTCACCCGACGACGATCCGCGACTCACCACAGCGCATGACATTCCCGCACCCGCTCGATCCACCACTGGCGCCGGTCCGGCCCCACGGCCAGTCCGGCCAAGCGGGCCGGGTCGGGCGTCACCGGCCCGACCGGAAGGTAGCCGTCGACCGGCGGCGCCGCGTCCACCACGTCCTCGACGAAGAGTCCCCCGGTGCCCAGCCCGCAGGCGTGCGACAGGTCGGGCAGGCAGGCCGCGGCCAGCAGGCCGCGGGACATGCCGACCGCGGAGTCCAGCGCGCTCGACACCACCAGCGGGATGCCGATCGCGGTGGCGATCTCCAGCAGCCGGCTCACCCCGCCCAGCGGGGCCACCTTGACCACCGCGATATCGGCGGCCGCCAGGGCCACCACCCGGAACGGATCGTCCGCCTTGCGGATCGACTCGTCGGCCGCCACCGGCACATCGATCAGGCGGCGCAGCTGCGCGAGCTCTTCGACCGTGGCACAGGGCTGTTCGAGATACTCCAGGGGCCCGAGACTGGCGGCCGCCTGCACCGCCTGGTCCACCGTCCACCCGCCGTTGGCATCGACCCGGACCACGGGCACCAGGGCGCGGACTGCGGCCACCCGGGCGATGTCGTCGGCAAGGGTCTGCCCCGGTTCGGCGACCTTCACCTTCGCGGTGGCGGCACCCGGAAACCGGGCCAGCACTTCGGGCACCTGCGCGGCGGGCACCGCGGGCACGGTCGCGTTGATCGGGATCCGGTCGCGCCGCGGAACGGGCGAAACGCCATACGCCGCTTCGATTCCCGACGCCAACCACAGCGCGGCCTCGGCCGGCGGGTACTCCAGGAACGCCCCGAATTCACCCCAGCCGGCGGGCCCGTCGATCAGTGCCACCTCGCGGACGGTGATCCCGCGGAACCGGACCCGCATCGGCAGCGCGACCACATGCAGCCGTTCCAGCAGATCGGGCAGGGGTACGTCAAACGGTGGCGCGATCGCGACCCTCCCAATGCGGCTTGCGTAGATCCTTCTTCATGATCTTGCCAGTAGGGTTGCGCGGCAGCGCATCGGTGAAGTCGACAGTCTTCGGGCACTTGTACGCCGCCAGGTGCTGACGCGCCCACGCGATGAGGTCGGCCTCGCTGGCGTCACCCTCCAAGGCCACGACGGCTTTGACCGCCTCGCCCCACTTCTCGTCCGGCACTCCGAACACCGCGACCTCGGCCACGGCCGGATGCTCAGCGAGTATCCGTTCCACCTCGATGGAGTACACATTCTCGCCGCCGGTGATGATCATGTCCTTGAGTCGGTCCTCGACGAACACGTAGCCGTCGGCGTCGATCCGGCCGATATCGCCGGTGCGGAACCAGCCGTCGGGGGTGATGGCCTCGGCGGTGGCCTCCGGTTTGTTCAGGTACCCCTTCATCAACTGCGTTGTGCGGAACCACAATTCACCCTGTTCGCCCTTGGGCACGTCCTGCCCCGTGTTGGGATCGACGACCCGCAGCTCGGTACCGGAGATCAGGGTGCCCGCACTGACCAGGCGCTCCTCGTTGTCCGCGCGGTGATCCTCGGGCATCAGCCGGGTCACCACCCCGCACACCTCGGTCAGCCCGTACACCTGGATGAACTCGGTGTCCGGCCAGGCCTCCAGCGCCTGACGCAGCAGCGGCAGCGGCATCGGGGAGGCGCCGTAGGCGTAGGTCTTCAGCGCGCCGAACAGCTGCACCGCCTCCGGGCCGGTGTCGAGCACCTTGGCCAGCACCGCGGGCACCAGGAAGGTCCGGTTCGCGCCGGCCAGGATGCCGCCGGCCAGCGCCGCGCCGTCGACGTCGCGGGTCATGTAGCTGGGCACGCCGTGGTGCAGCCCGTACTGCATGTAGGAGGTGCCGCCGACGTGGAACAGCGGCATGGCCACCAGGTTCTTGTCCCCCGGTTCGGCGGTCCAGCCCTCGAATGCGTTGATCGTGTGGGCGATGACATTGGCCTGCGACAGCGCGACACCTTTGGGCCGGCCGGTGGTGCCCGACGAATACATGATGATGCAGGTGTCCTCGGGGCTCACCTCGGGCGAGCGGCCGGTCGGGGTGGCGGCGGCGAGCATGGCCTCGTACTCGTCGTCGCCCTCGGGTGTGACCTCGATGATCTGCGTGACGGCCGGTAATTTGTCGCGGATCGCCTCGACGGCCGGCTTGAGATCGGCACCGACGAAGAGCAGCTTGGCGCCGGAATCGTTGACCACATAGTCCAATTCCTCGGCGGCCAGCCGGAAATTGATGATGGCGTTGGCCGCACCCAGCGACGCTGCCGCCAGCGTCACCTCCACGCACGCCGGATGGTTCTTGTCCAGGAAGGCGACGACGTCGCCGCGGCCGATACCGCGGGCCGCCAGCGCCCCGGCCGCCCGCCGGATTCGGTCATCCCACTGCGACCAGGTCCAGCTCCGGCTGAGGTAGGTCACCGCCTCCTCGTCGGGTGTGGTTGCCGCCCAGTGGGCGACACGTTCATCGAGAAATTGCGGCTCGGGCAGGGCTGAGCCGAGCGCAGCGGCAGGGGTGGCCTCGGACATGCCCACAGCCTGCCACTTCTACCCGGACATCAGGCTGGTTTGGGATAAACCTGTCGCCCCGCCAGATAGGTGGCGCGGACCGTCAGATTCGCCACCTCTTCGGGGCTCACCGCGGACGGATCCGCCGACAGCACAACAAGATCGGCGTACTTACCGACCTCGATCGACCCGACGATGTCATCGGCGAACAGCTGGTAGGCGGCGTCGATGGTCTGCGCCTTGAGCCCCTGGTCGACCGTCAGCCGCTCCTGCGGTGCCAGCACCCGCCCGCTCGGCGCGGTGCGGGTCGCGGCCACGCTGATATTGCGTAGCGGCTCCTCGGGTGTGACCGGCGGGTCGTTGTGCAGCGAGATCCGCATGCCGGTGGCCACCGCCGACCCGCACGGCATCCACTGCTCCCCGTGTTCCGGCCCGAACAGCCCGTCGACGATGACGTCACCCCAGTAGTGCAAGTGATCGACGAACAGGCTGCAGGTGACGCCGAGGGCGTGCGCGCGCTGCAGCTGGGCCGGGGTGATGGCGCCGACGTGCTCCAGCCGCAGCCGGTGGTCTGGACGTGGATTGGCTTGCAGCGCATGCTCATACACATCGAGGATGGTGTCGACGCCGTGATCGCCGTGCACGTGGCAGGACATCTGCCAGCCCTGGGGATAGAACGTGCCGACGATCTCGGTGAGTTGCTCGCGGGTGTAGTTGGCATGTCCGCACGAGCCCGGGACGACACCGATGATGCGGGTGTCCTCGGTGTCCAGGTACGGGAACGTCAGGTCGACGTTGCCGATCCACGGTGAGCCGTCCACCCAGATCTTGATGCCCACCTGACGCACCAGGTCGTCGCCGTCACCGGGGTTCGCGTCGGTGTGCAGCGCGGCCGTGGACATCTCGTAGGTGCGCAACCGCACCGTCAACCGGTCGTGCAGTGCGGTGAGCACCGGCCGCAACATCGGGTCGAACGCCATCTCCGAACATGTCGTGAGTCCGGCCCGGTTCAGCCGCTCGCATTCGGCCATCAGCATCGCCGGGTAGTCGCTGACCTTGACGGCCCCACCGAGCAGCGGGAACACCGCCGCGGATTCTTCGGCGGTGCCGTCGAGTTCACCGTCGGCGTCGCGCCCGTAGCGCGCACCCTTGGGATCCGGGGTCTCCCTCGAGAGCCCGGCGGCGCGGGCCGCCGCGGAATTGAAGAAGGCCTTGTGGCCCGAGTTGTGGATGATCACCAGCGGGGTGTCCGCGATGTCGTTCAACCAGGACAGCGTGGGTTCGGGCAGACCGCGCTGCAGCAGCGGATCCCAGCCGTTCAGGTACGCGCCGTCCGCGCCACGCTTGGCGACCTCGGCGCGGACGGCGGCGACCACCTCATCGGCCGAGCGCAGCGTGACGGGCCGGATGTCGGCCATCCGGTCCGACAGCGCGACGGCCTCCATCAACGGATGGCCGTGTGCCTCGACGAACCCGGGCAGCACGCAGCCGTCCCCGACGTCGACCACCGCGGTGCCCGGCCCGACCCACTCCTCGATGTCGGCCGGATCAGCCCCGATGGCGACGATGCGGCCGTCGCTGACCGCGAGCGATCGTGCGGTCGGTCGGGAGTCGTCGATGGTGCGGATGTTTCCGGTGAGGACCAGGTCGGCGGGCATGACGATGATTCTTCAAACTTTTTTGCGCGGCCGTGTCGATTTGGCCGGGATGTCGTTCGACGTCATCTCGAGGGCACGATAAGCGGAGCCCCGACACGACAGGAGAGAACACGATGTCGCGCTACATGCTGATCATGCGGTCCACCCCGGCGGCCGAAGAGTTCGTGGCGGAAAATATCGATTTCACCGAGATCATCGCCGCGATGGGCCGCTACAACGAGGAGCTCATCAAGGCCGGTGTCCTGCTGGCCGGTGAGGGGTTGACCCCGCCCGAGGAGGGCTTCGTGGTCGACTTCGACGCCGACCCACCGGTGGTGACCGACGGCCCGTACACCGAGGCCAAGGAACTGTTCAACGGCTTCTGGATCCTGGACGTGTCATCCAAGGAAGAGGCCAAGCAGTGGGCGCGCAAGTGCCCGCTGGGGCCGGGCGTGAAGCTGGAGGTCCGCCGGGTCAGCGAGATCGACGAGTTCCCGCAGGACAACGAGTGGGTGCAGCGCGAGATCCAGTGGAAGGCCGATATGGCCGAGAAACTGGCGGCCGACGCCCGCAAGGCTGCGGGCCGCTGACCGGCCGCTGACGCGTGAACGCGGTCCCCGACGGTGCGTCCACACCGCCGGGGACCACGCCGGCCCTCCCCCGATGGCCGCGCCGGCAAACCCCTCGTCTCTGTTGCGCACCAGTCTCCGACGGCCCGCGTGGTCGCGCATGCGTAGTTGACTACCTGCTTTTCGGGGCATCCCCTGGCTTCATTTCTGAAACACGTTCTAGTCTGTCTGTATGACCCAAGCTGTTGCTTCCTCGCGCGAGCGCTCGTCAGGCGACCTGCTGAGGCACCCCATCCATTCCGGACACCTCACCGTGGGCGCCCTCAAGCGCAACAAGAACAAGCCGGTGCTGTTCCTCGACGACACCACGCTGACCGGCGGTCAGCTCGCCGAACGGATCAGCCAGTACATTCAGGCCTTCGAGGCGCTCGGCGCCGGCACCGGCGCGGCCGTCGGGCTGCTCTCGCTGAACCGCCCCGAGGTGCTGATGATCATCGGTGCCGGGCAGACCCAGGGCTACCGCCGCACGGCACTACACCCTCTAGGCTCACTGGACGACCACGCCTACGTCTTGACCGATGCCGGGGTCAGCACGCTGGTCATCGACCCCACCCCGGCTTTCGTCGAGCGGGCTCTCGGCCTGCTGGAGAAGGTGCCCTCGTTGCGCCAGGTGCTGACGATCGGTCCCGTCCCGCAAGCGCTGGTCGGGGTCGCCACGGATCTGGCCGCCGAGGCCGCCACGTACGATCCGCAGCCCCTGGTGGCCGCCGACCTGGCCCCCGATCATGTCGGTGGGCTCACCTACACCGGCGGCACGACCGGCAAGCCCAAAGGCGTCATCGGCACCGTGCAATCGATCACCACGATGACGACGATCCAGCTCGCCGAGTGGGAGTGGCCGCAGCATCCGAAGTTCCTGATGTGCACCCCGCTGTCGCACGCGGGGGCCGCGTTCTTCGTGCCCACCATCATCAAGGGCGGCGAGCTGGTCGTGCTGACCAAGTTCGACCCGGCCGAGGTGCTGCGGGTGATCGAGGAACAGAAGATCACCGCCACCATGCTGGTGCCGTCGATGATCTACGCGCTGATGGATCACCCGGATTCGCACACCCGGGACCTGTCGTCGCTGGAAACCGTCTACTACGGCGCCTCGGCGATGAACCCGGTGCGGCTCAAGGAGGCCATCGACCGGTTCGGCCCGATCTTCGCGCAGTACTACGGCCAGTCCGAAGCACCGATGGTGATCACCTACCTCGCCAAGGACGACCATGACGAGAAGCGGCTCACCTCGTGCGGCAGGCCCACCCTGTTCGCCCGGGTAGCCCTGCTCGGCGACGACGGCAACCCGGTGCCCCAGGGCGAGGTCGGCGAGATCTGCGTGTCCGGTCCGTTGCTGTCGGGCGGGTACTGGAATCTGCCGGACGCCACCGCCGACACCTTCAAGGACGGCTGGATGCACACCGGCGACCTGGCCCGCGAGGACGAGGACGGCTTCTACTTCATCGTCGACCGCACCAAGGACATGATCGTCACCGGCGGGTTCAACGTGTTCCCCCGCGAGGTGGAGGACGTCATCGCCGAACACCCGGCGATCGCCCAGGTCTGCGTCATCGGAACGCCCGACGAGAAGTGGGGCGAGGCGGTGACGGCGGTGGTCGTGCTGCGTCCGGGCGCCCCGTCCGACGAAGCCGCAGTGTCGGCGATGACGGTGGAGATCCAGTCCGCGGTCAAGGACCGTAAGGGTTCGGTGCAGTCACCCAAGCAGGTCATCGTCGTCGATGCGGTGCCGGTGACCGCGCTGGGCAAGCCGGACAAGAAGGCGGTGCGCGCCCAGTTCTGGGCCGGTGCGGCCCGATCGGTGGGCTAGGCCCTCCCGCGCGCACAATGGCAACGTGCCGGAGGACATCCGCCAGACCGTGGACGCGGTGTGGCGTATGGAGGCCGCGAGGATCATCGCGACGCTGACCCGCTGGGTGGGTGACCTCGGCGTGGCCGAGGACCTGGCATCCGATGCCCTGGTCGACGCGCTGACGCAGTGGCCGCAATCCGGGGTGCCACGCAACGCGGGTGCCTGGTTGACGACCGTCGCCAAGCGCAAGGCCGTCGACCAATGGCGCCGCCAGGAGAACCTGGACGCCAAGTACGCGGTGCTGGCCCGCGAGCTGGACGACCACGTCGACCAGGCGTGGGATCCCGATCGCATCGACGACGACGTGTTGCGGCTCATCTTCAGCGCCGCGCATCCGGTGTTGTCCCGCGAAGCCCAGATCGCGCTGACGCTGCGCGTGGTGGGCGGGCTGACCACCGACGAGATCGCGCGGGCGTTCCTGATCCCGACAGCGACTGCGGCGGCCAGGATCACCCGCGCCAAGAAAGCCCTGGCGGGGTGCGCGTTCGAGGTGCCCGAGCGCGACGAGTTTCGAGCCCGGCTGTCCGCGGTGCTCAGTGTCCTCTATCTGATCTACAACGAGGGCTACTCGGCATCGTTCGGCAGCCGCTGGATTCGTGACGAATTATGCAGTGAGGCAATCCGACTGGCCCGCGTGCTGGCGGCACTGGTGCCCACTGAACCCGAAGTCCACGGGTTGCTGGCCCTGATGGAGTTCCAGTCCTCGCGGTTCGCCGCGCGCACCGACGCCGACGGTAACGCCATCCTGTTGGAAGACCAGGACCGCACCCGTTGGGACCGGGCTCAGATCCGGCGCGCCACCGTGGCCCTGCAGCGCGCCGAGGACGCGCGGGCCGGGCGCGGTTGGGGCCCTTACGCGTTGCAGGCCGCACTGGCCGAATGCCACGCGCTGGCGCCCACGAGTGCCGACACCGACTGGTCCCGCATCGTGACGATTTACGATGCCCTGCTGCAGATCTCGCCGTCGCCGGTGATCGAGCTGAACCGCGCCGTCGCGGTGGCGATGGCGCAGGGACCCGCCAGCGGCCTGCGGATCGCCGACGGCATCACCGGGCTGCAGGACTCCTACCTGCTGCCCAGCGTGCGCGGCGAACTGCTGGCCCGGCTGAACCGCCACGCCGAGGCGGCGGCTGCGTTTCACGCCGCGGCGGAACTGGTCGGCAATGACCGGGAGCGCGACGTGTTGCTACGCAAGGCCGCCAGATATTCACGTGACTGACCGCACCGCGGTGCGGTACGCATGAACGTGTGCCCGAACTGAGCTTGCGCGCTGTTACCGACGATGACGACTTCCAGAGCTTCATGGCCACCATGTACTCGGTGTTCCTGCAGGATCCTCAGCCCGACGAGATCGAACTGGGCCGCAAGTTCACCGAGCTGGACCGGATGTTCGGTTTCCACGACGGAACCCGCTGGGCCGCCACGGCGGGCGCGTACAGCAAGAAGGTGAGCCTGCCCGGCGGTGCGCTGGTGCCGGTCGCCGCCGTCACCGGAGTGACGGTGTCGCCCAGCCATCGGCGCAAGGGTCTGCTGACGGCGATGATGCGCCACCAGCTCGACGACATCCGGTCCCGCGGCACCGAGGCGCTGGCCATGCTGTTCGCCTCCGAGACGCTGATCTACGGCCGGTTCGGATACGGGCTGGCCAGCTCCAATGCGGTGCTCTCCGGCAGGGTCCGCGATCTCGGGTTCCGCACCGACGTCGATCTGGGTGCGGGGACGGTGACCGAGGCCGACCGCGAGACCCTGCTGGGGGCCGCCCCGGCGATCTACGACCGGGCGCTGGCGAACCTGCCCGGCCGGATGGACCGCCCCGCCCCCTGGTGGGACTACTGGCTGCACGACACTGCGGAACGACGCAAGGGTGCCGGCAGTATCCGGTTCGCCCTGCATCACGAACCCGACGGTTCCGCCAGCGCCTACGCGATCTACCGACCCAAGTCGGATTGGGCGCCGGCCGGGCCCAACGGCGAACTGCACGTCCAGGAGGTGCGTGCCACCAATCCTCGTGCCTACGCGCGTATTTGGCGCTACCTGCTCGATATCGACCTGATCAGGACCATGCAGTACGACGGTGCCGCCGTGGACGAACGCCTGCGCTATCTGGTCGCCGACCAGCGGGCGCTGCAATGCCAGGTGAACGACGCCATCTTCACCCGACTGGTCGATGTGCCGCGCGCCCTGACGCTGCGGCGGTACGCCGGCGATGTCGACGTGGTGCTGCAGGTCAGCGACGAGTTCTGCCCGTGGAATACCGGACGGTTTCGGCTGCGCGCCGGCCGCGACGGCGCCGAGTGCGAAAACACCGACGCCCCAGCCGATATCGCGATCACCGCACGCGATCTCGGCGCCATCTACCTGGGCGGGGTCAGCCTGCAGGCGCTGACCACCGCAGGCCTGGCCGGTGAACTCACCTCGGGTGCGGTGCCCGCGACAGCGACCGCGTTCGGCTGGCCGGTGGCGCCGAGCATGCCCGATCACTTCTGAGCCAAGATGGAACGGTGACTCAGCTACGCGCGGTTCTCTTCGACTACTCCGGCACGCTGTTCCGACTCGAGGAGGACGACAGCTGGTTCGCCGGCATCACGGTGGACGAGCAGGCGGTCGAGGGCCATGTGCAGGCCGAACTGATGCGCCGGGTGACCGCACCCACCGGCAACTCCGTGCCGATGGATGACGAACAGCACCACAACTGGGCGAATCGGGACCTGGAGCCGCACCTGCACCGTGAGGCCTACCTGCACGTGCTGCGCGAATCCGGCCTCACCGACCAGCACGCGAGGAGCCTCTACCCCAAGCTGGTCGACCCGGCGTCCTGGACGCCCTACCCGGACACCGCTGCGGCGCTGAACGGCCTGCGCGCCGCCGGCGTCGCGACCGCGGTGGTGTCGAATATCGCTTTCGATCTGCGGCCCGCGTTCGCGGCCGTCGGCACAGCGGCCGACGAATACGTGCTGAGCTTCGAGGTCGGCGCGATCAAACCGGATGCCGAGATCTTCCGCATCGCCCTGACACGCCTGGGTGTCGAGGCGGCCGAGACGCTGATGATCGGTGACAGCGAGGAGGCCGACGGCGGAGCCCGCGCACTGGGATGCGCTTTCGCTCTGGTCGACCCGCTGCCCACCGCGCAACGCCCGGACGGCCTGTTGCACGCACTCCGCGAGCACGGGTTCGACCTCTAGGCTGAACACATGGCGCAGCCCGGCGCGGGTACCCCGTCTAGCCCCTAGAGGTGCGGGGCCTCTTTGATCTTGCTGTCCTGTTTACCGGCGGTCTGGCAGAACGTCTGCACCGAGAGGCGGGTGCCGGTGATCTCCAATTGCGCTGCGTCCTGGCCCTTTTCGTCCTTGAGCATCTTGGCGACCGCATCGGTCTGGGTCTTCTCGTCCGCGTTGAGGAAGTCCTTGCACGATGTGTCACCACCCGTGATCGACGGGGCCGAGCACCCCATGAGCAGCCCTGCTGCTGCGAAAGCCGTCAGCAAACCGGTAGTGAACTTCATCGTCACCCTCCTGTGTCTCGGTGCGTGGGACGCACTGTGGCGGCTCACTGATACCCGACTCCCCACCCGGCCAAACATCCTGAATACAGTCGGGGCATGACCTTTGACCCGGCACTCTGGCAGCCCGTACCCGGTTTCGAGCTGACCGACATCACCTATCACCGGCATGTCCTCGACGGTGTCGCGCAGCCGACGGTGCGGGTGGCCTTCGACCGGCCCGAGGTGCGCAACGCGTTCCGGCCGCACACCGTCGACGAGCTGTACCGGGTACTCGACCATGCCCGGATGTCGCCCGATGTCGGGGTGATCCTGCTGACCGGCAACGGCCCGTCGGCCAAGGACGGCGGCTGGGCGTTCTGCTCCGGCGGCGATCAGCGCATCCGCGGGCGCAGCGGCTACCAGTACGCCGAGGGTGAGACCGCCGAGACGGTGGATCCGGCGCGGGCCGGGCGGTTGCACATCCTGGAGGTGCAGCGGCTCATCCGGTTCATGCCGAAGGTGGTCATCTGCCTGGTCAACGGATGGGCCGCCGGTGGCGGGCACAGCCTGCACGTGACCTGTGATCTGACTTTGGCCAGCCGCGAGCACGCCCGGTTCAAGCAGACCGATGCCGACGTCGGCAGCTTCGACGGCGGGTTCGGCAGCGCCTACCTGGCCCGCCAGACCGGCCAGAAGTTCGCCCGCGAGATCTTCTTCCTGGGCCGCACCTACGACGCGCAGACCATGTACCAGATGGGTGCGGTGAACGAGGTCGTCGATCATGCCGATCTGGAGACCACCGGCCTGCAGTGGGCCGCCGAGATCAACGGCAAATCGCCCCAGGCCATCCGGATGCTGAAGTTCGGTTTCAACCTGATCGACGACGGCCTGGTGGGACAGCAGGTGTTCGCCGGTGAGGCAACACGTTTGGCGTACATGACCGATGAGGCCGTGGAGGGCCGCGACGCCTTCCTGGAGAAGCGCGACCCGGACTGGAGCGGGTTCCCGCGCTACTTCTAGAACCTGACGTCAGAACCGAAACGACGTCTGCCCGTGCGGCGCCTTCGCGAAGGCCAGCACCTTGGCCGGCGCCACCTCGAACACGTACGCGGCGTTCTCGCCCGGGCTGAACGTCTCGTCATCGCAGTCGAAGGTCCAGTCCTCGCCGTACTTGGCGCGGTAGGCCGCCGCCAGCGCGGTCAACCGATCGCGGCCTCGCACCCGCTGCGCGGTGCCCTCGAGCACCGCGTCGAGTCCGGCGTTCCAGGTGTTGGCCCCCGTCGTGACGGCGACGGCCGCGCCGTGGGCGAGGTTGTGTGCCTTCTGCTCGGTCGGTCCGGTGCAGAACACGAACGCCTGCCCCGTCCACAGCCCGACCAGCGGGGTGACGTGCGGGCGGCCGTCGGCGCGCACGGTGCTGAGCCAGTACAACTCGGCGCCGGCCAGCAGGTCGGCCACCGAACCCCAGTCGACGGGTGCGGTGGCCTCACTGAAGCGGGTGTCCAGGGTTGCGGTGATCGCCATGTCATGGTGACCACGCAGGCGGCGCGAACTCATCGCGGCGGCCTTCCTAGACTCGCTGGGTGAGCTTTAACCCGTTGCGCCGACTGTCCGAAGCCGTGCTGCTCACCAGCATGCGCCCGCCGCTGACGGAATACCTCAGCCGCGGGCCCGAGGTCGAGTTGCGCGGTAAGCGCATCCTGATCACCGGTGCCTCCTCCGGTATCGGCGAGGCCTCCGCGCGCAAGCTCGCCGCGTGCGGCGCCAGCGTCATCGTGGTGGCCCGCCGGGCCGACCTGCTGCAGACCCTCACCGAGAGCATCCGCGACGGCGGCGGTATCGCCGAGGCGATCCCGGCGGACCTGTCCGATCTGGATGCCGTCGACGCCCTCACCGCACAGGTGCTCGAAAGCCACGGCGGCATCGACATCCTGATCAACAACGCCGGTCGCTCCATCCGGCGCCCACTGATCGAATCGCTGGAGCGCTGGCATGACCTGGAGCGCACCATGGCGCTGAACTACTACTCGCCGCTGCGGCTGATGCGGGCCCTGGTGCCAGGGATGATCGAACGCGGCGACGGGCACGTCATCAACGTGTCGACGTGGGGTGTGATGAACGAGTCGTCACCGCTGTTCGGCGCGTATCAGGCGTCGAAGGCCGCGCTGACCGCGATCAGCCGGGTCGCCGAGACCGAGTGGTCGGGCAAGGGTGTGCATTCGACGACGCTGTTCTACCCGCTGGTGAAGACACCGATGATCGAACCGACCGAGGCTTTCCGGGGCATGCCAGGCCTGTCGGCCGAGGAGGCCGCGGACTGGATGCTGACGGCGGCACGCACCCGACCGGTGCGTATCGCTCCCCGGATGGCGGTATCGGCCAAGGCGCTCGACAGCATCGCCCCCAGCCTGCTGGACGCGATCATGAAGCGCGGGATCTGAGTCGCAGCGTCCCGCGGGCAAGCGCCTACGGCCTCGTGATGCTGCGGGGCTCCAGCCCCAGCGACCGGACGTGCTCGGCGATGGCGCCCAGGTTCGTCGTCCACACCTGGTCGTGTTCGACGACGTGGCGCATCAGGTCGCCGAGCTCCACCGCACGCGATGCCCGCCCCGACAGGAACGGGTGGTTGGTGAGCACCCAGCACGCGCCGGCGTCACGGAGCGCTTCGAACTCCAGCTGCCACAGTTCTCGCGCCTTGCGCGGGCTCTCGATCAGCCCGCTGCCGGAGATGTCGGGCAGGTAGCAGTACTGCTCCCAGTCGTCGAGCGCCCACTGGATGGGGATCTCCACCAGCGAGCCGTCGCCCACCGCCAGCTCATACGGATGGTCGGCGTCCATCAGGCTGGAGTCGTAGAGGAACCCACGCTCGGCCAGCAGACCCGGCGTGTGCCAGGACAGATCCCACATCGGTGCGCGGTAGCCGACCGGGCGTACACCGGCCACCTCGGCCAGCGCATCCAGACCGCGGTCGAGCGCCTCGTTCTCCTGCTCCAGTGTCAGGGCCGTGGGCTGCTCGTGCAGATAGCCGTGATGGGCGATCTCGTGTCCGGCGGTGACGATGCTGCGCACCGCAGCGGGATACCGGTGCGCGGTGTGGCCCGGCACGAAGAAGGTCGCCGGGATCTGGTGGCGGTCCAGCAGATCGAGGATGCGCGGGATCCCGACGAGCGGGCCGTATGCCTGATGCGAGATCACGCTCATCCGCGCCGCGACGGCCTCGTTCCCCCACAGCACCGCCGACTCGGCGTCCACGTCGAAGGTGAACGCCGCCGCCGCGGACTTACCGGCGGGCCAGACGAGGCTAGAAGTCATCGGCCATCAGGCTAACCAGTTCATAGGCGAGATTGGCCGCGGCGACGGCGGTCACCTCACCGTTGTCGTAGGCGGGGGCGACCTCGACGACATCGGCGCCGACGATCCGCATCCCGCGCATGGCGCGCAGCACGGCGACCAGTTCGCGGCTGGTCATGCCGCCGATCTCCGGTGTCCCGGTGCCGGGGGCGAACGCCGGGTCGAGCACGTCGATATCGATCGACACGTAGACCGGGTGCTCGCCGACCCGGGTCCTGATGCGCTCGATGACACCGTCGATCCCGATCCGGTCGATATCGCGGCAGTGCACGATGGTGAACCCCAGCGATTCGTCGTCGAGCAGATCGGCCCGGTCGTACAGCGACCCCCGGATACCCACATGTGCCGAGTGGTCCTTGACCAGCAGGCCCTGCTCGGCGGCACGGCGAAACGGTGTGCCGTGCGTGCACGGCGCCCCGAAATAGGTGTCCCAGGTGTCCAGGTGGGCGTCGAAATGCACCAGCGCCACCGGCCCGTGCACCTGGTTGACCGCCTGCAGCGCAGGCAGCGCGATGGTGTGGTCACCGCCGAGCAGGACGACGCGCTGCTCCGGGCGCCCCAGCAGGTCGGCCACACCGTCGCGGATCTGATCCACCGCTTCGGTGATGTCGAACGGGTTGGCCGAGATGTCGCCGGCGTCGACCACCTGAGCCTGCGCGAACGGGCTGATGTCGAGTGCGGGGTGGTAGGGCTTGAGCAGCCGGGATGCCTGCCGGATCGCGGCGGGCCCGAATCGAGCGCCCGGCCGGTAGGTGACGCCGCTGTCGAACGGCACGCCCACCACCGCGATGTCGTGGTCGGTCACCTCGTGACGCTGGGGCAGACGCGCGAAAGTCGCCAGCCCCGCGTAGCGCGGGACGACCTGGGCATCGACCTGCCCGACCTTGCCCGCCTGTGACCGTACGTACCGCTGCGTCATACCCTGCTCCTCGTGGATCCCCCGTTGCAGGAGATCACCTGTCCGACAACCGCTTCCATTTCGAAGTCACTCAGCAGCAGGACCGCGGCGGCGATCTCGTCCGCAGTTCCGATGCGGCCCAACGGAATCGACTCCGCGTACCGGGCCGCGACCGTGGCCAAGCCGACTCCGGCCGCGTCGGCGTCGACCTGCAGTTGCGGGGTGTCGATCACCCCGGGTGCCACCGCGTTCACGATGATCCGCTCCGGCGCGAGCTCCCGGCCCAACGTCTTGACCAGCGAGATGAGCCCGGCCTTCGATGCCGCGTAAGCGGTGGCGTCGGGCCAGCCGGTCACGCCCCACTCACTGGTGATCACCACGATGCGGCCCTCCCCCAGCCGGCGCATGTGCGGCAGCACGGCCCGCACCAGATGAAACGTGCCGCCGAGATTGGTGTCGACGACCCGCCACCAGTCGCGCTCGTCGTGCTCCAGCAGCGGCGCCATGGTCATGTAGGCGTGGTTGGCCACCAGCACGTCGAGGCGCCCGGCGTCCGCCGCGACCGCGTCGGCGAGCTGCGCGCACACCCCCGGGTCGGACACATCGCCGGGTACCGCGAGTCCGCCGATCTCGGTGGCCAGTGCGGCCAGGGCGTCGCTGGGGCGAATATCGTTGACCGCCACGGTTGCTCCCGCGGCGGCGAGCCGTCGCGCGTGGGCGGCACCCATACCCTGCGCGGCCCCGGTGACCAGTGCGACGCGGCCGGTCAGCGCGCTCATATGACCGCTCCCGAGTTCACGTTCACCACATCGCCGGTGCTGAAGGTGGCATCGCACACCAGGTATTCGACGCAGCGCGCCACCTCGGCCGGTGCGGTGAGCCGCCGCAGCGGCAGCGTGGCCAGGTATTCCGGTGCGCGCCAGGGTGAATCCGCGGCCAGCAGCGGGGTATCAGTGGGGCCGGGGGCGACGGCGTTGACCCGCACACCACCGCCGGCCACTTCGGCCGCCAGGCTGCGCACCAGTCCGAGGATCGCCCCCTTGGCCGCCGCATAATGCGCATCGTGCTCGCCGCCGCCGACGGCGAGTTCACTGGCCACCGCCACCACCGCTCCCGAGTTCCGTTGCAGCATCCCGGGTAGGCACGCCCGCGTCGCGTGGAACAAGCCGCCGAGGTGGACCCGCAGCATGCGCCGCCACGCCTGCGCGTCGATCTCGGCCACCGGCGCCATCTCGTAGTACCCCGCCGATGTCACCAGCGCGCTGATCGGGCCGAGCCGGCGGCCGATCTCGGCGATCGCACCGGTGACCGCGGGCCCGTCGCAGACATCCACGGCCACCACGTGATCGGCATCGGCGCGGTCGCTGAGGTCCAGGGTGCCGACCAGATATCCGCGGTGCCGCAGCGCGGCGACGACGGCAGCGCCGATCCCGCTGGCACCACCGGTCACGACGGCGACGGGCGCGTCAGGCATCCGCGGTCTCGAGTTCGTCGATCATCTCGGCGCCGACGATGCGGCGGCGCACGCCGAACAGGATCACGCACCCGACGATCAGGACGACCGCCACCCCGATCCACACCGACCAGTCCAGATACCGCTCGTCATACACCGCACGCGGCCAGGAGATGTTGAGCATCTGCAGCACCGCCCAGACCGCGGCGACCACGGCCACCGGAGTGGTGGCCCGCCCCAGGGAGAACGCGCCATCGGTCCACTTCCGCCGGGCCAGCACCACCACGAACCCGATCAGCGGGAACAGGAATGCCAGGTAGAAGCCGCCGGTGGTGAAGTTGACCATCAGCGAATAGATGTCTCCGGCCACGATGCTGAGCAGGAACAGCGCGCCGCCCACGACGGTGGTCACCAGGATGGCCAACACCGGGATCCGCGCGGTGCCACTCAGCCGGGCCAGCGCGGTGGCACCGGGCAGCGCACCGTCGCGGGCGTAGGCCCAGATCACCCGCGACGCGGACGTCTGCAGGGCCAGGAAGCTCGCGATGAAGCCGATGACGAAGAGCACCTCGACCGGCTTGGCGATGCCGCGACCCAGTGCGGTGGTGAGGGTTTCGTACACCGGGTCGGCCACCGAACCGGCGACCACCGCATCGAGGTCGGGAATGGCCAGGATGATCGCCAGGCTGGAGTAGGCCACCACCAGCGCGATGAACGTCAGCGAGAACAGCACGGCCTTGGGCAGATAGCGACGCGGTTCGTGCACCTCCTCGGCGATGGCGCCCGCGCTCTCGAACCCCACGAAGGAGAAGCCGATGAACGCCACCGCGATCAGGAACGGGCCGCTGAGATAGGTCCAGGTGCTGGTGTCCGCGCCACCGCCCTCGAACAGCACCGAGATCGAATTCTGCCGGTGGAACAGCAGTAGCCACGTGCCCAGGCCGATCGAACCGATCACCTCGGCCACGATGCTGGCGGTCATGAACACCTTGAGCGCGCCCCGCCCGATCAGGTTGATGGCGGTCCCGCCGACCAGGATCACCAAGGCGATCACGGCCCGCAGCCCGCCCGACGGTGCGTCGACACCGGCGATGTTGGCCACGAACCCTGCCGCGCCCAGCGCGACGGTGGCCATCGCGATCACCAGCGTCCACATGTAGACCCACCCCGCGAGCCAGCCGTAGGTGGTGCCCAGCAGCCGCCGCGACCACTGGTAGATGGACCCTTCCAGGGGCCAGCGCGACACCAGCATCGCGAACACCAGCGCGACCAGTAACTGTCCGCCGAACACCAACGCGAAACCCCACCAGAAGCTCGGCCCGGCGGCGGCCAGCGCCAAGCCGAAGATGCCGTAGAGCGCCACGATCGGCGAGATGAACGCGAAGGCGAACGCGAACGCCGACCACAACGAGAATTCGCGCCGCAGGACGTGCGACCCGTCGGTATCAGGTGCTGACATGGTGCTGCTCCTCAGGACGTGTTGGACGAACTATCAACCGGCACCCGCATGTGCACCAGCGTTGCAGGCGAAGACGCTGCAACCGCACGACGGACGCGCCGCCGCATTGGTCGATCGCACAACGTTGCCCGGGTATCCGTGTGACGGCGGCGTTACGCTCGGCGGGTGCCGGACCCGACCTCGCGTGACCTGCTGACCTCCGGCCTGGGGCTGGCGGGACCGGAGCCGGCCACCGGCGATCTGGACCGGCCGATCAGCTGGGCGCACACCACCGAGCTGCGCGACCCCTCCCGTTACCTGCGCGGCGGGGAGCTGGTCTGCACGGTGGGCATCAGCCTGCAGAGTCCGCAGGAGTGCCGGGACTTCGTCGCCTCGCTGCGCAGGGCCGACGCCTCGGCGGTGTGCTTCGGCACCGGCGATGTGCACGACGACGTCCCCGAGGCATTGATCGCGGCGTGCCGGCACGACGGGCTCGCGCTGCTCATCGCCCCACCCGAGGTGCCGTTCGCCGCGCTCAGCCGGTTCGTCGCCGACTTCCGGATGGGTGGTGAGATCGCCGCCGCCCGGGCCACCAACAGCCTTGTGCCGGAGCTGCTCTCATCGCAGCGTCGGGGCGAGACGGTGCGTCAGCTGCTGGACCGGGCCGGGCAGGTGCTGGGCGGCTACTTCGTGCTGGAGCCGGAGGGTTCCGGCGGAGCCATCGACGTGGAGGGGGTGGGAACCCTCGTGTGGGTGGGGCGCGACGGCCCACCGGAGCCGGCCCTGCTGGAGGTCATCGCCCGGTTCGCCCAGGCCGCGCAGAGTGATCGCGATATCGAGGCCGCGCTGTCCCGGGAACGTGTCGGTCAGCTGCTCTCCTTGGTGGAGCGCCGGATGCTGCTCCCGGACGCGTTGGGCCAGTTGCTCGACTGGCCCGGTCTGTCGGCACCCGAACTGGCCTGCTCGGCGTGGCCCGCGGGGGCCGGCGCGGTGCTGTCGATGGCCTTCCCCACCGCGCTGGTGGGCGACGCCCCCGACGTGTGCCTGGTGCTGACCGCCGGCGACGCCGAGTTCCGGCGCCTGGCGGCCGAGCTGTCCCTGCCGTCCGGGCACTCGGCGGCTTCCGCGCTGGTCGAGCTGGCCGCGGCCATCACCCAGGCGCGGATCGCCCTCGACATGGCCCGCCAGCACGGTGGCAGCGTCGGGCCCGACCAGCTCAGCACATTCGGCAGCCTGCTCGAGGGGCTCCCGTCGAATCGCTTGGCGCCGTTCAAGAATCAGCTCATCGATCCGCTCGAGGAGATCGACCGCGAGCGCGGCACCCAGCACGTGCGGACACTGCGGACGTTCCTGGCGACCAACGGATCCGTCATCGACACCGCACGCGAGCTGTTCCTGCACACCAACACCGTGCGGCACCGGCTGGGCCGCATCCACGAGCTGACCGGACGTGACCCGATGAGCCTCGGCGATCTCGCCGCGTTCGCCATCGGGATACAGGCCAGCGACCGCGCCCGCCGACGACCGGACTGACAGATTATTAGGTTAGCCATGCCATACTCAACCGCGTGTCCGAGTATGCGATCCAGCTGGAAGACGTCACCAAGCAGTTCGGGGACAAGCAGGCGCTGCGCGGCGTGACGTTCAGCATGCCGGCGGGCACCGTGCTGGGCGTGCTCGGACCCAACGGGGCCGGCAAGACCACCACCATCAACGTGCTGTCCACGTTGATCCGGCCCACCTCCGGCCGGGCGACGGTGGCCGGATTCGACGTCGTGAAACAGGCCGCGGCGGTGCGCAGGAACATCGGCCTGACGGGCCAGTACGCCGCGATCGACGAGATGCTGACCGGCCGGGAGAACCTCATCCTGTTCGGCGAACTCAACGGCCTGTCCCGCACCAGGGCCCACGCCCGCGCCGAGGAGTTGCTGGCCGCGTTCAGCCTCACCGACGCCGCGGGCCGCCGGGTGTCCACCTATTCCGGCGGCATGCGCAGGCGTGCCGATATCGCATGCGGCCTGGTCGCCGTGCCCGCCGTGGTGTTCCTCGACGAACCGACCACCGGCCTGGACCCGCGCAGCCGGCGCGAGGTGTGGGATCTGGTCGGTGCCCTGACCGGTCAGGGCACCAGCGTGCTGCTGACCACCCAGTACCTGGACGAGGCCGACGCCCTGTCGGATTCGATCGTCGTCATCGATCACGGCCGGGTGATCGCCGAGGGCACCGCCGACGAACTCAAGCACCGGGTGGGCGCCACCGTCTGCCAGGTCACCCCGGTGCATCCCGTCGACGGCCCCCGGATCGCGGCCGCCCTGGCCGATATCGCCGGCGCCCCAGCCGATCTCAGAGCCGATCCCGACACCGGGACACTGTCGTTGCCGGCGCCGCACGGTCTGTCCACCCTGTCGGAGGTGTTCCGCCGTATCGAGACCCTCGATATCGCGATCTCCGATATCGCCCTGCGCAAACCGTCACTGGATGAGGTGTTCTTCGCACTGACCGGGGCGCCGGCATGACCGCACTGGGCACCCTGGCCCGCCGCTCGGTACTGGGCACCCTGCGCGACGGCGACCTGCTCTTCGCGATCGGCGGGCCCGTCGCGTTCTTCGTGTGCTTCACCCTCACCCTGCGCAAGGTGATCGATACCGGCGAGATGAGCTACCCGCAGTACATCGTCGCGGTCATCGTGGTGCAGGCGATGATCTTCACCGCGATGACGACCGCCGACCGCGCCGCCCGGGATCACCTGAGCGGCATGGGAATCCGGATGCGGTCCCTCCCGATCACCGCACTGGCACCCGTGGCCGCCCGGATGCTGGCCGCGCTGGTGCGCGCGGCGGCGGCATTGGCCGCGGCACTGGCCGTGGGTTACGGATTCGGGTTCCGGTTCCACGGCACCGTCGCCGACCTGCTCGCCTTCGTGGGTATCGCACTGCTGTTGTCGCTGGCCCTGTCGCTCGGCGCGGACGCGATGGGCTCGGCGGCCAACAGCACCGAGGCCGCCGGGCAGATCCTGCTGATCCCGCAACTACTGCTGGTCATGCTGTCCACGGGAATCGCTCCGGCCCAGTCGTTTCCGTCCTGGCTGGGCCCCTTCGTGCGCAATCAGCCGGTATCGGTCATCGCCGAGACGCTGCGCGCCCTGGCGATGGGCCACTATGTGCGCGTCGGGGCCAGTATGGCCTGGTGTCTGGGGCTGTTGGTGGTGTTCGGCGCGATCGCCCTCCGGATGCAACGAAGGGCACCGGCATGATTCGGCAATCTCGGCTGCACGCCCGGCGGCTGCTGCTGGGCTGGCGGCGCGCCCCGGTCGTATTGATCCAATCCCTGCTCTTCCCCACCTTCCTGCTCATCGTGTACTCCCTGGTGGTCGGCAGATCGGTGCTGCACCTGACCGGGTCCAGCAGCCTGTACGGCCTGGTGCCGATGTGCGCGGTGGCCGGGGCATTGTTCGGCGCCATGGGCACCGGTGCGGCCATCCCCGACGAACGCGAGGCCGGCCTGCTCAGCCGGCTGTGGGCCCTGCCCGTCCATCGCGCCAGCGCGCTGGCCGGCCGACTGCTCGCCGAGAGCGCCCGCGCCTTGATCGGCGCGGTGGTCATCACCGTCGTGGGTGTGGCGATGGGACTGCGGTTCGTGGCGGGCTGGCCGGGCGTGCTCGGATTCATCCTGGTCCCGGTGCTGATGGTGGTCGGGTTCTCGACCGTCGTCGTGGCGGTGGCGGTGCAGGCCGGCGGCAAGAACATCATCACCGGGCTGTCGACGGTGTGCTTCCTGTTGTTGTTCTTCAATTCCGGCATGGTGCCCGTCGAGGTGTTCCCCGGCTGGGTGCAGCCGATCGTGCGGGCCCAGCCGATGTCACCGGCCATCGAGGCCATGCGGGGACTGGCGGCCGGCGGCCCGATCCTGTGGCCGGTACTGCAGTCGGCGGCCTGGGCCGCCGGGCTCCTCGCGGTGTTCGGTCCGATCGCGGTGCGCGGCTACCGGCTGGCCGCCGAAAATCCGTGATAGACACGGAAGATGGAAATCCTGGCCAGCCGGATGCTCATCAGGCCGGCGGACTATCCGAAATCCGTCGCGTTCTACCGGGATCTGATCGGCCTGGCCGTCGCCCGCGAGTACGGGGCGGGCACGGTGTTCTACGCGGGCCAGTCGCTGATCGAACTGGCCGGCCACGGTGAGCCGTCGGCCGCTGGGACACAGGTGGGGCGAGCGGAGCGACGGGGTATGACGCTGTGGCTGCAGGTCCGCGATGTCCGTGCCGCACAAGCGGAACTGGCGGGCCGCGGGGTGCACATCGCCAGGACCGCCCGAGAAGAGCCCTGGGGTCTGCACGAAATGCACGTCACCGACCCGGACGGCATACTTCTGATCTTCGTCGAGGTGCCCGCCACCCATCCCCTGCGCCGCGACGTCCGCAACTGAAAGGTACTCCCATGGCCGAGACCAAGATCACCGTCATCTACGACAACCCGACCGATCCCGCTGCATTCGAGAGTGCTTATCCCGCAGAGCAATTGGAGGCGGCCCGGCGCATACCGGGCTATCTGAGGTTCGAGGCGTCCAAGGTCTGGCCCAAGGAGGACGGCAGCCCGACGCCCGCCTACCGGTCCCTCGACCTCTACTACGCCGACTACGACGCGGCCAGCGCCGCCGTCACCACACCGGAAGCCGGGGAGTTCTTCGCCGCGATGGCCCGCCTGTCCACCGGCGGCGTACGCGTGCTGTTCTCCGAGATCGAGATACCGCAGCAATGAGCCACTGACCAACCAAAACACCCCCGGCCCAATCGGACCGGGGGTGTTTTGGTGAACGAGCTCAGCGTGCCGACGTCGCCAACGGCCAGCCGACCGAGGCCAGCCGCGAGGCGACCTGATGGATCTCCTCGGGGTTGGGCTCCTTCTCGATGACCTGCGCGATGGCGGCGTGGATGTCCGCATCGGTCACCGGGTCGTCGCCGTCGCTGGTGCGCAGGATCGACTGCGCAGCCTTGACGACCTCATCCTCGGTGAGCGAACGCTTCAGCAGGGCCAGCAGCGGGAAATAGTCCTTGGGCGGGACGCCCTCGGGGTAGCCCTCGTGCAGCCAGCCGAGCACGTTGTCGATGACATTGCTGTTCTCAGTCATGTCGTCAGCTCACTTGCCCGGGATGAACGGGACCGGGTTGAAACCGAAGTGGTGGATGATCGTGGCCTTGGTGATCCACAGGATCGCGATCAGGATCACCGCGGAGACCAATGCGAACAGCAGCAGACCGAAGGCCTTGATCGCCGGGTTGGGCGCCTGCACAGTGCCGTCGTTGTTGGTGCCACCGGATCCGCTGGAGAAGGCCACCAGTCCGGTGGCGAACAGAGCGGGCAGCCCGGCGCCGAGGACAAGTCCCACGACGAGCACCTTGAAGATGGATTCCACGTAAGTCATTGCGTCACATTTCCTATCTCAGCGGATTCGAGGGCTCGGAGACACGCGCTCAGACGGCGGCTTTGTCGGAGCTGCCGGACGTGCTGGTGTCGCGGACCTCTACGGGCACCACCGAGTTGGTGGACTCGTCCCAGTCAGCGTTGACGTTGTTGTGGTCGACCTTCTGCTGCTGGGCGCGCCAGTACAGGTAGCCCGACAGTGCGACCAGGATGACGAAGATGACACCGTCGCCGACCAGCTGCGAACCGGTGGCGGACTTCAGGCCGTAGGACAGCCAGTAGGACAGGGCGCCCACCAGAGCGGCGGCGGGCAGCGTGATCAGCCAGGCCATGGCCATCCGGCCCGCCACGGCCCAGCGCACCTCGGCGCCCGGCTTGCCGACACCGCTACCGAGGATCGAGCCGGTGGCGACGTGGGTGGTGGACAGCGCCATACCGGCGGCCGAGGAGCTCAGGATGATGGCGGCCGACGACGCCTCGGCGGCCAGGCCCTGCGGGGACTCGATCTCGACGAGGCCCTTGCCCAGCGTGCGGATGACCCGCCAGCCGCCGATGTAGGTACCCAGTCCGATGGCCAGGGCGCAGGAGGCGATGATCCAGAACGGCAGGCCGTCCTTCTTCACGTCGCCGGTCAGGTGGCCGGTGGTGATGAGCGCCAGCGCGATGACACCCATCGTCTTCTGCGCGTCGTTGGTGCCGTGTGACAGCGCCACCAGCGAGGCGGTCGCGATCTGGCCCCAGCGGAAGCCGTCCTCGCGGCGCTTCTTCTGGACGTTGCGGGTGATCCGGTAGACCAGCCAGGTGCCGACCGCGGCGACCAGGCCGGCGATGAACGGGGCGGCGAGCGCGGGGATGATCACCTTCTGGAACACACCGGGCCAGTTGACACCCGCGAGGCCGAGCGCGGCCAGGCCGGCACCGATCAGTCCGCCGAAGAGCGCGTGCGACGAGCTGGACGGGATACCGAAGAGCCAGGTGAGCAGGTTCCACAGGATGCCGCCGATGAGGCCGGCGAAGATGATGGTCAAGCCCATCGAAGCATCGATGCCCGAGAGCAGGTGTCCGGTCTTACCGTCCTGCACCTTGAGTACCGAGGTGGTGACGGTGACGGCCACCTCGACCGAGAGGAAGGCACCGACCAGGTTCAGGAAGCCGGCCAGGATCACCGCCGTCTTGGGCTTCAGCGCGCCCGTGGCGATCGACGTCGCCATCGCATTTCCGGTGTCGTGAAATCCGTTGGTGAAGTCGAATGCCAGTGCTGTGCCTATCAGCAGCACCAGGATGATCATCTCTGCGCTCATGGCGCTAATTCTGGGGTAATCACATCCGGTTTGACCAGCGGGTAGGGCGGCTATGAATATGGCCTGACCAGGTGATTCTCAACTGCCCGACAGGAGTTCACCCAGTGTTCATCTTTGTGCCCCGGGGCGTTCGCCCGGGGGCGGACATGGCTGCTCGTTTGTCAGCAGCGACCCGTGAGCACGGGCACTACCATCGAGGCGAATTGTAGGGAGGAGGACGAGCGGTGAACGCGTTTCTCGCAAAGATCGTGGCGTGGCTCAATGCCGGCTACCCGGACGGAATTCCGGGGCCCGACCGCGTGCCTCTGATGGCATTGCTCACCCGCCGGCTCAGCAATGACGAGGTGAAGGCCGTCGCCCAGGACCTGATGGATCGGGGCGAATTCGACCATATCGACATCGGCGTGCTGATCACTCAGGTCACCGATGAGCTACCTCGCGACGAAGACGTGGAGCGGGTCCGGGCCCGGCTGGCCGCCAAGGGCTGGCCCCTCGATGATCCGCGCGATGGCGAGGAGACCCCATAGCCGTCCTGCGCCCGCTGCCCGTCGGACCCGGCGTGTCGGCACTGTCCGCGCTGCCGGCCATCGAGGACCTGCTCGGTGGCCATCCCGGTGACGGTCACCCGGCCCTGCTTCCGGTGCCCACCGACGATCCCCGCCAGACCGAGCTGCTCATCGGCGCGCTCCGGGCCGATGAACCCATCGACGATCACATCGCGGTGGTGGTGCCGACCTCGGGTACCACCGGGACGCCGAAGGGCGCCATGCTTTCGGTGGCCGCGCTGACCGCCAGTGCGGTGGCCACCCACCAGCGGCTCGGCGGTCCGGGCCGCTGGCTGCTGGCACTGCCCGCACACCACATCGCCGGACTGCAGGTGTTGGTGCGCAGCGCACTGGCCGGCACCACACCCGTCGCGCTCCCGGCGAGTTTCGCCGCCACCGAACTCGTCTCGGCGGTGGCGGCCATGGGACCGGGGCGACGCTATGTCTCCCTGGTGGCCGCCCAGCTGACCAAGGCTCTCGACGATCCGGACGCCGCGGCGGCGCTGGCCGACCTGGATGCCGTCCTGATCGGCGGCGGTCCGATGCCCGTGGGGGTCGGTGAACGGGCCGCCGAGGCCGGGGTACCGGTGGTGCGCACCTACGGGATGAGCGAGACCGCAGGCGGCTGCGTGTACGACGGGCGGGCGCTGCCCGGCGTCACGGTGCGCATCGATGACGGGCGCGTGGTCCTCGGCGGGGCGATGGTGGCCGACGGCTACCGCAACCCGGCCACACCCGACCCGTTCGCGGAGCCGGGCTGGTTCCGCACCGACGACCTCGGCGCAGTCGACGAGTCGGGTGTGCTGTCGATCCTCGGCCGGGTCGACGACGCGATCAGCACCGGCGGGCTGACGGTGCTGCCGCAGTTGGTGGAGAACGCGCTGGCGAGCCATCCCGCGGTGGCCGAGTGTGCCGTGTTCGCGGTTCCCGACGAACGGCTGGGACAGCGGGTGGTCGCCGCCATCGTGCCGGCGCCCGGTGCCGCGGCGCCCGCCGTGGCGGACGTGCGCGCCCATGTCGAGAAGACGCTGGACGGCACCGCCGCCCCGCGGGAGATCCACATCGTCGACGCCCTGCCTCGCCGCGGTATCGGGAAGCTGGACCGAAAAGCGCTTTCCCAACGGTTCGGTGGCGACGGATGATGGACGCATGCGAACCGAAGTCACGACTGTCGAAGAGCTCCGGGCCATCGTCGGACAACCCACCGCCGCCGTCGCCAACAAGGTGACCGATCGGCTGTCCGATATCCATCGGGACTGGATCTCGCACTCGCCGTTGTGTTTCGTCGCCACCTCCGACGCCGACGGCCGGGTCGACGTCTCACCCAAGGGTGATCCGCCCGGATTCGTGCACGTGCTCGACCCGCACACCATCGCCATCCCGGAACGCCCCGGCAACAAGCGTGTCGACGGTTACCTCAACGTGCTGGCACGCCCGCAGGTCGGCACGTTGTTCGTCATCCCCGGCCGCGGGGACACCGTGCGCATCAACGGTCGCGCCCGGATCCTCTCCGACGCACCCTGTTTCGATGACATGGCGATCGCCGGCAAGCGGCCGATCCTGGCTCTGGAGATCACCGTGGAGGAAGTGTTCTTCCACTGCGCGAAGGCTTTTCTCCGTTCAGACACCTGGAAACCCGAGACCTGGAATCCGGAGGCGATGCCGAGCACGGCCCAGCTGGCCAGATCTTTCAAGCCCGACGAAAGCCTGGAACAGCTGCAGAAGTACTACAGCGAAGCGCACCTGCGCACGCTTCTCTACTAGCGCACCAGGATCGCCCGGGTGTAGAGCAGCGCAAAGCCGTTGCGCTGCACATTCTGCTGACTCTTCGAACCGGGCGATGTGGTGACGACGGCGATATCGGCACCGGCCGCGTACGCGTCGGACAGGCGGGCCGCCAGCAGTGCGCTCTGCACACCTCGGCGGCGGAAGGCGGGCGCGGTGGCCGCCCCGGTGAGCTGTGCGACGCCGCCGGTGAGACGCATGCTGGCTCCGCCCGCGATCGTGCCGCCGCACCGAGCCAGATAGGTTACCGCCCCGGCCGCGACCATATCCCTGATGGCACAGGCGATCACGTCCCGAGCGAAGTCCTCGTGACTCGGCACACCTTCGGTATCGGGCTGGGCGAATCCGTCGACCACCACCTCGACCCAGGCGGAAAGCTCATCGGCACCGGCGATCTGGATATCGACGCCCGCAGCCGCGGGTTGCACCGCGGGCCGGGCGCCGAGCACGTTCTCAAAGGACACCAACCGGTAACCGCGGCCGGTCAGCAGCGCGCCGATCTGCGGGTCGGCCAGGTTGGACAACTCGACCTGAACCGGCGCACCCAGACGGGCGTACTCCTGCTCGATCTCGTCGAGCTCGGGGTCGCCGGGCACACCGGCGAAGCCCAGTCCGACGACCTTCGTCAACGGCGAGTCCGGCCCGGCGAAACATGCGGCACCGCCGGCCAGCGGCCGGGCTCGGGTGGCGCCGGCGCTGATCAACGCCGTCTCGGCGGCCTCGATACGGGCGGCCAATTCGGTACCGGCGAACAATTCCATGGCGGTCACTCTGGCCGAGCCGCGCGGGCGGTGACAACCGATTTCTCACCGCACGGTATCCGGCGTCATCACCTCGCGGCTTTGGCTGCGCCCTTCTCCGTGGTCTTGCCCTTGTTGGCGAGCTTTCCGCCGGCACTCTCCAGATGCGCACGGACGAACCACTGGAACTTCTCCAGCGCTCCGGCCTGGCCGATCAGCAGGTCCTGGGACACCAGGTCGAGGTCGTCCAACGTCTCGATGGCCTTGCGAATGTCGCTGATCACGCCGTCGTACACCAGATCCAGTGCCGCCAGGTGCGCCTGCACGGTGTCGCGGCCCACCGAGTAGTCGTCCCACACGCGATCCTTGAGGATGGCGCCGGGCGTGCCCTGCGGCGAGGATCCAAGGGCGGCAATGCGCTCGGCAACGTCATCGGCGAAGCCGCGCACCAGCTCAACCTGCGGGTCGATCATCTCGTGCACGCCAATGAAGTTCGGGCCCACCACATTCCAGTGCACATGCTTGAGGGTGAGGTGCAGGTCGTTGTAGGTGCTGAGCTGCTTCTGCAGCAGATCGGCGATCTTGCGGCCATCCTTGTCGGACAGACCGGGAATGGTGAATTCAGTCATCAATTCGCTCCTTTACGCGGGTGACTACCGGCTGCGAGTACCCCAGGCCGCGCCGCACCAATCACCTCCACCCCTCGGCCGACGAACCGGGCGAGGAGTTTGGTATCGCCCGGGCAACGGGTATCCCCGGATATGCGCACGGACTGTCACGCCGAGATCGACCGCTTGACAGCGGCACTGGGCGAGATGTGCGCGGTCGCGGCTCACACCATGGAGTGCGCGACGAACGCGTTGGTCCGAGCGGACCGGCAGACGGCCCAGCGCTGTCGCGCCGAAGCCGCTCGCCTCGGCCAGCTGCACCACCGGGTGGATGAGCAGGCCTTCGCGATCCTGGCCCTCCACGCTCCGGTGGCACATGACCTTCGGGTGGTCATGTCGGCGTTTCCGATCTCCGCCGACGCCCACCGGATGGGCGGGCTCTCCGTGAACATCGCCAAGGTGAATCGCAGCCGCGAGGCGGTGCCCACACCGCCCATCGCGCTGACGGTCTTCGCCGAGATGGGTCGCCATGCCGTGGCACTGGCCCACAGCGCGCAATCCGCGGTACTGGCCAACGATCTCACGACCGCACAACGGATCACCGACGGCGACGAAGCGATGAACCAGCTGCACCGCCTGCTGTTCGGCATGGTGCTCGGCGACCGTTGGGAGCATGGGCCGAGGGCGGCGGCGAACGTCATGCTGCTCGGCCGGTTCTACGAACGGTTCGCCGATCACGCGGTCGGCATCGCCCGCCGGGTGGTCTTTCAGGCTTCCGGGCGGCTCCCCCACATCAGCATGTCCCCGATCTGAGAAAGGGAACCCTCACATGCCACCTCTGCGCCGCCTCACCGTCGTGAGCACCTCGCCGCACTGCCCGAAGGAGTGACCATGCCCCGCGGAAAAGGTATCTACCAGGACGACCCGGCAGAGCAGCCGACACCGAAGACGACCGAGGACGGCGACCTGAAGAAGGACACCCCGGACGTCGATACCGACACACCCACTCAGGAACCGCCCGACTGAGCTCTCTTGTTTTTGGGAGATCGTTCTATTATCGTCGTTAACCATGAGTGACGGGTTGCGCAAGTTCAGATTCGAACGTCAACTCGGCCGCCTGGTGATGAACCCGGTGGTCGCGGCTTTGGAGAAGGTGGGCGTGCGCTCACGCCTGATCGTCGAGCTGGAAACCACCGGGGCCAAATCGGGCCTGCCGCGCCGTGTCCCACTCGCCGGCCGTGCCGACGAGGACGGCGTCTGGGTGATCTCGCAGCACGGCCGCCGCGCAGGCTGGGCGCACAACATCGCCGCGCATCCCGAGGTTCGGGTCCGCGTGAATGATCAGTGGCGAAGCGGCACAGCCACCTTCGAACCCGAAGACGACGTCCGGACCAGAGCCCGCACCTTCGGCGGCTCGGCGACGGCGCTGACGATGCGCGCCATGGAGAGCGACCCCATCTCGGTCCGTATCACCTACCGGTAGCCGGCTCCGCCACGCTGATCGGCGCCGCGGCGGCCGCGGTGGGGAAACCGACCCGAGGAACACCCGGGGTACCCAGTTTTCCCGCCAGCCACGGCAGCGACGCCGTGAAGGCGGCCTTCGCAAACGGCCAGTCGTGCTTACCGGGCGCGGAGATCACCGCGCAGTCCATGCCTTTCGCCGCACCGAGGCGACACAGGGTCTGGGCAGCCGCCGTCTGATCCCCCGGGTTGCCACCCGCATCGCGACCACCCAGCCCCACGGCGTCACTGGCCGCGGCCTGATTGCCCGTGTGCGGGGTCGGGGCATCACTGGAGATCTGGAACCAGCCCGACACCCCCTGGTAGCCGGCCCGCGCAGTCATGACCGTGCTGGGATCGAACTGGGCCCACGCGGCCTCGCTGCCACCGAACAGGCGCGCGACGGTCTGCTCCTTGGTACCGGCGGTGGGGCCGAGGTCACCGGCGATATCGACGAACGCGCTGAACAGCTCGGGATGCATCACGGTCAGGTCCACCGCGCAGGTGCCACCCATCGACCAGCCGACGATACCCCAGTTGGCCGCGGCCGGACTGACCCCGAATGTGGAGTTCATGTACGGCACAACATCTTTGGTGAGATGGTCGGCGACATCTCCGCGCGGCCCGTTGACGCATTCGGTGTCGTTGTTGAATGATCCGCCGCTGTCGATGAAGACGAACACCGGGGCGTTGCCGCCATGCGCGGCCGCGAAGCCGTCCATGGTGGCGGCGGCATCGCCGGTGCGCAACCAGTCGGCAGGGGTGTTGAACTCGCCCCCGATCATCATCACCGTCGGCAACCTGGCGTCACCGGCGAACCACGCCGGCGGCAGATACACCAGTTCTTCGCGGTGTGTGAATCCCGAGGCATCGGCCGGGATGGTCACCGGCACCACCGCGCCGTGCGCGGGCACGGTGTGGCTCGCCTTCTGCGCCTGCACGGTGGCCAGATCGGTTTCGTCGGGCAGCGGCCCGGCGGTCAGCTGGTTCCACGCGGTCTGCACCGTCGGGAAGTAGCCGACCCAGAAGTTGACCGCCAGCGCGGTGCTGAGCAGGCAGGCGCCCACCGCGAGGACGGACACCCCGCGCCGCCACCATGCGGCCGAGGCGAAACCGAACACGGCGACACCGATGGCCAGCCCGCTGAGCCCGATCCACACCCACAACTCATCCGGGGCCGGGTCGTCGGCCATTCCCTGCGAGTCGATGAACCAGTTCGCCCACGCCGCCGCGGCGACCCCGATCATGACGGCCAGAGGTAGCCACAGCAGCCGCCAGCGCCGGGTGCGCCAGCCGACCGCGGCGAGCAGGATCGCGGCGGTCACCAGCTGGATCACGATCGGCAGCCAGCCCCGCAACAGCGAAAGACCGTGGTGATACGGATCCGCCGCGGCGGCATCGGCGAGCAGCGTCGTCACATGCTCATCATGGCGCCGTAATCTTTATGCCCGCTGTGAGACAAGGACATTCACGCACAGCGGACACATATCCGCCCAGCTCGGGAGCTCAACGCCGGCGCCGGAGCGCCTAGTCCGGCAGCGAGCCGCTCAGCCGCTCCGTGGCGGCCACATAGTCCTCGATGAATTCCAGCACCACATCGCGCGCCGGCTTGACCTTGTTCATCAACCCGACACCTTGGCCGACGAAGTACGTCGCCAAGGCCTGCGCGCCCTCGTGCCCCTGCGCCGCCAGCGCATCGATGCGGCGCAGCACCGGCTCACTGAGCATGTTCTGCAGCGGCAACGGAAGCGGTTGCTGGCCGCCCTTGGGCGCCCAGGCGTCGGTCCAGTCCGACACCAGCTGGCGCGACGGCTTGCCGGTGCGGCCGGCCGAGCGCACGGTGTCCCGCGAGGTCGCGGCCAGCATCTTGGCCACGGTGTGCGGTTCGGTCTCGGCCTCTTCGGTGGTCAGCCACACCGATCCCGTCCACGCCCCGGCCGCGCCGAGCGCCACCGATGCGGCCATCTGCCGTCCGGTGACGATGCCGCCGGCGGCGAGCACCGGTACCGAACTGCCGGCGGCCTCGATGGCTTCGATGACTTCGGGGACCACCACCAGGGTGGACACCTCACCGCAGTGCCCGCCGGCTTCGGTGCCCTGCGCGACGATCAGGTCCACGCCGGCGGCGACCTGCTTGACGGCATGCTCCTTGGCCCCGACCAGGGCGGCGACCGGAATCCCGTGCTCGCGCCCGGCCTCGATCATGTAGTCCGGCGGCACCCCGAGCGCGTTGGCCATCAGCTTGATCGGGTGACTCAGCGCGACCTCCAGCAGATCGGAGCCGGTGCCTCCGGCCAGCACCGGAGCACCGGTGCGCGGTTTGGGGTCGGGCTCGATACCGTGCTCACGCAGCAGGTTGTCGATGAACTCGCGGTGCCCCTGCGGGATCCGTGCGGCCAGATCGGCCTTGCTGAGTGCTTCGCCCTTGCCCTCGAACTTGGCCGGGACGATGATGTCGACGCCGTAGGGCTTGCCATTCACATGCTGGTCGATCCAGGTCAGCTCTTGTTCGAGCTGGTCAGGGGTGAAAGCCGCACCGCCGAGCACGCCGAACCCGCCGGCATTGGTGACCGCTGCCACCACGTCGCGGCAGTGACTGAAGGCGAACAGCGGGAAGTCGATACCGTATTGCGTGCACAGGGCCGATGTCATCCGCCCATTATCGACACCCGTCAAGTTTGTTCGGAATGGGGGTCCTATGGGAGCTCGAACGGCAGCGCCACACCGTCATGGGCCAGGCAGTGCGTGCAGGAGCGTTCGGGGGCCACTCCCGCGATCGCCTCGCGGACCAGCTTCTTGAAGCCGACCATGTTGCGTTCGAATTCGGCGAAGACGTCCACCGCCCTCACTCCCGCACCCGCTTCCACTCCGGCATCCAGATCGGTCACCAAAGCGATTGCCGCGTAACACATCTCCAGCTCCCGGGCGAGCACCGCCTCGGGGTAGCCGGTCATGTTGACCAGGGTGAACCCCTGATCGGCGAACCACCGGCTCTCGGCGCGGGTGGAGAACCGCGGGCCCTGGATCACCACCATGGTGCCGCCGTCGACGATGCCCGGCAGGTCCGCCGCCGCGGACCGCAGCGTCGGGCAGTACGGGTCGGCGAATCCGACGTGGATACCGCCGGAGTCGAAGTAGGTGTCCGCGCGCCCACTGGTGCGGTCCACCAGCTGATCGGGTACCACCATGGCACCCGGTCCGAGCCCGGGTGTCAGGCTGCCGACGGCACACGGCGCGAAGATGCGCCGCACCCCCAGTGCCCGCAGCGCCCACATGTTCGCGCGGTACGGCACGGTGTGCGGGGAGAACTCGTGGGCCACGCCGTGCCGCGGCAGGAAGGCGACTTCATGCTCGCCGACCACGCCGACGGTGATGGCGGCGCTGGGCGCGCCGTAGGGGGTGTCGAGGTTGATGCTGCGCGCATCGGTTCCGAAGAACGAATAGAAGCCGCTGCCGCCGATTACTCCGAGCATCCGCCCATTGTGGTGGATCAGTCCTGGGCGGGCTCCGACACCTCCGCGTTCAGGTCGGCCTTTTCGGCGGCCTGCTTGGCGGCGTCCCGGATGGCGAAGGCGTCGGTGGCCAGGCCGCCGATCGCGTTCGCCACATCCTTGACCGCGGTGGTGATGATGGTGGCCACCTCACCTACCGTCGACGCCACCGACTCGACACCTTCCTGCAAGGCATCTTTGGCGATTTCAGTCTTGCTCAGGCGGTCCGTCATGAGACAAGTGTCACGCCGTGTCCACGGTGTGACAAGGTGCCGCTCGTCACGCCTGCCCGGCGACCCATGCGGCACAGGCCCCACGTCGCAGCATGCGACTCAGGCCCCATGTCGCAGCATGCGACGATGACCCGCATGGCTACCTTTGCGCAGTGGGTGGAAGGCGCGCGCCCTCGCACCCTGCCCAACGCCGTGGCACCCGTTCTCGCCGGCACCGGCGCGGCCGCCTGGCTGGGCGGGGCCGTGTGGTGGAAGGCGCTGCTGGCACTGCTGGTCTCGCTGGCCCTGATCGTCGGGGTGAACTATGCGAATGACTATTCCGACGGTATCCGCGGCACCGACGATGTGCGGTCCGGTCCGCTGCGGCTGGTCGGCTCGAAGGTGGCCTCCCCGCGCGCGGTGCTGACCGCGGCGATCGTCAGCCTGCTCATCGGCGCCACCGCCGGCCTGGCCCTGGCGATCCTCAGCCAGCCCTGGCTGATCGCCGTCGGCGCCGCGTGCATCGCCGGGGCCTGGCTGTACACCGGCGGCTCGACGCCCTACGGCTACCGCGGACTCGGCGAGATCGCGGTGTTCGTCTTCTTCGGCCTGGTCGCGGTGCTGGGCACGCAATACACCCAGGCGTTGCGCGTGGACTGGGTGGGCCTGGCCGCCGCGGTGGCGATGGGCTGCCTGTCCTCGGCGGTGCTGGTGGCCAACAACCTGCGCGATATCCCCACCGATTCCGAAACCGGCAAGATCACCCTGGCCGTGCGGCTCGGCGATACCCGCACCCGGGTGCTCTATCAGGTGCTGGTGGCGGTGGCCTTCGCGCTGACGCTGGTGCTCATGCTGGCCACCCCGTGGTGCGCCGCGGGGCTGGTGGCCGCACCCCTGGCAGTGCGCGCCGCCGCCCCCGTCCGCCGCGGTCTCGGTGGGCGCGACCTGATCCCGGTGCTGCGCGACACCGGACTGACCATGCTGGTGTGGTCGGTCGCGGTGGCGGCGGCGCTGGCCTTCGGCTGATCAGCTCGCGTGCGGGTCGGCTGAATTGAGCACCGCGATCGCGTGCTCGTACTCCCCTCGCACCTCCGCGTACCGCAGGAACTTAACGTTCTCCACCTGAATCTCGGTGGCCTCGGGCTGTTTCTCCAGAATGTCGACGACCTCGCGGACGAAATCCTCCAGCGGCATGGCCCATTCGCTGTCCCGCTGCCCAGGGACCAGGTCGGTCTTGACCGCGGGCGGCACGAGTTCCTTGAACTCCACCGACGACCCGGCGAACTGCAGGCGCAGGGTCTCGGTCAACAGGTGGATGGCCGCCTTGGAGGCGTTGTAGCTGGGGGTGACCCGTAACGGCGTGAACCCCAGCCCCGAGGAGACGGTCATCACCGTGGCCGCCGGCTGGTTCTGCAGGTGCTCGATGAACGCGGCGATCAGTCGGATCGGGCCGAGCACGTTGGTGGTGATGGTCGATTCGGCCGACGCCAGGAAGGTCTCGGGGTGGTGCCAGTCCTCGATGCTCATCACCCCGGCCATGGTGATCACCACGTTCAGGTCGGGATGCGCGGTCAGCACCTGCGCGGCGACGGCGGTGATGCTGTCCGGATCGGCGGTGTCGATCCGGACGGCATGCACATCGGGGTGCTCGGCCACGATCTGGTCCAGCAGCTCCTGCCGGCGGCCGCCGACGATGACGTTGTTCCCCTTGTCCCGCAATGCGAGTGCCAGAGCCAGACCGATACCGCTGGTGGCGCCAGGGATGAAAACGGTGTTGCCGGAGATCTTCATACACCCAGCCTGCGCGTTCCCCGACCATCTGTCACATGCATATTTATGATTCTCTCCATGCTCACCACGCATATCGATCGGGTGGATCTGAATCTGCTCACGCCGTTGGTCGCCCTGCTCGAGGAACGTCAGGTTTCCCGGGCCGCCGCGCGCGTGGGCCTGAGCCAGCCCGCGATGAGCCGGGCGCTGCAACGGCTGCGCCGGGTCCTCGACGATCCGCTGCTGGTGCGCGACCCGGACGGATTCCGGCTCACGGCCCGGGCGCAGGACATCTACGACCAGCTCACCACCGTGGTCCCGCTGTTACAGCATCTGCTGTCCCCCAACGACTTCGACCCGAGTCAGTCCAGCGCTCCGGTCAACCTGGCCGGCAGCGACTACGCCGTGCAGACCCTAGGTCCCGCGATATGCCGACAGGTGCGAACGCAGTCCCCCGCCACAGCGGTGCGGTTCCACAACCTGCGACTGGACGGAATCACCGAGCAAATCCGCAGCGGCGCAGTCGATATCGGGCTCTACGGCGGGGACCTGCCACCAGATCTGCAGGCCGAAGTGCTCTTCGTCGAGGACTTCGTCTGCGTGCTGGCCCATGATCACCCGCTGACCGGTGCCGCCCCCGTCACGCTCGATGACTATCTGCGCTATCCGCACATCGTCATCGACACCTCCGACGGCCGGCAGACCGCCGTCGACCGTCCCCTGGCGTCGCTGGGCCGGCCCCGCGATGCCGCCGTCACGGTGCCCTACCACTCGTCGGCACTGGCCCTGCTACCCGGAACCGATTTGATCGCAACGCTTCCCGCTCGACTACGAGCGGGCTGGGATGGCGACGGCACACTGTGTGCCGTGCCCGCGCCCACCGAGGTCGCGACCCTGCCGTATCTGATGATCTGGAACCGCATCTTCGACACCGATCACCGCCACGCCTGGTTGCGTGGCGTCGTGCGGGCGGCCTTTGACTAGCTCGGGCCTAGCCCTGAACTAACTCGGGCCTAGCTCGGGCCTAGCTCTGCTCCGGCCCGTCGTCACCACGGAGCCGGGCCTGCAACGACTCCCGGTCCTTACGGCGGCGTTCGTCGAACGCCGCGATGCTGGCGGTGGCGCGCCGGCGCAGCGGCGCGAAAACCCAGATCCCCAGGGGCAACGCCAACACGATGGCGAAGAGCGCCGCCACGATCAACGGGAAGTCGCGTATCCCGACCAGGTGGCCGGCCCCGACGATCAGCACGGTGAGTACAGCGGCAAGGGCAAGCCGGGCCAACAGATAAGCTCCGACATCACGCAACATCCGGGTACCCGGCCGACCTTCAGACACGGGCCTGAGCCTACCCACGGCGCGTATATTCGGATCAAGGAGGTTTTCGTTGCAGTACTTACTCCTGGTCCTGATCGTGGCCGGGCTTGCCTATGCGGTGTTGCGAGTGGTTCGGGCATCGGCAGATCGACCACGCACACGGGTGATCGGTCCCGACGATGACCCGGATTTCCTCCGGCGCCTCGGCCACGGGGACAACAACCCCCGCAGTTAGCCGGGCGCGACCGCTCAGGTCGTGCTCGGGAATCCCGCTGCGACCACGGCGGCCAGCTTGATCAACGCCTCTCGAGTCTGCGGTTTCAGCCGCTCCAGGCTGATCTCGGCGCCCTCTTCCAGATGCGGGTCGAAGGGTACCTGCAGCACCGCGCGACAGCGCCGCGCAAAGTGATCCGTCACCTTCTGCAAATCCACCTTGCCCGACCGCGGGCGAACCGCGTTCACCACGGCGATCGCATTGCGCACCATGTCCTGATGACCATGGGCGTCGAGCCAGTCCAGCGTGGCCGATGCCGAACGCGCGCCGTCCACCGAACCCGAGCTGACGACGATCAGCACGTCGGCATGGGACAGCACCGCGGCCATCGCCGAATGCAGCATGCCGGTGCCGCAGTCGGTGAGCACCAGGCTGTAGTACCGCTCCAGCACCTCAAGGGTTCGGGAGTAATCCTGCGAACTGAACGCCTCCGACACCGCCGGATCACTTTCGGAGGCCAGCACCTCCAGCCGGCTGGGTCCCTGATTGGTGTAGCGGCGGACATCGCTGTAGGCGTTGATGCCCTCGGCATCGCGCAGCAGGTGCCGCACGGTGGCCGGGGTCTCCAGCGGGACCTTCTGGCTCAGGGTGCCGCGATCGGGATTGGCGTCCACCGCGATGACGCGGTCACCGCGGGTGGAGGCGAACGTAGCCCCGAGGGTGGCAGTGATCGTCGTCTTGCCGACGCCGCCCTTCAAGGACAGCAGCGCGATCCGATAGCAGCCGCGCAGCGGCCGGCCCACCTCGCCGAGCAACTTGTTGTAGTCGGTGACCTTCGGGCTCTCACCGAGATTGACGGTCTTGAACGTCGCCAGATACAGCCAGCGCCGCCAACCCCTCGACGGCGCCCGCTTGGGCTGGCCGAGCAGGGCGACCGTGGACAGGTCCAGGTACGGCGCGGGCAACGGGAACGGACTGGTCTGGTCGGCCGGCGGTTGCGCCGGAATATCTCCCGTCGCTGCGCTCGCCCCGGCACTCCCCGTCGCTGCGCTCGCCTGGACGACTACGGGGATCCCGTGCGGCGGCGTCGGGGCCGTCCATTCCGGCGGCACCTCTTGCGCCGGATCTTGGCCAGGAACGCTGAACCTCTGCTGCCCGCGGAAGTTCACGGGCTGATCCGGACCGACCGGCACTGTCAGCCCACCCCCGCATACGAGTGCAGGCCGACGGTGACCAGATTGATGAAGAACAGGTTGAACACCATCGCCACGAAGCCGATGACGTTGATCCATGCGGCCCTTCGATCACGCCAGCCTGCGGTGGACCGCGCATGCAGATACGCCGCGTACACCACCCACGCGATGAATGACACCGTCTCCTTGGGATCCCAGCCCCAATAGCGGCCCCATGCCTCCTCGGCCCAGATAGCCCCGAAGATGACACCGAAACCGAAGATCGGGAACGCGAAGATGGTGGTGCGGTAGGCGATCCGGTCCAGCGTCTGCCCGTCGGGCAACCGCTGGATCATCCGACCGAAACCGTTGTCGCGATCGGCCAGCGGGGACATCTTGAGCAGGAACAGAATGCTGGCCACACCGCCGACCAGGAACACCCCGGAGCCCAGGCTGACCACCGAGACGTGGATCGGCAGCCAGTAGGACTGCAGCGCGGGCATGACCGGAGCGGCATTGGTGTACAGCCAGCGCCCGGAGACCGTCAGCAGGATCAGCACCGGCACCAGCACAAACACCCACAGCGCCCGGAACTGCGGTTTGCGCAACACGATCGCCCCGGCGATCAGCCCGGAGAGGCACGTGAGGTTGATGAACTCGTACATGTTGCCCCACGGCACCCGTGCCGTGGCCAGACCGCGCAGCACGATGCACGTGGCCAGCAGCGCGATGCCGACGTACACCAGCGCCAGGCCGGCGCGGCCGACGCGTTCATCGGCGGACCGGGTCGGGGTGTCGGCGATGACGCCGGGGGTCGGGCTGTCCGCGCCCACTGCGGCGCCCCTGCCCGATGTCGCCGCCGTAGCGGCTCCCGTGCCCGCTGTCGCCCCGACGAGTTCGCGGGCTTCGACCTTGCGGCCCCGCGCGTACGCCAGCTCGACGGCGAGCAGGATCAAGGCGACGACCAGCACGACCACAGACGAGGTGAAGGCCCAGTCCGAATAGCGGGCCAGCCCGATATCGATGTGCGTTGTATTCATGCGCGCGTCACTCTTCTCCCAGCAGCTTCACGGTGAGCCGCTCGAACTCGTCACCCCACCCGGAATTGTCGGTTCGGGCCAGACCCCCCAGCTCGACGCTTACCGTACCTGCCGCGCCTGGGGTAAGCCGAACCCACACGCGCCGCCGCCGCACCACCAGGGAGACCAGCAGCCCACCCATCATCGACATGGCGAACACCAGCACCCACACCTGCGCAGGGTCATGGGAGACCTGCAGGTTGATGAACGGGACCGCGCCGTCGAACCGGATCGTCGTGCCGTCGTTCAACCGGGTCTGTTCACCTGCCTTGAGGTTGACCCGGGCCTGCTTGGTCAGCCGGCCCTGCCCGATGAGCCGTGGGTCCAGGGTGAACAACGACTGCGGGCGCCCGGTGTCCAAGCCGGCGTCACCGCGGTAGATGTCGATGGCCACCGCGGGATCGTTGAGCGCCGGGAAGCTCGACGACAGCAGGGTGCCGTCGAGCCGTTCGGTCGGGGCCAGCAGCCCCTGCACCGCGATCTGATGCTTACGGCGCTCATCGGGGTCGGGATAGGTGCCGCCGGGCGGATCCACCCGGATCACCCCGGAGGACAGCAGCGTCAGCGGATCGTCGGGACGCCACTGCACCGTGCTGGTGCGCTTCTGCCCGTCCGGGAAGGTCACCGTGAACGTCGGCGCGTAGCCGTGGCCCTGCAGGTACACCCGGTCGCCGCCGATCCGCAGTGGATGGTTGACCTCCAGCCGGTAGGGCCGCCAGGTGTCGGTGAACAGGTCATGGCCGTCCTGGTACTGGATGTTGGCGGCGAAGCTGACCGCCTGCCCGCTGGGCAGGTACTCGGCGTCGAAGTCGTCGACCTTCAGGCAGATCGGGTACAGCGAGGTGCCGTCGACGGTGTTGCCGGCCCGGAACGAATCGAACGCGGCCGGCGAGGCCGAGCAGAATCCGGGTCCGCCGTCGGCGATGACGATGACGTTGCCCTCGTAGCCGAACAGCTTGCCCGCGGCGACGGCGACCAGCAGACCCAGCAGCGAGAAGTGGAAGACGATATTGCCGAACTCGCGCAGATAACCCTTCTCCGCCGAGATCTCAGTGACTTCGTCCGTGTGGCGGGTGGTGCGCCGCCAGCCTTTGAGCCGGTCGCTCATGGTGGCGGCCAGCTGCGCGGCGTCGCCGTCGACCTTCCCATCGAGCACGGCCTCATGGTGTTTGGGCAGCCGTGCCAGATTGCGCGGAGCGGCCACCGGTACGGCGCGCAGGCTGCGCATGTGCTCGGCCAGCCGCGGGGTCAGACAGCCCACCAGCGAGACGAACAGCAGCACGTAGATCGAGGTGAACCAGAAACTGGAGAACACATCGAAGGCCTGCACCTTGTCCAGCCACGGCCCGATGGTCGAATGCTGGGCCAGGTATTCGTCGACCTTGCCGGCGTTGAGACTGCGCTGCGGGAGCAGCGCACCGGGCATGGCGCCGAGCGCCAAAAGGAACAGCAGCACCAGTGCGGTGCCCATGGAGGTCAGGGTGCGCCAGGTGTTGCGGATCAGCGCCCACACTCGCTGAAGGGAGCTCATATCGGCAGCCTCACGTCACTGACGAACGCATCCCGCACCCACGCCACGAAGTCCCCCCACAGCCCGGTGACCAGGGCGATACCGACCGCGATCATCAGCACCCCACCGAAGATCTGGATGCCGCGGGTGTGCGCGCGCAGCCAGGCCAGCCCGCGCACCGCCCGCGCCGAGCCGAACGCCAGCAGCAGGAACGGCACACCGAGGCCGAGGCAGTAGGCGATCACCAGCGCGATACCGCGCGCGACCGCCGACCCTTCGGTGGCCGACGCCACGGCGATCACCGCCGTCAGCGTCGGACCCAGGCACGGCGTCCAGCCGAGCGCGAATACCGCGCCGAGCAGGGGGGCGCCGCCGAGGGTCGACAGCTGGCGCGGCGCGAACCGGGCCTCCCGTTGCAGCAGCGGGATGACGCCCACGAAGATCAGGCCCATCACGATGGTGACGACACCGCCGATACGTTGCAGCAGTGCCTCATTGGTGATCACCGATGTCGTCATGCCGAGCACCGCGACGCTGCCGAGCAGGAATACCACCGTGAAGCCGGCGACGAACAGCGCGGCCGCACCGACCACCCGCCACCTACCGCGGTCATCGGACTCGCTCACCCCGACGACGCCGGCCAGATACGACAGATAGCCCGGAACCAGCGGCACCACGCACGGCGACGCGAACGACACCAGCCCGGCCAGCACGCTGACGCCGAGGGCCAGCAGGACCGGACCGTTGGATACGAGCTCGGTGGGGTTCACGTCGCCGTCACTTCGCCATCACTTTTCCGAAGCCAAGCGCTCAATGACCGGCAGCAGGTCGGCGGCCAGCAGCTCACGCAGGAACACGGCGGCGACACGGTGATGCCGGTCCAGCACCACCGTGGACGGGATGACGGTGGTCGGGTATTTACCGCCGAACGCGATCATGGTGCGCATCGGCGGGTCATAGATCGACGGGAAGCTGACCTTGCGGTCGATGACGAAATCCTTTGCCGCATCCCGGTTGTAGTCCCGCACGTCGATGCCGAGAAAAGCGACCCCGAGGTCGCGGGTCTTTTCGAACACCTGCTCCAGCTGGGGAATCTCCGAACGGCAGGGCCCACACCACTGGCCCCACACGTTGATGACGACGACCTTGCCAGCGAAGTCGTCCAGGGCCAGCGTGCGGTTGGGGTCCATCAGGTCGGGCCCCGCCAGTTTCCCTGGGGTGCCGCGCTTCTCGGGCGGATCGTAGAAGATATCGGTCTTACCGCCCGGAGCGACGAACTCGAAGGTGCCCCCCTGAGCGACGGCGTCGTCACCGGTGGAACAACCGGTGAGCACCACAAGCGCCGTCGCCAGCGCAGCCAACCACTTCACTACAGACCCCAGGGCTCCGTATAGGCCCACCGGACGAGGTGGTCATCGTCGAACACGAAGGACGTGATGGACGAGAGGTTGCACAGTCGGCTGTGCGGTAACGGCAGGTGAGCGAGCCTGCGTCCGGTCATGGCCCGGCGCAGCGTCTCCACCGGCAGCTGGTGGCTGACGCACACCGCCTCATGGCCTTCGGCGTTCTCGCGCGCCCGGTGCAGGGCGGCCGTCATCCGTGGGGCTATCTCGACATACGGCTCGCCCCAGGACGGTTTCATCGGGTTGCGCAGCCGCGGCCAGTTGCGGGGGTCGCGCAGGGCGCCGTCGCCGGGGGCCACCCGCTCGCCCTCGAACTGGTTCCACGACTCGATCAGGTCGGCGTCGGTATGAATGGCAAGCCCGTGCGCCGCGGCGATCGGCGCGGCGGTCTCCTGTGCCCGCTCCAGCGGGGAGGCCACGATATGGGTGACGTCGTGCGATGCCAGCCAGTCGGCGGCGGCTTGAGCCTGGGCCCGGCCACGATCGGAGAGGTGGTAGCCGGGCAGCCGGCCGTAGAGCACCTTCTCCGGATTGAACACCTCGCCGTGGCGCATCACGTGGACTGTCGTTCTCACCGGCACTGTGCTCACTGGGTGGCCTCGGCGGCGGCCCGGGCCGCGTGCGGCAGCGCTTCGGCGATCTTGTCGAATGCGGCGTCATCGAGAGCCGTTGACACGAACCAGGTTTCGAATGCGCTGCAGGGCGGGTAGACACCGGCGTCCAGCAGCGCGTGGAAGAAGGCCGGGTAGCGCCAGGTCTCGGTGGCTTTCGCGGTGGCGAAGTTCGTCGGCTGCCCGTCGCCGAAGAACACCGTGAGGAAGTTGCCCGCGCGCGAAATATGGTGCGCCACGGAAGCTTCGGTGAGCGCGGCGGTGAGCAGTCCGTGCAGCCGGTCGGCGTGGGCGTCCAGAGTGGCGTAGACGGTGTCGTCGGCGGCCGCCAGGGTGGCCAGTCCGGCGGCCATCGCCACCGGGTTCCCGGACAGGGTGCCGGCCTGATAGACCGGCCCCAGCGGGGCCAGGCGCTCCATCACTTCTGTGCGGCCGCCGAAGGCGGCGGCGGGCAGCCCGCCGCTCATCACCTTCCCGAAGGTGAACAGATCGGCGTCCACCGGGTCGATGCCGTACCAGCCGGATCGGCTGACCCGGAACCCGGTCATCACCTCGTCCAGGATCAGCAGGGCGTCGTGCTCGGCGGTGATCCGCCGCAGCGCGGCGTTGAAGCCGGGCAGCGGGGCCACGGTGCCCATATTGCCCGGGCTGGCCTCGCTGATGACACAGGCGATGTGTTCGCCGTGGGCGGCGAAAGCCTCCTCCACGGCGGCGACGTCGTTGTATGGCAGCACGAGGGTGTCCGCGGCGGCTGCCCCCGTGACGCCGGGTGAGGACGGCAGCCCCAGCGTCGCGACCCCGGAACCGGCGTCGGCGAGCAGCGCGTCACTGTGCCCGTGATAGCAGCCGGAGAATTTGATGATCTTCGGCCGGCCGGTGTAGCCGCGGGCCAACCGGATGGCGCTCATGGTGGCCTCGGTGCCGGAGTTGACGAAGCGGATGCGCTGCACCGGCGCGACCCGCTCGATGATGGCGCGGCCCAGTTCGGTCTCCGACGGCGTCGGAGCGCCGAAGGACAGCCCGTTGACCGCGGCTTCCTGAACGGCCTGCACGACATCGGGATGGGCGTGCCCGAGGATCATCGGACCCCATGAGCACACCAGGTCGACGTAGCGGTTGCCGTCCGCGTCGGTCAACCAGTACCCATCGGCTTTGGTGATGAACCTCGGGGTGCCGCCCACCGCGCTGAACGCCCGGACCGGCGAATTCACGCCGCCGGGGATGACTGCGCAGGCGTCGGCGAACAATGCAGCGGAGGCGGCCGTGCTTGTCATGGTGTCCAGTGTCCCAGTTCCGCACACCACCCCAACTACAGGGTGTAGTGGAAAGGCTCGGGTGGGAGATGTCCCTGGTCAGGTTGCCCGGTACGGGGGCCGGGCGGTGGTTCTGCGGGTGAGATCGATGAACTCGGGCTCGAATCCGGTCTCGGCGTCCACCGCGGCCCAGAGCCGGTCCCGCCCGGCGGCACATATCGGCAGCAGGTCGGGATCCTCGACGACGGACAACAACGTGTCGAAATCCTCGGCCGACGCCCGCAGCGGGCGGGGGTTCGAGGGATCCAGCGCCCGGGCCGTCACCGCGGCCATCGGGCCCAGACCGAACAGGCGCAGCGCGGTGCCGTAGTCACCACCGAGGATGTCGGTGAGATCGAGCGCTTCCCGCAGTCCGACCTCGGCGGCCATCACGAATGCGTTGGTGATCAGCTTGTAGGCCACACCTGAGCCGTAGGGCCCGACCCGCTCCACCTTGCCCAGCACCGACAGCACGGGATCGGCCCGGTCCACGGCGTCGGTACTGCCTCCGGCGAGGAAGGTCACCGTCCCCTCGCGCGCGTACCGGACACCGCCGACGATGGGCGCATCGACCAGGAGTGCGTGCGGACCTGCCTGTGCCTGTAGGTCCGCAACGATCCCAGGCGTGGTCGTCGAGCACACCACGAGCACACTGGCCGGCCCCAACCCGGCCAGTACACCGTGCTCACCGTAGTGGGCGGCCGGGATGTCCTGCGACATCACCACACTGAGCACCACATCGCTCGCCGCGGCCGCCCGTGCCGCCGAATCGGCCGGGCGCGCCCCCACCTGAGCCGCCGAGCGCAACCGGTCCGGGTCGGTGTCGAAGGCGGTCACCTCGAATCCGGCGTCCAGCAGACGCGGCAGCATCTGCGCGCCCATGTCTCCGACTCCGACCAGTCCGACGGTGAGCACCGGCACTCCTTCAGATCGCGTGAACTTCGGCGAGATAGCCGCCGGGAAATCGCAGGACGGCGCTTCGCGCCGACCCGGCGGGCGGCGAGAGCACCTGTGCACCAGCGGATTTCGCCTTCATCAGAGTCACCTCGACATCGTCGACGGCGTAGCCGGCGAGTTCGTGGCCGAACGGATACCGCAGATGCCCGTCGGTCACCGACACCATGGTGTTGCCGAACGGCCCGGACAGATGGATCTGCCGAAACGTCGTCCCCGGCGCGCCGAGGAGACCGCCGTCCGCGGCCGGCTGGTCCGAATCCACAGTGGCACCGGTGAATTCCCCATAGGAACGCAGGAAGGGCTCGACGTCACCGGGTGACAGATAGATCCGGTTGTCCGGCACGGTGCGCAGCGCCGGATACGCGGGCGCCGTGGTGTGCCAATAGAGCTGGGTGCGCACCCCGCCGGGGAACTGGATGATCGCGTCCCGGCCGATGGGGTCGTCGAAGGGCGCCACCACCGTGGTGGCGCCGGCAGCCTCCGCATGGGCCAATCCGGCGTCGAGATCGGCCATCAGCCAGCCGCCGCGTTCGGTGCCGAAGGGATACGGCACGGGCGTGGTGAATCCGAAGACCGACAGGGTGCCCACCGGCGACAGGATGAGCTGGGACCGGGTGGTGCTCGGTGTCGGGGTGACGTGCGTGGTCGCTGCCGCGCTCGTCGTTCCGCCGAAGGTCGACACCCAGCTGTGCACGAACGTGTCGAAGTCGGCAGGGTCGACATAGACGTGGACGGAGTCGTATTGCGCGCCAACGGCATCCGTCGGGACAGCCGCGGCCGACGGCGCCACACCGAACGCCAGGGCCAGCGCCACCACCGCGACTGCGAGTGCGCGCATGGTCAGCCCGCCCGGTTCGCGGACAGCGTGTCGTCGAGCCAGTCGTCGTACCTGTGCCAGCCGACGCCCGAGAACTCACGGTGCAACCAGGTGGTGTCCACGGCGTAGCCACGGTCGGTGAGGAACGTGTACATGGCACGCATATCCGGCGACTCGATATCGGCAGGGTCGAAGCTGAGCGCCCGGACCGGCCGGCCGGAGGCGCGTTGCAACGCCGCGGCCATCTGGCGGGGAGTGATCGCATCGGAGGCGATGTCGATGCGCCGCCCCACGAACCGTTCCCGCTCGTCGAACACCTGCGCCACGAAACTGCCGAGGTCTCGGCGGTCCAGTTGTTGTAACGGCTGATCGACCGGCAGCGCCAACTCCAGCACTCCGGAGCCGAGCTCGCTGATCGCACCGAGCAGGTTGTCGAAGAAGAAGGTGGGTCCGACGATCGTATGCGGCACGGCGGTCGCCGCGAGCGCCTGTTCGATTTCGGCCTTGCTGTCGAAATGCGGCACGCCGGAGCTCTGGTCGGCGCTGGCCACCGACGAATAGACCAGGTGCCCGACGCCGGCTCGCTCGGCGGCCGCCAGCACATGCAGGCCCTGCTCGACCTCGACGTGGGGCCCCTCCTCGAACGGTGTCGTCACCGCGAAGACGCCCGCGGCCCCGGCGAACGCCGCGGTGAGCGCGCTCTCGTCGGCGAGGTCGGCGACGACGACCTCGGCTCCCCCGGCCACGAGGGCGTGCGCCCGCGACGAATCCGGATTACGCACCACCGCCCGCACCCGCACCCCTCTGGCCTGCAGCGCATCCGCCACGGCACCACCCTGAGCACCGGTGGCGCCGAGGACCGCCACGGGCGCGGCGGCAAGATTCACGGACATGACACTCCCATTTGTCTAGACATGACCGCACGAGTCTGGCACATCCCCGATATCTGATTGATGGATAGATCGCGGAACATTAATCTCTTTGACAAATGGAATTGCGGCAGCTCACCTATGCGCTCGCGGTGGCCGACACCGGCTCCTTCACCGCCGCGGCCCGCCGCTGCCACATCTCACAATCCGCGCTGAGCACGCAGATCGCGCAGTTGGAGGGCGAACTCGGCGTCCGGCTCTTTCATCGGACCACCCGGCAGGTGAGCCTGACCGAGGCCGGCGAGCTCTTCATGGCCACGGCCGGCCGCATGGTGGAACTGGCCGACGAGTTGCGGGCCAAGATGAGCGCCTACACGGCGGAGTCGCTGAGCACGTTGCGTGTCGGCAGTACCCAGACCGCGACGCGCGTCCTCGATGTGCCGGCCGCACTCGGGCGATTGCGCGGCCGGTATCCGCAGGTTCGGATCACCATGACCGCCGGCCCGAGCGCGGAACTGATCGACGCGGTCGCGGACGGCTCGCTCGACATCGCGTTGGCCGGCTCGGTGTCACCGCTTCCGGATCCCCGACTCACGTTTCGCCCGCTGGCCGCTGCCGAGCCGTTGGTGGCCGTTGTTCCGGTCATCTCGCCCGCTCCCGCCACCTCCTCGACCGCGCCGCACGGACCGATACCGTTGTCCCAGCTGGCCGCCGCGGGGCCTTTCATCGAATTCCATCCGGGTTCACGGCTGCGCACCATGGTCGACACGCTGTTCCGCGATGCCGGCCTGCACCGCGAGATCATCTTCGAACTCGGTCAGATTGCGGATGTGACCCGTTGCGCGGCAAATGGTCTGGGGATCGCCGTCGTTCCGCGAACGTTCACCGTGGGCCTCGAATCCACCGGCACCGCCATCCGTGACATCGAGGGCGATCCCGCCCTGACCATCGGCGCCTACACCCGACGCTCGGCACATGAGCCCGTGTTGCACGCGATGCTGGAGCTGTTCGGTCAGCGCGGGCTCAGCGCGACCAGCGGGTGATCAGCGTCGTCGGGTAGCCGGCGCCGCACTCCTCGACGACCCGACCCAGCACGACCGTGTCCACCTCACACGCATGTGATGCGCATCACCATTCGGTTTGGGGCGCGGCCAGCGACTAACTCAGCATGCAGGCATGTTCTGGGCGCGTCGCCCTCCCTTCCGTCAGAGCACAGGCTGGATCGATCGGTCCCGGCCGGTCATGACCTTCTATGCGTGCGACATCGATTTCGACACCATCGATGCGCTGGACATCCACGCTCATGTGTCCATTGACTGGGACGGCCGCCGCTGGCGCACCGACGAACCCGGGCTCTCGATTCAGAGCGCCGCATCACCGCTGGCGGGAGCGATCCCGACCATCGACGCGGTGGCCCAGTACTATCGCGAGCGCAACATGGCCGCCGTGGTCTTCACCGTCGACGCCACTGCAGCGACCGGGCGCGCGCCCAATTCCGTCGAGGAGATAGCCGAACGAGCCGCGCTCAACGCAGATGTACTGATCCCGTTCGGGTCGGTCGACCCCTGGCAAGGTACTGCTTCCGTCCATCGCGCGCACCGCCTCGCCGGCGAATACGGGGTACGAGGGTTCAAATTCCATCCGAGTGTTCAGGCATTCGAACCCAACGATCGACAGTTCTACCCCATCTACGAAGCCATCGCCGAGCATTCGCTGCCCCTGCTCTTCCACACCGGCCAGACCTGCATCGGCGCCGGCCGGCCCGGCGGACGCGGGATCAAGCTCCGCTACTCCAACCCGATGATGCTCGACGATATTGCTGCCGACTTTCCGGAACTGACCATCGTGATGGCCCACCCCGCGGTGCCGTGGCTCGACGAGCAGATCGCCATTGCGACCCACAAGGCCAACGTCTACATCGACCTGTCCGGAACGTCCCCCAGAGACTTCCCACCACTGCTCGTCGACGCGATCAGGACCACGTTGTCGACGAAGGTTCTCTTCGGCTCCGGTTATCCCGGTCATGATGTCGACCTCTGGCGCGATGACTTCGCCACGTTGGATATCCCGGCAACAACCGTTGATCGCGTGCTGAAGGACAACGCCCTGCGGGCGCTCGGAATAGCCGACTCATGATCTGCACCGGCGGTCAGACCCCTGCGGCAGCAAGGATCTGTTCCTGACGCTTGGGCGGCAGCTGGATCAGCGCGGTGGTGACGCGGCGGATTCCTGGATTGCGCGACAGCGCAAGCCAATACAGCTCTTCGTCGAGCCGCCGACGGTAGCTCTCGTCGCGTCCGGTGAAGTAGTCACTTCGGATACCGAAGAACTCGGCAATCAGCTCCATCGTTTCCAGCGACGGGTTACCGCGCCGGCCAAGGCGCAGCTGGGACAGATACGGCGCGGACAGCGCCAGACCGCGGTTCGCCAGAGCGGTCACCAGTTCACGACTGCAGTAGGGGCCGCGCCCCGGCGGGTAGACCGTGTCGAACAGCCGATTCAGACGGGCGGCAAAACTGTCCAGATCCGCCGCGGATACGCGCGTCCGCGGCCGACGGCGCAGCGCCGTATCGATCACCACCGCGCCATGCTTGAGCACCGCATACACCCCTCCCCCGCCGGCCCCGACCTGGGGACGGAACTTGTCGATCGTGAGCCCATTTAAAGGGATGATACATCAGTCATAATAATGGACGCCGAATCGAGTCCGGCGGCCCCAACAGCCCTTGTGATAGTCCCCGTATCGGACTTGGATCGACACCATGCAGCTACCGCAATGGCTGGCCCGGTTCAACCGGTATGTCACCAACCCGATCCAACGGCTGTGGGCGGGCTGGCTGCCCACCATGGGCATCCTCGAGCACGTCGGCCGCAAGTCCGGAAAGCCCTACCGCACACCACTGTCGGTGTTCAGCACCCATGACGGCGTCGCGATCCTGCTCAGCTACGGCCCGAACCGGGACTGGCTGAAGAACATCACCGCGACCGGTACGGCCACCATCAAGCGGGGTGGCCGAACCGCCGGCTACGCCGATCCCCGGGTGGTCACCAAAGCCGAAGCGGCACAGACCGTCACGGGGCCGGCCCGATTCGTCTTCCCGCACATCCCCTTCGAGCAGGCTGTGCTCTTGACCCGGACGGGCTCGTGACCGCGGCCGTGGCGCAGACTTCTCCAGGCGACGGGTGTCGAACTCACCCTGCTGCTCACGCGTGCCAGTTGAGCACCCCGGAGCCGGTGATCATCGCCGCACCCGGCATCACCCGCAGGCGATGGGGCGTCAGCCGTAGCGCCGCGAACGACGGTGAGGTCGGGCTGTCCCAGCCGGGGATGATGCTCGGGTCGTAGCCGACCGGGGCCGGGCCGGTGGCGAACTTGTCCCACACCTGGGTTCGGGTCTCATCGTCGGTGTACCACTCGACCAGACACTCCGCGCTGCAGGTGTCGTGGCTGGGCGTCCAGTAGCTCACCGACACGTACGGGTGCACCGCCAAATGCGCCTTCTTGACCGGGGTGGGCGCGGTCGCGATCCAGCCCAGCAGATCGGTCCCGTCCCACTCCCAGATGGGGTGCAGGATCCGGCTGCGCGGCCGGCCGTCAACGTCGACGGTGGCCACCGAGGCCCACACGATCGAATGGGCCATCTCGATGAAGGCAGGTGCGATTCGCTCCAGCGGGGTCACACCGGTCAGGTTATGTCCTGTCGGCCTCGCCGTAGCGGGGTTTGCCGTCGCCATCGAGCCAATCGTTGATCGCAGTCCCCGAGACCGTGCCGTTGCTGCCGGGCAACGTGACGGTCGGCCGGGAGTCGTCATAGGACTTCATGACGTCTTCGGCTTTCTTGTGGTGTTCCGCGGTGACTTCCAGTGGCTCTTGCGCGGGCAGCTGGCCTTCGTTACTCATAGGTGAAGGCTGCCCGCAACTGTGACCCACCAAACACTGCGCGGCGCGATCACGCCGAGATGGTGCGCAACGCCGCAGGCAGGCTGGGCAGGAAATGCTTCACGGCGAACGCCCGGATGTCGTCGGCGGTCTGCAACGGCTCCACACTCGGCAGCAGCAACGCCATCGCCGCATAACGAAGGATGGTGTCGGCGAGGTCGTTCACGGCCCGCTCCCCGATCCGGTCGGCGAAACCCGGCGGGAAGATCACCCGCAGTGCGTCGGCCATCCGCCCGACCGCGGCCCCGTAGTGCCGGTGCATCAGTTCCATCACCAGCGCGGGTTCGTCGATGACCATCTGGTTGAGCACCCGGTGCCTACGGAACCGCAGGATGGACAGGGTGAACGCCTCGACATAGTAATTCGATTGCGGCCCTGCTGCTTTCAGCTCGTGCGCGATATCGGCGAACAGCGCCACGTTCTCGCGCTCGATGACCGCACCCACCAGTTCGTCACGGTTGACGAACCGGCGGTAGATGGTGGTGCGGCTGACGCCGGCCCGCTTTGCGACATCGTCAAGCGCGACGCGGCGGAACCCGTGCCGTTCGAACTCGACGAGCGCGGCGTCGAGGATCAGTTGCGTGGCGTCAGGCGCCGGCATGCTGGCCGGCCCGTTGGCTGGCATAACCCTGCTGCGCGAACTTGTTGTAGCGCACCGACATCGGCAGCCGATCCCAGAGCCAGTTCACCGGCCCGGACCGCCAGAACGCGGCGAATCGCTGATAGTTGCGCTCCTGGCGCTCTGTCCACGGCAGGTCCAGCAGCACCCGGGCCCGCGGCGGCAGGCCGCCGGTGGTGAGGAACGCCGCCATCGGGTTGAACACCGGCGCAATGAATTTCCATGCCAGCGGCGAGACGCCCTTGGGCTTGGGGAATCCCTTGGTGACATAACCGACGCCGTACTGGGCGGTCTTGTGGCCCACCACGATCTCGTCCATCATCCGGTCCCAGTATTGGACGAACTCCGCGTAGGTGGCGGGCATGGCGCGGTCACTCACGCCGTAACGGCGGTACCAGGCCTTGGACTCCAGGTAGATCCGCTCCTTCTCATCGTCACTCAACCGCTTGACGAACGTATCGGCGAAGTAGAGCACCTGCTCGACGAAGGTGGCGTGCGCCCAGTAGTAGGTTTCCGGGTCCAGTGCGTGGTAGCGCGCGGCCGGTTGTCCGTCCTGGCTGGGCATCTCACCCTTGATGTTCTTGTGGAAATCGCGCACCTTCTGGCCGGGGTTGTCGTCGTCAGAGCCGTACACCGTCATCATGATCGGCGGGATCGACCGCTTCACGCGCGCGGCGGTGTCCGCGAAGAACACCGAGTGATCCAGCACGCCCTGGCCCAGCTCGGCCAGCATGTTCTGCAGGACGGCGGGGCGCGGCCCGATCAGATACATCCGGTTGTCACCGAAGTACTTCCACACCAGCGATTCGGGGCCCAGCGGGAGGGAGTCGGCGTGCTGCGGCTGCTCGGCCAGTTCGGTCATGGGTACAGTGTTACAACTTTTGAACTTTGTTCCAAGCGGGTGTGGCGGAGCTCACGCGAGAGGGTGGAACGTCCGCAGAAGTCCACGGACGAAGGACTGCGGTGCGCAGCTCAGCGCCGACGCAGGCGCGCGATGCCCAGCACCGCCAGCACCCCCGCCGCCGTCGCCAGCACCAGCGCCAGCACGATCAGCGGCGGGTAGTAGACCACCGAGGTGGTCGACGGCTCGCCGTCGGTGATGGGGGCGGCCTGCGCGGTCTCGCCCGCGGCCTGCCAGCTCAGCACACATCCCACCAGCGCGACGAACGCCAGCACGAGTTCGACCAGGGCACGGCGGTTCACAGGGCCGGTTCCTCCACCACGCTGTGCAGCGCGGCGCGCAGGGTACGGTGCCGCCGCGCCCACGCCTGCGCGGAGCGGTCACCGGACAGCTTGAGCCCGATTCCGGTCCGGCCACGCGGCACCCCGGTCAGCTCGCCGAGCGCGCGGTAGGACTGCCACTTCTCGGCTTCAGCCCCCTTCGCCTCGGGGAAGATCCGCACGATGTCCGCGGTGTCGATCGTCTCGGTGCCCTGGCGCAGGGTGTGCGGCGTCAGCTCCACGGAGGTGTGGATGCGGGCCGCCTTGATCTGGATCGCCAGGAAACCACTCACCAGCACCAGGAACACCGCCGGCACACCGAACTGCACGCCGGCGCCGCCGGTCAGCTGAATCGACGCCATCGCCAGTGCCGACAGCGGACCCACCAGCAGCCACCACCAGCTGGCGCCCGGCTCGTAGAACAGCACCTGCGGCTCGTCCTGAGGGTCCGCGGAGGTCACGACGCATCCTCGAACCAGTCCGCGGCCGGAGGCCGGGTGAACAGCGTCGCACCGATCGCCACCGGAACCACACCGATGAGGGTGAGCAGTTCGAGGTTGTAGGGCGCGAACAGGGCGATCAGGAACACGAGGAAGACCACCACGCCCGCCAGCGCCGCCAGCGCCCGGCGGAACCGCTTGTCGCCGTTGCGGGTCCGTCCGGCCAGGAAACTCAGGCCGAGACCCGCGAGCGCCAGAACGGCACCGACGCCGCCGTGCATGAGCAGAATGCGGTGCGCCTGCCCCTGGCCCATCGACGCCGGGAACGCGCTCACCGGTGTGGTCAGCGACGTGGTGATGCCCAGGATTCCGCCGGCCAGCAACAGGACCGCACCCACCATCGTCAGCCAGAAAGCAATGGTGATGATCCGTGGACGCGGTGCTGTTGACATGGTCGGGCCAGCCTAGCGGGTGAGATATTCGTGACTGTCCCGACGGTGCAGCAAGAACACCCCGCCGACGATCAGCACCGAACCCGTGATCGCGCAGACCGCATAGGCCACCGCCGCTCCCGTACCGCGGTCCACCGTGAACAGACTGGTGAGTGAATACATCACCGCGGTGATGCCGCCCGCGGTGAGCAGAGTGCGTGCCCACCGGTAGCCCGCGCGCATCAACAGGGCGAAGGTGACCACCAACGCGGTGACGATCACGAGGAACAACGCGGTCAATGCGTAGGCGAGCCCCGCCGTCTTGGGTGTCGGCGCCGTCACCGTGTCGATGATGTTGGTGATCACCATCAACGGCAGGGCCGTCATCCAGAGCCAGAATCCCGTGATCACATCGTCCGGGCGGCCATCCTGGCGGCCTTGCGGACGCTCGGCGGGCTGGTCGGGCGGAGTCACGCCAGCCAGCCGGCGACATCGGCCGCCCAGTAGGTCAACACGATATCGGCGCCGGCCCGCCTGATACCGATCAGCGACTCCAATGCCGAGGCTTGCAGGTCGATCCAGCCGTTGGCCGCGGCGGCGCTGATCATCGCGTACTCGCCGGAGATCTGATACGCCGCCACCGGCACCGGTGAGATATCCGCGGCGGCGCGCACCACATCGAGATAGCTCATGGCGGGCTTGACCATCACCATATCGGCGCCCTCCTCGATATCGAGCTCGATCTCGTGCACGGCTTCCCTGATGTTGCCCGGGTCCTGCTGATAGGTGCGGCGGTCGCCGACCAGACTGGAGGACACCGCCTCCCGGAACGGCCCGTAGAAGGCGGACGCGAACTTCGCGGCGTAGGCCAGGATCGCGACATCCTCATGCCCGGCGGCATCGAGCCCGTCCCGGATCGCGGCCACCTGACCATCCATCATGCCGCTCGGACCGACCACATGTGCACCTGAATGCGCCTGGGCGACAGCGAGTTTCACGTACTGCTCATTGGTGGCGTCATTGTCGACCCGGCCGGCGGAGTCCAGCACGCCGCAGTGACCGTGGTCGGTGAACTCGTCCAGGCAGGTGTCGGCCATCAGCACGGTGGCATCACCCAGGTCGGCGGACAGATCGCGCAGGGCGGCATTCAACACACCGTCGGGGTCGATACCCACCGACCCCTGGGCATCCTTGTCCTCATCGCGCGGCACCCCGAACAGCATCAGGCCACCGACACCCGCCGACACCGCGTCGGCGGCCGCTCGGCGCAGCGAATCCCGGCTGTGCTGAACCACTCCCGGCATGGAGGAAATGGGTCGCGGCTCGGCGATACCGTCGGCGACGAACATCGGCAGCACCAGGTGCCGTGGCTCCAAGGAGGTCTGCGCAACGAGTCGGCGCATCGCCGGCGTGGAGCGCAGCCGGCGAGGCCTATGCCGTGGAAACACAGTCGGGATCCTGCCGGTTAGCGCCGGCGACTCTTCTTGCGCGGAGGCGGTAGCGCACCCTCGGCGCGCAACCGGGCGGCGTGTTCGGCGAGCGCTTCGACGAGCGGACCGACCGCGGCCGTCTCCGGCTGCACGTCCACCCGCAGACCGAATTCGGCAGCGGTTTCGGCCGTCTTGGGGCCGATGCAGGCCACGATGGTGCGGGCATGCGGCTTACCCGCGATACCGACCAGGTTGCGCACGGTGGAGCTGGAGGTGAAGCAGACCGCGTCGAAACCACCGGTCTTGATCATCTCGCGAGTGTGCGCCGGCGGCGGAGCGGCTCGGACCGTCCGGTAGGCGGTGACGTCCTCGATCTCCCAGCCCCGCTCGCGCAGACCCTCGGCCAGCGTCTCGGTGGCGATATCGGCGCGCGGCAGCAGCACCCGGTTCACCGGGTCGAAGATGTCGTCGTACTCCGGGAACTCGTCGAGCAGACCGAGCGACGACTGCTCACCGACGGGCACCAGTTCGGGGTTGATGCCGAAGGCACGCACCCGGTCGGCGGTGGCCTGACCGACACACGCGATCTTCACCCCGGAGAACGCGCGAGCGTCCAGACCGAATTCGTTGAACTTCTCCCACACGGCGCGCACGGCGTTGGTGGAGGTGAACACCACCCACTGGAACCGGCCGTCCACCAAACCCTTGACGGCCCTTTCCATTTGAGCCGGGCTGCGCGGCGGCTCGACGGCGATGGTGGGCACCTCGACCGGAAGTGCGCCGTGGCCGACCAGCTTGTCGCTCATCTCGCCGGCCTGGTCCTTGGTCCGGGGCACCAGCACGGTCCAGCCGTACAGGGCCCGGCTCTCCCACCAGTTCAGCTTGGCCCGGTTGGTCACGGTCTTGCCGATGGTGACCACCAGCGGCCCCGACAGCGGCCCCGGGGTTCCTCCGCTGACCTCGGCAGCCTGCTGAATTGCCTTGTCCCCCAAGCCCGAAAGCGTGGTCTCGACGGAATGCTGCTGGCAGGTGGTGCCATGCGCGGTGACGACGGCGGGTGTGCCCTCGGACAGGCCGTACTCGATGAGAGTGCGCGCGGCGTCGGGCAGGTGCGACGCCGTGGCGTGCAGGATCAGCGGGCCGGGCGCGGCGGCCAGCGCCGCCCAGTCCACGTCACCACGCACATCGGCGACGGTGTGTGACGAGCCCAGCGGCAGACCGGCGTAGGTCGGCACCGCAGTGGTGTCCGGCAGACCCGGCACGATCTCGAAGTTCAGGTGGGTCCGGGCCAGCGTGTTGACCTCGGTGATGACCGAATCCACCGACAGCGGATCACCGGCCACCAGGCGTACGACGTCCATGCCGTGCCGGGCCTCGTTGGCCAGGGTCTTGGCGACCTCGGCGGGATCGCCCAGCGCGGGCCGGACATCCGGGCCACCCGGGATGACCGGGGGCGCCGACTCGGTGGCGCCGTCAGAAGTCACAGCCGCGGCCTCGGGCTGCGGTCCAGACGGTGGCGGCAGCTCGGCACCCACCAGCGCCAGCACCGCATCGGGCACGTCGGGGTCGGTGAACACCAGTGCGGCGTTGGTCAGTACCGCGCGCGCCCGGCTGGTCAGCAGGCCGGGATCACCCGGACCGGACCCCACAAAGGTGATGCGGCCGGGCTTGATCTTGCGGCCTCGGGTCCCTGCGTGCCCAGTCATCTGTCACTCCGCTCAATTGCCAACACGTCTCGTGCACCCAGTTCGAACAGCTCCGCGGCCACCGAGAGCCCCAGCTCTCGTGCCCGCTCGGGGGACCCGATACCGGACGCACGGATCACGTCGGATCCGTCCAGCGCCGCCACGCATCCGCGCAGCGACAGCTCCTCGAAGACCCGGCCTTCCTCATCGATGGACTCGACCACTTCCGCGATCGCACCCACCGGCGCGGAACACCCCGCCTCCAGCTCGGCGAGCAGGGCTCGTTCAGCGGTGACCGCTGCGCGAGTGTCGGCGTCGTCCAGCTCCGCCAGCACCGCGGCAAGGTCGGTGTCACGTGCGCGGCATTCCACCGCGAGCGCGCCCTGAGCCGGTGCCGGCAACATCTGCACCGGTTCCAGGGACTCGGAGACATCAGCCAGCCGTCCGATGCGGGCCAGACCCGCCCGGGCGACGACGACGCCGTCGAGATCACCGCTACTTACCCTGTTCAACCTGGTGTCTAGGTTGCCTCGTAGGGGGCGGATTTCCAAACCGAGACCCAGTGCTCTAAGCTGCGCGGCCCGGCGCGGGCTCGACGTGCCGATCACCGAGCCCGCCGGCAACTCCCCCAGCACCAGGCCGTCGCGGGCCACCAGGGCATCCCTGGGGTCCTCTCGGCGCGGGATCGCCGCGATCGTGAAACGTTCATCGTGCGCGGTCGGCAAATCCTTGTAGGAGTGCACCGCCATGTCCACGCGGCCGTCATCGATGGCCTCGCGCAGAGCGGCGGTGAACACCCCGACGCCGATCTCGGCGATGGGGGCGTCCGACCGGTCGCCGTCGGTGCTGATGATGACCAACTCTGCGGGGTGTCCCAGCGCGATCAGTGCGTCGCGGATGACGCCGGCCTGGGTGGTCGCCAGCAGGCTACCCCGGGTGCCGATCCGGATCACGGTCTCAGCGTCTTCGCGAATGGCCAATCTACAACTCAGGCTTGTCGTTCTCGGTTGCGATCAAAGGCAATTCGCCGCCCGACACCGCATCGACAGCTTGTGGATCGAGCTCGAAGAGCTCGCGTAGCGCCTCGGCGTAGCTGTCGCCACCGGGCGCACCGGCCAGTTGCTTGACGCGCACGGTGGGGGCGTGCAGGAGCTTGTCGACGACGCGCCGGACCGTGCGGGCGACCTCGTCGCGGTGGGCCGAATCGAGGCCGGGCAACCGATTGTCCAGCCTCAGCAGTTCGGCCTCGACCACGTCGGCGGCGCGCTGACGTAGCGCCGTCACCGTCGGGGTGACCTCGGCCATGCGCTGGCTGGCCAGGTACTGGGCAACCTCGTTGGCGACGATGACACGGGCCGCCTCGGCATCGGAGGCGGCGCCCCGGGACGCCGGTTCGCGCTGGATACGGTCCATGTCGATGACATGCAGACCCGGGAGGCCGGCAACGGCGAGGTCGACATCGCGCGGCATACCCAGATCGCAGATCACCAACGGCCGGTCCCCGGTGGCTCCCGTGTTCCGCTGGGTCAGGGCGTGGTGCACATCGGCCAGGGAGACCACCGGACGCACCGCGCCGGTGCTGCTCATCACCACATCGGCGTCGACCAGGACCGACGAGATGTCATCGAGCACGTGCGCGTGTGCCTCGACGCCGAGTTCCTTGATGTTGTTGGCGAGGCGCCGGGCTCGCGGCAGCGAGCGGTTGACCACCTCGATACGCGCCACACCGGCCCGGACCAGGTGTTTGGCGGCCAGGGCACCCATCGAGCCGGCGCCGATCACGACGGCCGTCGTGCCGACCAACCCGCCGGGTATGCGTTTGGCGGCCATGTCCAGCGATACCGACACCACCGAGGCGCCCGCGCCGTCGATACCGGTCTCGGAGTGCACCCGCTTTCCGACGGACAGGGCGCGCTGGGACAGTTCGTGCAAGGTGCGGCCGACGGTGTGGTTGGCCTCGGCGGAGGCGTAGGCCCGACGCACCTGGCCCAGCACCTGCTGCTCACCCATCACCAGCGAGTCCAGGCCGCTCGTCACCGCGAAGAGGTGCTCGACGGCGGCCTCGGCGTACCGCACGTAGGCGTACTTGGTGAGGTCGTTCAGACCCATCCCGGAGTGCTCCGAGAGCACCTGGCCGATCACCGACAAGCCACCGTGGAACGCCTCGACGACCGCGTAGACCTCGACCCGGTTGCACGTCGAGAGCACCATGGCCTCGGTCACCAGGGAGGATTGCAGCACCTGATCGATGATCTTGGCCTGATCGGACTCATCGGTACTCAACTGCTCGAGTACGGATACCGGCGCACTTCGGTGCGAGACCCCGAATAGCAGCACGCTCACGGCATCATCACCTAGGTTTCTCCCCGTCGCCTCGCTCGCCCGGACCAGGTCCAAAGTAGCCGTTTACCAGCCCCCCTACCAAATTTGCTGTACCGGTTCAGCTCGGGTCTACCCCCAACCCGCCGGACTCCAGATCCGCACGCAGCCGCTGCTCATCCACTTCCCAGTAGCTGTGCTCGACACCGTCGAGCAGCACCACCGGCACCCGATCCCCGAACTCGCTGCGCAGCGAAGGATCGCCGGCGACGGCAGCCTGGTCCACATCGGTGGCCGTCCAGGTGAAGCCCAACTCGTCGGCCAGTGCGGCCAGTGTCTGCGCCGCCCGTTCGCAAATGCTGCACCCCGACCGGGTGAGCAACACCACCTCATGCTCCACGCCACCAGTATCGGCGGCGGGTCTGGACTGCCGTGACTTAGGGTTGTGTCGTGTCCGAGTCCGGTGCCGCCGATATCGACGGGGTCGAGAGCGCGTTCGAGAGTGCCGAGGCGCTGGCCGGGGAAGCCAGCGCCGAAGCTGCCCTCACCCCGCCCCCACCGCCGCCGCCGGATCTCACCGCGGCCGCGTTCTTCGATGTCGACAACACCCTGGTGCACGGCTCTTCGCTGGTGCACTTCGCCCGCGGGCTGGCCGCACGCAAGTACTTCACCTATCAGGACATCCTCGGAATCGTCTACGCGCAGGCCAAATTCCAGTTCACCGGCAAAGAGAACAGCGACGACGTCGCGGCCGGGCGGCGCAAAGCCCTGGCCTTCATCGAGGGCCGGTCCACCGCCGAACTGGCCGCCCTCGGCGAAGAGATCTACGACGAGATCATCGTCGACAAGATCTGGCCCGGCACCCGTGAGCTGGCGCAGATGCACCTGGACGCTGGCCAACAGGTGTGGCTGGTCACCGCCACGCCCTACGAGTTGGCCGCGACCATCGCCAGCAGGCTGGGCCTGACCGGCGCCTTGGGCACCGTCGCCGAATCGGTCGACGGGGTGTTCACCGGCCGGCTGGTCGGGGATATCCTGCACGGCCCGGGCAAGGCGCACGCGGTCCGCTCGCTGGCCATCCGGGAAGGCCTCAACCTGCGGCGCTGCACCGCGTATTCGGACAGCTTCAACGATGTGCCGATGCTGTCCCTGGTGGGTACCGCGGTGGCGATCAATCCCGACGCGGCACTGCGCGACGTTGCTCGGGAACGTGGTTGGGAGATCCGCGACTTCCGCACCGCACGCAAGGCCGCCCGGATCGGCGTGCCATCTGCGCTGGCCCTGGGTGCGGTGGGCGGGGCGCTGGCAGCGGTTGCGTCCCGGCGCCGCTGATAGGCTCTTCCGCCATGGGCATTGCGGAGAACATCATCGGAACCCACTACCGCTCCCCCGATTTTTTCGAGGTGGGCCGGGAAAAGGTCCGGGAGTTCGCCACTGCCGTGCAGGACTTCCACCCGGCGCACCATTCCGAGGAAGCCGCGGCCGAAGCGGGCCACGACACCATCGTCGCCTCACTGACCTTCCTGGCGGTGGCCGGGCGGCGGGTGCAGCTCGAGTTGTTCGAGAACTTCGACGTGCCGATCAACCTGGAACGGGTGCTGCATCGCGACCAGAAGCTGATCTTCCACCGTCCCATCAAGGTCGGCGACAAGCTGTGGTTCGACTCCTACCTCGACTCGGTGATCGAGTCGCACGGCACCGTGATCTGCGAGGTCAGGGCCGAGGTGACCGATAACGACGGCGCGCCCGTGGCCACCAGCATCGTCACGATGCTCGGCGAGGCACAGATCGACGAGGCCAACGAGATGAGCGCGCAGATCGCCGCCGCCCGCGACGCCGCCATCGCCAAGATGGTGGCCGGTCAGAAAGGCTGATCAGCCCAGGAACGTGTTCCGGCGGCCGGCGAGCAGCTGGTAGAGCGTGTGCTGGATGGTCTCGCGGACATGGTCGGTGAGTTCGAACGTCACCATCGGATCCTCGGCCGCCGTCTCCTCGTAGCCCTCGGTGGAGATGGGCTCGCCGAACTGGATATGCCATTTCGACGGCAGCGGCACCACTCCGAGCGGGCCGGCCAACGGGAACAACGGCGTCACCGGGAAGTACGGCAGGCCGAACAGCCGGGCGAGCATCTTGATATCGCCGATCTTGGGATAGATCTCCTCGGAACCGACGATCGAGCACGGCACGATCGGCGCCTGCGCGCGCAGCGCCGCCGACACGAATCCGCCGCGGCCGAACCGCTGCAGTTTGTAGCGGTCCTTGAACGGCTTGCCGAGGCCCTTGAAACCCTCCGGGAACACCGCCGTCAGTTCACCGGCGGCCAGCAGCCGGTGCGCGTCCGAGGCGCACGCGACGGTGTGGCCGGCCTTGCGTGCCGCCTGGCCGACCACCGGTAGATCGAACACCAGGTCGGCAGCCAGCAGACGCAGATCGCGGCGCAGCGGGTGATGGTCGTGGACGGCGACCGAGGCCATCAGACCGTCGAACGGCAATACGCCGGCGTGGTTGGCCACGATCAGGGCGGCGCCCTCCAACGGAAGGTTTTCGATCCCGCTGACCTCAACACGGAACCACGACTTGAAAAACACTCGCAGTAAAGGCATTACGACCGCGTTGGTCAGGTGCGGGTCGAACCCGAACTCGTCGACGGCGTAGTCGCCGGTCATCCGCTTGGTGACGAAATCCGCGACAGCGGTGATGGCTTTGGACAGTTCGTTGGGAGCGTCCTGCTCGTCGCCGGGCGTGACGCCGCGGTGCTGGTCGATCTCCCGCACGACCGCGGCGATCTGTTCGGCCGAGGCGCGGGTACCGGGATCGGTCAGCAGGGACGGATGCCGGCGGGCGCTGTCCGCGCGCTGGGCGGCCCGGCGCTGCGCAGCCGCAGAGCGACCCGAATTCGAATGCAGCGGAATCACTTTCGCTTTTGATTCACCCGCCACGTCGTTACCTTCTCCCCGCCCCAGTTGGAGTATCAGACCCGACCGCCGCTAACGCCCCCATCGCTGCGCGACTGCAGTGGCTCGGCTCTCCATTGAGCGTACCCATTTCGGGTCGATGATCGGCGTCAATCCACGGCCACGCACGTAGTCGTCGAATGCCTCCACAGTGGTCCACTTGGGGCTGTAACCTAGGTCGTTGCGCATCCGCGCGGTGTCCATGACCCGGCCATAGCTCAAGTAGTTCAACTGCTCGCGATCGAGCTCAGTGTAACTGGTTGCGCGCCTCAGTGAATCGACGACTTGAAGCGCCGAACGCGGGACCGGCAGCGCCACCCGCCCCGACCGGCGGATCGCCTGGCTCATCATGATGATGCCCGAACCGCCCACGTTGAAGGTGCCCGCCCGGCCCGCCATGGTGGCGCGCTCCAGCACACCGAGGGCATCCTGCTCGTGCAGGAGCTGCAGTCGTGCGTCATGACCGAGCACCGAGGGCACCACCGGACCGGCGAGATACCGCGAGAGCGCGGTGTCCATCGCCGGGCCGATCATGTTGGCCAGCCGCAGGATCGTCAGCGCGATATCGGGCCGACGCCTGGCCAGGCCACGCGCGTACCCCTCGATATCGATGCTGTCCCGGGCGAACCCCTCCCCGAGGGGACGCCGCGCGCTGCCGTCCTCGGTGAACAGCACCGGATCCCGCGCACTCGCCCCGTACACCTCAGAGGTGGACTTGAGCACCACCCGCCGCACGGTCGGAGCCTTCTGACAGGCCGCGAACAGCTGGATCGCGCCCATCACGTTGAGCTCTTTGAGAGTGGCCCGACCGCCGGCCCGCGGTGCATAGGACGCCGCCGCGGCATGCACGACGGTGTCCACATTGCCGTTTCGGATGACCTTGGCGATGAACGGGTTCCGGATGTCGGCGCGGACGAACTCCGCGCGCCCCATCCGGCGCAACAAATCCTTGCTGGGAGCGATCGCGTCGACCGCGATGACGTGGTCGATCGCCGGGTTCTGGGCCAGGCGCGCCGTCAGGTAGCCACCGAGAAACCGGCACGCACCCGTGACCAGGACCACCTTGGGGTGGTCTGAGCGGTCAGCGGTGGCGTCCCGGTGATCACCGGATCCCTGGCTATCCATTCAGGCGAGCCTACCGAGAAACTGGAAGGCTACTTACCGAGTTTTCTGCGCTGAACCCGTGTACGGCGAAGCAGCTTGCGGTGCTTCTTCTTCGACATGCGCTTACGCCGCTTCTTGATGACTGAACCCATGAACTCCGCTACCTACGAATGAAGGACTGACCGGGTTACTTTACCCGGGCAGGCCCGTGATGATGAAAACGCATCCCGCCCCATGGGCAGGGAGACCTCAGCCTGCGCTGAAGTACGACGTCTCCAGAAGGTCGTGAACCGCCTTTGCGTGCACGCGGAACGACCGTCCGACCCGCACCGCCGGCAACTCGCCGTTGTGCACCAGTCGGTAGACCGTCATCTTGCTGACCCGCATCAGGCTGGCCACCTCGGCAACGGTCAAAAATTGAGCTTTAGGCTGGCCATCGCCAGCCGAATCCCGCGCCGATGGCCCGTTCATTGACGTCATCGCTACCCAATCCTTAAGGCACGGCCAGTTCCAGCGGCTTCCCCACCGTTGGCACGAACGCGTGCATACAACGAGGAGAATAGCGTGGCCATTGGGGTTATTGCGACGGGTGTGGGGTAATCCGTCCGAAATTCTTGAATTACTCTGATGTAATTCCTAGCTGCTCAGAGCGTGTTTTCGCAGCTGCGACCGCGTCGGCCACCGCGGCCCGCAGGCCTCCGCGTTCGAGTTCGCGCAGCCCAGCTGCGGTGGTACCACCCGGTGAGGTCACGATAGCCCGCAACTGGGCCGCGGTGGTGTCCAATGCGGTATCTGGTGCGCTGTCCAGACGGTCCAGCAGCATCGCTGCCGAGCCCGCCATCGTCTGTGACACCAGATCGGTGGCGACCCCGCGCGACAGACCCGCCGCGACTGCCGCGTCGACGAGGGCCTCGACCATCAGGAAGAAATACGCCGGACCGGATCCCGATACCGCGGTGACGGCGTCGAGCTGGACCTCCGGCACCGTCAGCACCCCACCCACGGTGTGGAAGATCGCCGACACCTCCTTGAGGTGCTCGTCGGTGGCGAACCGGCCGCGCGAGAGCGCGCTCACCCCGCCACCGACCACCATCGGCGCGTTGGGCATCACCCTGATCACCGGCGCACCCGCCGGCAGTTTGGACTCGTAGAACGAGGTGCTGACACCCGCCGCGACACTCACGACGACCTGGTCCTCGCTGTTGTCATCGGCCTTGGCGACCGCCCCGGCGATCTCGCCGATGGCCGCGTCCACGTCGGCGGGTTTGACCGCGACGATCACGTAGGTGGCGTTCTCGGCGGCGTCCGCCACCGAGGTGACCAGCACTGAATAGGTGTCGGCCAGATATTTGGCCCGTTCCGGGAACTTCTCCGCGACGACCAGATCCTTGACCTGGCGGCCGGCTCGTAGCAGACCCGAGAGCAGCGCTTCGCCGATGCTGCCCCCGCCGATGATTGCAATCCTTGGCACGGGTCAAAGCATTGCACGGCGCCGCGGTCAGGACTGGCTGGGCACCAACGCGAGTTGCCGCGCCTGCACCACGATGCGGCCCTCGCAGTCGACCACGATGTGGTCCTCGTCGAACCACTCCTGGCCGATCTGAGTGGTGGTGCACAGCACCCGCAGCCAGCCGTCGGCCGGCAGTGCCCGCACAAAGGCCGTCAGCTGCACCGTGGGCGCCCAACCGAACCGGTTGACCCCGTAGGTGACCGGGGCCGACACATCGCCGCACAGGAGCGCGAACAGCACGTCCGGCGCCGCACCCCGGGGCCGCACCCAGTACTCGATCACCGGCGGTCCACCGTCGGCCCGCGGCGCCATGGTGGTCAGCGACGGACGGATGTCGCAGCCACGGGCGAGATGCACGATATCGGCCATCGGATGACCCGGCCCGATCGGCTCGAGCCCGGGCGGCGGCTCCGGTGTCATCAGCGGCACCACCGGGTTCACCGAAAGCAGCGGTGGCACAGCGCGTTCGGGCACACCGAGGGTGATCGCCGCCCGCACGGCCACCCGCTCCCCCTGTTTCAGCTCCACATCGACCAGGCTGATCCGGCGCCCCCGCTTGCGCACCAGGGTGTGCACCTGCAGCGGGCCCGGATCCGGGGCCCAGAGAAAATTTCCCGATACCGCAATCGGTTCCACGCCGGTATCGATCCCCCGGTCGCTGCGCTCTCCCCCACCGGCCAGGCCGAACTCCGTCCGCGCCGCGTTGGCGCACAGCGCCAGCATGGCCCCACCGTGCACCTTGGGCCCGATGGTCCAGTTCTCGTCGAGCACGCCGTGGTAGACGCCGGCACCGGCCGATGTCAGCGACATCGCCTCACTGAACAACACCGTCACAACACCGTCACCGCAGCAGGTGCTCCCTGGCGAAGGTCAACGATTCGACCAGCAGCGCCTCACGGTCGGCGGCGGTGCGGGCCTGCGAGGTCGTGACCTCAAGGATGACGTGCCCGGTGAAATCGCTGGCGGCCAGCATCCGGCAGATCTCCGCCGCCGGCTGGGTTCCGCGCCCCGGCACCAGGTGCTCGTCGGTCGAGGCACCGCTGCCGTCGCACAGGTGCAGATGCGCCAGGCCCCCCAGACTGCCGATGCCCATCCGCTGTGCCATCTCCAGGGCGTCGGTGCCCGCGGTGGCGCTGTGCGACAGGTCGAGCGTGTAGTGCGCATGGCCCCCGTCGAGGGGGTCGTAGGACGGCGCGAAGGCCGAGATGCCGGGTCCGGGGTGGCCGCCGCGTTTGCGCATCCGCTCGATCGACGGCGCCCCGGTGCCCCAGAACCGGTCGGCGCGGAACGGGAACATGTTCTCCACGGCGACCAGCACATCGCTGCTGCTCTCCAGCTCCGCGACCTGCTCGGAGAAGCCTTCGGCGTACCGGCGCTGCCAACGGAAGGGCGGATGCACCACCACGGTCTGGGCGCCCAGCTGCTCGGCGGACCGCACGCTGCGTTCCAGTTTGGAGATCGGGTTGGCCCCCCACACGCGCTGCGAGATCAACAGGCAGGGGGCGTGCACGGACAGCACCGGGATGCCGTATCGCTTCGACAGCGCAGCGACGGCGTCGATATCTTGGCTGACCGGCTCGGCCCACACCATCAGCTCGACGCCGTCGTAACCCAGGCGTGCGGCGTAGTCGAAGGCCGCCTCGGTCCGCAACGGGTACACCGAGGCAGTCGAAAGACCGACCTTGATGGCAGGGCGCACTGTGTCTTCTGGAATCCGGTCAGGTGGACTGCAGCAGGGCCAGCGGTCCGAGCGTCACCAATGCCCCGACCGCCACCGCGATCAGCGTGCTGGCGATGTCCTCGGTCCTGCGCACCACGCGCACACCGACCACCAGGCCGAGGATGACCAGAACCGACAGCACCAGGGCGACGATGTTGTTCCACTTCCACAGCTGGTCGAAGGCCACGAACAAACCGGCGCCGAACGCGACGGCGAAGATGCTCTGCGCGACGATCCACACCCCGGTCAGGAACGGCGATCGGGTCTTGGCCGGTTCCTCGTCCAGATCCTCGTCGAGGTCGCCGGTGACGACCGCCGTATCCGCCAGCGTCGCGGCTCCGTCGGACCCGTCCAGGTCGATGCTCTCCGGCCCCGGAGTCCGCGGCCGGCGCGCCACATCGTCGGCGACGGTGTCCCCGCCGAAGAGCGTGTCCGCCGACGAGCGCAGGTAGGACGGCAGTGCGGCCGTGGCGTCGGTGTCGGCGCGGGACTCGACGGCGACATCCTCGTCGTCGATCAGCGGATCCGGGCTCATCTCCTCGGCCCCGCCCGCGGGCAGCGCCGCGGATCGCCGCAGGCCGTGGTGGGTCCGATGGGCTCGAGGATCGAACACCAGCGGCTCGAACTCGGCGGCCCGCTGCTGCACGTGCGCCTCGTAGTCGGCTTCGGCCGCCTTTTCCGGAGTTTCCTCGTGCGGCTCGGCGGGCTCTTCTGCGACCTTGGCGTCTTCGGGGGCCTCCTCGGACGTCTCTGCCGTCTCGGACGTTTCGGCCGCCTCGGTTGCGCCCTCGGTTGTGGCCTCGGTGACCTGGGGTTCGAGCGCGGACTGCGCCTCGGCGGCGACATCCGCGTCGATCGCCTCCTGCTCGGCGTCGATCGCCTGGTGCTCGTCGGTGCGGAAGTTGACGATCGGGATCTCACCGGTGAGTTCGGCAACCGTGACGGCATCGGCGTTGCCGCGGCGTCGCCGCCGGCGGCCGCCGGGCGACGGAGCGCCGATGCTGCCATTCTTGGCCAGCAGCTCCGCCACCGAGATGGGGCGGGTGCTGGTGGTGTCGTTCGGTTCAGTCATCGTGTGTTGCCTTTGGGCCGGGAAGCGCGGGATACCGATCCTGACGCTGGTGACAATGCGGTCTCCACCAAGGCTGTGCCGTCGGCCTCACTGTCGAGTTTCCGCAGAATCAACCCTTCTCGCAACGCCCAGGGACAGATCTCCACCGTCTCGATACCCAGCGCGCGCATACTCGCCTCAGCTACCAGCGCGCCGGCCACGATCTGTGGCGCCCGTTCGGCACTCACCCCCTCCAGCTCGGCTCGGTCGGCCGTAGTCATCCTAGAGATGAACGCTATGAGCTGCCGCAATCCCGCCGCGGTCAACGTGCGTTTGGCCCGCGGCCCCGCCGCCGACGGCGCCGCGCCGGTCAGTCGCGCCAGCGAACGGAAGGTCTTCGACGTGGCGACGGCCAGGTCCGGGCTGCCCGCCGCCTGGATCGTCGACCCGGCCTCCGACATCTCGGTGGCCAGCCAGTCGCGCAGCGCCGCAACCTTGCGCCGGCCCGGTGGATCGTCGGCCAGCCACTCCCGGGTCAGCCGTCCGGCGCCCAGCGGAAGGGACAGCGCCACCTCGGGCTCCTCGTCCACGCCGGTGGACAGCTCCAGTGAGCCCCCGCCGATATCGATGTTGATGATCCGGCCCGCGCTCCAGCCGTACCAGCGGCGCACCGCCAGGAAGGTCAGCCGGGATTCGTCGACGCCGCTGAGCACCCGCAGCGACACCCCGGCTTCGGTCTGCACCCGGGCCAGCACGTCCTCGGAGTTGGTGGCATCCCGAACCGCCGAGGTGGCGAAGGCCATCAGCTCGGCGCAGCCGGAGCTGGTGGCGATGCTCGCGAACTCGGTGACGGTGTCCACCAGCTTGTCCGCGCCCTTGCGGGTCAGCTTGCCCGACGAGTCGATCGACTCGGCCAGCCGCAGCGCCGCCTTGGTGGAACTCATCGGCGTGGGGTGCCCGCCACGGCGCGCATCCACCACCAACAGGTGAACCGTATTGCTGCCTACGTCCAGCACGCCCAATCGCACGCGCACCACGTTAGTGGGTTTACCGTTTACTTCCGTGAGCACATCGCACGTCGGCGGTTTGGGAGGCAGCCTTGGGAATGAAGTCGAACTCGACTTTGCCCGCGAATGGGTGGAGTTCTTCGACCCCGACAATCCCCAACACGTCATCGCCGCGGACCTGACATGGCTGCTGTCGCGATGGACGTGCGTCTTCGGTACACCGGCGTGCCAGGGCACCGTGGCCGGCCGGCCCGACGACGGTTGCTGCTCGCACGGGGCGTTCCTGTCCGATGACGACGACCGGGCCGGTCTCGACGATGCGGTGAAGACCCTCACCGACGACGACTGGCAGTTCCGGGACAAAGGCCTGGGCCGTAAGGGCTACCTGGAAATGGACGAGTACGACGGCAAACCCAATCTGCGCACCCGCAAGTACAAGGGCGCCTGCATCTTCCTGAATCGTCCCGGCTTTGCCGGTGGTATCGGTTGCGCCTTGCACAGCAAGGCACTGAAGCTGGGCGTGGAACCGCTGACGATGAAGCCGGAGGTCTGCTGGCAGCTGCCGATCCGGCGCACCCAGGAATGGGTGACCCGACCGGACGGCACCGACATCCTCAAGACCACGATCACCGAATACGACCGGCGCGGCTGGGGCGAAGGCGGCGCCGACCTGCACTGGTACTGCACCGGCGATCCCGCGGCACATGTCGGGGCACGACCGGTGTGGCAGTCCTACGCCCCCGAGCTCACGGAGCTGCTGGGCGAGAAGGCGTACGCGGAACTCGCCGCCATGTGCAAGCGGCGGGGCATGCTCGGGCTCATCGCGGTACACCCCGCGACCCGCGCCGCGGAGTAGCCCGGCGGCTGGTCCACACGTTGCTGGACCGGTTACCCTTCGAGCTTGTAGCCCAGCCCACGCACCGTCACCAAGTGCACCGGGTTCGCCGGGTCGGCCTCGATCTTGCTGCGCAGCCGCTTGACATGCACATCGAGGGTCTTGGTGTCACCGACGTAGTCCGCACCCCAGACCCGGTCGATCAGCTGGCCACGGGTCAGCACCCGGCCGCTGTTGCGCATCAGGTACTCCAGCAGGTCGAACTCCTTGAGCGGAAGCGTGATCGCCTCACCGTTCACGCTGACCACATGGCGCTCCACGTCCATCCGGACGGGGCCTGCCTCCAGCACTCCGTCACCGGACCCGGCCTCTTCGTTGTCGGTACCGCGCCGCAGCACCGCGCGGATACGGGCGATGAGCTCACGGGCCGAGTACGGCTTGGTGACGTAATCGTCGGCACCCAGCTCGAGGCCGACCACCTTGTCGATCTCACTGTCCCGCGCGGTCACCATGATGACCGGCACGCTGGACCGGGAGCGCAGCTGCTTACAGACATCGGTGCCACTCATCCCCGGCAGCATCAGGTCCAGCAGGACGATATCCGCGCCCACCCGCTCGAACTCCGCGAGAGCCGACGGGCCGTCGGAGACCACCGTGGCCTCGAACCCCTCCTTGCGCAGCAGAAAGGCCAACGGATCGGCCAGGGATTCTTCGTCTTCTACGATCAGGACACTGGTCATCGGTATTGCTAATCCTCTCGGTGATCTCGTTCGTACGAGTCGTCGTCGGTGTCGGGGTATGCGGGAATCGACAGGGTGAACGTCGAGCCGGTGCCCGGCTGACTCCACAGCCGGATGGTGCCGTTGTGGTTGGCGGCGACATGCTTGACGATCGCCAGCCCCAGACCGGTGCCTCCGGTGGCCCGCGATCGCGCCTTGTCCACCCGGAAGAACCGTTCGAAGACCCGCTCCTGATCGGCGCGGGCGATGCCGATACCGCGATCGGTGACGGCGATCTCGATATCGTTACCGCGCCTGCGCCGGCTGATCGACACACCCGAGCCGTGCGGGGAGTACGCGATCGCATTGGACACCAGGTTCGCGATGGCGGTCACCAGCAGACCCTGGTCGCCCAGGACGCGGTAACCGGTCGGCGCGTCGGTGGTGATGGCGATATCGGCCATATCGGCGGACACCTTGTGCCGGGACAGCGCCTCCGAGACGACGGTGTCGACTTCGACGACCTCCAGGTCGGGCAGGGGTTCGGCGCCCTGCAACCGGGACAGTTCGATCAGTTCGCCCACCATGCTGGCCAGCCGGTGGGATTCGACGAGCATCTTGTCGGCGAACCGGCGCACGGTCTCGGGGTCGTCGGCGGACGCCTGCAGCGCCTCGGCGAGCACCCCCATGGCGCCCACCGGGGTCTTGAGCTCATGGCTGACGTTGGCGACGAAGTCCCGCCGGGTGGCCTCCATCCGCGCCTGCTCGGACTGATCCCCGACGAACACGACGGCGAAGCGCCGGTCTTCCTCGGTGAGCAGCCGCACGTGACCACGCACCGACAGGCCGGATCGTCCGGTGGGGGTGCGTTTGCGGGGCGACAGGTCGATATCGACATCGTCGCCGCTGGACAGGCAGCGTTGCACGGCCTGCCAGGCGCGTTCGTCGAGCAACCGGTCACGTACCAGGCCCAGTTCGGCCGCCTGCTCGTTCATGTAGACGACATCGCGGAACGCGTCGACCACGACGATGCCCATCGGCGAAAGCCCCACCACATGACTGAGCATCTGGGACACGGTGATGCCGCCCTGCTCCGCCTCACGACGTGCACGCCGTTGCTGCCGCACCCGGGAGATGACGGCTCCCGCCGCCACGCCGACTCCGAGCGCGAGCAGCGACACGGCTGCTGTCAGCAGCAGCACGGAGGCCACACTCACGCGGAAATCGTACGCATCCGGTGAACGCCATCCCAGCAGCGTGAGGCCAAATCGGGACAAGTCACACAAGCAAACACAGGAGTTCGGCCCGCGTTCACCTGAGTTAACCGGCTATTTGCCGGATTACTTCTTGGCACCCTGCGCAGCCACCGCGGCGGCACCCGCTGCCGCGGCCTCCGGGTCCAGGTACCGTCCGCCGGGCACCGTCGGCTTGAGGTCCGCGTCCAGCTCGTAGAGCAGCGGGATGCCGGTCGGGATGTTCAGGCCGACGATATCGGCGTCGGACATCCCGTCCAGGTACTTGACCAGGGCACGAAGTGAATTGCCGTGCGCGACGATCAGCACGGTCTTGCCGGCCAACAGGTCGGGCACGATGGCCTGCTCGTAGTACGGGACGAACCGCGCCACCACATCGGCCAGGCATTCGGTCAGCGGCCCGCCACCGATATCGGCGTAGCGCGGGTCGGCATCCTGGCTGAACTCGCTGCCCTTCTCGATGGGCGGCGGCGGCGTGTCGTAGCTGCGCCGCCAGGCCATGAACTGCTCCTCGCCGTACTTGGCCAGCGTCTCGGCCTTGTCCAGACCCTGCAGCGCGCCGTAGTGCCGCTCGTTGAGGCGCCAGTCGCGGTGCACGGGGATCCACAGCCGGTCGGCGGCCTCCAGCGCGAGGTTGGCGGTGATGATGGCCCGGCGCAGCAGCGAGGTGTACAGCACGTCCGGGAGGACACCCTGCTCGGCGATCAGCTCGCCGCCACGCACCGCCTGGGCCCGACCCTTGTCGGTGAGGTCGACATCGACCCATCCGGTGAACAGGTTCTTCTCGTTCCACTGGCTCTCGCCGTGGCGCAGCAGGATCAGGTTCGCCATGTCGCTCATCCTGTCACAGCGGGTCAGTCACCGTCATCGTCGATGAGATGAGCGAAAGCCTGCAGGTTCTTCAGCGACTCGCCGCGGGCCACCCGCCACTCCCACTCCTTCTCGATGGACGAGCGAAAACCCAACTCCAGCAAGGTGTTGAAGTCGGAGTCGACGGCTTCGAGGACTTGACCCAGCACCCGGTCGAGCTCATCGGCGGTGACGGATTCCAGTGCCATCCGGCCCACCAGGTAGATATCGCCGAGGTTGTCCAGGGTGTAGGCCACGCCGTAGAGCCGGCGGTTGCGCTTGAGCAGGAACCGGTACACGGCTTCGAAGTTCTCGTCCGGCTTGCGGCAGACGAACGCCTCGACCCGCACCGAGTGCTCACCGATGCTCAGGATGGTGTTCGTCTTGAGCCGCCGTTCCCCCGGCAACGCGACCACCAGGCCGGGCAACCCGCCGTGGCTGCCCTTGTGGTGGGTGTACTCGAGCTCGTGCTCCTGCAGCGTCGCCTCGATGAGCTGTTGCACGCTACTCAATACTCGTCTCCCACTCGCTGCGGTCCTCGCTCGCGCTCGACTTCGGTCATGCCCGCACCCCCCTGCGCATCGTGAACCGCCGGCCGCTGCGCCGTGCCGCGCCGTCGCGGTGCGGGTGCCGCGCGCGGTAGTCACCGATCGCCCGCCCGTAGCTGGCCAGCAGGGCGTCGACGGAATGCGCCCAGGAGAACGTGGCGGCATGGGCGATGGCGGCGGCACGCATCCGCTCCGGCCCGCCGGCCAACAGTGCGTCGATGGCGGTCGCCCAGTCCTGCGGGTCGTGCCCGTCGACCAGCGTGCCGGTGACACCGTCACGGACCGCCACCGGCAGACCACCGACCGCGGCGGCCACCACGGGCGTGCCGCAGGCCTGCGCCTCGACCGCGACCAGCCCGAAGGATTCGGAATAGCTCGGCACCGCGACCAGGTCGGCCGCCCGGTAGACATCGACGAGCTGTTCGCGGGACTGCGGCGGCAGGAAGGTGATGCGGTCGGCGATACCGAGTTCGTCGGCCAGCCGGATCAAACCGTCGGGAGCCGCCAGACCGGATCCGGACGGTCCGCCGGCCACCACCACGCGCAGGCGTCCACCTTCCCCGGTCGCTTCGCTCCTGCCCTCCGCCACCCTCGCCGCCGCACGCAGCAGCACATCGGGCGCCTTCAACGGCTGGATCCGGCCCACGAACGCCACGATCCGTTCGGCCGGGTCCAGCCCGACCGCGGCCCGCGCGGCGGACTTGTCCCCCGGGGTGAAGACGCCGAGATCGACGCCGGGGTGCACGACGTCGATCTGCGCCCGATCCGCGTGATGCAGCGAAACCAGTTGCTCTGCTTCGATTTCGGTGTTGACGATGAGACGGTCGGCCTCGTCGACCACCTGTTGTTCGCCGATCGCACGCATGGCGGGCTCCGGGACGTCGCCCTGCGCCAGCGCCGCATTCTTCACCGCGGCCAGCGTGTGCGCGGTGTGCACCAGCGGCACGGCCCAGCGATCCCTGGCGAGCCAGCCGACCTGCCCGGACAGCCAATAATGCGAGTGCACGATGTCGTAGTAGCCGGGTTCATGGTTGGCCTCGGCCCGCAGCACTCCGGCCGTGAACGCGCACAGCTGCGTCGGCAGATCCGTCTTGTCCAGGCCTTCGAACGGTCCGGCGACCACGTTGCGCACCAGCACCCCGGGGGCCACCCGCACGACGGGTTCGTCCGTCGACGAGGTGGCCCGGGTGAAGATCTCCACCTCGACACCGCGCCGCGCCATCTCAAGGGCCGTCTGCAGCACGTAGACGTTCATCCCGCCGGCATCCCCGGTGCCCGGTTGGGCCAGCGGTGAGGTGTGCACCGACAGCACCGCCACTCGTTTGGCCGACGGACCTGCGGTGCTCAGATCGCTTGAAGGACGCACACTGACATGTCTACACCCCGGGCGTCACGAGCTCGCCGCGGCGCAGCTGGGCACGGCGCATCGCGGCGATCGGATCGGCGTAGAGCCCGCCGAGGGACACCACGCCCGCACCGGCCTCCTGGACCCGGTTGCCGAAGGCGGTCACCCGGATATCGCGCGAGGGCAGGACCGAGCGCGCGGCGAAGGCCCGTTCCAGCACCTCCATGCCCTCCGGGTATTCGGTGAAGGCCTGTCCGCCGACCACCAGGTCGTCCGGGTTGAGCATGTCGCGCAGCAGCGCCACGGCCTCACCCAGCACGCGGGCGCGTTCGGCGAGGAGGGCGCGGGCGCCGTCGTGGCCTGCGCGCGCGGCGCGCAACACCGCGGTCAGCGTCGACGCCGGACCTTCGGCCGGGATGATGCGCTGCGCGCGGGCCGCCGTCAGCACCGCCTCGTCGCTGACCGTCGACTCCAGTTGCCCTGTGCCGCCGAGCAATTCGGAGTGCACCGGCAGTGCGGCAATGGTGCCGGGGCCACTGGCGGGTGAGTGCACCCGGCCGCCGATCGACAGCGCGTAGCCGACGGTCTCGCGCGCGTAGACATAGAGGCTGGTCCCGGTCTGGGTGCCCGGCCGGCGCACCCCGAGCAGCAGTTCGGCACCGGCCATCGCGTCGACGTGCGAGGCCACCGACACCGGCAAACCCAGCGTCTCGGCCAGCACGGGGCCGACGGGCGCTTCCGACCAGCCCAGCCGGGGGTGGTCCAGGTAGCCCGACACGCTGTCGACCACGCCACCGCTGGCGACGCCGACCCACAGTGGGCGCCGGCGGTGCCAACGGCTCAGGTAGCGCCGGGCGCTGCCGGCCAGCGAGGCCAGCGCGGCGTTCTGCGCGCCGCGCGGGGTGGGCGTCTCGACGACGTCGAGCGTGCGGCCGAACAGATCGGTCGCGACGATGCTGGTGGTGCGGGCACCGATGTGCAGGCCCAGGGTGAGGAACGGTTCGTGGTTGACCTCGACCGGCACCCGCGGCCGGCCGATCGCGCCGGAGACGGCGAGGTCGGCACGCTCACGCAGCACGCCGGCGTCGAGCAGGGCCGTGACCTGGCGGTTCACCGTGGCGATGCTCAGGCCGGTGACGCGGGCGATGGCATCGCGGGCGGTCGGGCCGCGCTGCCGCGCGGCCCCGAAGACGGCTGCCGCGGCCGCATCGGCGACCTTCAGCGACGGGGCGACGATGTGATGACGGGAGAGCAGGGCGCGCTTGGCGTGGGCCACCGACGCAGCAGCGGAAGCGGTGGCGGAGGAAACAGAAGCGGAAGCGGTTGCGGTACGCACAGGGGGTGTCCTTTGGTGAAGTTTCGAGGGTGGGGGCTTCTGCCACACCGTCGACTTCAGGAGGACGTAGGGTCCGCTAGAGCAGTCGGGCGCGGCGGGATGCGCAACAACAACACGCACGCCGCGAGAGAACGCGGTTCACCGGACTGGTCTGCAACACACGGCGAACTTAGCACGCCAACTAAAGTTCGGGATATGACACCAGAGTTCGGGATATGACATCAGCCACCCCCCGCGTCGCCGTGGTCACCGGCGCCAGTTCCGGCATCGGTGAGGCGACCGCCAAAAGCCTTGCCGCACTTGGTTTTCACGTGGTCTGCGTGGCCCGCCGAGCCGACCGCATCGAGGCGCTGGCAGCCCAGATCGGCGGCTCGGCGATTGTGGCGGACGTCACTTCCGACTCGGATGTGGCACGGCTGGCCGACACGCTGGACGGCGTCTGCGTGCTGGTGAACAACGCCGGCGGGGCCATGGGCCTTGAGCCGGTCGCCGACGCGGACCTGGAGCATTGGCGCTGGATGTGGGAGACCAACGTGCTGGGCACGCTGCGGGTCACCCGGGCCCTGCTGCCCAAACTGGTCGACTCCGGTGACGGCCTGATCGTCACCATCACCTCGATCGCGGCCTTCGAGACCTACGACGGCGGCGCCGGTTACACCTCCGCCAAACACGCCCAGGGCGCCCTGCATCGCACGCTGCGCGGCGAACTGCTCGGAAAACCGGTGCGGCTCACCGAGATTGCTCCAGGGGCGGTCGAGACAGAGTTTTCCCTGGTGCGTTTCAAGGGCGATCAGGACCGCGCCGACAAGGTGTACGAAGGCATCACCCCGCTGGTCGCCGACGATGTCGCCGAGGTCATCGGGTTCGTCGCGTCCCGACCGTCACACGTCAACCTGGATCAGATCGTCATCCGGCCGCGCGACCAGGCGCCGCACGGACGGTTCAACCGCCGGGTGTAGCCGTCGGCGCGGGCCTCGACGTGGCGACCGGCTCCGGCGTCGCGGTCGGCGTCGGGGCGCCACTGGGCGTCGCCGGCGCCGAGGCCGGGATGCCCGCCGGCGGCTTCTGCGAGGTCAGCGCGGACATCGACTGCCACTCGTCCCACGGCACCGCCCAGTCCCAGATGTCACCGTCGGCGTAGGACAGTTCGATCGAGGTGCCGGTGACCTCGACCGGGTCGCCGTAGATGGCGGTGTTGAAATACTGCTGCGCGTCCTCGGTGGACAGGTTGATACAGCCGTTGGTGACGTTGGTGTTGCCCTGCGCTCCCGCGCTCGACGGGTTGGCGTGGATGAACTCACCGTTGTTGGAGATCCGCACCGCATACCGCTCGTGCGCGTTGGTGTACCCGGCGGCCGGGTTGGACATGTAGAAGTCCTCGTACTTCTCCGTCACCACGTGCACCCCGCTGCGGGTGATGTTGCGCGGCAGGTCCCCTTCGCCGTAACTGCACGGGAAATCGAAGAGCACGCCCTCGTCGGTGATCACCTGGATCCGGTGGCTGGAGGCCTCCGCCTTGACCACCTGACGGCGGCCGATGCTGATGTCCAGCGTGGAATCCGTTGCGCCGAAGGCATCTTCGGCGAATGGCACGCCGTACAGGCCGGCCTTCACGTGGACGGTGGTACCGGCCGGGTAGTACTCCTTGGTCCGGTAGTGCACGCGGGACCCACCGACCTCGTCGGGTAGCCAGGCCCAGCTGCCCTCGACGGGTGGGGTGGTGGTGACTTTCAGCGCCTTCTCGACGTCGGCCCGGTACTTGGTGTCGATGGCCGCATCGAACTGCAGGATGATCGGCGCCGCGACACCCACGACCTGCCCGTCGGCCAGCAGGAACTGGCCGTTGACCGTGGTCGTCGGGTTGACGGTGGTGAAGCTGCCGGCCAGCTTGACGGCCTTGCCGTCCTTGCCGACCACCGACCCCGCCCAGGTGTACTGCACGCCGTACCCGAGCGGTTCGGTGACGCTGAACCCGGTGCGGTCGGGGTTGAGCGCGCCGGCGACGGGCTTGCCCTCGGCGTTGGTCAGGCTCACATGCTGGAACCAGCCGTCGCTGACGGCGACGCCGATCGACGAGGTGGGCACGACGCCGTCGGACTTGTCCTCGGGCGTGTAGGTGATCACCGGGGCCGGCGCCGGGGCCGCGGATTCGGCGTGGGGTTGGCCCGATTTGCCCGCACAGGCGGCCAGCAGACCTGCACCGCCGACCGCGAGCACGGTGAGGGCACGCCGCCGATTCACTAGCGGGGACGTCTCACCTGCGGGGCTCACGTGAATCAACGGTACCTAGAGTCGGCAGCCAAACAGAACCGGTTCGGGTGTGAGATCGATCCCGAATCGGTTGCGCACGCCGTCCCGCACCGTCCTGGCCAAGGCGATCACGTCCGCGGAGGTGGCCCCGCCACGGTTGGTGAGCGCCAGCGCATGTTTGGTCGACAAGGTCGCGGCCGCGCCCGGACCGGGGAATCCTTTACCGAATCCGGCCTGCTCAACCAGCCAGCCAGCCGCCAGTTTCACCCCGTTCGGCGCCGGATAGTGCGGCACCCTGCCCTCACACGCGGCCTGGATACGCTCGAAAGTCTCGGCCGGGACCACCGGATTGGTGAAGAACGACCCGGCACTCCAGGTGTCGTGATCGTCGGCGTCGAGCACCATGCCCTTGGCGGCGCGCAGCTTCAGCACGGCCTCTCGGACCCGCAGCGGATCGGTGCGCTCCCCCGGCGCCACGCCCAGTGCCGTGGCCAGCTCGCCGTAACGCAGTGGCGCGCTCTGTCCCGCCGGGTCCAGGCCGAACTCGACCTCGAGCACCACCACGTCCGGCGAGTTCTTCAGCACGCTGTGCCGGTAGCCGAATCCCAGTTCCGCCGGATCCGCCCAGCGGTCCGCCCCGGTGCGGCGGTCCAGCAGACGCACCCGGGCCAGCGTGTCGGCGACCTCGGCGCCGTAGGCGCCCACATTCTGCACCGGCGTGGCACCCGCCGAGCCGGGAATACCGGACAGGCACTCCAGCCCGCCCAGCCCGTGCGCCAGCGAGGTCACCACCACGTCGTCCCACAGCGCACCGGCCTCGGCACGCACGGTGGATTCGTGCACGGTGATCTCGGTGTTGGCCACCGCCACCACGGTCAGGCCGGTCAGGTCGTCGGCCAGGACCACGTTCGAGCCGCCCGCGAGCACCAGCACGTCCGGACCGAGAGGCAGGGCGCGCAACACGTCGACGAGCTTGTCGGTGGTATCGCAGGTGATGACACGGTGCGCGACGGGACCGACCCGCAGCGTGGTCAGCGGTGCCAGCGCGACATCCCCGGCGACCGAGGCGCCTTCGAAAAACTCACTGACCACGGGTCATAACGGTAGCGTGGCTGTCATGCCACGTTCATTCGACATGGCAGCCACCTACGAATGCCCCGCCGCCCAGGTCCTCGCGGCGTTCTCCGAGAAGCCGTACTGGCTGACTCGGTTGGAGAAGTCCGGCTGCGATGAAACCTCACTGGATGTCCTGGAGAAGGCTGCCGACGGCACCATCGAAGTGGTCACCACCCAGACCGTCCGGCCGGCCAAGCTGCCCGCCGTCGTGACGCAGTTCCACCGTGGCGATCTCACCCTCATCCGGGAGGAACGCTGGAGCCCGCTGACCGGTGGCAGTTCCAGCGCCGCCATCAAGGGCGATCTGACCGGCACACCGGCACTGGTCACCGCCAGCGCGGCACTGTCCGACACCGGCACCGGAGCGCACGCCCAGATACGCGTCACGGTCGAGGTGAAGATCCCGCTGGTCGGCGGCAAGCTGGAGAGCTTCATCGGCGGGCACCTGGTCGAGATGCTGCGCCTCGAACAGGTCTTCACCAGCGAGTGGATCAGGGACCACGGCTGAACGAGCCCATCGGCCACGCGCAGGGTAAACCTGTCGGCTCACCGACGCGAGGCACCACGGGGTACAACCGGCTGCGCCGCAGCGACCGCTGGCTGGTGCATTCCCCGATCGTGCGCGAGGCACTGCTGACCGCGCCGCAACCACTGGTGGTCGACCTCGGTTACGGGGCTCTGCCGGTCACCACGGTCGAGCTGGCGTCGCGGCTGCGCACGGTCCGCGCCGATGTCCGCGTCGTCGGCCTGGAGATCGACCCGCAGCGGGTGGCCACCGCCCGCGCCGCGGACACCGATGTCGAATTCGCCCTCGGCGGCTTCGAGCTGGCCGGACTGCGGCCGGTGCTGGTACGAGCCTTCAACGTGCTGCGCCAGTACCCGGTGCACGAGGTCGACGCCTCATGGGAGCAGCTGAGCACCCGGTTGGCGACCGGCGGGCTGATCATCGACGGCACCTGCGATGAGCTGGGCCGGCGCTGCTGCTGGGTGCTGCTGGACGCGGCGGGCCCGGTCAGCCTGACGCTGGCATGCGATCCGTTCGCCATCGAGCGGCCCTCGGATCTGGCCGAGCGGCTGCCGAAAGTCCTCATCCACCACAACGTGGCGGGCCAGCCGATCCACGAGCTGTTGACCGCGGCCGACCGGGCGTGGGCCGGCGCGGCCGGCCACGGCGTGTTCGGCCCGCGAGTGCGCTGGCGGGCCATGCTCGACGATCTGCGCGCCCAGGGGCTGCCCGTGCAGACCTCACGCCGCCGGATGCGCGACGGTGTGCTGACCGTGCCGTGGCCGACCGTCGCACCCGTCTAGGCTGGGCTTATGCGGATCGCCCTGGCACAGATCCGGTCGGGCACCGACCCGGCCGCGAACCTGGACCTCGTCGCGCAGTACACCCGGGACGCCGCCGAGGCCGGGGCGCGGCTGGTGCTGTTCCCCGAGGCGACGATGTGCCGGTTCGGTGTGCCGCTGGCACCGGTGGCCGAACCGCTGGACGGCCGGTGGGCCGACGGGGTGCGGGCCGCCGCGCAGCGGTCCGGGATCACCGTCGTGGCCGGGATGTTCTGCCCGTCCGGAGACGGCCGGGTGACCAACACCTTGATCGCGTCCGGGCCGGACGTCGACGCGCACTACGACAAGATCCACCTCTACGACGCCTTCGGTTTCGCCGAATCCAAGACCGTCGCCCCCGGCCACCAGCCGGTGGTGATCAGCGTCGACGACGTGGCGGTGGGTGTGACCCTCTGCTACGACGTCCGGTTCCCCGAGCTGTATCTCGACCTCGCGGACCGCGGCGCCCAGCTGATCACGGTGCACGCCTCGTGGGGCACCGGTCCGGGCAAGCTCGACCAGTGGACGCTGTTGGCCCGGGCACGCGCCATCGACACCACGGGCGTGGTGGCCGCGGTCGACCAGGCCTACCCCGGTGACGAGATCGCCGCACTGGGGCCGACCGGGGTCGGCGGCAGCCTCGTCGCCTCCGCGGCGGGCGAGATTCTGCAGGCCGCCGGGCAGGAACCGCAGCTGGTCGTGACCGATGTCGACCTCGACGCGGCCGCCCGAATCCGGGAGACGATCGCGGTGCTGCGCAATCGCACGCAGTTCGCTAAGGCACAATCGACTGCGTGACCGATCCCTGGGCTCCTCAACCCACCGACGCAGCGCCCGCCGGGTCTCCTGCACCCGCAGGCGCGCCCGTGCCCCCGCCTCCGGCGGATCCCGAGCCGAAGAAATCGCTGGGCGCCAAGATCGGCGGCCTGTTCCGCGACCCGCTGTCGATCGTGTTGGTGGTGGTCATCGTCCTGGCGCTGGTCGTCGCGGGGGTGGTCGGGTCGGAGCTGGTGGCGCGGCATATCGCCGACAAGACGGTCACCCAGATCACGTCCTGCGTGGTGCAGGACGATGTCGACGTGTCCTTCGGCAAGACCCCGGTCCTCCTGCAGTATTTCACCGACCACTACAACAACATCACCGTGACCACCGCGGGCCACCGCGTCCGCGAGGCCGACGGGATGAAGGCCGAGATCGTCATCAACGACATCCGGCTGACCGGTAACCAGAGCGCACCCGGGACCATCGGCGCCTTGGATGCCAACATCACCTGGACCGCCGACGGCATCAAGAACACCATCCAGAACCAGATCCCCCTGGTGGGCAGCTTCGTCAGCAGCGTGTCCACCCATCCCAGCGACGGCACCATCGAACTGCAGGCCGCCCTGGGCAGCATCGTCGTGAAGCCGGAAGTGCAGAACAACAATCTGACGCTGACGGTGCAGAGCCTGTCCGGGCTGGGCTTCATGCTGCCGCGCGAGACGGTGCAGCCCGCACTCGATGCGTTCCTCGAGCAGATCACCAAGAACATCCCCCTGGGCATCCATGCCGAGAGCGTGCAGGTGACCGATACCGGGGTGACGGCCAAGTACGTGACCCGCAACGCGACGATGCCTCCGGGCCGCAGCGGTAGCGGCGGCGATCCGTGCTTCGCGGGGCTGGACTAGAACGGTTCCTCGGTGCCACCGGGATTGCAGCCGGCGGCGAACATCGCGGTATCGCTGACCTCGGGCCGCCACGGCTCGAGGTTCCAGCTGGTCTTGCCGGGCTCGGCGATCTCGGCGAACTGCCAGTGGCAGAGGAACTGGGCGCGCATCCCGGGCAGGTCGGCGTCGGGCGCATCGGTCAGCACCTCGGCCCATGCCTGGTCGGCCTGGGCGAGGGTGTTCGGGCGGGCGGACTCGGCCCGGGCGGCCGCGGTGGGATAGACCCGCAGGCTGGACAGGTCGCCCCATTTCACCCACGTGGTGTGGTCGACATAGTGGCCGGCGGCCGCGGCTACGGGTGCCGTCCCCACGAGAACTGACGCCGCGCCGAGCGCGGCGATCAGGGTGCGCATCGCACGGTGCCGCATCGCCGCACTCCGCACCGCTGAATCGTCGGGGATCAGCGCGACTTTCCCTGGATCTCAAGAATTTTCGGCCGGACGTCCACGAGGTACACACCCGCCGCGCACGCGCAGATCGCGGCGCCGAACGCATCGCGCATCAGGAGCGCGAGCAGCACGCCCGCACCGAGGATGAGCAACCACACCGGCTTGGTGAGCTTGCCGGTGGCGGTGTACGCGTCGGGCCGCTGGATGGCCGCGTGGACGAATGAATACACGCCGACCAGGGCGACGATCCCGACCAGCACAAACATAATGGCACCCGCCAGGTCTGCAAGCATCACACGTGCAGCCTAGGCGGGTGCCATCAGAACGTCGAACTTACTTCTGAGTGACCTTCTTGGCCGGGGCCTTCTTGGCGGCCGGGGTGGCCGTCGAGGCGGCGGGCGCAGCCTTCTTGGCCGGGGCCTTCTTGGCGGGCGCGGCCTTCTTGGCGGGCGCGGCGGTGACCGGAGCGGCAGCCTTCTCGACCTTCTTGGGCAGTTCCACGCCGACCAGCTTGGCGGCACGCTCGCCGACGGCGCGGGTCTGCGACGCCACGGTGCCCAGCGCATCCTGGGTCAGCTCGACGGCCTGGTCGGTGACCTCTTCGACACGAGCGGCGGCTTCCTCCAGCGCCGGCTGGTTGCGCAGCCGCTCCAAGGCGGCCTCGCCGCGCTCGACGAGCTTGTTGTACCGGGTCTGCGCCTCGTCGGCGTACTTCTCGGCCGCCTTGCGCAGCTCTTCGGTGCTGAGCTTGTCGCGCAGCTCGTCGAACTGGGTCGGCAGCTCCTCCTGCAGTTTGGTCAGGCGGGCGCGACCCTCCTCGACGCGGCCCTGGGCGTCGGTGCGCGCATCCTCGGCACGCTCACGCAGGGCGGCGACGATCTCGTTCACGGTGGCCAGGGCCAGGTCGGCGGCACCCACGGCGGCGAGCAGCGGGGTCTTGAGATCCTCGATGGTCTTCTCGGTCTTGTCGGTCATGATTGTTCCTCTCAGGTCAGCTGTGTGATGTGTGTGGTTCTGATGTGATGGCGTGAAACTTGGATTCAGGCGTGGTCGTCACCCCTTCCGCTGCCCCCTGCGCGCCGGATTCGGCGTCCGCTTCGGCCTCGTTCTGCTGACAGAACGACGTGTAGATGTCGAGCAGCACCTGCTTCTGCCGCTCGGTGATCGCGTGATCTCCGATGATCGCGTCACGGACCTGACTGCCCTCGGATGGCTCGAGCATCCCGGCCTGCACGTAGAGGACCTCAGCCGAGACCCGCAGCGCCTTGGCAATCTGGTTGAGCACATCGGCCGACGGTTTGCGCAATCCCCGTTCGATCTGGCTGAGGTAGGGATTGCTGACGCCGGCCTTCTCCGCGAGCTGGCGCACCGACACCTGGGCCGCCTCCCGCTGAGCACGGATGAAGCTGCCGATATCGGATGCCGCACTGCTCACGACTTCCGCGATCTTGTCGTTGTTCACCACGGAAGCGATCTTGTCGTCGGGCGACATCTGAGCCTCCATCCGCCGGATTCCACTGACACAATCCACGGTACGAGCGAGTGCTAACTATTGCAAGCACTTGCTAGCAGTGCTCAGAAAATCAGCTGCGCCACCGAATAGATGACGAGGCCGGCCAGCGATCCGACCACCGTGCCGTTGATCCGGATGAATTGCAGGTCACGGCCCACGTGCAGTTCGATACGACGGCTGGCCTCGTCGGCGTCCCAGCGCTCGATCGTCTCGGTGATGATCGCTGTGATCTCCGTCCCATACTGCGAAACCAGGTGCTGAGCAGCGCGGATGATCCAGCCGTCCACCTTGTCGCGCAGGTCGGCGTCGTCACGCAACGACTCCCCTACCCGCACCACGGAGTCCGCGATCCGGGTGCGCAGCGCCGACGACGGGTCCTCCACCGACTCCAGCACGATGCGCTTGGCGGCACTCCACGCCGTCTCGGCCGCCTTGGTGACCTCGTCGCGCGCCATGATCTGCTCTTTGACCTTCTCGGCGCGCGCAATGGTGGCCTGGTCGTACTGCAGGTCGTCGGCGAATTCGAACAGGAACTTCGTGGCCGAGCGACGCAGCTCGTGATTGGGGTCGCGGCGCACCTTGTCGGTGAAGTCCATGAGCTCGCGGTGGATGCGGTCGCCCACCAGGTGGTCCACCCAGCGCGGCGACCAGGTGGGCGAATCACGCTCGATGACCCGCTCGATCACCTCGCCGGCGTTCAGCGACCACTGGAACGCCCGGTCGGCCAACAGTTGCAGCAGCGCTTCCTGGCGCTGCTCGGCGAGCAGGCCGGACAGCACCCGGCCCACCGGCGGTCCCCACTGCGGTTCGGCGATGCGTTTGACGATCATTCGGTCCAGGACGTGCTGGACGTCCTCGTCTCGCAGCATCTCGACCAGCACCCGCAGCACGGTCGACGCCTCCGCGGCCACCCGCTCGGCGTGGCGATACTCGCACAGCCATTTGCCCACCCGGCCGGCGATCTCGGCATCGCGCAGCTTCGTCGCCACCACCTCGGCAGACATGAAGTTCTCCCGGACGAAGGTACCCAACCCCTCGCCGAGCTGGTCCTTCTTGCGCTTGATGATCGCGGTGTGCGGGATGGGGATGCCCAGCGGATGCTTGAACAGCGCGGTCACCGCGAACCAGTCGGCCAGCGCGCCGACCATCCCGGCTTCGGCCGCGGCCCGGACGTAACCCACCCAGTTGCCGGCGCCACGAGATTGGGCCCACGCACATGCGAGGAAGATCACCGTCGCGCCGATCAGAAAACCGAGGGCGACGGCCTTCATCCGCCGCAGCGCGCGGCGGCGTTCACGGTCGGCCATCGCATCCGGTCCGGCGTCTGCCGCCGTCATCGCCGCAGCAAAACTGGCCGTCAGCGACGGCGGGCCCGGGGCTGGTCTGTGCGCCACGCCTCCATCATCCGCTAACGCGCCGCCGACGCGCCGCGGCGATCGACCGAGGGCGCCGAATCACCGTATTATCGAGATGACCTAGTGAACGGATATTCACGACAGTGCCACAGCAGAGCTCGGCGGCAGCGGTAAAAACCGACGGCCGCAAACGACGCTGGCATCAGCACAAGGTTGACCGTCGTAATGAGCTCGTGGACGGCACCCTGGAAGCGATTCGCCAGCGGGGCAGCAACGTCAGCATGGAGGAGATCGCTGCCGAGATCGGCGTGTCCAAAACCGTGCTTTACCGCTACTTCGTCGACAAGAACGACCTCACCACCGCGGTGATGATGCGATTCGCCCAGACCACGCTGATCCCGAACATGGCGGCCGCCCTGTCCTCGACGTCCGACGGCTATGCGCTGGTGCGCGAGATCATCCGGGTCTACGTCGACACCGTCGCCGCCGAACCGGAGACCTACCGGTTCGTCATGTCGAACAATTCGGCCAGCCGGACGAAGGCCATCGCCGACTCCGAGCAGATCATCGCCCGCATGCTGGCGGTGATGCTGCGCCGCCGCATGCAGTTGAACGGTATGGACACCCAGGGCGTGGAATCGTGGGCGTTCATGATCGTCGGCGGCGTCCAGCTGTCCACCCACTCCTGGATGTCCAACCCGCGGATCACCACCGACGAACTGATCGACTATCTGACGATGCTGTCCTGGAGCGCGCTGTGCGGGATCGTCGAGGTCGGCGGATCGTTGGAGAAGTTCAACTCGCAGGCGCATCCGTCGCCCACATTGCCCGCGTAGCTGTTTGACTGGCCGGGTGACTTTCCGAGGGCGAACGCGAGGCCGGCACGGGCGAGGACCGCAACGAGCGGGAGCCCGGCCGTGACGACCAGTGACACCGACCTCCCGGCGCTGTGGACCCACGAGCCGCACACCCATCTGGAATTCAAGCCCGGCTCCTCGGTCACCGGGATCGACCCGGACGCCACACCCGGATTCGTCGGCTCCAAACGCGACGCCCCCGTGCTGCAGGCCGAGCGCAATATCCGCTTCGCCGAGTTGCAGGAGATGCTGTACGCCAACAGCCGCGCCGGCGATACCCGATCACTGCTGCTGGTGCTGCAGGGCATGGATACCGCAGGCAAGGGCGGCATCGTCAAACATGTTGTAGGAGCAGGCAATCCGCAGGGAATCGACTACGCCAGCTTCGGTAAACCCACGGAGGAGGAGCTGGCCCACCACTATCTGTGGCGGATCCGCAACGCCCTGCCCGCGGCCGGCCACATCGGGGTGTTCGACCGTTCACACTACGAGGACGTGCTGATCGTGCGCGTCCACAACCTGGTCCCGCCCGAGGTGTGGGGTGCGCGCTACGACGAGATCAACGCGTTCGAGAAGGAACTCGTCGAGGGCGGCACGAAGATCGTGAAGGTGGCGATGTTCGTCTCGCTGGACGAGCAGAAGAAGCGCCTGGCCGAGCGACTGGAACGGCCCGACAAGTTCTGGAAGTACAACCCTGCCGATATCGACGAGCGGCTGCTGTGGCCCAAATACCAGGAGGCCTATCAGGTGATGCTGGACCGCACGTCGACCGACTACGCGCCCTGGCATGTGATTCCGTGCAACCGCAAGTGGTACAGCCGGCTGGCCATCCTGGAGCTGCTCATCGAGGCGCTCAAGGAGTTCAACTTTGCCTGGCCGCCACCGGACTTCGACGTGAAGGCCGAGAAGAAGCGGTTGGCGAGGGCCTAGGTCCGCCGAAACTACGGTTTGTGGTGTGATTTTCCGGCTTCGCCGTCAACATCCGTAGTCTCGGCGTGCGCGGGAACCGAATGCTGCCGCGCTGCGTCCGGTAAGGGGTGTGGGACACATCGTGCTGGGCACCGAAGCGCTGGCCACCGGCCTGACGACGCGCCACGGACTGCGGACGAAGTACCGGAAGCTGCATCACAACGTCTACGTTCCGCGCGACATGGCGCTGGATGCCGCTACCCGCGCAACCGCTGCCTGGCTGTGGTCGGGTCGGAGGGCGACGCTGGCCGGCTACTCGGCGGCCGCGATGCTCGGCAGTAGATGGCTACCCGCCGACGCCCCGGCCGAACTGGCTCGCCTCCGCCAACCCAGCCCGCCCGGCATCGTGGTGCACTCCGGTGAGATCGCCGACGACGAACTCACCACGGTCGGCGACATCCGTTGCACAACGGCGGCGCGTACTTGCTATGACATGGGACGACGACTGCCGGTGGACACCGGCATCATCCGCATCGACGCGCTGCTCAACCACGCGGGCGAGCGGGTGGCTGTGGTCGCCGCGATTGCCGAGCGCTACCCGGGCGCGCGCAGAATCCGCCGCCTGCGCCAGGTACTCGACCTCTGTGATCCCGGAGCTGAATCTCCGCAGGAAACGCGGCTGCGCCTTTTGCTGGTGCGCGCCGGGCTCCCCCGACCGGTCACCCAGATACCCGTGCGCAACGACCGGGGTCGCGTGGTACGCCGGATCGATATGGGTTGGCCGCAGTGGATGGTGGGCGTCGAGTACGACGGCGAACAGCACTGGAGGGACCCGGCGATCCACAGTTCGGACATCGACCGGCTGGAATTCCTGGCGGACGCGGGATGGACCATCGTGCGGGTCAGCGCCAGACATCTGCGTTACCTGCCCGACGCCGTCATCACGCGTACCCACGACGCACTCAAAAGGCGCCGAGACTACGGTTTCTGACGAGGTCCGTGTCGATTCTCGTCAGAAACCGTGGTCTCGGCGCCTTCTGGTCAGCAGCCTTACTTGGCCAGCGTGAACTGGCCGATGTTGGTGATCCCGCGGCGGAAGAAGTCCGCGCAACCGGTCAGGTACTTCATGAAGCGGTCGTAGACCTCCTGGCCCTGCAGGGCGATGGCCTCGTCCTTCTTGGCTTCCAGGTTGGCGGCCCACATGTCCAGCGTGCGGGCGTAGTGCGGCTGCAGCAGGTGGGTGCGCTTGAGCTCGAACCCGGAGTCGGCGGCCAGCTTCTCGATATCCTCGACGGCAGGCAGCTGCCCACCCGGGAAGATCTCCGCGGCGATGAACCGCATGAACTTCAGATCGCTGATGGTCAGCTTGATGTTGTTCTCGCGGAAGAACTGCTGGGTGTGGGCGAGGATGGTGTGCAGCAGCATGACGCCGTCGTCGGGCAGGATGCTGTAGGCCCGCTCGAAGAACACCGGGTAGCGCTCCTGCTTGAAGGCCTCGAACGCGCCGATCGACACGATGCGGTCGACGGGCTCGTTGAACTCTTCCCAGCCCTGCAGCCGGATCTCGACGTTGCGCTTGGTCTCGATCTTTGCCAGCCGCTTGCGGGCGTAGTCGGACTGTTCCTTGCTCAGGGTGATGCCGATGACGTTGACGTCGTAGTTGGTCAGCGCCCGCTCCAGCGCGCCGCCCCAGCCACAGCCGACGTCGAGCAGTGTCATGCCCGGCTCCAAGCCCAGCTTGCCCAGCGCCAGGTCGAACTTCGCGTTCTGCGATTCCTCGAGGTTCATATCCTCGCGCTCGTAGTAACCACAGGTGTAGCCCATGGTCGGTCCGAGGAAGAGGGCATAGAACTCATTCGAGATGTCGTAGATCGACTGCGACTCCTCGTAGTACGGCGCAAGATCGGACTCGACGTTTGACATGCGAAAAATAACCTCGTTTGTTGATTTGGCGGCCGCGGCCCGGATACCCCCCGAAGTCATTTTCGAACCGTACGCGACGATGGTACCCCATATTAGCTAGGCTAAATGTTTCCCAGCGCTAGTACGTGTAGAAGCCCTGACCGGATTTCTTCCCCAACTGCCCCGCCTCCACCATGCGTAGCAGCAGCGGCGGCGGACCGTAGAGCGGCTCCTTGAACTCCTCGTACATCTTGTCGGCGATCAGCTTCAGCGTGTCGAGGCCGACCAGGTCCGAGAGCCGCAGCGGACCCATGGGGTGCGACAACCCTGCGACCACGGCCTTGTCGACGTCTTCGATGGTGGCGAATCCGGCCTCCACCATCCGGATGGCGGCGAGCAGATACGGCACCAGCAGCGCGTTGACCACGAAGCCGGACCGGTCCGAGCAGCGCACGACCTGCTTACCCAGCACTTTGCCAGCGAATTCTTCGGTGCGCTTGAGCGCGTCGTCCGAGGTGACCAGGGTCGAGATGAGCTCGACCAGGGGCAGCACCGGCACCGGGTTGAAGAAGTGCAAGCCCAGCACCCGCTGCGGATTCTTGGTCGCCGCTGCGATCTTCATGATCGGAATGCTGGAGGTGTTCGACGCCAGGACCGCGTCCGGGTCGGTCACGATCTCGTCGACCTCGGCGAAGACCTTCGCCTTGACCTTGTCGTCCTCGACGATCGCCTCGATCACCAGCTGCCGATCGGCGAAATCCGCCAGGTTCGTGGTGAAGGTCAACCGGCCGAGCGCGGCGTCACGGTCCTCCGCGCTGAGCTTGCCCTTGGCGGCGGCGCGGTCCAGCGACGCGGTGATGCGGGCCTTGCCCGCGTCCAGGAATTCGGCAGCAGGTTCGTAGACGACGACCTGCGCGCCGGCCTTGGCGCATACCTCGGCGATACCGCCGCCCATCTGCCCGGCGCCGATCACGCCCACGCGTTCGATACTCACTTGCTCTCCTCAGACTCCCGATACGGCGTCAGGCCCCGCCCGCGGTGGCGGACGGGGCCTGACGCTATCAACTCAGTAACTCGGCGCCGAGTGGCACCGAAGGATCAGTGGAACTGACCCTCTTCGGTGGAACCGGCCAGCGCGGTGGTCGAGCTGGTCGGGTCGACCGTGGTGGCGATCCGGTCGAAGTAGCCGGCGCCGACCTCGCGCTGGTGCTTGGTGGCGGTGTAGCCACGCTCCTCGGCGGCGAACTCGCGCTCCTGCAGCTCGACGTAGGCGCTCATCTGGTTGCGGGCGTAGCCGTGGGCCAGATCGAACATCGAGTAGTTCAGGGCGTGGAAGCCGGCCAGCGTGATGAACTGGAACTTGAAGCCCATCGCGCCGAGCTCCTTCTGGAACTTCGCGATCATCGAGTCGTCCAGGTGCTGCTTCCAGTTGAACGACGGCGAGCAGTTGTAGGACAGCATCTGGTCCGGGAACTCGCTCTTGACGCCCTCGGCGAACTTCTTGGCCAGCTCCAGATCCGGGGTGCCGGTCTCCATCCAGATGAGGTCGGCGTACGGCGCGTAGGCCTTGGCACGCGCGATGCACGGCTCCAGGCCGTTCTGCACCCGGTAGAAGCCCTCGTTGGTGCGCTCACCGGTGATGAACGGGCGGTCCCGCTCGTCCACATCGGAGGTGATCAGGGTGGCGGCCTCGGCGTCGGTGCGGGCGATGACCAGGGTAGGAACGTCAGCCACGTCAGCCGCGAGCCGGGCAGACGTCAAGGTGCGGATGTGCTGCTGGGTCGGGATGAGCACCTTGCCACCGAGGTGGCCGCACTTCTTCTCCGACGCGAGCTGGTCTTCCCAGTGCGAACCGGCCACACCGGCGGCGATCATCGCCTTCTGCAGCTCGTAGACGTTCAGCGCGCCACCGAAGCCGGCCTCGCCGTCGGCGACGATCGGGGCGAGCCAGTTCTCGACCGAGGTGTCACCCTCGACCTTGGCGATCTGGTCGGCGCGCAGCAGCGCGTTGTTGATGCGGCGCACGACCTGCGGCACCGAGTTGGCCGGGTAGAGGCTCTGGTCGGGGTAGGTGTGACCGCTCAGGTTGGCGTCACCGGCGACCTGCCAACCCGACAGGTAGATGGCCTTGAGGCCGGCCCGCACCTGCTGGACAGCCTGGTTGCCGGTCAGCGCACCGAGGGCGTTGACGAAGTCCATGTTGTGCAGCTGGTCCCACAGCACCTCGGCGCCGCGGCGGGCGAGGGTGTTCTCCTCGACGACGTGGCCCTGCAGCGCGACGACGTCGGCCGGGGTGTAGGTACGGGTGATGCCCTTCCAGCGGGGGTTGTGATCCCAATCGTGCTGGATCTGTTCCGGGCTCTTCGGCGTGCCAACGGTGGACATGGCTCTCCTTAACGGGTTAACAGGTTGCGACTGTCGCTGCGGCCCATCAACCCTCAGGTTGTTAATGCCACCGCGGCCTCGCGGGTGTGCTAATCCGAGGATGCCCTACTGCATATGTGCAGGTCCACCCGTTTCAGTTGCCAATTTTGGCTAACGCCCCGCGTTAAGTTGCGAAGATTGCGAAGATCGCGAACGGCTTAACCGGTTCAGAATCTACCCACCGGTAGCCAATTGCCGCTGGTCAGTACGCCCGTACTGTTAAACGGCGGACCATCAGCGAGCGAACAACGCGGCGACGGCTTTGGTCTCCTCGCCCACCGCATATGTGAGCGTTGTAACAGTCCGGTCCGTCAGCTCCGGGCCGAATTTGTCCGTCGATCCGGGCGGATACACGTGCACCATGATGTCGAGGTCGTCGCCCAGTGCCACCGCCGAGTCGTGCTCGATGGTCACCCGTAGCGGCGCGGAGAGCAGTTCCGGAGTGGTCTCCAGGTAGTCCTCGACCACGCTCCAATAGACCGAGTTGTTCATGTGGTCGAACAGGTCGATATCGGTGACGCGCACCGGGTAGCGCCGGATGGCGACCGCGTCCTCGCGGGCTCCCCCCTTGAGGTACCCCTTCCACCGCAACCGGTCCACGTCCGTCGTCCGTCGCAGCCCGGCGAGGAAGTCATCAGAGATGCGGCCCGGGCCCTGGGTCTCGCGGCTGAAGCAGATCCAGAACGCCTCGGATTCCACCAGGCCACCCTTACGACCATCGATGCGCACCCGCATCTCACACCAGCGCGTCGACGTCCCCGAACACCACCGGCGCAACCGCAGGATGTCGGGGAACTCGATGGGCTCGACGATGTCGATCATGGTGCGGCGCACGATCCACGCCGGGTGTACGTCCTCATAACCCATCTGCCGCAGCTGGTCCTGGCCGACGTCCTGGATGTGGCGGGTGGCACCGTCGAAACGCAACCGGCCGTCGCGGTCCACATCGGCCATTCGCAGCGACCACGAGGTATCGAACACGTCGGGGTGGCCGTCGGGCACGGGCATCATCGTCTTGGCCAAACCACTCATGTCTTCCATATTGGTCTGCGAACAATGCAAAGCCAATCTTTACAAGCGTCTCACTTCGCTCGCCCCGTCGGTTTCCCCCGTCGCTTCGCTCGCCCCGTCACTACCCTGGACGAGTGGCCAAGACGTTCGTCGGATCAAGGGTCCGCCAACTACGAAACGAACGCGGTTTCAGCCAGGCATCGCTGGCCCAGATGCTGGAGATCTCGCCGAGTTACCTCAACCAGATCGAACACGACGTGCGGCCCCTCACGGTCGCCGTGCTGCTGCGCATCACCGAGGTGTTCGGGGTGGACGCCACCTTCTTCGCGTCCCAGGACGACACCCGGCTGGTCGCCGAACTGCGCGAGGTCACCATGGACCGCGATGTCGACATCGACATCGACGCCGCCGAGATCGCCGATCTGGTGGCCACCCATCCCGCGATCGCCCGCGCCATGGTCAACCTGCACCAGCGCTACCGGTTGACGACGACGCAGCTGGCCGCGGCCACCGAGGACAGGTTCGGGGTGAATGTCGGAGGCAGCGGCTCCGGGTCGGGGTCCATCACCATGCCCCACGAAGAGGTGCGCGACTACTTCTACCAGCGGCAGAACTATCTGCACGAGCTCGATACCGCCGCGGAGGACCTGACCATCCGGATGCGGATGAACCGGGCCGATCTGGCCGGTGAGCTGTCGGCGCGGCTGACCGCCGTGCACGGGGTGCACATCGTCAAACGGCAGAACATGGGCGAGACCGTGCTGCACCGCTTCGATCCCGCCACCCGCACGCTGGAGATCGGCAGCCACCTGGCCAGTGGGCAGTACGTCTTCAAGCTCGCCGCCGAACTGGGTTACCTGGAGTTCGGCGACCTCATCGACAAGCTCGTCGACGAGGGCAAGTTCACCAGCGACGAGTCCCGCACGTTGGCCCGGCTGGGCCTGGCCAACTATTTCGCGGCGGCCACCGTGCTGCCGTACCAGCAGTTCCACGCCGTGGCCGAGGAGTTCCGCTACGACGTCGAGCGGTTGTCGGCGTACTACGCGGTGTCCTACGAGACCATCGCGCACCGGCTGTCCACCTTGCAGCGGCCGTCCATGCGCGGCGTGCCGCTGTCGTTCGTGCGCGTCGACCGGGCCGGGAACATGTCGAAACGCCAGTCCGCGACCGGTTTTCATTTCTCGTCCTCGGGTGGCACCTGCCCGCTGTGGAACGTGTACGAGACGTTCGCCAACCCGGGCAAGATCCTGGTGCAGATCGCCCAGATGCCCGACGGCCGGCAGTACATGTGGGTGGCGCGCACTGTCGAGCGCCGCGCGTCGCGCTATGGTCAGCCGGGTAAGACGTTCGCGATCGGTTTGGGCTGTGAACTCCGTCATGCGCACCGACTGGTCTACTCCGAAGGGCTGGAACTGACCGGTGACCCCAACGTCGCAGCGATTCCGATCGGCGCCGGGTGCCGGGTGTGCGAGCGTGACAACTGCCCCCAGCGCGCGTTCCCCGCACTCGGCCGCGCCCTCGACCTCGACGAGCACCGCAGCACGGTGTCTCCTTACCTGGTGAAGCAGACATGACCGGTTCCGAGCTGACACCGCCCGAGTCCTCCCCCGCACCGATGCCCGCCCGAATCCCACCCGGCGGATTCCGGGAACTCGGCCCGGTCAACTGGGTGATCGCGAAGGCCGGTGCACGCGGAATCCGGGCACCGAAGTTCCACCTGTTCAACGTGCTCGGCCAGCACCGGTTGCTGTTCCTGGCCTGGCTGCCGTTCTCCGGGTATCTGCTCTACGCCGGTAAGTTGTCCCGCCAGGACGCCGAGGTGGTCATCCTGCGGGTGGGCCATCTGCGCGCCAGCGAGTACGAGTTGCAGCAGCACCGCAGGCTGGCGCGCAGCCGCGGTCTGGATGCCGCCACCCAAGCCGCGATCTTCGAGGGCCCGGACGCCGACGGGCTCACCGCCCGGCAGCGGGTGCTGGTCACCGCGACCGACGAGTTCGTGATCACCCGGTCCATGTCCACCGAGACGTGGACCGCGTTGGCCAAGCTGTACAACCGCGCTCAGATCATCGAATTCTGCACGCTCGCAGGGCAATACGATGCGCTGGCGGCGACCATGGCGACGCTGCGGATCCCACTGGACTTCCCGGACTAGCGGCCGGCGCAGACAGCCCACAACTGGTAAGCCGCCGATAATTCTTGTGCAGCACTTCCGGAGGTCGCGAAAAACGCGTCCTGTAAGCGCTCCCCCACCGCCGGTGCCGCGATCCAGTTCAGCACCGCTGACTTGCTGACCGTCTTGAACGGTGTGGTGCGGGTGAACACCGCGTCGACGAGATCGGCCAGATGTCGGGCCGCCGCCACCGGCCCGGTGAGCAACGCATCAAGGTGATCTCCGAGTGGCAGTCCGCACCAATCCACCAGGTCCAGTGCCGATGGGGAGTCCGAAAAATACCCGAGGTCTGCCGGGTATACGGAGAGCAGCTCCGCCCACACGGCCGTGGCGAACCCCTGCAGCGCCGACCGTTCCGGACCGGTCCACGTCACCATCCGGATCTTCACGTCCCACACCCGGAAGTCGAAGACCGGCGCGGACGTGAGCAGGAGTAGCTCCATCATCCGCGGCAAGTAGTACCGCAGCGCATCGTCGTCGAGCTCCATCACGTGCAGGGCCGTCAGATGTTCCAAGCTCAGCGCACCCAACGGCGTCGCAGCCAATCCTGCCGCCGTGAGGTCCGGGGCGCATTGCACGCAGACCCGTATCGGCGTCGGTGCACGGTACGCAGCGCATGCTGCGTACAACTGCGCGAGCCGTTCCTGCCTAGAGATACGTGACGCCCAGCACCGCGATCGTCATCAGCACCGGGGCGATCGGCAGCGCCCAGAGGAACGCCGTCCGCACCTGCTGCTTGCGCTGATACGAACGCCAGCCCAGCAGGGCGACGCCGGCCGACAGGCCGATGATCACCACCGAGACGATCAGCACCCAGAAACTCACGTCACTGGTGTTGATCGCCGCGGTGATGGCGAGCAGCCACAGGACGTGGCCGATCACCAACCCGCCGATGGCGGCGACTACCCTCTCGCGCACCGGCGATCAGAAGTTGATCATGTGGCCGGTGAGGCCGTGGAAGCACTCCTGCAGCGCCTCCGACAGGGTCGGATGCGTGTGCACGTTGCGGGCCAGCTCGTTGGCGGTCAGATCCCACTTCTGCGCCAGCGTCAGCTCGGGCAGCAGCTCGGAGACGTCGGGGCCGATGAGGTGGCCACCGAGCAGCTCGAGGTGTTTCTTGTCGGCGACCAGCTTGACGAAGCCGGTCGGGTCGGCCAGGCCGTGTGCCTTGCCGTTGGCGGTGAACGGGAACTTGGCGACGACGACTTCGTAGCCCTCGTCACGGGCCTGCTCTTCGGTCAGCCCGAAGCTGGCCACCTGCGGCTGGCAGAAGGTGGCCCGCGGCATCATCCGGTAGTCCCCCAGCGCCAGCGTCTCGGCACCCGCGATCGTCTCGGCGGCGACCACACCCATCGCCTCGGCGACATGGGCCAGCTGCAACTTGGCGGTCACATCACCGATGGCATAGATGTGGCCCACGTTGGTGCGCATGTAGTCATCAATGGCGATGGCCTTGCGCTCGGTCAGCGCGACACCGGTGTTCTCCAGGCCGAAACCCTCGACATTCGGCCCGAAACCGATGGCCTGCAGCACCTTGTCGGCCTTGAGCTCCTCACTCTTGCCGTCCTTGCTGACCGCGACGGTGACCGTCGAGCCGTCATCGGTGATCGACTCGACCTTGGTGCCGGTGAGGATCTTGACGCCGAGCTTCTTGTACTGCTTCTCAATCTCCTTGGACACCTCGGCGTCCTCGTTGGGCAGCGCCCGCGGCAGGAATTCGACGATGGTGACGTCGACGCCGTAGTTCTTCAAGACGTAGGCGAACTCCATGCCGATGGCACCGGCGCCGGCGATGATGATCGAGCCGGGCAGCTCCCGCGAGAGGATCTGGTTCTCGTAGGTGACGACGTTCTTGCTCAGCGAGGTCCCCGGGACCAGCCGGGTGGACGACCCGGTCGCGATGATCGCGTTGTCGAAGGTGACCGTCTCGGTCCCGCCCTCGTTGAGGTCGACAGCCAGGGTGTGGGCGTCGGTGAACTTGCCGTAACCATGGATCTCGGTGATCTTGTTCTTCTTCATCAGGAAGTGCACACCGGCGACACGGCCGTCGGCGACCTTACGGCTGCGGTCGAAGGCGGCGCCGTAGTCGAAGCTCGCCTCCCCGCTGATACCGAAGGTCTTGGCTTCCTTGCTGAAGATGTGGGCCAGTTCGGCATTGCGCAGCAGCGCCTTGGACGGAATGCACCCGACGTTCAGGCACACGCCACCCCAGTACTTCGGTTCGACGATGGCGGTGTTCAGGCCGAGTTGGGCAGCGCGGATGGCCGCAACGTATCCGCCGGGGCCAGCTCCGAGTACGACGACGTCATAGTGGGTCACGCCATCACCCTATCGGGGCGCCGTCCTGGTCGGCACGAGACCGACCCCGGTTCTGCGAAGTCGCTCCCATCCGCGCCCGAACCGGCTACGAAAGCTGCTGGAGGGGATCTTCCGGGGGATGCTTATCTGGTTCAAAGAGGTGATCGGCGGGTATCCCACAAACGCACTCAAGCGAAAGGCCATTGGCCAATGCCCGAACAACTCAAACCTCACTTCGAAGATGTACAGGCACACTACGACCTGTCCGACGACTTCTTCCGTCTTTTCCAGGACCCTACCCAAACGTATAGCTGTGCTTATTTCGAGCGCGACGACATGACCCTGGAAGAAGCCCAGCTGGCCAAGATCGACCTGTCGCTGGGCAAGCTGGGACTCCAGCCCGGTATGACGCTGCTGGACATCGGCTGCGGGTGGGGCGCCACGGCGCGGCGCGCGGTGGAGAAATACGACGTCAACGTCATCGGACTGACGTTGTCGAAGAACCAGGCCGCGCACGTCCAGCGCAGCTTCGATGAAATGGACACCGAGCGGACCCGGCGGGTGCTGCTGCAGGGCTGGGAGCAGTTCGACGAACCCGTGGACCGGATCGTCTCCATCGGCGCCTTCGAGCACTTCGGACACGACCGGTACGCGGAGTTCTTCGCGAAGACCTACCGGATCCTGCCGTCCGACGGTGTGATGCTGCTGCACTCCATCTGCGGTATCCACCCCGCGGACGCGAAGAAGCTGGGCATCTCGCTCACCTTCGAGCTGGCCCGGTTCATCAAGTTCATCCTCACCGAGATCTTCCCCGGTGGCCGGTTGCCGTCGGTGCCGATGGTCGAGGAGCACGCCACCGCCGCCGGGTACAAGGTCACCCGGGTGCAGTCGCTGCAGCCGCACTACGCCAAGACGCTCGACATCTGGGCCGCGAATCTGGAGGCGAACCGGGACGAGGCCATCGCCATCCAGTCTCAAGAGGTCTACGACCGCTGCATGAAGTACCTGACCGGCTGTGCGGATCTGTTCCGCAACCGCCAGGTCGACGTGGATCAGTTCACGCTGGAGAAGTAGCTCCGGGCACCGGACAAGCGTCGGCGGCTTCGGCCACGATCCGGGTCCGGTCATCGGCGGGGCGCGCCCCCTCGGCGTATCGCGCGCCGGTGATCGGCGCCTGCCGGCCCAGCTCGGTGTTCTCCTCGTCGGTGTAGACCCGGCCGCGGGACAGGAAACGCATCCCTTCGGGGGATTCCAGGCTGAACCCGCCACCGCGGCCGGGCACCACATCGATGATCAGCTGGGTGTGCTGCCACGCCTCGAACTGCGGCCCGGAGATCCACACGGGCACGCCGTCCCCGACGTCCAGCACGCCCAGCAGGATGTCGCGATCGCCCACGATGAAATCACCGGCCGGGTAACACATCGGCGACGAGCCGTCACAACAGCCGCCGGACTGGTGAAACATCAACGCGCCGTGGCGTTTCTGCAGTGTGGCGAGCAGATCGGCGGCCTCGGTGGTGATCAACGCTCGGCTGGTCATGTACCCACGCTACGCCCACGGTAGAAAGGTCACATGAGTTCTGGAACAGATCCCGTCGCTTCGCTCGCCCCGGACCTCAACCTTTGGCTGGAGGACATCACCGGCGACGACGCGCTGGCCTGGGTACGTGCCCACAACGAGCCGACGCTGGCCGCGCTGGCCGGTGAGCAGTTCGAGGCGATGCGAGCCGAGGCGCTGGAAGTCCTCGACACCGACGCCCGTATCCCGTACGTGCGCCGCCGTGGTGAGCACCTCTACAACTTCTGGCGCGATGAGGCCAACCCGCGCGGACTGTGGCGGCGCACCACATTGGAGTCCTACCGCACCGAGGCGCCGGTGTGGGATGTCGTCATCGACCTCGATGAACTTGCGCGCGCAGACGACGAGAACTGGGTGTGGGCGGGCGCCGAGGTGATCGAGCCCGACCATTCACGCGCGCTGATCAGCTTGTCCCGTGGCGGCGCCGACGCCGTGGTGGTGCGTGAATTCGACATGTCCACAAGGGAATTCGTCAGCGCTGAACTCGGCGGCTTCGAGCTACCCGAGGCCAAGACCCAGATCACCTGGGCGGACCCGGATACGGTGCTGGTCGGCACGGATTTCGGCGAAGGCTCGCTGACCGACTCCGGCTACGCCCGGCTGGTCAAACGGTGGCAGCGTGGCCAGGATCTGGCCGACGCCCCGACGGTATACGCCGGGGAGCGCACCGACGTGATCGTCGTCGCATCGGTGGACCGGACACCGGGCTTCGAGCGAACGCTGATCAGCCGGGCGGTGGATTTCTTCAACGACGAGATCTACGAGCTTCGCGGCGCCGAGCTGATCCCGATCGACGCGCCCACCGACGCGACGGTGTCCGTGCACCGGGACTGGTTGCTGATCGAGCTGCGCACCGACTGGAAGGGCCATGCCGCCGGCTCACTGCTGGCCGCCGATTACTGCGAATTCCTCGACGGCACAGCGGATATCGCCGTGGTGTTCACACCCGACCAGCGCACCTGCCTGCACCAGTACTCCTGGACCCGCGACAAACTGGTCGTGGTCACGCTCGCCGATGTCGCCAGCCGCGTGCAGATCCTCACCCCGGGCGACTGGAAGGCCGCCGACGTGCCCGGACTTCCGGACAACACCAATATCGTGATCGCCGGCGCCGATCCGTACGGTGACGAGATCTTCCTGGACTCAAGCGGATTCACCACCCCCTCGCGGTTGCTGCTCGGATCCCACGATGGCGCGTTCGGCGAGATCAAACGGGCGCCCGCATTCTTCGCCGCCGACGGAATCGAGGTGAGCCAGCATTTCGCGGTGTCCGCCGACGGCACCCGGGTCCCCTACTTCGTGGTGGGGCGGCCGGGTGCCACCGGCCCGACCCTGCTGGGCGGGTACGGCGGATTCGAGGTGTCGCGCACCCCCGCCTACGACGGTGTGCTGGGCCGGCTTTGGCTGGCCCGCGGTGGCACCTACGTGCTGGCCAACATTCGCGGCGGCGGCGAATACGGGCCGGGCTGGCACACCCAGGCGATGCGGGCCGGCCGCCACCTCGTCGACGAGGACTTCGCGGCCGTGGCGCGCGACCTGGTCGCCCGCGGGATCACCACGGTGCCCCACCTGGGCGCCCAGGGCGGCAGCAACGGCGGACTGCTGATGGGCATCATGCTGACGCGCTACCCCGAACTGTTCGGCGCGCTGGTGTGCAGCGTTCCGCTGCTGGACATGAAGCGCTTCCATCTGCTGCTGGCCGGCGCATCGTGGGTCGCCGAGTACGGCAACCCGGACGACCCCGCCGACTGGGAGTTCATCTCCAAATACTCTCCGTACCAGAATATTTCGGCAGACCGCAGCTATCCGCCGATCCTGATCACCACCTCCACCCGCGATGACCGGGTGCACCCCGGACATGCCCGGAAGATGACCGCCGCACTGGAGGCAGCCGGCCACCCGGTGAGCTACTACGAGAACATCGAGGGCGGGCACGGCGGCGCGGCCGACAACTCGCAGGCGGCGTTCCGGGCGGCGCTGATCTACTCCTACCTGTGGCGGACGCTCAGCTGATCTGGATCACGGTCACCTTGGTGGGTCCCGCACTCGTCGAGGCGGACGCGACGACATAGCTGCCGTCGGCGCTGATCCGCGCGGGGTTCACCGGCGTCCCGGCCAGCACGGCCGTCGTACCGATCTGCGCGCCGGTGACGGTGTTGAGGATCGCCACTTGGGTGGTGCCACCCGCGGCCGCGGTCACGACCACCCGGGTGCCGTCCGCGCTGAGCTGAGGCTGCCCGGCGGCGCCGCCGGCCAGCGTGAGGCTGTCGCCGACCTGTGCGCCGGTGACTGTGTCGCGCACCGACACCGTCGTCACGCCGGCAGTCACCGAGGTCACCACCACCCTGGTCCCGTCGGAATTCAACTGCATCCCGGCGGGTTGGTCGGCCGTACTGCCGAGGGCGGATACCTGTGTCCCCGTGGCTGTGTCGATGACGATGGCACTCGTGGTGAACTGGCCGTCACCGTTGTCGGTGTTGGCGACGATCAGCACGCGTGCCCCGTCGCTGCTCGACTGCGCCGTCGACACCAAGCCGGAGCCGGCGACCCAGCCGCCGTCGAGGCTCAGCGTGCTGCCCACCTGGGTGCCCGTGGTGAGGTCGATCACCATCACCCTGGTCGTCGACTGGTCGGCCGCCTGGGCCACCAGCACCGCCCGGGTGCCGGCCGGGTTCAGTACCAGCCGGTCGTAGGAACTCTTCGAATCCCCTGAACCGGAAGGCCATCCGCTGGTCTGGATCACCGAACCCACCTGTGCACCGGTGGCCATGTTGACCACCACCAGGCCGGCCCGGAAGACGTCGGTCTGCGAGCTGCCGTCGATTCCCTGCGAGGTCAGCACCGCCCGGCTGCCGTCGGCGCTGAACTGGGCCCGTGCCACCGGCGCGTAGGACGAGACCGTGAAACCGGCCCCGATCTGGCTGCCGCCGGCGTTGTACACCGAGACCTTGAAGCTCAGGCCGGTGTCGCTGGTCTGCACGAAATCGGTGACGACGATCTTGGAACCATCGGAGTTGAGACTGGCCAGGGTGGAGCTGTTGTAGGTCGCCGCGGACGCAGCGGCCCGGGTGAGCGGCGCACCGATCGTGGCGCCCGTCGCCGCGTTGACGACGGTGATGGTCGTGGCGGCGCTGACGCCGCCGATCTGCCCGCCGGTGACGACGGCGGCCCGGGATCCGTCGGCGCTGAACGACGCGGCCGCGGTACCCACGACCTGACCGGTGTCGTAGACGAGCGCGCCCGTCGCGGTGTTGATCAGGACCAGCCGGCCGGACGGTTTCGCGTCACCGGACAGTCCGGTGGTCGCCACGGCCACGCGGCTACCGTCGGCATTCGTCTGGACTGCCGGGCCGACCGCCTTGTCCCCCAAGTAGTTCGAGGAGGTGTAGGTGGTGCCGACCTGGGCACCGGTCGTGACGTCGAGGATCGCGACCCGCACGTTCTTGGAGTAGTCGTCGCTGGTGGCGATGACCGCGCGAGTGCCGTCGGCGCTGAACGCCACGAAGCTCGGCGCGGTACCCGAGAGGGTGATGAAGTTCCCGACCTTCGCACCGGTGACGGTGTTGACGACCGAGAAGGCGACGACCCCGCCGGCGGCCGCCTTGGTGACCACGACGGCACGGGTGCCGTCGGCGCTGAAGTACGCGTCGTGGGCGACGCCGTTGACGGTGATGGTGCCCACGGTTGTCGCGGTCCGTGTCACCGGCGCGATGTCGACGGTGACGCTGATGGCCGTGGTGCCGCCGTATCCGTCCTTGACGGTGACCGTCAGGGTGTCTTGTCTGTCCGCGGCGGTGGCGCTGCCCGCCGCCGCCAGGAGTCGGGCCGCCTCGGTCGGGGTGTAGGTGAACGCACCGGTCGAGGCATTGACCGTGACGGTGCCCTTGCTGGTGGATGCGGGCGCGGTGTAGGTCAGCGGGTCGCCGTCGGGGTCGGCGCCCGACACCGTCCCGGTCACCACGCCGGTGGTCGCGTTGGGCGATCCGGTGGTCACCGACAGGGCCGGCGCGCTGTTGGCGGGCTGGATGCTCACCGACACCGTGGTGGTGGCGGTGCCGCCGAATCCGTCGGTCACGGTGACGGTGAAGCTGTCGGCCTTGTCGGCCGTGGTCGCCGTCAGCGCGGCCGCCGCATGCCGCGCCGCCGCCGTCGGGGTGTAGGTGAAGGTGCCGGTCGACGCGTCGATGGTGACGGTGCCCTTGGAAGTGCTTGCCGGAGAAGAGTATTGGAGTACGTCGCCGTTGGCGTCGGTGCCGGTCGCCTTACCGGTCACCACGCCGGTCGAGGTGTCCGGGGAGCCCTTGGTCACCGTCACCGTCGGCGCGGTGTTGGCCGGCAGGATGTTCACCGTCACCGTGACCGGCACACTGGCGCCGTACCCGTCGGTGACGGTCACCGTGAAGGTGTCGGTCTTCTCGGTGGTCGCCGTGACCGACGCCGCCGCGTGCCGGGCCGCCGCGGTCGGGGTGAAGGTGAACGCGCCCGTGGTGGCGTTGATCGTGACGGTGCCCTTGGAGGCACCTGCGGCGGCGTACTTCAGGGTGTCCCCGTTGGGGTCGGTGCCCGACACCGTGCCGGTCACCGCACCGGTGGTGGCGTTCGGCGTATTCGTCGTCACCGTCGCCGTGGGCGCGGTATTGGCGGGCGCGATGCTCACCGACACCGTGGTGGTGACGGTGGCCCCGAAGCCGTCGGTCACCGTCACGGTGAAGCTGTCGGCCTTGGCGACGGCGGTCGCCGTCGTCGACGATGCGGCATGGCGGGCCGCCGCGGTCGGGGTGTAGGTGAACGCACCCGTGCTGGCGTCAATGGTGATGGCGCCCTTGGTGGTTGATGCGGGCGCGGCGTAGGTCAGCGTGTCGGTGTCGGCATCCGTGCCGGTGACGGTGCCGGCCACCACACCTGTCGAGGTATCGGGTGAGCCCGTCGTCACCGACAGCGTCGGCGCGGTGTTGGCCGGCCGCACGGTCACCGAGAGGGTGATCGGGACGCTCGCGCCGTAACCGTCGGTCACCGTGACCGTGAAGCTGTCGGCTTTGTCGGCTGCGGTCGCCGTCGTCGAGGCCGCCGCGTGCCGGGCCGCCGCCGTCGGGGTGTAGGTGTACGCACCTGTCGACGCATTGATCGTGATGGTGCCCTTGCCCGTCGACGCGGGTGCGGAGTAGGTCAGCGTGTCGCTGTTGGCATCGGTGCCGGTGACCTTGCCGGTCACCACGCCGGTCGTGGTGTTCGGCGTGCCCACCGTCGCCGTGGCCGTCGGTGCGGCGTTGGCGGGCTGAACGCTCACCGACACGGTGGTGGTCACACTCGCCCCGAAGCCGTCGGTCGCCGTCACGGTGAAGCTGTCGGCCTTGTCCGCGTCGGTCGCGGTCAGTGCGCTCGCCTTGTGCCGGGCGGCCGCCGTCGGGGTGTAGGTGAAGGCACCGGTGCTGGCATTGATGGTGATGCTGCCCTTGGACGTGCTGGTGGGTGCGGCGTATTTGAGCGTGTCGCCGTCGGCGTCCGTTCGGGCGACGGTCCCGGTGACCACACCCGTGGAGGTGTCGGGTGCACCCGTCGTCACCGACAAGGTCGGTGCGGTGTTGGCCGGCTGGATGCTCACCGACACCGTCGCGGTGGCGGTGCCGCCGAATCCGTCGGTGACGGTGACCGTGAAACTGTCCGACTTGACGGCGGTGGTCGCGGTGGGAGAGGCCGCGGCGTGCCGCGCCGCATCCGTCGGGGTGTAGCTGTACGCCCCGGTCGACGGGTCGATCGTGATGGTGCCCTTGCTGGTTGACGCGGGTGCGGAGTAGGTCAGCGTGTCACCGTTGGCGTCGGTGCCGGTGACCTTGCCGGTGACCACCCCGGTGGTGGAATTGGGCGAGCCCGTCGTCACCGACAGCGTCGGCGCGGTATTGGTGGCCACGATGTTCACCGTCACCGTGACCGGCACGCTGGCCCCGTAACCATCGGTGACCGTGACCGTGAAGCTGTCGGTCGCGTCGGTCCCGGAAACCGACGCCGCCGCGTGCCGGGCTGCCGCCGTCGGGGTGTAGGTGAAGGCACCGGTGCTGGCATTGATCGTGATGGTGCCCTTGGACGTGCTGGTGGGCGCGGTGTAGGTCAGCGCATCACCGTTGGCATCGGTCCCCGACACCGTCCCGGTCACCACACTCGTGGTGGGGTTCGGCGTGCCCGTCGTCACCGTGAGGGTGGGTGCGGCATTCGCCGGGGCGACGCTCACCGAGACCGTGGTGGTGACGCTGGCACCGAACCCATCGGTCACCGTGACGGTGAAGCTGTCGGCCTTGTCGGCCGCGCTCGCCGCCGGCGAGGCCGCCGCGTGTCGCGCCGCCGCCGTCGGGGTGTAGGTGAACGCACCGGTCGACGCGTCGATCGTGACCGTGCCCTTGGAAGTGCTCGCCGGAGCCGAGTATTGGAGTACGTCACCATCGGCATCGACACCCGAGACCGTCCCGGTCACCACACCGGTCGAAGAGTCCGGGGAACCCGTCGTCACCGACAGCGTCGGCGCGGTGTCGGCGGGCAGGATCGCTACCGTGACCGTGGTCGATGTGCCGGCACCGAGCTCGTCGGTCGCCGTGACGGTGAAGCTGTCGGTCTTGTCCGCGTCCGTCGCCGTCGGCGAAGCCGCCGCATGCCGGGCTGCCGCCGTCGGGGTGTAGGTGAAGGTGCCACCCACGATGGTCAGTGTGCCCTTGGGTGTGGTTGCCGAGCCGGTATAGGTCAGCGTATCGCCGTCGGCATCGGTGGCCGAGAGCGTGCCCGTCACCGCTCCCGAGGTCGGATTCTGTTCTGTGACAGTGGCAGTGAGATTCGTCGGCGCGGAGTTGGCCCTGTCCGGCGCGATCGCCACGGTGACGGCCACCGCGACGACGTTGCCTTTGCCGTCACTGACCATGACATTGAAGGTGTCCGACCTGTCCGCGGCCGGCGCCCCGGCGACGGCCGCGGCATGCCGCGCATCATCGGTCGGGGTGTAGGTGAATGTCCCCGTCGCCGCATTGACGCTCACCGCGCCTTTGACGGTGTTCGCGGGAGCGCTGTAGGTCAGCACATCGTTGTCGGGATCCGTGCCGGTCACCTTGCCGGTGACGACACCCGTCGCGCTGTCCGGCTGGTTCACCGACACGCCGACGGTGGGTGGCAGATTGTCCGCAAGGATGCTCACCACAACGTTTTTGGTGGCGGTACCTCCGTAGCCGTCGGTCACGGTCACCGTGACGGTGTCGCTCGCCGCCGGGTTACCCACCGCAGCATGGCGCGCCGCGGCGGTCGGGGTGTAGGTGAAGGCGCCGGTCTTGGCGTTCACCACCACCTTGCCGTTGGCCGTGGACGCACCGCTGTAGGTCAGCGTGTCGTTGTCGGCATCGGTGGCCGAGATCTGGCCCGACACCACCCCGGTTGCCGAATTGGGCGCGCCCACAGTGACATCGCCGATCACCGGATTCGCATTGGCCGGCGCGATCGCGACCTTCACGCTCTTGGTCAGCGTCCCGCCGTGCCCGTCGGTGACCGTCACGGTGAACGTCTCGGATTTGACCGCGGCGAGCGCCCCGGTGGCGGCCGCCGCATGCCGTGCCGCATCCGAGGCCGTGTAGGTGAACGACCCGTCCTGCGCGAAGGTCACCGTCCCCTTCTTCGGGGTGGCCGTGAAGGTCAATGCATCCGAATCACCATCGGCCACACCAAGAGTGCCCGTCACCACACCCGAACCGCCGGGCACGTTCACCGTCGGTGACGCGTTCGCCGTCGGCACCGCGTTGATCGGCGATATCGATACCGTCACTGTCTTGGTGCTGACCCCACCGTGGGTGTCGGTGATGGTCACGAGGAACGAGTCGGACTTGTCCGCGGTGGCACCGGTGGCGGCCGCGTGCCGCGCCGCGTCGGTCGGGGTGTAGGTGAACGCCCCGGTGCTCGCGTTCAGGGTGACCGTGCCCTTGGACGTCCCCGGCGCCGCGGAATAGGACAGCGGGTCCTTTTCGGCATCAGCGCCTTTGACGGTGCCGGTGACTATTCCGGTGGTGGCATTCGGTTTACCCACCGACACCGTGGCCGTGGGGGCAGCGTTGGACGGAAGAATGTCCACCACAACGGTTTGTGACGCGCTGCCGCCATGGCCATCGGTGACCGTCAGCGTGATGGCCTCCGAGGTGGCGCCGCCCCCTGCGGCGGCGTGCCGGGCCGCCGCGGTCGGGGTGTAGGTGAAGGTACCGGTCTTGGCGTTCACCACCACCTTGCCGTTGACCGTGGAGGTCCCTTTGTAGGTCAAGGTGTCGTTATCGGTATCGGTGGCCGAGATCTGGCCCGACACCACGCCTTTGGTGTTCGGCGTCCCGGCGGTCACGGTGGAGATCTCCGGATTCGCATCGGCCGGCGCGATCGCGACCTTCACGTTCCTGGTTACCGTCCCACCGTGACCGTCGGTGACCGTCACCGCAAAGGTCTCGGTCGTCACCCATCCGTTCGCGCCGGGCACGGCCGCAGCGTGCCGCGCCGCATCCGACGCCGTGTACGTGAACGACCCATCTTGGGCGAACGTCACCGTCCCCTTCGTCGGGGCCGCCTTGAACGTCAAGCCATCCGAATCACCATCGGCCACACCGAGGCTGCCCGTCACCACACCCGAACCGCCCGGCGCGTTCACCGTCGGTGACGCGTTCGCCGTCGGCGCCGCGTTGATCGGCTTCACCGCGACGGTGACGAGTTTGTCCGCCGTCCCGCCGAACCCGTCGGACACGGTGATGGTGAACGTGTCGGTCTTGTCCGCCGTCGTCGCCCCGGTCACCGCGGCGGCATGCCGGATGGCGACCGTCGGGGTGTAGGTGAAGGCGCCCGTCGTCGCGTTGACCACCACGGTGCCACCCTTGGTGCTGGTCGCCGGCGCCGAATAGGTCAACGCGTCCTTGTCGGCATCGGCGCCTTTGACCGAACCGGTGACGACTCCGGTGGTGGCATTCGGCGTTCCCACCGTGGGCGTGCCCAGCGTCGGACTGTGGTTGTCGGTCGCGGCGGTCGCCAGTGCCATGGCGGCTTTCGCCGTGGTCTCGGCTTCGGCCTCGGCGTCCGCACCGTCGTCGGCACCGAACTCACGCCGGGAGGCTGCCGCGGCCACCCACAGCAGTGGCGAGTTGACCAGGGGGCCCGCCGGGACGCCGCCCAACAGCGACGAATCCACCACCGCACCTGACACCACCCCGACCGACTCCGCCACCACCGCAGCGGCCGGTGCCACCTGCGCCACCGGCGCGGCGGTCGACGGGGCTGTCGCGCTCACCGCGACCGGCGCCGTCTGCACACTCTTCGCCGGGGTGGCGTCTTCGTCGTCTTCGTGACGGACCGGCCGCGACGTCACCGACGGTCTGGGTGCGTCGGCGGTCTCCCGCTTGGGCTCCGCGGCGGCCGGTTTCTTGCGCTTGTGCGATGTACCCGTCGCGGCCTTCGTTGCGGGCTCGTCGCTGGCCTTGGTGCCGGTGGCGGAGTCTGCGGCCGGGGTGTTCGTGCTGGTGTCGGGGTTTTTGACCGTGCCACCGGAGGACTCCGAGGGCCCGGCTGTGCCACTGGATTCGGTGCCGCCCGTGGCCGTGTCATCTGCCCATGCGGTCCCCTGACCCAGGGATACCGCCGCGCCGACGCCCAGCGCCACCGCGAGACCGCCGACGCGGCCCACGAATCGCCCAGCACCCACCACAACTCCCAACGTCCAGATCGCAGCGGGCACCAGGGCACAGCTAGCTATGTCGCTACAGGGTAAAGCCTGAAAATATCCTTAGCGTCAAATTGCTGGAATTGCAAGGTCCCGGCCCAACAATTCACCCAGTCGGGTATGAACATCGCGATCAGCTCGCATTTTCCTGCGTACCCGTGCCGCCTGTGATTAGGCGTGTCTGCAACCACGAGTTTTGCCACACCAGCGGTTCCGCACGACCGCGACGATCGGCGGCGTCACGCATCCGTCACTGCAGCAATCCGGGGCGAATCTCACGCCTTGATCTGCACCGTGGTGAGCATCGTGGTGTAGCCGGTCTGCGCATCGCCGGTCTGCATCGTGACCACGGCCCGGTCGCTGGCCTCGTCTCGATAGACGTAATACAGCCCGCCGGCGAGGGTCAGTGGGGTGCCGATCGTGGTCGCGGTGGTGAGGTCGATGGCGGTGATCTTGCTGGTGCTACCGGACACCGAGAACGCGAGAGCACGGTTCGGATCCGTGGTCAGCGTGACCCATGTCCACGTACTACCGCTGTAGGTCAGGGTTTTCCCGATCTGGACGCCGTTCACGGCGTTGAACACCGACAGCTTGGACGTCGTGTCGGTGTCGGCGAGAACGGTCACCCTGTCGTCGTCACTGATCTGAACGTAAGCGCCGTAGGTGCCGGTGAACGTTCTCGTGGCGCCCAGCTGGGCACCGTTGTCGGTATTGACGATCGCGACCCGCGTGGTGTAGTTGCCCTTGCTGTCAACGACATTGGTGAAGTACACGGCCCGGTTCCCGGCAGCGACGAGGTTGGAGTCGCCGACATAGGTGGCCGGGGCACCGGTGAGGGTGATGGTGGTCCCGACTTGCAGGCCTGTCGCCGTGTCGAGCAACGCTATCCGGGTCGTGTAGCCACTCGCCGCCGTTCCGGTGACCGTGGTCAGGAAGGCTCGGCTGTCGTCAGCGTTGAACAACGGCGTCAAGTAGGTATCGGTGTCCTCGACATTGAAGGTGACCGTGCCGGTCAGGTTCAACGTCGTCCCGATCTGTGCGCCTGTGGTGGTGTTGATGACTGCGAAATTGCTCGTCGTGCCGGTCGGCGCGGTGGTCACCACAGCCCGAGTTCCGTTCGCCACCAACTGAATGGGCAGCGGCAGGTCGCCGTTGACCGGGTTGAAGCCGACAGGTGAACCCGCCACGGTGACCGCGCTACCGACCTGTTCGCCCGTGGCCGTGTCGATGACGATGACGCGAACCCCTGACAGGGAGCCGGATGCGATGCCGTATCCGGTGACAATGGCACGCGTGCCGGCATCGTTGAACTGGGCGGGCAGGATGGTGGCCGTGTCACCGGCAGTGGCGCCGGTACCGATCTGCGCTCCGGTCGCGGCGTTGTACACCGAGATCACCGTGGTGGTTCTGCCGGTGACGGTGTCGTAGATACCGCTGTTGACCACCAGCTTGCTACTGTCGCCACTCAGCTGCGCGGCACCCTGGCCCGCCACCGACAACGTCGCACCGACCTGGCCGCCGCTGGTGAGGTCGAGCACCACCACCTTGGTGGTCTGATCGCCCACATCGTCGACTTCTGGGGTGTAGGCGAACACGGCACGAGTGCCGTCATTGCTGATCTGGACGGGGTTGAACACGGTGCCACTGACCGAGGTGGTGGCGCCGAGCTGACTACCGCCGGCGGTCTCGATGACCGTGATCGTGGTGACGGAGCCATCGGATGCGGTATCGCCGCCGAACGTGCTGACGACGATTCGGCTGCCGTCGGCGTTGAGGTCGACCGACACCGGCGACAGGTCCCCGAAGAGGGAGTCGCTGTTCTGGGTTCCGACGAAAGTCCGGGTGGCCCCGGCCTGCGCGCCGGTCGTCACGTTCACCACCGTCACCCGGGCCACGTCATCGTCGGAGCCGTCCTTACCGTCGATGGCCAGGATCGCCCGGGTCTGATCGGCGTTGTACTGCAACACATCGTCCACGTAGCCGTAGCCCGCGAGGTTGAGGGTGCCGCCCAGTTGCACGCCCGTGCCGGCGTTGATGACCGCCAGCCGGGTGGACTGGGTGCCATCGACTTCGTCGACCGACGTGGCGACCAGCGCGCGGGTGGCGTTGTCGCTGAAGGTGATCCACCCCTCCCGACCCGTCACCTGCACCGCGGTGCCGATCTTGGTACCCGTCGTGGTGTTGATCACGGTGAACGATGTCGTGTAACCGCTGGTGCTGTCACCGGTGACGGTGGCGATGATCGCCCGCGTCCCGTCCTTGCTCATCACCGCGTCGACGTTCTCGCCGTTGACGTTGACGGTCCCGCCGACCGCACTCAAACCCTTGGGGTCGACAGCCACGTTGACGGTGAACGTTGTCGTGCCGGTGTGGCCGTCGGACACGGTGACGGTGAAGGCGTCGGCTTTGTCAGCCGCGGTGGCGTTGGCGGCATTCGCCTTGATCCGGGCGGCATCGGTGGGTGTGTAGGTGAAGGTGCTGCCCGTGATGGTGATCGTGCCCTTGGCCGACTTCGCGGGAGCGGAGTAGGTCAGCGGGTCACCGTCGGCATCGGTGGCCGAGAGCGTCCCGGTGACCACACCGTTGGCGCCCAAGGTGACACCGCCGCCCGTGCCTCCGGTGGGAGCAGTGTTGGCCGGGGCAACCGTGACGCTCACGAGTTTGTCGAAGGTCCCGCCATGCGCATCGGTGATCGTCACGGTGAACGTATCGGTCTTGTCGGCCGCGACCGTGCCCGCCGCAGCATGGCGCGCCGCCGCGGTCGAGTTGTAGGTGAACGTTCCGGTGGTCGCGTCGATCGTGACGGTGCCTTTGGTGGTGGTCGCCGGCGCGCTGTAGGTGAGGGTGTCCTTGTCCTTGTCGGTGCCTTTGACCACGCCGGTCACGACACCCGCAGCGTCAGGTTTACCGACGGTGACGGTGGCGGTTGGCGTCACGTTGGCCGGCACCACCGTGACGGTGACCGCCGTGGTGATCGAGGCGCCCTTCGCGTCGGTGATGGTGGCCGTGAAAGAGTCTGTGGTGACCGGGTTTACCGTCAGACCGGCGTCATGCCGGGCCGCGGTGGTCGGGGTGTAGGTGAACACGCCGGTCTTGGCGTTGATCTTCACCTTGCCCCCGGTGACCGATGCGCCGGCGGTGTAGGTGAGGGCGTCGCTCTCCGGATCGTCGGCGTGCACGGTGCCGGTCACCGCACCCGTCGACGGGTTGGTGCTGGTGATCGTGAAGGTGGGACTGATCGGCGCCTTGTTCGGGGAGATGTCCACGGTCACCGACTGGGTGTTCGTCGCGCCCTTGGAGTCGGTGATCGTCACGGTGAACGAATCCGACTGCGCCCCAGCGACTCCCTCGGCTGCGGCCTGGCGGGCGGCCTGGGTCGGGGTGTAGGTGAAGGCTCCGGTCTTGGCGTTGATGGTGACGGTGCCCGTCGCCGGGGATTCGGTGCTGTAGGTCAGGGTGTTCTTGTCCGGGTCGCTGGCCTTGATGGTCCCGGTGACCGCACCGGTGGTCGGGTTGGTCTTGAGAATGGCGGCGACGCCGTTGACCGGTGCCCCGTTCGGGGCGATCGGGACGGTCACCGTGTCGGTGAACGATCCGCCGTGGCCATCGGACACTGTGAACGTGAAGGAGTCCGTGGTTGTCGCACCGGCAGCCAGCGCCGCCTCGGGGGTCGGGGTGTAGGTGAACTTGCCCTTCGCATCCACGGTCACGCCGCCGTTGGCGGGCGCGGTGCCCACGCTGTAGGTCAGCGTGTCTTTGTCTTTGTCGGTGGCCTTGACCGTCACGGTCACGGCTCCGGTGGCCGAGTTCGGTTTACCCACGGCGTGAGTGGCCGTCGGATCCGTGTTCACCGATGGCGCGATGTCCACCACCACCGCCGCGCTGGCGATGCCACCCTTGCCGTCGGTGACTTTCACCGTGATGGTGCCCTGGGTGACCGGGTTGACGGTCGCGCTGGCGGCGTGTCGCGCCGCCGCCGTCGGGGTGTACACGAACGCTCCCGTCGACGAGTTGATCGTCACCTTGCCGTTGGTCGCGGTCGCGGAGTATTTGAGCGTGTTGCCGTCGGCATCAGTGGCCAAGGCCTGGCCGGTGACCACCCCGCTGGATGAATCGGTGGTGGTCACCATCGGCGTGCCGAACACCGGAGCGGTATTCGCCGTCGCCGCGGGTGCCGCGGCCGCCAACGCCGTCGCCGGCTCGCCGGTGGAGACCACCGCCGCCGTCTTCGCCGAAGAGTTACCTCCCCCGGCGAATTCACGCCGGGACGCGGCGGCGACGGCCCACAGCACGGGCGAGTTCACCAAGGGTCCCGCCGGGACACCACCGACCAACGACGCATCCGCCACCGCACCGGCGACCGCACGCACCGACCCGGAAACCACGGCTGCCGCCGGCACCGCCGCGGGTGGCTCGGAAACCGTTGTCGCCGCCGGAGCACTGACCGCAACCGCAGACGGCGTCGCTTTGACCGGGGCAGACGATCCCGTACCCGGCTCGTCGTCCTTGTCTTCGCGTGCAGGACGTGAGGACACCGTGGACTTCGGCGCCCCGGTGGCGTCGTTCTTGGCCGCCTTCGCACCCGCCGGCTTGCGCTTGTGCGAGGAGCCCGCCGAGGTCTTCACCTCACTCTTGGCTTCGCCGGCTGTGGGCGAAGAGACCTCCGCACCGGCGGAACCCGACTCGGTCGCACCCGGCGCCGATGAGCCGGATGACGCACCGCCACCGGCGGAGCCACCGCTTGCCGAACTGGTGCCGCCAGATTCCGAGCCGCCCCCGGCACTCTCGTCGGCCCAGGCGATCCCCGCGCCGAGTGACACCGCGGCGCCCACCCCCAGCGCCACAGCCAAACCGCCAACTCGACCGACAAACCGCCCAGCGCCCACGGAGCCTCCTGACTTCGACGTCAATTCACAGCGGACTCTAAGTCATCTCCCGGATTTGCTCTGTAGGCCGTTCGGTTGATTCCGGATTTGCCGGCTACGGGGAACCGAACAGCAGATTCTTCCCAGCAAATAGCCGTGCGTACCGCCGGGCGGCGCTTTGCCTCAGTCCGCCGACAGCCAATCGGCTGTCGGGACACCTGGCCCGTCGCGCCGTTATGCTGACGCCGATGACACCGCTCACCGTGCTCCGCCGCTATCTGGTGTTTCAGGGCATGACGTTCGTCTTCGGCATCGTCGGGCCGATCTTTCTGGTCATCTTCTTCACCGTCCCGCGGGATCCCGGCATGAAGTGGATGTACTTCATCGGCCTGTTCATCACCGCCGCAGACGTTCTCATCGCGCTGGGGCTCACCCAGAACTGGGTCAATCAAGAACGATTGGCGCAGGAACGGCGCTCGGACCGGTCACACCTCATCACGCCGTGAACCCAATCCACTCAGCAGCGCCACGATCACCCCGATGATCACCAGGCCGCCACCGACGGTCAGCGTGAGGTTGAGCCACATGTGCATACTGCCCACCGCGTGGTCGACCATCACATCGGCGATCGCGTGCACATCCCCGGAGGTGTGGTTCAGCGCGTCATCGACGTAGCGCCGGCCGATCTCGATACCCACCCATCCCGCAGCACCCACCAGCAGGGCCGAAATCCCCAGTGCAGCAAAGGCTTTGCCACGCGCGCGGGCCGCCGCCAGCGTCAACAGGGCGAATACGCCGGTCAGCACCGCCGCCCCGACACTCGCCCACGGGCCCCATACCGCGACCAGCCGCAACTGCCCGGGCCGCAGATGCTCCGACACCTGTTCGGTGAGCGGCACTTCCAGCTTCGAGGGCGGCGCGATACCGAACGAGGTCAGCGTCTCGCGGAAGGAGCTGTCCGCCAACATCGGCGATATGTCGACCACCCACCGGCCCGTCGCATCCGAACGCGAAACCCGGTCGGTGAACAACCAGTCATGCGCGAGGCCGTTGACCTGGGCGAACTGGCCGGGGAACGCCGAGCTGGCGGTGTAGATGCCGGCACCGCGACTGAGCACGTCGGTTCCCACGTCGTAGCCGGTACCGCTGGCCAGATTCTTGAGCTGGCTGCCCAGTTCCGACGCCATCGCCTGTTGCAGCGCCGGATCCTTGGCCGCCGCCGCGGCAAACGCCGTGTACCCGTCCCGGTCCACGATCGTGTGCTGCGCCCACAACGCCGGCACCGTCACCACCAGCAGCGCCGTGGTGATCAGCCACAGCAAGGCCGCCAGCAGAAACCGCACGGCGTCCTCCTCACGAGGGACGCCTCATCAGCGCTAGTCGCTGAGTGCGCGCCCCACGATCAACGGGTCGGCCTGGCCGACCACCTCATGGTCCTTGTTGTCGTAGTTGAACTTACCCAGGACGTAGCGCATCGCGTTGATCCTGGCGCGTTTCTTGTCGTTGCTTTTCACGACGGTCCACGGCGCGATCTCGGTGTCGGTCCAGGCGAACATGTCTTCTTTGGCCGCCGTGTAGCCGTCCCATTTGTCCAGCGATGCCAAGTCGGTGGGCGAGAGTTTCCACTGGCGGACCGGATCGACCTGACGGATGGTGAACCTGGTGCGCTGTTCGTTCTGGGTCACCGAGAACCACAGCTTGGTCAGGCTGATGCCGTCGTTGGCCAGCATCTGCTCGAACAGCGGGGCCTGCCGGATGAACTCGGCGTGCTGCTTGGGCGTGCAGTAGCCCATCACCCGTTCTACCCCGGCCCGGTTGTACCAGGACCGGTCGAACAGCACGATCTCACCGGCTGCAGGCAGATGATTGACGTAGCGCTGGAAATACCACTGGGTGCGTTCCTTCTCGGTCGGCTTCTCCAGTGCCACCACCCGGGCGCCGCGGGGGTTGAGGTGCTCCATGAACCGCTTGATGGTGCCACCCTTGCCTGCGGCGTCGCGACCCTCGAACACGATGACGTGCCGAAGGCCGTTGGCCTGGCTCCACTTCTGCAGCTTGAGCAGTTCGATCTGCAGCAGCCGCTTCTGCTCCTCGTACTCGCTGCGCTTCATCCGCTCGTCGTACGGGTAGCCCTCACGCCAGGTGTCGACGACATCGCCACCGGGCATCAGCAACAATTCGGGATCGTCGTCGTCATCGTCACGGACGGCGTAGCAGGACAGGTCCACAGTCACCGGACGAAGTTATCGAGCCGGACGTACCAGCCGGTGTCGCCCAGGTGAACAGAAGGTGAGCTACTTGGCCTCGCGCTTCGGACGCGCCAGCGCCAGCTTGGTCATCATCTTGTTCATCCGGGCCAGCGCCTTGAGCGAATTGTTGTAGTAGTTGCCGCCGGCACCCACGCTCAGCCGCGGCGCCACCACCGTCTCCTGCCGGCAGAACTTGCGCACCCCGTCGACACCGCCGAACCGCGCACCGATCCCCGAGGTCTTCCAGCCGCCCATCGGGGCCGTCGTGCACATCAGGTTGGAGATGACGTCGTTGATGTTGACGGCACCGCAATCCAGTTGCAGCGCAACATCCTTGGCCCGGTCCACATCCTTGGAGAACACCACCGCGCTCAGCCCGTAGGGGCTGTCGTTGGCCAGTCGGACCGCCTCACCCACCGAGGACACCTTCATGATGGGCAGCGTCGGACCGAAGGTCTCCTCGGTCATACACGCCATCGAGTGGTCGACGTCGACCAGCACGGTCGGCGGGTAGAAGCTGCCCGCACCTTCGGTGCGCTTACCACCGGTCAGCGCCTTCGCGCCCTTGGCCAGGGCGTCATCGACGTGGCGCGCGGTCACCGCGACCTGCGACTCGTCGATCAGCGCGCCGAAGTCATAGCCCTCACCCGCACCCACCTTCAGGTTCTCGACCGCCTTCACCACGGCCGCGACGAACTGGTCGTAGGCCGGCTCCAGGACGTACACCCGCTCGACCGACACGCAGGTCTGACCCGCGTTGAACATCGCGCCCCAGACCGCGGCGTTGGCCGCCAACTCGATATCGGCATCCTCCAGGACCAGCATCGGGTCTTTCCCGCCGAGTTCCAGGCTGACCGGCGTGAGCCGGCGCGCGGCCCGCTCCATGACCTTGACGCCGGTGGCGCTGGAGCCGGTGAACTGGAGGTAGTCGGAATTGTCGATGACGGCCTCGGACACCTCCCGCGCACCCTGGGCCAGGGCCAATACTTCCGGAGCCCCGCAATCCAACCAGCCGCGCAGCAGCACCTCGGCGGTCAGCGGGGTGCGCTCGGACGGTTTGAGCAGTACCGAGCAGCCGGCGGCGAGCGCGCCGATGGCGTCCATCAAGGCGTTGGCCACCGGGTAGTTCCACGGGGCGATGATGCCGACGACCGCCCGGGGCCGATAGTGCACCTCGATCTTCTTGATCGACAGGAAGGGCAGCGGGGCGGGCCGGGTCTCCGGCGCCATCGCCTTCTCCACCGCCTTGATGTAGTACGACAGGATCATGATCAGCAGCGGCACCTCCTGAGCGGCGTCCGTTGCCGACTTGCCGGTCTCGGCGATCAGCAGCTTCTCGATCTCGTCACGGTGGTCGCCCAGCCAGACGGCATAGCGGGCCAGCACCTTGGCGCGGCCTTTCGCGCCCCGGGCCTCCCATTCGCGCTGCGCCTCGCGGAGCCCGGCAGCGATCCGCGGGACGTCAGCGGGAGCGGTCCAGCGCACCTCGCCGGCCACGGCACCCGTGGCGGGACTGACGATGGTCGCGATATCAGAACGGTCTGCAGTGGCAGTCATAGAGCCATGCTAAACCGCACGTGTGACGTAGCTCGCACCGGGGTTGACACCTGTCAACTTGGCGGCGCGATACCTCGCACATACGCCGCCTGCCCGAGGTGCTGGGCGCAGTCGTCGATGATGCTGACCAACCGCGCGCTCGCGGTGACCGGCGGGGTCCAGCGCTCGTCGACGATGCGGGCCAGCTCCTCATCGGTGACCGAGGCGATGTACTCGAGGGTGACCTTGTGCACCGCGTGGTAGTAGCCCGCCAGCAGTGCGGTGGGCGCCTGCACCTTGCCGACCTCGTCGGGCGTATGCCCGTAGCCGATGTCGTTGGCCGGCAGGTCGAGCGCGAACCGCTCACGCCATCCGTCGCGTGCCCACACCTGCTCGGCACCGGCGATATCGCACAGCTGCAGATCCTGGCAGCGCGCACTGTGCCAGATGAGCCAGGCGATGCTGTTGGCTTCGGGCGTCGGGCGCCACGAGGACAGCTCCTCGGTGAGGTCGCCCGTCAGCTCATCGACATGCTCGATGAGTCGGGTGAAGGAGTCTCTCAGCAGTTCACGGGCGGCGGTGATATCGGATTCGGCCACGGTCCCGACGCTACCCGCGCCCACCGACGACAACGCCGATCACGGCTTCCGATCACAACATCGCCAACGACACGTCCCACAGCCGCTCGGCATTCTCCGGATCCAGCGCATAGGGCGCCACTCCGCCGATCCCCCCGTCGCGAGACTCGACGACGACGGCCTCATTGCAGTTTTCGAAGTACCGGCCACCGACCCCGTCGAGCAGCGGCGAGGCGGCCAGCAGCACCGAGGTGGCCGCGCCCTGTTCGACGCTCTTGAACCGGGAGCCCGCCTGGCGGAACTGCTCCCGGGCCTCGTCGTTGTAGCCGAGCGGGAGGTGCCGCTGCAGTGCGGTGGCGATCCCGCCGGGCATCAGCGCGTTGGCGGTGATCCCGTCCCCGGCCCAGCGCCGGCTGGCTTCGACGGCGAACAGCACGTTCGCGGTCTTGCTCTGCCCGTACGCGCCGAACGGGTCGTACTCGCGAAACGCGTAGTCGATATCGTCGAACACCACCGGCGAACGCAGATGCCCCGCCGAACTCACCGAGACGATGCGCGCCCCGCCCGCCTGCCGCAGCGCGTCGTACAGGCCGATCGCGAGCGCGAAATGCCCGAGGTGGTTGGTGGCGAACTGAAGCTCGTGGCCACCTTCGGTGCGGGTCAGGTGCTGGACGGCCATCACCCCGGCGTTGTTGACCAGGATGTGCAACGGCCCGGTCCAGGCGGTCGCGAAGGCCACGACACTGTCCGGCCGGCTCAGATCGAGCGTCGAGACCGAGACGGCGTCGTTGCCCGTGCTGTGCCGGATCTCCTCGGCGAGGGGCTCGGTGGCGTCCGCGTCTCGCACCGCCAGGGTGACGGCGGCCCCGGCCCCGGCCAGGGCGCGCGCCGTCTCCACACCGATGCCGGACGAGGCGCCGGTGACGATCGCGGTCTTACCGGACAGATCGACCCCGGCGATCACGTCGGCCGCGGTGGAGTCGAAGCCGAAGGGTGTGGTGAGGCGCGCTTCAACGGTCGGTGTGCTCATACCCGGTACCAACCGCCGCCCGGCGGAATGATTCCCGTCAGGCCCCGTGGAACACGGCTTCCACGTTGTTGCCATCGGGGTCGCGCACGAACGCACCGAAGTAACCCGGGTGGTACTCCGGCCACAGCCGCGGCGCGTGCAGCGATTCGGCGCCCAGGCCGACGGCCGCGTCGTAGAACTTCTGCACGGCCTCGGCGTCGGCGGCCTGGAAGGCCACGTGCACCTCACGGTTGGGCCCAGTGGCGTCACCGGCGTTGATATCGGCGATCCAGAAATCGGGTTTGCCGTTGCGGCCGTAGCCGATGGCCACCTCGACATCCATCTGCCGGGTGACGCCGAGGACACCCAGCACGGTGTCGTAGAACTCCCGCGACTTGGCGAAGTCGGCACAGTTGATTCCCAGGTGATCGATCATCCTGGCATCGTAGGTTCGAGGTATGACAAAGCGAAGCGACGAGGATCTGCACGACCTCGTGATCCGCAACGGGACCGTCGTCGACGGATCGGGCGGGCAGCCGTACCGCGGCGATGTCGCCGTCACCGGCGGTGTGATCACCGCAGTGGGGTCCGTCACCGGCAGCGGCACCCGGGAGATCGACGCCACCGGCCTGCTGGTCACCCCGGGATTCGTCGACCTGCACACCCACTACGACGGGCAGGCCATCTGGTCGGACCGGATGACCCCGTCCTCTTCGCACGGCGTCACCACGGCCGTGATGGGCAACTGCGGGGTCGGTTTCGCGCCCTGCCGGCCCGCGGACCACGAGACGCTGGTGGACGTGATGGCCGGTGTCGAGGACATCCCCGGCGTGGTGATGGTCGACGGCCTGCCGTGGACCTGGGAGACCTTCCCGGAATTCCTCGACGCGGTGGCGTCGCGACAACGGGACATCGACGTCGCCGCGTTCCTGCCGCACTCCCCGCTGCGGGTGTACGTGATGGGTCAGCGCGGCGTCGACCGTGAACCCGCCACCGCAGAAGACCTGTCCCAGATGCGCAAGCTCGCGGCCGAGGCGGTGCACGTGGGTGCCCTCGGCTTCGCCTCGTCGCGGCTGACCATCCACAAAACCGAGAGCGGGCAGCCGATTCCGAGTTATGACGCGGCCCAGGCTGAGATCGAGGCCATCGCGCGCGGTGTGGACGACGCCGGCGGCGGACTGATCCAGTTCGTGCCCGACCTGTTGGCCGCCGACTACGAACAGGCGCTGCAATCGGTGTTCGACGTGGCGGCCGATGTCGGCCTGCCCGTCACGTTCACGCTGGCGATCGGCAATGCCGGACCGGCACTGCATCTGGATGCGCTACGCATGGTGGAGAAGGCGAATGCGAACGGCGGCGAGATCACCGCGCAGATCTTCCCGCGCCCCATCGGCCTGGTGATCGGGCTCGAGTTGTCCGGCAATCCGTTCATCACGTATCCGAGCTATCGCGAGATCGCCCATCTGCCACTGGCCGAACGTGTCGCCGAGATGCACAAACCCGAAGTGCGGGAACGCATCCTGAACGACTCCCCGGCCAGCGACGGCCACCCGTTGATGTTCGCCGTACAGGCGTTCGACTGGATCTTCCCGCTGGGCGACCCGCCGAACTACGAACCGAGCCGGTCGGACAGTATCGCCGCGCGCGCCGCCGCCCGCGGGGTCACTCCCGCCGAGGAGGCATACGACCGGCTGCTCGACGATGACGGCCACGCCATGCTGCTGATCACGCTGGCCAACTTCCGCGACGGTTCGCTGGACACCGTCGCGGAGCTGGTGCGCCGTGACGATGTGGTGCTCGGCCTCGGCGACGGCGGAGCGCATTACGGAATGATCTGCGACGCAAGCTTTCCCACCTACATGCTGACGCACTGGGCGCGCGACCGGGCCACCGGCCGACTCAGTGTCGCGGACGCGGTGCGAGAGCTGACCACCGTGCCGGCCCGGGTGGCCGGGCTGGCCGACCGCGGCCGCATCGCCGTCGGCTACAAGGCCGACCTCAACGTCATCGACCACGGCGCACTGCGGTTGCACAAGCCGACGGTGGCCTACGACCTGCCTGCCGGCGGGCGCCGCCTCGACCAGACCGCGGAAGGCTACGTCGCCACGATCGTGTCCGGTGAGATCATCGCCGAGCGGGGTGTGCCCACCGATGCGTTGCCGGGCAAGCTCATCCGCGGCCGGCAACCCGCACCCGCCTGATCTGCACAACGAATACAATAATCGACACAGTGTCGATTAGCGCGTACCGTGGTGCCATGACCAAGACGTTCTTCATCACCGGAGTCAGCACCGGGCTCGGCCGTGCGTTTGCGCAAGGGGCGCTGGACGCCGGACACACCGTGATCGGCACGGTACGCAAGTCCGCCGATCTGGCCGCTTTCGAGAGCCTGCACCCTGGCGCGCATGGCCGGATCGTCGATGTCACCGACCACGGGGCGGTCGTCGACACCGTCGCGGAGGCGGAGGCGTCGATCGGACCGATCGATGTCGTGATCGCCAACGCGGGTTACGGATTGGAGGGTGTCTTCGAGGAGACGCCACTGTCGGAGCTGCGCGCGCAGTTCGAGACCAACGTCTTCGGTGCTGCCGCCACCGTGCAGGCGGTCCTGCCGTACATGCGCAAGCGCCGGGCCGGGCACATCATGGCCGTCACCTCGATGGGTGGGCTGATGACGGTGCCGGGACTTTCGGCGTACTGCGCCAGCAAGTACGCACTCGAAGGCCTGCTGGAGAGCATCGGCAAGGAGGTCGCGGGGTTCGGGATCCACGTGACCGCAATCGAACCCGGGTCGTTTCGGACGGATTGGGCGGGTCGGTCGATGGTCCGCGCCGAGCGCGCTGTCGACGATTACGACGCGGTGTTCGAGCCGATCCGCCGCGCGCGGCAACAGGCCAGCGGCAATCAGCTCGGCGATCCGGCAAAGGCGGCCGCGGCCATGCTGACCATCGTCGATGCCGCCGAGCCGCCCCGCCATCTCGTGCTGGGATCCGACGCGCTGCGACTGGTGCGTGCCGGACGGGACGCCGTCGACGCCGATATCGCGGCCTGGGACTCGTTGTCGCGCAGCACCGATTTCGCCGACGGACACCAGATCGTGGCCAGTTGACCAGGCGGCGATCCGGCGAACCACGCAAGGGCGACCTCCGTGAGGCCGCGATCCTGGACGCGGCTGAACAGTTGCTGAGCACCATCGGGTACGACGCGATGACGATCGCCGACGTCGCCGAAGGTGCCGGCATCACCAGAGGCGCGCTCTACTTCTATTTCGGCTCGAAACAAGAGGTCATCACCGCCCTGTTCGCTCGCACCGTCGCGGTACTACACGAGAAGTCGCGCGCCGCAACCGAAGACGCCGCCAGCGGGGCGCAGGCGATCGACACCGCCATGAGGCGGACCGAGGACCTGTGGCGCGAACACGGTGTCGTCATGCGCACCGCGATCGACCTTGCCGCCACCATCCCGCAGCTCGATGAGCTGTGGAAGGCGACCGCCGACATCTTCATCGGGGCGATCACGGCCATCCTCGAGCACATGGGCGTGCCCGCCGGCAAGGGGCCCGACCAGTCGTCGGCGATCGCCGAGGCACTGTGCTGGATGATCGAACGCAATTTCTATCAAGCCTCCCGGGTGTCGCCCGCCCGCCTGACACAGGCACGCAAGACCTGTACGGAGATATGGCTGCGCGCCGCCTCGTGAGCCGCGGCGCCATTTCGAATCACGCTGTGTCCAAATCTGGTCACCCGCCACAGCCATGTGCGTTGATTGATTTCCGTGACTGTCACCGCACCGGCCCCCGGCGACCAGGGCCGGACCCTCTCTCCTCAGGCGCGCACCGCCCTGTGGGCGAGCCTGGTCGGCACCACCATCGAGTGGTACGACTTCTTCCTCTACGCCACCGCGGCGAGCCTGGTGTTCAGCCATGCGTTCTTCCCGGACCAGACGACGTTCGTCGGCACGCTGCTGTCGTTCGCGACATTCGCGGTCGGCTTCGTGGTGCGTCCCATCGGCGGGTTCGTGTTCGGCCACGTCGGGGACCGCATCGGCCGCAAGAAGACACTCGCGCTGACGATGTTCCTGATGGGCGGGGCCACCGCGCTGATGGGCCTGCTGCCCACGGCGGCGCAGATCGGTATCGCGGCGCCGATCCTGCTGCTGTTGTTGCGCATCGTGCAGGGTTTCGCACTCGGCGGTGAATGGGCCGGCGCGGTGCTGCTGGCCGTCGAGCACAGTCCTACCCAGAAGCGGGGCCTGTTCGGCAGCGTGCCTCAGATCGGGCTGGCCCTCGGGTTGGCGCTGGGAACCGGGGTGTTCGCCGTTCTGCAGGCCACGCTCTCGGATGCGGCGTTCCTGGCCTACGGTTGGCGCATCGCGTTCCTGCTCAGCATCGCGTTGGTGGTGTTCGGTGTCGTGGTGCGGCTACGCGCCAGTGAGACACCGGCTTTCGAGAAGGTGCGCGACAGCGACGAGCGCGCCGCCGTGCCGCTGCGCGAGGTGTTCAAGCCGCCGGTGCTGCGCTCGACGGTGCTGGGCATGCTGTCGCGTTGGGGCGAGGGCGCGGCCTTCAACACCTGGGGCGTCTTCGCCATCTCCTACGCCACCGGCACGCTGAAGCTGGAGAAGGTGCCGGTGCTGGTGTCGGTCACGGTGGCCGCACTGTTGATGGCCGCGTTGCTTCCGGTCTCGGGGCTACTGACCGACAGGTACGGCGCCAAACGCGTCTACGCCACCGGCATCGCGGCCTATGGGGTGGCCGTGTTCCCGGTGTTCGCCTTGTTCGGCACCAAGGACATCGCGCTGTACGCGGTGGCCATGCTGGTGGTGTTCGGGGTCATCCACGCCCTGTTCTACGGGGCGCAGGGAACGCTGTACGCGTCCTTGTTCCCGGCCCGGATCCGCTACACCGGATTGTCGACGGTGTATCAGCTGTCCGGGGTGTACGCGTCGGGCCTGACCCCGCTGATCCTCACCGCCCTGATCGGTGCCGCGGGCGGTGCACCGTGGATCGCGTGCGCGTACCTGGCCGGCACTGCGGTGATCAGTGTGGCCGCCACGCTGGCGCTCAAGCCGACGCCGTTGGCCGATATCTAGGGAAATCGGCGCGAGTGTGGGTGCTGCGTTCGCAGTAATGCGAATTCGCGTGCACAGCACCCACACTCACTCCTCAGATCGGGCACCCCGCCGCCCGCAGCTTCGCGCGGACCCGCGCCGCGATGACGTCCGGACGTGCCATCATCTCGGCGCTGACGCGCACCACCGACCAACCAGCATCCTCGAGTAGCGCGATCCGGTCGATATCCCAGGAGCGTTGCCGGGCGTCGGACCAATGCTGGACGCCGTCGTATTCGACGGCCACCTTCCACCTGCGCCACCCCAGGTCGACCCGGATTCGCAGATCGCGAAACACGATCTGGGTTTCGGGACGCGGCAGACCCGCCTCGACCAGAAGCAGCCGGAGCCTGCTCTCCTGCGGCGACTCGGCACCACCGTCCACGAGATCCAGCACGGCCCGCACGTTGGCCACGCCGCGAAACCCGGGATGGGCGTCGATGACGACCGCCACCTCTTCGCGTGTCACGCCCGTCGCGTTCATCAACGCATCGAGCACCGGAACAGCTACCTGCGCGGCGTACCGCCGACCCAGATCGAACGCCGTACGCGCAGGTGTGGTGCACTCCGCTCCGCCCGCTCGACAGGTCTCTCGCTCGCCGAGCTGCCAGGTGTGTACGACAATTCCCGCCTGCGCATGCCTGTCCGCGCGGATGATCTCGGCAGGCATGTTCGGGTTGAGCCACTTCGTGCCGAGCACCGCCGCGGCAGAGACACCCGCCAGAGTGGCACCCGAAGACAACCAGGCCGCCTGCGCCCTGATCCGGGCCGTCAGCTCGATATCGCGCCGCACGTACACATCGCGGTAGAGGGCGACGTGGTCACGCGCCAGCCCGCGTCGGGTGAGCGCACCCCGGCGGATCTCGACACTGCCGATGAACGGTTGCATGTGCGAACAGTCGCCGCGCACCCCGACGAGTGTGGGTCCTGCGCACCGGAATCGGCGACTGCCTGTGCATGAATCCCACACTGGGGATAACGAAAAAGCCCCGGCGCGCAGAGCGCACCGGGGCTTTTCTCGTGAAAGGACTTAGAAGTCCATACCGCCCATGCCACCGGTCGGGTCGCCCGCAGGTGCGGCGGCCTTCTCCGGCTTGTCGGCGACGACGGCCTCGGTGGTGAGGAACAGCGCCGCGATGGACGCCGCGTTCTGCAGCGCCGAGCGGGTGACCTTGACCGGGTCGGCAACGCCGGCGGCCAGCAGGTCCTCGTACACGTTGGTCGCGGCGTTCAGGCCGTGACCGTCGGGCAGGTTCGACACCTTCTCGGCGACGACGCCCGGCTCCAGACCACCGTTGAAGGCGATCTGCTTCAGCGGGGCCGACAGCGCGACGCGCACGATGTTGGCACCGGTGGCCTCGTCACCCTCGAGCTTGAGCTCGTCGAGCGCCGGAGCCGACTGCAGCAGAGCCACGCCACCACCGGCGACGATGCCCTCTTCGACGGCAGCCTTCGCGTTGCGGACGGCGTCCTCGATGCGGTGCTTGCGCTCCTTGAGCTCCACCTCGGTGGCAGCTCCGGCCTTGATCACCGCAACACCGCCGGCCAGCTTGGCCAGGCGCTCCTGCAGCTTCTCGCGGTCGTAGTCGGAGTCGCTGTTCTCGATCTCGGCGCGGATCTGGGCCACCCGGCCGGCGATGGCGTCGGAGTCGCCCGAGCCCTCGACGATGGTGGTCTCGTCCTTGGTGATGACGACCTTGCGGGCGGTGCCCAGCAGTGCGACATCGGCGGTCTCCAGCGAGAGGCCGACCTCTTCGCTGATGACCTGGCCACCGGTGAGGATGGCGATGTCCTGCAGCATGGCCTTGCGGCGGTCACCGAAGCCCGGGGCCTTGACGGCGACGGACTTGAAGGTGCCACGGATCTTGTTCACGACCAGGGTCGACAGGGCCTCGCCCTCGACGTCCTCGGCGATGATCAGCAGCGGCTTGCCGGACTGGATGACCTTCTCCAGCAGCGGGAGCAGATCCTTGACCGTCGACACCTTGCCCGAGACCAGCAGGATGTAGGGATCCTCGAGGACCGCTTCCTGACGCTCCGCGTCGGTCACGAAGTAACCCGAGATGTAGCCCTTGTCGAAGCGCATGCCCTCGGTGAGCTCCAGCTGCAGACCGAAGGTGTTGGACTCCTCGACGGTGATGACACCCTCGTTGCCGACCTTGTCCAGAGCCTCGGCGATCAGGTCACCGATCGACTGGTCACCGGCGGAGATGCCCGCGGTGGCAGCGATCTGCTCCTTGGTCTCGACCTCTTTGGCGGTCGAGAGCAGGCGAGCGGTGACAGCCTCGACAGCCTTCTCGATACCGCGCTTCAGGCCGAGCGGGTTGGCGCCGGCCGCGACGTTGCGCAGACCTTCGCGAACCAAGGCCTGGGCCAGCACGGTGGCGGTGGTGGTGCCGTCGCCCGCGACGTCATCGGTCTTCTTGGCGACCTCTTTGACCAGCTCGGCGCCGATCTTCTCGTACGGGTCCTCCAGCTCGATCTCCTTGGCGATGGACACACCATCGTTGGTGATCGTGGGGGCGCCCCACTTCTTCTCCAGGACGACGTTGCGACCCTTGGGGCCGAGCGTCACCTTTACGGCGTCGGCGAGGGCGTTGAGGCCCCGCTCGAGGCCGCGGCGGGCCTCTTCGTCATACGCAATTGTCTTGGCCATTGCGAAGTGATTCCTCCGGTTGGGAATTGCACGTCTGTTGGTCGGGCGCAGTGCCCGCGACGGACGGCTGGGGTGTGCTCCCTAGCCTCACCGTCCCGACCTAGCACTCACGTATCGAGAGTGCCAACTACGTTCTTAGCACTCGACCATGGCGAGTGCAAGGTGCTTCACTGAGCGCGAAGCCCGTCGAGCACCACGTCGGTGGCATGTTCGGCAACCGCGGGGTTATAGGCCTGGATGGCCTGGCAACCCACCAGCAACGCCTTCACCTCGGGCACGGTGACGTCCGCCCGCACGGACCCGGCCCGTTGCGCGGCGGCCAGCAGCTCGCCGAGGATCGCCAGGAACTCCCCTTCGGATTCCGGGACGACACAGTTGATGTCGATGCCCACACCGGCCAGTGCGTCCACCAGCCCACGGTCGGCGGCACCCCACTGCAGCACCATCGACCGCAGGAAGTCGAACAACCCGGTGCCCGGATCCCCCGAGCCCAGCAGGCTTCGCGCCTCGTCGACGATGGTGCGGATCCGTTCGGCGACCACGGCCCGGTAGAGGTCCTCCTTGGCGGGGAAGTGCCGGTAGACCGTGCCTGCGCCGACGCCGGCCCGGCGCGCGATCTCATCGATCGGCACACCGAGGCCGTCGGCCGCGAAGGTCTCGTAGGCGACCTCGAGCACCCGCGCACGGTTACGGGCCGCATCGGCGCGCATCGCCACCACCTCCGGGAACAAACAAGCGGGGCGTGCGTTCCGTATATTCGGAACCAACCGGAGGACACACTCCGCTTAACCCTCTCAAGGAGTTTCTCATGCCGAACTGGACCGCCGCCAACATTCCCGATCAGACCGGCCGCACCGCCGTCGTCACCGGGGCCAACACCGGCCTCGGGTACGAAACCGCTAAGGCGCTCGCCGCCAAGGGGGCACACGTCGTACTCGCCGTCCGCGATCTCGACAAGGGCCGGGCGGCTGCCGAGCGGATCGGCGGCGATGTCGTGGTGCAGCGACTGGACCTCGGCTCGCTCGCCTCGGTCCGGGAGGCCGCCGGCGAACTCAAGAGCACGTACGACACCATCGACCTGTTGATCAACAACGCCGGGGTGATGACCCCGCCCAAGCAGACCACCGCCGACGGATTCGAGCTGCAGTTCGGCACCAATCACCTCGGCCACTTCGCCCTCACCGGCCTGCTGCTCGACCGGCTGCTGCCGGTGCCCGGTTCCCGCGTGGTGACGGTCAGCAGCATCGGGCACCGCTTCGCCCGCGCCATCCGGTTCGAGGATCTGCAGTGGGAGCGCGACTACCACCGGCTCGTCGCGTACGGCCAGTCCAAGCTGGCCAATCTGATGTTCACCTATGAGCTCCAGCGCCGGTTGTCCGGACAGCGCACCACGGCGCTGGCCGCGCACCCGGGCGGCTCCGACACCGAACTCGCGCGACACCTGCCGCGCGCCTTACAGCTGGCGCTCCCGGTCGCACGGGTGCTGTTCCAGGAAGCCGCGATGGGCGCGCTGCCGACACTGCGAGCCGCCACCGATCCCGGCGCGCTGGGCGGTCAGTACTACGGGCCCGACGGCTTCGCCGAACAGAAGGGCCACCCCAAGGTGGTGACGTCCAGCGAATACTCCTATGACGTCGAGACGCAGCGCCGGCTGTGGGCGGTATCCGAGGAGCTCACCGGCGTGACCTACCCCGATTCACTGGACCACCCGGTCACGCAGTGGGACGAACTCCCATCCGGCCGCGCGTAACTGCGGGATCGCGGCGGCATACCCGGCGGCCGTCCCGCCCTCCGGGTGGTTCATATGCGATATGACGATCGCCCCCGGGGCGGCGCCCAGCACGGTGGCACGCACCTTCGCCGCCGGCAGCGTCGCCCCGGCGTCGCCGTTGACCGTGAACCCCAGCGGCCGCTCACCGAGTTCCGCCACGATCGCCACCGCGACATCGTCGTAGTGCGCCGTGCCGGGCCGGAACCAGGTCGGGGGCTTTCCGGTCAGCGCGGCGATCTTCTGATGGCTGGCCCACACCTCGTCGACCACCTCGGCCGCCGAGCGGGTGCCTGCGATGCCGTAGGCGGAACGGCCGGTCACCGACAGCGGCACATGCCTGGTGCCGTGGTTGCCGATCTCGAACAACGGGTCGGCGGCCAGCTCGGCGGCCCGGTCGGGGTGCTGGTCGATCCACTTGGCGTTGAAGAACAGCACGGCGGGAACCTGGTTGCGCCTCAAGGTGTCCAGCAGGGCGTCGTCGCAGCCGCCCCGGCAGGCGTCGAAGGTCAGGGCGAGCTCCCGGCCGTTCGGCACGAACGATGTGGCGATCCCCGGCAGCGCCATCCCCCACTGGGTGGGCACCCGCCGGCCGTTCTGTCCCACCACCGCCGCCGGGTCCAGCGCGGCCGATGCCCGCGGCGCCGACACACAGGCCACGACGGTGGCGGACCCGGCCGCCAGGAACATCCGCCTGGTCATCACCTGTCCGGAGGCTAGGCACCGACTCTGAACGGACTGTGTCGCGCAACTGTGGGTTTGCTGGGGTGCGGCCGACGTAGGGTGAACCGGATGTCGCTGATCGTGCCGCCCTACCCGCCGCCCCGCTACACCGCGGACGATCCCGAGGTGAGCGCCTGGGTGCGCCGCGGCGACCAGCCCGCCGACTACGACGCCTTCGGTCTGGTCAAGTATCACTACCTGGCGAATCAACAGCAGACCGACGGCGACTACGGCCTGTACCGGGTCGAGATCAGCCCCCGCGGCGGCGGCCCCGCCCCGCATTACCACCGCGCCATGAGCGAGGCGTTCTTCGTGCTGGGCGGCGAAGTGGAGATCCACGACGGCACCGACTGGTCGACCGCCGGGGTCAACGACTTCCTCTATGTACCGCCGGGCGGTATCCACGGCTTCCGCAACACCGCCGACGCGCCCGCCTCGCTGCTGATGCTCTTTGCTCCCGGCGCGCCCCGCGAGCACTACTTCGAGAACATGGGCGCCCTCGCCGACATGACCGATGCCGAACGCGCGGAATGGTTCGTCAAGAACGACAACTTCTTCGTCTGACCGGCGCGCCCACCCGCGACACGTGCTGCGGGTATGCGCACCCGGAACCCCTTGCCCTAGACTGCCCTTCGACCAGATAGGAGTCTCGGGTGCGGCCGTACGAAGTGCCGAATTCCGGCGCCGGGGGACCCAGCACCCAGGCTTTGCGGGGCTGGCAACGCCGGGCATTGGTGAAGTATCTGTCTGCCAAGCCCAAGGACTTCCTGGCTGTCGCGACCCCGGGCGCCGGCAAGACCACCTTCGCCCTGCGCATCGCCGGAGAGTTGCTGAGCGACCGCACCGTCGAGCAGGTCGTCGTGGTGGTGCCCACCGAACACCTCAAGACCCAGTGGTCACAGGCCGCGGCCCGGCTCGGCATCGCGATCGACCCCAAATTCAGCAACTCCGCCGGCCACACCTCCAGCGACTACCACGGCATCGCGGTCACCTACGCCCAGGTGGCCAGCCACCCCACCCGGCACCGGGTGCGCACCGAGAACCACAAGACGCTCGTCATCTTCGACGAGATCCATCACGGCGGAGACGCGAAGAGCTGGGGTGACGGCATCCGCGAGGCGTACGGCGACGCCACCCACCGGCTGGCCCTGACCGGTACCCCGTTCCGCAGCGATGACAGCCCCATCCCATTCGTCAACTACGAGACCGACGGCGCCGGATTCCAGCGCTCGCAGGCCGACCACGTCTACGGCTACGCCGATGCACTCGCCGACGGCGTGGTCCGCCCGGTGATCTTCATGGCCTACTCCGGTGAGGCCCGCTGGCGTGACAGCGCCGGCGAAGAACACGCCGCGCGCCTGGGCGAACCGCTCACCGCCGAGCAGACCGCGCGCGCCTGGCGCACCGCCCTCAACCCGGCGGGCGAATGGATGCCCGCGGTGCTCGCGGCCGCCGACACCCGGCTGCAGCAGAAGCGCCAGCACGTCCCGGACGCCGGCGCCATGGTCATCGCCTCCGACCAGACCGCGGCCCGCGCCTACGCCAAACTGCTCACCACCCTCACCGGTGAGGAACCGACCGTCGTGTTGTCCGACGACCCGACGGCCTCGAACAAGATCTCGCAGTTCTCCGACTCCAGCAGCCGCTGGATGGTCGCGGTCCGCATGGTGTCCGAGGGCGTCGACGTGCCCCGCCTGGCCGTCGGCGTGTACGCCACCAGTGCGTCCACCCCGCTGTTCTTCGCCCAGGCCATCGGCCGGTTCGTGCGTAGCCGCCGGCCCGGCGAGACGGCCAGCATCTTCCTGCCCTCGGTACCCAACCTGCTGCAGCTGGCCTCGGAGATGGAGGCGCAGCGCAATCACGTGCTGGGCAAACCGCACCGGGAATCCGACGGGCTCGACGACGAGCTGCTCGCCGACGCCGAGAAGCGCAAGGACGAGAAGTCCGATATGGACCGGGGGTTCGAGTACCTCGGCGCCGAGGCCGAACTGGACCAGGTGATCTTCGAGGGGTCGTCCTTCGGCACCGCCACTCCGGCGGGCAGCGACGAGGAGGCCGACTATCTCGGTATCCCCGGCCTGCTCGACACCACCCAGATGCGCGACCTGCTGAACCGCCGCCAGGACGCGCAGCTGCAGAAGCGCACGGCGTCCGGCGCGGTGCCGCCCCCCACCACCCACAACCAGCTGCGCGATCTGCGCCGCGAGCTCAACGTGCTGGTGTCGGCGTTCCACCACCGCACGGGCCGGCCGCACGGCTGGATCCACAACGAGCTGCGCCGCCGCCGGGGCGGACCGCCGGTCGCCGCGGCCACCCGTGAGCAGTTGCAGGAACGCATCGACGCGGTGCGCGAGATGCAGCGCGAGGTCGCCGGCGGCTAGAGCCCCAGCAGCGCCGGCAGATCGGCCACCGAGTCGATGACGTGGTTCGGCTGCATCGCGAATTCGTCTGTGGCCCAACGGTCCAAGGTGGCCTGCCGGAACTTTCCGGTGCGCACCAGCACCCCGGTCATGCCGACCACCTGGGCGGCGAGCACATCGTTGTTGAGGTCGTCACCGACCATGTACATCTCCTCGGGGTCCACCCCGAGCCGGTTCGCGGCCGCCAGGAAACCCTGCGGCGCGGGCTTACCGACGGCGGTGGCCTTACGCCCCGACGTCTCCTCCATCCCGATCAGATACATCCCGGTGTCCACCCGCAGGCCGTGGCTGGTGGTCCACGCGGTGCTGCGGTGCATCGCCACCACCGGCACCCCCTGGGCCATCCAGTCGTAGACCCAGCTCAAGGTCAGGTGGGTGTACTCGGGCCCCGCTCCACCGAGCAGCACCACATCCGGGGTCTCCGGTGCGGTGGGACCGGAGAACTCGTGCGAGTAGACGATGTCCACGCCCGCCATGTCCTCGGCGATATCGCCACTGTTCACCAGGAAGCATCGCGCCCCCGGATACCGGTCGCGCACGTATTCGGCGGTGAGCAGTGCCGATGTCACGACCTCGTCCGGCGCGACGGTCATTCCCGCGGTGCTCAGCAGGTCGGCGATCTGGGTGCGGGTACGGGTGGTGGTGTTCGTCAGGTAGCTGCGGGCGATCTGGTGTTCGGACAGGGTGCGCAACGCTGCAGCCGCACCCGGAATCGGTTGCCACGATGTCACCAGGACACCGTCGATATCGAACAGCACGCCACCGATCGCCATGTGCCGACAGTAAACGGCCAACCTTTCTGCGCAACTCGGGCCGCCCAGTAGTGTTGCGCGTCATGGGGCCACTCGCGCTTTTTGGAGAACGCTGGACCGAGAGAGATGTTCCGGACCAGACCGGCAGGATCGCGATCGTCACCGGCGCCAACACCGGGCTCGGTTTCGAGACGGCCCGGGTGCTCGCCGGCCGCGGCGCGCGCGTGGTCATCGCGGTCCGCGACACCGCCAAAGGTGAGGCCGCCGCAGCCAGGATCACCGGCGATGTGACGGTCCAGAAATTGGACCTGGGTTCGCTGGCCTCCGTGCGGGAAGCCGCCGAACAGCTGCGGACCCGGTTCGAGAAGATCGACCTGCTGATCAACAACGCCGGGGTGATGTACCCGCCCAAGCAGACCACCGCCGATGGTTTCGAGCTGCAGTTCGGCACCAACCACCTGGGCGCCTTCGCACTGACCGGACTGCTGCTGGATCGCCTTCTGCCGGTTGCCCGTTCGCGGGTGGTGGCGGTCGCCAGCATCGCGCACCGCATCCAGGCCGGCATCCACTTCGACGATCTGCAGTGGGAACGGAGCTACAACCGGGTCGCCGCCTACGGACAGTCCAAACTGGCCAATCTGCTGTTCACCTACGAGCTGCAACGGCGGCTTTCCTCACACCACAACCCGACCATCGCGGTGGCCGCGCATCCGGGTATCTCCAACACCGAGTTGATGCGCCACACCCCGGGCAACGGCCTGCCCGGATTCAGCACGCTGTCCGGTCTGGTCACCAACAGCCCCGCGGTCGGCGCGCTGGCCACCCTGCGCGCCGCCACCGACCCGGCCGTACGTGGCGCCCAGTACTACGGCCCGTCCCTCCCGGTCGCCTCGTTCGGACTGGTCGGCTACCCCGAACTGGTCACCTCCTCGGCGCAGTCCCACGACGTGGACCTGCAGCGCCGACTGTGGGCGGTATCCGAAGAGCTGACCGGCGTGACGTTCCCGGTCTGATGCGATCCGTCGAGGAACATCAACGCGTCGTCGCGAGTCTGATCGCGCCACGCGACCCGGTCGCGGTGCCGCTGGCCGATGCGCTCGGACTGGTGCTGGCCGCCGACGTGGTGGCCCCGCTCCCCCTGCCGGGGTTCGACAACTCGGCGATGGACGGGTTCGCGGTGTACGCCGACGATATCGCCGCCGCCACCGCCGAACATCCGGTCCGGCTGCCGGTCGCCGACGACATCCCGGCCGGACGCACCGACACCGGCGCACTGAAACCCGGTACCGCACAACGGATCATGACCGGTGCACCGCTCCCCGCGGGGGCGACCGCCGTCGTTCCGGTGGAGGCCACCGACGCAGACTTCTCGACCACCGCGACCACGGTGGCCATCCGCACCGCCGTCCGGAACGGCCAGCACATCCGACGCGCCGGTGAGGACGTCGCCGCCGGTACCACGGTGTTACGCCGAGGCCAGGTGCTCACGCCGGCGGCGCTGGGTCTGGCCGCCGCCCTGGGCTTCGGCGCGCTGACGGTGCTGCCCCGCCAGCGCGTGCTGGTGATGTCGACGGGTTCGGAGCTGGTGGCGCCGGGAACCCCGCTGCTGCCCGGCCAGATCTACGAATCCAACGCCGTGATGCTGGCCGCCGCCGTCCGCGACGCCGGCGGCGAGGTGCTCTTCTCCCCCGTGGTGAGCGACGATGTGCACGCCTTCCGGGATGCGCTGGTCACCCACACCGGCGACGCCGATCTGATCATCACCACCGGTGGCGTCAGCGCGGGCGCCTACGAGGTGGTCAAGGATGCGCTGGCCGACGAAGTCGAGTTCGTGAAGGTGGCGATGCAGCCGGGGATGCCGCAGGGCAGCGGCCGGATTTCCGGAGCCGGGCTGCCTGCGGCATCCGGTACCGGCACGCCCGTCGTCACGCTGCCCGGCAACCCGGTGAGCTCGCTGGTCTCCTTCGAAGTGTTCGTCCGCGCCCCGCTGCGCGCGGCCATGGGCCTGCCGGCCGACCGCCCACGGGTGACCGCAACCCTGACCGACGACCTGACCTCGCCGCGAGGTAAGCGGCAGTTCCGTCGCGGTGTGCTCGCCGGAACCACCGTCACCGGCTACGGGCCGCCCGCCTCACACCATCTGCGCTGGCTGGCGTCGTCGAACTGTCTGCTCAACATTCCCGAAGATGTCGACCATCTGGCAGCCGGATCGCCGGTTCTGGTCTGGGACCTGTCAACCGGCTGAGTCCACGTAGAATCGGGAGCCGCCATGGCCAGACCTGCCCGCCCCTCCGACGACAACGCGTCCGAAGCGCAACGCTTCGCCGAACTCGTCCGTTCCACCGTCCCTCCGGTTCATCCGGCCGGCCTGCCGTTCATCGCGGGTGGGCTGGGAATCGCCGCACTCGGCCGGCACCGCCGCTGGCTGCGCAACGCCGGGCTGAGCGCCGCGAGCTTCTCCGCGCTGTTCTTCCGGCACCCCTCCCGCGTACCCCCGACCCGGCCCGGCGTCGTGGTGGCGCCCGCCGACGGCCGGGTGACGCTGATCGACCAGGCGTTGCCGCCTGCCGAACTCGGCCTGCCCGCCACCCCGATGCTGCGGATCAGCATCTTCCTGTCGCTGTTCGACGCGCACGTGCAGCGCGCACCCGCGGCCGGTGAAGTGGTGGCCGTGCAGCACCGGCCCGGCCGGTTCCAGTCCGCGGACAAGGACACCGCCAGCGAGGCCAACGAACGCAACAGCCTGCTGATCCGCACGCCGGACGGAGTCGACGTGGTCGCGGTACAGATCGCCGGCCTGCTGGCGCGGCGCATCGTGTGCAGCGCCCGTGCCGGTGACAAACTCGCTCTCGGTGAGACCTACGGGCTGATCCGGTTCGGCTCGCGCCTGGACACGTACCTGCCCGAGTCGGCCAAGGTGGCCGTCGAGATCGGTCAGCGTGCGATCGGCGGCGAAACCGTGTTGGCTGAGTTGCGATGATCGCCGGAGAGAAATGATCAAGGCCCGGATCAAATCGCCGACGGTGAGTCTGCGGTTCCTGCCCAGCGCCATGACGGTGGCGGCCATCTGCCTGGCGTTGTCCGGGGTGAAGTTCGCGCTGGACGGCAGGCCCACCGAGGCGATGGCGCTGTTGGCCGTCGCCGCGATCCTGGATGCCCTCGACGGTCGCACCGCCCGGATGCTCAACGCCACCTCGAAGATGGGTGAGGAGATCGACTCGCTGGCCGATGCCGTGAACTTCGGTGTGGCACCGGCCTTCATCGTCTATGCCACGCTGCTGTCGCATTCGCGGATCGGCTGGATCGTGGTGCTGTTCTTCTCCGTGTGCATCGTGCTGCGGCTGGCCCGGTTCAACGCCATGCTCGACGCCGATCTGCCGGCGTACGAGAAGGAATATTTCATGGGCATGCCGGCCCCGGCCGGTGCGATCGGAGCCATCGGCCCGATCGCCGCCAAGTTGCAGTTCCCCGGTGAATGGTGGAACACCCCGGCCGCCGAGTTCCTGGTGATCGCCTGGATGATCGGCGTCTCGCTGCTGGTGGTCAGCGCCATCCCGATGCGCAAGGTACACACCTTCTCCGTCCCACCCAACATGGTCGCCCCGCTGCTGGCCCTGCTGGGCCTCGGCGTGGCTGCCTCGGTGCTGTACGGCTACGTGGTGATCATGCTGATCATCCTCGCTTACGTCATCCACATCCCCTTCGCAGTGCGCAGCAAGCGCTGGGTGGCCGCACATCCGGAGGCTTGGAACGACAAACCGCGCCAGCAGCGCGCGGCCCGGCGGGCCATCCGCCGCACCCAGCCGCACCGTCGCTCGGTATCCCGCCTCGGCTTGCGCAAGCCGCCCGGCCGCCAATGACGCTGTCGTTGACCGCACGGCTCAACACGTCCGCCCTGGACTCACGTCGCGGTGTGGTGCGCCTGCACCCGGAGGCCATCGCCGCACTGGGCATCCGGGAATGGGATGCGGTCTCGCTGCTGGGGGCGCGCACGACCGCAGCAGTCGTCGGCGTGGCCCCGGCCGGCACGCCCGCCGGGGTGGCCCTGCTCGACGATGTCACCCTGTCCAACGCCGGATTGCGCGAGAACACCACGGTGGTGGTGGCGCCGGTGACGGTGTACGGCGCGAAATCGGTGACGTTGACCGGGTCACGGCTGGCCACCCAGTCGGTGTCCCCGGCCACCCTGCGAATGGCCCTGCTGGGCAAGGTGTTGTCTGTCGGCGACACCGTGTCGCTGCTGCCGCGCGATCTGGGTCCCGGCACCTCCACCTCGGATGCAACGACCGCACTGACCACCTCGGTCGGCATCACCTGGACTTCGGAGCTGCTCACGGTCACCGGCGTCGACCCGGCCGGAACGGTGAGCGTGCAACCCAACTCGATGGTGTCCTGGGGTGACGGGATCTCCGAGTCCCGGCCGGTGCGGACCACCGCCGCGGAACCCTCGGCGGTGCCGTTCGACGATCTCAAGGGCGCCCATCTGCAGGCGGGCAAGCTCACCGAGTGGCTCAAGCTCGCACTCGACGAACCGCAGCTGCTGGAATCCCTGGGCGCCACCGCCAATCTCGGCGTGCTGGTCTCCGGTCCGGCCGGTGTCGGCAAGGCGACGCTGGTGCGGGCGGTGTGCGCCCAGCGCACGCTGGTCGAACTCGACGGCCCCGAGATCGGGGCGTTGCGCGCCGAGGACCGGCTGTCCGCGGTGGCCGCGGCGGTCGCCAAGGTTCGCGACGGCGGGGTGCTGCTCATCACCGATATCGATGCGCTGCTGCCCGCACCGCCGGAACCCGTGGCCACGCTGATCCTCACCGAGCTGCGCAATGCCATCGCCACCAGGGGCGTCGCGTTCGTCGCCACCTCGGCGGTGCCCGACAACCTCGACACCCGGCTGCGCGCACCCGATCTGTGCGACCGGGAACTGGGCCTGTCGCTGCCCGACGCCGGCACCCGCAAGGCCCTGCTCGAGGTGTTGCTGCGGGGAGTACCCGTCGCCGATCTGCAGCTCGACGAGATCGCCGAACGCACACCGGGTTTCGTCGTGGCCGACTTGGCCGCCCTGGTCCGGGAAGCTGCGCTGCGCGCGGCGGCACGGGCCAGCGCCGACGGGCAGACGCCCACCCTGAGCCAGGACGACCTCGCCGGCGCGCTGTCGGTGATCCGCCCGCTGTCCCGTTCGGCCACCGAAGAGGTGGCCGTCGGTTCGGTCACCCTCGACGATGTCGGCGACATGGTCGAGACCAAACAAGCCCTGACCGAGGCGGTGCTGTGGCCGCTGCAGCACCCGGACACCTTCGCCCGCCTCGGGGTGCAGCCCCCGCGTGGCGTGTTGCTCTACGGACCGCCCGGCTGCGGTAAGACGTTCGTGGTGCGCGCCCTGGCCAGTTCGGGCCGGCTGTCCGTGCACGCCGTCAAGGGTGCCGAGCTGATGGACAAGTGGGTCGGCGCATCGGAAAAAGCGGTTCGTGAATTGTTCCGCCGCGCACGCGATTCCGCCCCGTCCATGGTCTTTCTCGACGAGATCGACGCGTTGGCGCCGCGGCGCGGGCAGAGCCACGACTCCGGTGTCACCGATCGGGTGGTGGCCGCCCTGCTGACCGAGTTGGACGGTATCGACCCGTTGCGTGACGTGGTGGTGGTCGGCGCCACCAACCGGCCGGACCTGATCGACCCGGCCCTGCTGCGGCCCGGCCGACTGGAGAAGCTGGTGTTCGTCGAACCGCCGGATGCGCAGGCGCGCCGGGACATCCTGCGGACCGCCGGGAAGTCGATCCCATTGGCACCCGATGTCGACCTGGACAGCCTGGCCGACGAATTGGACGGTTACAGCGCCGCCGACTGCGTGGCCCTGCTGCGCGAGGCCGCCCTGACCGCGATGCGTCGGTCGATCGATGCGGCCGATGTGACCACCGACGACGTCGCCAAGGCCCGCGGCAATGTGCGCCCGTCCCTGGATCCCGAGCAGGTGGCGTCGTTGCGGGCGTTCAGCGAGAACCGTTAGGGTCGCCGGCCCGCAACCTGGGCTCAGCTCTCGCTGAGCGCGGCCAACCGGTCCATCGACGCCATGAGTTTGTCGGCCGTGGTGGCCTGCGCCCGCGCCATCCGCGTCTCGTCGGTCAGACGGGTCCAGTCGTAGGTGTGCGTGACGCGGGTCGTGCGCTCGTCGACCGGCTCGAGCTCCCAGCGCCACAGGTGCCCGGGCGCGGGCTCGCCTTCCGGAGCTGGCTGCCAGGCGATGAGCCGGCCCTCGGCGAACTCCACGACGTGGTTCTCCCGGACCGGACCCTGGATGAGGCGCATACGGAACACGTCGCCGACCGCATGTACCCGCTGACCGGCGGGCGCCTCGGCGAGGTTGTCGTTGCCATCCCAGCGCGGCTGCTGAGCGGGGTCGGCGATCAGCTCGAAAATCGCGTCGGCGGGGGCGTCGATGGTCCGGCTGACCGAGACAATTGTGCTCACGCCGAAGAGCTTACGGATGATCGCCGCGCACCTCATGCCGGCCACGGCGTGCCCCGCAGACCGGACCACCACAACCCCGTTACTCGCCAAGGGCTTTCGCTCCGTAGCGGCTCGGGCTGAGGTGAGCCGTCGCGACCCACGTAGAATGCGTGCCAAGACAAAGTCATAGAGGGACACCCCGACCCCAACCCGATCGGAGTGCCATGCTCACCGTACTGCTCGCCCACGCGGTCGCGACCGCGCTGGCGCCACTTCTGGTGGCCAGGTGGGGCCGAGCGGCGTTCTATCCACTGGCACTCGTCCCGCTCGGCTCGCTGATCTGGGTGGCGCAGAACTGGCCGAGTGACGACCGGGTGCCCACCCTGGACATCCCGTGGGTTCCCGAACTCTCGATGGACATCACGCTGCGTTTCGATTCGCTGGCCGCGATCATGAGCGTCCTCGTCCTGGGTATCGGCGCGCTCGTGCTGTTCTACTGCGCCGGGTACTTCCAGCATCACGACGGGCACACCGAGAAGCGGCTGCCCAGCTTCGCCGCCGAACTCGTCGCCTTCTCCGGCGCCATGTTCGGGCTGGTCGCCAGCGACAACATGCTGGTGCTCTACATCTTCTGGGAAACCACCACCGTGCTGTCCTTCCTGCTGGTCGGCCACTACGCGGAGCGCGCCACCAGCCGCCGCGCCGCCACCCAGGCCCTGCTGGTGACGACCCTGGGCGGTCTGGCGATGCTGGTGGGCATCATCGTGCTCGGCCAGCTGGCCGGTACCTATCTGCTCTCCGAGCTGATCGCGGCGCCGCCCACCGGGACCGCGGCCTCGATCGGCATCGTGCTGATCCTCATCGGCGCGCTGTCCAAATCGGCGATCGTGCCCCTGCACTTCTGGCTGCCCGGCGCCATGGCCGCGCCCACGCCCGTCAGCGCCTATCTGCACGCCGCGGCGATGGTCAAGGCGGGTGTCTATCTGGTGGCGCGGCTGACCCCGGGTTTCGCCGACAACCCGCTGTGGCGACCCATGGTGGTCGGCCTCGGCCTGCTGACCATGCTGATGGCCGGCTGGCGCGCGGTCCGCGAGTACGACCTCAAGCTGATTCTGGCCTTCGGCACCGTCAGCCAGCTGGGCCTCATCACCGTCATGGTCGGGGCGGGCGGGCCGGACATGATGCTGGCCGGACTGGCCATGTTGTGTGCGCACGCCATGTTCAAGGCCGCGCTGTTCATGGTGGTCGGCGTCATCGATCACGCCACCGGTACCCGCGACATCCGCAAGCTGGCAGGGCTCGGCCGGAAGTACCCACCGCTGTTCGTCATCGCCGTCGGTGCCACCGCGAGCATGGCCGCACTGCCGCCGTTCTTCGGTTTCGTCGCCAAGGAGGCGGACCTGGAGACCGTCATGCACAGCGCCTCGCTGGGCTCAGCCGCGCCGTTCGTGTTGGCCGGCATCGTGATCGGGTCGGTGTTCACCACCGTCTACAGCCTGCGGTTCCTGTGGGGCGCGTTCGCAGCCAAGGGTTCAGGAAAGGGTGCGGTCACCCCCAGCGTGCGGGTCGCCGAGATGCACCGGCCGTCACCGAGCTTCCTGGCCTCCCCCGCCATCCTGGCCGCGGCGGGCCTGGTGTTCGGCCTGTTCCCGGGCACGCTGGACGACAAACTCGACGACTACGCCGACACCATTCCCGGCGAGTCCGACTACTACCTGGCGCTGTGGCACGGTCTGGGCCTGCCGCTGCTGCTGTCGGCCCTGGTCCTGGCCGCCGGCGCCGCGCTGTTCTTCGGGCGCAACCGGCTGCCTCGCACCCGGGGCGCCTACCTGCCGCTCGGCAATGCCGACCGGATCTACGACGCGGTGATGCGCGGACTCGATATCGTGGCCGTCCGGTTGACCGGCCAGACCCAGCGCGGTTCCATCCCGGCCACCCAGGCCGTCATCCTGTGCACGCTGGTCGTGCTTCCCGTCGGCGCCCTGCTGTCCGGTGCCAGGGACCGGCCCGAACTGCGGTTGTGGGATTCCCCGCTGCAGGTGGTGGTGGGTCTGCTGATGCTGGCGGCGGCCGTCGGCGCGACCGTCATGCGCAATCGGCTGGCGGCCGTCCTGCTGGTCGGGGTGACCGGGTACGGCTGCGGCGTGATCTTCGCCTTCCACGGCGCACCCGACCTGGCGCTGACGCAGTTCCTGGTGGAAACGCTGGTGCTGGTGATCTTCGTGCTCGTGTTACGGACCCTGCCCGCCGAGGCGAACAGCTCCAACATCAAGCGCAACCGGCTACCGCGCGCCGCCCTGGCGTTGACCGTCGGCGCGTCCGTCACCGGGCTCGCGGTGTTCGCGATGGCGGCCCGGCGCACCACGCCGATCGCCACCCTGCTGCCCGACGCCGCCTACTACCGCGGGCACGGCGCCAACACCGTCAACGTCCTCCTTGTCGACATCCGGGCCTGGGACACCATGGGCGAGATCTCGGTGCTGCTGGTCGCCGCGACGGGCGTGGCATCGCTGGTGTTCCGGCACCGGCGTTTCGGGGCCGCGCCGCGGGTGCCCCAGGCCGGCGGGAGCGCGGCCGGCCAGCCCGATATCGGCCCGGTCACCGCCTACAGCCCCGCCGTCGGCGACATCACCTGGCTGCGCGGCAGCGATCTGCGCGATCCCAAGCACCGCTCGCTGGTCCTCGAGGTGGCCACCCGCCTCATCTTCCCGCTCATCATGGTGCTGTCGGCGTACTTCTTCTTCGCCGGGCACAACACGCCCGGCGGCGGTTTCGCCGGCGGATTGACCGCCGGGCTGGCGCTGGTGCTGCGCTATCTGGCCGGGGGCCGCTACGAACTCGGCGAGACCCTGCCCCTGGACGCCGGCAAGATTCTGGGCACCGGCCTCGCGCTCTCGGCGGGCACCGCGGTCACCTCCCTGTTCCTCGGCGCACCCGTGCTGTCCTCGGCGGTGATCCATCTCGACATCCCGGTGCTGGGCCCGGTCAAGCTGGTGACGGCACTGTTCTTCGACCTGGGCGTCTACCTGATCGTGGTGGGCCTTGTGCTCGATATCCTGCGCAGCCTGGGTGCCCGCGTCGACGTGGAGATGGCCCGGACATGAATCCTCTCGTCGTGCACGTCGCCCCCCTTGTCATGATCGGCGGACTCACCAGCGCCGGTGTCTATCTGCTGCTCGAACGCAACCTGACCCGAATGTTGTTGGGGCTGCTGCTGATCGGCAACGCGGTCAATCTGCTCATCCTCACCGTCGGCGGCGACGCGGGTAACCCGCCGATCCGCGGACGCACCAGCGACGGGCACACCACCACCGCAGATCCCTTGGCCCAGGGCATGATCCTGACCGCCATCGTCATCAGCATGGGCATCGCGGCGTTCGTCCTCGCGCTGGCCTATCGGTCGTATCAGTTGACCACCGCAGAAGATGTCGAGACCGACCCCGAAACCGCACGGGTCGCCGAGGGCACCGAGATGGATGCCGACGACATCCCCGATGTGGTGCCGTCCCGCGACACCGACGCGGCCGACGAGCTCGACGCCCTGCCGGGTGCGGAGGGGTCCCGATGACCCTCTCCCAGGTCCTCACCCCGTTGCCGGTCTTGATCCCCACGATCGCCGCGGCGGTGACGCTGTTCGCCGGCCGCACCCCGCGGCTACAGCAGTTGGTGGCCCTGGCGTCGCTGACCTCCGTGGTCGCGGTGTGCGCGACGCTGCTGTACCTCGTCGACCGCGACGGCACCACCGCCGTGCAGGTCGGCGGCTGGGGCCAGAGCCAACCGGGGATGGGTCCGCTGGGCATCACCCTGGTGGCCGACCGGTTGTCGACGCTGATGCTGGTGGTGTCGTCGATCGTGTTGCTGGCGGTCGTCTTCTACGCCATCGGGCAGGGTATCCGCGACGGCAACGACCGTCAGCCGGTGTCGATCTTCCTGCCCACCTACCTGATCCTGTCGGCCGGTGTGTGCACGGCATTCCTGGCCGGCGACCTGTTCAACCTGTTCGTCGGGTTCGAGGTGCTGCTGTCGGCGAGCTTCGTGCTGCTGACCATCGGGGGCAGCGCCGACCGGGTGCGGGCCGGCATCGCCTACGTGATGGTGTCGATGGTGTCGTCGCTGGTGTTCCTGATCGGCCTGGCCATGGTGTACGCCGCGGCCGGCACCCTGAACATGGCCGAGCTCGCGGTCCGCCTGGAGCATGTGCCGGCAGGTACCCGCACCGCGTTGTTCGCGGTGCTGCTGGTGGCCTTCGGGATCAAGGCCGCGGTGTTCCCGCTGTCGGCGTGGCTGCCCGAGTCCTATCCGACCGCGCCGGCCCCCGTGACTGCGGTGTTCGCCGGCCTGCTGACCAAAGTCGGTGTGTACGCGATCATCCGGGCGCATTCACTGCTCTTCCCCGGTGGCGCTCTGGACAATGTGCTGCTGGTGGCCGCGCTGCTGACCATGGTGGTCGGCATTCTCGGCGCGCTGGCCCAGAACGACATCAAACGACTGCTGTCCTTCACCCTGGTCAGCCATATCGGCTACATGGTGTTCGGGATCGCGCTGTCCAACCAACTCGGGATGTCCGGCGCCATCTACTACGTGGCGCACCACATCGTCGTGCAGACCACGCTGTTCCTGGTGGTTGGCCTGATCGAGCGCCAGGCCGGGGCGTCGACCCTGCAGCGACTGGGCGGCCTGGCCGCGGCGAGCCCGGTGCTGGCCTTCGTCTTCGTCATCCCGGCGCTCAATCTCGGCGGTATCCCACCCTTTTCCGGCTTCATCGGCAAGGTGGCGCTGTTGGAGGCCGGCGGAGCGGCGGGTTCCGTTCTGGCCTGGGTGCTGGTCGCCGGCAGCGTGGTCACCAGCCTGCTGACGCTGTACGCGGTGGCGCGGGTGTGGACCAAGGCGTTCTGGCGGGCGCGCGCCGATGCCCCCGAGGGCTACCTGGCCGCGGCGGTACCGGTCGCCCTGATCGACGATGCCGACGATATCGACTTCGCCGACCGTGACGATGTCGGCCGGATGCCGGTGGGGATGTTGATTCCGACCGGTGCGCTGATCGTCGTCGGCCTGGTGCTCACGGTCGCGGCCGGGCCGATCTTCGCCTACAGCGAGCGGGCGGCGGCGCAGGTGCTCGACCGCAGCCAGTACATCGCGGCGGTGCTGAAGTGAGGGCGGTGCTGACGTGAGAAGGTGGACTCTCCGCGGCTGGACGCTGCTCTGGCTGGCGTTGGTGTGGATCCTGTTGTGGGGCACGGTGTCCGTGGCCAACATCCTCAGCGGGCTGGCGATCGCCCTGCTGATCACCGTGCTGCTGCCCCTGCCCGCGGTGCCGGTCGAGGGGCGGCTGCGCCCGTGGTCGTTCGTGGTGTTGGCGGCCTACGTCAGCTGGTCGCTGGTGGTGTCCTCCACCCAGGTGGCGTGGCTCGCGGTCAAACCGGGCCCACTTCCGCCGACCGCGGTGCTGCGGGCGCATCTGAACATCAAGTCCGATCTCGTGCTCGCCCTGGCGGTCAACGTGATCAACCTGATCCCGGGGTCGATCGTGCTGGAGATCGACCAGACCCGCCGGCTGATCTATGTGCACGTGATCGACGTCGGCTCGCAGCGCGCCGTGGACCGGTTCTACCGCCAGACCTCCACAGTGGAACGGTTGATGGTGGCGGCGTTCGAGCGCGACGCCGATTGGCAGGGGGTGCGCGCATGATCGTCCAGCGAGAAGCGAAGCGGGATCGCGCATGATCGTCCAGCGAGAAGCGAAGCGGGATCGCGCATGATCTGGGTATGGGTGGTCGCCGCGGTGATGCTGACTGCCGCGGCGATGATCACGATGTTCCGGCTGCTGGCCGGCCCCAGCACCCTGGACCGGCTGGTGGCACTGGATACCTTTGTGGCCGTGTCGATGTGCGCGATCGGCACCTGGGCGGCCTTCAGCCTGGACACCACGGTCACCTACAGCCTGACCGCACTGGCGCTGATCAGTTTCGTCGGATCGGTGAGCGTGGCCCGGTTCCGGGTCCGAGACGACGTGCCGTCCGACGCCGCACACGATGCGGGGAACCGCTCATGATCCTCGACGTGCTCGCCGCCGTGCTGGTGCTGGGCGGCTCGGCGCTGGCGCTGACCGCCGCCATCGGCGTGGTGCGCTTCCCGGACACCTTGTCGCGCATGCACTCGGCATCCAAGCCACAGGTGCTAGGGCTGCTGCTGGTGCTGGCCGGCGCGGCGATCCGGTTGCGCGGCAATGCCGATGTCGGCATGGTGATCCTGGCCGGGCTGTTCACTCTGATCACCGCGCCCGTGGTGGCCAACCGGGTGGGTCAGCTGGCCTACCGGGAACAGAATGTGAAGGACCAGCTGGCCGCCGATGAGCTGGGCGAACTGTCGGACTGACTACTCCGACAGCTGGAACTCCACCATCGCCCGCAGCGTCTCGACCGCCTCCTGCAGCACCGACAGCCGCGCTGACGCCGACGGCGCGGCCAGCACTGCGTAGCGGTCGGCCTGGCCGATCGGGATGCGGGCGGCCAGCGCGTACAACCGCTCACCGGCCTGCTGCCCGGGCTCGGCGCTGCCGAGAAGTTCTTCCCGCGAAGGCAATTCCTCGTCGCGCGCCGACGCCACGAGCGAGAACACGCTCAGCACAGCGTCTTCCACGTCGGCGATATCGGAACCGGTGACCGGAGTGCCGGGCTCATCGGGCCACGCCCGCACCTCGGCGCGTGGATACGGGGCGTCGTCGAGCCACTGTGTCACCCGGAACCGGTCCCCCAGTTCGCAGCGCAGCCGGTACCGGCCACCGCCCTGCGAAGTGTGCTCGACAATCCGGGCCATCGCGCCGACGTCACTGCGCATGTCGCCGCCGCCCACCTCACGGCCCGCCGCGATCAAGACCACCCCGAATTCCCGGTCCCCGGCCAGGCAATCGGAGATCATTGCCGAATAGCGTGGTTCGAAGATCCGCAACGGCAGCTGCTCGCCGGGCAGCATCGCCACCTCGAGCGGGAACATCGGTGTCGGTGTCACCGAAAACCCTGGCCCGCCAACGCATCTTTGACGAGGGTGGTCTTCGGGGTGAACGCACACATGGCGCCGGCCAGCCCGAGCCACAGTTCCGGATTCATCTGGACCAGCTCATTGTCCTTGCCGATGGCATCGATGACTTGCCGCTGCTGGGTCTTGTCCATGGTCTGGTAGTCACCACAGGTGGTGGCGGCCAGCCCGGTCGGCGGCGGCCCTGACGGACCCGAACCCGGAAGGTTGGGCAGGCTCGGGATCGGCAGATTGGGAAAAGACGGGATCGGGATCTGAATCGTTCTGGGTGCGCGGGTCTGCGGGGTCTGGATCGCGGTCGCCGCGGGATCGGCCATCGGCGTGCCCACGATCTCCTTGCTACAGCCCGCCAACCCCAGCGCAACCACCAGCAGTCCCACCGCGAGAACCTTCACAACACCAACTCCCCGATGAGTCCGTCGACGACGGCCCGCAGATCACCGTCATGCTCCTCGGCCACCCGGCGCTGCCGCTGATACGACCCGCCCAGCCGGTAGATCGACTCGACCCGGGCCAGCTCCGGCGCGCATCCCAGCGAGGCCGCCACCGGTTCCAGCCGAGTCAGCAGGTCGTCGAGGTCGTCGGTGACCAGTCGCTCATTGCTGTCGGCGTCCAGGATGATCTCGGCATCCAGCCCGTACCGGGCCGCGCGCCATTTGTTCTCCTGCACGTGCCACGGCGGCATGGTGGGCAGCTGCTCGCCAGCGTCGAGGCGACGATCCAGGTCGACGATCAGGCTGTGGGTCAGCGCGACCAGCGCGCCCAGTTCGGCGAGATTGGAGACACCGTCGAAGATCCGCACCTCGATGGTGCCCAGGTGCGCCGATGGGCGGATGTCCCAACGGATCTCGTTCATGTGGTCGATGATGCCGGTCTTCTTCTGATCGGCGACGAACTCCTCGAATTCCGACCACTTCTGGAACTGGAACGGCAGCCCGGCGGTCGGCAGCTGCTGGAACATCATCGCCCGGTTGCTCGCGTACCCGGTGTCCTCACCGTCCCAGTACGGCGAGGACGCGGACAGCGCCAGCAGGTGCGGGTACTGATTCAACAGTGAGGTGATGATCGGCATCACCTTGTGCGCCGACGAGATGCCGACGTGCACGTGCACACCCCAGATCAGCATCTGCCGGCCCCACCACTGGGTGCGCTTGATCAGTTCGGCGTACCGCGGCCCCTCGGTCAGCTCCTGCATCTCCCACTGCGCGAACGGGTGGGTGCCGGCGCAGAACAGCTCCATGCCGCGGGTGCGCACAATGCGCTGCACGGTGACCAGCGTCTCGTGCAGGTCGTCCATGGCCTGCGGGACGGTGTCACAGATCCCGGTGACCACCTCGACGGTGTTACGCAGCAGTTCCTTGTGAACGTGCGGGGTTTCGCCGAGTTCGGCGATCACCGCGGCGGCCTCGTTGGCCAGATCGCGGGTCACCGGATCGATGAGAGCGAACTCCCATTCGACACCGAGGGTCGGCCGGGGAGACCCGGCGAAATCGATCCGGGTTCTATTGGGCGCCGATGACACCGCAAGCTACCCGCTTGCCGGCATCGCCGGTCGCCATGGTGGTCTCGTCCGGACCCGGGGTGCCGTTGATCTGCTGGTAGCGCTCGGCGGGGATGTTGGCGAAGTTGTCCGCCTTCTCGTGGATGATGATCGCCGTCTGGGTCCCGGCGAGCAGCTGCTCGGCGGTGAACGCGTCCGTCGTCGTCACCACCTTGCCGGAGCCGTCGCTGCGTACCTGCAGCGAGCTCAGGTCACCGCTGGCCGGGTGCGTGGTATGTCCGGGCACCTGCAGATGTGCGCCGGCGCTGGTGAAGTCGCCCTCGCACTTGCCCACCGAATGGATGTGCAGCCCGTGGAAGCCCGGCGTCAACTTGCCCGGGGCGGTGGTCTCGACGGTGACGGTGGCGACGCCGTCGGCGAACTCGAAGTCGGCGGTGGCCACGGCGGTGCCGTCGGCCAGCTTCAGGACCGCGTTCAGCTTCTCGCCGGCCGCGGCGGGCGCCTGCGGTGTTCCGTGTCCGGCTTCGGCCGACGGGGCGGGCGAACCGGTCCAGATGGCGGGCGTGGTTCCGGGCTGGGTGGCGACCGGCTCATAGGGCGAGCAGGCACTGGCGATCGGCGCGATGACCGCGGCCGCGGCGAGCAGACGAAGCGAGGCTGAGATCGGCATGTCCGAGAGCCTAGCCGGTGACCGCCACGATGACGCCCGGCGGTTGGTCTGCAAGTGCGGGCACCCGTGGTTCGACCGGCGCGGCGAGCAGTTTGCCCACCTCATCGGCGGCTTCCTTCTCACCGGGAGCCTCCCCGAAGTACACCGTCGTGGCGGTGACACCCTCCAGCGTGAGGTTCCCGGTCTCGGTGACGTTCCACTGCGCGTCGCGCAGTTTGGTCGCGGTGTTCTCGGCGGCGCCGGCCACCTCGGAGATGTTGAACACCCGCACATCGGCCTTGGCCGGCGCGGGTGTGGCCGACGTCTTGGTGACGGTGGAGCTGGTGGCCGCGGTCGCCGAGGTCGAGGCGCTGCTGTCGCTGTCGTCGTTCGGTCCCAGGTACTGGAATGCAATCAGCAGGAACACCACACCGAGGAACAACAGCACCATGACCATGGCGCGCAGGGGCAGCCCGGAAGAGTCTCGCTGATTCATCGGAGCCCAGACTAGCGGTCTAGGTGACCTCGAAGCCCAGCCGCCGCGCGGCCTTGGCTTTCTGCCGGCTGGCGCGCACCCGGCGCAGCCGCTTGACCAGCATCGGATCCGCGGCGAGTGCTTCCGGTCGCTCCACCAGTGCGTTGAGCACCTGGTAGTACCGCGACGGCGACAACCCGAACAGTTCCTTGATGGCTTCCTCTTTGGACCCCGCGTACTTCCACCACTGGCGTTCGAAGGCCAGGATGTCGTGTTCGCGCCGGCTCAGGCCGTCGGCGGGCTCGGAATCATCCCCGGATCGCTCAGTCCGCGCGATAGCGCCGTCCATATCGCTCCTTGGGCCCTTCCGACAGATCTGAGAATTACACGACTGTTGTTCGGCGCTCATTCAATCACGGCTGCGGTATTGCGGGCGTGATCGTTACCCGCGAGTCGGCTGACTTAAGCTTGCCAACCGTGGCTGTTGTACCTATTCGTATCGTGGGCGATCCCGTCCTGCACACCCCGACCACCCCGGTTCCCGTGGGAGCCGACGGTTCGCTTCCTGCTGATCTCGCGGATCTGATCGCCGACATGTACGACACGATGGACGCTGCCAACGGGGTTGGCCTGGCCGCCAACCAGATTGGCATGACCGCGCGGGTCTTCGTCTACGACTGCGCCGACGAGCGCGGCAAGACGGCACGCCGTCGCGGCGTGGTGGTGAACCCCGTGTTGGAGACCTCCGAGCTGCCCGAGACCATGCCCGACCCGGACAACGACGACGAAGGTTGCCTGTCGGTGCCGGGCGAGTCGTTCCCGCGGGGCCGGGCAGAGTGGGCCCGCGTCACCGGCCTGGACGCCGACGGCACCGCGATCACGCTGGAGGGCACCGGGCTGTTCGCGCGGATGCTCCAGCACGAGACAGGCCACCTCGACGGTTTCACCTATCTGGACGGGTTGATCGGCCGGCACGCCCGCGCGGCCAAGCGCATGGTCAAGTCCAACAAGTGGGGTGTGCCGGGGTTGAGCTGGACGCCCGGCGAGGATCCCGACCCGTTCGGCCACTAGTGCCCGCTCGATGACGAGCGTCGGTGACCGGGTGTCGCTGCGTTACCGGCTGCCCGACGGCCTGACCGATGTCGTCGGTGAGCTGGCAGCCCTGAGCCCGCTGATCTCGGTGCGGACCAAATCCGGCGAGATGGTGCACATCGCGCCCGCCGATGTGGTTTCGATGCGCGAACTCTCCCACGTCACCGTGCGCAATTCGGAGATCCGTGAGCTTGAGCACGCCGCGGCGCTGGCCTGGCCCGGCACCGAGCAACACTGGTGTGACGGCTGGTTGCTGCGAGCCGGCCCTGGGATCGGGGAGGGCCACACCAGCCGCGCCAATTCGGCGGTGCCCCTGTTGTTCGAGGCGAACCTGCACGCGCTGCCCACGATCGTGGACTGGTACGCCCGCCGCGGTCTGCCCGCGTGGCTGGCGCTGCCCGAGCGTCTGCTGCCCGTCAAGACGCCGGGCACCAAACCGACCCGCGTCCTGGTGCGCGATATCACTCCCGACATCACCCCCGAGGATGTCCCGGGCGACGGCACCTTGCGCCCCACCCCGGACGCCGAGTGGCTCCGCATCTACGAACGCGCCGTCCCCGTCGAGGTGCTGACCGCCGTCGGCACCGGGGAGGAGGCCGGCGAGGTGACGTTCGCCGCCGTCGAGGGCGCCGCCGTCGGCCGCGCCGCGGTGACGACGTCACCCGGGGGCACCCGTTGGGCCGGGCTGTCGGCGGTGCGGGTCGCCGAGGATTCCCGGCGCCGGGGTCACGCCCGCGCGGTATGTTCGGCACTGCTCGGCTGGGCGGCCACCCGCGGCGCCACCCGCGCCTACGTGCAGGTGCTCGCCGACAACTCCCCCGCCGCCACGCTGTACCACTCGATGGGTTTCCGCCTGCACCACACGCTGCGGTACCTGCGCGCAGAAAGCCTTCTACCCCATGCATGAGTTACTCCAACTCAACCGCGATGTGCAGTCCTCGCGTGCGGTCCGGCTGCTCGCCACCCAGAACCTGGGGATCTACGCGACGCTGATGGAGCGCCATCTGCTCGACGGGGTGGTGGCCGAGACCGATCTGGTGGTGAGCCTGGACCGCGACCTCGAAACCCTCGACGAGATCGAGCAGTCCGGCCTGGCCCTGATCAAGACGTGGGCCAGCCAGGGCTGGTTGCACCGCGTGCTCGACGTCCGATCCGGGAGTGAACGCAACGTCTGCTACCTGACCCAGGACGCCCGCCGGGCCCTGGATTTCGTGCGCGGGATGCGCCGCAACGACACCATCGCCACCGGCGGTTCGATCAACGGCATCGCGTCCCGGCTCAAACAGGTCGCGGTGCGCGTCGACAACGACCCGGCCCGCATCCGGGCCGGCATCGAGGCCGAGATCGCCGAGCTGCACCGTGAGCTCGACGAGCTGGACGCCGGCTTGCGCCCCGAGCCCGACGTCACCTCGATGTACGACGAGGCCCGCGCGATCGCCCTGCAGATGGAACGGCTGATCACCGATATCGGGTTGTACGGCACCATGATCGAACAGGCCACCCAGGCGCTCGACGATCCGATCGACACCAACACCGAGTACCGCGACCGGCAGCGCCAGATGTACGCCGACTATCAACAGGCGTGGGAGTCGGCGGGCCGCGATTCGCACCGGGCGTTCCTGCGGATGATCAACGACCCGGACCAGCGCACCGCGTTCGAGGGCGATATCGCCGCCGTCGCCGGGGCCCTGCCCGAGCTGGACCCGGCGCTGCGCAAGGTGATGGCCGGGTTCTTCGAACTGGTCGGCCACCAGATCGACGAGGTGGAACGCATCCAGCAGCGCTGCGCGCAGCGGGTCAAGCGGTTCACCGCGTTCGGCACGCTGGAGCAGAGCCGCGGGGTGGCCCGGCAGTTGAACGAGGCGATCGGGGCGGCCCGCGCGTTGTTGAAGGTGTCGCTGACGGATTCGCGGCTGGACCTCGATGTGCCGCTGGCCCGGCACACCATCAGTTCCATCGGCGCCCTGAGTTTCCGGATCAACGACTTGTCCGCCCCCAAGCCTGCGGCCGTCGCCGACGGCGATGTCGATCTGTCCACCTTCGCCGCGCTGACCACCCAGGTCGACGCACCGGCGATGTCGGCGATGATCAACACCGCACTGCGCGACGCACCGCTGTCGCTGCCGGACGCGGTGTCGATGTTGGACACCGCGTATCTCGGGCATGTCATCGTGCTGTGGTCGTGGGCGCTCAAGCAGCCGGGCCAGACCGACACCGAACCGGTACGCATCCGGTTCCATTCGCTCGACGGCCGCGACCGTGAGATGGAGGTTCCGCGGCTGATGTTCACCGAACCGATTGTTGGAGTGGCGTCATGACAGATACACCAGTTGATTTCGCCTCCTTGCCCGAGGTCGACCGCACCGGTCGCCCGACGCAGCCGCAGCAACGCCGGCCGCGGTTCGACGGGGACGTCAGTGCGCTGCCCGACCGGGCGTGCTGGGCGCTGCAGCACCTACTGACGCGCCGCTTCGTCAGCAACGAGTCCGATGCCGACATCTACAGCTGGATCAAGGAGTATCGCGCGGACCTGGCGGTGCGGTTGTCCGAACTCGACCTGCAACTGCAGATCGCCGAGGGTGTCGAGATCGCGTTCATCGAACAGGCCCGGTACGAATCGGCGCGGGGTGTCAAACTTCTGCGTCGCGAACCGCTGGGCACCTACGACTCCATCCTGGCGCTGCACCTGGCCCAGATGATGCGTGCCGGCGGCGACGCGAGCTTCGTCATCAGCCGTGACGAGATCCATGGTCTGTTCTCCGGGGTGCTCAACGACACCGACCGCGACGCCGTCACCTTCACCGCGCGCGTCGACGCCGCCGTCGCCCGGCTGGCCGGGCTGGAGATCCTGCGCAAGACGCGCGACGACGAGGACAGCTACACCGTGAGCCCGGTGATCAGCGCCATCATGACGGCCTCGGTGATCACCGAGTTGCAGCAGCAGTTCGAAGAGCTGCGCAAGGGAGGCAGCACCGATGAGTGAACAGTTCCATCTGTCCCGGCTCCAGGTCATCAACTGGGGCGTGTTCGACGGGTACCACAGCATCGGGTTCGGCCCCGGCGGGGCGCTCATCGCGGGCGCGTCCGGTAGCGGCAAATCCTCACTGCTGGATGCGATCTCGTTAGGCTTCCTGCCGTTCAACCGGCGCAACTTCAACGCCTCCGGCGATAACACCGCCGCCGGGTCCAGCGCGGGCCGGCGCACCGTGGACAAGTATGTGCGCGGGGCGTGGGGCCAGCGCAGCGATGCCGGCAGCAGCCAGGTGATGTACCTGCGCGGCGACGGCACCACCTGGTCGGCGATCGCCGTCACCTATGCCAGTAACACCGGGCGCACCATCACCGGCCTGGTGCTCAAATGGCTCACCGGTGAATCGCGGTCGGATTCCTCCAGCCGCTATGTGCTCGGCGACGGCGACCTGGATATCGAGGATATCTGTAACCGTTGGGCGGCGGGACGTTTCGACGCGAGTGTGTTCAAAAACCACTGGAGGTTCTCCACCAAGGTCGAGTCCCAGTATCTGGCCCAGCTCTATTCGTCCATCGGCATCCGCGCCTCCGACGCCGCCCAACAGCTGCTCGGCAAGGCGAAATCGCTGAAAAGCGTGGGCGGTCTGGAGCAGTTCGTCCGGGACTTCATGCTCGACGAACCGGACAGCCTGGCCCGGCTGCCCGAGGCACTCAAGCAGATCGACCCGCTGGTGGAGGCCCGCGAGCTGTTGGCGGTCGCGCAGCGCAAACGCAAGATCCTCGGCGATATCGAGGCCATCCAGGTGCGTTATGCGTCGGAGTCCAGCGATCTGGGCATCATCGATCTGGTGGACCTGCCGATGGTGCGGGCCTACACCGACCACGTGCGGCTGCGGGAGTGTCCGGCCCAGGTGGCCGCGCTGGACACCACCATCACCCAGCTGGACAACGAGTACGCCGACCTGACCCGTCAGCTCAATCTCGCGAAAGCCGAAGGTGATTCGCTCAACGCGCAGATCAGCGGCGCCAGCGCCAACGTCGGCCCGCTGCAGGCTCAGGTGGCCGCCGCCGAATCCCAGGCCGAGGAGGTGTCCCGCCGGCGCGCCGCCTTCGAGGAACTCGTCACCGCTCAGGGCATCGAGATCCCGGACAGCGCCGACGAGTTCTGGAATCTGCGGGAGGACCTGACCAGACAGGCCACCGAGATGCTCGGCAAGCTGGAGTGGGGCCGCGAAGCGTCGACCGACGCCGAGTACGCCCAGAAGTCGGCCCGCATCCTGCGCGACAACGCCGCCAAGGAACTCAAACGGGTCGAGCAGGTGGGCTCGGCACTCCCCGAGTTCGCCGTCACGATGCGCGATCACATCTGCACCGCGATCGGCGTCGACCCCGGCGAGCTACCTTATGTGGCAGAGCTTTTCGACTTGCGGCCCGACCAGCAGCGCTGGCGCGTCGCGGTGGAGAAGGTGCTGCGGGGTGTCGGTCTGCGGTTGCTGGTACCCGACCGCCACCACGCCAAGGTGCTGCGGTTCGTCAACGAGACCAATATGCGTGGCCGGCTGGCCCTGCATCATGTGCGCACCAGCGCAACCGGAACCCAGCCCGAGCCGAACACCTTGGCGGGCAAGCTGTTCCTGGTCAACCCGGACCACCCGTGCGCGGCCGAGGCGCTCGACGTCATCGCCGCCGCCGGTGACCACATCTGCGTCGACACCCCGGACGTGTTCGCCCGGTTCCGCCGCGCGGTCACCGACGCGGGTCTGTACAAGGACTCCGATCGGCTGTCGATCAAGGATGACCGGCGCCCGCTCAAACCGTCCGAGTTCATCTACCAGGGCGATATCAGCGCCAAGCTGGAGGCGTTGCACACCGAACTGGCCGAGGCGGAGGAGACCTTCACGCGGGCCCGCAAGGCCGCCGACGACATCGCCGCGCAGCGTCAGCAGTGGCGGGACCGGGCCGGCGCCTGCAAGGCCATCTACGAACAGTTCCCGCAGTGGAGCCAGATCGACATCGACACCGCGGACGTGCACGCCGACCGGCTGCGCGACCAGTACGAACTGCTGCTGGCCGACCACCCGGACATCGAGGCGTTGAGCGCCCGCGCCGAGGAGTGCTGGGCCGATATCCAGGCACTGATGACCAAACGCGGGGCGATCCAGACCCGTCGCGACGATCTGGACGGCCGCCGCACCCGGCTGATGGACCTGGCCGATCGGCTCTCCCCGGCGGCGGTGTCCGAGCCGGCAACCGATCTGTTGCGCCGGTACGCGGCCGAGGTGCCCGTCACCCTGGAATTGCTCAACCCCGAGCCGCATCGTGACGCGCTGTTCGCCGCGATCCGCCGGGAGCGCGATCAGCTGACCGAAAGCGGAAGGCGCTCGTATGAAGAACTGTCCCGCATCATCGCCACGTTCGACACGTCGTTCCCGGATGCCATCCCCAACGACTCCGATGACCTCGACGAGCGCGTGCACGACTACGTGGCGGTGTGCCGGCACATCGACGAACGCGAACTCCCGGACGCCTATGAGCGGATGATGCGACTGATCACCGAGCAGGCCCCGGATGCCATCCTGACCCTGCACCGGGTGGCCGAGCAGGAGACCCGGCGCATCAGCGAGCAGATCGACCGGGTCAACGGCGGACTGAGTGCGGTGGAGTTCAACCGCGGCACCCGGCTGACACTGCGGGCCACCCCGCGCAGCCTGGCCGCGGTCTCCGAGCTCACCGAGATCGTGAAGGCCATCTCCCGTCGCGTCACCGAGGTGAGCATGGGTGACAAGAAGGCCATCCTGGACCAGTACGCCGATATTCTGCGGCTGCGTAACCGCTTGGCCAGCACCGCACCCGAGGACCGCACCTGGACCCGCGACGCGCTGGATGTGCGTAACCGGTTCACCTTCGACTGCGCCGAATGGGATGTGCGCAGCGATGAGCTGATCCGCACCCACAGCAATGCCGGCGACAACTCCGGCGGCGAGCAGGAGAAGTTGATGGCGTTCTGCCTGGCCGGGGCGCTGAGCTTCAACCTGGCCAACCCCGAGAGTGGGGACAACACACCGGTTTTCGCCCAGCTGATGCTGGACGAGGCGTTCTCCAAGTCCGACCCGCAGTTCGCCTCGCAGGCCCTGGAGGCGTTCCGCAAGTTCGGTTTCCAGCTGGTCATCGTGGCCACCGTGCAGAACGCCACCACCATCCAGCCCTATATCGACGGTGTGGTCATGGTGTCCAAGACCGAGGCGACCGGGCGCAACGCCCGCCCCGTGGCCTCCGTCGCCACCAAGACCATCACCGATTTCACCGCCCTGCGTAAGGATCTCGCATGCGTGTAGCCACCTGGAACGTCAACTCCATCCGCACCCGTGTCGACCGTGTCACCGACTGGCTCGCGCGTGCCGATGTCGACGTGCTGGCCATGCAGGAGACCAAGTGCACCGACGCGCAGTTCCCGTCGATGCCCTTCGCGGCGTTGGGTTATGAGGTGGCCCATATCGGGCTGAACCAGTGGAACGGTGTGGCCATCGCCTCCCGGATCGGGCTCGACGATGTCGAGATCGGCTTCCCGGGCCAGCCGCTATGGGATGGCCTGGCCGAGGCGCGGGCCATCGGGGCGACCTGCGGCGGGGTGCGGTTGTGGAGTCTGTACATCCCCAACGGCCGCACGCTGGCCGACAAGCACTACACCTACAAGCTGGAATGGCTTGAGGCGCTGCGCGTTTCTTCTGCGGTGTGGCCGGGCCCGGTGGCGCTGATGGGCGACTGGAACATCGCACCCACCGACGAGGATGTCTGGGATCCGGCGTTCTTCGAAGGCGCCACCCATGTCTCCGAGCCGGAGCGGGCCGCGTTCCGCGCGTTCAACGACGCCGGGTTCGCCGACGTGGTGCGGCCGTACACCCCGGGCCCCGGCGTGTACACCTACTGGGACTACACGCAGCTGCGCTTCCCGAAGAAGCAGGGCATGCGGATCGACTTCATCCTGGGCTCGCCGGAGTTCGCCGCCCGCGTCACGCATGCCGAGATCGTCCGCGAGGAGCGCAAAGGCAAGCAGCCCAGCGATCACGCGCCCGTGCTGGTCGAACTGACATGACCGAGGGTCTGAGCGCCCCGCTCCCCAGGCTGCTGCTGCTCCTGACGGTCGTCACCGGCGTGGTGGACGCGTTCAGCTACCTGGCCCTCGGGCACGTCCTGGTGGCCAATATGACCGGCAACGTGGTGTTCAGCGGGTTCGCGCTGGCGGGGGCGCCGGGTTTCGTGTGGTGGGCCCTGCTGCTCGCCGTCGCCACCTTTCTGATCGGCGCCGCGTTCGGCGGGTCGCTGCGCAAGCGCCTGGGCGAGGACCGGCGAAAGCATCTGCTGACCTCGACGGTCATCGAATTGATCTGCGTTGCAGCCGCTCTGGCGGTGGTCATCGCCGCGCCGGTGCCTTACCGAAGCTGGATTCTGAGTACGCTCATCGTCTTACTGGGTATCGGCATGGGTCTGCAGAACGCGACGGCGCGGGCGCTGGCGGTGCCCGACCTGACCACCACGGTGCTCACCCTGACCCTCACCGGGATCGCCGCGGATGCCGCGTCGGGGCATGGCAGCAAGGCGGGCCGCAGGCTGGTCCCGGTTCTGGCCATGTTCCTCGGTGCGCTGGCCGGTGCCGCGCTGGTGGTGCACGGGTATCACGCCTGGGCGCTGGGGCTGGCCACGCTGCTGTTGGCCGCGGTGGCTACGTCTGCGGCGGCTTCACACCGACTGTGATGAGGTCCGAGATGGGCGTCCAGATGGGCCGGCGCACCCGGTGCTGATCGGCGATCGTGAAACCGGCGGCCTGGAACAGTGCCCGCATCTCCTGCTCGCTGGGATTGTGCGCGGGATTCCACAGGGCCGCCGAGAGCGCATGTAACGGCAGCGCCTGGCGTGGGCTGATGGTCGTCACCGCCACCAGGCCGCCCGGCGCCAGCACCCGGTGGAACTCCCGCAGCGCCGCCGGTTGATCGAAGAAGTGAAACGCCGACGTCGTCACCACGGCGTCCAGGAAACCGTCCTCGAAGGGCAGTTCCTCGGCGGGCGCCGACATCCAACGCACCCGGTCGGACCGTTTGCGGGCCTGGGCGAGCATCCCGTCGGACATGTCGATCCCGTACACCTCGTCGGGCTGTAGTTCGCGCTGGATGCGGTCGGCGAGAATGCCGGTTCCGCAGGCGATATCGGCGATCTGGCGGGACCCGCGCTGCCGCAGCTGGGCGATCACCTCATCCTGGGCGGGCTGGTACACCCAGCGCTGCAGGCACTGCTGGTTGTACACCGGGGCGGCGAAACTCCAGAACCGGGTGACGGCGTCGTTGAAGCCTCTGCGCGGGGTGGTCGTCATGACTGATTGCGCTTTCCGCCGGGAATCCGGTCCACCACCCAGCCCAACCGGGCCACGGTGCTCTCCAACGGGTCCACCACTTCGGCCAGCCGCTGGATCCGGGGCAGCGTCGCGGCAATCGCATGGGCCCCCTCGGCGATCTTCTCCGCCGACGAGTCGATCCCGGCCGCCGCTTCGGTCAACGTCGTGATCTCCTTGGCGATCATCCCCGCGTGCCGGTTGATACCCGCCGCGCTCTCACTCAGCGCGGCGATGTTCTCGGCGATTAATTGTGCCGACCGCCGCAGCTCGGCGATGTCCTCGAGGACCTTGATTCTTCTGAGGATTCCCGGCCTTCTCATGACTTCCGCTCTCCCTGCTGGTAGCGCCGCAACTCGGCACGCACGGCCGCGTCCAGCGCGCGGTCCAGGCTGGCGTGCGCCGAACGCCGTGCCACCCGGCGCATGACATCGATGAGATCCGCGGCCCAGGCGAGTTCCGCGTCGTTTCCGGGATACCAGCCGGTGCCACGTTGGCGGACCACCTCGCTGTGCCCGGCGCCGGACAGTGTCTGCGCCGCCTCGTCGAGCTTCTTGTCCACCGCCGCGGTCGTCTTCAGGATCGCCGACAACGGCATCCCGCGGGAGATCAGCTTCCCGAAGTCGTCGATGACCCGGCGGTCCCGCACCAGGTAGGTATCGGCATCCGCTGCGGGGTCGGCGGACTCCGCGGCCGAACCTGTCGGTCCGCTCACCTCGATGATCCCGTTGGCGGTCAGCCGCCGCAGGGTCGCCGCGTTGAGCGGGCCGAGCTGGGCTTCCAGTTGTTCGCGCGTCATCGTCTCGGGCACGGGGTGTGACCACGGCTCGGTCACCAGCTCGCCCAGGTCCGCCAGATCGAGCACCTCGACCAGCCCCTCCCCGCGCTGCAGCCCGGTGAGGAATTTCAGGATGTGCTTGACCGTGAACCCCTCGCTGAGCAACCGGATGATCGCCTGCAACTGGCTGAGATGCTTGTCGGTGTAGATGGCGACCCGGCCCCGACGTTGGGGGCGGGGCAGCAGGCCGCTCTCCTGGTAGACGCGCACGTTCCGGGTGGTCGTCCCCGCAACGCGTGCGAGGTCGTCGATCCGGTACTCGGTCACCAGCGAATTCTATGCGGTCAGCACGGGGGCACTGCTGGTATCCGCCACGGTAATCCGGTAGTCGGCCAGGTCCACCGTCTTCAGCTGGTTGACGTACTGGGTGGCGAACCCGGGGAACATGGTCGCGTTGAAGCCGTCCTCGGTCAGGTACCAGCTCTGGCAGCCCGAGTTCCAGGTGGTGGAAGCCAGCCTGCGCTGGATGTCCTCGTTGTAGCGGGCCTGCACCTCCGGCCGGACGTCGAGCGCCTTCCAGCCGAACTGCAGCAGCTTGGCGATCGCCCCGGTGATGTAGTCGATCTGCGCTTCCATGTACACCAGGGCCGAGCTGTGGCCGGGCCCGGAGTTCGGCCCGAAGGTGAAGTACAGGTTGGGGTAGCCGGATACCGCCACGCTGCGGTAGGCGTAGGCGCCCCGGTTCCATTCCGAGGCCAGGTCGCGCCCGTCGATACCGGTGACCGGAAACGGCGTGCCGGCTTTGGACACGTCGAAACCGGTCGCGAAGACGATGGCGTCGAACTGGTGCTCGATACCCTCCACGGTGCGAATTCCCTTCGGGGACAACCGCGCGATCGGCCACGTCACCAGCTTGCAGTTCTCCGCCTGCAGCGCGGGGTAGTACTCGCTGGTCATCAGCAGCCGCTTACAGCCTGCCGAGAAGTCCGGCGTCAACTGCCGGCGTAACCACGAATCTCTCACCTGAATACGGAGATTCGCGAGACTGACGGCCTCCACCAGGCGGGTGAACGGGGTGTCCCACACCACGCCGAGCGCCACCGACTCGTGGCCCCAGAACCATGCGGCGCGCATGAGCTTCTCGGCCAGCGGTGCCTTCTGGTAGATATTCTTGATCCAGTCCGCGGTGGGAGTGTTGACGCGCGGCAGCACCCAGCCGGCCGTGCGCTGAAAGACCTTCACCGACTCGGCGACCTTCACCAGTTCCGGGACGATCTGCACCCCGCTGGCGCCGGTGCCGACGACGGCGACCTTCTTGCCCGCGAAATCGAAATCGTGATCCCAACGGGCGCTGTGGATCTTCTTACCCTCATAGGAGTCGATGCCCGGGATGTCAGGCAGGCTCACGTTCGCCAGCGGGCCGGAGGCGACGATCACGGCACGGGCGCGCACCGGTTTACGGCCCCTGAACCTCACCGTCCACTCCCCCGCGTCCTGGTCGTAGACCACACCGGTGACGTTGTGCCCGAAGCGGATCTGCGACTCCAGGCCGGCCGTGGCGACCATGCCGTCGATGTACTGCAGGATCTCGGCGCTGCCGGAGTAGGTGTGTGACCAGTCCGGGTTGGGCGCGAAACTGTAGGAGTACAGCCGCGACGGGATATCACAGGCCGCACCGGGATAGGTGTTGTCGCGCCAGGTACCGCCGACCCGGCTGTCACGTTCGTAGATCACGAAATCGGTGATGCCCTGGTCTTTGAGCCGGATGGCCGCACCGATACCGGCGAAGCCGGCGCCGATGATGGCTACAGAGATGGTCACGGTCTTGGTTCCTTTACGCCACGGGCTCGTAGGTCAGTTCCTGCGACCAGGTCGGGGTGTTGCGCACCATCGAGATCGGGATGGCGCCGGTGACCTTCACCAGCGAGTCAGCCAGCCAGTGATACTTGGAGCTACGGTCGATGACCTTCTTGCTGTGCCACGAGATGAACCGGTACATCGGTACCCGGTGCACGAATTCGCTTCGCTCACCGACACTCCGGAAGCGACGCATGGCCTGGTACAGCCGTTCCTCGTTGACGCCCATGGCCACGATGTTGTCGCGCATCTTGTTCAGCAGCGGGAAGTAGCTCAGCGTGCCGATCACCAGCGCGGGATTCATCCAGCTGCCGACGAATTCGACCGCCAACTTGCGCATTCCGGCGTGGCCCAGGATGTCCATGACCTCGAAGTCCACCGCCAGGTGCCGGGATTCGTCGGAGTTGATCCGCTTGAACACCTCTTGTGCCACCGGATCTTTCACCTCGTCGGTGATGAACTTGATCAACGCACCGTCGAGTGCGACCTCCAGCATCGGGATGACGGTGCCCAGGATCGACAGGGACATACCGTCGGAGAACTTGTCCAGCCAGGTGATCACCAGTTGCACGTTGACGCTCGGCGGCGGGATCTCGTCGTTCTCCAGCATGCCCCAGCGCCGCATCAGCGCAAGCTCGGCGTTGGCGTGCTTCTGCTCCTCGGCGTGGAAGTGCTCGTAGATGCTCTTCAGCGTCGGGGTCGGGGCCTTCTTGGCCAGGGCCGCGAAGCCCCGGGCGCCGACGTTCTCGATCCACATCAGATCGGTCATGAACGGCTTGAGCTTGGCCCACAGCTCGGGTTCGATCAGTTCGGCTCCCGGTGCGTCCCAGTCGATATCGACCAGTGCCCACTGCTTGTCCTTGATCTTCTGCAGCATGTCGTCGAGATTCATCGCCATGATTGCCGGTCCTTTCAGTTGTCGGGGAGGAGGCGGCCGAGCAGCCCGGCGCCGCGTACGTAGAGGGCTGGGAAGTGCCGCTTGAGATGCCAGATGACGGTCGCGTCCAACTGCGGGACGACGTACAGCCGGCCACCGTCGTGCGCATCGAGGGTGCGCGCGGCGACATTGTCGGCGGACAGGCCGGTCCAGCGCGCCAGCTGCTGGCTCAGGTTCATCGATGCCGGAGTGATGCGGCCGTCGGTGAAGACGTTGGTTTTCACGAACGTCGGACACAGCACGGTGACGGCGATACCTGTGCCGTTCAGTTCCGCGGCCAGGGTCTCCGACAGGGACATCACCCCGGCCTTGGACACGTTGTAGGCGGCCATCGACGGGGCCGCGGCGAAACCGGCCGCGGAGGCCACGTTGATGATGCCGCCCCGGCCCGCCTCACGCAGGATGGGGGTGAACACCTCGCATCCGTAAACCACGCCCCACAGGTTGATGCCCAGTGCCCAGTCCCAGTCGTCGAACCCGATGTCCCCGACCGGTTTTCCGCCGATACCGACGCCGGCGTTGTTGATCACCAGCGTGGGTGCACCGGCGAAGATCTCCTGCGCCTGCTTGGCCAGCAGTTCGATCGCGCCGCGATCGGACACATCGCACTGCACGGCGTGGCCCCTGCCGGTCGGCAGCTGGTCGATCAGCCCGACCGTGTCGGCCGCGCGGGCGGCGTCAATATCCGCGCAGATGACCTCGCCACCCCGCCGGGCGAGCTCGAGGGCGAACGACCTTCCGATACCGCTGCCCGCACCGGTCACCACGGCCTTCGCGTCAGCGGTGCGGGCGGGCCCACCGAAAAGTCCGAACAGAGTGAACATCAGCCGATCTCCTGCAGTTCGTCGGAGAACCGGTCGGCGATGAAGTTCGCCGCCCGGCGCAGCGCGACCGTCGCCTCGGGAGCCAGCTTGGGCAGTGCCTGAAAGACATGCACCATGCCGGGCCAGATCTCCAGAGTGCTGACGCCACCGGCTTCCCGCAGTTGGGCGTCGAGGTATCTGGCATCGGCGGCGAGCATCTCGCACCCGCCGACCTGGATCAGCATGGGTGGCAGTGCCCGCGCCGCGCTGAAATCGAGCTTGAGCCGCGGATGATCCGGATCCTGTCCCCGCGTGTAGAGGCTCACCATCCTGCGCGCCGCACCCGCCGACATGGCGGGATCGCGGCGAACCGTCTCCTGCCGTTCGGCGAGCCCGAGGGTGAGGTCGATCAGTGGTGAGAACAGCACTACACCGGCAGGCTGGAAGGCCGCGTCGCCGGCGTGGGCGAGCAGCATGTCGCAGGTCAGGTGGCCGCCCGCGGAATCCGCCCCGATCACGATGTCGGACGCCGCGTAGCCCTGCGCCAGCAGTCGGCGATAGCCGGCTTCGACGTCCTGGGCCGCGGCCGGGAACCGGTGCTCGGGTGCGAGCCGGTAGTCCACCACGAACATGGGCAGACCGGTGGCCTCCGACAGCCGGGCGACCAGTTTGCGGTGGGTTTTGGCCGAGCAGATGACGTAGGCGCTGCCGTGCACGTAATAGCCTGCCCGCCTGCCGAATTCGACGCCCGGGCCCAGCACCCACTCACCCCCCTCGTCCGGGATGATCGTGGCGCCGGCAGGCATGGACCCGCCCATCGCCATGATGGCGGCGATCAGGGTGCGCCCGAACCCGACGCCCGCCCGGTTCATCGGGATGACGCTGGTCAGCGATCCCAGCGTTGCACGGGTGGCCGCTGCGGACAGCAGTGCGCGCGGCGCGGCGCGGGTGGGTACCTCGGTATCCGTCACGGCCACTACGTCACCACCAACTGTGTCATTTGTCAATGGCACAGTTTCTGACGGCGAATTGGCGATCGGATCACCGCATCGCGGGCACCACGCCGACCTTTCGGCAGACCACTGGCGAGACCCGCGCGCGGAAGCCGACGGCGTTGCCATCACCGGCTCGCGCGGTCGGGTTTCGGAGAAACCCGCGAGCAAACCCGCAAGCCCGCGTCGCCGATCGCAGCGCACGCCGCGGCGTTATCACGCTGTGCACGTGCCGTTACCGATCGAATACCCAGGCAGCAGTGATCAGGTGATTCTCAGCAAATACAGCGACATCTGCTCAGCCGGATTCACATCAAACGTTGCTATGCTCACGTGGGGGTGGCCATGAGACGATCTGCATACACGTGCGGGTGCCAGCATCCCGACGAATGCGACTGCGCATCGTTGGTCGACGACCGGCCCAGTTTCTTGATCGTGTGGATCGTCGGCGCCGTGCTGGTGGGTGTGGCCCTGATGGTGTTGTTGGCCTGGCTCCTGCTCGTCTGAGAAAGCCGCGCCCGGATGTCAGGCCGCGTTGTCCGCGCCCGGCGCCGTGCCGTAGCGGCCCGCACTGAACAGCGAGGCGATCGCACCGATGACCATCATCACCGCGGCGGCGCTGAACACCACCACCAGGCCGGAGTGGAACGGCGCGGTGATCAGCTGCGGGAAGAAGGTCTGCCCGGTCAGCACGTCGGCGTTCACGCCGGGCTGATGCAGCGCGCCCGAGGGCGCCAGCAACTCGGCCATCGGGTTGTAGCCCAGGAAGGCCGCGAACAGGCTGCCCACCGGCGGCAGGTTCGCCACCTCATGTGCCACCTGTGGCGAAACACCCTGAGCGGCAAGACCGCTCGACATCGCGGCAGGCAGAGTGTTGGCCAGACCGATGATCATGAGCGAGAAGAAGATGCCGATCGACAACGAGTTGCCGCCGTTGAAGAACGTCGACCGCACACCGGAGGCGGCACCACGCTGATCGGCCGGCACGCTGGACATGATGGCCGCCGTGTTGGGAGCGGTGAAGATGCCGCCGCCGAGCCCGTTGAGGAACACCAGGATGGCGAACATCCAGTAGTCGAAATTGACCGGAATGAGCAGCAGGGCCACAAATGTCGCAGCCATCAGCAACATGCCGCCGACCGTCAGTGGGCGCGCGCCGAAACGATCGGAGAGCCACCCGGCAATCGGCGCGGCCACCAGGAATCCGACCGTCACCGGAAGCAGGTAGATACCGGCCCACAGCGGGGTGGATTCGAAGGTGTAGCCGTGCAGCGGCAGCCAGATGCCCTGTAACCAGATGATGAGCATGAACTGCAGCCCACCGCGGCCCATCGACGACATCAGCCCGGCCAGATTGCCCATGCCGAACGCCGCGGATTTGAACAGCCGGATGTCGACCATCGGGGAATCGACGTGCAACTCGATGAAGCAGAACCCCACCAGCAGTGCCAGACCCGCCGCGATCGAGCCGAGCACCCACGGGCTGGTCCACCCGGTGGTCGAGTCCCCGTAGGGCTGGATGCCGTAGGTGATACCGATCAACAGCACGGTGAGCCCGAGCCCGAACGTCACGGTGCCGGCCCAATCCAGCCGGCCGGAGGTGCGGCTGCCGAGTTCTCGCAATGAGCGGTAGCTCCAGATCGTGCCGAGCACACCGATGGGCACGCCGACCCAGAACACGGCCTTCCAGTGCCATTCGGAGAGGAATCCGCCGATCAGCAGACCGAGGAAGGATCCGGCGACGGCAGCCACCATGTTGGTGCCGAGCGCCATACCGCGCTGGTTGGCCGGGAACGCATCGGTGAGGATCGCCGACGAGGACGCCATCAGCATGGCCCCGCCGATACCCTGGATCACCCGCCACGCGATCAGCCACACGGCGCCACCGCCGAGATGGAACGGGTCGAAGGACAACGCGATCGCCGCCACTGTGAACACCACGAAACCGAGGTTGTAGATCTTCACGCGGCCGTACATGTCGCCGAGCCTGCCGAACGGAACCACCAGGACCGCCGTCACCACGAGGTAGCCCATCAGCATCCAGAGCAGGTAGCTGACATTGCCCGGGGCCAGCGGGTTCAGTCCGATCCCCCGGAAGATGGCGGGCAGTGAGATCAACACGATGGAGGCGTTGATGGCCGCCAGCAGGATGCCCAACGTCGTGTTGGACAGCACCACCCACTTGTAGAAGGGGTGATCGTGGTCCATCCGCGTGCGACGGCGGGCGGTTTCGGCCTCGGCGGTCAGCTCAATCTCGGTCGTCATCAGCCTTCAGCTCTGCGGATCGGAAAAACATATATTAGCTATCCAAACGATCACCCGGCAATTCACATTCCCGGTGACGTGGGCTAGCTTGGAACTCGTCCAACACGGGAGTGCACCCAAGTGCGCTGAGAGGACGGCTAGACCAAAGTCTTCGCACCGCGAAGGACCGGGCCGTCGACCGTATGAACCTGACCGGGTAATGCCGGCGTAGGGAGATCTGTTGATGACTGTTTCCGTTGGCTCTATTTCTGGCAGCTCCAAGGTGTACACCGAAGGTGGCGTGCCGTTGCGCCGCGTGCATCTGACCACCGGTGAGCATTTCGACCTGTACGACACGTCGGGGCCCTACACCGACGACAACGCCACCATCGACCTGGAGAAAGGCCTGGCCCCGCGGGCCGGTGTGGTGCGCGACAAGGGCACCCAGCTGCAGCGCGCCCGCGCCGGGGAGATCACCGCCGAGATGGCGTTCATCGCCGAACGCGAGGGGATGCCCGCCGAGCTGGTGCGCGACGAGGTCGCCCGCGGCCGCGCGGTCATCCCGGCCAACCACCACCACCCCGAATGCGAACCGATGATCATCGGCAAGGCGTTCGCGGTGAAGATCAACGCCAATATCGGCAACTCGGCGGTGACGTCGTCGATCGCCGAGGAGGTCGACAAGATGGTGTGGGCGACCCGGTGGGGCGCGGACACCATCATGGACCTGTCCACCGGTGCCGATATCCACACCACCCGCGAGTGGATCCTGCGCAACTCCCCCGTACCGGTCGGCACCGTGCCGATCTACCAGGCCCTGGAGAAGGTCAACGGCGACCCGACCACACTCACCTGGGAGATCTACCGCGACACCGTGATCGAGCAGTGCGAACAAGGTGTCGACTACATGACGGTGCACGCGGGGGTGCTGCTGCGCTACATCCCGCTGACCGTCAAGCGGGTCACCGGCATCGTGTCCCGCGGCGGCTCGATCATGGCGGCCTGGATGCTGGCACACCACCGGGAGTCATTCCTCTACGAACGCTTCGGCGACCTGTGCGACATCCTGGCCCGCTATGACGTCACCTTCTCCCTGGGTGACGGGTTACGTCCCGGATCGATCGCCGATGCCAACGACGCCGCGCAGTTCGCCGAGCTGGAAACCCTGGGCGAACTCACCAAGATCGCCAAAGCCCATGGCGTGCAGGTGATGATCGAAGGCCCCGGCCACGTCCCCATGCACAAGATCGTGGAGAACGTGCGCCTGGAGGAGGAACTCTGCGACGAGGCCCCGTTCTACACGCTGGGCCCGTTGGCCACCGATATCGCCCCCGGCTATGACCACATCACGTCGGCGATCGGAGCGGCGATCATCGCCCAGGCAGGCACGGCGATGCTCTGCTACGTCACCCCCAAGGAACACCTGGGCCTGCCGGACCGCAAGGACGTCAAGGACGGGGTGATCGCCTACAAGATCGCCGCACACGCCGCGGACCTGGCCAAAGGTCACCCACGCGCCCAGGAACGCGACGACGCCCTGTCCAAGGCCCGCTTCGAGTTCCGCTGGCACGACCAGTTCGCCCTGTCCCTGGACCCCGACACCGCCCGGGAATTCCACGACCAGACCCTGCCCGCCGAACCGGCCAAGACCGCCCATTTCTGCTCGATGTGCGGACCGAAGTTCTGCTCCATGCGGATCACGCAGGATATCCGCGACGCCATGGACCAGAAATCCCTGGAGTTCGCCGAGCAGGGCAACCGGGTGTATCTACCCTTGAGTTCATGAGCTTTCTGCCGCTGACACCGCCCGGGCAGACGCCGCACCGGGTGATGACGATTGCCGGCAGCGATTCCGGCGGCGGCGCAGGCATCCAGGCCGACCTGCGCACCTTCGCCATGCTCGGACTGCACGGATGCGTGGCGGTCGCTGCGGTGACGGTGCAGAACTCTCTGGGCGTCAAGGGTTTTCACGAGATCCCACTGGATGTCATCGCGGGCCAGATCGAGGTGGTCGCCGGTGACATCGGCATCCAGGCCGCCAAGACCGGGATGCTGGCCTCGGCGGACATCATCGGCGTGGTGGCCCAGACCTGGCGCGGCCTGAACACCGACGCCCCACTGGTGGTCGACCCGGTGTGCGCCTCCATGCACGGCGACCCGCTGCTGCATCCCTCGGCACTGGATTCGGTGCGTCACCAGCTGTTCCCGATCGCCACCCTGGTGACACCGAATCTCGACGAGGTGCGACTGATCACCGGGATCGACGTGGTGGACGCGGCGACCCAGCGCGATGCGGCGAAGGCCCTCCATGCGCTGGGTCCGCGCTGGGCACTGGTCAAGGGTGGGCACCTGCGCTCCTCGACGCACAGCCCCGATCTGCTCTACGACGGCACCGACTTCTACGAATTCGACGCTGAACGCATCGACACCGGTCATGACCACGGCGCCGGTGACACCCTGGCCGCTGCCACCACCTGCGCCCTGGCACACGGCTACCCGGTGCCCGACGCGGTGGCCTTCGCCAAGCGCTGGGTGACCGAATGTCTGCGCGCCGCATACCCTTTGGGCCATGGCCACGGTCCGGTGAACGCACTGTTCAGGTTGCAGCATGGGTCTTGAGGACCTGGCCGGGGTGGCCCACGAGCCCGAGGTGCGCCCGAAAGGCGTGGTGCTGCTCACCCACGGCGCCGGCGGCAACCGGGACTCCCCGCTGCTGATCCGCATCTGTGACGAGTGGGCGCGCCGCGGATTCCTCGCGGTCCGGTACAACCTGCCCTACCGGCGCCGGCGCCCCAAGGGCCCTCCGTCGGGTTCGGCGAAGGCCGATCAGGACGGCATCGCCGAGGCCATCGCCTGGGCGCGCAGCCTGGGTCACGGGCCGGTGGTGGCCGGCGGACACTCGTACGGCGGGCGGATGACGTCCATGGTGACGGCCGCACAGGCGGGCACCGCGGCGGGGCCGGACGTCCTCACCCTGTTCTCCTATCCCCTGCATCCGCCGGGCAAGCCGGAACGTGCCCGCACCGAGCATCTCCCGCAGATCACGGTCCCGACGGTGTTCACCCACGGCACCGCCGACCCGTTCGGCGGCATCGAGGAAATCCGGGCCGCGGCGGACCTGGTGACGGGTCCGGTGACCGTCGTCGAGATCACCGGCGCCCGCCATGATCTCGGATCGAAGACCCTGGACGTTCCCGCGCTCGCGGTCTCGGCCGCGGTTATCGTCATTCCATGACACAGCCGCCCTACGGGCCGCCCTGGGGCGAGCGAGGCGACGGGGGATATCCGCCACCGCACGGGGCACCCCCGCCACCGCCGCAGCCGTATTCGTACGGCTATCCGTATCAGGCCCCACCCCCGCCACCGCGCAAGACCCGGTGGGGTCTGATCGTCGGGTTGATCGCTGGCGTGTTCGTGCTGTTCGCCGTCGTCGGCGTCATCGGAATCGTGCTGCTGGTGAAGAACTCGGACGTGGTCGACGCCGCCGACGTCGGCCTCGGCGACTGCCTCACCGAGATCCCGTCGGATGCCAGCCTGGTGGCGTCGGTGAAGACGGTCGACTGCACCGAACCGCACAAGGGTGAAGTGTTCGCCGTGATCACCGTGCCGGGCAACGACTTTCCGGGCCAGGCCAGGATCTCCGGCTATCAGGACAAGTGCCAGCCCGCGCTGCAGACCTACTCGTCGAGGGCGATGACGGATCCCGAGGTGGGTATGTTCGTGCTCTACCCGACCGAGGCCTCCTGGAAGCGCGGCGACCGGGCCGTCACGTGTATCGCGACGACGGACAGCCCGAGACCCGGATCGCTCAAGAACTGATTGCGGTACCGTCGGCCCCGTGTCCGAGAAGAAGAAGTCCCCGGCCGTTGTCCTCACCGGACTGGCACTCGCGGGAGCCGGTGTCACGCACTTCGTCGCGCCGCAGGTGTTCGAGCCGATCACCAAGCCGGCGTTCCCGCGTGACACCGACCGCCACATCAAGGTCAACGGCAGCATCGAGACCGCCCTCGGTATCGGCTTGCTGATCCCGAAGACCCGCAAGCTGGCGAAGTTCGGCGCGCTGGGTTACGTCGGTTACCTCGCCGCCAACGCGATTCGCCACCGCTGATCGGCCTGCTGGCCGCATTGGCCGCCTGCTTCAGCTACGGAACCGCATCCGTGCTGCAGGCCTATGGGGCGCGGAGTTCCCGCGACCCCGCCCACACCGGCGGGCCGACCCTGCACTCGACGGTGAGCGCGGCGATCACCCCGGCCTTCCTCGCCGGCATGGCGCTCGACGGTCTGGGCTTCTTGGCCAGCCTCGTGTCCGCCCGGCTGATCCCGCTGTTCCTGTCGCAGACCATCATCAGCGCCAACCTGGTGGTCACGGCGCTGCTGGGGATCGTGGTGCTCGGGGTGCGGTTGGGCGGCCGGGACTGGCTGGCGATCGGCACCGTGGTTGTTTCGCTCCTGGTCCTGGGATTCACGACGGGGCATCTGGGCACCGGGACGGGGCCACCCGGGCTGCATTGGGCACTGCTGGTCACCGCGCTGGTGATCCTCGCCGCGGCAGTGCTGCTCGTCCGGTTTCTCGGAGCCCGTGCGGCGATACCCGCGGGCCTGATCGCCGGCGTGCTGTACGGCACCATGGCGGTCGCGGTGCGGGCGGCCGACGGCATCGACCCCTTCCGGCTGAGCGCGCTGCTCACCGATCCGGCCGCGTGGACAATCGCCATCGCCGGGCTCGGCGGCTTCTACCTGTTCACCGTCGCACTGCAGCTCGGCTCGGTGAACGGGGCGGCCGCGGCCCTCGTCGTCGGCGAGACGGTGATTCCGGGAATCCTCGGCGTCGTGCTGTTCGGCGACACCGCGCGCCCCGGATTCGACTGGTTGGTCGTGCTCGCATTCTGCGCTGCCGTGGCGGGTGCGGTGGCGGTGGCGATCTTCGGGAAGATCGACAGCTCAAACTGAACAGTCTAGGCTGTCTATTGTGTTCGAAGTCAGCGAGTCAGCCGTCACCGCGGCCCGCGATATCCGAGTGCTGTTCGGCCGGCTGCGACGGCGCCTGCGCGATGTCACCACAGCTGACGACCTGTCCCCGGCACAGACCGCGGTACTCCTCCGGCTGCTGAAGAACGGGCCCGCCTCGGCCAGCGAACTGGCCGGCGCGGAACGGGTGCGGCCGCAGTCGATGGCCACCATCCTGACCGGGCTGGACCGGCACGGCCTGATCCAGCGCGCACCCGACCCCGATGACGGCCGCCGGATGACGGTATCGCTGACCGCCGCGGGCCGCACGCACGCCGAGAGCGATCGACAGGTACGCAATGTCTGGCTGGAGCAGGCCATGGAGGACCGCTTCACCGAACGTGAGCGACAGGTCATCAACGAGGCGCTCGGACTGCTGGACCGGCTCAACGAAAAATGAGGAGCAACAATGGAATTGGGCGTACATTTCATCGACTTTCGGCCCGGTGATCCCGCCGGACTCGGCCCCACCCTGGCCGCCGCGGCGAAAGCCGCCGAAGACGGCGGGGCCACCATGTTCACCCTCGCCGATCACCTGTTCCAGATGGAGGCGGTGGGCCGGGCCGAGGATCCGTTCCTGGAGGGCTACACCAGCATGGGGTTCCTGGCCGGTCGTACCGAGCGCATCACGTTGGCCATGCTGGTGACCGGGGTGACCTACCGCCACCCCGGCGTGCTCGCCAAAACCATGACGACGCTGGATGTCCTGGCCCAGGGCCGGTCGATGTTCGGCATCGGTGCGGCATGGTACGAGCGCGAGCACCTCGCCCTCGGCGTGCCGTATCCGCCGCTGCGCGACCGGTTCGAGATGTTGGAGGAGACGCTGCAGATCTGCCTGCAGATGTGGAGCGCGGACAACGGGCCGTACCACGGCACGCACTACCAACTGGCCGAGACGATCTGCTCGCCCCAGCCGGTGCGCCGCCCGCCCATCGTCATCGGGGGCGGCGGCGAGAAGAAGACCCTGCGGCTGGTCGCGCAGTACGCCGACGTGTGGAACACCACGGCGGCGGTCGAGGAACTGCCGCACAAGATCGACGTGCTCAAACGGCACTGCGCCGACGTCGGCCGCGACTTCGCCGAAATAAAGCTCACCGCAGCTCATTTCGCCGACCCGTTCACCGATCTCGACGCGTATCTGCGTACTGCGGAACGGCTGGCCGACCTCGGGATCGACCTCATCAATGCCGGACCACACCCGGGCAACCCGGACCCGGTCGGGTTCATCGAGCGTCTCGGAGAACAGGTGATCCCGCGTCTGGCGGGTTAACATCCCGCAGTGAGCATGCTCAGCTGGAAGCACGTCGAACCCACCCATGACGGCACGTTCGTCGTGGCCCCCGACGAACGGCTGAGCTGGCCGCGCACCATCGGCATCGGGGCCCAGCACGTGGTGGCGATGTTCGGCGCCACCTTCCTGGTCCCGGTGCTGACCGGGTTCCCGCCGGCGACCACCCTGCTGTTCTCCGGGGTGGGGACCATCGCCTTCCTGCTCATCACCGGCAACCGGCTGCCCAGCTACCTCGGGTCCAGCTTCGCGGTGATCGCACCGGTCACCGCGGCCGTCGCCGCGCACGGGACCGGCAGTGCGCTCGGCGGTTTGGTGGCGGTGGGTGTGCTGTTGATCGTGATCGGCGGCATCGTGCACGTCGTCGGTACGCGCTGGCTCGACGCGTCGTTACCGCCGGTGGTGACCGGGGCGATCGTCGCGCTCATCGGGTTCAATCTCGCGCCCGCGGCGAAGAACAACTTCGAGAAGGGACCGCTGGTCGGCATCGTGACGCTGGTCCTGCTGGTCGGCACGCTGGCCTTCTTCAAGGGAATGGTGGGCAGGCTCGCCATCTTCCTGGCCGTCGTGCTCGGCTACCTGCTGGCCCTGGCCCTCGGCGAGGTGGACACCGCGGCCATCGCGGCGGCGCCGTGGATCGGGCTGCCGCAGTTCCACGCGCCGTCCTTCAACCTCTCGGTGCTGCCGCTCTTCCTACCCGCGGTGATCGCGCTGGTCGCCGAGAACATCGGGCACGTCAAGTCGGTCGGCCAGATGACGGGTACCGACCTGGACCCGGTGATGGGCCGGGCACTGGCCGCCGACGGGGTCGCCACCGTCCTGGCCGGCGTGGGCGGCGGGTCTGCCACCACCACCTACGCGGAGAACATCGGCGTGATGGCGGCGACGCGCATCTACTCGACCGCGGCGTACTGGGTGGCGGCCGCCGTGGCCATCGTCTTGTCGTTGTGCCCCAAGGTCGGTGCCACCATCTCAGCCATCCCACCGGGTGTCCTCGGTGGCGCGACCATCGTGCTCTACGGGCTGGTGGGAGTGCTCGGCATTCGGATCTGGCTGACCAACCACGTGGACTTCTCCCTGCCCGTCAACCAGATGACCGCCGCCATCCCGTTGATCATCGGGATCGCCGACTTCACCTGGCAGATCGGCTCGTTGACGTTCACCGGTATCTCACTGGGCGCCATCGCGGCACTTGTCGTGTACCACGGGATGCGGCTGCTCGGCGCCCCCAGCCGCCACGAACCTAGTCACCCAGCGCACTGACGACGCGCGAGAACACCGCGGGCAGCGCGGCCGCCACCGGAGTGATGCCGGCGCGCACCGGCCCGATCCCGGTGGCGTGCAGCAGGGCCGCGGTCAGAAAGCGGTAGCGACGGGTGAGGGACCGCCACCGCCTGTCGTAATCCTCGGTGCGCCCGGTGCGTACGCAGTCGACCAGAAGTTCGGCCGCGCCGAAGGCCAGTCCCATGCCCTCCCCGGTCAGGGCATCGACATACCCCGCGGCATCGCCGACCAGCAGCACCCGCCCGGCGGTCCGGTCACGCACCTTCTGCCGCAGCGGCCCGGCCGCCCGGTCCTGGCCGTGCGGCGCGCCGTCCAGCCGCGCCATCAGCGCCGGAAACTGCTTCAGGTGCTCCTCGAAGCCACCCCGCGTCGACTTCAGGATGGCCACGCCGACGCAGTCCGGACTCACCGGCGTGACATACGCTTCGGTGTCCCTGGACCAGTGCACCTCCACACAATCCGACCAGGGAGCGACCTGCACATGCCGCCGTATCCCCCACCGTCGCTGCGCCGCCTCACCCGCCGACAGCCCCAGCGCGCGGCGGATCGGTGAGTGCAGACCGTCCGCCGCGGCCAGGTACCGCGCCCGCAACCCCGCCGCGGATACCGACTCCGAATCCTGGGTGACCTCACCGACCTCGCCGTGCACCACCCGCACCCCGGCCGCCGCGGCGGCCTCGGACAGCGCGGTGTGCAGTACGGTCCGCCGAACCCCTCGACCGGGACCGTGCCTGAATCGCGCTTCGGCGCAACGCCGTCCGTCGAGGTAGCGGATGCCGTGAAAATCCTCACCGACGGGACGCACACCGATGCGTTCCAGCTGCCGCAACGAATGCGGCATCAACCCTTCGCCGCATGCCTTGTCGATCGGACCGCGGCGGTGTTCGACGACGACGACTTCCAGCCCTGCCCGCGCGGCGTGCACCGCGGTGGCGAGACCGGCCGGACCACCTCCCGCGACGAGCAGGTCGATCACGACGAGCCGTCCATCAGGTCAGGCTCCGCAGCGCTTGGTCTTCCACACGGATCCTGGTGCGCAACAGCATCGCATTGGCGACGGAGAACACCAGCGCCGTGACCCACGCGCCACCGACCAGGGGCAGCGCCGCCCCTTCGGCCACCACCGCCACGTAATTCGGGTGCGGCAGATAGCGATACGGCCCGCCGACGACGCGGTCGGCACCGGGTACGACGACCACCCGGGTGTTCCACTGCTTGCCGAGGGTGGTGATGCACCACCAGCGCAGCACCTGCGCGGCCAGCACCACCCACAGCGCCGCCCGGCTTCGGCGCTTACGCACCCGCGCCTCGGCGACCGCGCCGACCAACAGACCGGTGTGCAGCGCGACCATCACCGGATAGTGACCTGCCCCGAACTCCTTGCCGCCGTGCGTCTTACTCCACTTCAGGTTGCGATTGGACACCACCAGTTCGGCCACCCGCTCGACGGCCACCAGCAAGATCAGGGTCAGAAAGCCTCGCATGCCGATCAGCGCCAGCGCAGCAGGACGAGTTCCGAGCAGAATCCCGGCCCCATGGCCATCAGCACCCCCGGCGTCCCGGCGGGCGGCCGCTTGCGGATGGTGTCCCGCAGCACGTGCAGCACCGAGGACGACGAGAGGTTGCCCACCTCGGCCAGCGACTGCCAGGTCAGGTCGAGGGCATCCGCCGGCAAGCCCAACGTGTCGATGATGGCCTCGATCACCTTCGGGCCGCCGGGATGGCTGACCCAGGTGCCGATATCGTCGATGGTCAGATCATGGGCACCAAGGAAATTCGTGACATCGTCGCCGAGGTAGCGGCCGACGAATCCGGGCACCTCGGCGCTGAGCACGATCTCGAAACCCTGGCTGCCGATATCCCAGCCCATGGCGTGTAGCGAATCCGGGTACAGATGGCTGGTGGAGTCGAGCACGTCGGGCCCGGTGGGGTTCATCCGTTCGGCGCGGTCCCGCCCCACCGCGACCACCGCGGAGGCGCCGTCGCCGAACAGGGCACCGGCGACCAGGGTCGGCATCGACGGATGGTGTTTGCGGGTCAGCGAACACAGCTCCACCGAGACCAGGACCGCGACCTTGTCCGGGGCACCGCGCAGATAGTCGTTGAGCCGGGCAACCCCGGCGGCCCCCGCCACGCACCCCAGGCCGAAGATCGGGACCCGGCGGACGTCCGGGCGTAGACCGAGCCGGCCGGCGATGCGCGCGTCCAGGGACGGCACCACCGCTCCGGTCACGGTGGTGGTGATGATCAGGTCGACATCCTCGGGTCGCAGACCGGCCTCGTCGAGCGCGCCGGACAGCGCGGCACAGCCCAGATCGGTTGCGTGCTCGATGAAGAGATTGTTTGCTTCACCGAAGTCGGTGAGCCGGGCATACTCCTCGATCGGCAGCACTGTGTACCTGCTCTGCACCCTCGCGCTCTTGTGCAGAGCGCGGACCATCTGCTCGTGCTCCCGGTAGCCAGGGAGCGCCAACAGCGTTTCGGTGACCTCGTCTTGGGTGTATCGGTGCGGCGGAAGAACGCCGTGGACTCCGGCGATGGTGCTGTAGCTGGACACTTCGGCGACATTAGTTCCCATGCCAAGGACACGGGGGGCCACGTCATCCGGTTCAATCCGGTTCCTGGCTTTAGTCTGTGAATCCGAACCGATCGTGCAGCCGTGCCAGTGGTTTCGGTGCCCACCAGTTCCACCGGCCCATCACCTGCATGAACGCGGGGACCAGCATCATCCGCACCAGGGTGGCATCCATCAGGACCGCCATCGCCAGGCCGAGGCCGAACATCCGCATGAATGACACGTTTGCCGCAATGAGAGCGGCGAATGAGATCGACATCACCAGCGCCGCAGCGGTTACCACGCGACCGGTCCTGGCCAGGCCCAGCGCCACGCTTTCACCGACATCGGCCGCGGTGCGCCCGGATGCCAGCCAGTACTCGCGAATTCGCGACAGCAGGAACACCTCGTAGTCCATGGACAACCCGAAGGCGATACAGAACAGCAGCACCGGAATGTTTGCCACCAGCGTGCCGGTGGGTGTGGTCCCGAACGCGCCGAGGTGGCCGTCCTGGAAGATCCAGACCAGCGCGCCGAACGCCGCCGACAGCGAGAGGACGTTGAGCACAAGCGCTTTCAAGGGCAGCACGAGGCTTCCGGTGAGCAGGAACAGCAACACGAAGGTGATCACGGCGATCAGACCGAGCACCACCGGCAAGCGCGAGGTGATCGCGTCCACGCTGTCCCGGTTCAGCTGGGCCGCTCCGGTGATCAGCACCTCCCGGCCGGCCGGTGCCGCCACCGCGTGCAGACCGTCGAGCTGCGCCTCGGAGGCATCGGAGAACAACGGTGCGGTGCTCGACACGGTGAGGTAGCTGCTGCCGTCCTTCTGGACCGGGGGCGACACCGCCGATACGTCGATCACGGCGCCCAGTTCGGTGGCATAGCGCCGCATCTCGACAGCGGGGATGCCGGCAGAGTCGGGTAGCACGACGGTCACGGCGGTGGCCGAGTTGTTCACGAAATCGTCACGCAGCCGGTCGCCCACCTGGTGCGCCGACGCCGACGCCGGCAACACCCGGTCGTCGGGGAAGCCCCATCGCACCCCGGTGAAGGGCAGGCCGAGCAGGACCAGCAGGGTGACCACCGCCAGACCGATCGCCACGGGTCGGCGCAGCACGAATCTGGTTGACCGGTACCAGAATTGCCGTTCCACGGGCTTGGATTGGCCGGCCCGGCCGCGCAGCCTGTCCCCCAGCAGCACGATCGCCGCCGGGGTCAGCACCAGTGCGGCGAGGGCCGCGAACACGACGGTGGCCACGCCCGCGTAGGCGAATGATTTCAGGAAGTACATCGGGAACAGCACCAGGGTGGACATCGGCAGCACCACCGTCGTCGCCGAGAACACCACGGTGCGGCCCGCCGTCGCCATGGTGCGCACCAGCGCATCCCCGGGTTCCCCACCGTCGGCCAGCTCATCGCGATACCTGCTGATCATCAACAGCGTGTAGTCGATCGCCAACGCCAAACCCATTGCCATACAGAGGTTCAGCGCGAACACCGACACCTCGGCGAACCACGTGATCACGTGCAGCACCGCCAGGGATCCGAGGATCGCCGACACTCCGACCACCACGGGCAGCGCCGCCGCCAGCAGCCCGCCGAACACCCAGACCAGCACCAGGAAGCTGAACGGTATGGCGATCGACTCCATCAGCAGCAGATCCCGCTGCGACTGTGCGGTGATCTGCGAATTGACCATCGCGGTGCCGCCGGCCAAGACGCTCACCCCGTCGCGGTCACGCACCAGCCGGTCGGTGAGTTCGGTGGCATTGTCCTGCGCGTGCTTCTCGCCGCCACCGATCCCGGCGACGATCAGCCCGGCTTTGCCGTCCTTGCTGAGAAGTTCGGTGAGTGCGGGATGCGGCGTGTCCCAGGCGGAGTTCACCGTCGCGACGTTCGGGGACGCATGCAGTTCGGCGGCGATCTCCGTGCCCACCGCGCGCGCGGCCGGGCTCATCGCACCGTCGGGTGACGATACGACGATCAGTAGCTGCATATCGCCCTGGCCGAATTTGCGGGTCAGCAGATCGGCGGCACGCGACGACTCGGCTCCGGGGTCGGAGAATCCGCCGGCGGTCAGCTTCTGCGCCACCGGTACGCCGAACACGGCCGCCGCCACCACCATCAGCGCCGCGATGATGAGGATCCGTCTGGGTGCGGCAAGGGCCATCCGGGCGAGACGTTCCACCGGGCCATCGTGCCCGATGCACGTCAGTCGCGGTGGGTTTCCTCTTCCGGTTCGATATGCGCACGGATCCGGCCGCTTTCGTCGGTCCAGCCCTTGGACCGGGCGAAGTCGATCATCGCGGCCAGCTTCTGCTGCCATTCCGCGTCGCCGCCGCGGCCGGCGAGTTCGCTGAGGTCGGCCGGATCCACCCAGGAATGCGCAGCGGTCACGACCACGACCTTGAACGCGGTGAAATCCTCGGGTTCGCAGACCTGGACATCCGGTGGGGTGGTACGGGTGTCGACACGCAGGTACACGGCACTCCTCAGGGCTTGCGGTGGCGGCTGTCCCGGGCCGGGACGCCGTTGGGTCCGTCGGTGGACGCAGCGTAGGCGCCGACGGCGAAGGCGATCGCCGGGCCGGCGAGGGAGAGCGCGCGGTGGTCGACGTTGTCGATCCCGTCGCGGGGACCACCGGTATTCGGGTCGAACGGCCGACCGGCAGTCCCGCCCCAGAGCCGGGCCTGCACCGGCGTCTTCTTCTGCAGTCCACCGGTGGTGACGCCGCCGGCGGGGATCCCGGCCGCCAGGAACGGGCTGTAGTCGCTCACCCGGTCCAGCGGCATGTCGGCGGGTCGGACCCCGGCCAGGTTGAGATATCCGGCCAGCGTGCGTTCCACCCCGGCCGAGCCCTCCGGGACCGAGGTGATCTCCGGGTTGGGTGGGCCGGACTGGTCGCCGTCGTAGGTGAAGAACCCGGCGTTCGGCGATCCCAGCATCTCGGCATCCAGGTAGACCGCGATGTCGTCGAGCTGGTCGGCCCCCAGACCGGCGAGGTACTTCGCCGCGGCGCCAAGGGTTTCCGACCCCCAGAACGCGAACCGCACCGCGTTCGCGATGGTCGGCGACGATCCCAGGGCGGTTGCGGTGGCCAGCAGCGCGGCGACCCCGGTCCCGTTGTCGTTGATGCCGGGGCTGCCCGGTGCGCTGTCCAGTTGCGCGCCGGCCATCACGACGTTTCCGGTGGCGCCGGTTTTGGTCTGGGCCAGGACACTGCGGGACCGCGCCAGAGCCGCCTTACCGTTCAGGGTCAGCCGCACGGGGGCGTTGGTGCGGCGCAGCGCGGCGTCCACATCGCGGTCGATGATCGCCACGGGGACCTTGAGGTCTTGGTAATAGCCCCGCGGGAACAGGCCGGGCACGCCTTCGGTGGCCACCACCAGCAGGCCGGCGGCACCCGCCGCCACGGCCGCATTCTGCTTGTCGACCACCGAACACCCCAGGGCGTCGACGATCACCAGCGCGCCGGTCGTGCTGGGGGCGCCGCGGTAGTCCGCCGCCGTGCAGCCCGCCGGTTTGGCCGGGCGGACGCTGAGTGCGCTCAGGCCGCCGGGCCCCGTCGGCGTCAACGGCGAACCCTGGTCGACGGGATAGCGCCTGCCGGCCACTTCCAGCGTCGGTGTGCCGGGGTCACCGGTCTTGAGCCACTCGAATTCGGGTGTTTGCACGTCGAAACCCTTGTCGCGCAACACCCCGGCGATGTAATCCACCGCGGCGTCGAAACCGGGGGTGCCCGGTTCACGGCTGCCGATATCGCTGAGCTTCTGCAGATGGGTGTACATCGCGTCGGCGGTCACCTTGCCGGCCAGGTACTGGGCCGAGATCTCCGGCGACGGCGGTGGCGGGGGTGCACAGGCGCTCAGCGTGACGACGGCGCACGCCGTGACGATCAGGCGTCTCATGAGCCGGACAGGGTGTGCCGGGTGCGGTCGTCGCGGACCGGAACCCCGTTGCGTCCGCGCTGATCCTGGGCGTACAGCGCCACTGCGTAGCCGACGCCCTTGCCCTGGATGTCCAGCGAGGTGCGGTCGATGTGGTCGAGGGTGTCGGTCGCCTTGTGGTAGTTCGAGTCGAACGGCTGGTTGGCCTTACCGCCCCAGCGCTGAGCCTGCTCCTCGGTCATATCCACCTCGGCGCCGGAAAACAGTCCACCGGACGGGATCCCGGCCTTGGTGAAGCCGTCGTAATCGGAGCGACCATCGAACGACGTGTCCTCCGCCGGCTTGCCCGCGCCGTCCAGGTAGGCCACCAACGTGCGCTCGATACCCGCGGAGCCCTCGGGCACCCGCGGCACGCCGCCGTCCTTGTCCGGCGGCAGGGACTGGTCACCGTCATAGGTGAAGTAGCCCGGGTTCGGCGACGCCAGCATGTCGAAATTCAGGTACAGCGCAATGTCTTTGAGTTGATCGACGTCCAGTGTGGAGATGTAGTTGGTGGAACCGAGCGTACCCAGTTCCTCGGCGCCCCAGAACCCGAAGCGCACCGCATTGCGGACGTCCGGCGAACTACCCATCTGCAGCGCGGTTTCCAGCACGGCGGCGGTTCCGGAACCGTTGTCGTTGATACCGGGGCCCTCGGGCACGCTGTCCAGGTGCGCGCCCACCATCACCACATCGGCGGCGGAGCCGGTCTTGGTCTGGGCGATCACGTTGCGGGTGCGTTCGACGTTGACGCCGGCTTTCATCGTCATGCTCACCGGTCCCGGGGCGGCGCGCAGCCGGGCGCCCTCGGCCTTGGTCACGCCGACCACCGGGATCTTGACGTCGGTGCCCTCACCGAGGGTGGCGCCGAACTCATCGCCATCCACATTGTTGGCGACGATCAGCGCCAGCGCGCCGCGCTTGGCGGCGACGGACTGCTTGTCCCCGAACGGACACGAGCCGCGGTTGACCAGCACCACCGAACCCTGCACCGGGAGGCCGTCGTAATCCGACTCGGCGCAGCCCGGCGTGTCGTCGGCGCGCGCCACGACCAGCGGGCCGCTCACCCCGCCCTCCGGTGTGCCGATGGTGTACTTGAGCGGACTGGCACTCACCCGCGCCCCCGCAACCGTCAGCACCGGGTCCTCGGCGAACGGCAGGCGCACCTCGAACTCCGGCGTTTGCACATCGAAGCCTTTGTCCCGCAGAGCATTTGCCACATAGTCCACGGTGGCCTGGTAGCCCGGCGTGCCTATCGCCCGGGTGCCGTCGTTGGCGTCGGCGATGTCCTGCAGCTTCGTCAGGTGGGCCATCATCGCGTCGGTGGTGATCCGGTCCCGGATGGTGGCGGCGTACCCGGTGTCCGGCGCCGGGGTGGGCGCCACGGCGGTGGGCTGCGGCGCAGGCGCGTGGCCGCAACCGGCCAGGACGGCCACGGAAACGAAGACGGTTGCCGCGTGTGATCTGAGCCGCATAGGACCCACGGTAGCCGACGCCCATCAGGCATCCCGGCGGGTCACCACCACGGCCGCCACGGCGAAGACGGCGGCCGCCACCGCGCCGAAGTACAGCGCCGAGCCCGCCGGGCCCCACCACATGGTGAAAGTCTGCAGCCACGTGACGCCGGTGAAGGCATTCGCATTGGTGAAGGGCAGCAACGGGCCGACCCGCGCCCCCAGCTCCGGGCTCAGCCCGATCAGCGGTTCCACCACGAACGGCAGGAGCACCAGCACGGCCACGGCGGCGGCACTGTGCCGCACCAGAGCGCCCAGCCCGACGGCCAGCACCGCGCCCAGTGCGGCGTAGAGCGTCACCGCACCCACCGTCCGCCACACCGGCACCCCGCCGGCCAGCACCATGGACCCCACGGCGGCCAGGCCACTGACCACGACGGAGAATGACACGGCGACAACCGCTTTCGCCGCGAGCACGCGGATCCGGCTGGGGGTGGCCAAGAAGGTGGTCCGGATCATCGCCGTGCGGTACTCGCCGGTGATCGTCAGCGCGGACAGGATCATCAGCACCGGGACGCCGAACGCGGCGGCCCCGAGCTCGGGCCGGTCCGGGACCGCCGTGGCCAGCCCCAGACTGAGCACCAGCACCGCCAGCGCCGTCCAGGCCGAGGACCGGGTGGTGGTCAGTTTGAGGTATTCGGACCTGATGGTCATGCGCCGGCCCGGTATTCGGTGGCACCGTCGGTGCGGCTCAGGTACGCCTCCTCCAGCGAGGCCCGCACCGCGGTCAGCTCGTGCAGGGTGAGGCCGTGCCGGGCCGCCAGTTCGCCGATCCGCTCCAGCGTGGCACCGCCGACCCGCAGTGCGCCGCCGTCCCGGGTGACCGAGATTCCTTCGGCGGTCAGCACCGCGGCCAGCCGGTCGGCCTGCGGGCTGCGGACCAGTGCGTCGGCCGCGGCGGCCAGGAAATCGTCCATCGAGGTGGCCGCGATCAATCGGCCGCGGCCGATCACCACCAGCCGGTCGGCGGTGTTGGCCATCTCGGCGAGCAGATGGCTGGAGACGAACACGGTGCGCCCCTCGGCGGCCAGCGAACGCATGAAGGTGCGCACCCAGCGGATACCCTCGGGGTCCAGTCCGTTGACCGGTTCGTCGAAGAGCAGCACCTGCGGGTCACCCAGCAGCGCCGCCGCGATACCGAGACGCTGGCTCATGCCGAGGGAGAACGCCCCGGCCCGTTTCCCGGCCACCTCGGTGAGCCCCACCTGGTCCAGCACCTCATCCACCCGGGAAGCGGGGATCTGGTTGCTGGCCGCGATCCAGCGCAGGTGCGCGCGGGCCGACCGGTTCGGGTGCACCTGTCGCGCATCCAGCAGCGCGCCGACGGTGCGCAGCGGGTGGGTGAGCTCGTGATAGCGCTTGCCGAGCACCGTCGCCGTTCCCGCGGTCGGCCGGTCCAGACCGAGGATCATTCGCATGGTGGTCGACTTCCCGGCCCCGTTGGGGCCGAGAAAGCCGGTGACCACGCCGGATTCGACGGTGCAGGTGAGATCGTCGACAGCGGTGGTGGCACCGAAGCGTTTGGTGAGGCCGGTGAGTTCGATCATTGCGCGGCTACCACCAGGTCGGCGACCGCGCGCATACCCGCGGCGTTGGGGTGCAGCGGCGCCGGACCGCGGCCGGGCAGCGGCAGCACGATCCAGCTGGGTTTCGTGGTCCAGGGATCCCGCGACCACGGGTGGTGATCACGGCTGGCCGCCCCGGCGCGCACCACCTCGCAACCGGTCTCGGCCGCCGCGGCGGCGGTGGCGCGTTCCAGTCCGTCCGCGATGTGGTGCCCGAGCGCGAACAGCTCCGCGGGCAGCGGCGGCGACGCGGTGTCGGCCGGCGGCAGCAGCGTGAGGTAGTCGACGAACAACACCCGCGCCCGGGGCGCACGCGCCCGGATCGCGGTGCCCACCCGGATCAGCGAGTCGTGCACCGCCGCGAGCGCGGCGTTCCTGGCTTCGGGGTCGAACAGGTCGCCCACCGGCGTCATCCGGCGCAGCAGCCCCGGCAGCGCCGCCACGCTCAACAGCGGCACATAGCCGACGTCGTTGCCGCCGATGGTCACCGTCACCACCGCCTCGGACCCGTCCAGGGCCTCGATCTGCGGCGGCGCTCCATGCTGACGTTCGCTCAGGATATGCGCGGTGGTGGCCCCGGAGAAGGTGACGTCCACCAGATCCAGCCCGAGCCGCGCGGCGGTCAGGTGCGCGTAGTTGCGCGCCGAGCGCATCGCCAGGACGGGCGATCCGGTGGCGCGCGGCGCGATACCAGGTCCGGCGGCCATCGAGCTGCCCAGCGCGACATAGCGTTTCACGGGGCGGCGGGACTCGACGCGTGTGCCCAGAACCGTTTCGGGATCCGGCCGGCCGCTCGCGCCAGATACCCGGCGGTGACGGCCGCGGCCATCGCGGCGGCCATCACCGGCGGATCGGCGGCCCGGGTGACGGCGCTGGCCAACAGCACGGCGTCACAACCGAGTTCCATGGCCAGCGCGGCATCGCTGGCGGTGCCGATACCGGCATCCAGGATGACCGGCACCCCGGCCCGGTCCACGATCATCTCGATGTGATGCGGGTTCGCGATACCCAGTCCGGTTCCGATCGGTGAGCCCAGTGGCATGACGGCCGCGCAGCCGGTGTCCTCCAGTCGCTTCGCCAGCACCGGGTCGTCATTGGTGTAGGGCAGCACGACGAATCCGTCGTCCACCAATTGCTCTGCGGCCCTGACCAACTCGATGGCATCGGGCAGCAGGGTGCGCTCATCGGCGATGACCTCGAGTTTCACCCACTCGGTACCGAGCGCCTCCCGGGCCAGTCGCGCGGTCAACACCGCCTCGGCCGCGCCGCGGCACCCCGCGGTGTTGGGTAACGGCGTGATACCGAGCCGGCCGAGCAGATCCAGCACCCCGGTGCCGGTTTCGGCGTCGACGCGGCGCATGGCCACCGTGGTCAACTCGGTGCCCGACGCGATCAGCGCCTCCTCCAGCACCGCGAGGTTGGCCGCACCGCCGGTGCCCATGATGAGCCGTGAGCCGAACTCCCGGCCCGCGATGGTGAGCTTTGTCGATGAACCGCTTGCGCGAAGAGCATCACGGTCAGCCACCCTGCACCGCCGTCACCACTTCCACCCTGGCACCGTCGGCGAGCACGGTGTGCCACTCCGACCGCGGCAGCACCTCCCAGTCGACGGCCACCGCGATGCCCTTCTCCGGAAAACCCAAGTCGCGCACCAGCTCTTCGACCGTGATCTCATCCCGCACCTCGGCCTCCTCGCCATTGACCAGCAGTATCATCGCGCTCCTAACTCGCATGCGATCCGCTCCGCGGTCCACGGCGCCAGCAGAAATCCATTACGCCCGTGTCCGGTGGCCACCAGCGTGCGTTCGTCCAGCCTGCCCACGATCGGCAAGCCGTCGGGTGTCATCGGCCGCAGTCCCGCGGCACACTCGGCCAGCTCATACTCCCCCAGCGCAGGCATCACGGCGCACGCATCGTCGAGCAGGTCGCGCACCCCGGTGACCACCGGGGCGGTGTCGCGGCCGTGTTCGTACTGGGTGGCGCCGATCACCACCCCGTCGGCCCGGGGCACCAGATAGACCTGCCTGCCGTGCACGCGCGCCCGGACCACCCGCTGCGGCACCGGCATACAGCCCTTGCGCCAGCGCAGCCGCAGCACCTCGCCCTTGACCGGACGCACCTGCAGGCCCGGCCACAGTGCCGGGGCGTCGATCCCGTTGGCGATCACCCGCAGCCCCGGCACCTCGGCCAGGTCGGTGACCGGGGGCGCCCACTGCACGCCGGCGGACTCACAGGCCGACGCCAAGGCGTCGACCAGGGCGCGGTTGTCCACCGCGAGTTCCGTCTCGGCGACGAACCCGTGCCGGATGCCCGGGGCCAGCAGGGGCTCGATATCCCGGGCCACCGTCGTCGGGCTGACCGGCTGTCCCCGCGCCGAAAGCCAGTCGGCCACGGTGTGCAGATCGGCGACGTCGGCCCGGTCGACCGCCACCACCAGCGATTCGCGTGCGGTGACGACATCGGCGGGCAGTCCCTGCAGGAACCCGGTGTGCCACAGTGTGAGCGATTCCAATCCCAGTGCCAGCTGGGCGTCCTCCCCCGGCCAGCCCTCGCTGTGTGGGGCGAGCATGCCGCCGGCCACCCAGGAGGCCCCGCGCTCCCCGGTGTGGTGCAGGCGCACCGACCAGCCGTCCTGCGCGGCGCGGCGGGCGATCGACAGCCCGATGACGCCGCCACCGATCACGGCGAGTGCACGTTCAGACATTCCCTCTCCCTTCGCCGGCATGACCCGGATCAGGTGTAACGGTCAGGGCTGGTCATTGGCCCACTCTCAGCCCCGGTCCCGGGACTCCCGTGTCGGCTGTCCAGGGTACTCGGCCCCACCCGAGATCCCGGCGTGGTTAACCTCGGGCCTGTGGATCCACGTACGCGTCTCGCCGACTCCCGCCTGTATCTGTGTACCGACGCCAGGCTGGCCCGCGGTGATCTCGCCGAGTTCGCCGACGCCGCACTCGCGGGCGGGGTGGACATCATCCAACTACGCGACAAAAGCATCGAGGCCCGCCAGGAGCTCGATGCCCTGGAGATCCTGGCCGACGCCGCCCGGCGGCACGGCGCCCTGCTCGCGGTGAACGACCGCGCCGATGTGGCGCGGGCCGCGGGTTCGGATGTGCTGCACCTCGGGCAGGACGATCTGCCACTGGACGTGGCGCGCTCGATCATCGGGGAACGTCCCGTCATCGGCCGCTCCACCCATGACGAACACCAGGTCGCCGCAGCGCTGGCCGAGGCCGTCGACTATTTCTGCACCGGCCCGTGCTGGCCCACGCCGACCAAACCGGGCCGTCCCGCGCCCGGTCTGGACCTGGTCCGGCACACCGCGGCGCTGGCACCGGAGCGGCCGTGGTTCGCCATCGGAGGTATCGACGCCGAGCGGCTGCCCGAGGTCCTCGAGGCGGGGGCACGCCGCATCGTGGTGGTCCGCGCGATCACCGAGGCCGAGGACCCGGAGGCCGCCGCGCGTCACCTCAAAGACGCGCTCACGGCCTGAGCAGCGGGATGGTCGCGGTGACGCTGCGCAGCCGGTCCCAGCTGGCCGCGAACCCGGGGTGCAGCGGCAGGTCGATGACCTCGTGCTCGGCGACCCAGCGCAGTTCGGAACTCTCCCGGTTGGGCGTGGTGGTCAGCATCTCGGTGGCGTCGGCGATGACGGTGGTGTACGACCAGCCCGGTACCTCATGCGTGACCACCGAGATCCGGACCGTCAAATGGACCGCTTCCAATCCGGCTTCTTCGAAGGCTTCGCGGAACGCCGCCTCCTCGACCGATTCGTGGCTGTCCCTGGCTCCGCCGGGCAGACCCCAGGTTCCGCCCTGGTGGCTCCACGGGGCGCGGTGCTGCAGCAGCACCGCGGCGCCACCGCCGGGACCCGGCGCACGCAGCAGCAACCCGGCCGCACCATGGCGGCCCCAGAAATGCCCACCGCCGTCGGACATCACCCAACCGTCACCGTCGCCACGCACGCGTTCAGGATAAGGCTCCGCGAATTCCCACACGTCCCACCAATCTCTCTTAGACTTTCATTAATCGCCCACCAAACCACTCCGTGAGGGAGGTTCGCGCACCCGTGACCGTGGAGTTGGCGCATCCGTCGACCGAACCGCTGGCCTCACGGTCGCCGGCCACCCCTGCACATCCGCGGTGGGCGTTCCTGTGGACCACCCCGGGCCGCATTCTCACCATCGGTGTGGTGCTGTCCGCGCTCGTCATCGCCTGCGCGTTTGCGACGTCACGCACCGTCGACGACCGTCAGCAGGCCCTGACCACGGTGCTCAACCACACCGAACCGCTGTCCTTCGCCGCCGGTCAGCTCTACACCACGCTCTCGGTCGCCGACGCCGCCGCGGCCACGGCGTTCATCGCCGGCGCCGAACCCAGCGATGTCCGGCAGCGCTACGAACAGGCCATCACCGATGCCTCGGTCGCCGTCACCCGGGCCTCCAGCGGGCTGACCGACGAGCCGATGATCCAACTGCTCGGTCGGGTCAACGGGCAACTGGCCATCTACACCGGGCTGGTGGAGACGGCCCGCACCAACAACCGGGCCGGTAATCCGGTCGGTTCGGCCTATCTGTCCGAGGCGTCGGCCTTGATGCAGACCCAGATCCTGCCCGACGCCCAGCGGCTCTACGAGGCCACCTCGGCACGCGTCGACACCGAGACCGCCGCCTCGGCGCGCATCCCGGCCTCGGTCATCGTCGTGGTGACCGCCACCATCCTGTTCGGTTTGTTCGCCAACCGGTGGCTGGCCCGGCGGACCCGACGGCGGGTGAACGTCGGTTTCGTCGCGGGCGGACTGGCGGTGCTGATTATGGTGGTCTGGGTGGGTACCGCACTGGCCATCTCGACCACCGATAGCCGCAGTGCGAAAAACACTGCGGCGCAATCGCTGAAGACGGTCACCACGATGGCGATCACGGCGCAGCAGGCCCGCGCCGACGAGACCCTGGCCCTGGTGCGCCGCGGCGATGTGGAGGTGCGCAAGCAGTCTTACTACCAACGCATCGACGCCATGCAGCAGCAGCTGTCGATCTACCTGAGCGGCGATGACGTCAGCAAGGGCGACCTCGCCGATGCCGAGCAACTGCTGCGCAAGTGGCGAGCCGCCGACGACCGGATCAACGCCTATATCGCCGTCGGCGACTACCAGGCGGCCACGCAGGTGGCCCTGGGCACCGGCGAGGACGACTCCACCCCCGCTTTCGGCAAGCTCGACGAAGCACTCAGCAAGGGCATTGCGGACAGCCGCAACCAGCTGCGCGCCGATATCCTCAACGCCCGCCGGGTGCTGTCGGGGGCGACGGTCGGCGCGGCGGCACTGAGCGTGATCGCGGCCATCGCCGTCACCCTGGGCCTGTGGCCCCGGCTGAGCGAGTATCGCTGATGAACAAGATCTGGTGGATGCTGGCTACGACGCTGGTCGTCGCGGGCTGCTCCCAGAGCGCACCCGCGGCACCGATCCCGGAGGTGACGCTGGCTCCCCCGACCCCGGCCGGGATGCAGCAGCTGGCTCCGGATCCGTCGCCGGCCCCCGTGCGCACCGAGCACTGCGACCGCACCGCCAGCCTGCGCCCGTTCCCGGACCGCCGGCAGGCCGAAGAGGCCGTGGAGAAGATCCGCAACCGCGGGCGGCTCATCGTCGGGTTGGACATCGGCAGCAATCTGTTCTCCTTCCGCGACCCCATCACGGGGACCATCACCGGCTTCGACGTCGATATCGCCGGCGAGGTGGCCCGCGATATCTTCGGCACCCCGTCGCAGGTGGAGTACCGCATCCTGTCGTCGGCCGACCGGCTCACCGCACTGCAGAACGACCAGGTCGACATCGTGGTCAAGACCATGAGCATGACCTGCGCGCGCAAGGAGCTGGTGGCGTTCTCCACCGAGTACCTCTCGGCCAACCAGCGCATCCTGGCCCCGCGCGATTCACAGATCAGGCAGGCCGCGGATCTGGCGGGCAAGCGGGTGTGCGCGGCGACCGGCACCACGTCGCTGGAACGGGTGAAACAGATCGATCCGCCGCCGGTCATCGTCGAGACGGTGACCTGGGCGGACTGTCTGGTCGCCCTGCAACAGCGCCAGGTCGACGCGGTCAGCACCGATGACACCATCCTGGCCGGTCTAGTCAGCCAGGATCCGTACCTGCACATCGTCGGCCCGAGCATGGCCGAGGAGCCCTACGGGATCGGGATCGGCAAGGAGAATCCCGGCCTGGTCCGCTTCGTCAACGGCACCCTGGAACGCATCCGCCGGGACGGGACGTGGAACACGTTGTACCGCAAGTGGTTGACCGTGCTGGGTCCGACACCCGCGCCTCCGGTGGCGAGGTATGTGGACTGATGGCCGACCCTGACACAGGCACCCAACCCGACGATCCCGGCACCCGGCCGGCCGGCCTGGCCGACCTGGAGGAGTTCGAGGACTTCGACAGCGACTCCGTGGCGACCGTGCGGCCGATGGCCACCCAGGCCGTGTACCGCCCGGATTTCGGGGATTCGGAGCGGTCCGCCCGGTCCTCTGGTGGGAGCGCCACCACCGAACCGACCGAACACCTGACGACGGCGACCCGGCCGCGCTCCCCGACCCGCCGTCTGGGCGGTGGACTGGTCGAGATCCCGCGGGTGACCGAACGCAACCCGCTGGCCGCGCTGATGACCAATCCGGTGGTGGCCGAGTCGAAACGGTTCTGCTGGAACTGCGGCAAACGGGTGGGACGCGCCTCCGCCAAGGACGGCACGCCGGCCCGTTCCGAGGGCACCTGCCCCTACTGTGGCAGTGCGTATTCGTTTCTGCCGCAACTCAGTCCCGGTGACATGGTGGTGGACCAGTACCTGATCAAGGGCTGCATCGCACACGGCGGCCTGGGCTGGGTGTACCTGGCGTTCGACACCAACGTGAACTACCGCCCGGTGGTGCTCAAGGGCCTGGTGCATTCCGGCGACGCCGAGGCACAGGCCACCGCGATGGCCGAACGCCAGTTCCTGGCCGAGGTGACCCACCCGGCCATCGTCAAGATCTTCAACTTCGTCGAACACGCCGACAAGCACGGTGATCCCGTCGGCTACATCGTCATGGAGTACGTCGGCGGTACCTCGCTCAAGCAGGGCAAGGGAACCAGACTTCCTGTCGCGCAGGCGATCGCCTACATGCTGGAGATCCTGCCGGCACTGGGCTACCTGCACTCGCTCGGGCTGGTGTACAACGATCTCAAGCCCGAGAACATCATGGTCACCGAGGAGCAGCTCAAACTGATCGACCTCGGCGCGGTATCCCGGATCAACTCGTTCGGATTCCTTTACGGCACACCGGGTTACCAGGCACCGGAGATCGTGCGAACCGGCCCGACGGTGCAGACCGACATCTACACCGTGGGCCGCACGCTGGCCGCGCTGACCCTGAACCTGCGTACCCGCAAGGGCCGCTACGTCGACGGGCTGCCCGACGACGATCCGGTGCTGACCACCTACGATTCGTTCGGCCGGCTGCTGCGCCGGGCCATCGACCCGGACCCGCGGCGCCGCTTCACCAGCGCCGAGGAGATGTCCGGCCAGTTGCTTGGCGTGCTGCGCGAAGTGGTCGCCCAGGACACCCGGGTGCCTCGGCCCGGCCTGTCCGCGGTGTTCAGCCCGCCGCGATCCACCTTCGGGGTGGACCTGCTGGTCGCACACACCGACGTCTACCGGGATGGTCAGGTGCATTCGGCGAAGCTGACCGCCCCCGAGATCGTCAAAGCCCTGCAGGTGCCCCTGGTCGATCCAGCCGATGTCGGCGCTCCGATCCTGTCCGCCACGGTGCTCAGTCAGCCTGTGCAGACACTGGATTCACTGCGCGCCGCCCGGCACGGCACGCTCGATTCCGAGGGCATCGACCTGTCCGAGTCGGTGGAACTGCCACTGATGGAAGTGCGCGCCCTGCTGGATCTCGGCGATGTCTCCAAGGCCACCCGCAAGCTCGACGATCTGGCCGAGCGGATCGGCTGGCGCTGGCGGCTGGTCTGGTTCCGCGGCGTGGCGGCGCTGTTGACCGCCGACTTCGAGACGGCCACCAAGTATTTCACCGAGGTGCTCGACACCCTGCCCGGTGAGCTGGCGCCGAAGGTGGCGCTTGCCGCCACAGCCGAACTGGCCGGTACCGCCGACGAACGCCGCTTCTACCAGACGGTGTGGCGCACCGACAACGGCATCATCTCCGCCGGTTTCGGCCTGGCCCGCGCCCAATCGGCGGATGGGGATCGCGACGACGCCGTGCGCACCCTGGATCTGGTGCCCGCCACCTCACGGCATTTCACCACCGCGCGACTGACCAGTGCGGTGACGCTGCTGTCCGGCCGGTCGATCAACGAGGTGTCCGAGCAGCAGATCCGCGATGCCGCACGGCGGGTGGAAGCACTGCCCGAGAGCGAACCACGGGTGCTCCAGATCCGCGCGCTGGTGCTGGGCACCGCCATGGACTGGCTGGCCGACAATACGGCCAGCACCAACCACATTCTGGGTTTCCCGTTCACCCAGCACGGGTTGCAACTGGGCGTGGAGGCGTCGTTGCGCAGCCTGGCCCGGGTGGCCCCGACCCAGGCGCACCGGTACGCACTGGTCGACCTGGCCAACAGCGTGCGCCCGATGAGCACGTTCTAGACTTCGTAGAGTTCCAGCGGAAGATCGTCGGGGTCCTTGAAGAAGGTGTAGCGGCGATCGGTATGCGGGTCAATGCGGATCGGCTCCACCGCAACACCTTTGGCTTCCAGATCACGCACCGTGGCGTCGAGGTCGTCGACGGCGAAGGCCAGGTGCCGCAGTCCCTGCGCCTCGGGCCCGTTCGGGCGTCGCGGCGGATCGGGGAAGGAGAACAACTCGATCTGGGTGCCGTCGGGCAGCGCCAGATCCAGCTTGTACGAGCCGCGTTCGGCGCGATACACCTCCCTGATCACCGCCAGCCCCAGGATATCGGTGTAGAAGCGTTTGGACACCGCGTAATTCGAGCAGATCACCGCGACGTGGTGGATGCGCTGCAGGCGCACGGCTACCCCTCCAGCACAGCCGCGCAGGCGCGGGCGATGGCCAGTTCCTCGTTGGTCGGGATGACCAGCACCGTCGTGGGCGATTTGTCGGCCGAGATGCGCCGGGCCACCCGCTCCGGTGCGCTGTTGAGCGTCTCGTCGAGTTCGATTCCCAGCGAGGACAATCCGGTCAGTGCGTCCCGACGCACCAGTGCGTCGTTCTCCCCCACCCCGGCGGTGAAGGTGATGACGTCCGCACGGCCCAGCAGCGCCAGGTACGCGCCGATGTACTTGCGCAGCCGGTGGATGTACACCTCGTAGGCCAGGCGCGCGTCGTCGTCGCCGGCATCGACGCGCTTGTGCAGTTCCCGGAAATCGGTCTCGCCGCCGAGTCCGTACACCCCGGATCGGCGATTGAGCATGGTCTCGATGTCCTCGACCGTCATCCCGGCGGCGCGCCAGAGGTACATGATGATGCCGGGGTCCAGGTCACCCGACCGGGTGCCCATCACCAGGCCCTCCATCGGGGTCAGGCCCATCGAGGTGTCGATCGCTCGGCCGCCGGCGATCGCCGAGGCCGAGGCGCCGTTACCCAGGTGCAGCACAATCTGATTCAGCGAGTCCAGCGGCGCATCCAGGAACAGGGCGGCCTGTTCGCTGACATACCGGTGCGACGTGCCGTGGAAACCGTAGCGCCGGATGTGCCACCGCTCGGCCACCTCACGGTCGATGGCATACTCCGCCGCGGCCGCGGGCAGATCATGGAAGAACGCGGTGTCGAAGACCGCGATATGGGGCAGTCCGGGCAGCAGCTTGCGGGCCTCGCGGATGCCCAGCACCGCCGGCGGGTTGTGCAACGGGGCCAGCGGCGCCAGCTCGTCGATCTTGGCCAGCAACTCGTCGTCGATGACGGCAGGCTGATAGAAGCGGCGGCCGCCGTGCACCACCCGGTGCCCGACCGCCACCAGGTCGTCGGTGTGCACCCCCGCCGCGGTCAGGGCGTCGAAGACCTCCCGCAATGCGGCGCTGTAGTCGGTGACGCGTTCCACGATGCCGCTGCACAGCGAGCGGCCGGAATCCGCCTCCAGCACCTGGTATTTCACCGAGGAGGACCCGGAGTTGAGCACCAGCACGCTCATTTGGACTGCGCCTGGATCGCCGTGATCGCCACGGTGTTGACGATATCCTCCACCAGCGCACCTCGGGACAGGTCGTTGACGGGTTTGTTGAGCCCCTGCAGCACCGGTCCGATCGCGATGGCCCCCGCGCTGCGCTGCACCGCCTTGTAGGTGTTGTTGCCGGTGTTGAGGTCCGGGAAGATCAGCACCGTGGCCTGGCCGGCCACCGGGGAGTCCGGCATCTTGGTGACCGCCACCGACGGTTCCACCGCGGCGTCGTACTGGATGGGGCCCTCCACCAGCAGGTCCGGTTCCCGCTCACGCACCAGTTCTGTTGCGGCCCTGACCTTGTCGACATCAGCGCCGGTACCTGAGGTACCGGTCGAATACGACAGCATGGCGACCCGCGGGGCGATGCCGAATTGCGCGGCGGTCCGTGCCGAGGAGATCGCGATATCGGCGAGCTGTTCGGAGGTCGGGTCGGGCACGATGGCGCAGTCGCCGTAGGCGAGCACCCGGTCCTCCAGACACATCAGGAAGATGCTCGACACCGTCGATACCCCGGGCTGGGTCTTGATGATCTCGAAGGCCGGGCGCACCGTGTGTGCGGTGGTGTGCGCCGCACCCGAGACCATGCCGTCGACCATGTCGTTGTGCACCAGCATGGTGCCGAAGTACGACACGTCATGGATGATCTCGCGGGCCTGCTCGACGGTGACACCCTTCTTGCTGCGCAGTTCGGCATATTGGCGGGCGAACTGGTCGCACAGCTCGCTGGTGCGCGGGTTGATCAGCTGGGCACCGTCGAGGTCGACGCCCAACTCGGCGGCTCGGGCCCGCACCGCGCCTTCGTCGCCGAGGATGGTGAGGTCGGCCACCCGGTGCGCCAGCAACCGGCCGGCAGCCTTCAGGATCCGGTCATCGTCGCCCTCGGGCAGCACGATGCGCCTGCGGTGGCTGCGCGCCCGGTCCTGCAGCTGGTAGGTGAACATCTGTGGGGTGATCACCTCGGGTATCGGAATGGCCAGCTGGGCCAGGAGATCCGCGGTGTCCACATGGGTTTCCATCAGCGCCAGGGCCGTGTCGATCTTGCGAATCGAGGTCGCGGTCACCCGCCCGCGGGCCTTGGCCACCGCCCGCGCCGTGTCGTAGGTACCCGCCTCGGTGGCGATGACCGGCAGCCGGAGGTTGAGCCCGTCGACCAGTTTGGCCACCGCCGGGTGCAGTTCCAGTCCGCCGTTGAGGATCAGGCAGGCCAGGGACGGGAAGTTCTCGGCGGCGTGCGCACTCATCACCGCCATCACCACATCGGAGCGGTCACCGGGGGTGATGACGGCCATACCGTCGCTCAGGCGATCCAGCACGTGCTCGGCCGTCATACCGGCGACCAGCACGCCGAGCGCCTCGCGGCTCAGCAGCGCCTCATCGCCATCGGTCAGGGTGCCGTGCACTGCATCACGCAGTTCCGCGACCGACGGTGCGACCAGCAGTGGCTCCTCGGGCAGCACATAGCTTTTCGGGCCGTTCGGGGCGAGCGCGGCGGCCAAGGTGTCGATCAGGTCGGTCAGTTGCGCCGGGTCGCATCGGTTCGCCACCACCGCCGCGGTGTGCGCGTGTTGGGCTGTCAGCTCCGCCAGACACAGCTCGACGACCTGCGCCACCTCGTCCGGGGTGCGCTCCGAGGCCCGCACCGCCAGCACCACCGAGGCGCCCAGGTTGGCCGCGATCCGCGCGTTGACCGCCAGCTCGCTGGGGCTGGCCACATCGGTGTAGTCGCTGCCGACGATCAGGACGGCATCGCACTGGGCGGCCACCTCGTGGTAGCGCTCGACGATCTCGGTGATGGCGCCGTCGAGGTCTTCGTGCAGGCGCTGGTAGCTGACGCCGACGCAGTCCTGGTAGCTCAGCCCGGCCGTGGCGTGGGCCAGCAGCAGTTCCAGGATGTAGTCGCGCCGCCCGCCCTCGGAGCGGGCGATCGGCCGGAACACGCCCACTTTGGCGACATTGGCCGCCAGCCGCGCCAGGATGCCGAGCGCAATGGTGGACTTCCCGGTGTCACCCTCGGGTGAGGCGATGTAGATCGCGGACGCAGCCATGGGTAGAGCCAACCAAATGACTGAACGTGAGCCAACTCATCATGGGTCTTCCCCGCGTCCGAGGAGATCTTCGGGGTGGTGCAGGGGGTTGACCCGAGGCGGGCCGGCATCCAACTGCGGTGGTGGAATCCATTCCACCCGGCCGCTCTTGCCGATGCGGGTCTTCCAGCCGCCCTCTTTGACCAGCCGATTGTGTGGCCCGCAGGCCAACCCCAGGTTCGGGATGTCGGTTTTCCCACCTGCTCGGTAGTCGGTTTCGGCGTGATGGCTCTGGCAGAGGTAGGCCGGGACGGGGCAGCCGGGATAGGTGCACCCGCGATCGCGGGCGTGGAGCACCATCCGCTGCCCTGGTGAGGCTGTCCGCCGGGCCCGGCCCAGATACAGCGGCACCGCCGCATGCTCGTCGAAGACGCTCAGATAGTGCCGGGCATGGCCGGCCATCCGGATCAGATCGCACATCGGCAGCTTCGAGCCGCCGCCGGTGCGCGCGACCCCCGCGGCGTCCTCCAGCTCGGTCACGGTGGTGGTCACGACGACGGTGACGGGCAGCCCGTTGTGCTCACCCAACTCCCCTGAGGCCAGGGCCGTGCGAGCGATCGTCATCAACGCGTCGTGCTGGCGCTGCCCCAGGCTGCGGGTGTCGGCGGCGACCGCCTCGGCCGACGGTGTCCCTTTGGTGACCGGAGTCTCGTCATTCGGATTGCACATGCCCGTGGCCGCGAGCTTGCCCAAGGCCGGCTCCAGATAGGCACGGAATTCCGGGGTGACCTTGGCACGCAGGTCGCTCAGCCCGTCGGCATCCTGCGGGCCCAAGATCAGCTGGCGGAACATCTCCCGCCGATCGATGGCGTCCTCGTCGTTGGGTTCGGGCCCGTCGGGATCGAGCAACTCCAGGAGTAACGATGCCGCGCTGCGCAGCGCCTCCGGGGCCTGAATCGACGCGACCCCGGCCAGATCGGCCTCGGCTCGGGCACGGGTCTGCGCATCGACTCGGGGTGGGATCTTCTTCATCGTCCGGGTGATGATGCGGACATGTTCGGCCGAGAGCTCACCGCGCGCCAGCGCGGCCGCCGTCGCCGGATACTGCGGCTCCAGTGGTTCGCCGGCGACCGACCGCCGCGGTCCCAGCAGCTCACCCTCGGTGAGCCGCCGGCAGGCTTCGGTGTTCGAGATACGCAACCGGATGGACAACACATCGGCCCAACTACGGATGCCGAGCTCGGCCGGGCTGGACTGTGCCTTCACCGCCGCCATGACTCGGTGCTGAACCGCGGGCAGCCGCCGGTACACCTGCTCCAGCGCGGACTGGACTTCGAGCAACTCGGCGACGGGGACCTCGTCGAACGCGGCGGCGGACAGCTTGTCCACTATGACCGCGAGATCGCCGATGCCTTCCATGATTCGAACATTAGTGCGAACCACCGACAAGTACCGACGTTATCCACAGTCGCCGATTCATCCACAGATCCACTGCTGCAAAGGAATTGGGACTTGACAAGCGGCTAAACCTGCGCACTGAAACGACCCAGGAGAAGCTGCTCGATCCGATCCATCAATTCGTGCGGATCATCGGCGGTGGCGTCTTTCCACTCAAGGAGGGCGTCAAGCAGATTTTGCGGCTCAACCGTGAGCTGCGGACCGAGCAATACCGTTTCGGATGGTTCAGTCAAATCTGCTGCATGATAGGAAATTTCCACCCGTAGTGCCTTGGCTCCGCTCACCTCGGCAACCCACTTGGGCGCGACTGCCTGGACTCGTTCGCGGGTGAGTTCCATCGGCGCGAACTTCGGCCCCGCCGACGGCACAGTCAATGTCGACGGCGTGATTCGCAAGATGCTCTTGCGCCACAGGCGAATAGCGGAGTCCAGAAAGATCGGCGTGAACAGCAGCAAGATGCCTCCGCCGAACCGAAGCCAGACCGGATTACCCGGTGCAAGACCTGCCACAAGCATGGCCGCACCCGTCAGAGGAAGCGCCAGGTTCACGTAGTACGCATTTCCTTCGAACCACGGGATGTATCGGCAGCTGATCTCGTCGGCCGTGCGTTCTACGCCAGGCCGAAAGATCCGGCGCCTTCCGAGGATGATGAGGAACGCAGCGCAGAACACGATGACCGACCAGTACCAGGGCATCCCAGCCCGTGCCGCGACCACGGTCAGTAAGCACAGGGCAAACCCGGCGATGTATCGCAGCAGCTGCCACGAACGTCCGCGTCCCTTGGTATCTGACATCACTGGCTCCCGTGTGTTCGGACGGTCAGCCAGATACTCGTATCGTCCACCGGCGAATCGTGGAGCGCGGTCACCGTCAGTTGGGCGATGAGCGTCTCCTTTTCAGTCATGATGATTCTAGTGCGCGACACACTGTCGATGCTTCCGAGTTCGTGAGCGATCTCCATCGAAAGCGCCCCCACAACGCCGGCTCCTTCGCTTGCGGCAGCGAGTTCGCGGTGCAGCTCGCGGCAACCCGGCACCATCTGGATCTGCTGTTCGGCCAACATCGCGAATACCTCATCTGCGTGGAGTACCGCCTGGACACGATGCATGGTCAACACCGCATTGGCGCAGAACTCGTCCATACGCGGGTCGCTGCGACAGATCCACACGTGGAGCCCGACAGTCGAATCGAACAGCTCCCATCCCGACGGCGCCCCCACCTCCACGACGCAACCGGTGAATCGGTCGACCGGGAACGCAGCAATACCCTTCTCCTGCATGAATCCATCGAATCTCACTGGTCGCAACTATCCGAAACCAAAGACGGACTCCACCGCATCAGCGACCGGATCCCAGCCCCAGTCGATCACTTTCGACACACCCAAGGCTGTGCCCGCTCCCACGGCTGCACCGGCCACCAGACCGATCGCAGTGCCCACGCCTGGAACGACCGAACCCGCCGTTGCGCCGATCGCCATATCTGCGGCTACCGCTCCCACACCGAGCCCAGCTGCAGTCGCAAAGGTTTCCCGAGTCACGGCCTCGGTCACCGAATTCCCGTCATGAATATCGGACATCACCGAAGGCACCGCGCTGACCGCAGCGACCAACCCGCCGACCCGGGAAAATCCTTTCAACTCGACACCGCCGATCTTCGGATCCTCCAACCATTTCAACAGGCCGGGGTCGGCCGCACCCGGGCCGGTACCGGGAGAGTCCGCGATCATCTTCAACGTCGTCTGCCGCACGCCATCGGCGGTCCCGCCGGCCACTGCACCCGCTCCTGCGATCGCCACATCGCCCTTGGTCACGGTCGGCCCCGACGCCTCCGTCGACCCCCCGGCAGCCTGCGGCCCCTCTCCGGGGATCGCTGCCATGGACGACTCGGCCGCCGCCATCGCATTCACGTAGGTGTCCCGACTGCCCTGTACTTCGCCCAGGGTGATCCGCATCGTGGCGACCGCCGCGTCGTGCAGCGCCCTGGTGTCCTGGTTGGTTGCCTTGGCCGCGCCGATCGCGTCATCGGCGCCGTGCAAGAAGGTGTCCAGGGCGGCGATATCCGCGTCGCAGGCACGTTGGGCCGCCACCAGCGCGGTGGCCACATTCTCCAAATTCAGTGCGATGGTGGCGAGTTGGGGCTTCTGCAGGTGCAGCGTCTGCGTTGCGCGGGTGACCTCGGCCGAATCGGTGATCGGGTGTTGGGCACCGCTGTGTTGCCAGCCTTTTTCGAAACGCTCCTTGGCCGCCTTGAAGTCACTCTCTATCTCGGTGGCAGCACCAGCCGCGGTGTGAAACGCATCGGCTTGGGCATTGATAGCGCCGGGGTCACCGGCTTGCAGATCGTCATTGATCTTCCACGGGTCTCCGCCCGCCTCGGCGATCAGATCCGCGACCGACAGGTTGACCAAACCCAGAGGTGGTGGCATCAGGGCGCACCGAAACGCGCGCCGGCCGCACGCACGGAATCGGCCGACGACGCATCCGTGGCGGTGAATTCATCGGCTCCGGATCGGCTCTTGGCACTGATATCGCCCAGAGCGCGGTGATGGGCCTGAAACTGCTCGACATGACCTTGGTGCGCAGCCGAGACCGCCTGATGAAACATGCGGGCTTCGTCGAAATCACCGAACATCCCCGCAGCCGGCTTCATCTCGGCGAGTTCACCGGCCGCGGCCAACGCAGTGCCCGCTGCGTCACCGCACCGGTCGGCACCTGCATTCAGATGCTCGGTATCGACTTCCATGCCCCGTTCGGCCATGACCGGCTCCTCCCCCGTAGCAACCCCGGAGAAAAGCCTACCCTCGCCAAAACTGGGAAATTGCAGGGAAATTCCTGTACGTGCAATCCCCGCACGCCGCAACCACGTGCCCGGGACTCACAGCTGCGCCAGCACCGCCTCGAACTCCGTGCAGAACCGATCCACGTCGGCCAGGGAGAACACCATCGGCGGCCTGATCTTGAGCACGTTGCCGTGCGCCCCGCACACCGAGATGAGCACCCGGCGCTCCCGCATCGCGTTCACCAGCCGCCGCGCGGTGTCACGGCCGTCCACCTCGACCCCGACGTACAAGCCGGCGCCACGCACCTCGCGGATGTCCTCACGGGTGCCCGCCAACCGGGCCAGCTCCGCGCGCAGTGCGGTGCCCACCTCCAGGGCATTGGCGACCAGCTTCTCGTCCTCGATCACGTCGAGGACCGCCGCGGCCGCAGCCATCGATACCGGATTACCGCCGAACGTGTTGAAATACGGTATCCCGCGCGCGAATTCATCCAGCACCTGCGAACGTGCCGCCATCGCCGCCACCGGCAGTCCATTGGCCATCGGCTTACCCATGGTGACCAGGTCGGGCACCACACCGTGGCGCTCGAACCCCCACATGGCCTCGCCGGTGCGCCCGAACCCGGGCTGCACCTCATCGGCGATGAACACCCCGCCGGCGGCCCGCACCGCGGTCACCGCCGGTTCGAGCACCGACGGGTCCGGGTAGATACCGTCCGAGGAGAAGATCGTGTCGACGATCAGTGTGCTGACCCCGAGACCGGACTCCTGCAGGTCGGCGATGGCGGCCGGCACCCCGGCCAGGTCGGGAGCAACCGTGCGGACATGTGCGCCGACGGCCGCCGCACCCCCGATGGACGGTGAAATCGCCGTCACCGCAGCAGTATTCCCGTGATACGCATCGCTGGTGATGATGATGCCGGTGGCCCCCGTGTAGGTCTGGGCCACCCGCAGTGCCAGATCGTTGACCTCAGATCCGGTGCAGGCGTACATCACCTGGTCGATCTCGTCCGGCATGCTCGCGAGCAGGCGGCGTGAGTAGTCGACGATCCCTTCGTGCAGATACCGGGTGTGGGTGTTGAGCATGCCCAGCTGCCGCGTCACCGCGTCGACGACGTGCGGGTGACAGTGCCCGACGCTGGCAACGTTGTTGTAGGCATCTAGGTAGTCGCGCCCCTCGGCGTCGTACAGCAGGGTGCCCTGCCCGCGGACCAGATGTACCGGCCGTTCGTAGAACAGCCGGTACGCCGGGCCCAGCATCCGGCCCCGAGCAGCTATCAGGGGGTCGTCCTGTTGACCGCCCTGATAGCTGTTGGAGTCCATGATGTTGGAAAATGCCATGATTCTTGTCAGCGTCTTCGTCAGCGCTCGTGCGCTTCTTCCAACACGGTACGACCCAGTTCGGCGTACCGTGCGGGTTCCTTGTACTTCAGGAAGACGGCCCACAGCAGGCCACCGATCCCGACCACGCCGACGATCCACGGGATGGCCGCGAACACCCAGTCCGAGGCCGCCGTTCCCGCCGCAAAGGATGCGTTGATGGCCAGCAGGTAGATCACGTAGACCATGCCGAGCCCGCCGAGCAGCGGAGCCAGGAAGGTACTGAACCAGTTGGCGGTCTCTGGATGACGTTTCTGCACATGGAAATACGAGATCACCGAGAATGCGGCCAACGCCTGCACGATCATGATCGCCGTCGTGCCCAGCAGAGCCATCAGGCCGTACAGGCCGGTGTAGGGATCGCGACCGGTGACCTCGAAGAACAGCACCACCAGGGTGGCGAAACCGGTCTGGACGAAGCCGGCGACGTGCGGAGAGCCGTGCACCGGGTGGGTGGCACCGACGGTCTTGCGCATACCGGGGACGACATCCTCGCGCCCCAGCGCGTACAGGTAGCGGGCCGCACAGTTGTGGAACGCCATACCGCAGGCGAACGATCCGGTCATCAGCAGGATCTTGAACAGGTCCACGGCCCACTGGCCCAGGTGCTCGTGCACCGGGTTGAAGAAGATGTTGCCCGCGGTCGCCGAATCCTGCGCCAGCGCAACGGCGTTCTCGGGCCCGGTGCCGACGATCGCCAGCCACGACACCAGCACGTAGAACACACCGATGCCGATGACGGAGCTCACCACGGCGATCGGGATGATCTTCTTCGGGTTACGCGACTCCTCGCCGTACATGGCGCTGGACTCGAAACCGACCCAGGACCAGAACGCGAAGAACAGGCCGACACCCGCGGAGCCGGCGACGGCGATCGTGGACCCGTCGGCGCCCGTGACGACACCCGACAGGCTGTGAAAACCGTTGAGCGGGTTGAGCGAACCCCAGGACCAGCCCTGCGGGCCGCCACCGGTGAACAGCACCGAGAACGCCATCAGCGCGAGCATCACGATCTCGGTGACCAGGAAGACGCCGAGCACCTTGGCGGCCAGGTTGATGTCGAAGTAGGTCAGCAGGGCATTGACGGCCAGCATCACCAACGCGAAGACGATCCACGGCACATGGACGTTGAACAGCGAGGAGAACAGGTCGTTGCCGAAGAAGGAGAAGATGCCGATCAACGACGCCTCGAACACCATGTACGCCAGCGCGGTCAAGAAGCCCGCGCCCAACCCGACGATGCGTCCCAGGCCGTGTGAGATGTAACCGTAGAAAGCACCCGTGGCGGTGATGTGCTTGCTCATCTTGGCGTAGCCGATGGCGAACAGGGTCAGCACGATGGTGGCGACGAAATAGCCGGCCGGCGCGTACGCGCCGTTACCGAAGCCGACCGAGATCGGCACGTTGCCGACCATGGCGGTGATCGGTGCAGCGGTGGCGACCGCCATGAACAGCACACCGACCAGCCCGACCGCGTTCGGTTTGAGGCGCTGGATGGTGTCGGCGCCCGCGGGCGCCGGTGGATCGATGATCTCGCTCATTGAATCCCAATCTGAGGGCATTTCTGGTGACCATTATTTGGTCTGGTATCGGAATGTCACCGGCGCCGATGTCGGTGACGAACTGCAACGTCGGCCATTGTTACCTCGTCGAGATTGCTTGGTCAACTGGGAAACTCAGTCGTCACACGCATTGTTTCCGGCACGTTTCGAGCCTGGCAGCTTTTGCAACAGCGAGGTAAATCTCGGCTATTTGGTCTGCTTTGGGTCGATACTTGGCCCACACTGGTCGGCATGCCGGGATTGCCTGCCGACCATGAGCGCTTCGCCCGGGCGGCGCTCCCCGCCTATCGGCGCGACCTCGATACCCCGTTGCGCCTGCTGAGTCTGTCCGAGAACGCCACCTATCTGGTGTGCGACGACGACCCGATCGTGCTGCGGGTACACCGGCCCGGGTATCACTCACTGGAGGCCATCCGCTCGGAGCTGGCCTGGATGGGCGCCCTGCGCACCGAAACCGCGGTCAAGACTCCCGAATTGGTGCACTCCTGCGTCGGTGACGAGGTGGTGACCGCCATCGTGGGCGACCGTCACCTCTATGTCGACGCCGTCACCGTGATCCCGGGTTGCACCGCCGAGGAGGTTCCGGACTCCGTCGGGTTCGCGACCCTGGGCGAGTTGACGGCGATCATGCACGAACACGTGCAGGGCTGGCCCGTGCCGGCGGGCTTCACCCGGTTCCGCTGGGATCTCGACGACATCCTCGGCCCCGGCGCGCGGTGGGGCGACTGGCGCGAGGCATCGGCCCTTGCCGACACCGACCGGGCATCCATCACGCGTGCGGTCCATCGCGTCACCGAGGAACTGTCCGAATTCGGCACCGGCGCGGATAGATTCGGGCTGATCCATGCGGATCTGCGGCTGTCGAACCTGATGGTCGACCCGGCGGCACCGTCGGACGGGATCACCGTGATCGACTTCGACGATTCCGGGTGGGGCTGGCACCTGGCAGATCTGGGCGCGGTGGTGTCCTGGATCGAGGACACCCCCGAAGCCGAGCGCATCGTGGCCGAGTGGCTGCGCGGGTACACCAAGGTGCGTACGCTGCCCGAGGCGCATCTGGCGCTCATCCCGACATTCGTCATGCTGCGGCGCATCCAGCTCACCGCATGGATCGCCTCGCATGCCGACGCCGACGCGGCCATCGCGATCGGTCCCGGATACGCCGTCGGGACCGCCCGACTGGCCGAACGCTATCTCGACGATCACACCTGGTTACGTTAAGGAGACACATGTTCGACCTGCAGTCCCGCTCGGTACTGGTGACCGGCGGCAGCAAGGGAATCGGCCGCGGGATCGCCGGCGTCTTCGCCCGCGCCGGGGCCGACGTGGCCGTCGCGGCGCGCTCGGCGGCCGGCCTCGACGAGACCGTCGCCGCCCTCGACGAGCTGGGCCCCGGAAAGGTCGTCGGGGTTCGCGTCGATGTCAGCGACCGGCAGTCGTGTACGGAGATGGCCGCGACGGTCATCGATGCCTTCGGCGGTCTGGACGTGTTGTGCGCCAACGCCGGGATCTTCCCCGATGCTCCCCTGGCCACCATGACCGTGGAGCAGCTCAACGAGATCATGGGGATCAACGTCAACGGCACCTTCTTCGCGGTGCAGGCCTGCCTGGACGCGCTGATCGCCTCCGGGAGCGGCCGCATCATCCTGACCTCGTCGATCACCGGGCCCATCACCGGCTACCCGGGCTGGTCGCACTACGGGGCCACCAAAGCGGCGCAGCTGGGGTTCATGCGCACCGCGGCGATCGAACTGGCGCCGCACAAGATCACCGTCAACGCGATCCTGCCCGGTAACATCATGAGTGAGGGCATGGCGGAAAACGGCGAGGAGTACATCGCCAGCATGGCGCGGTCCATTCCGGCCGGCGCCCTGGGCACCCCGGAGGACATCGGTCACCTGGCCGCCTTCCTGGCCACCGCCGAGGCGGCCTACATCACCGGTCAGTCCATCGCCGTCGACGGCGGTCAGGTGCTTCCCGAATCCCTGGACGCGATCATCAACTGATCGCGGAAGAGGCCTGACCATGGAAGAGACGGCGGGGGGTGCGGTCGCCGAGGATGTGCGCCGGCGCATTCTGTCGATGCTGTCCAGCGGGGCATTGCGGCCGGGTTCACGACTGGGCACCGAGCGGGAGATGGCCGAGAGGTTCGCGGTGTCGCGTGCGACGCTGCGCAGCGCGCTGCTGCCCCTGAGCCAGGCCGGCGTGCTGGAACGGCGCACCGGTCGCGCCGGCGGGACCTTCATCCGCGCGGATATGGTGCAGCGCGGCGCCGCCGAACAGGCCGGGCTGCCCGCACTCCTGCAGAGCGGCGGCCACACCAGCGCCACCAAGGTGCTGGCCACCGACCGCAGGCCGGCCACCGTCGCCGAATCCGCGGCGCTGGAGATCGCCGAGGATGCCGAGGTGTTCGTCATCCGGCGACTGCGCTACGCCGACGGGGTACCGCTGTCGGTGGACATGTCCTGTTTCATCACCGAGCAGGTCGGTGATCTGCTGGAGCAGCCCCTGGGTGGTTCCCTCTACGAGCTGCTGCGGGTGCGCTACGGCCTGGTGCCGGCCACGACCAACGAAACCATCGAGGTGGTCAGCGCCAGTCCGCGCGAGGCGCAGTGGCTGGACATCGCGCATCGCAAACCGCTGCTGGCGATCACCCGGGTGGCTCGCGACGCGGCCGGCAGGCCGTTCGAGTACGCCTACGACCTGTTCCGCGCGGACCGGGTGCGGCTCACCGCCACCGTGTCCGCCGTGGCCCACTCGCACCCGGTACGGGAACGCCGGGCCGACGACGGCATGGTGGAGCGCATCGTGAGCGCCTGACTATCCCAGCTTGCGCAGCCGGGGCTCCAGGTCCCGCTTGAACAGTTCGAGGAAGCGGCGCTGGTCATGGCCGGGCGCGTGGAACACCAGGTGGTTCAGGCCCCACGTGACGTAGTCGGCCACCTTCTCGACGGCCTCGTCGGGATCCGAGGCGACGATCCAGCGCTTGGCCACCTGCTCGATGGGCAGTGCGTCGGCGGCCTTCTCCATCTCGATCGGATCGTCGATGGAGTGCTTCTGCTCGGCGGTCAGCGACAGCGGCGCCCAAAACCGGGTGTTCTCCAGCGCCAGCTCCGGGTCGGTGTCATAGGAGATCTTGATCTCGATCATCCGGTCGATATCGTCGGGGTTCTTCCCGGCGGCCTCGGCACCTTCGCGCATGGCGGGGATGAGCTTGTCCTTGTAGAGCTCCTCACCCTTGCCCGAGGTGCAGATGAAACCGTCACCCGCGCGGCCCGCGTACTTGGCCACCTGCGGCCCGCCCGCGGCGATGTAGATCGGGATACCGCCCTCGGGTACGTCGTAGATCGAGGCGCCCTTGGTCTTGTAGAACTCGCCGTCGAAGTCGACGCGGTCGCCCAGCCACAGTTCGCGCATCAGGCGGACCGACTCGCGCAGCCGCGCGTAGCGCTCCTTGAACTCCGGCCACTCGCCCTCGTAGCCGGTGGCGATCTCGTTGAGCGCCTCCCCGGTTCCGACACCGAGGAAGATCCGGTCCGGATACAGACAGCCCATCGTGGCGAATGCCTGCGCGATGACCGCCGGGTTGTACCGGAAGGTCGGGGTCAGCACCGAGGTGCCCAGGACCAACCGTTCGGTGCGCTCGCCGACCGCCGTCATCCATGCCAGTGAGAACGGGGCGTGTCCGCCCTCGTGCCGCCACGGCTGGAAGTGATCGCTGACGGTGGCGCTGTCCATGCCATGTGCCTCGGCCGCCACGGCCAACTCCACGAGCTCGCGCGGAGCGAACTGTTCCGCTGATGCCTTGTACCCCAATTTGAGTTCAGCCACGTGTCTTTTCTACTCCCTGCCCTGCACTTCTATTCCCAAGCCCCGGCCAGCGGCCCGCCTAGACTCGACCCGGTGGGCGCTTCGATCGAATTGACAGCTGTCACCGACACCGTGCATTTCGTGCAGACCGACCTGGTCAACTGGACGCTGGTGACCGACGGCAACGGTGTGCTGGTCATCGACGCCGGCTATCCGGGTCAACGCGGGGACGTCGTCGAATCGGTGCGCCGGCTCGGCTTCCAGATGCAGGACGTGCGCGCCTTCTTGCTCACCCACGCGCACGTCGACCATTTCGGTTCCGCCATCGGGTTTGCGAAAACCCTTGGCACGCCGGTGTATACGCACGCAGCCGAGGTCGGCCACGCCAAGCGCGAATACCTGGAGCAGGTGGCGCCGATCGATCTGGTGACGCGGATCTGGCAGCCCCGGTACCTGGCCTGGACGGCCGCCATCATCGGCAAGGGCGCGCTGACCAGGGAGGGCATCCCGGGCACCCAGGCCCTGGGTGAGGACATCGCGGCCACCCTGCCGGGCACCCCGACGGCCATCCCCACCCCCGGCCACACCGGCGGGCACTGCTCCTATCTGGTGGACGGCGTGCTCGTCAGCGGCGACGCCCTGGTGACGGGGCATCCGTTGAGCTCGCGACGAGGTCCGCAGTTGCTGCCCGGCCTGTTCAACCACGATCAGCAGAGCTGCCTGCGCAGCCTGGACGCGCTGGGCATGCTCGACACCGAGGTGGTGCTGCCCGGTCACGGACCGGTATGGCGCGGCCCGGTGCGCGACGCCGTCCGGCAGGCGGCCCGGTGACCGGCCGGGCACCGGTCCATCGTGACCGGGAGCGGGCGAACTCGTTCGGCTCCGCCGCAGCGCGTTACGACCGGCACCGCCCGCGCTACCCCGCCGCGCTCATCGCGGATCTGGTTGAGCGCCAAGGTATTCGGGTGCTCGATGTCGGTGCGGGCACCGGTATCGCGACCGCGCAGTTGCGCGACGCGGGCGCCGACGTGCTGGCGGTGGAACCCGATCCGCAGATGGCCGAGATCGCCGCACAGAAAGGCCTCGCCGTGGAGGTGTCCAGTTTCGAGGACTGGGACGCGAGGGGCCGCACCTTCGACCTGGTGGTGTTCGCGCAGTCGTTTCACTGGGTGGACCCGGAAGCGGGGCTGCGCAAGGTCCGCACCCTGCTGGCTCCCGGCGGCCGGCTGGCGCTGCTGTGGAACCGTATCGTGCCCGTCACCCCGAGCCCGGCCGAACTCGGCCGCGCCTACGAGGGCATCCTCGAGGAATGGCAGCGGCCCTCGACCGATGTCGAGGGCACGCACCTCGACCCGCTGCTCGCCGCCGCCGGCCTGGTGGGTGACCGCCGGCGCTATGTCGAGCACCCGCACTACGCGTGCGAGGCCTGGGTTGATCTGGTGACGACCTACTCCAATGTGCTACGGCTACCTCAGGCCGAACAGGGCGAACTGCGGTCTCGGCTGACCGCGACGATCGGCGCGGCCGGTGTCCACGCCACCAACGACGCGCTGGCGGTGCTGTGCACCCGCCTCACGTGAGCACGTCGTAGCCGAGCAGGAACACCCCGGTCAGGAACAGTCCGCAGGCCAAGACGATGGCCGGCATCAGGATCATCCCGTCCAGCTCATCGTCGTCGAACGGGTCGGTGAGGACTCGGCCGAACAGCACCCGCCCGATCACATTGCCACGCAAGGCGATCACGGTCCGTCGCATCGCAGGGGAATCGCTGTTGCGGCCGACGACGAGGCGCAGGCCGACCCCGGCCAGCGCCGTCAACAGGGCCGCCGCCAGGATCAGCAGCCCGACGGTCGTTTGCGACACGACACGAGCCTAGCTCGCCCACCTCTTGGCGATCAGCTCATGGGACCGCAGCCTGTCCTCGTGGCGGTGGGTCACCGAGGTGATGACGAGTTCGTCGGCGCCGGTCACGCGCTGCAGCGCAGCCAGTCGGTCGGCCACCTGATCGGCATCACCGACGAATTGGGTGTCGATCCGGTCCTGCACGAGGGCCAGCTGCTCCTCGGTCAGCGGAGCCACGGTGTCGGGGTCCGGATACGGCACGGCACCGCCCCCGGCGCGGACGGAGTGCACCCAGTGGCCGTAGCTGCCGGCCAGATGGCGCGCGGTCTTCTCGTCGTCGGCAGCCACCACATCGGCCGATACCACCACATAGGGTTGGGCCAGCGCGGCCGAGGGACGAAAAGCGTTGCGGTAGGCGGCCACCGCCTCCAGCGCGGTGGCCGGGGTGATGTGGTAGCTGGCCACGAACGGCAGCCCCAGCGCACCGGCCACCCGGGCGCTCTGCCCCTTGGAACTACCGAAGACCCACGGCCACAACGTCTTCGACTCCCCAGGTGTCGCATGCGCCTCGAAACCCCCGGCCCGGTAGGTGCCGCTGATCAGGGCCACGATATCGGCCACCTGATCGCCGAAATCCGGCGAGACCGCGTCCGGTTGCTGCAGGGTGGCCATGATGGCCCGCAGCCGCGGAGTGCGCATGACTGCACCGACGTCGAACGGGGCGGGCACCACCACGCCGTCCACCTCATGCCGTTCCCGCGCAGGTGTGGGTATGCGCGACGCCGGCCGCAGCGACTCGGTGCGGCGCTGACCCGACCGGCCGACCCCCAGATCGATACGGCCCGGATAGAACGCGTCCAGGATGCCGAAGCTCTCGACCACGGCGATGGCGGTGGTGTATCCGAGCTGCACCGCGGCCGCGCCCACCTGGATGGTGCGGGTCGCTGCGGCGATCTGGCCGATCAGCACCGCGGGCGACGAGCTGGCCACCGCGACATAGTGATGCTCGGCCAACCAATAGCGGCGGTAACCCCACAGTTCGGCATGCCTGGCCAGGTCGACGGTGTTGCGCAGTGCCGTGGCCGCGTCGCTGCCCGCGCTGATCGGCGCGAGGTCGAGGACGGAGAGCGGAACGGTCATCACCTCATGTCTAACGTGTCCGCGCCAGGTGCATTCCGGATGGGGGTGATCGGATCACCATGATCGGAAATCCGGCCTGCTAGCGTCGTGCCGATGCGGGCGGCAGCGGTGGTGGTGGCACTGGTGTGTGGCCTGTTGGCCGGCTGCACCACCACTCCGACGGCCACTCCGACGGCCACCCCGACGGCCGGCCCCGCGGACGGCACGTGCGACCTGGGTGGTCTGCCCCCGCAGGCCGGCGAGACCGTGCACCGCATCGAGTCCGGCGGCCCATTTCCCTACCCCCGCAACGACGGTGTGGTGTTCGGCAACTACGAGGGCAGGCTGCCCAAGCGGGAGCGCGGCTACTACCACGAGTACACGGTGCCCACCCCGGGTCAATCCCACCGCGGGACCCGCCGCATCGTCACCGGTGGGCAACCCCTGATCCGGCCGCCCGAGTTCTACTACACCGGCGATCACTACGAATCGTTCTGCCTGATCGGAGGCGTGTGAAGACGTATCGGATCGACGGGTCCCGGATCGGGTCGGCAGCGGACTTCTATACCGAGGTCGGCCGTGCGGTCAACGGTGACGGCGGCTATTTCGGGTCGAACCTCGACGCCCTGGCCGATTGCCTGCGCGGCGGCTTCGGCACACCGGAGGAGGGCGGTTTCCGGTTCGTCCTGGCCCCGTATCAGGGACCCAGGGCGGCGATCGGCGAACCGGTGTGGAGCACGCTGCTGCGGGTGTTCGTCGACAACGGCGTCGACCTGTGGTTGAAGAATTAGCTCAGGGTGTCCATCCCCGCCAGGATCAGGTCGATCCCGGCCAGGAACTGCTCGCGGTCGTCGTGATCGCGGAGCTGGGCCGCCACCGAGTGGACGAACGGGTACCGCGCGGGGTCGTTGCGCGTCCACTGCCGCACCACGTCGGCGAGAAACGCGGTGCGGTCCGCCCCCGCCCCCTGTGACCGGGCGTTCTCGGCGTTCTGCGCCGCGACGCCCAGGATGTAGTTCGTCAGCGCGGACGCCGAATTGAACTGCGCCGCTTCGGGAACACCGAGCGCCCGGATCCGGCCGCCGATACCTTCGAAGATCCGCAGTAGCGCCGACCGGGGGTGGCGGTGCAGCTGAGCACCGACCCAGGGATGCTCGTCGATGGTGTCGAACAGACCCACCGCGATAGCCCGGATCGCGTCTGCCGGCGCCAGATCGCCGGCCACCCCGGCCATGGCGCGGGTGACGATGCTGTCGGTCGCCGCGGCGAGCAGCGTGTTTTTGTCTGGGACGTGGTGGTAGATCGCCCCGCTGCCGGTGGCCAGTCGGGCGGCGAGCGCCCGGAAGGTCAGCGCGCCCTCGCCGTCGGTGTCGAGGATCTCGATCGCGGCCTCGACGATGCGCTCCTTCGACAGGGCATCCGTCCGGCGTTCGGCCACGCCCCATCTTGACATGTGTGGAACGTTGTTCCAACCTGGTTGGAACAACGTTCCAAAGGGGGCTGGATGACGACGCGCGTGACGATCGTGGGCGCAGGCATCGGTGGGCTGGTGCTGGCACGGGTACTGCACGTGCACGGCATCGCCAGCGCCGTGTACGAGGCGGAAACGTCTGTGGGCAGCCGGGCCCAGGGCGGACAGCTGGACATTCATCACGACACCGGTCAGCCCGCGCTGGAGCTGGCCGGACTGACCGAACAATTCCGCGCGATCATCCACGTGGGCGCCGAGGCGGACCGACTGCTGGCACCAGATGGCACGGTGCTCATCGACGAGCCCGACGACGGCGCCGGGCTTCGTCCCGAGGTACTGCGCGGCGAACTGCGCCGGGTGCTGCTGGACTCGCTGCCCGCGGACACGGTGCGGTGGGGCCACAAGGTGGCGGGTGCCCGACCGCTCGGCGACGGCCGGCACGAGCTGAGCTTCACCGACGGCGGCTCGGTACGCACCGAACTGCTGGTCGGCGCCGACGGCGCATGGTCGAAGATCCGGCCGCTGGTCTCGGACGCATCACCCGGCTACGCCGGTATGACGTTCGTCGAAACCTATCTGCACGACGCCGATACGCGCCACCCCGGTGCCGCCGCGGCGGTCGGCGCGGGCTCGATGTTCGCCGTCGCGCCGGGCAAGTGGATCGGCGCCCATCGTGAGCCGAACGCCGTGCTGCACGCCTATGTCGCGCTGCACCGGCCGGCCGAATGGATCGCCGCCGTCGACCTCACTGACACCGCCTGCGTCGCAGCCGAATTCGACGGCTGGGCACCCGAACTCACGGCGCTGATCACCGACTGCGACACCGGACCGACGGTCCGGATGATCCACACGCTGCCGACCGATCACCGCTGGGATCGCACCCCGGGCGTGACGCTGCTCGGCGACGCTGCCCACCTGTCGCCGCCGTCGGGCGAGGGCGCGAACCTGGCGATGTTGGACGGCGCCGAACTCGGCGCGGCGATCGCCGCCCATCCGGGTGACACCGAGGCGGCGTTGGCGGCCTACGAGGCGGTGATGTTCCCCCGAAGCGAGTCCGCCGCCCTGGAAGCACTCCGGATGCAGGCCACCTTCGTGGGTGCGCACGCGCAGTCAGAGCTCACGAGCACCCTCGCTCGCGAAGTCTGGACCGGTCGCGCATCGGACAGCGCTCGGTGACATAGCCGCCGAAGCCGCGCGTCCCGCACTCCAGATCGCCGGTCGGCAGCCACCAAACCGACGGACAACTCGATCCACACACCGTGCCCGTACGGAACCTGGAGCACACTTTCGCGAGAAACTTGACACATGTAAAGTTCGGTCCCATGGACAACATCAGGGGCAAGACCATCGCGATCACCGGCGCCGCTCGCGGTATCGGCTATGCCACCGCCAAGGCCCTGCTGGCTCGCGGCGCCCGCGTCGTCATCGGTGACCGCGACGTCGCGTTGCAGGAGTCGGCCGTCGTCGAACTCACCAAGCTTGGGCAGGTTTCCGGCTACCCCCTGGACGTGACCGACCGGGAGTCCTTCGCGACGTTCCTGGACAAGGCCCGCACCGACGGTGGCGGCCACATCGACGTGCTGATCAACAATGCCGGCGTGATGCCGGTCGGGGCGTTCCTGGACGAGACCGAACAGTCGATCCGGTCATCGCTGGAGGTCAACGTGTACGGCGTGCTCACCGGCTGCCAGCTCGCGCTGCCGGAGATGGTCAAGCGGCGCAGCGGTCACGTCATCAACATCGCCTCACTGTCGGGCCTGATCCCGCTGCCCGGCCAGGTGGTCTACGTCGGCGCCAAGTACGCCGTGGTCGGACTGTCGACCGCGCTGGCCGACGAGATGGCGCCGTACGGCGTCAACGTCTCGGTGGTCATGCCGCCGTTCACCAACACCGAGCTGATCTCGGGCACCAAGTCCAGCGGCGCGATCAAGCCCGTGGAACCCGAAGATATTGCCGCCGCCATCGTCAAGACCTTGGACAAGCCCAAGACCCATGTGTCGGTGCCGCCGCCGCTGCGGTTCACCGCACAGGCCGCGCAGATGCTCCCACCCAAGGGCCGGCGGGCACTGAACAAGGCACTCGGCCTGGACAAGGTGTTCCTGGAGTTCGACAAGTCCAAGCGCAAGGCCTACGAGGACCGCGCCCGGGCCGCCCAGGGCGTCATCGAGTCCGGCGGCAAATAGCGCCGCTCGGTGCGCCCCCCGATCCCGGTGAGGATCTCGTAGTCGATGGTGCCGGTGGCGTTCGCCCAGTCGCCGGCGGTCACACCGGCACCACCGAACAGCACCGCCCGATCTCCCTCGGTCACGCCACCGCCGTCGTGGCCGAGGTCCACCACCAGCTGGTCCATGCAGATCCGGCCGACCCCGTCGAAGCGGCGGCCGTTGATGTGCACCGGCAGCCGGTTGCTCAGCGCACGGGGCACCCCGTCGGCGTACCCGCAGGCCAGCACACCCACCACGGTGTCAGCCGGCGCGACCCAGGCGTGGTTGTACGAAACACCTTGCCCGCCGCGGATTCTCCTGACCTGCGCCACCTCGGCGGTCATCGTCATCGCGGGTGTCAGCCCGAAGTCGCCGAGGGCGGGCACCGGGCTGCGCCCGTAGATCGCGATACCCGTTCGCACGATATCCCGGGCCAGACTCCGATCCGTCAGCGCGGCAGCCGAATTGGCCAGATGCACCCGCTGCGGTCGCAGTCCGGCCCGGCGCAGGTCCACGACGCGGTCATCGAGCCCGGCGGCCTGGCCGGCATTGAGCGGATGACCCGGTTCATCGCCACGGGCCAGGTGACACATCACCGTGCGCAGCACCAGCGCCTCGTCTTTGAGCAGCGCACAGACATCGGGCCAGTCGCGTTCGGACACCCCACTGCGGGCCAGACCGGTATCGACCTTGACACCGACGGTGGCAGTACGGCCCAGCCGGTGTGCCGCGGCGACGACCGCGTCCAACTGCCCCGGCGTGGACACCACCACCTCGACGCCGGCCTGCACCGCAGCGACGAAATCCGTTGACGGCGCGTGCAACCACGCGATCACCGGCGCGGTGACGCCCGCCCGGCGCAACGCCAGGGCCTCGCCCACCGTGGCGACCCCGAGTTCGCTCGCCCCGGCCGCCAGCGCAGCACGAGCCACGGCGACCGCGCCGTGCCCGTACCCGTCGGCCTTGACCACCGCGATGACCTCGGCGCCGGACCGCTCGCGCAGAACACCGACGTTGTGTGCGATGGCCGCCAGGTCGACGACCGCCTCGGGACTCAGTATTCGATCGCTTCGATCAACGGGGAGGGCTCGTCCATCAACGCCCAGAACCGGTCCCGGATCGCCACGGTCATCGGGCCGGGTTCGCCGTTCCCGATCGCCTCACCGTCGAGGGAGTTGATCGGGGTGACGCCGCCGGCGGTGGTCACGGCCATCAGCTCGTCGGCCTCGTAGAGCTCGTGACTGGTCACGTCACGCAGGGTGGCCTCGATGCCCATCTGGTCGGCCAGCTCGAAGACCGTCTTCCGGGTGATGCCGGGCAAGGCATTTCGCGACGGAGACGCCAGCTTGCCGTCCTTGACGATGCACACGTTGAAGCCGGGGCCCTCCGCGACGCAGTTGTCGGAGTCGAGCAGGATCGCGGTACGCGCGCCACGATCCTTGGCCTCGAAGCTGGCGGCGGTGAGGTCACCCCACTGGTAGTTCTTGATGGTCGGGTCGACGGTGTTGCGACCGGCCCGACGGACGTGGCGTGGCACGATGGCGGTGGTGCCGAAGATCTGCTCGGCCGGCGGGAACGCCCACAGGTACGGGATGGCGTAGATGTACACCTGATGGGTGAGCTTGGTGAGATCCTTCTCGCCCTTGCGCTTTCCGTATCCGCGGGTGACGGTCAGGTTCACGAACGACTCACGCAGCTGCGACAGCGAGACGCACTTCTTGGTGATCTCGGCGAGCTCGTCCTTGGTGAGCCCCGCATCCAGCCGCAGCTTGCGGGCCCCGTCGAGGAGCCGGTCCAGATGATCGCCGAGCCGGAAGATGTTGCCGTGCCAGACATGCGCCACGGTGTAGGTCAGGTCGGAGTGACCGAAGCCGGTGTCGAAGATCGAGATCTTGGCTTCTTCGGCGGGCATGTACTCGCCTTCGATCCAGGCCACCCCGCCCGCGAACGGGCTGGAGGTGTCGAGTTCGTAATCGCTGTACTGGATCACCGAACCGGCCGGGGTGTCCTCCCGGATGGCGGCGCCGGGCTCGACGGCGACGAGATTGGAGGTTCCTGCATCTGCGAGAGTCATTGTGGTTGAGTCCTTTCGGTTCTACGAGGCGTGGGTCTTGACGTAGTCGGCACCGGCGTCGCCGCGGGCCAGCCGCGCCTTCAGGCCGGTGGCCCACCACAGCGCCGCGATGGCGACGATGCCGAGGAAGACCCATTTGTTGTTGGTGAACTGCGGCAGGAACAGCAGCGCGACGGCGACGCCGAGGAACACCACCAGCGCGGTGACGTACAGCGGGAGCCGCCAGCGGCCCAGGTCGAACGTGCCCGGCTCGCCCACCGGGATGGTGCCGCGCTTGTACCCGATGAGCAGGCCGATGGTCTGCAGGATGTAGACGAAGAAGAACAGCAGCGAGGCGATGCCGATGATGTAGTTGAACGCCTGCTCGTTCACCAGTGCCGAGCACAGCAGCAGCGCGGACAGCACGCCCAGTCCGAGCACCGCGTAGGTGGGCGCCTTGCTCTTGGGCGAGACATGCCGCCAGATGTGCGAGAACGGCAGCATGTTGTCCCGGGCCATCGAGTAGGTCAGCCGGGTGGCCACCAGGATGTTGGCCAGCAGACACGCCAGGATGTTCGTCAGCGCCACGGCCACCACGATTTTGGTGACGACGGGGCCGGCCTGCTGGTTGATGATCTCCTCGATGGGCGCGCCCTGGTTGGCGGCGACGGCGGCGGTATCGCGGATGGCCAACACGTAGACGATGTACATCAGCAGTTCGATGACGATCGACGTGACCAGCGCGTAGAACATCGTCTTGGGCACCACCTGCCGGGCGTTCTTGGTCTCCTCGGCGACATCGGCGCCGGACTCCACACCGATGAGACCGAAGAACGGGCCGAGCGCGGCGGCCAGCCAGGCCAGCAGGTAGGAGTCCTTGTCCCCGGATTCACCGCCGGTGAACAGCACCGAGATGGGCTGGTGGTTCTCCGGTGCGGAGAAGGCGAGAACCGCGACCAGCAAGGTGGCGCCGACCGTGATGACCAGTTCCAGGCTGACGCCGATGTTGTTCACCATGGTGGCGAACCGGACGCCGTAGATGTTGATCAGCACGCAGACGAAGACCACCGCGATGGCGAGCAGGATCTGTGCGCTCTGGCTCATGCTCCAGCCGAACAGGCCGCCGAGGTAGCCGGACAGGATGAAGCCGACACCGGTCATCCCGCAGACCCAGCCCATCAGCGCGATGAACCCGGTGAACCAGGCCAGGTTCGGCCCGTTGATCCGGCTGATCCACTGGTACGAGTACCCGGCCAGGGGCAGCTTGGCGGTCAGGTCGGCCGCGATGAAGGCCCACAGCGCGAACACCGCACCGGCCAGCAGCAGGGTCCACACGAACGGCGCCCCGGCGGTGAAGTAGCCCGCGCCGAAGCCGGTGAACACCGCCGTGGTGGCGCTGATGGTGGCGAAGCCGATCGCGAAGGACGCCAGGGTGCCGACGGAGCGGTCCAGCTTCTGGGCGTAACCGAGTTCGGCCAGCTTGGCGTCCTCGGAATCGAGTGCGGGCGGCGATGTAGCGGGGACATCAGTGGGGCGTACCGGGGTATCGGTCATGGTCACTCCAGGTCAGGCGGAATGGAACAGCGACTGATGTAAGGAAAACGCCGACGGCCGGTCACCGGAAGTTCGATGTTTTGATGGATTGATAACCGCTGTTTATCAGCGTGGTGGATCGTCCGGGGTGTCGCCGAAGCTCCAATGCGCCTGCACGTGCCTGACCAGCGCATCCGCCTGGGGAGACAGGGCCGCCGGATTCCACGCCAGCGCCGTGTGGCTCGGCGGCCGGTCTGTTATCGGCACGTAAACGATGCCGGGGCGGTCATAGAACCGGGCCACCGACGAGGTGGTGAAACTGATGCCCAGGCCCCGCGCGATCGACGTCGTCTCGGCCTCGTACGTCGCGGCGACCGCGGCGATGGTCGGCGGCCGGTTCCCGCGGACATCCATCGCCAGCCAGTAATCCCGCCACGGGCCGGCCGTCAGCGGTGCGCACACGATCGGGTCGTCGAGCAGTTCGGCGATCCCCACCTCATGCCGACCGGCCAGCGGATGATCCCTGGGCAGGCAGGCCACCCAGGATTCGGAATCCAGGATCAGCATCCGATGTTCGGGAAGATCCACCGGCGGCCTGATCAGCGCCACCTCGGTGGCACCCGAGGACAAACCCGCGGTCGGGTCGGCGAAATCGAACTCGATCGGCTCGACGCTGACCTCGGGATAGGCGGCCTCGAAATGGCGCACGATGCGGAAGAGCAGGTCGGCGCCGGTGCCGATCAGATATCCCAGCCGCAGCCGGCCCTGGCGGGTACCCGACAACGTCACCAGGTTGTCCACCACCGCGTCCACCCCGGCCAGGGCCTGCTGCACCTGCGGCAGCCAGGCCGCCCCCAGATCGGTGAGCGCGACCTCCCGGGTGCTGCGGGTGAACAGCACCACCCCGAACGCCTGCTCCAGCGCTTTGATCGCGGTGGACAGTGCCGGCTGGGTGATGAACAGGCGCTCGGCGGCGCGGCGGTAGTTCAACTCCTCGCCCAGGGCGGCGAAGTAGCGCAACTGCCGCAGCGTCACTTCACTCACGGCGGCCGGCCGGCACCGAGGACGTGAGGTCGCGGACCTCGGCATACCGTGCCCGCACCGCGGGCACGACGTCGGCCTCGTAGCGCGCGGCGGCCGGTGGGTTCCACTCCGGCAGCGAACCGGTCAGCGCCCACGCGGCCTGGCGCGCCGCGCCGAGCGCGACGTATTCGGCCGGGTCCGGCACCTGCACGGGGACACCGAAGACGGTGGGTGCGATCTCACGCAACGCCTGCGATCTGGCGCCACCACCGACCAGCAACACCCGCCGCGCCGGCACCCCCAGATCGGTGAGGTGGTCGAGCCCGTCGGCCAGCGCGCACAGCAGACCTTCCACCGCGGCCCGGGCCAGGTTGGCGGCGGTGGCATTGCCCACCCGCAGGCCGTGCACCGCACCGGTCGCGTCGGGACGGTTGGGCGTCCGCTCCCCTTCCAGGTACGGCACCAGCACCAGGCCGTCGCTGCCAGGCGGGGCCGAACAGGCCAGCCGGGACAGCTCGTCGTGGTCGACACGCAGCAGGGTGGCCGCGGCATCGAGCACCCGTGCCCCGTTGAGCGTGCACACCAGCGGCAGGTGCCGGCCGGTCCCGTCGGCGAAACCGGCGACGAATCCTTCGGCGTCCCTGACCGGGACCGCGGCGACCGCCGAGACCACCCCCGAGGTGCCGATCGAGACGATGACGTCCCCCTCGACGGCTCCCAAACCCATTGCGGCAGCGGCATTGTCGCCCAATCCGGCGCCGAACACCCGGCCTGCGGCCGCGATGCCGTCTCCGGGTGCCAGCACCCGCGGGAGGGCGGGGCGGCGGCCACGCAGGGCCAGCTCCAGAAGATCGGTGCGGTACTCGCCGGTGCCGGCGTCGTAGTAGCCGGTGCCGCTGGCATCGCTGCGGTCGGTGACGACGGCGGCCGGATCGGTCTGGCCACCCAACCGCCAGCTCAGCCAGTCGTGCGGCAGGCACACCGTGGCGGTGCGGTCGGCGGCGGCCGGTTCGTGGTCGGCCAGCCAACGCAGTTTGGACACCGTGATGGCCGCCAACGGCACCACGCCGACCGCGTCGGCCCAGGCCTGCGGCCCGCCGAGCTCGGTCACCAGATCCGCTGCCGCCGGCGCCGAACGGGTGTCGTTCCACAGCAGCGCGGGCCGCACCACCTGACCCTGTTCGTCCAGGCACACCATGCCGTGCTGCTGCGCACCGACCGATACCGCGGAGACGTCATCGAGCCCGCCGGCGTCTGCGATGGCCACCCCGGCAGCGGATTCCCATGCCGACGGCTCGATTTCGGTACCGTCGGGATGACGGGCCCGCCCCTCCCGCACGACACGTCCGGTGTCGGCGTCGCAGACGATCACCTTGCAGGACTGCGTGGAGGAGTCGATTCCCGCGATGAGGGCCATGGGTTGCAGACCCTAGCCGAACTCCGGGACCGGGTCACCGTTCCGGTAGTCCTCGATCACCTGCAGGTGCTCGAACAGCTGGTCGTGGGTGAACGGGTGCTGCGTCGTGGTGCCGACCAGGACCACCCGCACGATCGCGCCGTCCTCGGTGGCGTCCAGCCACAGTGACGTCACCGGCAGCCCGTCGGCGACCTGCGCCCCGGACGGCTCGAAGAACCAGACCGCATAGTCGTCGTTGGATTCTTCCTCGTCAAAGATCCAGCCGCGTAAGGTGATTCGCTCGTCGAACTCGGCGAGGTCGGCCACCACCGCATCCTCGATGGCCGCCACCTGCTCGAAGGCCGCGGTGGAGATCCGATGGGCGGCCTGACGCTTCTTGCGGCGGGCCTTCTTCGCTGCGTTGTCCCGTGACACCGCTCAGCCCAGCGCCCGGTCCAGATCCGCGATCAGGTCCTCGGTCCCTTCCAGGCCGACCGAGATGCGCACCACCCCGTCACCCAGGCCGATGGCGGCCCGGCCCTCCGGCCCCATCGCGCGGTGCGTGGTGGTGGCCGGGTGGGTGATCAGCGATTTGGCGTCGCCCAGGTTGTTGGAGATGTCGATGACCTGGAGTTTGTCGAGCACCTCGAAGGCGCGATCCTTCGCAGATCCATGCTTTCCGGCGGCCAACTCGAAGGTGACCACGGTCCCGCCGCCGCGCATCTGCCGTTTGGCCAGGTCGAATTGCGGATGTGATTCCAGGAACGGGTATCTCACCCAGTTCACCCCGGCCTGGCCTTCCAGAAATTCGGCGATGCGCTGCGCAGACCGGTTCGAGTAGTCCACCCGGACGGCCAGCGTCTCAAGGCCTTTCAGCAGGATCCAGGCGTTGAACGCGCTGATCGCCGGGCCGGTGTGGCGCATCAGCTTCTGCACCGGCCCGTCGATGTACTCCTTGTCGCCCAGGATCGCACCGCCCAGCACCCGGCCCTGGCCGTCGATGTGCTTGGTGCCCGAATACACCACCACGTCCGCACCCAGCGGCATGCCCTGCTGCAGCAACGGGGTGGCGAAGACGTTGTCCAGCACCACCTTCGCGCCGGCAGCATGCGCCAGTTCGGAGACCGCGGCGATATCCACCAGCGACTGCATCGGGTTGGACGGGGTCTCGAAGAACACGGCCTGGGTGGGCTTGCTCAGGGCTTCCTCCCACTGCGAGAGGTCTTCGCCGTCCACGAACACCGTCTCGACACCCCAGCGCGGCAGGATCTCGTTACACACCACGAAACAGGACCCGAACAGGCTGCGGGCAGCCACCAGCCGATCCCCCGCACCCAACAGCGCGCCGAGCGCGGTGAAGACCGCCGCCATCCCGGTGGCCGTGGCGAAGGCCGCCGGGGCATCCTCGATGAGCCGCAGCCGCTCCTCGAACATCGAGATGGTGGGGTTGCCGTAGCGCGAGTACACGTACCGGTCGATCTCACCGGTGAACGCCTGCTCCGCACTCGCCGCCGACTCGTAGACATAACCGGAGGTGAGATAGAGGGCTTCCGCGGTCTCCTCGAAACCCGACCGCAGCAGCCCGCCGCGGACACCGATGGTGGCCTGGCTGACGCCGTCGGGCAGGGCCGCCGGAATCCGGACCGATGGAACCTCACTCATGAACTGACCCTCGCTCTGTTGTGCACTCTGTCGCTACGTCTGTCGCTACGTCTGTTTCCAAGGCAGGCCGACCGCTTTCCAGCCGGTTGCGCCCCGGTGGCCGTTCTCGTCGAGATTGCCCTCGAATCCGTCGAGCACGTTGTACGACGGCGCGATACCGGCTTCGGTGGCGGCGACGGCCGCGCCGATGGACCGGTTCCCGGACCGGCACAGGAAGATCACCGGGCGCTCGCCGGGCGTGACACCCGCACCGGTCAGATCGTCGAGGAAGCCGTCGTTGTGTGAGCCGTTGCTCTTGTTCCACTCGACGTAGACCACATCGCGCCGCAGCTCGGCCAGATCAGGCACCCCCACGAAACGCCATTCCGCCTCGGTGCGACAGTCGACCAGAACGGCGCTGGGGTCGTCGGCCAGCAGCTTCCAGGCTTCCTGCGGCGTGATGTCTCCTGCGTAGGGTGTGGACACACCTCACACCGTAGTAGCGCGTGGTCCGCACGGGTAACAAGGGTTAGCCCGGAGTCGCCGAGCAGATCTTCCACGACCCGTCCTCGCGGACGAGTACCAGATCGGCGCCGACCAAGGTGTCCGGCGCGTTGTTGAAGTGGTAGGTCGCCTTGGCGGTGGCGCGATCGCCGTTCACCACCACATTGCCGACGCCGTCCACATAGCGTTCTCCGCGCGTGGCCGCTGAATTACGTTGCCGGGCAAGGACGTCATCCTGCGTGCCCTGCTGTTCCTTGCAGGTGTACTTCACGAAATCCTGGTAGTCCTGCCGCTGCAGGGCGTCGTTCTGACCCGATACGGCAGTGCCGATCTGTTCGGGATCCCCGCCACCGCTCTGGCGGTTCAGCACAAAAATCACGGTGATCACAATGACGATGATGACGAGCGCGCCCAGGAAGGGGGCGGCGGTCGGTCGGTCCTGCTGGTCGTCCTGGTCGCTCACGACTGCCAGAGCTTACGCAGCACATGCGAGGTGCGCTGCGCGCGGTCCCGGGCCACCGTCACATCGGGTGCGGTCGCCAGGGCGGCGCCCAGCCGGTACCGGCCGTCGGACTCGTCGAGCCGGTTGAACAGGCGGACGTCGCTCTCGGCCACCGCCAGCGCTTCGGCCAGGACGGCGAGCATCTCCCCCGGGTCCGCGGGTTGGGTGGTCGTATCGGCGCCGCCGTAGGCCACCTCCGCCGCGCCGGGCGACACCATGATGGTGTCCACCGACAGGCCGAGTACCGCGCGGGCATGAAGTTCGAACTCGGACAACCGCTGGGTGCGCGCCGTCAGCAGGCCGGTGTCGTCCGGGCGGGGCCGCACCGTGGCGAAGTACACCTCGTCACCGCGGACCAGCAGATCCACCCCGAAGACCCCGCGCCCGCCCAGTGAATTCACGATGCGGGCCGCGATCGACTTGGCCGCGTCCAGCGCGGCGGGCGACAACCGGTGCGGCTGCCAGGTGGACAGGGTGCCGTCCTCGGCGGTGCGGCGCCCGATCACCTCGCAGAAATGGACGGCCGGTCCGGTCGGCCCGGTGGTGCGGACCGTCAGCAGCGTCACCTCGTCGTCCACGTCGACCACCGTCTCGGCCATCACCCGGTTGTGGGTGGTGTGCCCGGCGGCGACCGCGCGGTTCCAGGCCGGCTCGACGTCTTCGGCGCGCAGCAGCACCGATACGCCGTCGCCGGGGGCGCCCTGCACCGGTGTCACGGTGAGCGGGAAACCGGCGTGCTCGGCGACGGTGGCCAATTCGGCGGCCGACCCGGCGAACCAGAACGGCGCGGTGGGCAAGCCGAGCTCATCGGCGGCCAGCCGGCGAAGACCCTCGCGATCCAGGCTCAGGCGAGTGGCCTCGGGGGTCGGGAAGACCATCGGGACGTGCTGCACACCGTCGGTGGCGACAGCCAGCGCGTCGGTGGCGACCACACCCGATTCGACCACCACGAAATGCGGCTGTTCCTTGGCGATCACCGCGGCCAGCGCGTCCCGATCGTTCATCTTGACCACCAGGGCACGGTCGGCGACCAGGTGCGCGGGTGCGTCCGCGTACCGATCCACCGCGACCACCGAGGCGCCCAGCCGCTGAAAAGCCAGCGCCAGTTCGCGACTCGTTTCACCCGAGCCGAGCAGCATCACGATGGGTGCCGGGCCGGGAACCGGGGCGTTCTTCGCGTCAGTCATTGCCCACCCAGCCTGCCAGATCGTCAGCCCAACCGGATATCGATGTAGCACCAACGCCAGGATTCACCCGGTTCGGCCGAGCGCATCACGGCATGTCCGGTCTGGTGGAAATGCGCCGAGGCGTGCTGGAGCGGGCTGGAATCACAGCAGCCGACATGACCACAGGTCAGACACATCCGCAGATGCGCCCACGCGTGCTCGCCATCGGCTTCGCATTCCTGGCAACGTCCCGGGGTGACGGGCTCCGGCTCTACGATGCCCACCGCGGCCTGAAGATGCTCACACGAGCGGGAGGCAGTGGCTCCGGCGGCCGCAGGAGTTCCCGCCGCGCGCCGACGTGATCTCTTCAGCATATTGATCAAGGATACGGGCGGGCGAACACGCGCACCGTCCGGCAAGGGGGGTTCGCGGTATGGAAGGCACACTGCTGGCGGTGCTGGCGGCGGCGGTGCTGCTGGCGGGTGTCAGCCGCCGCTTCGACGTGTCGGCCCCGCTGGCCCTGGTGGTGGCCGGGCTGGCGGCCAGCGCCATCCCGGGCTTCGGCTCCGTCGAGCTGGACCCCGAGCTGGTGCTCAACGTCATCCTGCCGCCGTTGTTGTGGTCGGCCGGTTTGGAGAGCAGCTACGTCACCATGCGCCAGCACATCCGGCCGATCGGCTTGCTGGCCGTGGGCCTGCCGCTGGCGACGACGCTGGCCGTCGGGTTCGTCGCGTTCCATACCGTGCCGGAGCTGACCGTCGCCGCGGCGCTGACCTTGGGGGCGATCGTGGCGCCGCCCGACGCGGTGTCGGCGACGGCGGTCGGCCGCCGGCTCGGGCTGCCCCGGCAGATCATGACGCTGCTCGGCGGGGAGAGCCTGCTCAACGACGCCACCGCCCTGACCGCCTACAAGGTGGCGCTGGCGGCGGCGATCGGGGCGTCGGCGACCTGGGGCTCGGGGCTGGCCACGTTCGGGCTGGCGGTGGCCGGCGGACTCGTGGTCGGGCTGGCCGTGGGTTGGGTGATCGCGTTCATCCGGCACCGGCTGGACGACCCGCTGGTGGAGAGCGCCATCGGGCTCATCGCCCCGTTCGTCATCTATCTGCTGGCCGAGGAGATCCACGGCTCCGGTGTGCTGGCGGTCGTGGTCGCCGCCCTCATCCTCGGGCAGCGCTCGACGGAGGCCGGTTACGCCACCCGACTGCAGGATGACGCCGTGTGGAAGGCGCTGCAGCTCATCCTGGAATCGTTCGCCTTCCTGCTGATCGGGCTGCAACTGCCCGAGGTGGTGCACGAGCTCACCGGCATCTCGTTCGTCACGATCGCCGTGTCCTCGGTCTCGGTGCTGGCGACGGTGATCGCGGTGCGCATCGCCTGGGTGTTCGTGTTCGCCTACACGCCGCGGCTGCTGATCAAACGGGTCCGCGAGAACGAACCGCGCCCCGGGCCCGCCGAGGTCTTCGTCCTGGCGTGGGCCGGGATGCGCGGCGTGGTGTCACTGGCCGCGGCGTTCGGTGTGCCGCTCACGACACTCAGCGGGGACCCGTTCCCGGGCCGCCCGCAACTGGTGTTCCTCACGTTCGTGGTGGTGGTCGGCACCCTGCTGCTGCACGGCCTGACCCTGCCCTGGGTGATCCGGCACTTCTGCGTGCGCGGTGATGACGAACAGCAGGACGCCCTCGCCGAGGCCGCCGCACAGGACAAGGCGGCCAGGGCGGCCGCCGAGCGGCTCGACGAACTCCTCGAAGAGCAGCGCGCCGGCGGTAACGCCATGCGCGACGGTGCCGCGGCGGTCCTGCACAAATGGAACACCGCCCGGCGCAACTCGGCCTGGGAGCGATTGGGACGCAGTGAGGAAGAGCTCGGCGAGAGCCCGGCCTCGGCGTTCCGTCGGCTGCGGCTGGAGATGCTGGCCGCCGAACGCGCGACGTTCATCGCCGAGCGCGACGCCGGGAACATCGACGACGAGGTGCTGCGCTCGGTGTTGCGCGGGCTGGACCTGGAAGAGGCGACGCTCAACCGCCGCTGAACTCCTGCATGGCGCCGACGAGCGCGGTGAGCACCCGATGAGCCGCCTCCAGGTCCGCATCGGGCAGGTCGGCCAGGGCACGTGAGTTGAGCTGGGCCAGCGGGGCGAAGAACTTCCGGCCGACGGTCAGGCCGTGCTCGTCGTGGCGCAGGATCACCTTTCGCCGGTCGGCGGGATCGATATCGCGGCGCAGGTGCCCGGAGGCGATCATCCGCTCCACCAGGTAGGTGATGGCCGCACCCGAGGTCCCGAGCAGCTTGCGCAGATCCCCGGCGGTCAGCGGGGTTCCCGCGGATTCGGCCACCATGATGTGCAGGAGCGCCCGAAAGTCATTGGCGCCCAGGTCGTGCTGACTCGCGAAGGAACGGCCGATCTGTTCGGACTCGGCGGTCAGTGCCCGCGCGTCCGCCGCGATCTGGGCTTCCAGATCGGCGCGGTGGCGCTGCGGTGGCATGCGCGGATCATACAGTTGATTAATAGTTAAGTATCTGAAATATTTTGTGTATGTCTGCTCGCCTCTCGTGGGCCCTGGCCCTGATCGTCGTGGTCACCTCCGGTGCCCTGATGGCCCTGCTCGGTGCGGGCGATTCCGCATCGCAGTCACCGGTGTCCGTCCCGGCCGCCGCCGAATCGGCCCGCGCAGACGCACTGCGGGCCGACTTCCCGGGCGGTGATCGCGTTCCGGCGATCATCGTGGTGACGCGCACGGACGGGGCGGTGCTGTCCGCGGCCGATATCACCGCCGCCGGCGCCGGGGCACGCGTCTCCGAGGACGGTAAGGCTGCCGTGGTGGTCGCGCCGCTGCCCGCGGACTTGTCCGGCTTCGCACTCAACGACGCGGTGCGCGACCTGCGCGCCGAGACCGCCAAGCGCTTGCCGCCAGGTCTGCAGGCACAGGTCACCGGCGGCCCCGCGTTCGGCGCCGATATCGCCAATTCCTTTGCCGGAGCCAATATCACGCTCCTGGCCGTGACCGCGACGGTGGTGGCGTTGCTGCTCATCATCACCTACCGCTCGCCGGTGCTGTGGCTGGTACCGCTGCTGGTCATCGCCTTCGCCGACCGGGTGGGCAGCGTCGTGGGGTCGGCGGTGGCCTCGGGCGTGGGGCTCAGCCCGGACGGATCCACCGGCGGTATCACCAGCGTGCTGGTCTTCGGCGCGGGCACCAACTATGCGCTGCTGCTGATCTCGCGCTATCGCGAGGAACTGCACGTACGCGAAGACCACCGCGACGCGCTGCGCGTGGCACTGCGCGCCGCCGCCCCGGCCATCCTGGCCAGTAACGCCACCGTGGTGCTGGCCCTGCTGACCCTGCTGTTCGCGTCGGCGCCGAGCAACCGCAGCCTCGGTGTGCAGTCCGCCGCCGGTTTGGTGGTCGCAGCAGTCTTCGTGCTGCTGGTGCTGCCCCCACTGCTGGGGTTGTGCGGGCGCAAGCTGTTCTGGCCGTTCGTCCCGACGACCGGGTCGCATGCCAAACCGCTTACCGAGAGCGGTATCTGGCACCGCATCGCCGCCGGGGTGGCCCGCCGACCGGCCGTGGTCGCGACGGTGGCCCTGGCCGGCCTGGCCGCCCTGTGCGCCGGGCTGTTCACCACCCCGGTCGGGTTGTCCCAGACCCAGCAGTTCCGGGTGCAGGCCGAATCGGTGGCCGGGTACGACACCCTGGCCGCCCATTTCCCCGGTGGACTGACCGATCCCACCCGCGTCATCGGCCCCAGCGCCTCGGCCGACGCGATCCAGCGCGCCATCGCGGGCACCCCGGGCGTGACGTCGGTCCTCCCTGCGGGACAGTCGAACACGGGGTTGACACAATGGTCGGTGGTGCTCGACGCCGCGCCCGCCTCCTCGAAGGCGTTCACCATCGTTGACGCCCTTCGCGATTCGGTGCACCGCGTGGACGGCGCCGCAGTGGTGGGCGGCTCGGATGCCCAGGCCCGCGACACCGCCGCGGCGGCCCAGCGAGACCGACTGGTGGTGATCCCGGCGATCCTGGCCGTGGTGCTGGCGGTGCTGTTCGTCCTGCTGCGCTCGATGCTGGCGCCGGTGCTCCTGGTGGCGGTGACGGTGCTCAGTGCGTTGGCGGCGCTGGGCCTCGGCGGCTGGGCCAGCGTGCACCTGTTCGGATTCCCCGCGCTGGACAACGGAACCCCGCTGTTCGCCTTCCTGTTCCTGGTGGCGCTGGGTGTGGACTACACCATCTTCCTGGTCACCCGCGCACACGAGGAGACCCCGGCCTTCGGCAACCGGCAGGGCATCGTGCGGGCGGTGTCGGCGACCGGTGCCGTGATCACCAGCGCGGGCATCGTGCTGGCCGCGGTGTTCTGCGTGCTCGGGGTCCTGCCGCTGATCGTGCTGACCCAGCTGGGCATCATCGTCGGCCTGGGCATCCTGCTGGACACGTTCGTGGTGCGCACCGTCATCATCCCGGCGCTGTTCACCCTGATCGGGCCGCGCATCTGGTGGCCGGGACTGCACGCCGACCGATAGCGTGGCGGTATGACGATTGGCGTGTTGTGCGCGATCCCGGACGAGCTGGCCAGTTTCGCCGAACTCATGGGGGACGTCGTGCACACCGAGATGGCGCAGTGGACGTTCGCCGCCGGATCCATCGACGGGCATCGCGTGGTGGCCGCCGAGTCCGGGATGGGCAAGGTGAACGCCGCGACCGCGACCACCCTGTTGATCAACAGGTTCGGCTGCGACGCCGTCATCTTCACCGGTGTCGCAGGCGGACTCAGCCCGGAACTGGCCATCGGCGATATCGTCGTCGCCGAGAAGATCGTGGCCATGGACTCCGGAATCATTGAAGAGGAACAGCTTTCGCTGTATCAGCCCGGACACGTACGGTTCTTCAACCCGACCGACGAACTCGGTTTCAGCGTGGACGAAAACCTGCTGGGCCGGGTGCAGCGCAAACTGTCCTCGGTCCTGCTTCCGTTTCTCGACGCCGAAGCCGGCGGACAAGACCGTGCACCGCTGATCACGTTCGGCACCATCGTGTCCGGCGATGCCTACCTGCACTGCGATGCCACCCGGATGCGCCTGCACCGTGATCTGGGCGGGTCGGCCATCGAGATGGAAGGCGCCGCGGTGGCCCAGGTCTGCGCCGCGTTCGGTGTGCCCTGGCTGGTGATACGCGCCCTGTCGGACCTCGCCGGACACGACCCAGATATCGACTTCACCCTGTACACCACCCAGGTTGCCCACGCTGCGGTGCACATCGTGCACTCCTTGCTGCCGATCCTCGCCTGACGGCCGTCGTCAACGCGCTGATCAAGGACTTTGTGTTCGGCGGGTAACGTCTGGTCATGACCCTCACCGAGGAGCCGAGACTGCCGGTGCACATGCGGCGCAACGGCTTCGACCCAACACCAGAACTGGCCGCCCTCCGGGATTCGGCGGGCGTGCAGTCCGTCACCGGCCCGCTGGGCAACCGGGCTTACCTGATCACCCGGCACGACGACGTCAAGGCCGTCCTCGCTGATCACGAGCACTTCTCCAACAGCCGACCGCCCGGTTTCACCCTGCCCGGGGCACCGGAGGTCTCGGTGGAGGAGCAGGCCAGTGCGCGGGCGGGCAATCTGCTGGCGCAGGATCCGCCGGAGCATCAACGGCTGCGCCGATTCCTCACCCCGGAGTTCACCATCCGCCGGATGAAGCGGCTGGAGCCGCGGATCACCGAGATCGTCGACCAGCGGTTGGACGCGATGGCTGCGGCAGCGGCGCCAGTCGGGGGCGAGCGAAGCGACGGGGGATCAAGCACAGATCTGATCTCCGAATTCGCGCTGCCCATACCGTCGCTGGTGATCTGCGAGCTGCTCGGCGTGCCGTACGAGGACCGCGCCGACTTCCAGGAACGCTCGGGGCGCCAGCTCGACCTGTCGCTGCCGATCGCGCAGCGGATGACGTTGCAGCGCGAAAGCCGCGATTACATGCGGGGGCTGGTACTCACCGCTCGACGCACTCCCGGCGAGGACATCCTCGGCATGCTGATCCGCGAGCACGGCACCGAACTGACCGACGACGAACTGGTCGGCATCGCCGGTCTGCTGTTGCTGGCCGGCCACGAGACCACGTCGAACATGCTGGGGCTGGGCACGCTGGCGTTGCTGCGCCACCCTGACCAACTGGCGTTGATCCGCGACGATCCCGACGCCGTCGCACCCGCCATCGAGGAACTGCTGCGCTGGCTGTCGGTGGTACAGCACGCGATTCCGCGGTTCACCACCGCCGATGTCGAGGTGGCCGGGACAGTGATTCCGGCGGGCAACCTGGTGTTCGCCTCGCTGCCGTCGGGCAATCGGGACCCCGGGTTCGTCGCCGACCCCGATGTTCTCGACGTGCGCCGCGGCGCGCCGGGGCACCTCGCCTTCGGCCACGGCGTGCACCACTGCCTGGGTGCGCCGCTGGCCCGGATGGAGATGCGTATCGCGTTCCCGGCGTTGTTCCGCCGGTTTCCCGGACTGGAGCTGGCCGAGGATTTCGCCGATGTCGAATTCCGGTCGTTCCACTTCATCTACGGACTACGTTCGTTGGCAGTGACGTGGAGGGATGAGAAGGGGTGAGATGACCATGCATATCGATGCCGACCGCGACGCGTGTATCTCCGCGGGCAACTGCGTGATGGTGGCCGAGGCCGTGTTCGACCAGGACGAGGACGGCATCGTGGTGCTGCTCAATGACGAGGTGCCCGCCGGCGAAGAGGATCACGCCCGCGAGGCCGTCAAGCTCTGCCCGGCCGGCGCACTGCGCGAAGCGCCGTAGCTCTGGACAGTCGGTCCATCCTCGGCTCCGGCACGAATCGCACGAGAAGGATTGCACCACTTATTGTTTCGGCCACGGCGCGGTGGCGCAACTCGCCGATGCGTTCGACGAGAGACCGCTGCGGGCCCGACTGCCCGGAATCGAATCCTGGTGCGGGCGTGGAGTTGTGGATAACTTCGGGTCTGTGGATAACTTCCGTGCCGTGTCGGCGGGTCGTTGTAGTGTGAACATATGTTCGACTTGGGTGGCGTGGGGGATGCGGCGCTGATCGAGGCGTTGCGCGCCGCGACCCGGGCTGAGGCAGTGGCCGCGGCGCGGCGGTGGGCGATCATCGCCGCTCTGGTCGACTGGCACTGCAAGGACGAAGACGAAGCGCGGGCGTCTGCGGCGTTGGATGGGTGGGAGTACGCCGCCGCGGAAATATCGGCCGGCTGTGGGTTGTCCCGGGAGAGTGCGGCCGGGCAGATGCGCATCGCCCTCGCGTTGCGGGATCGGCTCCCGAAAGTGGGGGCCCTGCTCGAGCACGGGGAGATCTCGGCCAAAACCGCCGCCGCGATCACCTGGCGGACCCGGCTGGTCACCGATACCGGAGGCGTTGGCGTTGATCGACGCCGCGCTGGCCGGGGTTGCCCCGACGTTGGGGGTGCTCTCGCAGAAGAACACCGAGACCGCCATCGATGTGTGGATCGAGAAATTCGATCCGGTCGCGGTGCACTGCGCCCGCACCGCGGCCCGATCCCGGTGCATCGAGTTCGGGGCCCAGGAGGATCCCGCCGGCACCGTCGCGGTGTGGGGGCGGCTGCTGGCCACCGACGCCGCGGTGCTGCGGGCCCGGCTCACCGCCCTCGCCGCCACAGTCTGCGAGGGTGATCCGCGGACGGTCGGGCAGCGCCGCGCCGACGCCATGGGATTACTGGCCGTCGACCCGAACGCCGAGCGGCTGACGTGTCTGTGTGGGGAGCCCGGCTGCCCGGCCGCCGGGGTGGATCCCCGCTCAGCCGCGGTGACGGTCTACGTACTCACCGAGACAGTGCCGGGTGCGGCAACGGGTGTGGTTCCCGGTAATCCCGCGCCGGGGCCCGAGGATCCGCAACCAGGCCCCGATCCTGAGCCTGAACCCGACACCCCGGCGCGTGATCCCGGCGTGCACGGTGACGGCCTGCAGGGCCTGCGCGGCCCGGCCGCGGTGACCGGCACCCCGGGGGTCATCCCCGGTGGCGGTGTCGTGCCCGCCCCGCTGGTCGCTGAACTCGTCGCCACCGGCGCCCGGGTCACCACCCTCGCCGACACCAACGACCTCACCGCTGAGCCGCGGTACCGGCCCTCGGCGAAGCTGGCGGCCTGGGTCCGCACCCGCGACCTGACCTGTACTTTCCCCGGCTGTCACCGTGGCGCCCAGTACTGCGACCTCGACCACAGCGTGCCGTGGCCGGGTGGGGCCACCCACCCCGGAAATCTCGCCGCGCTGTGCCGTACCCATCACCTACTCAAAACCTTCGCCGGCTGGAGCACCGTCCAGCATCCCGACGGGACACACACCTGGACCAACTCCGCCGGGCATACCTACACCACGGTGCCGCTGACCCGGATCCTGTTCCCCGACAAACCCATTCACACCCCGGCGCCACCACCGACACCAGCCGCCACCGGCAGCGGCGTCGGGGGTCGGGGGCTGGCCATGCCCCGCCGCCGCCGCACCCGCGCCCACACCCACGCCGCCCGGATCAACGCCGAACGCCGCCTCAACCAACACACCCTCGAACAGAACGCGAAACCACCACCGTTCTGAGCGAACTCGTCACTCGATGGCGTCGGGCAGATGGATCACCCCGGAGCGTCCGAGCAGCATGACGCTGACCAACAGCACCCATACCGGGAAGACAAGCATCAGCCAGACGGACGTATCGGCGGCCACCAGAACGACCACCGCCGTGATGTAGGTGGTCCACACCAGCCAGTGGGGCATCACACCCGATTTGAGCCAGATCGTCGCCAACGAGATCATGAACACCGCGGCCATCCGCAGTGCGTAGGTCTTGCCGAGCGCGGTCAGCGCCATGGTGGCAAAGGCCACCACTTCCGCGCGCGCACCCGGATCTGTCACGTCAGTACTGCTGTGCGCCAAGCCGATTCCCACCGAGGTGGTGGCGAACACCATGGCCAGGAACAGCAGGCCCGCGCCCAGGAACACCGTGGAGAAGAACTTGTCCTCCACACCGGCGAACCCGTCACGCACCACCCCGATGAACCAGAGGAACGCGATCCCGGCGAACGGCATCAGCGCCGCCGCCGTTTTGAGGTGACCGCTGCCCGCCACCGTCCACTGGCTGCCGTGCGCACCGCCTTCCGGCACGGTGGTCCACAACAGCACCAAAGAGGCGGTGAACAGCACGGAGAACAGCACACCCGCGGCGGCCGCGGCCCGCGGGGTGGTCAGGCGGTGAAATTGAAGTGGCGTGCTCACCGCGTCATGTTCGCATCCCGCGGTGTGCGCTGCGGGCGAATCTACTTCTGCCGCAGACTCGCGAAATGCCGGGCGATGCCGTGGTGGCCGCAATGGCGGGTCCCGGCGACGGGCGCGGCGGTGCAGCCCGGGCTTCGGCACGCGCGATTCATATGAATCAAATTCAAGTAAGTCATCGATTTCCAGTCTTCACAATTCCATCGGCGGATACGCGTCGGTGGCGTGAATCGTCGATGACCATCAGGCAAGCGAGAAGGGCCGGCGCGGTCTCACCGCGCCGGCCCTCAGAAGCTCTGATTCTCGCTCAGATGAGCGAGACGCCTACCGCCTGCGGGCCTTTCGCGCCCTGCTCGACCTCGAACTGAACGCGAGCGTTCTCCTCGAGCGAGCGGTAACCGTTTCCGGTGATCTCGGAGTAGTGAACGAAAACGTCGGCAGCCCCACCATCGGGAGCGATGAAGCCGAAGCCTTTTTCACTGTTGAACCATTTCACAGTGCCCTGTGCCATTGAACTTACTTCCCTCATTTACAAGCGCGTCAACCAAAATGCGCGCAACTGACGGTAGCACGTCTGCGGGCTAGGGTTGACCCGGCAGCAGCCTGATCATCAAACCGTTGCTCTCGGCGAGCACATTCTCCGCACGGTCGAGCAGTTGGGCCTCGACGAATGCCTTGCGCCCTTCGGCCTCGGTGACCCGTCCGCGGGCGATCAGCGGGGTGTCGATCGGAGTCACCTTGCGGTACTCGACGTGCAGGTAGGCGGTCCGGCTGATCGGCCGGCCGGCCGCGTGGATCACCATGCCGAACACCGAATCGAACAGCAGCGGCAGCACGCCACCGTGCACCGCGTAGTTCCCGCCGACGTGATAGCGGCTGAACTGCACCTCCAATTCGACACCGTCGGGATCGAACTTGGTGACCAGCCACGGCGGCATCAGCAGACTGCCCGCACCGGGCAGACTCGGCATCCGGCTGGCCGGGCCGACGCCCTCATCGGCCTGATACGGCTCCAGCAGCGCGACGAGTGCCTCCACGCGGTCCGCTGCCTCGTCCCAGGTGGCACTGTCGGGGTCCGCCGACACCGCGAGGTCCTGAGCCCGGCGCATCGCGGTGAGGAACCGCGCGAAGCCGGGGCCCGGGTCGGCAGGGGTGAAGACCGGGAAGCCGCCGTGCTGTTCGAAAACCGACTCCGGCCGGTCCCCTGTCACCTCGCGCCAAGCACGTCGCGGCGCACGATCGTCTGTTCCCGGCCCGGGCCGACACCGATGCACGACACGTGCGCGCCGGCCAGCTCCTCCAGCCGCAGCACGTAGTCACGTGCCTTGGCGGGCAGCTCGTCGAACTCGCGCGCGGTGGAGATGTCCTCCCACCAGCCGGGCAGTTCCTCGTAGATCGGCTCGGCGCGGGCGATATCGGCCTGCGTCATCGGCATCTCGTCGGTGCGCTTGCCGTCGACGGTGTAGCCCACGCACACCGGCACCGTCTCCAGGCTGGAGAGCACGTCGAGCTTGGTCAGGAAGTAGTCGGTGATGCCGTTGACCCGCGTCGCGTACCGGGCGATGACGGCATCGAACCAGCCACAGCGACGCGGCCGGCCGGTGGTCACCCCGACCTCACCGCCCGTTTTGGCCAGGTAGGCGCCATGCTCGTCGAACAGTTCGGTGGGGAATGGGCCCGAGCCCACCCGGGTGGTGTAGGCCTTCAGGATGCCGAGCACCGTGGTGATGCGGGTGGGCCCGATACCGGAGCCCACCGCCGCGCCGCCGGCGGTCGGGTTGGACGACGTCACGAACGGATACGTGCCGTGATCGACGTCGAGCAGCGTCCCCTGCGAGCCCTCGAGCAGCACGGTCTCGCCGGCCTCCAGCGCCTGGTTGAGCAGCAGCCGGGCGTCGGCGATGCGGTGCTTGAAGCCCTCGGCCTGCTCCAACAGGTTCTCCACCACTTCGGCCGGGTCCAGCGCCTTGCGGTTGTAGATCTTGACCAGCACCTGGTTCTTGAAGTCCAGGGCGGCCTCGATCTTGTTGGACAGCTGTTCCTCGTCGAGCACATCGGCCACCCGGATGCCGATGCGGGCGATCTTGTCCTGATAGCAGGGACCGATCCCGCGGCCGGTGGTGCCGATCTTCTTGCTGCCCATGTAGCGCTCGGTCACCTTGTCGATGGCGACGTGATACGGCATGAGCAGGTGGGCGTCGGCAGAGATCAGCAGGCCGGACGTGTCGACGCCGCGCTCCTCCAGCCCCGACAGCTCCTTGAGCAGCACCCCTGGGTCCACCACGACACCGTTGCCGATGACGTTGGTGACGCCTGGGGTGAGGATGCCCGAGGGGATGAGGTGCAACGCGAAGTTCTCGCCCGTGGGCAGCACCACGGTGTGACCCGCGTTGTTACCGCCCTGGTAGCGCACAACCCATTGCACGCGTCCACCGAGAAGATCGGTGGCCTTACCTTTGCCCTCGTCACCCCACTGGGCCCCGATGAGCACGATTGCCGGCATGGCATTTCTCCCGCTTAAAGTGATGCAGCCGGTGACCCACCATATCCGAGCGGAGCCACAGGAGCGGCGTTGACCACCACAGACAGCGGCCAAGAGATCAGCGTGCTGCTCTTCGGTGACCGTCGCATCCCCCGCACATTGGCCGACTGTCCTGCGGTGATGATCGTAGAGCCGGCCGATGTCGACGCTGCATTCACGGCGGGCCGACTTGCCGTGGCGGGCTCGGATGCCGACGTCGCGACGGTGCTGAGCAGGCTGCTGCGGGCCGATCGACTCGATATCGAGGTCGCCGTGGTGCCGCCGTTCCGGTCCGGTCGGCGGGCACGCACCGGGCGGGCCCGCCGGGTCCCGCTGATCCGGGACGAGACCGGCGCGGTTCTCGTCGGCGCCGGATACTGGCTGCCGCCGGACGACTCCGCTCGACAGATCGAGGGCGAGGCGGTCGTGGACGACACCGTGCTCTTCGACGGCACGGCCACCGCGGTCCGGATCGAGCCGACCGACGCGCCACCAGGGCTACGGGCCAGCGTGCTCAGCCCGCGTATGCGGGCCCGCCGCTGGGTCGCCGGCCGCGCGGTGCAGCTGGGCACCACCGGAGCCATGGTGGTGCGCGACGGGGTCCAGGTGCCGCGCCCGGTCCGGCGGTCGACGTTCTACCGGCACACGCAGGGGTGGCTGCGGGTGGACTGACACGAGCGCAGCGCGCAGAGGAACCGGGCCGGTAGCTTTCGTGGGGTGAACATCCGGCCCCTGCATCAATCGGTGCGTCCCAGCCCGGTCTTCCTGGCGATCGTTGCGCTCACGGCGGCAGGTGGGGGCCTGGCCTGGTTCTGCCAGGACACCGTGCGCCCGCTCTCGTACGTGGCGGTGTTCATCTTCGTCGTCGCGGGCTGGCTGGTGTCGTTGTGCCTGCACGAGTTCGGCCATGCCTATACCGCGTGGCGGTTCGGCGACCGCGATGTCGAGATCCGCGGCTACCTGACCCTGAACCCGCTGAAGTACTCCAGCCCACTGCTGTCGATCGCGCTGCCCCTGGCGATCATCGCCATCGGCGGGATCGGCCTGCCGGGTGGTGCCGTGTACGTGCGGACGTCCTGGATGACCCCCAGGCAGCGCACGCAGGTCAGCCTGGCCGGTCCGTTGGCCAATGCGGTCCTGGCGGTGCTGCTGCTAGCCGTCACGGCCCTGTTCTTCGACTCCGCCCATGGCGTGTTCTGGTCCGGCGTGGCCTTCCTGGGCTTCCTGCAGGTGACGGCGCTGCTGCTGAATCTGCTTCCGGTCCCCGGCCTGGACGGCTACGGCGCACTGGAACCGCATCTGAGTGCCGACACCCGCCGGGCACTGGAACCGGCCAAGCAGTGGGGATTCATCATCCTGTTCATCCTGCTGATGGTCCCCCAGCTCAACCGGGTGTTCTTCGACGTGGTGTTCTGGTTCGTCGACCTGTCCGGGGTGCCCCAGCAGCTGGTGGCCATCGGCGGACAGCTGACCCGGTTCTGGTCCGCCTGGGTCTGACCCTTGCGACATATGCGAGTTTGCGCATATATTCACGGGCATGGGTGCAGGACATGACCACAGCCACGGCAGCGAGACCCGCGTCAGCCGGATGATCCTCGGCGCGGCGATCCTGTCGGTGTTCTTCGTCGTCGAGCTCGTGACCGCGCTGACGATCAACTCGATCGCCCTGCTCGCCGACGCCGGCCACATGCTCACCGACCTGGTCGCCATGTTCATGGGCCTGACGGCGGTGCTGTTGGCCCGGCGCGGCTCGACCTCCGCCGCGCGCACCTACGGCTGGCATCGCGCCGAGGTCTTCACCGCGGTCGCCAACGCCGTCCTGCTGCTCGGAGTCGCCGGATTCATCCTGTACGAGGCGTTCGAACGGCTCGGCGACGCACCCGAGGTGCCCGGCATGCCGATGATCGTCGTCGCGCTGGTGGGCCTGCTCGCCAACGCGGTGGTCGTGCTGCTACTGCGGTCGCAGTCCGAGGCGAGCCTGGCGGTCAAGGGCGCCTACATGGAGGTCGTCGCAGACACCGTCGGCAGCATCGGTGTGCTGATCGCCGGCATCGTCACCGTCACCACCGCCTGGCCCTACGCCGATGTGGTGGTCGCCGTCCTGGTCGCGCTGTGGGTGCTGCCCCGCGCCTTCGCGCTGGCCCGGGCCGCGCTGCGGATCCTGTCCGAATCGTCACCGCACCACATCGACGTCGATGAACTGCGCACCGCGCTGGCGGCCGTCGACGGGGTCACCGGGGTACACGATCTGCACGTGTGGACGCTGGTGCCGGGCAAGGACATGGCCACCGCACACGTCACCTGCCGCGGCAACTCGGCCCAGGTGCTGGAGGACACCCGCGCGGTGCTGGCCGCCCGTGGGCTGGAGCACGCGACCGTGCAGGTCGAACCGCCCGAGGGCGCGGGCGACTGTGAGCAGTCCACCCACTGCTAGCGGACGAACCAGGCGAACCAGTCGCGGCTGGACGGCCGCAGGTAGTGCCCGGCGTCCACCTTCTCGGCCGGGAACAACTTGTGCCCCGACAGGGAACCGTCGGGCTGTCTCTGGAAGTACGCGCCACTGACCCAGTCCGGGTTGATGTCGAGTTCCATCCCGCGCACCACACCCGCATCGGTCAACAGGTGCCCGAGGGTGCACACCGACAGTGCCGGACCGGCGACGTACACCTCGGCACCCGTGTTGGTGATCCCGAATCCGGAGCGATGAATATAGGCCGTCTGCCCGACCGTCTTGCCCCACTCCCGTGGCCCTCCGGTGGCACAGGACGGGTTGACCTGTCCGTCGTCCACCAAGGGCACCAGGTTCTGCCGGACGCTGGCGACCGTCGGCCCCATCCGCACCTCGCGGTTCCACGCGCCGACATCGGCGGTGCCGTCGGTGTGCAACACCAGGCTGGCATCACCGTCGATCAGTGGCACGACGGTGCGGCCCTCGCTGTAGTAGCCGCCATAGCTGTGGTCGTTCAGCCGGAAACCGGCATTGAACGCCACCGCCGTGCCCGCCCGCTCCGTTGCGGTCAATGCTGCCGACGCCTGCCATGAACCGCCGGGATCGATGGTGCCCGGCCGCAACTGGCCGCGCACCAGGGCCGGATCCATCCGCATCACCCCGGCCACGAACGAGGTGTGCGAGGCGTCCGGACGCAGCGCGGCCACCTGTACCGCGGGGCGCCCACCGACGGCGACGACGGTGCGCCACATCCCCTCACCGGGTAGCGGGGCGCCGCCGGCCAGCGGTGGCAGCGGCGCCGGGGGCAGGGTCGCCGACGTGGCGGCCTGCACCACCCCCTCCGGGGTCGGGATGCCACCCGCGGGCGCACCACCCACCGCGGGCTGGTCCAGCCGATACTGCCAGCGCTCCAGCCAGGTGACCTCATCGCCCAGCCCGTGGTCACGCGCCCATTCGGCGACCTTGGCGACCGGGCTGTCGGCACCCGGGCGGTGCAGGGCCTCGGCGACGACGCCCCCCGCACCGGCACCCACCACCGCAGCGACGCCGAGAACGGCGATCAACGATGTCCGCAGCCTGCCCATTCACTGAGCCTGGCAGCGGTTCCTGGGAACTAGCCGAGACCCAGCTGCGAACGTGCGGCCGGGTCGCAGTCGTCGAGCAGATCGAGGCAGCGCGCGTACTCGGGTGTCTCGCCGATGGCGTCGGCGGCTTTCGCCAGCGCCGCCACACAGCGCAGGAAGCCGCGATTGGGCTCGTGGCTGTAGGGCACCGGCCCGAAACCCTTCCAACCGTTGCGGCGCAACTGGTCCAGGCCGCGGTGGTAACCGGTGCGGGCGTAGGCGTAGGCGGTGATCGCCTTGTCGTCGGCCAGCGCTTCCTCGGCCAGCGCGGCCCAGGCCACCGACGCGCTGGGATGCGCGGCTGCGACGATCGCCGGGTTCTCCCCCGCGTCGAGCTCCTCCTCCGCCTCGACATCACCCGGCAAGAACACCGGGTCCGGCCCAAGCAGATCACCCATGCGTGTCATAAGGCCATTGTGCCGTGCCGACATTTACAGGCAATCGCTAGGCTTGCGCAGTAGCGTCGGCAAGGGAGGACCGCAGCAGGAATGTCGAACCCAACAGGGCCGGACGAAGAGCAGGAATCCGCCAGCCGAACAGGAGAAGAGACACCGGACGGCGACGGGCTCGAGCGTCGGTTCACGGCGCCGTCGGGATTCGACGGCTCCACGCAGATCATCGATGCGGTGCCCGAACCCCCGACCGAGATCTTCTCCGCCGAGGACACCACCGAGCTCATCGCGGCACAGCACAGTGGTGTCACCAAGAACGTTGCACCGCAAGTCATTCCACCGCGAGGCGAGGCAGCCAGGCCGGTCCGGACGCGGCGCAGCTGGGGCTGGGTCATCGCGGTGGTGCTGGTCATCGCGGCCCTGGTGGCCCTGGCGGTGCTGGGCACCGTGCTGCTGACCCGCAAGAGCACTGCCGCGGTGTCACAGGAGCAGCTGGTCCGCACCACGATCGGTAGTTTCGACGGGGCCATCCAGAAGGGTGATCTGGCGACACTGCGCAGCATCACCTGCGGCGCGACCCGCGACAGCTACGCGCAGTACAACGACAAGGCCTGGGCCGAGACGCACGCCAGGGTCGCCGCCGCCAAGCAGTATCCGGTGGTGGCCAGCATCGACCAGGTGATCGTGCACGACGATCACGCCGAGGCCAATGTCACGACCTTCATGGCCTACGCCCCGCAGATCCGCTCCACCCGCAGTTTCGATCTGCAGCTCCGCGACGCCCAGTGGAAGATCTGCCAGAACTCCTAGAGACGACTTCGGCGTGTTTCGCTGCGTGCACCGCAACGAAACACGCCGAAATCGCGAGCGGCTCAGCCCGCGGAGACACTCCGGCCGGCGCTGTGCAGGTCGTTGCACGCCTCGATGACACGCTCGGTCATCGACGCCTCAGCCTTCTTCAGGTAGCTGCGCGGGTCGTAGACCTTCTTGTTGCCGACTTCACCGTCGACCTTGAGCACACCGTCGTAGTTGGTGAACATGTGCCCGACGATCGGCCGGGTGAACGCGTACTGGGTGTCGGTGTCGACGTTCATCTTGACCACGCCGTACTTCAGCGAATCCTCGATCTCGGACTTCAGCGAGCCCGAACCGCCGTGGAAGACGAAGTCGAAAGGCTTGCTGCCGGCGGGCAGGCCGAGCTTGGCCGCGGCCACCTCCTGGCCTTCCTTGAGCACCTCGGGCTTGAGCTTGACGTTGCCCGGCTTGTACACGCCGTGCACGTTGCCGAACGTCGCGGCCAGCAGGTACTTACCGTGCTCGCCGGCGCCGAGCGCCTCGATCGTCTTCTCGAAATCGGCGGCCGTGGTGTAGAGCTTGTCGTTGATCTCGGCCTCGACACCGTCCTCTTCACCACCGACGACGCCGATCTCGACCTCGAGGATGATCTTGGCCGCGGCGGCCAGCTTCAGCAGTTCCTGGCCGATCTGCAGGTTCTCGTCGATCGGCACCGCCGACCCGTCCCACATGTGCGACTGGAACAGCGGGTCCTGGCCCTTGGCCACCCGCTCGGCGGAGATCGCCAGCAGCGGACGCACGTAGGTGTCGAGCTTGTCCTTGGGGCAGTGATCGGTGTGCAGCGCAACGGTGATGTCGTACTTCGCGGCGACGACGTGGGCGAACTCGGCCAGCGCGACGGCGCCGGTCACCATATCCTTGACGCCGAGACCGGAGCCGAATTCTGCTCCGCCCGTGGAGAACTGGATGATGCCGTCGCTGCCCGCGTCGGCGAAGCCCTTGATTGCGGCGTTGATGCTCTCCGAGCCGACACAGTTGATGGCCGGGAAAGCGAAGGAGTGCTCCTTGGCACGGCCCAGCATCTCGGCGTAGACCTCGGGCGTGGCGATGGGCATTTCGATCTTCCTCTCGGCAGTCCGGCTGACCAGGTCAGTATGACAAGAAGCCGGTGGGCCGGCACTGGGGCCCTTCGTTCTCGGGCGAACCCTGACCGAAGCGACCGTCTCGGTTAGCGTTGCGCGGGTGCGCACCCGTCCGGCACTCGCTTTCCTCACCTCGGGTGCCCTGCTGCTGGTGGCCGGATGTGCCCCGCAGCCGGCACCCGCACCGACGTCGACCACCCCGCCGCCCGCCGCTCCGCCTCCGCCGGTGCTGGCCACCACCGTGCCCGCGGGGCAGGCGCAGCTGATCGTCAACGGCCGCGACGTCGGGCCCATCGGCCCGGTGGTCTGCTCGGCCGCCGACGGATTCGCCCGGTACACCATCGGCCAGACCTCGTTCGGGGTGACGGTGGTGATCACCGATGACGACATGCCGTCGGTACGGTCGGTGACCATCGGGGATGCCGGCGGGATCTCGATCGGTTACGCCGCCGACGTCTCCGAGGACGCGCCGCAGGCCTTCCGCCACGGCGACACCCTCACGGTCACCGGGAGCGGCGCCGGCACCGATTCGACGAATCCGGCGCGCGTCGTCCCGACCACCTACCAGCTCGCCGTCGCCTGCCCTTGACGATTTCCCCGGTATCTTGGGGCCTCATGACCACCACCCATCTGGCCCTGATGCCGGATTTCCTCGACCCGCTGAAGCTGATCGAGCAGTTCGGCACCTGGGCCCTGGTGGGCATCCTGGTCGTCGTCTTCATCGAATCCGGCGTGCTGTTCCCCATCCTTCCCGGTGACACGCTGCTGTTCGTGGCGGGCATGCTGGCCGCCGGCACGGCCGCCCAGAGCGCCCAGGTGGACACCAATTTCCAGCTGTGGCAGCTGCTGGTGTTCATCCCGATCGCGGCGATCCTCGGCGGCCAGGTCGGCTATTTCGTCGGCCGCTACCTGGGCACCGCGATGTTCACACCGGATGCCAAGGTGCTCAAGCAGAAATACCTCGATGAGGCCCACGCCTTCTTCGAGCAGCGCGGCCCGTTCGCCATCGTGCTGGCCCGGTTCATCCCGATCGTGCGGACCCTCGCGCCGATCACCGCGGGTGCTGCCAAGATGCGGTACACGGTGTTCACGCTCTACAACATCATCGGCGCGGTGCTCTGGGGCGTCGGCCTGACGCTGCTCGGCTACGGGCTGGGCCAGTTCGAGGTCATCCAGAAACTGCTGGAGCCGATCTTCATCCTGATCGCCGTCGCATCCCTGGCTCCGATGATCTGGGAGTGGTACAAGCGCCGCAAGGCCGCCAAGAACTCCACCGACAGCGTCTGAGCCTGGGCGGCCTGACCCCGCCCCAGAGGCGGGCCGCGGTCATTCCGGTGCCGGTGTCTCGACGGTGAGGGTGTGTGCCGCCTCCATCAACATCCAGCCCGACAACTGCACCGACAGATCGCGTTCGGGGATCTCGGACGCGTTCACCGCCCCCTCGACGAACTGCGCCTCGGCGCCGCCCGCGGTGGGCAGTTCGGCCGCGCGGTCCCAGAACGCACCGAACAACGGCAGCCCGTCGACGGTCTGGCGGTAGTCCCACGCCGACTGCGCGGAGGTGAGCACCACCTCCCGCGCCGTCGCCCGCGCCGCGTCGTCCTGCGGGGTGTCCCCGGGAAGGTCGGTGACCACGAATGCCAGATACCGGGCCAGGATCGCGTTGAACAGCCCGCCGTCGCCACCGCCGGCGCCCTGGATGACGCCGTCGGTGGTCATGTGTTCCCGCACGGCGGCCACCAGCCGGTGCACCCGGGGCGCGTGTTCCGGGTCCTGCGTGCGGGCGGCGAGTTCGGTTTCCAGGCCCAGCACCACGCCCTGGCAGTAGGTGTACTGGGCCCGCACCAACGAGCCGGCCTTGATGCCGTCGAACACCAGATGGGTCTCCGGGTCGATGAGGGTTTCGTCGATCCAGTCCGCCATCTGCTGCGCGCGGCGTTGCCGGTCCTCGTAACGGGCCAGGAAGATGCCGGCCGGGCCGTTGGCCGGCGCGTTGAAGAACTGGTCCTGTTTGCGCCATGGGATGCCGCCGCCGTCCTCGGGAACCCAGGCGTTGAGGAACTGTTCGGACAGTGTCTTGAGCGCGCCTTCCCGGTGGACCCCGGCCAGCCGTCCGGCCCGTTCGAGGGCCAGCGCCAGCCACGCCATATCGTCGTAGTAATCGTTGGTCCACCTGAGGTTGCGCAGGTGATGTCCGCGGATCTGCCGGGTGATCTTCGCGATCCGGACCGGGTCGGGATCGCGCAGCTGGGCGTCGACCAGGCAGTCCAGCAGGTGGGCCTGCCACCAGTAGTGCCAGGTCCCGAAGGATTTCTGCTTGCGGGCCGCGGGCCAGGCCACGACACCGAGCTGGGTGCCCGGCAGACCCCACAGTCGCTTCAGGTGCCGTGTGGCGACGGCGGCTTCGGAACTGGCTGCACGGTTGGCCCACACCTGATCCATGCGTCGATACTGCCCTACTCAGGGCTTACGAGGACCTACCATGCGCCTGTTACGTCGGCATGGGTGCGGATCCATGCGTGCATGGCGATGCCGGCGGCCACCCCGGCGTTGATGCTGCGGGTCGAGCCGAATTGGGCGATCGACACGGTCAGTTCGGCGCCGGCGCTGATCTCCGGGGTGATCCCCGGTCCCTCCTGCCCGAACACCAGCAGGCAATCGCGGGGCAGGACGGTGGTTTCCAGTGGGACCGAGCCCGGCACGTTGTCCACCGCAACGACGCTCAGCCCCGCCCCGCGGGCGAAGTCCAGCAGTTCGGCGGTGCTGTCGTGGTGCTGCAGCCGCTGGTAGCGGTCGGTGACCATGGCCCCGCGCCGGTTCCAGCGACGCCGGCCCACGATGTGCACGGTGTGCACGGCGAAGGCGTTGGCGGTGCGTACGACGGTGCCGATATTGGCATCGCTGCCGAAGTTCTCGATCGCGATGTGCAGCGCGTGTCGGCGTTGGTCGATGTCCGCGATGATCGCCTCACGGGTCCAATACCGGTAGGCGTCGACGACATTGCGGGTATCGCCGTCGCGCAACAACTCCGGGTCATAGCGCGGATCATCCGGCAGCGATCCCGCCCAGGGACCCACGCCGGGCGTCTCGCCCCACTCGGTCGGACCGGGGCCCAGGCTCACGCCGTGGTCCACAGCGCCGCGTGGGTGCCCACCACCGAGACCGTGGGGTAGAGCAGTGCGGCGTTGATCTCACCCTGCGTGCACATCGAGGCGCGGATGGCCACCGCGTCCAGGGAAGCCTCGGGGAGGACCAGCAGCGACGCCCCGTACGCCGAACAGGCATGGGACAGACCGTTTCCCGGCAGGGTCGGACCGGTGAGCACCATGAGCGGGCCGCCGCGTTTGGCCGAGTCGTCGCGGTATCGCTGCGCCGTGCCGTCGATGGACAGCCCGATCAGCATGTAACCGTTACCGGAGAAGGCCGTCGGATCGCCGAGCGCGGACGGCGCGAGTTGGGCGCCGTCGGCACGGAACGCGTCCACGCTGGTGGACTGCAGCACCAGACCCGCCTCGCTGTCCCCGGTGGGCATCAGCCCGACGGGGAAGGCCGCGGGCCAGGCCACCGTGGTCTTCGGGATGCGCTCCTCGGGTGAGTACAGGTACACCCCACGCACCTGACTCTGGTCCCGCAACGGTCCCAGACAGACTGTGCCGCTGAGATGTTCGGGGCCGGCGGTTTGCATGGCGGCAGGCTGCAGGCCGAGGTTGGCCGCGTCGGCGCAACCGCCGATCGCGTTCGACTCGATCGGATGGGCCAACGCACCGTACAGGCCGAGGCGCAGGCTCTCGGGTTTGACGTGCGCTCCGCCGGTCTGGGCCGGCGCGGCGTCGATATCGACGAGCACCCGGTCGGCGTCGAAACGCAGATTGGCCACCGACACGTTCCAGCCCGCAACGGTCAGCGATTCACCGATGCGCGCCTGCTGCGCGCCGTACGGCCCACTCGAGGTGTCACCGCCAGAACACGCCGCGAGCATCAGCACCAGCGCTGCCGCCAACACGGTCCTCATCCGCATTTCAGGTCCGCCCGCGACCCTTACCCACGCGTTTGGTCACGCCGCGCACCAGGCTCCGAGGTACCAGCCGGCTCACCGTGGTCAGCGCCTTGTACTGCACGCCGGGGATGATCACCACCTCGCCCTTGGCCACCGCGGTCAAGCAGTCGCGCACGACGTCGGGCACCTCCAGCCAGAACCATGACGGCGTGCCCGACATCTCGATGCCGGCCCGGTCGTGGAACTCGGTGTGCACGAAGCCCGGGCACAGCGCGTGCACACTCACCCCCGTGCCGCTCAGCCCGTTGGCCAGTCCCTCGGAAAACGCGATGACCCAGGCCTTGGATGCCGAATAGGTGGAGCCGCGGCCCGGCATCAGCCCGGCCACGCTGGCGACGTTGATGACGGTGCCCTGCCCGGCTGCCAGCATGGCGGGCAGCGCGGCGTGGGTCAGCGCCATGACGGCGGTGACATTGACGTCGAGCTGGGACTGCAGCGTGGCGTAGTCCGCTTTCCAGAACTCGCCCGAGGTGCCGAAGCCGGCGTTGTTGACCAGTACCTGCACCCCGGCGGCCAGCCGGTCGCAGACCCGACGGCGGTCGGCCTCGACCGCCAGATCGGCGGGCAGCACCTCGACGGCGACGCCGGCATGATCACGCAGTTCGTCGGCCAGCTGTTCCAGCCGGGTGGCGTCACGGGCCACCAGGACCAGGTCGTAGCCGTCGGCGGCGTAGCGCCGGGCGAAGCCCGCACCGATACCCGAGGTGGGCCCGGTGATCAGCGCTACGGGTGTGGCAGGTCGGGTCACCGCTGGTAGTGCGGCGATTGCCGGCCATTGCGCACCGGGGTGCGCTGGTCGACGTAGCGACTCACATCCGCACGGCTGGGCGGCAGGTCACCACGCCCGGCGGGCAGTTCGGCCGGCCGGGGCAGCAACGGGCGGCTCGGCGAACCGCTGCGGCGAGCGAGGGCGGGCTGACCGGCGTGCACGCCGACGCCGTTGCGGCCGGGCTGAGGAATGGGCGGCAGGACGCGCAGCAGATCGTTGAACTGCCGCACCGTACGCAGGCCTTCGTCCCACTGGGCGCGGCTGCTGCTGATCGGCATGGCCACCAGCGTCCAGTTCTGCTCGTTCCACATGATCTCGGCACAGTCGGGCGCGGTGTGGGCGAACGTCACCATCCGACGGTCGCAGGCACGGCGGGCGGCATCGAGGTTGGTGGAGTACACCATCCTCGGGCCGATCGCGCCGAGCAGCCAGATATCGCTCTCGCGGGGTTCCTTGATGTCCTTGAGCCGCAGATCGACCACGACGTTCGTGCCGATCTTGCGGTGCAGGGCGATCACCGTGGCCACATCGTCGAGATCGAAGATGAACACGGCCTCGCCCCGGATCTGACCGAGCACCACATTGCGGGCGGTGACGTGCTCACCGACGGTGGACATCACGCCACGCTTCCAGCGATCCAGGATTTCGCTGGATTCGTGCTCGTAGTCGAAGCCATGCGACTTCGCCCACGACTTACGCCGCCGGCCCAACCCGCGCCGACGGTCGATATCGACATACAACAACACTGCCGCCCCTGTGAAACAGAGTGCGGAGAGCGTGAACCAGAGAGGGACCATTGGGGCCTAGCCTACTTGCTGGGACCCGGTTGTCTCGAACTCGTTAAGGTCACAACCCGGTTACTTGCACAAACACCGAACCCAATGGCCACTTGTTGCACAGGTGGGGAACGAAACCGTGCAACAAGTGGCCACTGGGCATCAGCAGGGTCAGCCGAGGCTGAGTCCCTCGCCGTCGGCACTCAGGTTGACCGGCACCACGTCGCCGTCGTGCACCTCACCGGCCAGCAGCAGCTTGGCCAGCTGGTCGCCGATGGCCTGCTGGATCAGCCTGCGCAGCGGACGGGCGCCGTAGAGCGGGTCGAACCCGCGCTCGGCCAGCCACTGCTTGGCGGGCAGCGACACCTCGAGGGTGAGCCGGCGCTGCGCCAACCGCTTCTGCAGCTGAGCCAGCTGGATGTCGACGATCGACACCAACTCGTCCGGCCGGAGGCTGTCGAAGACGATCACATCGTCGAGCCGGTTGATGAACTCGGGCTTGAACGCCGAGCGCACCGCCGCCATCACCTGCTCCTCGGTGCCACCGGCGCCGAGATTGCTCGTCAGGATCAGGATCGTGTTGCGGAAGTCGACCGTGCGGCCCTGACCGTCGGTCAGCCGGCCCTCGTCGAGCACGGCGAGCAGCACGTCGAACACGTCCGGATGAGCCTTTTCGACCTCGTCGAACAGCACCACCGAGTACGGCCGGCGACGGACCGCTTCGGTCAGCTGACCGCCCTGGTCGTAGCCGATGTATCCGGGAGGTGCACCGACCAGCCGGGCGACGGAGTGCTTCTCGCCGTACTCACTCATGTCGATGCGGATCATCGCCCGCTCGTCGTCGAACAGGAACTCCGCCAACGCCTTGGCGAGCTCGGTCTTACCGACGCCCGTCGGCCCGAGGAACATGAACGAGCCGGTCGGCCGGTTGGGATCGGCGACCCCGGCGCGAGTCCGGCGCACCGCGTCCGACACCGCCTGCACGGCCTTCGTCTGTCCGACGACCCGCTTGCCCAGCTCGGTTTCCATCCGCAGCAGCTTGGCGGTCTCACCTTCGAGCATCCGCCCCGCCGGGATCCCGGTCCACGCCGACACCACGTCGGCGATGTCATCGGGTCCGACCTCCTCCTTGAGCATCACGTTCTCGCGAGCCTCGGCCACGGGCCGCGCCGCCTCGAGCTTCTTCTCGAGCTCGGGGATCCGGCCGTAGCGCAGCTCGGAGGCCTTGGCGAGATCGCCGTCGCGCTCGGCGCGGTCGGCCTCGCCACGCAACCGGTCCAGCTGTTCGGTGAAGTCGCGGACGATGTCGATGGCGCCCTTCTCGTTCTGCCAGCGGGTCGTCAGCTCGGCGAGCTGTTCCTTCTTATCGGCCAGCTCGGCGCGCAACTTCGCCAACCGGTCGACGGACGCGTCGTCCGTCTCCTTGGCCAGTGCCATCTCCTCGATCTCGAGGCGCCGGACGATGCGCTCCACCTCGTCGACCTCGACGGGGCGGGAGTCGATCTCCATCCGCAGCCGCGACGCGGACTCATCGACCAGGTCGATGGCCTTGTCCGGCAGGAAGCGCGAGGTGATGTAGCGGTCCGACAGCGTGGCCGCGGCGACCAGGGCCGAGTCGGTGATACGGACGCCGTGATGCACCTCGTAGCGATCCTTGAGCCCGCGCAGGATGCCGACGGTGTCCTCCACCGACGGTTCGCCGACGAGCACCTGCTGGAACCGGCGCTCCAGGGCGGCATCCTTCTCGATGTACTTGCGGTACTCGTCGAGCGTGGTCGCGCCGACCAGCCGCAGCTCGCCGCGGGCCAACATGGGCTTGATCATGTTGCCGGCGTCCATCGCCGACTCACCGGTGGCACCGGCGCCGACGATGGTGTGCAACTCGTCGATGAACGTGATGACCTGGCCGGCCGAGTTCTTGATGTCGTCGAGGACGGCCTTGAGCCGTTCCTCGAATTCACCGCGGTACTTGGCACCGGCCACCATCGATCCCAGATCCAGCGAGACGACGGTCTTGTCGCGCAGACTCTCCGGCACGTCGCCGGCGATGATGCGCTGCGCCAGGCCTTCCACGATGGCGGTCTTGCCGACACCGGGTTCACCGATGAGCACCGGGTTGTTCTTGGTGCGCCGGCTCAGCACCTGCACGACCCGGCGAATCTCGTTGTCGCGCCCGATGACCGGGTCGAGCTTGCCCTCGCGGGCGGCCGCGGTCAGGTCGGTGGAGTACTTCTCCAGCGCCTGATACGTGCCCTCGGGGTCGGCACTGGTGACGCGGGCACTGCCGCGCACCTTCACGAACGCCTCACGCAAGGCCTGCGGGGACGCGCCGTGATTGGTGAGCACCTTGGCGACCTCGGACTGGCCGGTGGCCAGGCCGACGAGCAGGTGCTCGGTGGAGACGTATTCGTCGTCCATCTCGGTCGCGAGGTGCTGCGCGGTGGTGATCGCCGAGATCGCCTCCGGTGAAAGCTGCGGTTGCGAGCTGGAACCGCTCGCGCTGGGCAGCCGGCCGATGAGACGCTCGGCCTCGGCGCGGATGGTCGCGGGCTCGACTCCGACCGCTTCGAGCAGCGGCGCGGCGATACCGTCGTTCTGGGTCAGCAGCGCCATCAACAGATGAGCGGGGGTGATCTGCGGGTTGCCTGCGGCGGTGGCCGCCTGCAGCGCCGAGGTCAGTGCCGCCTGGGTCTTCGTGGTCGGATTGAACGAGTCCACGACACCTCTCCTTCTTGGGTGGGACAGCCTTCCAAGGGGCTGCCGAAAATGCTTGTCGCCTTGAACAACGCCGACAATCTTGAGTCTGTTCCGCTCAACTCTAGAGAATTTTGTCGGATTTGTCCGCTGATTCCGGATACCGAATCCACCACATCCCCAATCACGGCATCCGTCATCACGGCATTCGGCCAGGTACCGGTCTAACGTCGGGATATGTCCGGCTACGGTGATTTCGAGTTCGAGCGGAAGTTCGTCGTCCATGAACTGCCCGCCCTCGCCGCCTCGGATCCGAGCCCCGCCCTGATCGTGCAGGCCTATGTGTTCGCCGCCGACGGGTACGCGGTGCGCATCCGGGTCCAGGGTCCGGCCCCCGCCGAGCCGGACCGCACTCCCGGCGAACTGGTGGAGGCGCTGGGCGACGAGTCGATCGGCACCATGACCGCCAAGGGCCCCGCGGCCGGCGGCACCCGCTACGAGGCCGAGCGCGAGCTCGATCCGATGGTCGCGGGACAGATCGTGCGCCGGGCCGCTCATGTGGTCGCCAAGATCCGCTACTCGGTCTGGCTGGGCGAGGACGGCTGGGTGCTCGACCGGTTCCTGGGCACCAACGCCCCACTGGTGCTGGCCGAGGTCGAACGCGGCGGGCCCGTGGTCGACCTGACGATCCCCGAGTTCTGCGCCACCGAGGTGTCCGAGGACGACCGGTTCCGCAACGAGTACCTGGCACACCATCCGTTCAGCGGCTGGGCGGACGCCTACCGGAGCCAGCTCACCCGGCAGGGACCGAGCTTTGTCGACACGTTGGGCCACAACCGATTCGAAGGGACCTGATATGTGGCTGGCCGGCCTTCTCGTTCCTGCACTGATCGGCTCGGCCATCGCGCTGACCGGCTGCACCCGGGAGACGCCGGGTACGGCGATGGCGCCCTCGGGGGTCACCGCGCTGCCCCAATCCGACGAGGACCAGATCACCGACCTGGTCGAGCGCTTCGAGCAGGCCTGGAACGACCGCCGGTTCGGCGCACTGCGCGACCTCATGTGCGCGGAGATGCGCGGTCAGAGCGAGTTCGACGAGGACGCGTTGCAGGAGGCGCGCAGCGGGTCCGGCCTGCTGGACCTTGCGATCACCGAACTGGCGATCACCGGTGACACCGCCGAGGCCGTCATCGAGAACGACGGCGACGACCCCGATGACATCGCGTTCGTGCGTGAGGACGACGAGTGGACGTGGTGTGAGTTCTGAACGTCGCTCACGCCGCCGAGATGCGGGCCCGCACCTCGAACTCCAGATCGATCGCCTCTGCTACGTAGACGTCCTGTGACATCTGGTTCCCGCACATGGTGACCTCGCCACGCGGGCTGATATAGGTCAGGTTCGCCGCGGCTGCGGTCATGGCGGCGATATCGAGCGATCCGGCCCGCGATGCCAGCGCCACGAACAGTGTCAGCGCCTCATAACAGGACTCGCCGATACTGTTCAGCGCGGGCGCGGCCGGCCCGTACCGGCGGTAGTAGTGCGCCGCGAAGTCCATCGACGCGGTGGTGTTGAGGGCTTCGAAATAGCCTGCGGCGGCGAATAATCCGTGGTTGCTGTCGCTACCGCTGGCCATCAGCATGTTCTCCTCGACATGCGGGCTGAGCCTGGGCACCGCGCTGTCGAGTCCGGTCGCGGCGAACTGTCGATTGAACGCGACGCCGTCACCGCCCACCAGTAGTAACAGCACACCGGTGGCCGACGTGAGTTCGACATCGCGGATCGCCGCCGAGAAATCCTGGGTGCCCAGCGGCACGTAGATCTCCGCGACCAACGGCACACCGTTGCCCCTGGCGTGCGAGGCCGCCGCCGCTCCGGTCTGTCGCGGCCAGATGTAGTCGTTGCCGATCACGATCCAGCGGTCGATGCCGTACTCGGCCTTCATCCAGTCCATCGCGGGCAGCAGCTGCCGCGACGGGGTCTCCCCCGTCAGGAACAAGCCGGGGGTGCGTTCACCGCCCTCGTACAGGGGGCCGTACACATAGGGCACCCGACCGGCGGTGACCCTGGCGATCGCCTTGCGCACCGGAGAGATGTGCCAGCCGGTGACCGCGTCGATCGCGCCGTGGTCGATCATCCGGGCGATATCGGCGGCGACGGCGGCCGGGGTGCGACTGCCGTCGACGGGCACCAGGCGGACCTGGCGGCCGAACAGTCCACTGGTGTCGTTGAGATCGCTGATGGCCAGTTCGGCGCACGCCTCGCAGGAGGGCCCGTAGATACCGGCCGACCCGCTGCGCGGGATCACCAGGGCGACGTTGACCGTGGGGGCATCGGATCGGCTCAGCTTCACCGTTGTGTCTCCGTCCACCCGTTGTCCTGGCGTGTCTGGCTATCGTGACGGATCCCGGTTACCTGCGCATTGCGCAACTGTTCGTATCCGGAAAAGTTGCGTCGTGCCCGCGTTCGGCGGTCCTAGAGCGACAGATCGCCGACGCGGGCCAGCGTCTGCAGGAAGTGCACGGCGGCGTCCTCGCCGAGCTCCTCGATGAGCGCACCCTTGACGACGGACTCCTGTTTGGTCAGCCGCCGCACCTTGGTCTTCCCTCTTGCCGAGAGGTAGATCAACACCCGGCGCCGATCGGTCGCATCGACCCGGCGCAGGACGAACCCACCGTCGACGAGCTTGTCCACGATCCGCGTCAGCGTGGGCGGTGGGATCGCCATCGTCGTCGCCATATCGCTCATCGTGAAACCATCGCCGCTGCGCAACGCGCCCAGCACCCGCCAGCCTTCGATACTGCTCACGTCCGCATCCAGCAGACCGCGCAACAACGCATCGGTCCAGCTGCGTTCGGCTCGAAAGAACACTTCCGCAACACTTTCGATGCTGGTGGAGATCTGCACGACGCTCCCGGGGGCTTCGGTGGCAATTGATTTCATCATGAACTATTGCAGATAGAGGGTATCTCAACCGGTGATGCGCCGCAGCCCTAGACGGGCTGCGGCGCTTCACTATTGCGTGCGCCGGCCACCCGCTCGATCACCGCGGCCCCGTACTCGGAGGCCACCCCGAAACAGGCACCGACCAGTGCCGTCACCCCGGCGACCAACGCCGGATGGGACAGACCGACCGACGTGATCCCGTTGCCGGTCGCCGCGATGGTGCCGACCGTCATGGCGAATCCGAACACGATGGCCGGTGTCGCCGATATCCAGCGCAGGCGCGAAACCTGCACCATGGCAAAGCTTCCGATACCGACCGCGATGGACAACCACACCGCACCCGCGGTCCCGCTGACCGCCAGCAGCGTCACCGTGGCGATCACGATGCCGGTCCAGTTACAGGCGACCGACTTGACCAGCCCGGACGGGCCGGACCCGACGAAGAAGAAGGACGCCCAGGCCAGGAACAGCACCCACACGGGGAGATTCCACACCGTCGCCGTCATCAACGTCGACAGCATCCCGAACACGCCGACGCTGATCGACAGCGCCGTGGCTTTCGACATGGTCACGCTGTCTCCCGTTCAGTGGCCGTGGTGGTGGTCATGGCCGTGATCATGGTCATGGTCGTGGTCATGGTCATGGTCATCGTGCGACAGCCGCTGCGCCTCCAGCACCGTCCGCTGCTCGAATGCCTGCGCGTCGAAGAAGTCCTTCTCCGCGGCGAGGCGACAGAAGGCCTCCCCGAACTGCCGGTAATACACTGCGGGATCGCATGTTTCGTCGATTCCCGAATCGTCGATGGCCGCGATCAGATGAGCCTTGAACTCATCCCATTCGAACGCACCCGCCCTGCAGAGATGCACCACGAGCCCGAAAAGCCGCCCCTGCCAAGGCGCATCGAACACCAACTCGCCGTTGGACCGCGGGAGCGCCGCGACACCCTCGGGGTCGTCGAACCCGGCCAGGTCGATCACCGGCGCGCTCATCACGCTGCTCCCGCAGCCGTCACGAGCGCTGTCCCCACCATCGAGTCCCGGCTGATCAGCGGGATCAGTTCGTCGACGGTCAGATCTTCGGTGCCCGCAGGGCGTTGCGGGATCACCAGGTACCGGATCTCGGCACTGCTGTCCCATACGTCGATTGCCACCCCGTCCGGCAGGGTCACCCCGAATTCGGCGAGCACGCTGCGCGGCTCTTTCACCACCCGGGCCCGGTACTGCGGATACTTGAACCACGCCGGCGGGATGCCCAGCAGGGTCCACGGGTAGCACGAGCACAGCGTGCACACGACGACATTGTGCCGCTCCGCGGTGTTCTCCACCGCCACCATGTGTTCGGTCTGCAAGCCGGTGAAGCCCATATCCGCGATCGCCGCGGTGGCATCGTCGAGCAGCCATTGCCGGTACGCCGGGTCGGTCCAGGCCCGGGCCACCACCCTGGCCCCGTTGACCGGGCCCATATCGTTCTCGAACGACGCCACCACGGCGTCGACGGCCTCATGCTCGGCCAAGCCCTTCTCGACCATCAACGACTCCAGCGCGTTGACCCGCGCCTCGACGTCGGACAGTGAAAGCCAATCCATTTCAGTGTTCTCCTTGGTTCAGGCCGGCTCGAGGTAGGTCTCGAACAGGTCGGCGTACAGATCGAATTCCTCGGCGGCTTCCGCACCCCACAACTCCGTGGAGGTGAACCGCACCATGTAGAGCTGGTTGGCCTCGTCGACCTGTCGGTGCGCACTTGCCGCGGGGTCGTGGAACGCGCCGTACTGCTTGACGACGACCCCCTTGGCCTTGGGTAGGTAGCCCGGCAACCGGTTGTGCGTGGCCTCGCGCAGGTTGCGGACCATCACCTCGGCGCCCACCTCGTAGGCGGGCGGCGCCTCCGCGGGCACATCGTGTGGCGTCCCCTTCCACAGCACGTCGATCATCTGTTCGGCGAACGGCGACAACGTGTCCGGCTTCTGCGGGTGCGGCGTCATCGACGGTGCGCCGAGCTCGCGCATCCGGTCGTCGACCTCCTCGTGGGAGATGTAGCCCTTGTCGTTGAGCAGCTTCTCCACGGAGAACAACCAGTGCGCGTAGTACGTCGAATCCAGGTAGTCGCTCCATTTCATGAGCTCGATACCGTGTCGTTGCTCGTCGAGGTTGAACGCACCCTTGGCGATCGCCATCGCGGTGATGGCATGCATCCGGCCCTCGAACGGGTAACGCCAGTCCGGGATGCCGGGTTTGAGGAACTCCGGATCGACGGGGCCGAGGCCCTCGCGACCACCGAGGTCATGTGGACCGTGCATATCGGCACATCTCCCATCATTAGTTCTCGTTCTTAATACTTCCATCTGGAACTATGCTCGCCATCTCCGCAGGTAAGCAAACCGTAAACCCGATGCGTAACAGAGCATTTACAAGAGACCACTTCTCGTTACCTGGAGATTTCCCTCCGTTGATGTCGTGTTGCACCGGTTGACCGGCGGCCCCACATAGGCGTAACTAGTTCATACGCAATATTTGCGTTTTGGAAGTAATTACACAGAACCAGGAGTACTTCAGATGTCCTCAGGCACACCACGGTCCGCAATCGAGCAGGCACCCGCCATCGCCCTACCCGATGCCACCACGGCCGCAACGGCGCTCTGGCTGACCGCCACGACGGCGCTCGCACTGATCGCCTTCTACTTCGTCGGGTTCGACCAGGGTGCGGTATCGGTGTTCGGCGCCGACACCCACGTCCACGAGTTCCTCCACGACGCCCGGCACGTCCTGGGCTTCCCCTGCCACTGAGCGCGCGGACATGAACAAGATCGTCGGCTGCGGGCTGGCTTCCGGGCTCATCGCGGGTCTTGCCACCTTCGCCTACACGAGGTGGCAGATCGCTCCACTGGTCGACCAGGCCGTCGGGTTCGAGGAGGCGCGTTCGCACGCCGAACAGACACTGACCGGTGAGCACGCACATGAGCACGAGGTGTTCACCAGGGTCGTCCAGGAGAACGTCGGAGCGGGCACGGGCATCGTGGCGTACGGCCTGATCGTCGGCGCGCTGTTCGCGGTCGCCTTCTGGATGCTGACCACCTTCCTGGCCCGGCACCGGATCGCCGCCGATCCGCGCTGGGTGTCGATGACACTGGCCGCCGCCGGTTTCGTCGCCGTCACACTCGTCCCGTTCATGGTCTTCCCCGCCAATCCCCCCGGGGTCGGTCACGAGGACTCCGCGGGCGCGCGCACGGCCGGCTATCTGGCAGCCCTGGTGGCGTCGGTGCTGCTGGCCGCGGTGGCGACCGTCGTCGCTGCCAGGCTGATACCGCGGATCGGGCGCTGGTCCTCGGTGATGCTGGCCGGGTGGGGTTATGTGCTGGCGGTCTGCCTGATCACCGCGGCACTGCCGCGGTTCGACGAGGTCCCGACGCCGCTGGTCGACACCTCCGGGGCCGTGGTGTTCCCGGGTTTCCCCGCGGCGCTGCTGGCCGACTTCCGAGCCGACTCGCTCACCGCGGCGGCACTCATGTGGGTGGTGCTCGGCACCGCTTTCTCGATGCTGCTGCATCGCACGTCCGACAGAAAGGTTGCATATGCAGATCGTTGAGTTCACGCCGACCCGGGACCAGTACGTATGGACATTCGGCGGCGCCGAGCCGGCGCTGGAGGTGGCACCGGGCACGGTGCTGCGGCTGTGGACCGAGGATGCCTTCGCGGGCCGGGTCACCTCGCGCGAGGACAAGCCCAGCCAGGTGCTCAATCCCAAGGAGCTCAATCCGCAGACCGGCCCCTTCTATGTGACCGGGGCCGAACCGGGTGACACGCTGGCGCTGCACTTCGTGTCGATCGAACCGGCCAGAGATTGGGCGGCGTCCACCACGATCCCGTTGTTCGGCGCGCTCACGGGCACCGACCGGACCGCCACGCTGCAGGCGCCGCTGCCCGAACTGACGTGGATCTACCAGGTGGATGCGGCTCGCGGCACCGCCACGTTCGTCGCGCACGAGAGCGATTTCACCGTCGACCTGCCGCTGGCCCCGATGCTCGGCACGGTGGGTGTGGCGCCCGCGCTGCGCGAGGTGCGCACCACGCTGGTGCCCGACTACTTCGGCGGGAACATGGACACCCCTGAGCTGCGTGCCGGGACCACCGTCTATCTCGGTGTCAATGTCGAGGGTGCACTGTTCTCGGTCGGTGACGGGCACTACCGCCAGGGCGAGGGCGAGACCTGTGGAACCGCGCTCGAGGGCGCCATGCACGTCACGCTCATCGTGGAGCTCATCAAGGGCGGCGCGCCCGCCTGGCCACGTTTCGAACACGACGACGCCCTGCTGACCGTCGGATCGGCGCGACCGCTGGAGGACGCCTGGCGGTGCAGCCAGGTGGAGATGGTGCGCTGGCTGGCGGACCTGCACGGTATCGGCGAGATCGACGCGTATCAGCTGTGCAGCCAGCTGTGTCTGTCACCGCTGGCCAACGTCGTCGATGTCAACTACAGCGCGGTCACCAAGATCCCGACCGGTCTGTTGCCGGCCGTGAGCCCCTACGGCGGTATGCACCGGCGGCTGCGTGCCGCGGCGGCGACACTGCCGGATCGGTCCGGGTAGTTGGTGGATCAGCGCTCGAGTCGCGCAGGGCGCGACCTCAGATCGAACCTCGGTCGGTCGTCGGTCACCATCGAGAACAACGTGCGCTGCAGATACTTGTAGGCACTCGTGGCGAGCGCCGATGGGGTTTCGAGGACCAACCTGAGCCTGTTCGCCTCGGGCACCGGGGACCCGGTGGGAGGCCGCGAGGGTATGCCGTAGGTCTGTTGCATCGTCGGCGACAGCGTTCTGGCCCACCCGCCCAGCGTGCCGCCGGAGTGGTTCTCACCGGTGTCCACGTGGTGCACCGCGCCCCGGAACCGCAGTGGGGCAAGGGGATAGCCATGTCGCCTCGCCCACTGCACCACCCGCATATGGGACCCGATGATCGTCGCCAGCCGGTCACCGAAGACATCGAGAACCTGCGCTTGACTGAAGGCGACCGACGCATCGGCCGGCACGCCGTACGCGGCGAAGGGCAGGATGTAGGACGAGCCGCATTGGAGATGGAACGCGCGCAGACTGCGGTACACGTTGCGCGCGCGGGAATAGCGCCAGCCGCGCGAGATGTACCACCCCGGCGCGCCGGCATGCGCGGAGGTGAACGCCACGAGATCGCGATGAACGAAATCATCGGCGTCGATGATCATCACGTAATCGGGCGTGAAATCACGGGCGGCGATCAGTCCGATCCCCAGTTTCGTGCCCTTGTCCCACACGACGTCGAGATACGACGTCGCAGCGCCGGGCGCGACCGGTGGCGGAAAATCCACGACGACCGACACGACACGGTCGGGCAGCGGAAAAGACAACGGCACGTTGCCGACGACGATGACGACGTAGTCATCCGACGTCTGCAGCGCAATGGAGTCCAGGGTGTCCTTGAGAAGACGCTCGTTATGCGCGTAGTCCCGCGCAGTGTCCGGATGACGCAGCGAGGTGATGAAAGCCAACAATGCAACCCCCATCGTCCCAAGCCGATGCCCCCGGCTCGGACCCTACAAGACGAATCCGGGGACTGCGACCCCCAGTTTCGGGCGCGGGGCACCAACGGGTTCCAGATCAACCGATCGGACGACACCCGGGTCGGCCGAGGAACCGACCCACCACATCGGTACGGGTCAGTGCGGGTAGTCCCAGAACTGCAGCCAGGTGATACTCGCGAACACCACCAACGTGACGGCGTAGACCCCGAATATCACCACGGTTCCGCGCACGGTGACCGTCCCGCTCCTGCCTTCCACGGGGTCCAGCCAGCGTCGCATCCGCGCGACCGCGAACGGCATCAGCACCCACTGGAGCAGGGACACACTGGCCACCTGGCTGAGCCACATCGCCAGCCAGGGCTCCGCACCGAACCGGTCCAGCACCGGGCCCACGAACCGGGCCAGCAGCATCACCGTCGGGTAGAGCACCATCAGCACGAGCATCGCCGTCTTCCAGCTCGGCGTCATCTCGGTCTCACCGTTCTCGAACCGGACCGTGGTACCCAACGGGGTGGTGTGCGAGAACGTGGAGAAATCGCCGTCCAGCGCCGACCGCAACGACGGCAGCGCGTCCAGGCGCTGCGGTGATTTGAGCCAGCCCGACAGCAGCCTCTCGGTGCGGAACCGGATCAGCGTCATCCACTGCTCCCCCGCGCCGGCCGGGAACACCACGGTGCCCTCATACCCGGAGAACCGTGAGCTCGCCTCCGTCAGATCGCCCTGCGCCGTGATGAAGTCGGTCTCGCGGCCCGCGGACACGCGATGCCGGAACACCGCGATACCCGGCGGGGTGATCTGTCCTTCCACCACCACCAGATCGGAGGAGGCCTGGTGCACACCGCGCAACCGCCCGGCGCGCAGGAGCTCCGCGCGCTGCGCACCGTCCAGCCAGGCATGCAACTGGCCCTCGCCGGCGAAGGTCGCCGAGATCGCCGGTTCCAGGCGCGGGTCGTCATATACCGAAACCACCGCATCGATGAATCCGGGTGCGGTGCGCGCCGCGGCGAGCAGCTCGCCGGCCCAGGTATCGAAGGCCGGCCGGTCGACGGGGCGGTGGAAGATGGTGACAGCGATGGCACTCATGGCATCCTCCCTACGCCGGATTCAACTTCCGGCCCTGCACGTAAACCTGCGCGATCGACGATTCCCGCAGACCCATCAGCAACGCGAAAAGTGTTTGTTCGCACGCCAAATCGGGATCCGCTGAGCGCACCCCGTGGGTCAGCGCCGCGGCCAGCGCCGGGGTCCGGGCCGGGTCGACGACCACGAAGTCGGCCTCCTTGCCGATATCGAAATTGCCGAACCGGCTCTCCATGTCCAGTGCCCTGGCCCCGCCGAGGGTGCCCAGGAACAGCATCTCGGCCGGGTGCAGTGACGTTCCCGCGCTGCCCTCCTCGGAGATGTGCACCTTGAACGCATCGCCCAGCACGCGGGGGATCAGCCATTCGTCGCCGCCGCCGAAATCCGTTCCGGCCGAGAGGTTCACCCCTGCCGCCACGGTACGTCGCCAGGGCATGGTGCCCGACCCGAGGAACAGCTGCGATACCGGGCAGTGCGAGATGGACGTGCCGGTCTCGGCCATCCGGGCCAGCTCCTCGTCGGTGCAGTGCACGCCGTGCGCCAAGATGGTCCGCCGGCCCAACAGGCTCGATCCGCCCACCGCGGATCCCGGCAGGAACTTGCCGTCATAGGTGTCCAGATACGACTTCACCTGGTAGGTCGACTTCGTCACGTCGATCTCTCCGGTACCCGGGCGGTTGTTCTCGTTGAGGTGGGTGTGCACATACACACCCCTGTCGCGGACCGAATCATAGAGTTCGCCAAGGTTTTTCAAGGTCTCGGTGGTGACCGACAGGGAGAACCGCGGCACCACGGCGACGTGCAGCAGGGCCGTGTCCACATCACCGGTGTCGGCGGCGTGCCACTTGTCGATCTCCTCCCGGGTGAGCCGGATGGCGTCGGCCTCCGACGTCAGCAATGGGCCCGCCGATTCCGGGCCGACGGTCTGGATACCGCGACCACTGACGATCCGCAGCCCGCGCCGTCGTGTCTCGGCGAACAGCGCGTCCTGCGCGTGCGGGAACGCCGAGCCGAACACCATGGCCGCCGTCGTACCCGCGGCGATCCGCCGATCGCAGAACTCGACGGCGGCCCGGGTGGCGAAGTCGGGATCGGCGAACCGCGACTCCGACGGGAAGATGCACTGGGTGAGCCATTCCAGTAGCTGCCCGCCGCCGTAGGAGTCTCCGGCGTAGGTCTGCGGGAAGTGGATGTGGGTGTCCACGAAGCCGGGCAGCAGGTACCCGTGCCGGTGATCGTGCACCACCGAGGCCGCGTACTCGGACGGGATATCGGTTCGGCTGCCGCAGAATGCGATCCGGCCGCGGCCGTCGAGTACCAGCGCACCGTCGGGGATCGACGTCAGGGCACCGGGCGCGTCGGTGATCGCTGGGCTGCCCGAGACGTGGAAGATGTGTCCGAAGTGGATTTGACTCACGGTGTCTAGGGGACCACGGCCAACGGCGGATCGCCGGGCAAGTGGGTAAAACCCGTGCCCAGCGGGCCGGCAGGCTTTAATGTCAGCGACACACCAGGGGGCACTCAGCCGAAGGAGCCCGGCTTGGATCTCAACACCGTCACCGAGGTCATCCGGCGACCCACCGAACCTCCCGGCGCACTGTGGCGTCCAGGTGACGCCTGGCTGGCCGGCGGCACGTGGCTGTTCTCCGATCCGCAGCCGAAGCTGCGCCGGCTCATCGATCTGGTCCCGTTGGGCTGGAGCGAACTCGATACGTCGCAGGCCGGGCTGCACATCGGCGCCATGTGCACCATCGGCGGCCTGTACGCGTTCGCCCCACCCGCGCAGTGGCCGGCAGCCCGGCTGATCCCGATCAGTTGCGAGGCCTTTCTGTCCTCGTTCAAGGTCTGGAACGCGGCCACCGTCGGCGGCAACATCTGCATGTCCCTGCCCGCGGGTCCGATGATCACGCTCACCGTGGCACTGGAGGCCGAATACCGCCTCCAGGCCGTCGACGGGACCGAACGCAGTTTTCCCGCAGCCGATTTCGTGACGGGTGACCATCGCAACGTGCTGGCCCCCGGCGAACTGCTGCGCGGTATCGACATTCCCGACCGCGCGCTGCGCAAGCGGGTCGCCTATCGCGTATTCACGCTCACCGCACTGGGCCGCTCCACCGTGTTCCTGGTGGGCACCAAAGGCCGTGACGGCGCGACGCTGATCACCCTCACCGCGGGCACCACTCGCCCGGTTCAACTGGCCTTCGCCGGCGACCCCGACCCGGCGGCGCTGCGGGACCGTATCGACGGACTCCCCGAGGATGTCTGGTTCGACGACGCGAACGGCACCCCCGGCCACCGGCGGCACCTGACCAAGCACTTCGCCGACGAGATCGCCCAGGAGCTGCGCGCATGACCTACACCGTCAACGGCCGATCGTTCGACGCCGCACCGCAACCCGGTCAGTGCCTGCGCACCTTCGTGCGTTCGCTCGGCTGGCACGGGGTGAAAAAGGGTTGCGATGCCGGTGACTGCGGCGCCTGCACGGTGTGGCTGGACGGCAACCCGGTGCACAGTTGTATCACCCCGGCGTTCCGGGCCGACGGTCGTGCGGTCACCACCATCGAAGGGCTGGGCACCCCGGACGATCTACACCCGATGCAGCGCCAGTTCCTCGACGCCCCGGGATTTCAGTGCGGATTCTGCACCGCCGGGATGATCATGACCTCGGCCGCACTCACCGAGGAACAGTGCCAGGATCTGCCCCGCGCGCTGAAGGGGAATCTGTGCCGCTGCACCGGTTACCGGGCCATCGAAGACGCGGTGCACGGGCGGGTGGGAGTCGAGGAGGCCGCACCCGGCGACGCGGTGGGTGCCAGCGTGGGCGCCCCCGCGGGCCGGGACGTGGTGACGGGACGGGCCGAGTTCACCATGGACACCGCCATCGACGGACTGCTGCACCTGAAGGTGCTGCACTCGCCACACGCGCACGCCCGCCTCGTGTCCATCGACACCACCGCCGCGCTGGCGGTACCCGGAGTGCACCGGGTCTACACCTGGAAAGACGTGCCGCGCAAACGGTTCACCACCGCCATCCACACCGATCATCTGGTCGACCCCGATGACACCTACATCCTGGACAACGTGATGCGGTTCGTCGGGCAGCGGGTGGTCGCGGTGCTGGCCGATTCCGTCGCCGCCGCCGAGGAGGGCTGCCGCCGGGTGGCCGTCGAATACGAGGTGCTGCCCGCGGTGTTCGACCCGGAGCAGGCGATGGCGGACGGGGCACCGCAGCTGCACGGCTCCGACGATCCGTTCGTGCGCGACCCGGAGCGCAACGTCCTGCTCGAGCTGCACGGCCAGATCGGCGATGTGGACGCCGGTTTCGCCGAGGCCGACGTGATCCACGAGGCCACCTACTTCTCCCCGCGCGTGGCGCATGTGCACCTGGAGACGCACGGGTCCATCGCCTGGGTCGAGCGCAGCGACGGGGAAGACGTCAGGGGCGAGCGAAGCGACGGGGAAGACCTCAGGGGCGAGCGAAGCGACGGGAAGAACATCAGGGGCGAGCGAAGCGACGGGAAGAACATCAGGCTGGTGGTGCGCACCGCCTCCCAGTCGCCGTCGATCGCGAAGGTGAAACTGTCACACCTGTTCGACCTGCGCCCCGACCAAGTACGGGTGTTCTGCATGCGGGTCGGCGGTGGCTTCGGCGGCAAGCAGGAAGTGATCTCCGAGGATCTGGCCGCGTTGGCCGCGCTCGATACCGGCCGGCCGGTGAGTTTCGAGTACACCCGTGAGGAGGAGTTCACCACCGCCTCCCCCCGGCATCCGATGAAGGTGACGGTGAAACTCGGCGCGAAGGCCGACGGCACCCTGACCGCATTCCAGTTCCGCAACCTGTCCAATACCGGCGCCTACGGCAACCACGGCGGGGAGACGTTGTTCGCCGCGGCCGCCGCCATCGCGTTGTACCGTTGTGCCAACAAGAAATTCGATGCCTACTCGGTGTACACCAACACGGTGCCCAGCGGTGCCCTACGCGGCTACGGTATGACACAGCCGGCGTTCGCCGTGGAGTCCGCGATCCACGAACTGGCCGTGAAGCTGCGCCTCGACCCACTGGAGCTGCGCCGCCGCAACATCGTGCGGCCGGGGGATGCGTTGCTGGCCCTGGACGACCATCCCGACGACGTCGAGTTCACCGAGGACGGCATCGCCGCGTGCATCGACCTGGTGGACGCGGCACTGACCCGCAACGCAGACGGTCCGCCGATGGGCCCGGACTGGCTGGTCGGGGTCGGCACCGCGACATCGCTGCACGAGACCGCCCCGCCCACCGAGCACATCTCGGAGGCCTGGGCCACCTTGGGTGACGACGGCAGCTACCAGATCGCGGTCGGCACCGTCGAATTCGGTGAGGGCACCTCCACCGCGCACGTGCAGATCGCCGCCACCCGGCTGGGCACCACACCGTCGCGCATCCACCTGGTGCAGTCCGATACGGACCGGACCGGCTTCGACACCGGGGCGTTCGCCAGCGCCGGGCTTTTCGTCGCCGGTAACGCGGTGGACCGGGCCGCCCTCGCCCTGCGGGACCGGCTGCGGGGCTTCGCCGCGTCGCATACCGGGGTGCCGGTCGCCGACTGTGTCCTGCTCGACGACGGGGTGGACTGCGCGGGTACCCGGCTGCTCCTGACCGAGATTCTGGCGGCCGGCCGCGAGCGGGGTATCCGGTTCACCGAGGCCCGCAAGGCGTACGGGTCGCCGCGCAGCGTCACGTCCAACACCCACGGGTTCCGCATCGCGGTGCACCGGGTCACCGGGGAGATCCGCATCCTGTACAGCGTGCAGGCCACCGACGCCGGGGTGGTGATCAATCCGGCTCAGGTCCGTGGACAGGTGGAAGGCGGTGTGGCGCAGGGTATCGGCTTCGTGCTGACGGAGAACCACCATGTCGACGCCGACGGTGTGATGACCAATCCGAACCTGCGCAACTACCGCATTCCCACCTATGCCGACGCACCACGCACCGAGGTGCTACTGGTCCCCTCCACCGATTCCGTCGGACCGATGCGGTCCAAGGGGATGGCCGAATGCTGTATCAACCCGGTGGCGCCGGCGCTGGCCAACGCCCTGTACGACGCGACCGGGATACGGTTTCGCGAGCTGCCGTTGACTCCCGAGCGCATCTTCCGGCGGCTCAACGAACCCGTTCCGGTCCCCTGAGCCATGGATGCGAAGAGGAACACCGACATGGCGGCCACCGTCATCATCGGCCAGCGGGTGCGCGCCGGCCAGGAGCGTGAATTCGAAGCGTGGCAACTGGATCTGAACCGGGCGGCCTCGGAGTACCCCGGCTTCCTGGCCGCCGAGGTCAGTCCGCCCACCGCGGTACAACCCGACTGGGTGGTGGTGTACCGGTTCGATTCGGTGGCCCACGTGCAGGCCTGGATCAACAGCGCCACCCGGCAGGACCGCCTCGCCGCGGGTGCGGACTATCTCGACGGCCCCGGCACGCAGCAGGTCATCGGCGGCGGCGCCCGCCGGACCGACCCGCTGGTGACGGTGGTGGTCAGTCACCGGGTGAGCCCGGAGCACGTCGAGGATTTCCTGGCCTGGCAGCAGCGGCTTCGGTTGGCGGAGAGCACGTTCCGCGGGTTCCGCGGCGCCGAACTGTTCCGCCCGGTCGCCGGGGTGCAGGATGAGTGGACAGCGCTGTACCGCTACGAGAACGCCGACGATCTGGATGCCTGGCTGATCTCCCCCGAACGCCGCGCACTCCTCGCCGAGGGCGAGCGGTTCTCCGACTTCCACGCCCGCACCATCGACAACTCATTCGGCAGCTGGTTCGCCTTCGACGAGCACGGCGCACCCGCGGCGCCGCCGTCGGATGTCAAGACCTCCCTGGCCGTCTGGGTCGGCCTCTACCCGACGGTGGTACTGCTGTCGCTGGCGCTGTCGCCGTTGAAGATGCCGTTGTGGTTGGGCATGCTGGTCGGAAATCTGTTGTCCAGCTTCGCCATGAGCTTCATCACCATGCCCTATTACGTCAACCCGCTGCTCAAACACTGGCTGCGTCCGCCACCGGATGCTCCTGTGGCCAAGACGAACTGGCGGGGCATCGGCACCGTGGCCGCGGTCATGGCAGCCACCACCGCGGCGGTATATCTCGGGACCAGGGTGTTCTGGCACCTGCCCTAGCGACCGCCCAGCGGCACCACACCCGCCGCCCCGGCGATCGGCGGTAACGAGGTGATCAGCTTGGGCGTCAGGGATTTCGCGTCGGGTGCGGACCGCGCGAGTCCGTACTTGCGTACCTCGCCGTTGCCGCCGGCCACCAGCAGGTCGGCGCCGTAGACGGTGCTGCTGGTGGCGACGGTGGCGCCCCCTGCCGGAAATGGTGCGAATGACGAGATCTGCTGGTATGTGACGTCGCCCTCGTGGTGGTTGGGGTTGTCCAGGTATATGGCCGGCTGACCGTCGAGCAGCGACCCGCTGGACCACACCACCACCGTGCCCGCACCACCGAGCTGGCTGGTGATGATGCTCTTGGAGCCGCCCTCAGCCCCGGCAACCCAGCCGGTGGACAGCGCGACACCATCTTGGTAGGTCTCGTCGTAGGCCAGGAACTGCGCGGTCATCTTCGGGTCCGACGGCTTGCCCGCGTGTTGCGGGGTGGCCGTGCCATTCGCCTGCGCCCTGGCCGTGGGGGTGTACAGGTCCCATCGGAAGGACTTGATCAGCGGCGGCTCACCGGGACCGGGTGCCGTCACGACGCTCTCCCGGCCCGACCCGGATTCGACCATGCCGGTGGCCAGGGTGACACCGGACTGGGAGCCGGGATAGGGCGTGAAGGCGGAGAACACCTCCGGGGCTTTTCCGATGTCGGGCAGGGTGGACGAGAACACCTTGATCTGCGACTCCATCCCCGGACCCGATCCGACGATGATGTTGTCCGCCAGTGCATTCCCGTCGATATCGGTGGCCGCCACGGACACCCCGCCGGTGAAGTCCGCGTCGAAGGGCGCGAACCGGGCGAGCTCGGTCTTGAACAGTCCGTCCCGAGTGTTGTTGCCGTCGTATGCGACCACCTCGGGCGCCACGCCCTTTCCGGTGCCGGCCACCAGATCCAGGATGCCGTCGCCGTTCACGTCGGCCATCGCCACCGACGGGGTGCCCTCGAAATCGGGGAACGGATAGACGGTCTGCAACACCCTGTCGCCGGCCCCGTTCTCGCCACCGTCCCGGACCTGGATCGAGGCCGGTCTGCCGTGACCGCCGGGAACCGCGACGGCATACGACGAGACCTCCGGGATGACGTTGATGGTGGCCATCAACCCGTTGTCCTCGTGGTTGAGCCGGTGACAGTGGATGACGTAGGTGCCCACGAACTCCAGGAACTCCTGCCGCAGGGTCAGCGTCGCCGGTGTGCTCACGACGTGCATATCGTTGAACACCGGTGCGGGCACATTGACGTTGTCCAGTCCCCACGGCTGCACACCCGTCTTCCCCCGGTTCGGGTCGTCGATCGCCATCACCTGAAAGTCGTTGACGTGGATGTGCATCGGATGCGCATCGTTGTTGAAGTTGGTGATCTTCCACTCCTCCACCGAGTTCAGTCTCGGCTGGATCAGCGGGACGTTCGGGAACCCGGCCGGTTCGAACATGTAGATGACGGCCTTGGGATCGTTGTTGCTGGCCTTGTCGCCACCGATGGTGTCGGTGATCGTCATCGCCCGGTTGACCGCGGGCGTCATCACCGAGGTGTCCACGAATGACGTGTAGGCGTCCAGGTTCTGGCCCGGCGCGAAGACCGTGGTCTGGCCCGGCCCGCTGGTATCCGGGGTGGCGCGGATCAGGGTTTGGGTGGGGAAGACGAAGAATCCGTCGGCGAAGCTCATGTACTTCGGATCCACGGTGAGCGTGCCGAGTACCGCCGGGGTGTGCTCGGTGCCGTTGTTGGTGTACACCACACCGGGCAGTACCAGCGGCTTGGCCTCCGGGTTCGGTGGGAACTCCAGGACGAGGTCGCCCTCCTTGGGCATCGTGACCGCGATGGCGTACCGAGAACCCGGCGGGACGCTCAGCGTGGTGCCGTCGCCGTAGACGGGCCGCTGTACCTGGGTGTAGGGATTGCCGTCCTGCCCGACGATGGTGAACTTCGGATGGTTTCCGGTCGCGGTCTCGGTCAAGCGGACGGTCATGTAGCCGATATCGCTGATATTGGCCACCGCCCAGATCTCGGTCTGGCCAGGTTTGATCTTCAGCTCCGGCTGGAATTGGCCGTTCACCGTGAACTGCACGTCGCGTTCGTTCTCCGGGAGCCGGTCGTTCTCGGGGATCTTCACCGTCGGGCTGTCGAAGCTCATCAGGTTCTGCGGGATGAACTGCGTCTGGCCGCGGTTGTTGTGCGGCGACAGCGGTCCGGCCCACCACGGGGTGAGGTATTGGGCGCCCATGCTGGTGTCGGCGATGTTCACCGGCGCCAGGCTGGGCCGGTAGGTGCCGTCGGCGAGTTGATTGCCCTGCGGCGGCGTGAGCGTGCTGACGAACTGCGGCCAGCTGTAGTTGTTCAGCTGGTGACCCTTACCCTTGCGGTCGAACACATAGTTGTACTGAAACGCCATGTCGCGCACGGGAATGTTGTGCTGGGTGACCAGCGGGAGATTACCGTCCGGACGGCCGATCTCCAGCAGACCGGCCAGACCGAGGTAGGTCTGCTGGGTGGTCATGGTGTGACGGTGACTGTGGTACCAGTACAGCCCGTTGGGCATGTTCTTCGGGACGTCGTAGGTGTAGGTGTTGCCCATCCCCGCGGGGATGCTCAACAGCACGTTGTCGGCATTGCCGGACGGGCTGACGTGCAGGCCGTGGGTGTGCAGATTGAGCGGCGCCTCGGTGAGCGTCGGCGGGTAGATGGGCACCTCACCGCCCTTGGGGGTGAACGCCGGATCGTAGAAGTCCTTGATCGTCAGACCCGCCAGATCGTTGTCGTAATGCACGACCAGCTTCTCGCCGGGGTCCACGCGCAGGGTCGGTGCCGGATAGAGGTTGTCGCCCTTGGTGGAGCCGTCGGAGGCGGTGCCCTTGATCAGGTCGTAGCCGAACACCAGGAAGTTGGTGACCGGCTCGGGGACGGTGTCGAGGTTGACGGTGCCCTGGTGCGCCGACAGCCGCACCTCCAGCACGCCGTCCTTGGACTTGAGCCGGACCGGTTCACGGAAGGGCGCAGGTTTGCCATCCGGCCCGGCGTTCACACCGGCCGCCGGCGCGGGCGCCACCTTCGGCCCAGCGCAGGCGGCGGTCGGTGCCGCGATCAGGGCGATGCTGGCGACTACTGCGGTCAACCGCCGTCGACCGGTGCGAATCTTCACGCGGTCCCCGTTCCCAGGACATCATGTCCACGCGACGGTGGACCGCATCGCAGACTACCGAGTGAGGGCACGCCCAGCCGGTTTTTTACCGGATTGTCAGTTTGCCGCCACCGCAGGTGCCGGTACATGTCACGCGAGCACGCGGCCGTGCCCCGCCAGGTGTTAGGTTCTGCGCTATGTCCGGGAACTTCGGCTCCACCCTCACCGAACTCATCCCGCTGGCCCTGGTGATCGCGCTCTCCCCCCTCACCATCATCCCGGCGGTCCTGGCCCTGCACACCGCGCGGCCGCGCCAGACCGGGTTGGCGTTCCTGCTCGGCTGGATTCTGGGCACCGGTGCGCTGACGGCGATCTTCGTCGAAGTCGCCGATCTGCTGGGCAATCTGGACAAGCCGCCGGCATGGGCGTCCTGGCTGCGGATCGTGGTGGGCGCCCTGCTCATCGTGTTCGGCGGGTATCGGTGGTTCACCCGCAAGCAGTCGGTGCATTCGCCGGGGTGGATGCGCAAGATGGCCGATCTGACCCCCGGCCGGGCCCTGGTGACGGCGATGGTGCTGGCGGTGGTCAACCCCAAGGTGCTGTTCATCTGCGCCGCAGCGGGGTTGGCGATCGGCACCGCCGGTATCGGGACGATGCACGCGTGGATCGCACTGGCCTGCTTCGTCGCGGTCTCGGCCTCCACCGCAGCGATCCCGATCCTGGGCTACGCCGTCTCGGGCGACCGGCTGGCCCAGCCGCTGGAGCGACTGAAGGAGTGGATGGAACGCCAGCACGCCGCCCTGGTGGCCGCCATCCTGCTGGTCATCGGTCTTCTCGTGCTGTACAAGGGGATTCACGCCCTGTAGCGCCCCCGGTGCGACGATAACTAGACTCGTCGCACGTGGGACTCGACGACCGTGACGCGCTGCAGACGTTGCGCGCCGCCGTCGACGCCGACATGGTCGGCCGGCTCTACACCCGCTGGTTCGCCACTGATATGTCGGCGCGTGATCTGTTCCCGCCCGACCTGGCCCACCAGCGCGACAACTTCGCCCACGCGCTGACCTGGCTGCTGTCGGAGCTGATCGCGCAACACGCCGACGAGCCGGTCGCATTTCTGGCCCAGCTCGGGCGCGACCACCGCAAGTACGGCGTCACCGCCGCGCACTACCAGAGCCTGGCCACGGCCTTACTCGGTACGCTGCGCGCCGAATTGCCCGGCAGCTGGGACGCCCGGGTGGCCGAAGCGGCCGCGGATGTCGTGCAACTCCTGACCGGCGTGATGGGCGGCGCCGCCGAGGCAGAACCCGGTCTTCCGTATCACGACGGCACCGTCGTCGACCACATCCGCGTCACCCGGGACGTCTCGATGATCCGGTTGCAGCTCGACCATCCGCTGGACTATCACCCCGGCCAGTACCTGACCGTGCAGGTGCCGCAATGGCCGCGGCGCTGGCGCTACCTGTCACCGTCCATCCCCGCCGATCCCGGCGGGGCCATCGAGTTCCACGTCCGATCGGTCAGCGGCGGCATGGTGAGCACCGCGATCGTCGGCGAAACCAGGCCGGGTGACCGCTGGCGGTTGTCGAATCCGCACGGCGCGCTGCATGTCGACCGCGACGACGGTGACGTGTTGATGGTCGCCGGCAGCACCGGGCTGGCGCCGTTGCGCGCGCTGATCATGGACCTGTGCCGGTACGGGGTGAATCCGCGGGTGCACCTGTTCTTCGGCGGCCGGTTCCCCTGCGATCTCTACGATCTGCGCACCCTGTGGGAGATCGCCTCGACCAATCCGTGGTTGTCCGTCACCCCGGTGTCGGAGTTCGCCACCGACCCGCCATGGGCCGCCGACTACCCGGACGTCCAGCCGCCGCGCGGACTGCACGTTCGCCAGAACGGCCTGCTCCCCGCTGTCGTGACGCGTTACGGCGGCTGGGGCGACCGGCAGATCCTGGTGTGCGGGGGTCCCGGTATGGTCACCGCGACCACGACCGCCCTGATCGCCAAAGGCGCACCCCCCGAACGTATCCAGCACGATCCGCTGCACTGAGAGAGGATGCACCGGTGGCTCAGTCCGATCCGGCGTTCCAGAACGTCACCCTGCACGATCCGTCGTCCGCGCTGACCGCCACCTTCGTGCCGGGTGCGGGCATGATCGGCACCTCACTCGCCGCGGACGGTATCGAATACCTGGGCCAGCGGCGCGGCCTGACCGCCTACGTGGCCGACGGGAAGACGATGGGTATCCCGCTGCTGTACCCGTGGGCGAACCGGTTGAGCGCCAACAGCTATGACGTCGACGGGGCGGTGGTGACACTGACCCCGGGCGCCGGCGGGGTGCGCGCCGACGCGAACGGCCTGCCCATCCACGGTGTGTTGGCCGCCTACCCGGGCTGGCTGGTCACCGCCCGCACCGACAACCGGCTGACGGCCACCCTCGACTACAGCGGTAACCCGCGGCTGCTGGCCGCGTTCCCGTTTCCCCATGTGCTGACCCAGGACATCACCCTGGCCGATCGCACCCTGACCATCGCCACCACGGTCACCCCGACCACCGCGGCACCGGTGCCACTGTGTTTCGGCTACCACCCCTATCTGCAGATCCCGGGGGTACCGCGGGCCGAATGGGTGTTGGAGACCCCTGCGTTACGGCACCTGCCGGTGGACGAGGCCGGCATCCCGACCGGTGCGCAGCAGGAGTGGCCCGCCTCGGCCGAACCTCTCGGGACACGCACCCTCGACGATGGCTTCACCGGGGTGCAAGACGGTGCGGTGTTCGCCCTGTCCGGTGGTGGACGTCGCCTGGAAGTCATCTACGAGCAGGGCTATCCGGCGGCGCAGCTGTTCGCGCCCGCGGGCGACGAGCTGGTGGCCGTCGAACCGATGGCCGCCACCACCGACGCGCTGCGCCGCGGCGACTACGCGGTGGCCGCCGGTGGCCCGGTGACGGCGCGGTTCGCCATCAGGGTCAGCTGACCTCGGCCGCCCAGTCCTGCTCAGCGGCCAGGTGCACCAGCCCGGACGCCACCGCGTAGCGGGGTCCGTGCACCCCGTCGATATGGGCCCGGCCCACCACCACTTCACCGCGCAGCGCCTCGCCGACGGTGCGGATCAGTTCGTCGTCCAGCGCCCCGCCGCCGGCCAACACGAGCACCGCGGGCAACCGGTCGAACACGCGCAGGCAGCGCACGATGTTCGAGGCCACCGTCGCCTCCTTGACCGCCAGCCGCAGGCTGCGCCACTCCTCGGCGGCCAGCGTGCGGGAAAACGGCACCAGACCCGCGCTACCGCGGGTGCACAACCGCCCGATCGCATCCGCGGTGGCCGGGGTGTCCAGGAACACCCGCCGGCCGTCCTCTTCGTGCGCGAGATGCGGTCCCTCGACACGCAGCGCGGGGCTGCGTTTGACGCGTTCGGCCAGTGCCCGCGGGATGGACAGCACCCGGGCCACCGCCGAGGTGATGGTCTCCCCCGCGCCCGCCGCGGTGACCGTACGGTCTGCACCGACCAGATCGACTGTGCCACCGCCGATATCGCAGACGATGACATCGTCGGGCAGCCCCGGCGTGGTCAGGGCGCCCCGCGCGGCCGCCTCGGGTTCTGCGGCCAGTGTGTGCGCGGGCCGGCCGGTCAGCTCGGTCATCGTCTCAGCGGCGTCGGCGACGTGGTCGGCAGCCAACAACGCCACCACGGCACCCCGGGTGTCGGCGACGCCACGCCGCAGCCAGGCCCCGTTGTCGATGGCCGCCAGATCGGTGAAATAGGCGTCGTCGACGGGGACCCCGTCCTCGGCGTGCTTACACGACCGCAACCGCACCCGCACGGCGGTGCCCGGTGGTTCGGTCCGCAACAGCGGGTAGGCCTGTTCGGGTGAGAACCGAACCGTCTCACCCCGCACGACGCAGTCGACGTAATCGTCCTCGCTCGCCGGCGGTTCGGGTGCCCGGGTGCGGCGGGTCACCGCGATGGCGGGCGCATCGGCGAGCTCCCTGGTGAACTCGGCGACCCACGGCAGTTCGTCGGGGCCGATCTGCAGGGCGGCGGCCAGCGCGACGGGATCGGCGAGCAGGCGGTAGGCGCTGCCGTCGGCGACCACCTCGACGGCGACCAGCACATCGGGGTCCAGCAGGTGGGTATCGGCCTCGTCGACCACGGGCACCCGGATCGGGATCCGGTTGGCGATCAGCACCGCGTCGTCCTCGGCGGCGAGCACCCCGGCGATGGTCCACCCGGCGGCCACCGCATCGCAGAGGTGGTGCGCGGCTTCCTCGTAGTCGATCGACGGACCGATCGAGACCACCACCGGATCCGGCGCGACGGGTCCGGTCAGGGCGTGTACCGGCACGTGCCGGCCGACCCCGTAGCCGGTGCCGGCCGGGGTGCTGGCGTCGGGGCGGCGCAGGCTGATCACCGGTGAGCGCGGTGAGGCGGCCGGCGGCAGCGGGGCGGTTGCGGTGTCCACCGGCCGGATCGCCGAGAGCACCACCCGGTCGGCGGCCACCCCGGCGTCCACCTCGATCCGGGTCAGCAGTGCCGCCGCCCCCGCCAGCGAATCTCGGGACCCCTTACGGCCGCGCGTCGGGGCCTGACCGTGTGCGAGGGGTTCGGCGCGACCGGATCCCACCCGGGCCAGCACGATCTCGGTGGTGTGGTTGCCGATATCGATCCCGGCGACAATGCTGACCGGGCCGGTCACCGCAGCAGGCCTCGCCGGGCGTAGACGACGGCGGCCTGCTCGACGAGTGCACCGCAGCGCGTGGCGCCGCGGGTGTGCAGCGACACCCGCAGCGCCTCCAGTTCGGCGGCGGTCGAGCGGTACGGGCGCAGCGCCTCGTAGAGCGCCATCACCTCTTCGCCGTCCATGAGCGCCAATTCGGCTGCGCGCAGGAAGTTCTCGGCGAGCTGGGGATTGCCGTGTTCTTCGGCGACGACGGCCTGATGCGCCAGGGTGGCCGGGTCCATCTGCAGATCCGACAACGTCAACCGTCCCTCGACGGCGGCGGCAACGGTGTACTTGTCGGGGAGTTCGCCGGTCATGCCCGCGTCACCGCCACCGTGACGGGAGCGGCGCCGGGTTCACTGGCCTCGCGCTCCAGGGCGACCAGTGCGACGGCCCGGGCGTGGTACCGCGCCGAGATCGATTCATCGGTGCCTCCGGTGAGAATGGGGACGGGAGCCATGCCCTTGGCGTGCCGGGCGGCGTTGCGGCCGAGTTCGCGGTAGTTGCGCGCGGTGAGCAGCGGGGCCACGCTGAACAGTTCCAGGTTGGCCAGCGGGGCCAGATCACGGCGGTGTATGAGCGCAGTTCCTTTGCCCTGCAAGCCTATTCCGATACCGGAGCCGGACAGTTTGGCGGCCGTCAGGCCGATCAGCCCGACGTCGATGGTGGAGCGGACCTGGACGAAGCGGGGCACGCAGCCCTCCTCCTCCAGCCCGGCGGTGAGCTGCCGGATCGCCTCACCGACGGTCAGCCCGCACAGCGTCAGCCAGACGGTGCGGCCCAGCGCCGGGGAGAGCCCGATACAGACCTCGCGGGGGTTGGCGCCCTGGCGGGCCTCTTCGATCTCGGTGAGCACCAGGTGGCCCTGATGGTCGGCCTGGTCGGCGGTGAGTTCGGCGGTGGTGCGGGCCTGCCGGATATCGTCGATCTCGGCCCGGCGCGCCTCGGTGAGGGTGTATCCCGTTCCGGGACCGCGGTAGTCGTTGGGGTCGGTGACCTTGGACAGCACCCGCATCTGTTCGTCGAAAATGGCTGAGGTCTGCAACTGATCTCCGCGCAACCGTTCGGCGGTCAGGGCCATGATGGCCTCGGCCTCCTCGGTGTAGCCGGTCCGGTGCAACGCGGCCACCACGTCGAACACCGTCAACTGGCGGGCCTCGATGGACGCCGCGGCTTCGGCGACGGCCTTCGGGTCACCGGGCGGCAGGTCGCGGGAGTCGTTGGCGAGGACGGCGGCGGTGACGCGGTCATCGTCGTAGTCGGCCAGGCCGAGATCGCGGTACACCGCCTGCACCGCGGTGGCAGCCCGCCGCCGCACCCGGGCCAGGTGTTCCTGACTGACCGTGCGCAGCCCACCGTCGGCGCCCCAGTCCCGTTGCAGGACAAGGAAGTCGTCCATATCGTCGGCGTTGAAGTTGGACAGCGCGAAGGCGTTGTCGTAGCGCGGGATGGAACCGAAGCCGGAGAAGATGAAATCGGCGCCGCCCAGCAGCACCGGCAGGGTGTGCGCGCTGCGGCGCACATCGGATTCCGAGATCAGATTGTCGTTACCCGCACAGGATTCCAGATCGCGCATCATCACCATGAGGTTCTCGGCAAGCAGCTCCTTCATGCCCTCGGGCACCGAGGACACCACACCGACCCCGTCGATACCGCCGTTCTGCACACCCTGCGAACCCAGAGCCCGCGCCAGTGACACGCAGCGCGACTCGAGATAGAGGATGGAGCACTTCTCGGCCGCGCCCATCAGCACCTCGGCCCCGCCGCCACTGGTGACCCGCATCTTCAGGCCCCGGGAGGCGTAGGCCGAGGTGAGTATCGCCTTGGAGAACGGGGTGTCGTCACCGTCGGTGAAGACCTGTTCGGTGCCGTACAGCGAGATGGTCTCGGCGTAACTGGTCAGGCCGCGCAATCCCAATCGGAGTTCCAGCGCCTCCTCGATGGAGCACTGGGCCATGGCCCCGGGTAACCCGACCTGTGAGCCGATCAGCAGCGCGACCGCATTCGAGGGGGCATCGCCGAGCACCGGCACGGTGGTCTCGACCTCGCGGAAGCCGTAGGCCACCGCGCTGGCCGCGTCCGCGGCGATCAGCAGGGGGTCGTCGAGCTGGTTGGTGACGTGCGCCTGGTTGCTCGGGGTGCGCCGGGCCCGCATCTTGTGCATCGCGACCTGCATCTCGGCCGGGCTGAGCACTGCCACGACGCGCGCGAGCTTGGCCGGCGTGGTGCCGCCGATGAGGCGCACCACCTCGGCGCGGGGCACGTTGATATCGACGGTCATCCGTGCCAGCGTGACCTCGTCGAGCGCCATGGCCTCCTCCGCCACGGACAGGTCGATACCGTACTGCGCGATGAATTCGTCGATCACGTCGAAGGATTCGGCCGGCTTCCCGTCCAGTTCGACGACCCTGCCGGCGCGGACGACCAGCGAGGGCTCGGGGTCGAACGGGCTGTGCATGGCGGCCAGCCCGAGTTCGGGCGCGGTGACGCTGAACCCGTCGAGGTTGACGGGTTTGGCGTCGAGCACACGAAAACGGCCCAGTTGGGGAGAGGATTCGGCCATGTACCAAATCCTGCCCTGACTGGACCGTTTTCGTAAAGGGTTAGTCCATTTATCGGGTTACCCCAACCAAAAGACTGGGTGCGCGAGCGCCTCGGCTATCAGGCCTGATGTCGGCGCCGCGCGGCTGCGGGCTGCCACAGCACCACCGCCGTGCTCGGCTTGCGCACCCGGTCGAGCTCGGCGGACAGCTCGGCGACTCGCGCCTGCAACGCCTCGACCTGGTTGGTCAGCTCGATGATGCGCTTGATCCCGGCCAGGTTGACACCCTCGTCCTGGGACAGCCGCTGGACTTCGCGCAGCAGATCGACATCGTGCTGCGAGTAGCGGCGGCCACCCCCGGAGGTGCGCTGCGGGCTGACCAGACCGAGCCGGTCGTAGGTGCGCAGGGTCTGCGCATGCATACCGGCCAGCTCGGCGGCCACCGAGATGAGGAAGGTGCGAGCATCGTTCTGCTTGCTCATCGGGACTCCATGTTCATCACAGATTCCCCGCCCATCCCGCCCTCGGATCGAACCCGCTGGCGCGTTCGGCCTTGGCATAGGCCTCCAGCGCCTCGGCCGCTTCGCCTTCCAGGCTCGGCGGCACCGCGACCTTCACCGTGACCAACAGGTCGCCGTGGCCACCGGACCGCTTGGGCACGCCACGACCCCGGACCCGCAGGATCCGGCCGTCCGAGGTGCCCTTCGGCACCCGCACGCCCACTTTCCCCTCCAGAGTCGGAATGGAAAGCGTTGCGCCCAGCGCCAACTCGTGGAAGCTCACCGGAACGGTGACCGTCAGATCGTCACCGTCGCGACCGAACACCTTGTCGGGACGCACATGCACGGTGACGTACAGGTCGCCCGACGGTGCGCCGCGCAGCCCCGCCTCACCCTGGCCGGCCAACCGGATCCGCTGGCCGTCCTCGACGCCCGGCGGAATCCGGACGTTGATGGTGCGGGTCCGGGTGGTCACCCCGGTGCCCTTGCACTCGTCGCAGGGGTGCTCGATGATCGAGCCGCTGCCGCGGCACTCGGTGCACGGCTCGGAGAATCCGAACGCGCCCTGGTTGCGGTTGATCACTCCGGCACCGTTGCAGTTCGGGCACACCTTCGGGCTGGTACCCGGACGCGCCCCGCTGCCATGGCAATTCGTGCACGGAGCCGGGCTGGTGAGCCGCAACGGCATCGCCACGCCCTTGGTGGCCTCCATGAACGAGAGCTCGGTTTCGGTTTCCAGGTCGTTGCCCCGCCGGGGCCGGCTCGGCCTGGGCTGCTGTGCGCCCCGGCCGAACAGGCCACCGAAGAGGTCACCGATGTTCGCCCCGCCGGCCTGGCCGGCTTGGTCGAACAGGTCACCCAGATTGAACTCGGCGCCATCAGAACTGAACCCACCGGGGCCGAAATTGCCCGCACCGCCGCCGCCACTGAACCGCCGGCCGAATCCGCCGCTGGCGAAGAGCCGACGGGTCTCGTCGTACTCCTTGCGCTTGGCGTCGTCGGTCAGCACCTCTTTGGCTTCCGAGGCCGCCTTGTAGCGGTCCTCGGCGGCGGTGTCACCGGGGTTACGGTCGGGGTGGTTCTCGGCCAGGATCTTGCGCGCGGCGCGCTTGATCTCGTCCTTGGTGGCGTCGGAGGAGACGCCGAGCTCCTTGTAGAAGTCCTTCTCGACCCATTCACGCTGGGCCATGCGTCACCTCCTTACGGTGCCTAGTCTTCTGATTCTGCGGGTTGTTCGGTGCTGGGCGCGGCATTGCCGACCGTGTCGACCACACCGACCATGGCGTGTCGCACCACCTGGTCTCCAACCTTGTAGCCCTGGCGCATCACGGTGCCCAGCACCGGGTTGGAACCGTCACCCTCGTGCTGCACGGCCTCGTGCAGCGACGGATCGAACGGATCCCCCTCGGCGCCGAACGCCGAAAGCCCAAGGCTCTCAAGAGCGGTCACCAGTTTCTCGGCGACGGACTTGAGCGGCCCGGAATCCAGGTCACCGTGGCTTCTGGCCCGTTCCAGGTCGTCGAGCACGCCCAGCAACTGGGTGAGCACGGCGACCTTGGCACGGTCGGCGGTGACCTGTTGGTCGCGCAGCGCCCGCTTGCGGTAGTTGGCGAACTCGGCGTGGACCCGTTGCAGGTCCGCGGTCAGTTCGGCGACCTTCTCATCGCTTGGCGCGGTGTCCGCGGGAGCCGCCTCCCCAGATCCCTCTGGGGAGGTCGACTCCTGCTCGCGAACTTCACCGGTGACCGGATCGACGCGCCGTTTGTCGGTGATGGTCACCGGCTCGTGCGAATCGCTCTCGCTCACTTGCGCTCCTGATCCTCATCGACGACCTCGGCGTCCACCACGTTGTCGTCCGAGCCGGCCGAACCGGACTCGCCGGACGCCTGCTCGGCCTGGGTGGCCTCGTAGATGGCCTGGCCCAGGGCCTGGCTCTCGGTGCCCAGCTTCTCCATCGCCGACTTGATGGCGGCGATATCGGTGCCGGCCAGCGCCGTCTTAGCCTCGGCGATCGCGGAATCCACCTTGGTCAAGGTGTCCTCGGGGACCTTGGAGCCACCCTCGGCGCTGCGCTGTTCGGCGACGAACTTCTCCGTCTGGTAGACCAGCGACTCGGCCTGGTTGCGGACGTCGGCCTCTTCGCGACGCTGACGATCCTCCTCGGCGTGCGCCTCGGCGTCCTTGATCATCCGGTCGATCTCCTCCTTGGAAAGGCCGGAGCCCTCCTGGATCTTGATCGTGTTCTCCTTACCGGTGCCCTTGTCCTTCGCGGTGACGTGCACGATGCCGTTGGCGTCGATGTCGAAGGTGACCTCGATCTGCGGGACACCACGCGGGGCCGGCGGGATACCGGTCAGCTCGAAGGAGCCCAGCAGCTTGTTGTGCGAAGCGATTTCGCGCTCGCCCTGGAACACCTGGATCTGCACCGACGGCTGATTGTCGTCGGCCGTGGTGAAGGTCTCCGACCGCTTGGTGGGGATGGTGGTGTTGCGCTCGATCAGCTTGGTCATCACGCCACCCTTGGTTTCGATACCGAGGGACAGCGGGGTGACGTCAAGCAGCAGAACGTCTTTCACCTCGCCCTTGAGGACACCGGCCTGCAGGGCAGCACCCACGGCCACGACCTCGTCGGGGTTGACACCCTTGTTGGGTTCCTTGCCGCCGGTCAGTTCCTTGACCAGATCGGTGACGGCGGGCATCCGGGTCGAACCACCCACCAGCACGACGTGGTCGATCTCGGAGACCGAGATGCCGGCGTCCTTGATGACCGACTGGAACGGCTTGCGGGTGCGGTCCAGCAGGTCCTGGGTGATGCGCTGGAACTCCGACCGGGTCAGCTGCTCGTCGAGGAACAGCGGGTTCTTGTCGGCGTCGACGGTGATGTAGGGCAGGTTGATCGAGGTGCTCTGGCTGGAGCTGAGCTCGATCTTTGCCTTCTCGGCCGCTTCCCGCAGCCGCTGCATGGCCATCTTGTCCTTGGTCAGGTCGATGCCGCTGGTGCCCTTGAACTTCTCCACCAGCCATTCGACGATCCGGTCGTCCCAGTCGTCGCCACCGAGGTGGTTGTCGCCGGACGTGGCGCGGACCTCGACGACACCGTCGCCGATTTCCAGCAGCGAGACGTCGAACGTGCCGCCACCGAGGTCGAAGACCAGGATGGTCTGTTCCTTCTCGCCCTTGTCCAGGCCGTAGGCCAGCGCGGCCGCGGTCGGCTCGTTGACGATGCGGAGCACGTTGAGGCCGGCGATCTGGCCGGCTTCCTTGGTGGCCTGGCGCTGAGCGTCGTTGAAGTACGCGGGCACGGTGATGACCGCATCGGCGATGTCCTCGCCGAGGTAGGCCTCCGCGTCACGCTTCAGCTTCTGCAGGATGCGGGCGCTGATCTCCTGCGGCGTGTAGTTCTTACCGTCGATCTCCACGGTCCAGTCGGTGCCGATCTCACGCTTGACCGAACGGATGGTCCGGTCGACGTTGGTGACCGCCTGGTTCTTGGCGGGCTGTCCGACCAGCACCTCGCCGTTGCGCGCGAACGCGACGACCGACGGGGTGGTCCGGGAGCCCTCGGAGTTGGCGACGACGACGGGGTCGCCACCTTCCAGCACTGAGACGACGGAGTTGGTGGTCCCGAGGTCGATACCGACCGCACGAGCCATAGTTGGTTCCTCCTGAATGATTGCTGTTCAATGACACTGTTTCGGATCTGAGCGAACCTCGCTCAAGCCTGCACCTGCGGGCGGCTGCCTGTCAAGCCAGAGTTGAGTCCGATGCACTCAAGTTGTCGATAGGGTCAACGGGGCTCCTCGCCGTTTTGTTCCCGGCCCCGATATCCCGAAGTCGGCCGGCACCTCCGCGCACTCGGCCGTCGCGCCCCTTAAGGTTTCAGACCATGCAGACGACCGTGAAGCGCGCGGCCCGGAGGTTGTCCGCGGCCGCCGCCGTAGCTTTCCTCCCCCTCGCGTTCACCGCCGCGGTGAACCCGGCCATCGGCTACGCCGACTGCGAGGGCGGGCAGTGGTGGGACCCCGTGGCCAACACCTGTCAGGCGCCGCTGGTGCCCAACTGTGAGAACGGTTGGTGGGATCCGGCGGCCAGCACCTGTCGCCCCGCGCTCGCCACCGTGCCGCTGGCGTGCGATGACGGCTGGTGGTGGGATCCGGTGGGCAACGTGTGCCGCCCACCGCTGCTGCCGCCGCAATAGGCGGCCGCACTAGGCAAAGCCCACCCAGCCCGTCGCGCGGCTCCACCGGGTACCGTGCCCGTAATCACCAACCGTCGGTCGCGTTCGACCACGGCTGACCTCGGCGCACCTGGGGAGTTCGATGGCGCAAGACATCTCGAAGCACGTACCGGACGTCGACCCCGACGTCGGTGCGGATATCACCGTGGACCAGCCACAGAACCGGGACGGTCATGAGCGTCGCGCCTTCAAGCTGGCCACCCCCGTCGGCGATCTCGCGGTGATCATCCGCACCCCCCGCAGGCGCCCGCTGGTCCCGAAGCGATTCGACCCGTTCGGTATCGCCGACCGTGCCCTGGACGCCGCGAAGGTGGGGTTCAAACTCGCCACCTGGGGTGAGGAACAGCTGGCCACGATGGTGAAGAACAGGCTGGAGCAACTCGATTCCGCGCCCCGCACCGCACCGTCGGCCGACCCGGATGCGCCGGAGTCCCTGAACACCAAGATGGGCAAATTGCTCGACCGGGCGTTGGATCAGAGCACCGCCGGCAGCCAGGTGGAACTGTTCCACCGGTTGCTGGATCAGCTGGTGGCCGACGAGGCGCGCATCGTCGGCGCGTTGTCCGACGGTTCGGCCTCACCGCTGGTGCACGTCTATTCCCGGTCCCGCAACACCGGCCAGCCGGTGCTGGAGAACGCCTGCTTGATCGGCCGCACGGCCAATGTGGCTTTGCCGAATATGGTCCCGCAATACGTCGGTCATCTGCTATCACTTGGTCTGGTTGAGATCGGCCCGGAGGATCCGGCCAAGAAGGCCGACTACGAGATCCTCATGGCCGAGCCGATGGTGTTGCGGGCCATCAAGGGCGCGTCCCGCGGACCACTCACCGCGCGGGTGGAGAAGCAGACCCTGGGCCTGTCCGGTCTGGGTCGCGGGTTGTGGGAGGCAGCAATGCAACAGGACGGTCCGTGACGTTCCAGCGAGAAGCCCAGGGCGGATCGCCGAGATTGAGCACCAGCGAGCAGCTTGCGGATCGCGTATGAGCACCAGCGAGCAGCTTACGGATCGCGTATGAGCACCAGCGAGACGATTCTCGCAATCCAGACTTGGCGGGAGATCAAGGCCGACTTCAGCGTCAACTGGCTGATCTATCTGTCCATGCCGTTCGTGGCCGCCTTCGTCGGCTGGAGCACGAAGATCGTCGCGCTGGAGATGCTGTACCGGCCGCTCGAGTTCAAGGGCATCGGGCCCTTCGGCTGGCAGGGCATCGTGCCGCGCCGCGCCGGCAAGGTCGGCTCCAAGACCATCGAGCTGCTCACCCAGAATCTGCTCAAACCCGAGGAGATGTTGGAGAAGGTCGACGCCGCCGAGGCCGTCGAGGCACTACGGGAACCGCTGATCCGGGCCGCCGACGAGATCTCCCGGGACATCGCCGAACAGATTCGGCCGGGATTGTGGGACTCCCTGCCCGAGGCGGGCCGCAAAGCGATCCAGTCCCGCATCAACACCACGATCCCCCAGGTCATCGAGAACATGCTCGACGAGATGCGCGCCGACCTGCCGCGTTATATCGATGTGCAGTACCTGGCCATCACGACCCTGGTGAAGAACAAGGACAAACTCAACAAGCTGATGCGTGGGCTCGGCGACGACGCCATGGCCTTCGTCCGGCGCAGCGGCATCTACTTCGGGCTCGTCATCGGTCTGGTGCAGATGGTGGCCTGGGCCTTGTTCCAGAACCCCTGGATTATGCCCGCGTTCGGCTTCGGCGTCGGGTTCATCAGCGACTACATCGCGCTCAACATGCTGTTCCGGCCGGTCAAACCGACAAAGATCCTGGGCTTCATCCCGTTCCAGGGGCTGCTGCACGCCCAACGCGAGACCGTCACCGCGGATTACGCACGAATCCTGTCCGAGGATCTGTTCTCCCCCGAGATCCTCTTCGACGGGGTTCTGCGCGGCCCGGGGTCGGACAAGGTGTTCTCGTTGATCGCCAAGGAGGTCGACGCGGCCATCGACGCCCAGACCGGGATCGCCACCCCGCTGGTGAAGTTCGCGGTGGGCACCGAGCGGTACAACGCACTGAAGAACACGCTGGTGGAGATGGTGCTGCAGCGGCTCCCCGAGACCCTGCAATACGCCCAGGACTACGCCGTCGGCGCCATGGACCTGGAGGGCACCATCATCGACAAGATGGGCCAGCTCTCCAATGAGGAGTACGAGTCCATCCTGCGCCCGGTGTTCAAGGACGACGAGCCGACGATGATCGCCGTCGGCGCTGTCCTGGGTGGTGTCGTCGGCGAGATCCAGGTGCAGCTGATCGAGAATTTCGGCAACGAGCCACCGCATACCGCGCTGTCCGAGCTGACCCGGGTCATCCTGAGGCAGTGACCCGCGCAGCGTCCGCCGAACGGGGTGCTGCCAGCCGGCGCAGGAGCGCGCCGCACACCAGGGCGGCCAGCACCAGCGCCAGACAACCCGCATCGAGGACCGCACCGAGCACCCAGCCGGCCACCGCCGTACCGAGCAGGAATGGGGGTACCCATGCGACCAGCCGAACCCGCGACGGCACCTCGGGGTGGCCGTGGGCCCTGGCCCGCGCGTAGTCCGGATAGAAATCGTTGAACGCCACCGCGAACAGCAGCGCCGCCAGCTGCAGAACCCAGCCGGTCCAGAAGTTGTCCGTGTCGTGCACCGCCGCGTCGCCGATGAAGCCTACGGCCGCGGCAAACCCGAACGCACCGGCCCACACACCGGTGACCACCAGGTGGACCCGCACGAAAAGTGATGTGCCCCAACGCTCGGGGCGCACCTTGTGCCGCGCGTAGACCATCGTGTACGGCCGCCGCAGGACCAGCGTGACGGTCGCGTACAGCGCCAGCAGCGCGTTGGTGATGTCACCGGACCACAATTCCAGCCATGCCTTCGTGCCGCTCGAGGCGTGTAACCCGATGATCGCCAGCACCACGAAGTAGGACACCCCGAGAAACTCGATGACGTGCACCGGGATCCCGCGTTGCCAGCACATCGTCAGGACCAGCACGGACACCGCCAACGCGCCGGACACGGCCACCTCGAACCGGCCCGGCCCGGCCAGCATCGCCATCCACACCCACGGCGCGAGGCCGGAGAACGGCGAATCCAGAAACTGGGCCCACAGGCGGGCACCGTGTCTGGCGCCTTTCATCCCGAGCATTTCGCCGACCCTAGGTCGGCATGCTGTGAAGTTACGCAGATGCGACCAAACGTTCCCGAAGCAGCGACACTCCAGCCGGTAGCCTCGACGTGTGACGGGCAGGGGGATACGAGCAGCGGTGTGCGCGGCCGCGATCGTGGTGACCCTGGGCGGTTGTTCTGACCTGATCCACGGAAAACCCACCGGATCGCCCGACAACAACGGTGTCGAGCCGACGGTGCAGACCCCGCGCCCCAGTCGCAGTACGGCCGCACCATCGAGCCCGTCCGGTCCGGCCCCCACCGCTCCGACGGCCTCCGCCGCACCTCCCGGCGCCGACACCCTCGCCCCGCAGAACGGGTACGTCTTCATCGAGACGAAGTCCGGGTTGACCCGCTGTCAGATCTCCACGTCCGACGTGGGCTGCGAATCCCAGTTCCAGAACGCCCCTGTGGTGGACGGCACCCCCGCCAATGGCGTGCGGCTCACCGCCGACGGCCAGGTCCAGTGGATCCTCGGCAATCTCGGCGATATCCCGACCGTCCCCCTGGACTACAAGACGTATCGGGCGTTGGGCTGGACCATTGCCGCGTCCGCGGACGGGACCCGGTTCACCAACGACGCCACCGGACACGGCATGTTGGTGCGCACCGAGGGCGTGCAGACCTTCTAGACGGGAGACGAACAGATGTCGGTGGCACGACGCGAACGCGCGGCGCTGGTCGCGACGATGCGCGGGACCGGGCCCGACGCCCCCACCCTGTGTGAGGGCTGGAGCACCCGCGATCTGGCCGCGCACCTGGTCGTCCGGGAACGCCGGATCGATGCCGCGCCCGGCATCCTGATACCCGCGTTGGCCGGCTACACCGCCAAGGTGCAGGAGCAGGTGACCGCCGGCAACGACTGGGCCGAACTGATCGACAAGGTGGCCTCAGGTCCGCCGGCCTATTCTCCGTTCGCCGTCCTGGACCCCTTGGTGAACGTCGCCGAGATGTTCATCCACCACGAGGATGTCCGTCGTGCTGGAACAAATTGGGAGCCAAGGGTTCTCGATGACGAAACAGTGAAGGCCCTGACTCGCCAGGTCGCTCAGTTCGCCCGGATGACGCTGTCGAAATCACCGGCGAGGGTCAGTCTTGCCACCCCAGACGGCAAGGTGCTGGCCACCGCCGGCAAGGGCGCCCCGGTGACGGTCACCGGCGAACCGGGCGAGCTGCTGCTGTTCGCCGCGGGACGCGAACCCGCACAGGTGACGTTGCGTGGCGACGACGACGCCGTCGCCGCGCTGCGCGCTGCCCGTCGCGGGCTCTAGTGTTGTTGACATGGGAACAACCGACTTCCGCGTCTTCGTCGAACCGCAACAGGGTGCCACCTACGGTGATCAGCTCGCCGTGGCGCAGGCCGCCGAGAAGTTGGCATTCTCCGCGTTTTTTCGATCGGACCACTACCTGGCCATGAGCGGTGACGGGCTGCCCGGCCCCACCGATTCGTGGGTGACTCTCGGCGGGATCGCCCGCGAGACCTCGACCATCCGGCTGGGCACCATGGTGACCTCGGCCACCTTCCGCCACCCCGGCCCGCTGGCCATCGCCGTTGCCCAGGTCGACGAGATGAGCGGTGGCCGAGTCGAATTGGGGATCGGCGCCGGCTGGTTCGAGGAAGAGCACCAGGCCTACGCCATTCCGTTCCCGCCGCTGGGCGAGCGGTTCGACCGGCTCACCGAACAACTGGAGATCCTCACCGGGTTGTGGGGTACGCCCGCCGGCGAGACCTTCGACTTCACCGGCACGCACTACGCCGTCAAGAATTCGCCCGGGCTGCCCAAGCCCGTGCAGGCGCCGCTGCCGATCATCATCGGCGGCAAGGGACCCAAACGCACCCCGGCGCTGACCGCCCGGTTCGCCACGGAGTTCAACATTCCGTTCGACTCCCTCGAGGCGACCGCGACCCAGTTCGAGCGGGTGGCCGCAGCCGTCGACGCGGCCGGCCGCGCACCCGAGTCGGTGACCTACTCCGCGGCGTTCGTGCTGTGCGCGGGTCGCGATGAGGCCGAGCTGACCCGCCGCGCCGCCGCCATCGGGCGCGAACTGGACGAGATGCGCGGAAACTCCCCGACCGTCGGCACCCCGGCGGAGATCGTGGACAAGCTGGGCGCTTTCACCGCGGCCGGTGTGCAACGCGTTTACCTGCAGGTTCTGGATATGTCAGATCTCGATCACCTGGAGTTCTTCGCATCCGAGGTCATCGGCCAACTCGGTTGACCCAGCAGGATGCCGCACGGCGTGGTTACTATCGGTGCCCGTGACGGACGAGCGTAAGTGGCATGAACGCACGTCCACGCTGGCCGCCGCCAGCCTCGCCGCGTTGACCGCCATCGCGCTGATCGTCTGGGGGGCGTTGTTCGTGTCCCGCCAGTTCAACCAGCCCGAACAGGCGCCGACGGAATTCGTCACCCCCAGCTTCTCCGACGATTCGGGACGGTCGACCTCGGCCGCCACGACCACCACCGAGACGATCACCAGCACCAGCCCGCCGGCCACCACCGATATCAACGATCCGGACGCCACCACGTCGTCGACGACGTCCTCGACCACCACCACGACGACCCGCCGCACGACGAGCCAGTCCCGCGACGACGAGACCACCACGAGCCGCCGCCGGCCTCGATTCAACGAGACCAGGACGCTGTCCCCGTAGCGCGACTACCTGCCCTGCGCGTGGTACTCCGCGACCAGCCCCTCCGCGCTGCGCACCGCCGCCCGGCACGCCCTGGTGGTGAACGGATCGTTGAGCGGATGGTCGGCGCGGCGGCGCCAGCGTTGCGCGGCCGCGAAGGCCGCCCGCGGGCCGTCGTAGGGATCGGCCGATCCCAACCCCAACCGGCTGGCCGCGTCGGTGCCGGACCCGCCGATCAACCGGCGCAGCGACGCCATCTCATCGTCGTTCAACGTGGTTGGCCGGGAACGCAATTGACTCAGCAGCCGGAGTTCCTCGAACGCGTGCGCATCGGCCAGCAGCGGGTCGATATCGGCCAGGATCTGCCTGCTGGCGTAGATCGGGTGGACCTGGACGAACCGCCTCAGGGCCAGCAGTGCGGTATGCGCCTTGAGCAGATCGGAGCGCTGCGCGAACTGCTGGTCGATGACATCGCGCAGGGCGATCAGCCCGCTGCGTTCCAGCAGTTCGTCGGCCAGCGCCACCGAATCGCTGATCCCCGCACGCAGCACCGCGATCGAGATCCGGATCCCGAACATCCCGAACCGGTCGAGCAGGGCGGCCCGGGTCGCGGCGTCCACCGGCAGCGAGCTGTCTTCCCGGACGAACCGGTCCACGCTGAGCATCGCCTTGGTCAGCTCGGCCGGTTCGACGGCCGCCAGCTTCTCCAACGCGACGAACTCGCTCTGCCGCAGGGTGCGTGCCGTGAGCGCCAGCAGCCCCGACACCGGGACGACCGCCTGGCAGATCCCGGTCTTCTCCATCTCGGCGGTGAACCGGGTCGCCACATCCCGGGCCGACAGCATGGCATCGATTCGGCCCGCGCCGATCTCGTCGGCCCTCGACGCCACCCCGATCACACCCAACGCACTGGACGCGCCCGCCTCACCGCCGACCAGTTCACCGATCTGGGTGAGCAGCGCGATATCGGCGGCGTTGAGGGTGCGCAGCAGGAACACCACCGCGTCCACCCGCGGCACACCGTCTTCGGGGATCAGCAGCCGCAACGTACGGGCGGACACGTCGCGCGACAGCGACGAGGTGCCGGGGGTGTCGATGATGGTGGTGTCGATGAGTTCGGCGGCCGGCCACTGCACGTCCAGGTCCTCGATGTCACCTTCGTCCAGGCCGTCGAAGCTGAACGTCAGGCTTCGCCGATCCGGGCGGTCGCCCGGAACCCGCACGATCGGCACGTTCGAGCGCCGGCCGCCGCGGTGGTTGGCCGTGACTTTCGGCGTGGGACCGTGCCGGAACCGGGTGACCAGGCGGGTCGCCTCGGTGGCGTCGGTCGGGGCGATGTCCTCCCCCACCAAGGCGTTGACCAGGGTCGATTTACCCGCCTTGAGGGTGCCGGCCAGAGCGATGCGCATCGGCTCGTTGAGCCGGTTGCCGATCCGCAGCAGTTCGTTGTGCACGTCGGGCCGGTCCCGGTATGCCGGATCGGCCTGATACGCGCGGATGGTGCCGCCCAGAATCGCGCGCACATTGTCACTGGTGCTCATACGGGCGACCAGTTTAAGGGGGTCAGCCAGCCGCGGACAGTTTGTCCGCGTTGTCGATGACCTGCCGCAGGATATTGAGCTCGCGCTCCAGCTCGTTGATGCGGGTGTTGCGCTCGTTCTCTTCCAGCTTGGCCGATGTCAGGGTGGCCTGCAGCGACTCGTTGAGCGAACGCGACGCCTGGTTGGCGATGCCCCGGTAGTGGTCGCGCAGCTGACGCTGGATGGCGCGCAGCCGATCTCGAGACTCCTTGTTGACCACGAACGACACGTCGTCGATGAACCGGCGCATGCTGGTCTTGGCTTCGTTGCGCACCCGCGACATCCGGTTCTCCATATCCTCCTTGTAGGCCTTGCGCCCCAACAGAAGTCCCGCACCCAGCGACAACGGGTTGAACATGCCCAGGCCCGCGAACGAGGTCAGCATGCCGAACATCAACACACCGCCGTAGGACCCGCGCATGCCGGTGACCACCTTATGGCCGGCTTTGATCGGTTTGGCGTCCAACCGCGCAAGTGCCTTGAACTCGCCCAGACTGGCGCCCATCTCACGCGCGCTGACGTGCGGCGCCTCGATGACATCCAGGCCCGCCTCGATGAAGGTGCGGGCCACCTCGGCGGCCAGCGCCTCGGCACGCTGGAAGGCCCAGACGAAGTTGTCGCCCACGGCGGTGGCGATGGCGTTCTCCAGTTCGGCGCCGATCTCGGCCCAGTGCTGGGTGGGGTCACAGCCGTCGATCACACCTTCGGTGTGGGCGGTGATGTGCCGGAACCTGTTCCGCAGATCGTGATCGATATCGGCGGTCAGATCGGCGATCCCGTCGTTGAGCACCTGCTGCCACAACGCGGTCTGCGCCAGCGCGTCCTGGGCTTCCCGCTTGCGCCGTTCGAGGTCGGCGGTGAGCTTCTCGCGGGTGTCGGGGTCGTTGAGCGCTGACAGTTCGGCTTCGGCGACGAGTGCGAGATGATCTGCTGCGGCACGGATCTCGTCGATCACGTGATCGCGGACGCGATCGGTCTCACGGGACAACACCTTGTCGCCGAGGAAGGTGACCAGCGCCGGGAAGTTGGACTCCTCGTTGAGGTCCTTGTCGTTGAGCGTGATGGCATGGCTGCGCAGCACCGAGCTCACCGGAGTGATCGGTGTGCTGAGGCCGGCGCGCTGCAGATGGGCGGCGTTCGCCGCGACGATCTCCCGCCAGTGCGGGTACAGGTCGATCTTGGTGGCCAGAATTGTTGTCAGCGGGCAGATTTCGACGGCCTGCCGGATGAAGGTCAGTTCGGGCTCGGTGAATTCCTGGCTGGTGTCGCTCACCATCAGCAGCGCATCCGCCTCGGGTAGCAGCCCCAGGGTCGCCGACAGGTGCGGTTGCCCGTGGCCACCGACGCCGGGGGTGTCGATGAAGGTCAGACCGTTCTTGAGCATCGGGCTGGGCACCCCGACCTCGACGCGCAACACCTCACGGCCCTGCGCCGCCGGGGTCTGGCGCAGATCGTTGCGCAGCTCCGACATGTCGATATCGACGAATTCCGGTTCGCCGTCGGGGCCGGCGACCGCCAGCCGGGCCGACGCGGTCTCGGCGTAGTGCACCACGGTGGCCAGCACCGTGCTCTCGTCATCGCCGACCCGCGCCACCGGCATGTTCAGCAGTGAGTTGAGCAGCTGGCTCTTGCCCTGCTTGAGCTGGCCGGCGATGACCACCCGGATCTGTGGGTCGGTGATCCTGTCCTTGGCGATGCCGAGTCGCTCCACCAGGTCGGCGCGGTCGTGCGCGCCGGCGATCCGGGAGCTGTGGTCGATGAGTTCGACGATCACTTCGACAGGCCTGGCCGGCCTGCCGGCCGCGACCTTGTGATCCTGCGGTGCTGTCATCTCGTCCTCTCCAGACCATCAAACTCCCATGCGCGCCGATTGGCGGGGACCTTGTGGTCCCCGCCAATCGGGTGTCGATCAGAACGCGTGGAAATCGGTGTGCGGCTCGATGTTCGTGGTGTTGTGCAGGTCGGTATCGGCGTAGGTGTTGATACCGCCGGCCTGGTGCACCGACTCGTCGGTCACCGTGGTGTGCACGGAGCTGTCCTCGTGGACCGAGCTGTCGGCGTGTACCGAGCTGTCGATCGTCGAGTGTCCGCTGACCGTGGTGGTGGTCGTCGTGTGGCTCGAGGTGTCGACCACGCTGGTGTTCCCGCTGCCCAGGTCGTGTCCGACCGTGGTCTGACTGCCGCCGACGGAGGTGGTGTTGGTCGAGCCGTGGCTGTCGTTGATGACGATGCTGCCACCGCTGCCGCCGCTACCGCCGCTGGCGTGCCCGCCGCCCAGGATGCCGCCGCCGGCACTGGCGCCGCCACCGCTGCCGCCGCTGGTGTCGACGTCCTTGATGACGGGCCCGCTGTTGTGCGAGATGACGTCGCCGCCGGCGGTCTGCGAGCTGTCGTGGACCTGGTTGCCGGCCCCGACGATCACCGGCGAGTGGCTTCCGGTGAGCACGTCGTGGACGTTGGTGTTGCCGTCGCCGATGGTGTTGTCGTGGCCGGTGGTGACGGTGCCCTTGTTCTCGCCGTCGACCACCACACCGCCGTGGGTGGCGGTGGTCGTCGTGGTGGTCTTGCTGCCGAACAGGGTGATGTCACCGAAGCCGAGGTTGAACGCGCCCTGCTGGGCGTTGGCACCGGCGTCCTGGTTCGGGCTGAGCACCGGCACGTTGTTGTGGCTGGCGAAATCGGTGCTGTTGTGGCTGGCGAAATCGGTCTGCGGCGCGAATGTCGGCTGCGAGGTGTAGGAGGTCTGCGGCGAGAACGGGGAGGCGAAGTTGTGGTAGCTGGACACCGCGTTCTGCAGCCCGTACACCGGGTCGCCGTTGCCGAGTGCGACGCCGGCCGGTGCCACGCTGGCGGCGACCGACGCGAGCTGGGCGGCGCTGACGTTCGGCAGGCCCGCGTCCCGCATCGCCTGGTCGGGGTCGGCGACGAAGGCGGCCGCGATGTCGGGGCTGCGGAACAGGTCGAGGATGTAGTCGATGATCGTGGTCATGGGAGTGCCTTTCTGGGTGGCGCTTGGGGGTGGCGCTTGGGTTGGTGCTTCTGGTCTGTTTCCGGGTGGTCCGGCGAACTGAAGACAACGTTATGGGCGGCGAGCGACAGCGGAAACGGGGTCGAAACCCCTGCCTTCACAACCCCCATCAGGGGTATAGGGGGTAGGCCCGTTAGGGGGTTAGGGGATCGCGGGGGACGCCCGATCCCGGACACGAAAAAGCCCGCTCCCTTCCAGGTGAGCGGGCTTTTTCGGGCAGGTCAGCCGAAGATGTCGAACCCACCGTCATCGACCGGCAGGTGGTGATCGCTGTCGGTGGCCTGGTCCCAGTGAGTGTCCAGGCCGGTGTCGACGACTGGCACATCGTCGATCGGGTGCGGATCCGCAGCAAAGGTCGGGACGTCGGCGGCGTAGTCATCGGCCACGGTGGGCACACTGTGCTCGAAGGCATCCGGCAGCGAGTTCACCGCCGCGTGCAGATCGTCGGTGACCACCACGGGCAGGTGATCGCTCACGCCACCGAAGTCACCGAAGGAGTCGAAGGCCGCGGTCGCGGCTCCACTGGTCCAGACGTTGCCGCCGTGGTCGAATCCCAGGTCGGTCCCGCCGGTCGGCCCAGGCGAGGACAGCGACTCGCTGACCACCGGGATCAGGTGGTTCACATCGGCGGTGGTGACATCGGTCAGGTGCGCGTCGGCGATGGCCTGATTCGGATCCGCGGCGTAGCGCGCGGCCGCGTCGGGATCCCGCACCAGCGACATGACGAAGTCCAGCAGTTCATTGGCCATCGTGCCACCGTCCTTTCTGTAAGTTTCCTCGATGTTATCGGTGCACGTCGAGGCGCAAATCGGTGTCGAACCCACCGCGACGACGCCCGGGTTAGGGGATGCCCCATTAGGGGTTTCGACACGTTAGGGGGATTGACGCGCACCGGTCTCGGCTACCACTAAGGTGAGGGCGTCACGGCTGTCGACAGGAGATCACATGGGCGACTCGCTCGGGTTGTCGATAGGGACAACCAATCTGGTGGCGGCCCGCGAAGGCCGGCCGCCGGTCGTGCGGCGCGCGGTGCTGACGCTGTTCCCCGACCGCGCACCCGAGGTCGGGCTGCCCTCCGAATACACCGGGGCAAACACCGGGGTGAACCAGCCGGGTCTGGTGCTGGGTGGGTTCGTGGACCGCGTGGGCGATCCCATCCCCCTGGTGGCCTCCGACGGTTCATCACACCCCGGCGACCAGGTGCTCGCCGAGGCGCTGGACGCGATGGCCCATACCGTCGGCGGTGGCCGGCCCATCACCATCGCCGTGCCCGCGCACTGGAGCCCGGCCGCGGTATCCGCCCTGCAGATCGCCCTGCGCGCCAAGCCCGGCCTGTCGTCGGCGACCCTGGTGCCGGATTCGCTCGCGGCCCTGGCCGGCCTGCGCAGCGGCCCCGGTCTGCCCGCCCAGGGTGTTGTTGCCCTGATCGATCTCGGCGGCAGCGGCACCAGCATCACGCTGGCCGACGCGGGCGGGAATCTGGCGCCCATCGGCGCCACCCAGCGCTATCCGGACTTCTCCGGGGACCAGATCGACCAGGCGCTGCTGAACCACGTCCTGGCCGGCATCGCCGAGGCCAACAACACCGACCCGGGCAGCACCGCGGCGGTCGGTTCGCTCGGCAGGCTGCGCGATGAGTGCCGCCGGGCCAAGGAGCGGCTGTCCGCCGAGACCACCGCGGTGGTGCGCGCCGAGTTACCCGGCTACACCTCCGACATCCGGGTCACCCGCGCCGAGCTGGATCAGGTGATCGAAGCCCCGCTGGCCGGCCTGCTCGGTGCCATCGAAGAAGTCTTGCAGCACAACAGAATTCCCGTCTCCAGCGTGTCGGCCATCGCCACTGTCGGTGGGGGCGCGGCGATCCCGCTGGTGACGCAGCGGCTGTCCGAGCGGTTGCAGGCGCCGGTGATCACCACCCCCTACGCCCAGGTCAACACGGCCGTGGGCGCGGCCCTGGTGGCCGGTCTAGCCTCCGAAGCCGCTGCCGCAACGGGTTTGGCGCCGGCGGCAAGCCCGGATGCCGCGCCGACCGGCCTGGCCCCGACCATGGGGTGGGCCGGCGCCGCGCCGCCGACGGCGGCGGCACCGGGATTGGCGTGGTCGGAGGACAACCCGCTTCCGACCGGTGAACCCCTGCCCTATGAGGGCCCGGATTACGACACCGGGTTCAGCAGCGCCCGTCCCGAAGTGGCGTTCACCCCACAGGAGGAGGAACTCCAGGACCAGGCGGCACCCCTGCCCTGGTACAAGCGCCCGCCGCTGCTGTTCGGCGCGGCTGCCGCGGCGGTACTGCTGGCCGGCGGTGGCCTCGCGGTCACCCTGACCGGCACCAGCGGTCCCGGCGGCACGGTGATCGAGACGGCGACGAGTTTCTCCACCCGGCCCGGTGAGAGCACCGCAGCCCCGCTGACGACGGAGACGGTGACGGTCACCGGTTCCGACGGCATCGTCACCACCTCCGAGGTACCGCCGCCGCCCCCGGCGAGCACCACCACCACGACGACGACACCGTCGACCACCAGCTCGACCACGACCACCACCACGACGACCACCACCACCACGACCACCACGACCACCACCACGACGACGACTCCGCCCACCACGACGACGACCACCACCACTCAGCCCCCGACCACCACCACGACGAAACCGCCGACCACCTCGGCCGCGCCACCGACGACGACCAAAGCGCCGGAGCCCGTCACCACGACGGCCGAAGCGGCGGTCACCGTCACCCAGGCGCCGCAGACGACGGTCGTCGTGTCCGGTAGCGAATAGCGCACGCCCGTGGGCGAGCGCAGCGACTGGGGCCATCCGGGTGACCCGCTCGCCACCCTGATCGACACACCGACCGAACCGGCCAAGGTCCTGGTATCCGGGGGTATCGGCACCGGCAAGACCACCCGGATCAACGACGTGCGCACCGCCCTGCGCGGAGCCGGCCGCCCGGTGTTCTCGTCGGTACCCACCGAGTCCGAGATCGGCAGTGCCGCCATCGTCATCGACGACGCCCAGCTGCTCGACGACGCAGACCTGGTCCGGCTCACCGCGCTGGTCGCCCGGCCCGAGCTCACCGTGGTGGTCGCCGCCGAACCGCTGGCACACCGCCCCGCCCTGGGCGGCCTGTTCACCGCCCTGGCCCGGGAGAATCCGGTGCTCACCCTCGGTGTCCTGCCGCCCACTGAATTTGCCGGTGTCCCACACGAATTGGTGCGCACCGTGCAGGCGGCCACCTCCGGTCTGCCGTTTCTGCTGGGCCCGGCAGCCCGGGCCCTCGCGGAGGCCATCGGCACGCCCGACGGGGAATCCGCGGTCACGGTCATCGGTACCGCTACCCGGGTCGCGCTCGTGGAGCGACTGCACCGTCTCGACCGCGCGGTGCTGGACGCCTTGTTGCTCTGCTCCCTGAGCCCCGGATTGGGCGCCGACGATATCGCCGCCGCACTGCGGGTCGACGCCGACAGCGCACAGGATCTGACGGACCGCGCGCGGGCCACCGGGCTCCTCGACGCCGCCCACCGCCGGCCGTTCCTCGGCATCCTGCACCGCGCGGTCGCCGAGATCCTCGGGGCCGCCCGGCATCACGACACCGAGCTCGCCCTGCTCCGATCGCAAAACGAAACCGACTTGCTCTCAGCCGATCTCGCACTCAGGATGGCCGAGCACGGAATGCGGGACGCCCTGCTCGCCGACACGCTGATCACCCTGGCCACGCAGAACCGCACCCAGCCCGCACGCGCGGCCCGGCTGTACCGGGCGGCCGCCGACGCCGGCGCGGGACCGGGCGCGCACAGTGCCGGATTGGCCGACGCCCTGGCGATGACGGGTGACTGCGCGACGGCGGCCCGGTTGGCCGACGGGCTGCTCGGTTCGACAGATCCGGCCGAGCGCGCGGCCGCGGTCCGGATCGCCGCCAGTATCGCCGTCCACGACGGCGCCGCGGGGCAGGCCGCCGATCTGTTCGCCTGGCTGGGGCCCTACCCCGATGCCTTCGTCGGATCGGCCGCGGCGATCGTGGCCATCGGGGCCGGCAATGCCGAGGCGGCCCGCGCCGCACTCGCCGTGCCGGATTCCGGGCCGCCCACCTCGACAGCGCGCGCGGCACGCAACCTGGCCGACGGTCTGCTGCAGACCCTGGAGCAGCCGTTCGCCACCGCGATCGGGCGGTTGAGCCAGTCGATCACCGCCGAACGCACCGATACCGGCGTCGCCCCGGACAGTCCCGCCGCGCTCGTCACGCTGGCCGCCCTGCACGGGGGTGACGCGGTCCGGGCCCGCAGCATCATCGGACGAGCCGTCGGTGCCGACGCGTCCGACGATCACGGCTTCACCGGGCCCCGGCACCGACTGCTGCTGGGCTGGGTGCGCATGCTCGACGGTCAGCTGAGTGCGGCGAGCGCGGATGCCGCGGCGGTGCCGTCCTCGCTGCACCGCCGCGACGCACTGTGGTCGGCGGCGCTGCGCGCGGCGATCGCCCGCCGCGGAGGTGACGGCGGGGCGACGCAGAAGTACTGGTACGCCGCCATGGACGTGCTGGCCGAATACTCGCTCGACATCTATTGCACACTGCCACTCGGGGAACTCTGGGTGGCGGCAGCCCGGCTGCGCCAGGTCGACCGGGTCCAGCACCGTATCGACGAGGCGTTCGCCCTGTTGAGCGCGCTCGGCGACCCGGTGCTCTGGTCGGTGCCACTGCATTGGGCCGGCGTGCACGCCGGGATCCTGGCCAACTCCCCCGAGGCCGTCGCCCCGCACGGTCAGGCGCTGGCCGCTGCGGCCGGGCAGAGTCCGTTCGCCCGCAGCCTGGCCACCGCGGGCCGCACCTGGTTGCGCGTGCTGGCCCATCAGGTCGATCCCGACGAGGTGGCCGTCGCGGCGCGCGGACTCACCCGGTTCGGCCTGACCTGGGATGCCACCCGACTCGCGAGCCAGGCCGCGCTGCACACCCCGGACGGGAAGGTGTCCGGTGCCATGCTGGCGCTGGCCCGCGATCTCAAGTCCGATATCCAGAATGCCGAGACAGCCGAACGGGACGTGCCGAGTGCACCGGCGCGCGCCGCCGCCGAGTCGGCCACGTCGGTGCCGACCTGGGCCCGGTTGTCCGACCGGGAACGTGAGGTCGCCGAGCTGGTGCTGCAGGGGATGCCCTACCGCGATATCGGCAATCAGCTGCTGATCTCCGCCAAGACCGTCGAACACCACGTCGCCCGTATCCGCCGCCGGCTGGGCGCCGAATCACGGTCGGAGATGTTGTCCATGTTGCGGGCGCTGGTGGGCTCGCCGGCCTGAGACGTAACTGTGGTGACCACCACATCTGGCGTTTGCCGGATACCGAGGGCGGCGCCTTTACACAGCCATCGGCCAGTGTCACCAACACTTTTCCGGTACCGGCGGACCCAGGTCGCCGGTACCGGTCACGGAGCTCCGCCGGGTGACAAAGAGTGAGTTAGGTCAGCCTTGCTAGCGGCGCTTCCCAGCCGGATGTAACTATGAGCAGGCATCTAGCCTAAGTTACTGGCGAGTAACACACCTTAAGTTACCAGTGAGTAACTTAAATTACGGGAGGCCCGCGGTGGAAGACAGCCTGGAGCACATGCTCACGACAGGGCGGTTGATCCTTGGTTTGTTGATGACCGCGATCGTCTTGGTGTTCGCCGCCAAGCGCGTGCTGTGGCTGACGAAACTGATCAGCTCGGGCCAGAAGGTCGGCGACGAGCGCGGCCGCAAAGACCATCTGGTCCAGCGCTTCCTCAACCAGAACAAGGAAGTCTTCGCCCAGTCGAAGCTGCTGAAGTGGTCGATCCCCGGTATCGCGCACTTCTTCACCATGTGGGGCTTCTTCGTCCTCGCCTCGGTGTACCTCGAGGCCTACGGCGTCCTGTTCGACCCCGAATTCCACATCCCGATCGTCGGCCGCTGGGCGGTGCTGGGCTTCCTGCAGGACTTCTTCGCCCTCGCCGTGCTGGCCGGCATCATCGTCTTCGCCATCATCCGGGTGACCCGCGAACCCAAGAAGCTCGGTCGCGAATCCCGCTTCTACGGCTCGCACACCGGTGGTGCGTGGGAGATCCTCTTCATGATCTTCCTGGTCATCCTGACCTACGCCATCTTCCGCGGTGCCGCGGTCAACGTGCTCGGCGAGGACTTCCCGTACCAGTTCGGCGCGTTCTTCTCCGACGGCATGGCGGCGCTGCTGGCCCCGCTGGGACACACCGCGAACGCCTGGATCGAGACCATCGCACTGATGGGCCATATCGGCGTCATGCTGGTGTTCCTGCTGATCGTGCTGCACTCCAAGCACCTGCACATCGGCCTGGCCCCGATCAACGTCACCTTCAAGCGCCTGCCCGACGGTCTGGGTCCGCTGCTGCCCATGGAGCACAAGGGCGAATTGATCGACTTCGACGATCCCGCCGAGGACGCCGTGTTCGGTCGCGGCAAGATCGAGGACTTCACCTGGAAGGGCTACCTCGACTTCACCACCTGTACCGAGTGCGGCCGCTGCCAGTCCCAGTGCCCGGCCTGGAACACCGGTAAACCGCTGTCGCCCAAGCTCGTGATCATGAACCTGCGCGACCACATGTTCGCCAAGGCGCCCTACCTGATCGAAGGCAAGCCGATGCCCGAGGCGGGTTCGGTCGATTTCGCCGCGCTGGGCGACAGTCTGCACGGGCACGGTGTGCCCGAGGACGGCTTCGCACGCATCGAGGGCCACGGCCCCGAGCAGGCACTGCGCCCGCTGGTCGGCACCGCCGAACAGGGCGGTGTCATCGATCCCGACGTGCTGTGGTCCTGCACCAACTGCGGTGCCTGCGTCGAGCAGTGCCCGGTCGATATCGAGCACATCGACCACATCGTCGATATGCGCCGCTACCAGGTGATGGTCGAGTCGGAGTTCCCCGGTGAGCTCGGCGTGCTGTTCAAGAACCTGGAGAACAAGGGCAACCCCTGGGGCCAGAACGCCAAGGACCGCACCAACTGGATCGACGAGGTCGACTTCGACGTCCCCGTCTACGGCCAGGACGTGGACTCCTTCGAGGGCTTCGAGTACCTGTTCTGGGTCGGCTGCGCCGGCGCCTACGAGGACCGCGCGAAGAAGACCACCAAGGCCGTCGCCGAACTGCTCGCCACCGCGGGCGTCAAGTACCTGGTGCTCGGCACCGGCGAGACCTGCACCGGCGACTCGGCACGGCGCGCCGGTAACGAATTCCTGTTCCAGCAGCTCGCGGCGCAGAACGTCGAGACCATCAACGAGCTGTTCGAGGGTGTCGAGACGGCCAAGCGCAAGGTCGTGGTGACCTGCCCGCACTGCTACAACACGATCAACCGCGAGTACCCGCAGCTCGGTTCCGACTACACCGTCGTGCACCACACCCAGCTGCTCAACCGCCTGGTCCGGGACAAGAAGCTGATCCCGGTGACCTCGGTCGACCAAGAGGTCACCTACCACGACCCGTGCTTCCTGGGTCGGCACAACAAGGAGTACGAGGCACCGCGTGAGCTGGTCGGTGCCGCCGGCGCGAAGCTCACCGAGATGCCCCGGCACGCCGATCGTGGCCTGTGCTGTGGTGCCGGTGGTGCCCGGATGTGGATGGAAGAGCACATCGGCAAGCGCGTGAACACCGAGCGCACCGAGGAAGCCATCGACACCGGCGCCTCGGCGATCGCCACCGGTTGCCCGTTCTGCCGCGTGATGATGACCGACGGTGTCGACGACGTCGCCGCGTCCCGGGACATCGAAAAGGTCGAGGTGCTCGACGTCGCTCAGCTGCTGCTGAACTCGTTGGACACCAGCATCTACACGCTGCCCGAGAAGGGCACGGCCGCCGCGGCGTCCGCCGCCCGCGCCGAGGCACGAGCCGAGGCCGAGGCGAAGGCCGAAGCCACCGCCGCAGCCGCTGCTCCCGCGGTGGAACAGGCCGAGCCAGAAGCCGCCACCGCATCCGCATCGACCGCGGCCGCCGACGTCAAGCCGGTCACCGGGCTGGGTATGGCCGGTGGGGCCAAACGTCCCGGTGCGAAGAAGGCCGCTCCGGCTGCCGCTGCCGCTGCGCCCGCTGCCGAGGCGGCACCCGCCGCACCGGTCAAGGGTCTGGGTATCGCGGGTGGGGCCAAACGTCCCGGCGCCAAGAAGGCCGCTCCCGCTGCTGCCGCCCCGTCCGCCGAGGCACCCGCTGCCGAAGCCGCAGCTCCCGCTGCCCCGGTGAAGGGTCTGGGTATCGCGGGTGGGGCCAAGCGACCCGGTGCCAAGAAGGCGGCACCTGCGGCCGCACCGGCCGCGGCACCTGAGCCCGTGGCCGAAGCCCCGGCGGCGCCCGCCGAGCCGGCAACGCCGGAGCCCCCGGTCGTCGGTCTCGGTATCGCTGCCGGCGCCCGCCGTCCCGGTGCCAAGAAGGCAGCTCCGGCCGCTGCTCCGGCCGCGCCCGCTGCGGCGGCAGAGCCCGAGCCAGTCGCCGAAGCCCCCGCGGCCCCGTCGTCCAATGGTGCGACCGGCGACGACGACCGCGTGGTGGGCGACGAGGCCCCGGTGAAGGGCCTCGGCATCGCCAAGGGCGCGCGCCGCCCCGGGAAGCGCTAAATCTCAAGCGATTTGTGCACGTTTAGCGGCGGTTACCGCCGCTAAACGTGCACAAATCGCGTCAGACCTGACGTAATTGGAATGGCGTCTGGCTCAGAATGCCGCCCGGGCAGGCGCCATTCGAGTCGGCGGAAACCACCCCGCCCAGTGTTGCCGGATCGACCGATATCGAAATGACGGCCGGCTGGTAACTACCGTCATCGCAAATGAAGCCGTCAGGCTTGGTGACCGAGAAATTCCAGCGGCCGTCCGTCAAGGTCATGGGGCTGGTCCAGCCCTGGTTGCTCGCGACCGAGCCGGTACAGCCGATCACACCGCAGGTGCTGGCGATGGTCCAGACATTCTCGGCGTCGCCGCCCGCGTAAGTCCCGTTGAGCAGGAGCGGGTCGGCCTGCGCCGACGCAGCAAATGCGAGCGCAGCGGCAGCGGTGATCCCGAATGCCGTGCCCATCAAACGTGTCATCGACGTCATAGTGGTTCAGGAACTTAACACCGATCACGCAGAAAACTTCGACCCCGACGTCAAATTGCAACCTTGTCCGGAAAATCGGTTTGCGGGCCCGTGGGAGAATTAGCCGCGTGAGCACCAATCAGCTGTCGTGGCAGAACACCGGCCAGCATCCGCGGCCGCGGACGTTCGCGCAGTCCACCAAACTGCAGGACGTTCTCTACGAGATCCGCGGGCCGATCCACGAACACGCCTCACGACTGGAGGCCGAAGGCCACCGCATCCTCAAGCTCAACATCGGCAACCCGGCCCCGTTCGGTTTCGAGGCACCCGATGTGATCATGCGTGACATGATCCAGGCCCTGCCGAATGCGCAGGGTTACTCCGACTCCAAGGGCATCCCCAGTGCGCGGCGCGCGGTGTTCACCCGCTACGAACTGGTCGACGGCTTCCCGAAGTTCGACGTCGATGACGTCTTCCTGGGCAATGGTGTCTCCGAGCTCATCACCATGACGCTGCAGGCCCTGCTGGACAACGGCGATCAGGTGCTCATCCCCGCGCCGGACTACCCGCTGTGGACGGCGTCCACCTCACTGGCCGGCGGTACCCCGGTGCACTACCTGTGCGACGAGACGCAGGGCTGGAATCCCGATATCGCCGATCTGGAATCCAAGATCACCGACCGCACCAAGGCGATCGTGGTGATCAACCCGAACAACCCGACCGGCGCGGTGTATACCCGCGAAACCCTCACGCAGATCGCCGATCTCGCCCGCAAGCACCAGTTGCTGCTGCTGGCCGACGAGATCTACGACAAGATCCTCTACGACGACGCCAAGCACATCGCGATGGCGTCCGTGGCGCCCGACCTGCTGTGCTTGACGTTCAACGGGCTGTCCAAGGCCTACCGGGTCGCCGGTTACCGGTCGGGCTGGCTCGTCATCACCGGCCCCAAGGAACACGCCACCAGCTTCATCGAGGGCATCAGCCTGCTGGCCAATATGCGCCTGTGCCCGAATGTGCCTGCGCAGCATGCCATTCAGGTTGCCCTCGGCGGACACCAGAGCATCGACGACCTGGTGCTGCCGGGCGGACGCCTGCTGGAACAGCGCGACGTCGCATGGACCAAGCTCAACGAGATCCCCGGGGTGTCCTGCGTCAAACCCCAGGGCGCCCTCTACGCGTTCCCGCGGCTGGATCCCGAGGTCTACGACATCCACGACGACGAGCAGCTGGTCTTGGACCTGCTGCTGCAGGAGAAGATCCTGATCACCCAGGGCACCGGATTCAACTGGCCCACACCGGATCACCTGCGCATCGTCACACTGCCCTGGGCCCGCGACCTGTCCAAGGCCATCGAGCGGCTGGGTAACTTCCTGGTGAGCTACCGCCAGTAGCGGCTCAGCCGGACCGCCTACCCTTGGGCGGGTGACGCACTCGCACGGGCATTCGCACTCACTGGACGGCCCCTCCCCCCTGGGGCCGCTGGCCGCCCGGATCGTGGTCGGCCTGCTGGTGGCCATCGGTATCGCGACCGCCATCGGCGCGGTGTGGCTGTGGCCGACCCAGCAGCGGGTCGATATCCCGCTGCCATTCCAGAACTCGACCGGCGGCGCGGTCACCACCGAAGCCGGCCGCGTGCTGTCCACGCAGATGGCCAACTGCGGCAGCCCGTCCACCGGCGCCGTGCTCACCGGCACCCCGCAGGAGGCCCCCGACGGCGGCGGCCGGTGCGTGCACTCGCTGGTGTCCATCGAGTCCGGACCCAATGCCGGTGCCGACACCCTGCTGGAGTTCAGCCCCGGTCCGGGCCAGCCGCAGCTGGCCGCGGGCGATCACGTACGGCTGAGCCGCCAGGTCGACGACGCCGGCGCCACCACCTATGCCTTCTTCGACTTCGAGCGGACCTGGGCGCTGATCGGCCTGGCCGCGGCGTTCGCCATCGTGGTCGTCGCGGTGGCGCGCTGGCGCGGCCTGCGGGCACTGATCGGCATCGTGGTCGCGTTCGCCGTGCTGGTGGTGTTCCTGCTGCCGGCCCTGCGCGACGGGGCCTCGGCCGTTCCGGTCGCCCTGGTCGCGTCCTCGGCCATCCTGTACGCGGTCATCTATCTGGCCCACGGCGTCAGCCTGCGTACCAGCGCGGCCCTGCTGGGGACCTTGACCGCACTCCTCGTGGCCGCTGTGTTGTCTTGGGGTGCAATCGAACTGGCCCAGTTGACCGGGCTCTCGGAGGACCAGAACAACGAGGTCGCGGCGTATCTGGGACATGTGTCGATCACCGGCCTGCTGCTCGCCGGGTTCGTCATCGGTTCCCTCGGTGTGCTCAATGACGTCACCGTCACCCAGGCGTCGACGGCCTTCGAACTGGCCGAGCACGCGACCTCACGGCGGGCTATCTTCACCGGCGCCATGCGGGTGGGCCGCGATCACATCGCCAGCACCGTCTACACCCTGGTGCTGGCCTACGCCGGCAGCGCGTTGCCCCTGCTGCTGCTGTTCAGCGTGGCCAACCGTTCGCTGGGCGACGTGCTGACCAGTGAGAGCGTGGCCATCGAGATCGCCCGGTCCGCGGTGGGTGGGATCGCGCTGGCGCTGTCGGTGCCGTTGACGACGGGCATCGCGGCGGTGCTGGCGACGCCCGGACCGACGCACCAGAAGCCGAGCGGCTAGACCAGATCGTCGTCGGAGAGTTCCGTCGCCGCCAGCGCCGCGTCCAGGCTGTCATGCCGGAACACCGACGTGACGTGATCGTGTACCACCCGGAAGGCCGAGCCGAAGGTGTCGGCGTCCGCGCCGTCATCGCCGGTGACGGTCTGCTCGGCCACCACCACGCCGTCGTGCACATACAGCCGGCCGACGGTCACCGTATCGCCCAGAGTCTGCGCCCAGTCCCGTAACGCGGTGCGTCCCTGCGCGGCGCCACCGGCATCGCCGAACTCGATGTCATCGCTGCACAACTGATCCAGCGTGTCGAAATCCCGGGCGTTCAGGGCGTCATGCCAGGCGAGGACGGTCGCGATCTCGGAAGTACTCATGCGCCAACTCTAGAACGGCGTGTTGGCCAGCCAGTCATCCCATACGGCGATGTCACCGAGGACTTCGACACCGTCGGTGCGGCGGCGGGTGATGGCCAGCAGCAGGTTCAGTGCGGGACCCCGCACGGCGGCATCACCTTTGGCGTGGGCATGCGACCAGGCCAGGCCGTCTTCGTCGTTGACCACCAGCCACTCCCCCGTCGGGCCCAGCCCGTCGTCGGTGGCGTGCAGGTGTAGTCGCTGCCCCGGGGCGAGCCCGTGTCCGCGTGCCGTGCTCAGCTCGATCCACTCGCTCACGCCGTCCGCGGCCAGTCCGACGGGCAGGGTGAATTCCGCGCCGACGGCGAGGTCCGCATCGGCGCGGTGCACGGTCTGCTCGTGCACGCGACGGCGCACCCACCAGCCGGCCGGGCGCGGCCCCAGGAACGTCCACACCTTCTGCGAACCTACGTGGTCCACGGCATCGAGGACCAGCTGGGCGCCGGCGTTCAACCAGTCGATGGCGGCGTCAACATCCTCGGGGGGTTTACCGTTCGGAACGTCGCGCGGATCGGGCGGTTCGGTCAACCGTTCGCTGATGATCGTTGCGCACCAACGGTTTCCGCGACCCACATGGCGGAACAACTTGTTCAGCGTCCAGCCCGGACAGGTGCCGACGGGTGTCGAGGGATCCGCCTGGCGGATCACCTCGCCGAAGAGTTCGGTCTGCTCGAGCAGCACCGCCCGGAAGTCCACACCTACGACCGTAGCGCGGGACGGGCTTCGCCGAGGGCGATCGGCAGGGTCGACCACCCGCGCAGCACCCGGGTGTCCCGCCGGACGCCGGTCCCGGCCAGCCGTGCGTGGGGATAGCGGGCGAAGAACGTCTGCAGTCCGACCTCACCCTCGGCCCGCGCCAGCGCCGCACCCAGACAGAAGTGCCTGCCCGCGGAGAATGACAGGTGCCGTCCGGCGTTCTCGCGTTCGATGTCGAAGCGGTGCGGATCGGCGAATACCGCGGGGTCGCGGTTGGCGCCGGCCAGGTGGAGGATGATCAGCTCACCGCGCTGCACGGCGGTGCCGGCCAGATCGACGTCGCGGCTGGCGATCCGGGCGCTCATCTGCACCGGCGAATCCAACCGGAGGATCTCCTCGACGGCGGTGGGCCACAGTTCGGGCCGCGCGGCCAGGGTCTCCAGGTGCTCGGGGTGGTCCAGCAGCATCCTGATGCCGTTGCCCAAGAGGTTCACCGTGGTCTCGAAGCCCGCGGCCAGCACCAGCCCGGCCAGTGCCTTCAGCTCGCGTTCGGTCAGCGGTTCACCGGCTGCGCCGCCGTCGGAGGCCGCGATGATCTGGCTCAGCAGATCCTCACCGGGGTTGCGGCGCAGCTTGCGCAGGTGGCCGCCCAGCCAGTTGTCGAACCCGGCGATGCCCTCGTCGACCTGCTGCGATTGCGCCCAGGTCAACCCGATGTCCAAGCTGGGTGCGGCCAATTCGCCGAAGTGCAGAATGTTGGGGCGGTCCGGTTCCGGGACCCCGAGGATGTCGCCGATGACCGCGACGGGCAGCTGTGAGCAGTACCGGTCGACGACATCGATGGTGTCACCGCCGAGTTCGTCGAGCAGTTGATCGGCGCGTTCCTGGACGCGTTCGCGCAGCCGGGCGACGGCTCGGGTGGTGAACACCGAGGAGACGAGCTTGCGCATCCGGGTGTGTTCGGGCGGTTCAATGGACAGCAGTGACGGCGGCTCGATCGGGTGCAGCAGGTCGTTGGAGGTGTGCTCGACGATCCAGCGCAGCGGCTTGGGCAGGTTGCTGCCCAGCGAGCTGACCCGCCAGTCCTCGGACCGCAGCACCTCGTGCGCGACGGCGTGGTCGAAGGTGAGCAGTACCGCGCGGCCCCGGATGACCGGGCCCATCGCGCGCATCTCATCGGCGAAGGCGCCCGGGTCTGCGCGGGCCTGCGGGTCGGCGATCAGCCGACCCTGAGGGTCGCCCCGTCGCGCCGCCACCGCGGAAAGTCCGCGCACCACCCCGTGTAGAGCAAGCCAACGAATTCGTTGCCGCATGGGTGCGAGCTTACGGCTGTCAGCGGGGCGCGCAGAAGATCAGGAAGCAGGGGCCGCTCTTCTTCGGCCCGTCGCCGTGATCGCCCCGGCCACTGCCGTTGCCATTGCCGTTGGCGTTCCCATTGCCGTAGCCGCCCTGGTTGCCCGAGCCGGGGTACCCGCCGTTGGAGCTTCCGGGGTACTGACCCGGGTAGCCGCCGTTGGAGCTTCCGGGGTACTGACCCGGGTAGCCGCCGTTGGAGCTTCCGGGGTACTGGCCGGGATAGCCACCGTTCGCCCCGCCCGGGTATTGATCCGGGTAGTCGTTGTCGGGGTACTGCTGTTTGGGCGGATCCCATGGGGCGCGGAACACCGGGTGCGGCCACTGGAAAACCGGCGCCGGTGCCGGCGGGGGGACGTAGACCGGGACCGGGTCAGGCACCGGTGCCGCGGGTGCCGGTGCCGGTGGGACAGCGGCGGGTTCGGGGGCTGGCGCCGCCGGAGCGGGCGCCTGCTCGACGTAGACCTTGCGTGGTTGCGGGGCTTCCTGCACCACCGGGATCGGGGCCTTGATGGTCTCCGCCGGAGGTGGCGGTGCCGCCGGCTGTACGGGCGCGGCCTCGGGCACCGGTGCGGGCGCGGCCGGCTGTGCGCTGGGCGCGACGGCGTTCTGCGCCGGCGAGGGGCGCTGATCGGCGGTGGGCCGGATGCTCACGGCCAAGGACACGGCAAGCGCCACCACACCGACGACGAAGATCGACGTCAACGCGCTGCCGACCAGGAGGAACGGCTTGCGGTCCTCCTCCACCGGTGCGGGTGTTTCGGCGAACGCTGCGTCGACGTCGCCGGTGAACAGCGGTGCCGCTGCCGACGACATCGCCAGTTGGGTGTCGGCGGAAGCCAGGGCGAATGCCGAGCCGGCGGTGGGGCCGTCGGGATCCTGTGAGTACGCCAGGCCGACGGTGGACGCCTCGAAGGTGGGGGCGTTGGCGGCGGCCAGTGCGGCGCCGCGGGCGAGCGCCAGCTCGGATTCCTCCGGTGCGCTGACCGGGATGTCGACCAGGTGCTCCAGGTGCTCCTTCACCGAGGACACGTCGACGCCGGAGCCGACGACGAACATGCCTTGCGGTGCGGATTCCCGGCCGGCGACGGCGGCGGCCATATCGGCCAGTACGGCCATGGCGTCGGTGCTGTGCAGGCCGCGGCTGAGCACCTTGACCACGGATCCGTCGTCGCCGTTGACGACCGACAGGGTGGCGGTGTCGCGGTCCAGGAACAGCAGCGCGGTCGAGTGGTAACCCACCGCGGCGCCGGCCGCCTGGGCCAGCGCGCTGGCGGCGTGTAATTCGGAGACCAGCATGACGTCGGCGATGCCGTGCGCAGCGAGTGCGTCGCGCAGTGTCGCGGCTTCGGTGTGGTCGGTCCAGGTGACACCGATGTGGGCCAGATGATGCCCACCGGCTTGCGCGCTCTCCTGCGTTCCGAGCACCGCTGCGACCACTTGATCGGCCGCGCTCGGAGTTGCCGGGTCATTCGACGGCGACACTGGGAAGACATCGTGATCGACGGTGGCTCCGTCGGCCTTCGCCCCCTCAACCAGCACCATTCGCACCGTCGTAGGTGTCAATGACACACCTAATACGATGTCCACTTAACCCCTCCAAAGTGTTTGCCGCACTATCCAGGTCGCCGAGCCCGCCCCCTGCGGCACAAAGCGCCGACTAGATAGTTCATCGCCCTCGACAGCGGCGTCGTTACCCACCGACGGCGTTAGCTAGACCACTTAACCGACCCTACTCGGGTGTCGGTCAGAAGGCTCGGCCGTCTCCGATGCACACCATGCCAGCACAGCCTGTGCAGGAGCTATGGCTTGATGAAGTTCTGGTAGGAACGCGAGGGTGTGGGGCCGCGCTGGCCTTGATATTTGGAACCCGCCGCGGCGCTGCCGTAGGGGTGCTCCGCGGGACTGGTCAGCCGCAGCAGGCACAGCTGGCCGATCTTCATGCCGGGCCACAAGGTGATCGGAAGGTTCGCCACATTCGACAGCTCCAGCGTGATGTGGCCGGTGAAGCCGGGGTCGATGAAACCCGCGGTCGAGTGTGTCAGCAAGCCCAGCCGGCCGAGTGACGATTTGCCCTCCAGCCGCCCCGCCAGATCGTCGGGCAGGCTGCAGCGTTCCAGCGTCGCCCCGAGCACGAACTCGCCGGGGTGCAGCACGAACGGCTCGCCCTCCTTGGGTTCGACCAGGGAGGTCAGATCGTCCTGGCGCTGCGCGGGGTCGATATGGGTGTAGCGGGTGTTGTTGAACACCCGGAACAGGTTGTCGAGGCGGACATCGACGCTGGACGGCTGGATCAAGGAGTCGTCGAACGGGTCGATTGCCAGACGCCCGGCGGAGATCTCGGCCCGGATATCACGATCGGAGAGCAGCACGGGACGAGCCTAACCAGACCGCGGTGTTCGCGACGCGCTGCCCGGGGACTGTCTCGTGAAAGTTGTCATCATCTGATGACGGACGTCGGTTGGGGTGCCCGAGGGACGCGGTGCTAATCTTCCTGATCACCGGCCTCGCCGGTACGCCGATGTAGTTCAATGGCAGAACATCAGCTTCCCAAGCTGAATACGCGGGTTCGATTCCCGTCATCGGCTCCACACGAAAAAGCCCTACCTGAGGTCAGCGCCAGGGATCACGCTCAGTGCGGCGGCATCGGCGTGACCTGCGGCGACCACAACGGCGCCGACGAGCGCGAGCCAGCCCACCGTCGGCACGATCAACAGCCACATCGGCGAGGTGCGGCGCAGATAGACCACCACGATCTCGAGGGCCACGATGATCGACACCGCGATGGCCGCGAAGTGGAACCCCGCGCGTTGCGCGGCATACCAGCCCGCGGCAGACACCAGCGTGTGCTCTGACCGGAACCCGACGGTGGTGTTAGGCGGAATGCTGTGCTGATCAGCACGCCCGGCGAGATACCACAAGGAGGCCGCCATGGCGATCAGAAGTACACAGTTGACCATCGCGTAGAACCGAAGCCCCTTGTTGGAAGACGTGTTTGACGATTGAACGATGCTCATCGCGGGACTTTCTTCTCGTTGAGGCGGCCTGCATATCGGAGGGGAATCAATCGATCTGGATTGCGTGGGTGCGCAATCCCGTTCGGCGTACCGATCAGTGACCCCACGGCCACCATCACCAGCGAGAAGCTGAACAGTCCCATGCTCAGGAAGATCAAGGCGTGCAGACCGAGACCCAGCCAGAACGCGATGATCCGCCAGCGCGCATCGAGGACCATGCACACCGCGATCGCCAGTTCGATGACAATCGCGCCCCAGGTGATGGTCAATGTGGTGACGCTGCTGTCGGACAACCACATCCAGATCGGGGCGAGTGGGCCTGCGGCACCGAACATCTTGTCACGAACGAAGTAGTAGAACGCAGATCCGTTCTGCCAGTCCGTGACGCCGATCTTGGCGATCGCACTGTCCGCGTAGAGGTACGCGATCTGTAAGCGCAAGGCCCAGAAGCTCAGATAGGCGACGAGGCGTCCGTTGCGGTCCATGTGACGACGCGGCCGGGCCCATTGCCATCGACGTTCGTCGGCCAAGCACATCGGGGTGATGAGTATCGTCGCGATGAGCGCGATCGAATCACCCCCATCGGGCAGGGTGACCGAGGTGGCGACCGAAAAGGTCAGCCATAGATGCAGAAGGCTGAGATACCTGGGCCGGTAGCCGGTGGCGACGAGCAACAAACCGCCGATGGTCAGCCACCACCGCAATTCGACGAGTCCACTGGGATCCCCGAGACAGAAGATCGATACCGCGGGCTGGGCCGTGCAGAAAGGTCCCGGGACGCCGCCCACAGGTGTGAACAGGGCACCGGCGTCGGTGAAGAGCAATTCGGAGGCGGTGGCCAGCGCCAGCGCACTGCGACCTGCCGCGAACCATGTTGTGCGGTAGTCGAATCTGAGCGCACGGGCGACAGTTGCCCGGACCGCCGGGTTCACGACGCGGACCCCGTATGATCGCCGCAGTCGACGTGAACCACCGCGAGCTTCTTGATCGTGTGGACCTCGTCGGTGAGATGGCGGTAGGACCACTTCACCGTGTCCTCGACGGTGATCGCAGCATCGCCACACACGGTGGGCACCGAACTGTCATTGCCCAGAGCTTGCGGTGGTGTGCGCTGTGCTGCCTCGATGCAGCGCCACCGGTCCAAGTGCTCACAGTTGATCCATCCGTCAGCCCAAACGCGCTTGGCCAGGCTGGCCAATTCCGGGCCCTGCGCGCGCTGGGACCGGGAGAGCCCGAACAGATTGCCCGGCTTACCTTGTGGTGTCAGCAGGAAGCTGACGCCGAGGTGACCGTCGCTCTGAAGGCGATACGCGTCGATCTGGTCGGTTTCGGGTGAGCGGGTGAAGAAGGCGAAGTTCTGTGAAGCGACGGCGTTGACTGCGGCACGAATTGCGGGGATCTGATTGCGGTTCCAGACGATGTTCGACGGCATGGTGGCGGCCAGGCTCGCCAGCCATCCGCCGGCCAGTACGAGTGCGTACACGACGCCGACGACGGTGGTCTGCCGCATGGTGCGGCGACGTCGCAGCGCCGGCCACCGTTGCCGCAATCGCACACCAAGGTTCATGAGCGAAGTGCTGATGCGATTTTCGCGATGGCGTTCTGGCGATCCAGATCGGTGGGCTGGGATTCGAATTGGTAGGTAATGAAGACCGGCACCAGAATCACGGTGGCGGCGACGATCGCTGCGACCGCCACCAGGCCGGCGACGTTGATCGCCAAGGCGGCGGTGACCGTCACCACCGCCGCCGCGGTATTTGCCAGCGCCGCCACGTGCCATGCGGCCACCAATCCGGTGACCTTGAACCACGCAGATCCGGAGTCGGTTGGGGGCGTGGTGGGTGGCGCGGGCGGCGTCGGGCAGGGCGCGCCCTGCGCGGGAGGGGTGGTGAGCCAGCGGTTCGCGGCGACGTCGAAGCGGCGCAAAGCGCTGTCGAGCCGAACCGGATCAGCGGTGTCGAACGCATCGATCAGGGCGGGTCCTGCCGCGCCGTCGATGCTGTCGATGCACCCGGCGATTCGCTCAGCGGCGGTGTGCGCGGGTGCGGCGGTCAGTGTGGTACCCGTGCCGTTCAGGCCGGGATGGTCTCCGACCACGGGTCCGGTGGCGAATGCGAGATACTCGATGACATCCGCGGCGGTATAAGAACGGTGTGCCGTCGGGTTGGCCGGCTCGGGTCCAGCGTGGTCACCATGCGTCGCGGCATAACTGAGTACCGCGCTCACCACCAGAATGCTCAGAATGCGGATCCTCATTGGTCATCGCCGGTGGATCTCGCGGCACGCCCAGCAATGATGACGGCGTACACGCTGATGACCGTGAAGGTCACGAATGCCAGGATTCCGACCAGGATTTCATGGCCGACCGACCATCCGCGCAGGACACCGAGCACCAGAACCGCAGATGCCGCAGCGGAGTTCAGCACGTACAGCGGTGTCAGCCGCCGCGCGGCCCGATGTCCGGCGATCCATGCTGCCTCGCCACGCATCGTGGCCGGGGTACGAATTCCCACCCACTGATTGCGGGGCAGCCGACCGGCGGCGGCCCGTGCCGTGACGGTGGCCATCAGCACCGCCAGGCCGAGGTGCGTGATCACGAGGACGACCGCGACGATCAACATCGCGGAGTGTTCAGGAACCATTCGTTCTCCTGTCGGCGGGCTCATTGCCCGGAATGGTGCAGATGGCGAAATGCCTTACCGGATGCGGAATGCCACCGCTACGGCAATACGACACGTCAACAGCTCCGATGATCGCCCCGTCCGGTCGAACGGATGCACTATCTGCACAATCGGATTTCGCCGCGGTATCGGGCGTGATGAGCATGCACTGGCCGGGTGTCCAGTCGTAGTCAAGACACACTGCCCCGGAGAGCATCTGCGACGACCAGGTGTAGATCAAGTCGGCGTCACCGACACACTGCGACGACTCGCCGACCCTGCCGATCACCCGGAACGTGCTTGCCGATGAACCACAGGCTTGTTCGACCAGTTCCTTCGAGTCACCGACCTGATGGATGGAGGCGCACCCATCCGTGGCAGCAGGGAGATGGGTGAAGTCGGCGCTGGCGTACACGGCGACTGCGGGGCCACGGGTGCCCAGCACGGCACACCCGAGCGCGAGAACTGTGAGCACGACCAGCAGGACAAGCCAACGCGGTGCGCGGTCGGTGCGACTCATGGTGCCAGGCACGGTGGTTTGACGACCTGAGCGGGCTGCGTGACGCTCCCCTTCGGCGGAGGTTGCTGGGGCACGGTCGGCTGCACCGGCGGCGTGGAGGTGGGCACGGAGGTAGGCACCGTCGTCGTCGGGTGCGGGGTCGGCTGAATCACAGTGCTGGGTTGCTGAATCTGGGGCTGTTGACTGACCGGCGGACTGGCTGACTGCGGCGGCGCCGGACGGATCGGTTGGTCGTAATCCGGTGGCTGGGTGCCGTGCGCAGGCTGCTGCTGTTGCGGATAGGACTGCTGCGGGTATTGCGGCGCCTGGCTGTACTCGGGAGGTTGGGCCGCCGGTGAGTTGATATCGACGCCGTAATCGGATTGGCCGGGTGCTGGATACGAGCCACCGTTGTATCCGCCGTTGTAGCCGCCAGGCGGCCCCGGCATTCCGGGCGGCTGGAATTGGCCACCGTTGAACCCGCCGTCACCGCCGGGTCCACCCGTCGGACCCGTCGGATCGGCCGTGGCATCGGGCAACGCCGCCACCCCCGCCAGCTCGCTGTCGTGACGGGTGACGATCACTGCCGCCATCAGAATCGCGAGCACCGCCAACGCCGTCGTCACGCGGCTCAGCCAGCGCACCGACGGACGGCCCCTGCCCACGATTCGCCACCCCCCGATAGCGCCGCCATTGTCATCGCTCACGATCACATATAGTCGATCGACGTGTCAATCGCATAAGGGCTACGCGCCTCCTCGAGAGGCGGTGCTGAATCTTCCTGATCACATGCGTCGCCGGTACGCCGATGTAGTTCAATGGCAGAACATCAGCTTCCCAAGCTGAATACCCGGGTTCGATTCCCGTCATCGGCTCCACACGAAAAAGCCCTGACCCCACGTCCGTGGGATCAGGGCTTTTCCTGTCGGCCTCTATGAACTCAACGCCTCCGGCACCCGGCGCTCCGCGAGCATCGACGCGTAGCCGGACTCCTCGAGCTCGCGGCAATAGTGCTGGTACACCTGCCCGCCACCCATGTAGACCAGGAACGCCTCCGGCTTACCGGGCACGTTCTCGCCGAGGAACCATGCCTTGGCCTTCTTGCCCTCGGTGTACATCACCGTCGCCTTGCCGGTGCGCGCGGTCTCCTCGGCCCACCAGTCCTCGGACTCGAGACTGGCCTCGAAGACGTCCACGTCGTTCTCGCGTGCCCAGCGCAGGGCGCGCTGCAGCCACTGGGCCCCGAGCTGGATCGGCACCACCAGGTTCGAGTACGGGGTCTGCGGCCCCAACGACATGAAGAAGTTGGGGAAGCCGTGCACCCCGATGCCCAGGTGGGAGCGCAACCCGTCCCGTTCCCACCTGTCGCGCAACGTGATTCCTTCCCGACCGACGATGTCGATGTTGGTCAGCGTGCCGGTCATCGCATCGAAGCCGGTGGCGAAGATCAGCACGTCGAGCTCGTACTCGGTATCACCCACACGCACCCCGGTCGGGGTGATCGCCGTGATGGGCGTGGTCGCGGTGTCGACCAGCCGCACATGGTCGAGGTTGAACGCCTCGTAGTAACCATGGCCGGTCGGGACGCGTTTCCCGTTGAACGAGTATGTCTTCGGGCTCAGCAGATCCGCGGTGGCCGGATCTCTCACGATCTCGCGGATCTTGGCTCGGATGAACTCCGAGGCAAGTTCGCTGGCCGCGTGGTTGGTGGCCAGATCGTTGAAGCACTCATTGGCGAAGTGGAACCCGCCCTCGTTCCACTTGCCCTCGAAGATCTCCCGACGCCGTTCGTCGGACACCTCCAGGGCGCTGAACTGCGCGGGCTCCATCGCCACCCCGAAGGGGTGGTTGGCCGCCTTCTCGTAGATCGCGTCGTAGTTGTCGCGCAGCCACGCCATGTCCTCGGCGGTCACCGCGTCGTTCGTCGACTCCACGATGAAGTTCGGCGTGCGCTGAAACACCACGAATTCGCCCACCTGCGGCCCGATCTCGGGCACCAGCTGAATACCCGAGGCGCCGAGTCCGATCAGGCCCACCCGCTTGCCGGCCAGGTCGACACCGTCGCGCGGCCAGTGGGCGGTGTGGTGCTTCTCGCCCGCGAAGCTGTCGATACCGGGGATATCCGGGTAGATCGCCTGCGACAGCACGCCCATCCCGCTGATGAGGTACTTGGCGACCAGCGGGGCACCCCCGTCGACGTACACCGTCCAGGTGTTGGCGGCTTCGTCGTACACCGCCGACTCGACCCGGGTCTCCAGCCGGATATCCCGACGCAGATCGAGACGATCGGCGACGAAGTTGAGGTACGCCAGCACCTCTGCCCCGGCGGGGTACCGCTGAGTCCAGGTCCACTCCTCGCGCACCTCCTTGGAGAACGAGAAGGAGTAGTAGCTGTACTCGCTGTCGGTGCGGACTCCCGGATAGCGGTTGGCCAGCCAGGTACCCCCGACTCCGTCCTGGGCGTCGAGAACGACGGTGTCCAAGCCGATCTCGCGAAGGTGGTGCAGGATCGCGAGACCGGAGAAGCCGGCCCCGATCACGATGGCGTCATGCGTTTCAGTCATGGTCAGGTCCTTCTCAGGCGGTCGCGGGTTGGGTGGCGGTGCGGTGGGCGTTGGCGGCGCGGCGGGTGTGGTACCACTGCGCGATCGTGGCGATGGCGGCATCCGCGGCGGCGAGTTGCCCGGCCTGCAGCGGGAACACGTGTTGCTGGCCGGCCGCCACATCGAAGGTGACATCGACACCCGCGTCCTGCGCGAGTGCGTGCAACCGGGTGGCGTCGGCGTAGAGGGACTCGATATCGGAGGCGGTGATGTACAGCGCGGGGAATCCGGTGAAGTCGGCATACAGCGGATTGACCAGCGGGTCGGTCGGATCGGCCCCACCGGACAGGTAGCGGTCGATGTTGCCCTGCAGCCCTTCTCGGGCGATGAGGAAGTCGGTGTCGTCGTTGGACACCAGCGTCTCCCCGGTGTTCTCCATGTCGAGCCACGGTGACACCGTGATGACCAGTCCGGGAGTCGGCCGGCCGGCCTGTAGCAGGCGCAAGGTCGTGGCGATCGCGATGCTGGCGCCCGCGCTGTCCCCGACGAAGGTGATGTCGGCCGGGTCGGTACCGTCGGCCACGAGCGCCTCGAACACGGCGGTGGCGTCGTCGAGCTGAGCCGGGTACGGATGTTCCGGTGCGCGCCGGAAGTCCGCGACGAACGCGTGGGTGCCGCAGGCGACGGCGATGTGCCCGGCCAGCTTGCGGTGGCTCGCCGAGGAGCCCAGGGCGAACCCTCCACCGTGCAGGAACACCAGCACCTGCGACGGGTCGGCGGTCAGTGGGGTGACGAGAATGCCGGGGACGCCGCCGATCTCGGTCGACTTGTACGTCACGCCTTCGGGTTCGGTGGTGACGCGCTGCCAATCCTCGAACAGCCAGCGCATCAGCCGCAGCGACATGTCGGGGTTGGCGATGAACTCCTCGGTCCACTCGGCGTAGATGCGCCCCAGCGGATCCGTCGGTCGCGCGGTCATAGGAACTCCTGAACTCTCGGTGGCAGCGGCTGTGATCTGCCGCACTGAGGTCAGTGTGGGATTGCGTCACAAGCACATTCGAAAGGTGTCGCAAATTGATGCAGTGCTGTCTCAGCGTGACGCAGCTCACCGCCGCGGCCGACCGCCGCGCCACGCTTGCGGCACCCACTCATAGGAGAAGCCGCCATGAATCGTTTGAACGACAAGGTCGCACTGGTCACCGGATCGTGCCGGGGTATCGGCCACGCCATCGCCGAGGCCTTCGCCCGCGAGGGCGCCACCACCATCGCCACCGGTCGGTCCAAGACCGACGAGTCGTTCGGCCCGCGCCATCCGGATATCCACTACCGCCAGCTCGACGTGTCGCAGGAAGAGGACTGGGCCGCGGTGATCGAGGAGATACTCGACCGCTTCGGTCGCATCGACGTGCTCGCCAACAACGCGGGGATCATCGCCTACCAGGGCTTACACGAGCTGAGCGTGGCCGAATGGGAGCGTGTCATCGCCACCAACCAGACCGGCACCTTCCTGGGCATGCGTTCGGTGATCCCCCACATGGTGAGCCGGCGCAGCGGCTCGATCATCAACGTCTCATCGATCTGGGGTAACGCCGCGGTCGCCGGCGCGCACGCCTATCACGCCACCAAGGGCGCGGTGCGCAACATGTCCAAGAGCGCGGCCATCAGCTACGCCAAAGACAATGTCCGGGTGAACTCGGTGCACCCGGGTTTCATCAAGACACCGCTGACCGATGCGCAGGAAGTGGAGATCAACGAGTTCGTCGTCGCGCAGACGCCGATGGGCCGCGCCGGCCGACCCGAGGAGATCGCCAACGGCGTGGTGTTCCTGGCCTCCGACGAGGCCAGTTTCGTCACCGGCTCGGAACTGGTGATCGACGGCGGCTACCTGGCCCAGTGATTCAGCCGGAGAGGTTGTAGGTCTTGAGCTTTCGATGGATCGTCGCGCGGGAGACGCCGAGCAGCTCGGCCGCCTTGGAGCGGTTGCCGCCGGCCTCCTGCAGGGCCCGGCGGATCGTCTCCATCTCGGTCCGCTCGATCATCGACCAGGAGCGGTGAGCGCGCAGCGAGTCGGGCAGCTGGTCGGCGTGCACCACACCGCGCACCCCGTCGGTCACCAGTTGCGCGACCAGGGTGCGCAGTTCGGCGAGGTTGCCCGGCCAGCCCGCCGCCTCCAGTGCTTGGCGCGCCCCGTCGCTCAGCGCCAGTCGTAGGCCCGGAGCACGTTGTGCGACAAGTGCATTCCACAGCGCCGGGATGTCTGCGGCCCGCTCGCGCAGCGGGGGCACCCACACCATCGCGACACCGAGCCTGGTCGCAGCGGCCTCGGCCTCGGCCTGCGTGGCCGCACTCACCGTCAGCAGTAGCGAACCCCGGCCCGCATACGCATCGGCCAGTGCACGCAGGGCGGACGACGACTGCGAGTCGAGATGCTCCACGCCGCGGACGACCACCCGCGCCGCGCCTGCCACGGCATCGGAGAGATCCTGCAACCAGACCTGATCACCGACGATCTGGCGCTGGGCGGTGTGCAGCACCGTGACGTCGGACTGCGCCGAGCCGGGCCGATACGGACGGCCCAGCGCCAGCGAGGTTTTGCCACTGCCCGGTTCACCGGCGATCAACAGCGCGGTGCGGGCCGCGATGTGCCGGCTGACGTGGTGTGCGGCGGACAGCCACGACTTCGTCTGTCCCACCAGCCCATCCGACGACGGCTTACCGTGCCCGGACATGACACGCGGCGCGGGCCGCAGGGCTGCCACCACCCCGGCGTCGCCGTCGAGCACACGGGCCTCGATCGCCGTGTGCCCGGTGGACAGGTCGGCGGTCACCCGCGAGTCGTGCCGCAGACCCGCGCACAGGTGTCCGATCAGGTCGACATCGGTCTGGGTCAACTCCCCCGCACGTCGGCTGCGCATCGTCAGCCCGTCGGGACCGAACGCCACCACCGGCCCGTCGTGACGTTTCGAGGCGTCCAGGAAGGCCGCGAGCATCGCCCGTGCCCCGGGCTGGGCGACATCGAGTACATGCTGTTGCAGTTGGGCGGCAAGCGAATTCGTCAGTGGTAGCAGCAGGCCGCTGCGCTCGTCGATCTTGGTCGACATCGTCACCGCGGCCAGGAGTTTGCCGGTGATCGGGTGCCACACCGGCGCCCCGGTGCACAACGCGTCGCGGTAGACGTCGGCGAAGTGCTCGGCGCCCTCGATCAGCACGCTCTTGCCCGAGGCGATCGCGGTACCCACGCCGTTGGTACCGACCGCATCCTCGGCCAGCACCGCGCCGCGCACGGTACCGATGCGATCCAGCTGCGTCATCGCCGAAGAGTCCAGGGACCACCGCTGCACGATCCGGCCCTGGGCGTCGGCCAGCAGCAGGCCCATCCCCGACCCGGCCAGGTCCTCCGCGGCGCGGGCCATCGGCGCCTGGAACATCTCCAGGAGATGGTTGTCCAGCAGGTCCTCGTCGACGCGCGGCACATCGCGGACGTTGGCCGGGGCGCCCAGCGCACTCTTAGAACGCAACCACGATTCGAGCAGGTCCGGCGGCACCGCCAGGTCCGGGTCGGAGGCGGTGAGGAATTGCGCGCGCAGTTCTTCCAGCCGCGAACCGCTGGGCCGTATCGACACCGACCACTCCTCAAGTGAGAGCTGAATCACACAGCCTACCGTAGGAGGGCCGGCCCACCGGATCCTGCGACTGTCTCAAAAAGACGCAGTCGTCTCCGGCGTCACCATCCCGTCCTAGCGTCACTGGGCATGACGACGACGCTGGCCACACCCCTCGACACGGCCGTGGTGCACGGCCGACGTATCCCCACCGGCCTGTTCATCGGAGGTGAATGGCGCTCGGCGGACTCGACGTTCGCGGTCGTCGATCCCGCCACCGGCGAGCAGATCGCGACCGTGGCCGACGGCGGCGCGCACGAGGCGATCGCGGCGCTCGATGCGGCGGCCGACGTGCAGGACCGGTGGCGCCATATCGCGCCCCGCGAGCGCGCCGACCTGTTCACCCGGACCCACCGCCTGCTGCTGGCACGGGCCGACGTCTTCGCCGACGTGATGACCGCCGAGAGCGGCAAGCCGCTCACGGAATCCCGCGCGGAGTTCGCGCTCTCCGCAGAGTTCTTCCTCTGGTACACCGAGCAGATCGCGCATCTGCACGGCACCTGGGCACCCGCGTCGCACGGCGGCTACCGCGTGATCACCACACATCAGCCCGTGGGTCCGGCGCTGCTCATCACACCGTGGAACTTCCCCATGCTGATGATCGCGCGCAAGGCGGGCGCAGCGCTGGCCGCCGGCTGCCCGGTAATCGTCAAGTCCGCCAAGGAAACTCCGCTGACGTGTGCGCTGTTCGTCGAAACACTGCGCGAGGCGGGCTTTCCCGCCGGTGTGGTGAACCTCATCCACACCACGGCGTCGGCCCCGGTGTCCGCTGCCCTGATGGCCGACGAGCGACTGCGCAAGATCAGCTTCACCGGATCCACCGGCGTGGGCGCCACCCTGCTGGAGCAGGCCGCACCCGGGATCATCAACACCTCCATGGAACTCGGCGGCGACGGACCGTTCATCGTGCTCGACGACGCCGACGTCGAACTCGCCGCCCAGCAGGCGGTCGTCTGCAAGTTCCGCAACGCGGGTCAGGCCTGTGTGGCGGCCAACCGGATCATCGTGCACAGCGCGGTGGCCGCCGAGTTCACCGCGCGCTTCGTCGAGCTCGCTCGGGCACTGAACGTCGGCAACGGATTCGAGCCCGGCGTGGACGTCGGGCCGATCATCTCGGAGCGCCAGCGTGACACCGTTGTCGAGCTGGTCGAGACACTGCGCGCGACGGGCGCCGAGCTCCTCATCGGTGGCTCCGCACGTCCCGGTCCCGGATTCTTCTTCGAACCCACTGTCTTTCGCGTCACCGGCCGGCCCGCCGAATTGTGCAGCCGCGAGCTGTTCGCTCCCGTCGCCACCATCTACCAGGTCGAGTCGACGGCGGACGCGGTCGCCTTCGCCAACGACACCAGGTACGGCCTGGCCGCCTACGTGTTCACCAAGAACCTCTCGCGAGCGGTCGCCGTCGGTGAGCGCCTGGACTTCGGCATGGTCGGGATCAATCGCGGGATCATGGCCGACCCCGCGGCGGCCTTCGGCGGTGTGAAGGCTTCCGGTCTCGGTCGCGAGGGCGGGCACGACGCCATCTACGACTATCTCGAGGCCAAATACCTCGCCGTCACCGTCGACGAGGAAGAAGGCCTGTCATGACCGCCACCATCGGCTCGCCGTCGCACACCGCCAACCAGCTGGGCCTGGGGTTGCTCCGCCAACCGGCCATGGTGCTGTTCGGGCCGGGCCAGCGCCGGCAGATCGCTCGCGTCGTCAGTGAGATCGCCCAGCGCGTCCTGATCGTCACCGACGCCAGGATGGCAACCAGCGCCGAGTTCGGCGCCGTCGTCGAAACGCTGGTACGGCAGGGTGTTTCGGTGTCCGTGTACGACGGCACCGAACCGGATCTGCCGCGCCGCAACGTCGTCGACATCGCCGAGCGGTTCGGCGGCGACTCGATCCAGGCCATCGTGGGGATCGGCGGCGGGTCGTGCATGGACCTGGCCAAGGTCGCCTCGGTGGTGCTCACCCACGGCGGTGACGTCCGCGACTACTACGGACAGTTCCTGGTACCCGGGCCGGGGATACCGGTCATCACGGTCCCCACCACCGGGGGCACCGGCGCCGAGGTCACCTGCATCTCGGTGGTCTTCGACGAGGATCAGGGCATGAAGGTCGGGGTCGCGAGCCCACACCTGGAGGCCTACGCGGCGATCATCGATCCCGAACTGACGCTCACCTGCCCGCCGGGGTTGACCGCCGCATCGGGCGCGGACGCGCTGTCTCACCTCATCGAGTCGTTCACGGGGCGGGCGAAGAATCCCGACGCCGACCAACTGGCGACCACCCTGTACGCGGGCAAGAACGTGTTGGCCGACGTCTACGCCCGCACCGGGCTCGGACTGCTGAACACGTCACTGCCGGCGGTGGCCGCGGATCCGGCCGATCTCGCCGCGCGGTCCGACACGCTGTTCGGCGCGTACTGCGCGGGCATGGCCATCAACACCGCGGGAACGGCGGGCGCGCATGCCATCCAGTCCCCGATCGGCAACCTGACCCACACCCCACACGGGTTCGGGATCAGCGCGCTGCTGCCGTACGTGATGCGCTACAACCTGCCCGCCCGCATCCCGGAGTTCGCCGAGATCGGCCGTATCCTCGGGGTAGCTGACCCGTCGGATTCCGAAGAGCGGCAGGCACAGTCGGCGATCGAGCGGATCGAAACCATTCTGGAGACACTCGGCGCGCCCCTGGACCTGCGCACGCTCGGCCTCACGCCGCAGGACTTCGACTTCGTCGCCAAGCAGGCGATGCTGGCCACCCGGTTGACCGCCAACAACCCGCGTGAGCTCACCACCGGATCGGTGGTGGCGATCCTGGAGCGTGGCTACGACGGTGACCGGAGTTGGTGGCAGCTGTGAACCGGCCACCCGTGGCGGTCCTCGGGGCGGGCTCCATCGGGGTGTCGTTCGCGATCCTGTTCGCCTGCAGCGGCGTCGACGTCGCCGTCTACGATCCCGTCGCCGCGGCCCTGCCCCGGGCTGCCGCGGACCTGCGGGAGCGGCTCAAGCCACTGGGCATCACCGACCCCGCCGATACCGAGGCGCGGGTTCGGTTCACCTCCGACCTGGACACCGCGCTGCTGGGCGTCGGGTTCGTCCAGGAATGTGCACCCGAACGGCTCGACGTGAAGCAGAAATTGCTGCGCCAAACGGCAATTCGGACCGCCGAGGAGGTGCCGCTGGCCAGCTCGAGTTCGGCGATCGTGGCGAGCCGGCTCGCCGAGGGGCTCGACACCGCCATCGCAGCACGCATCCTGGTCGGCCACCCGGGAAACCCGCCCTACCTGTTGCCCGTCATCGAGGTGGTGCCGTCACCGTCGACCGCCGGGCCCATCACCGAGCGCGCGGTCGCGATGTACCGCGCCGCGGGGTTGCGGCCCGTACTGGTACGCCGCGAGGTCGAGGGTTTTGTGTTCAATCGGCTGCAGGGTGCGCTCCTGCGCGAGGCCTACTGCCTGGTGCGCGACGGGGTGGCGAGCGTGGACGATATCGATGAAGTGGTGCGCAGCGGACTGGGGCGCCGCTGGAGCGTCATCGGCCCGTTCGAGACCGCCGACCTGAACACCCGGGGTGGCATCGAATCGCATGCGGACAAGATGGGGCCGGCCTACCAACGGATGGGGGCCGAGCGCGGGCAGTCCGATCCGTGGACACCCGAGTTGGTCGCCGAGGTCACCGCGCAGCGCAGGGCGCTCCTGGACCTCGACGACTGGGACGAGCGTGTGCGGTGGCGCGATCGGCAGCTGATCCGATTGCGCGAGGCGAGCACGACGGTGTGATGTCCGTCGCCGGGGTCGCCGTTCGACTGGCAGCCCGCCCGCGGCGGTGCCAGGCTGTAAGCAATGTTTGCGCCAAACGACAAAAGCACCGCTAATAGCGACGTAACGCGCCTCACATTGTTTGCTGGACGTATCGGCTGGTACCTGCGCGCACTCGGACTCAACCCACTGGTTCGCGCCGTCGACCGTATCGAGGCCCTGGCGGTTCTCGGCATCGTGGTCACCGCACTCATGGCCATCCCGGTGGCGGTATCGGCAGGCGCCCTCGTTCGCGGTTGGGGTATGCAGACGGCCGAGCAGGAGGCGGACAACCGGCATCCGGTGCAGGCAACGGTCGTCGAGGGCGTCGGCCTGCCGACAGACTTCGAAACGCCGGCATTCGTCGACGCGCAGTGGCACGAGGGCACGCGGACGCGGACCGAGTCCGTGGCCGGCACCGCGACGGTCAGAGTCGGGGACCGCATGACGATCTGGCTCGACCACGACGGCAAGGTGGTCGCCGCGCCGCTGACGCCGGCCGATGCCGAGCTGAACGCGGTCGCCATCGCGGTGACCTTCTGGATCGGCATGGTGTTGTGCAGTGCGCTCGGCAGCCACATGATCCGGCGCGGCCTGGACCGGGCCCGCGACCGCGCCTGGGAACGCGAGATTCGCCTGTTGACGCACAACGACGGTGGTTGGGCCAACAGGCAGGGCTAGAGGTGATGCTCGGGGAATCCTCGCCTCACACCGTCTGCTCTTTCTTGTCGCAGTGGGCTTCGGCCGTCGATGATGCGGTCTCCGTCGGCTTCGGTCCCAGGAGCCTGGCTCGGGAGCAGTCGACGCAGACGGAAGCCAAGACCTTCCTCGGTGCCATCCATGACGATCCGCAGGTGATGCACACCATCGCGGCACCGGCGGACGCGGCTCTCGCGGACGGCACGGGGCCGCCCGATTCAAGGGCGCGCGCGAACTCGGAGAACGAGCATATGGGGACGCCCAGTTCACGGGCTCTGCGCGCGTTGGCCGAGCGCGAGTCGCCGTCGGCGGCGACGACGAGGTCTGGCCGGTTCTTGGTGACCGACGTGACGACCACCAGGCCGTGCTTCTGCGCCATGCCCTCCTGGGTCTTCCGGTCGATCACGACACCGCCGAGTTCGCCCTGTCCGGTGAAGCACACCGACATACCCGGGATGAGATCCATATCGCCGGTGACGGCACGGAAGGGTTCGATCCGGACCATGACCGCGTCGATCTCGACGCCGAGCAGAGCTGCAGCGCGACAGATATCGCCATGTTCGTCATCGGTGACGACGCCATCCTCGACGGCGGCATCGATGAGCCCATTGACGAACTCGCGGTGCGCTCGCGCGATCTCCCACTCGTCGAGACCGAGTTCTTGGGCGAGTGATCGCAGTGCGGCGCGTTCGTCGGCCGTCAATCGCAGATCGGCGATCGCGGTGGCGAGCAATTGCACATACGGGGCAACGTCGGGACTGCTGTGCAGACCGCCGGCGAGCGCCGCCAGATAGGGCGCCGGCGGCAACACGTCGATGTGCCCCTCACGCGCGCATACCCGTACCGGTGTCACCCGCAGCGGCCGGGCGACGGCCGGCCGGCAGGTCTCGAGGTAGCGGTCGCTCGTTGCGAACAGCAGACCCGCTGTCGCGCGCGCGTCGGCGATAGCACGGTGGGCGACCTCCAACACCACACCGTGTTCTGAGCACGCCTGGTCGAGCGTGCAGCCCGTCGCGCGCAATGTGTCGATCGCCGAACCCCAGTCGATGTCGATTCCCGCCGCCGACAGCTGGTTGCCGATCATGCGCATATCGAACCTGACGTTATGGCCCACGATGACCGCGCCGTCCAGCCTCGACGCGATATGGTGCGCCACCTCGGCAAAGGCCGGCGCGCCCCGAAGCATGGCCGCATCGATGCCGTGCAGCCACGTGGGGCCGACGTCTCTCATCGGCTGGATGAGGGTCTCGAACTCGTCGTGAACGCGTCCGTCGCAGTCGAGCGTCACGATGGCGATCTCGACGACTCGATCGGTGTTGTAGACGCCCGTGGTCTCCACGTCGACAACCGCGATGCGGCCGTCGCGACCGATCAGGTGTCCGATACCCGCGTTGGCAGATGGCGCCTGAGCGCGCGTCACACCGGCTTCTGACCCCGTCGTCGCCGCGTGGCCCGTCCACTCGCGGCCATCCCACCACCGCAGATCCGACTCATCCCACGGATCGCGGTACCACCCCGCACCTGCCCCCAATGTTGTGATCCCCCTTCACTCCAAGAAATTCGGGTCAGCATTCACACCCGAGGCCGTCCCCGTCGCGGTCGAGCTTCGACTGGTACTTGTCCGAGCTCGACGGGATGTTGCAGGCGCCGTCCGCCTTCGCCTCCGTGCAGTTCTTGTAGGGAGCGGCCGCGGCGATGGGGGCGAATACCGAGCCGGCCATGGCGATACAGGCAGCGGCGAAGAGAACCCGAACAACCATGAACAGCTCCCCTTTCAATATTGACGCCCATTTAAATGCGGCGCCAGCGTAGCCGAACCCCGACGCCACCGGATCGCCGTTGGGCCAACGTCCGCCGTTCGACGGACACGACACGTCGCGCGGCGTCATCATGTGTTGACACTGCACAGAAGAGAGTCGACTCAGAACGGAGGACTCCCGAAAGCGGCTGACAGCTAGTCGATCTCAGGCAACGACACCCCGGTCGCCAACTCCGCGTACTGCCGCATCAACCGCAGCGCAACGGCCCGGCTCAACCCGGGATCGCGCGCGACGATCCGGTAACCGAAGTAGTCCTCCATGGACATCAGCGTCATGGCGATATCGCGCGCCGGCTGCTGCAGCCGGAACACCTCACCCTTCGCCCCCGCCAGCAGCAGGTCCGTGTACAGGTCGACCTGGCGGTGGTAGATGCCCTGCACATCCCTGCGTTGATCGAGCTCGAATCCGGCGGACAGCACGGCCCGCCAGATCGCCCGCCACTCGGCATCGTCGGGACCGGTGGGCAGACCGGCGGCGATGGTCAGCACCAGCTGCTCGCGCGTGTCACCCGACGGGCTCTGCAGTTTGAGCCGCTCGTCGTAGAACCGGACGTCGGAGCGCAGCGCCAGCTCCGAGAGCAGCTGCGTCATGTCCTTGAAGTAGTAGCGCACCGCATTGGTGGTCAGTCCGAGCTGTTCGGCGACGTCAGCAAGCTTCAGGGTGGCCAGATCATGGCGCTCGATCAGCGCGATCGCCGCATCCATGATGTCGTGACGCCGTTCCACCTGCTTGTTCGGCCGTGCCATGGGACCAATTTTGCCCTTTCTGTTGCGCGGCGCGGCACCCGGGCGCATAGTTCTTTTCCAATCAGGAAAAAAACTCTCGATGAATCGGGCGGAACCAATGCGTGCCAGAGACCTCGGCGTGGTCATCGGGGAACACCCCACCGGACCGAAGAACGCCATCACCGATGTCGCAGGGGTGCGGGTGGGACACACCACCTTGCAGAGCGCAGGCGTCAACACCGGTGTCACGGTGGTCGTCCCCCATGACGGCATCTGGACCGAACCGGTGTTCGCCGGCTCGCATCGCCTCAACGGCAGCGGCGAACTGACCGGCCTGGAATGGATCCGGGAATCCGGTGAACTCACCACGGCGATCGGGCTCACCAACACCCACAGCGTCGGCGTGGTCCGCGATGAGTTGGTGGCAGCGCAGGTGCGCGCCCGGGGTGAGGGCATCTACTGGTCCCTGCCCGTCGTCGGCGAGACCTATGACGGCCTGCTCAACGACATCAACGGCTTCCATGTCCGGCCCGAGCATGCCCGGGCCGCGCTCGAGAATGCCTCCTCCGCCGCGCCGGCCGAGGGCAATGTCGGCGGCGGCACCGGCATGATCTGCCACGGCTTCAAGGGTGGCATCGGCACCTCGTCACGCGTCACCGACACGGTCTCCGGCCAGTACACGATCGGCGTCCTGGTTCAGGCCAATCACGGTCGGCGCGAACGACTCCGGATCAACGGTGTCCCCGTCGGGCAGCTGATCGGACCGGACCGAGTTCCGTTGCCCGACCTGCCGAGACAGTACGAACCGGGCTCTGGCTCCATCATCGTCATCGTCGCCACCGACGCCCCGCTGCTCCCCCATCAGTGCACCCGGCTGGCTCAGCGCAGCGCGCTCGCGGTGAGCCGGATCGGCGGCACCGGCGAGCAGTACAGCGGGGACCTGATGCTGGCCTTCTCCACCGGCAACCGTGGCATCCCCCCGTACGCATGGGACGAGGACGCGTCGACGCCACGTCCCGAGATCCCCCTGCGGATGGTCGCACCGCAGTTGATGACCCGGCTGTTCGATCTGACGATCGAGGCCACCGAGGAGGCCATCGTCAACGCCATGGTCGCCGCCACCACCCTGACCGGCCACCGCGGTTTCACCGCGCACGCCCTGGACCACAACCTGTTGCGCCAGGCCATGCGCACCAATACCTCTGACGCTCAGGAGATCTCATGACCACCACACCGGAGAAGACCGTCCCGGACGGCACGGGCAAGCGCCTCACCGGGCATCTCGGCCCCATCGGAATCGTGTTCATGGTCGTCGCCGCGGCCGCCCCGCTGACCGTGATCGGTGGCAACATGCCACTGGCCATGGGGCTCGGCAACGGCGCCGGTGCACCCATGGGTTTCGTCATCGCGGCCCTGGTGTTGCTGGTCTTCAGCATCGGCTTCGTGACGATGACGCCTCACGTCCCCGAGGCCGGCGCCTTCTTCTCCTATGTCACCGTCGGCCTGGGTGAACGCATGGGCAAAGGTATCGCCGTCGTCGCACTGATCGCCTACACCGCCATCCAGATCGGTATCTACGGGTACATCGGCTGGGCCATCAACGACACGGTGACGCACTACGGCGGACCCGTGATCCCCTGGCCTGTCTATGCTTTCGCGGTCCTGCTGATCGTGGCGGTGCTCGGCTACCGGCATATCGAGCTCAGCGCGAAGGTCCTGGGCGTGGCGCTGGCGTGCGAGATCGGCATCGTCGTGGTGCTCGACGTGGTGATGGTGGCCAAGCCCGGCCCGGCCGGCCTCACCTTCACCTCCTTCGACCCCGCCACCTTCACCCAGGGCACCATCGGCATCGCGATCCTGTTCGCCCTCACCGGTTTCATCGGCTTCGAGGCCACCGCCGTGTTCCGCGACGAAGCGCGCGACCCCGAGCGCACCATTCCGCGGGCCACCTACGCCGCGGTCATCATCATCGGCGCGTTCTACGCGATCACCGTGTGGGCGTTCGTGGTGGCCATCGGGCCCGACCAGGTCGGTGCCGTGGCACAGAAAACCCTCGACGGCGAGGGCAACATGCTGCTGGACACCACCGGTGACATGCTGGGCACCGTCGGCCGCGACATCGTGAACGTGCTCCTGCTGACCAGCCTGTTCGCCTGCGTGCTGTCCTTCCACAACGTGATCGCTCGCTACCAGTTCGTGCTGGCCGGCAAGGGCCTGCTACCCGCCCGACTCGCCCAGGTCCACGACACTCATGCGGCGCCGTCGTTCTCGTCGGTGGTGCAGACGGTGACCGCCGCAGTCATCGTCGGCGTGCTGGCGATTCTGGGCATCGATCCGCTGGTCGGGGTGTTCGGTTCGATGGCGGGCGTCGCCACGGTCGGCATGGTCGTACTGATGCTGACCACCTCGATCGCCGTGCTGGTGTTCTTCCTGCGCAATCGGGACCGGGTGCCAGGGCACCTGTGGACGACACGGATCGCGCCCGCGCTGGCCGTCCTCGGACTGCTCGCCGGCCTGTGGCTGGTGCTCTCGAACTTCACCCTGGTCACGGGCGGCAGCACGACGCTGAGCACGATCCTGGCCGCGATCCCGTTCCTGGGGCTCGTCATCGGTTTTGCTGCCTGGCGGCCGTCACGGTCGATTACCGGCCAGCTGCAATCGCCTAGGAGATCATCGTGAAGACCCCGATCGCCTTGGCGACACCCCTGCTGGCCGTCGGCCTCGCGGCGGGTTTGGTGGCTCTGGCACCCGCCGGCTCGACCGGGTTCGTCAACCGCAATCACGACGAGGGCATCACGACGAACGGGGAAGTAGACCTGCCGTTCTGACGCGCAGGCGCCGGCCGGCAGCTCCTGCAGGTCCGCGCGACGATCGGAATCCAGCGCCTGCCTACTCCACATCTCCCAGCAGCGTCGCCACGAAATTGTCGACGTACGTCGACGATTCCCGGGGCGGCCGCTGGTAGCCACCGCTGACGGCGGGCCGCTCACGCAGAGTGACCTCCGGCTTCTCCACGTCGTGATAGTCGATGGTCGAAAGCAGATGGCTCATCATATTCAGTCGCGCGTGCTTCTTGATATCGGACTCCACCACGAACCACGGGCTCAGCGCGGTGTCGGTGTGCACCATCATCTCGTCCTTGGCGCGCGAGTAGTCCTCCCACCGGTACACCGACTCCATATCCATCGGCGACAGCTTCCATTGGCGCACAGGGTCATTCAAACGCGACCGGAAGCGGCGCAGCTGCTCCTCATCGGACACCGAGAACCAGTACTTGCGTAGCAGGATGCCGTCTTCGATCAGCATCTGCTCGAACCGGGGAGTCTGGTGCAGGAACAGGGCGTGTTCCTCCGGGGTGCAGAAACCCATCACCTTCTCGACGCCCGCACGGTTGTACCAGGACCGGTCGAACAGCACGATCTCGCCTTTGGCGGGCAGCTGCGAAATATAGCGCTGGTAGTACCACTGGCCGCGCTCGCGGTCGCTCGGCGCGGGCAGCGCCTCGATCCGCGCGATACGCGGGCTCATGTATTCGGTGATCCGCTTGATGGTCCCGCCCTTACCCGCGGCGTCACGTCCTTCGAACACCACCACGACGCGCGCCCCGGTGTGTTTCACCCACTCCTGAAGTTTGACGAATTCGGTTTGGAGACGGAATAACTCAGCTTCATACACGCGGTTGGACAGTTTGCCGGCGGAATCGCGCTTCTTGGCCTTCTTCTCCGCCTTGCCCTTCTTCGACTCTTTGGTCATCGACGAATGGTAATCCGTCCTGCCGATCGGCTCGTGTCAGAAACGGCCGACTGCCTTCATATGCATTGCCTATGAGGGCGTTTCCGTGTCAGCCCGGCGCGGGTAGACAGGATGTCAAGCATCCACGCCGAGAAGGGAACAACCATGCGGTTCACGATCATCGCCGTCCCGTTCATCACCGCGGCAGGTATGGCCGCCGCCTCCGTACGGCTCATGGGGTTCGGTCCCGCCGCTCGGCTGAAGGCCGAGCGGACGTGATCACCGGGCACCGACGGTGTGCTGTTCGGCGAGACACTCCGCCTCGGCCGCCCGGCCCCAGCGGCCGGCCAGCGTCGCGCAGGTGATCAGCTGAATCTGGTGAAAGATCATCAACGGCAACACGATCAGGCCCACCGGGTGCCCGGCGAACAGCACCGTCGCCATGGGCAGCCCGGTGGCCAGGCTCTTCTTGGAGCCACAGAAGATCACCACGATGCGGTCGGCCCGGTTGAAGCCCATCAGCCTGGCCGCCCCCGCCGTCACGCCCAGCACCACGGCCAGCAGCAGCACGCACACCCCGACGACGGCCAGCAGGTGGGTCACCGTCATATCGGCCCAGATATGTTCGGTCATCCCCGCACTGAAGGCCGCATACACCACCAGGTACACCGAGCCGCGGTCGACGATCTTGGTCAAGGTGGTGTGCGACAACACCCGATGCAGTTTGGGCCGCAGCAGTTGTCCGGCGACGAACGGCAGCAGAAGCTGGACGACGATCTCCAGGATCGACCGCGCCGACACGGTCGCGTCGCCGGTGGTCTGCATCAGCAGGGTCACCAGCAGCGGGGTCATGAAGATCCCCAGCATGTTCGACGCAGACGCACTGACGACCGCGGCCGCGACATTGCCGCGGGCTATCGAGGTGAACGCGATCGACGACTGCACGGTGGACGGCAGCAGACACAGATAGAGCACGCCGGTGTAGAGGTCATTGGTCAGCACCGAGGGCACCAGCAGTTTGAGCGCCAGACCCAGCAGAGGGAACAGCACATAGGTCGCGGCCAGGACAGTGGTGTGCAGACGCCAGTGCCGCAGACCCTGCAACGCCTCACGCGGCTCCAGCCTGGTCCCGTACAACAGGAACAGCACCGCGATCGCGACCTTGGTGGCCCAGCCGAGTACACCGGCGGCACCACCGCTTGCGGGCAGCAACAGCCCGGTCGCCATGGCGGCGAACAACCCGAGCAGGAATCCATCGATGCGGAGTTTGGCCAGAAGTCTCACCGGTTCACCGTAGAAGCCGGCAGACTCATTGCGAAAGGCGATTAACGAGATAAATCGCAACGAGTATCGTGATGAATGTGTTGGATCCGGAGCAGCTGCGCACCTTCCTGGCCGTCGAACGCGCGGGCGGATTCACCGCCGCCGGCCGCGTACTCGGCCTGCGGCAGTCGACCGTGAGCGGGCACATCGCCCGCCTCGAACAGGCGGTCGGCCGCGAGCTGTTCCGCCGGGACACCCGCAACCTGGCCCTGACCGCCGACGGGGCGGCCATGGTCGGCTTCGCACGCAGCATCCTGGACGCCCAGGCGCAGGCCGACCGGTACTTCTCCGAATCCCGGCTGACCGGGTTCATCCGGCTCGGCGCATCCGACGACCTGGTCACCCGAGACCTACCGGACGTGCTGGTCGAATTCCAGCGCTCCTATCCAGCCGTGGACCTCGAACTCGTCGTCGGACTCAGCGAGAACCTCAAGATCCGGATGGCCGCCGGGGAGTTGGACATGATGGTCGCCAAACGCCTGCCCGGTGAGCAGCACGGCGAACTGCTGTGGCAGGACCGGCTGGTGTGGGCGGGGCGCGCCGGAACGACCGATGTCGGCGACCCGGTCCCCATCGTCACCTATCCCCCGCCGAGCCTGACCCGCCACGTGGCACTGCGAGCCCTGGAACGCGAACACCGCACCTGGCGCATCGCGTGCGTCAGCGACAGCCAGCTGGGTCTGCAGGCTGCCGTGCTGGCCGGACTCGGGATCGTCCCGCATGCCGAAACCCTTCTGCCCCAAGGTCTTCACCGAGTCAATGACGACCGGCTACCACAGCTGGGCGAGCTGGAGTTCGTCCTGGTGTGCCGGCGCAGCACCCTGTCCGAGCCCGAACAGGCCCTGCACGACGCCATCGTCGCGGGCGCCCGCCGGATGCACCAGTGACCCACTCATCTTGACGGGATCCGCACCGTCGAATTAAATGACTGAGGTATCAGTTTGCAATGTGACCGGCGAGCTCCCGGGGAGGGGAGCGTCGACGGTACCGAGGGGGAGCCCCATGGACACCGTCACCACGACCCCGGTTGCCCTCGCGCCGGCCGGGCGGCGCCCGCGCTGGGTCACCCCGGCTCTGGCATTGCTCGTGATCAGTGCCGCGGCGCTGCCGGCCTGGGTCATCAGCCGAACCGGCACCGACGAATGCCACACCGCCGACATTGCCATCACGTATGTCGCCGACAACGGCACGCTGCTCAACCCGTGGCTGATCACCTCGACCGGGCCCAGTCTGGCGACCTATCGAGGATGGTCAGATCAACTTCACGACTACGCCGCGCGACGTGGCGAACCCGAGATCGTCAACGCGCTGCGGCAGATAGCCGACCTGTCCACCCGAGCCGTGACCATCGTCGAACAGGTCCGCCGGCAACCGGCGCCGGACGACATCATCTTCGGCCACATCACCGCCTATGACGACGTCACCCACCAACTCGTCGGTGCCGAACATCCGCTCATCGCACGCTGTGGGTTCTCCCCCGTGTGAGGGGTGAGATCAGAAGACGCGGATCCAGTCGATCAGCATCTCGGCCGGGTAGTTACCCCCGCCGGGCTCACGCCCACCGGAACCGCCGACGGCGACGTTGAACACCGGGGCCAGCGTGTATCCGGGGTCGTTGAACGGCCAGTCGTCCAGCGAATTGGCCGGGACGCTGAAGTAGGGCTCCATCCCGGGCGCGTAGTCCTTCCAGAAATACATGCCGGTGGGTAGCCAGGTCATCCGCCAGGTGTGCCAGCCACTGTCGATCGGGTGCGAGTCGGTGGCGAACGAGGTGCCGTCCAGCCGGGCGTGCACCGTGGTGCCCGAGGGCCAGTCCCGGTTGCCGTACCACTCGACCAGATCCACCTCACCGCCACGCACCGGATCGTCGTTCAGCAGCCAGAACGCGGGCCAGGCGCCGTCGGTCAGGCAGTTCAGCTTGACCCGGGCCTCCCAGGTGGTGCCGATCCCGCCACGCCAGTTGCCGATGATCTTGGCGCCGGCGTAGCGCTCCTGGATGTTGTTGCCCGGTCCACGGGTCGCCCGGATGACGAGGTTGCCCTTACCGTCCTGGAACACGTGCTCCTGGTCGGTGACGTAACGGCCCATGTTGTAGGGCTTGTCCCACTCGACCGGGTTCCTGATGACCTCGCGAGCCGGCACGACGAACCACGCCGCCGGGTCCGGCGGCGCACCGGCCGGACCGTTGAACTCGTCTTGGAACAGGAACGTGGGACCGGCGACCGCGGCAGCCGGTGCAGGCGCACCCGGGGCCGCCGGACCGGGTCCTGGAACGGGTCCCAGATCAGCGGGAAGCGGCTCTGCGTGGGCGGTCTGGGTGGGCAGCACGGCTGCAGCAGCGCCGAGGCCCATCATCATCATCACCTTGCGGCGATCCATCTCAGGCACAGCAGAACCTTAGACGATCCACGTGACCGTGGTCGTTCAACCTCTGTTCGGGTCCTGTTAACTGACCTGCCGATCTTCAGCCCACCTCGGCGTTCTGCGCCTCGTAGAGCCGCTTGTAGAGGCCACCCTGCGCGATCAGCGAACGGTGATCGCCCGACTGGGCGATCCGGCCGTTTTCGAGCACCAGGATCCGGTCGGCGACGGCGGCGATGAAGTCCATATCGTGGCTGATCACCAGGCAGGTACGGGCCCGGGCGTAGCCCCGGATCACACCGGTCAACCGGGCCCGCTGGTCGGCGTCCAGATTCTCGGTCGGCTCGTCCAGCAGGAGCACCTCGGGCCTGCGCAGCAGGCAGCGTGCCAGTGCGATGAGCCGTTTCTGTCCGCCGGAGGGCACCTGGACGTCGATCACCGTGTCGTAGCCGTCGAACATCTTCACCGGGTCGGTGATGACGGAATGGATACCCGCCTGGGTGCAGGCTGCCTCGATCTCGGCATCGCTGGCCTCCGGACGAGCCAGCCGCAGGTTCGCCCGGATGGTGTCCTTGGTGAAGAACGGGAACTGGGCGAGCTTGGACACCTGCTCGCGCAACGAGTCGACGGTGACGGCCGCGATGTCGTGTCCGTCGAGAAGGATGCGTCCGGCTTGTGGATCCAGGAACCGCAGCAGCAGGTTGAACACGGTCGACTTGCCCGAACCGATACCGCCGACCAAGGCGACGGTCTCCCCGTCGGCGACGGTGAACGAGAGTCCGTCCAGCACCGCATGATCGGGCGTATAGCCGAAGGTGACCTCATCGAACACCAGATTGCCCCGTACCGCCCCGAGCGCGGTGGCGCCGGGGATCTCCACCACCGACGGGCGGGTGTCGAGCAGTTCGTAGGTCGAGGTCGCGTTGGGCGCCACAGATTTGTAGGTCGTGTACGCACCCATCACCCGTTGCGCCGCGCCGAACATCGTCGGCACCATGCCCGCGAACACCAGCAGCCCGGCGAAGGTCAACCCGAAGTCGTCGCTGAAACTCACCCCGACGAGCAGCACCACCACCGTGCTGAGCGCGACGAAGATCTGAGAACCGTTGGCAGTGGCCTGCATCCACGCCACCGAGGACGCGCCCGCCTTTGCCGCATTCTCGGAAACCTCGTGAAAGCGCTTGCTGCGCAACGGCTGTGCATTGAACATCTGGATCTCGGAGATACCGCTGACCGTCTGCTCCAGATCCGTGGACATGGCACGGTCGGCGGTCATCTCGTGGTGCACCGCCGACTGGACACGCGCACCCGCGAACCGGAGCGTGAACAGCGCCAACGGGGTGAGCACCAGCGAGGCCACCGTCATCTGCCAGCAGATGATCATCAGGTACGCGATGGCCGACAGCAGCACGAGGCTGTCGATGAGCGGCGGGATGAGACATCCGGTCAACAACCTCTGCACACCCGAGGATTCCGCGGTGACCCGCTGGATCAATTCACCGGTGCGTGAGCGGGCGAAGAAATCCATCGACAGCGTCTGCAGGTGGTCGTGCACCCGCTGCCGAATGTCGACCACCAGGATCTGTTCGACCTTCGCACCCACCCAGCCGTTGACGAAGTACATCAACTGGGTCAGCACCAGCGACACCGCCCAGGTGGCCAACAGCACCGCGAACGGCACCGAACCGGCCACCGAATGCAGCAACCCGTCCTCGCGGGCCACCAGCGGCCCCCGCAGATCCCACACCCCGCTCAGGTTGCCGCCCTGTCCAGCATCGGCGACCACCTGCATCATCGGTCCGAACGCCGCCGCCGAGACGTACGGCAGCGACGAGGCGATGACGCCGATCACCAGGGAGATCACGATGAGTCCCCGCACCGCACGGAGCATGCCCAGGCTGCGCCAGATCAGTCGCGGCGCAGCGGCAATGGATTGGGCCAATGGGTGCCACCTTCTCTCGCAATATCGAGATCAGGATGCGGTATGGCGGCAGCGCCAGCGCGGCGAAACCCGCATTCAGCGGGGATAGACCTCGCTGCCGCTGGGGTAGCCGCCACCGGTGGTGGTGATGTGGACGTGGTCGTAATGTCCGTAGCCACCGCTCTGCGCGCCGCCCGGCGTGTAGTAGACGCCGCGCCAGATGGCGTCCTGGATACCGAACCGGACCGCGTTCTTCAGGACGAAGGACACGATCTCGTTGCCCAGCGCGATCCCGGTGGCGGAACTGGGGTTCGGGATCATGACATCGAGGGCCAGACCGTCCGGATGCCAGCGCAGCGCGTCCGGACGCACGCCGCCGATGCTGTGGATCTCCGGAAACGTCGCGCTGATGGTCCGGGACACCAGGATGGTGCGGACCTGCAGGCCCCGCTCGGGGGCCAGGCCGACGGGCAGCAGCAGTGGCCGGGTGTCCAGTCGCCAGCGCGACGCGGTACCGGTCTGGGCTGCGGCGAAGCTGACCTGGGGTGGCACCGCCGTGGGCGCCGACGAGAAGGCTGCGGGCGCGGCAACGATCTCCAGGCCGTAGGGCACGTCATCGGCGACCGTGACGACGCGCTCGACCACGGGTTCGGCCGCTCGGCCGGCGGCCAATGGCTGCACATCGCCTGCGGCCGCGGCCAGCATCGCCGCTGGTACGAGCGCAGCCAGAGCCAGCGACGACGGCCTGGGGGCACGCCTGCGGGCTAATGCGTGTCGGCTCACCGACTGCACATTACGACCGAGACGGGGCATACGCAGCAACTTCCGATATCTGACCGTGCACTGGTTGTTACAGTTTCGTGATCATAACCGGGCGTGTCGGCGGCGCTCAAATTCAGCGGGAATGCTGTGACGCGGGCAGATGCTGCTGGCAGGAGTCCTCAGTCGAGATGTCGCGGGTGGTGACAGGCCGCGACATGCCCGGATTCGGCCGACGCGGTGTGGTCGACCAGCGCGGGCTCGTCGCTCTCGCACACCCCCGTCGACCACGGGCAACGGGTGTGGAATCGACACCCCCCGGGTGGGTCGATGGGGCTGGGGACATCACCCTCGAGCACCAGCCGTTCCCGGGCGGCGTTGCGCCGCGGATCCGGGACAGGCACCGCCGACAGCAGGGCGGTGGAGTACGGGTGCATCGGGTGGTCGTACAGGTTCGAGGCCCACGCACTCTCCACGACCTTGCCCAGGTACATGACCGCAACCCGGTTCGACACGTGCCGGACGACACCGAGATCGTGCGCGACGAACAGATAGGACAACCCGAACTCGTCCTGCAGGTCTTTGAGCAGGTTGACGATCTGCGCCTGGACCGATACGTCGAGCGCCGAGACGGGTTCGTCGGCGATGATCAGCTTCGGCCGCAGCGCCAGCGCCCGGGCGATCCCGATGCGCTGTCGCTGACCACCGGAGAACTCGTGCGGGAAGCGGTCGGCGTGTTCGGGCCGCAATCCGACCCGGTCCAGCAGGTCACGGACCTTCGTCGTGACGTCCCGCCCGCTGGCCAGGCCGTGCAGCTCCATCGGCGCACCGATGATCTGGCCGACCCGCTTACGCGGATTCAGCGAGGCGTAGGGGTCCTGGAAGATCATCTGCATCTGGCGGCGCACGGCGCGCAGTTCACCGGGGCTCTTGCCCACCAGCTCCTCGCCGGCGAAACGCACCGATCCCGAGGTCGGTGTGGTCAGCTGCATGATCAGCCGGCACAGCGTCGACTTTCCACAACCGGATTCGCCCACCAGCCCGAGGGTCTCCCCCTCGTCCAGGGTCAGGCTGACGCCGTCGACCGCTCGGACCCGCCCGATCTCCCGGTCGATGACGACACCGGATTTGATCGGGAAGTGTTTCACCAGGTCGGTGACCTCCAGGAGGGGACTCATGTGGTCACCGGCTTACGCAGTCCGATTCCGCCGTTCACCACCCGCAGGGTGCGCTTCTGCTCGGCATCGAGCCAGCACCGATCCCGGTGCAGCGGCGGTGGTTCGGCGCATTTGTCGAAGACGTGCGGGCAGCGGGGCGCGAACCGGCAGCCGGGCGGCAGGTCGGTCAACGACGGTGGCGCCCCGGCGATCTGAGCCAGCCGCTCCGGGTTGGGCTGGTCGAGTCTGGGCAGTGACCCCAGCAGGCCCCAGGTGTAGGGATGCTGCGGGTCGTAGAACAGCTCGTCCAGGCTCGCCTCTTCGACGATCTGACCGGCATACATCACCGCCACCCGGTCGGCGACCTCGGCGACCACACCCAGATCGTGGGTGATCAACACGACGGCCAGGCCACGTTCGGAGTTCAGCCGGGCCAACAGCCGCAGGATCTGCGCCTGCACCGTCACGTCGAGGGCGGTGGTCGGTTCGTCGGCGATCAGCACGTCGGGATCCAGCGACAGCGCCATCGCGATCATCACCCGCTGCCGCATGCCGCCGGAGAACTCGTGTGGGTAATCCCGTACGCGCCGTTCGGGATTCGGGATGCCCACCGAGCGCAACAGCTCCACGGCACGGTCCCGCGCCTCCGCCTTGGACACGTCACGGTGCGCCCGGATCATCTCGATCAGCTGATCGCCGACGCGATAGACCGGGTTCAACGAGGTCATCGGGTCCTGGAAGATCATCGCGATCCGCTCACCGCGCACCGCGCGCCAGCCGTTGTCGTCCAGTTCGTTCAGATCGGTGCCGTCGAAGTGCACCGCGCCGCCGATGGTGGCGTTCGGCGCCCGGGTCAGACCGAGCAGAGTCTGTGCGGTCACGCTCTTGCCCGAGCCCGATTCGCCGACGATGGCCAAGATCTCGCCGGCATCGAGCCCGAACGACACCCCGTCCACGGCACGTACCTCCCCGCCGTCGGTGGCGAAACTGACGGTCAGTCCGTCGACTTGCAGCATCATGCCGGTGCCGCCTCTCCGAGCCGGATCCGTGGGTCGAGGAAGGCGTACAGGATGTCGACGATGGTGTTGAACAACACGATGAAGAACGCACCGAACATGGTGACGCCCATCAGCGGCGGCAGGTCCAGACTGCCGATCGCCTGCCCGGCGTACAACCCGACCCCGTTGAGGTTGAACACCGTCTCGGTGAGGATCGCGCCGCCACCGACCACCACCCCGAAATCGAGCCCGAACATCGTCACGATCGGAATCATCGAGTTACGCAACACATGCCGCAACCGCACCTGCCTCTCACCGATTCCCTTGGCCCGCGCGGTGCGGACGTAATCCTCGTTCATCACGTCGAGCATGTTGGCGCGCAGCACCCGGCTGTAGAAGCCCACGTAGAGCACCGCCAGGGTGATCCACGGCAGCACCAGGTGGTATGCCCATTGTGCCGGGTTCTTGGTCAGTGGGACATAACTGCTCGTCGGGAACAACTGGGCCTTGAAACTCAAGTAGTACAACAGGATTGCCGCGAGCCAGAACACCGGCATGGAGATCCCGGTCAATGCCAGGATGGACAGCAGCCGGTCGGTGAACTTCCCCGAGTGCACCGCCGACAGATATCCGAAGACGATCGCCAGGGTCATCCACAGCACCGCCGCACCGATGCACAGTGAGAACGTGGCGGGCAGGCCCTTCCAGATCTGCTCGACGACATTCTGCGAGCTGGCATACGAGGTGAGTTCGCCGGTGAAGATCTGCTTCATCATGGTCAGGTACTGCACCGGAAGTGGTTGATCCAGACCGAGGTCGGCACTCACCCGCGCGATCAGCGCCGGGTCGGCGTTCTTGCCGGCGATGCGCACCGCCGGGTCGGAGTTGGGAATCACGTTGAAGATGACGAAGATCAGCACGGTGATCGCGAACAACACGGCGATCATGCCCAGCACACGGCGCGCGGCGAATCGGAGCATGTCTCAGTGCTCCATCCGGATCTTGGCCCGCGGATCCAGCGCATCGCGCAGGCCGTCACCGAACACGTTCAGCGACAGCACGGTCAGCACGATCATCGCGCCTGGAACGATCGTCAGGTGCGGCGCGGTGTAGATGGTCTGATAGCCATCGGCGATCATCGTGCCCCAGGAGGCGTTCGGCGCCCGCACGCCGGCCCCCAGGAAGGACAGCGCGGATTCCAGCAGCATGTTGTTCGCGATGTTCAGCGTGAAGAACACGATGACGGTGGACACCGTATTGGGCAGCAGTTCGGAGAACATGATCCGCCACGGCCCCATGCCCTGGGAGACCGCGGCTTCGACGAACTCCTTCTCCCGCAGCGCGAGCACCTCGCCACGGATGGGTCGCGCCATATAGGGCACATACACCAGGCCGATGATCAGGACCGGGATCCACAGTGAGTCCCCGGCGATCGTCAGGGAGCCGATCTTCAAGCCACCCAGCGCGAGTGCCGTACCCAGGGCGATACCCAGCAGCAACACCGGGAAGGCCCACACCACATCCATCACCCGGGAGAGCACCGCGTCGATCCAGCCTCGGTAGAAACCGCACAGCAGTCCCACCACCACGGCGAGCACCGTGGTCACCACGGCCGCGGCCACGCCGATGAAGATCGAGGTGCGCCCGCCGTACAGCAGTCGGACCATGACATCGCGGCCGTTCTGATCGGCGCCGAGCAGGTAGCGCCCGCGCAGTCCCGGACCGATCGGCGTGCCGTCGGCCGACACCACGTCGGTCTGGTGACCGTCGACCAGGATCTTGTCGGTGATGTGGTTCTCGTTGGGACTGGTATGGGCGACATGCTCGGACCACAGCGGTGCCGCCAGACACGTCAGCACGATCAGCAGGAACAGCACACCGAATGCGAGCGCCGTCCGGTTGCGGCGCAACCGGATCCACGCCAGATACCAGGGGCTGCGGCCACGGATCTGTTCCGGCGGGACGCCGACGGGTAGAACAGGCTCACCCGGCGCTACGACGTCCCCGACAGGGGCGCCCATCTACTTGAGCGCCAGCGCGGACCAGTCCTGGTTGAACAGGAGATGCGGAATCGTCTTGTCGAAGTCGATGCGCTCCGAGACGAAGGTGGCGAACTCCTCGTTTCCGTAGGGCGCCCACACCGCCTGTTCCATGTACTTGCGGTCCAGCTCGGCATACTGCTTCTTGACCTCGTCGGACATCTGCTGGGTGCGCAGCTCATTGGCCTTCGCATCCAGTTCGGGGATGCTCACCCGGGAGAAGTTGTTGCTGTTGGTCGGCAGGATGCTCGCACCGTTGAGCAGCGGACGGAAGAAGTCGTCCGGATGCGGGAAGTCCTGGAACCAGTCGGCGAATCCGGTGTCGACATCGGGGGTGGACTGGTTGCCGATGGTGGCCCAGTAGACGTCTCCGGCGATCACCTTGAGCGTGGCGTTGAAGCCCAACTGGGTGAGTACGTCGTGGTAGTACTCGCCGATCCGCTTGCGGTCCGGTTCGTCGTCGGTCCACACCGTGATGTCCTTGTCGGCCGGATTCGCCTCGGCGATCAGAGCTTTCGCCTTGTTCAGGTCGGGTCCGGGGTAGAGCTTGTACTCTTCGTAGCCCGGCATCCCCGGCGGCAGGATCTGCTGGGTCGGATGCAAGCGGCCGCCGAACACCCGATTGAGCGCCTCCGGGTCGATCGCATAGTTGATGGCCTGGCGTACCCGGATGTCGTTGAACGGGGCCGTCTTGTTGTTCATCCAGAAGTAGTAGGTGTTGATCGAATCCTCCAACCGGAACCGGTTGCCGAACTTCGACTTCACCTCGGGGAGGCGGTCGGCGTCGGGCGGGTCGACCATGAAGTCGATGGTGTTCTGCTCGACGCCGGTGACCTGGGCCGAGTTGCTCTTGTTCTGGGTGACGGTGATCTTGTCGACCTTCGCGTCGGCCACCTCGGTGGCTCCGGCGTCCTTGACGGTCTTGAAGTTCGGGTTGCGTTCCATGGTGAGCGTCTGCGGCGCTTCGACTTTGGTGATCCGGAACGGCCCGCTGGCCGGCGGCGGGTTGTTGGTGGCGTCCTCGGTCAACGGCGCGCTCGGCGGTACCGGGGCGGCGAACGGCAGCGCCAGGACGTTGTCGAAGGTGCCGTTGGCCTCGGTCAGCGTGATGGTGATATCGCCGGTGGCGTCATCGGTGGTGATACCGCTGATCTTGTCGGCCTTACCCGCCGCATACTCCTCGGCGCCGACGATCGGCTTGTAGAACACCGACCCACCCGAATCCGCCTTGAACAGGCGCTGGATGGCGTAGGCGAAGTCCGAGGCCTTGATGGGGGTACCGTCGGAGTACTTCATATTGGGCCGCAACGTCAATTTGTAGGTTTTACCGTCGGCCGAGACCTCCGGCATCGCCTTGGCCAGCCCGGGAACGACCGTGGTGCCGTCGGTGCCCTTCGCGTGCTTGTAGGTCAGCAGCGGCGTGTAGACGTTGTAGAGCACTTCCCACCCCTCGACGGTGTAGGACAGCTGGGGATCCACGTAGTCGGGGAACGACGTCATCGAGATGTTGATCTCGCCCCCACCCCCGGCGTTCTCCGACGAATCGCCACCGCACGCCGCGACCGCTGACGCGGTCAGCGTGACCACGACGGCCATGGTCCCGAAAATCCGCGCTCTGCGCAGCCTGCTCATCCGCTCCCCCTTGATTGCCTCGGCTGTCCACCCGATGTCCATAAGCTGTACGCCACCCCAACGGGCTGTGGACCATCTTTGAGGAAAACTCGCAGTCGGCAACTCGAGATTTCAGAATGAGGTTCGCGGTACGACGAAAAGCCCACGATGACAGTGACAATCGCGACTGTTTGTCACCCCCCGCGTCCCCGGGGGGTCAGCCGCCCAGCGCGCCCACCGGGATATCGCCGCCTGTCTCATCGGGCGCATCCTCCGGCGGTGCGGACGACGGCGCGCCACCGGACGTCGACCGGCGCCTGAGCACCAGGACAGCCTCCACGGCGAGTACCACCAGAACCGATACGCCGAACACCGGGAAGAGCACTCCCAGGAGCACCGCGGCGACCGAGACGGTGAGTACCGCCTTCTTCGGTGTGGCCGCCCGGGTCGCGGGGCTGGCCGGCCCGGGCACACCGGTACGTCCCGACGGTCGTCGCTTCCACCACATCAGCAGTCCGGTCAGCACACTGGTGAGGACGGCCAGGCAGGCAAGCGTCGCCGTGATCCGGGTCAGCACCCCGAGTTGATTGCCCATGTGCATGGCGATGCCGAAGCTGGTCAGCCGTGACAGTGCGCCGTCTTGAGCCGCGGTGGCGTTGGTGATCGTCTGCCCGGTGAACTGGTTGAGGTACAGGGTGCGCTGTTCGGAGGTCTTCTGCGGCCAGCGGTTCACGACTGTGTAACTGCCATAGACGGTTTCACCGTTCACAGTCGAATCGGCAGGCGGGATGATGGCATAGCCGGGGACCATGTGTTCTTCTTTGGCGATCGTGTCGACATCGGAGAACGACAACGGAGCCGGAGCGGGACCGTCGTGCTGGGAGGCGTACACCGGGTCGTCGGTGGCAGCCCAGGCGATGCGCCGGCCCAGCCGGTCGTAGTCGCCCATCTTCGCGGGTGTCGAGGGCGCGTCGACTGAGGTCGATGGTGCGACGGTGGCCGAAAAGGCGCGCCAGTTCTCACCCCAGTAGCGCGACCAGGTCAGCCCGGACAGGACGTAGCAGATCAGAATGGCTGCGATCACCACGCCGGTGAGGGCGTGCAGGTCTCGCCATCTGATCCGGCCGCCTTTGCGCAGGCGGATCGTCAGCAGTGGTTTCGTGCTCTCGATCGCCCGCGGCCACCACAGATAGATGCCGCTGGCCAACAGCACCAGAATCCAGACTGCGGTGAGCTCCATCCACAGGTTGCCCACGCCGACGGGGATCGTGGCGTCCGGGTAGGCCGCCGAGTCCATCAGATGCCACAAGGACGGCAGCTGGATCTGTGGACCGTCATTGCCGAACATGCGGTGCACGTTGTTGGCGAACCCGACCAGTCCGGACAGTTGGCTGCGCTGACCGAGGTATCGGCCGGTGTGGGGATCGACGAACACCTGGGTCATGTCCGTCTCCCCCGCCGGGTATGCAGGCGCGTCCGGTGCCAGGAAGTCCACCCTCGTCGAGTGGTTCGGCGCATCGGGTGGCGTCACCGCATCGAATGAATACCCCTCTCCCACATGCTGTTTGGCGGTGGCGATCTGCGCGTCCAACGGGACCGTCTCCGGCCCCTGCGCCACCACGAACAGGTGACCGTTGAGCCAGTTGTCCAGGGGTTGGCTGTAGAGGATCACCAGTCCGGACAGCGCCAGGACGACGAGTACCGGTGCGGCGAAGAGTCCGACCCAGAAATGCAGACGCCAGATCCGGCGAAGGACGGCGGCCTCCCCACGGCGCGCCGGAGTCACTGTCGAGGTCATGGCATCCCTTCAGGCTGCGCGCGGGCTGGGCAAGGCTGAAACCGCGCTTTCAGGGCATTTAGTCGGACGGTCTTCCTGAATAGTTCCCATGAGGTTGGCGGGAACATTCGCCGCGGCATCAGCGACTATAGAGACGTGGAATGTGATGTCGCGCGCGAAGCGCTGTCGGCTCGAATCGACGGTGAGCGCGAGCCGGTGCCGTCGGCACGGGTGGACGAGCACCTCGACACGTGCGCCGACTGCCGCGGTTGGCTTCAGCAGGTGACGACGCAGTCGGCTCGCCTTCGGATGCTCGCAGCAGAGCCGCCCCTGGCCGCCGTTTCCCACGAGCCGCACGCGCGGACGCACAGAACGCGCCGGCCGCTGCGGGACTGGCGCAGAACCGCACTGCTGGCGGTGGGCGTGACGCAGGTGGCCGTCGCCGCCGCACAGGGCGTGGGCCTGAACCTCGGCCTGGCCCAACACCACGGCATGGCCGTGTCGGGACATCTGCTCAATGAGTCGACCGCGTGGTCATTGGCGCTCGGTGTCGTGATGATCGTGGCCGCCATCCGTCCGGCCGCAGCAGCCGGGCTGGCCGGGGTGTTGTCGGTGTTCGCGGGCGTGCTGGGCGCGTACGTGGTCATCGACGCGATGGACGGCGCGGTCACCGCGGCCCGGGTGCTCACACATCTGCCCGTCGTGCTGGGCGCCATCCTCGCGGTACTGGTGTGGAGGCGCACCGTGACCCCGGGCCCCGAGCAGCGGGCCGCCGAATCGGAACCCGATATCGTGTTGCCGCACAACGCCTCACGCGGCAGGCGTCGAGGCCATCTGTGGCCCACCGACGGTTCGGCCGCCTGAGCGGGCGTTCAGACGAGCACGGCGAACATCACTGCCATGCCCGCCGCCATCATCGCTTGGGCGGCCAGGCCGACCAGGTGCCGCGCCGATGCAGCCGGATCGGCTCGCCATCGCATCGCGAGCCGGATCGACCACCAGACCGCGGCCACCGTGAATCCGACGGCACACACCCAATTCAGCCCGACGACGAAGGGCGGAGGTCCCTGCATGGCACCGGGGTCGACGCCGGGCATCTCCATGCCGGGCATGCCCGGCATGGAGCCGTGGTGCGCACCTGCGCTTGCCCCCTGATCGAGACCTTCGCTGGGCGCCGGCGACAGATCGCCACTCATCTCGGCGTACATCCACGCCATCGCCAGCATCATCGCGGCGTGATACACATTGACCCCGCGGTGCCCGGCGTGCGCCAAGGCGATCAGGATGAACCACAGTGTCGCGGCCAAGAAGACCAGCATCGGCCCGGTCGTCGGCAATGCCGCGCCGGCCGGCCACGCCATCACGATCATCGCCACGGCCATCAGCACGTGCAGCCCCTGGCTCACCACCTGTGTCCAGGTACGTCGACCTCTCAGCAACGTGTAGAGACACTCTGCTGCACTGATGACGAACAGCGCGGTGACAACCCAGCGCAGAGACACATCGAGGATCACATGCATTGGTCGATGCGCCGGCCGGGAAAGTTCCCGCCGACGAACAGGATCTACGACACACGGTCGTAGACTTGGCCAGATCAGGACATCCCCGCTGGAAGGCCCCACAACGATGACGTCGAGTCAGAGACGATCGCGACCAGGCTGGGTCGCGATGCGTCCTGCCTGGACCCTCACCGTCGGCTTTCTCGGCTGTGTCGCCGCGCTGGCGGGCTACGTGCTGGTCTCCGGCGCGAACACCTACCGCGCCACGGGCGACACCTATCCCGGGCTGCTGACGGCGGTGGCCGAGCCGGTCGGTTTCTTCATGGCCACCTTGGCGGGCGCCGTGACGGTGGGTGGACTGGCCTATGTCGCGCTGACCGCCAGACCGTCCGATGCGGGCGTGATCGACGCGCTCGCCTATCCGGCGCACCTGCTCGTCGAGCGAGCGGCACTGGTGTGGGCCCTGATGGCGGCCGCCATGGTCGTCGTTCAGGCATCCCACAGCGCAGGCGTGCCGGTGGGCGACGTGCTCACCAGTGCCGCCCTCCCCCAGACCATCGTCGCCTCGGAGATGGCGCGGGCGTGGGTGGTGGTGACGCTGATGGCTGCGATTGCCGCTGTGACGGTTCGACTCTCGGTGCGCTGGATCACGCACGTCGTGCTGCTGATCCCGGTGTTGGTCGGAGTCGTCGCGCTGCCGGTCACTGGCAACGCCGGCCAGGGGCCGGACCACGACTACGCGACCAGCACGGCGATTGTCTTCGCTGCGGCGTTCGCCGCCACGGTCGGCCTCAAAGTCGTTGCGGCGGTTACCGGATCATCGGGGATGCCCGCGCGCCGCGCGCTCACCGCGCAGGTGGTCACCGGGGCGATCGCCCTCACCTATGGCGCGGCGTTGTTCGCGATCCTGACCGCGGGCACCAGTCCGGTGGGCACCGCGTACGGCAGGGCGGGGATTGCTGCACTCGCGTTGTGGACGGTGGTCTGGTTCGGCGATGTGCGCGCCTTCCGGCGCCGCACCGCCGAACCGGCGCGATGGATCCCGGGCGCCCTGGCCGTCATCGCGGTGACCGCGCTGTATGCCTCGATGGCTGTTCAGCCCGCCCCACGGTTTCTCACCCACCAGTTCACCACCTGGGATGTGTTCCTCGGATACGCGTTGCCGAAACCGCCGAGCGTGTCAGCAATCCTGTGGAGTTGGCGGTTCGACACATTCCTGGGTACCGCGTCGATTGTGCTGGCCGGGCTGTATCTCGTCGGATGTGTGCGGCTGCGCCGACGCGGCGATCACTGGCCGGCCGGGCGGCTGGCTGCCTGGCTGGCCGGCTGCGCGGTGTTGCTGTTCACCACGAGTTCCGGGGTGAAGGCCTACGGTTCGGCGATGTTCAGCGTGCACATGGCCGAACACATGACCCTGAACATGTTCGTCCCCGTCCTCCTGGTGCTGGGTGGGCCGGTGACGCTGGCCTTGCGGGTCCTGCCTGCTGCCGGTGGTGGCCGGCCACCCGGTCCGCGCGAATGGCTGCTGTGGCTGATTCATTCGAGGTTCACCGCGTTTCTGAGCAACCCGATCACGGCGTTCGTCTTGTTCGTCGCCTCGCTGTATGCGGTGTACTTCACGCCGATCTTCGACACCCTGGTGCGCTACCACTGGGGACACGAGTTCATGAGCGTGCACTTCCTGCTGGTGGGCTATCTGTTCTTCTGGGCCATCATCGGAATCGACCCCGGTCCGCGCCGGTTGCCGTTTCTGGGCCGGCTTGGAATGTTGTTCGCCGTCATGCCGTTTCATGCCTTCTTCGGTATCGCGACCATGAGCATGGCATCGACGATGGGTGGCCAGTTCTACCGACTGGTGGATCTGCCCTGGCTGGCCAGCATCAGTAGCGACCAGCACCTCGGCGGTGCGATCGCCTGGGGATCAAGTGAACTGCCGGTGATCCTGGTGGTGGTGGCCTTGGTCGCGCAGTGGGCACGTCAAGATCGGCGGGCGGCGGCGAGGTCTGACCGGCATGCCGATGCCGACTATGCCGATGACGATTTCGATGCGTACAACGCCATGCTGCACGAGCTGGCGCGCAAGCGGCAGTAGAGCGGTCAGTCCTCACCCGCGGCGGTGCGCTGCCAACCTTGATCGATGCCGCTCAGGCGCCAGTAGGCGACGGCGACGATCCAGGTGAGCAGGAACAGCCCTACGATGACGAAGCCGAAGTTGTTCAGGTCGATGGCACTGATCCAGTCGGTGACCGGCTCACTCCAGCCGAGGTCGTCGTGGATGACGGTGATCAACTCGATGGTGCCGATCAGCAGGGCGACCGCGACCGACAGCCCGGTGACGGTCATGTTGTAGTACACCTTGCGCACGGGATGGGCGAAGGCCCAGTCGTAGGCGACGGTCATGAACAGGCCGTCGGCGGTGTCCATCACACTCATTCCCGCGGCGAACAGGATCGGCAGCGTGAGGACGGCGAACCAGGGCAGACCGGCGGCCGCGCCGGTGCCGGCCAGTGCCAGCAGGGCCACTTCGGTGGCCGTGTCGAATCCCAGGCCGAACAGGAGCCCGACCGGGAACATCTGTATCGGATGCTTGATCCGCTTCATCACCGGTCGCAGGATACGGGCGAGCACCCCGCGGCCGTCGAGGTGACTTTCCAGCTCGGCCTCGTCGAATCGTCCCTGCCGCAACCCGGTGAACACACGCCAGATGCCGATGAGGGCAACAACATTGATGATCCCGATCAGCCACAGGAACAGCCCGGACGCGAGCGTCCCCACGATGCCCAGCGTGTGACGGACGGGCGAGTCGTCGCTGATCAGTTCACCGGCCACCCGAGTCGCCGCGACGACGAGGACCGCCAGGGCCAGCACCATCATCGAGTGCCCCATGGCGAACCAGAAGCCCACCGATTTGGGTTTGGCGCCGTCGGCGGTCAGCTTGCGGGTGGTGTTGTCGATCGCGGCGATGTGATCGGCGTCGAACGCGTGGCGCAGCCCGAAGGTGTACGCGGTCAGGCCGAGACCGACGCCGAAGATCTGCGTGCCGACGTGGTAGTGGTGTGGGGCCACCAGCAGGATGAGTGAGCCGAAGCCGACGATATGCAGGAGCGCGATGGCTCCGGCGAGGGCGCCGAACTCCCACCAGTCGCGTCGGTCCCACGCTCGGATGAGGCGCGTGACTGCGCCGCCCGACGATGCCCCTGAACTGGGAGTCGACATGTGAACCTCCTCGGGGATGCTGCGCCCCTGTGTGGCTGCCGTGAGCGTGCGAGTCTGGCTTCCGCTCGGCTGAAGCAGGGCACTGCCGAGTGGTTACAGTGGCGCGACCGCACCGGAGTTTCACCGGTTTTCGCGTCGTTCACGATGACCGCGCGAGATTAGCAGCACAGCCTGTCAACGGGCTGCCGATCACGCTCGGTTCACTGTGAGAAACACTGCGGGGAAACATGTCCGCGGTCGGGAACTATCGGCACCACCGAACCGACTACTGGTCCAGATCCGCTGGGGATCGGCGTTGAGGGAAGGACGCACGCAATGAGGAGAACCGTCGCCATCACCCCGGCCCGGATGGGTGCCACCTTGGGTGGTGCCGCATTGGTGGCGGCCGCCCTGGTCAATCCCGCTGTGGCGTCTGCACACTCGTTCGTGGTCACCACCGCACCGCATCGCGATGCCGCCACGACGGCACCGGCACAAGTCACGACGACGTGGAATGAGGCGGTGACCAACGTCAAGGAGTCGGTCACCGGCCCCGACAAAGCGACGTGGTCGACCGGGCCGGTCAACGGTTCCGGGGCGGTCTACAGCGTCGCACTGCGCCCATCTCCGCCTCCCGGCGCGTACACCGTCAACTGGGAGGCCACCTCCGACGACGGTGATGAGATCCGCGGTTCGTGGGGCTTCACCGTCAGTCCGAGCTAGTCACCCCCCCCGGTCAAGGCGTTGTCATCGGTTGCAGCGCCGTTCGTGGCGTGAGTTTCGATCGTTCGCGCGGCGACATGCCGCCCCAGATGCCGAATCTCTCACCCACATTCAGCGCGTGCTCCCGGCATTGACGGATGACGGGGCACTGGGCGCACAGGGCTTTGGCGCGAGCTTCGCGAGCGCGGCGGCGCTGACGATCCTCACCCTCACTGCCGAAGAACACCGCCGATTCCAGGCCGCGGCAATGTGCGACCGTCTGCCACTGCCATGCCTCGGCACGCGGTTCCAGGCGCATCGCGGGCCGCAACAATGGGTTGCCACCTCTTGGGCCACCGGCTCGCTTTTCCCTTGTTTCGTATGCCATGCCCATTCGTCGTCACACTTGCCGAAGGAGTTCCGTCGACCGAGGCGAAGTGAGATTGATCCACCGCGGGAACTGAACCCCTGAGAATTTCGACGCGCGATGGGCAGGGAACCGACCCGGCTCTCGGTGCGACCAATCGAACGACCAACTGTGCAGGCAACAAAGGGGGTAGCCCGGGTGTCGGATTCCTACGGAAGTGCCATGGTGCGCGCACTCGCAGCTATCGAGCACCGCGTCCTCGACGATATCTGGATCGGGCGCCGGCGCACGGCGATCCACGTGGCGATGACCGCCATATTGGCAGCGGCCACGGTGGCCTGGTGGGGTGACGCTGCGGGCGAGCACTCGACGCACGGGGCGAACCGGATACCGGCGGTGACGGTGGGGATCTTGGTCTTCGCCGCACTGGCGTCCTTGGCGGCGTTGGCATTTCGCCGCTTCCGGATCTGCTGTACGGCGGCATATGCGTGCGGGTTGGCCGCCGTACTCGGGATCGGCGCGTTCTGGTGGCTTCACACCGGCCGGCCCGGCGCGGCGTTGACCTGGCTGGCCGTCGCCGACGTCATGGCCGTACTGCTGACCGTCGGTTGGGTCGCGGTGGCGACGACGCCTATCGAACGGTCACAACCCGAGATGCGGGCACACCACGCCGGGTGAGGGTAAGGCCGTCACCTTGATCATCCGCCACATCGCACCCCCTGGAGGTCACAAGTCTGCTGAGCCATCGGCGATCTCCCTTGCCCGGCGCGAAGAACGCTTGGTGGCGGCGAAGTTTCGCAACCGCAAGCTGTTCGTGACGACGAAGAATGACGAGAAGGCCATGGCCGCGCCGGAGATCAGCGGATTCAGCAGCCCGGCGGCGGCGATCGGGATGGCCGCGATGTTGTATCCGAAAGCCCAGATCATGTTCACCTTGATGGTGCGCATCGTGGCTGACGCGAGATCGAGGGCCAACGGGATCACCACCAGGTCGTCGCGGACCAGGATGATGTCGGCGGCGCCGATCGCCACGTCGGTGCCGCGGCCGATCGCCATCCCCAGATCGGCGCATGCCAGCGCGGGCCCGTCGTTGATGCCGTCACCCACCATCGCCACGACCCGCCCGCGGTCGCGGAGCTGTTCGATGACATCCACCTTGCCGTCGGGCAGCACGTCGGCGATCACGTCGTCGATACCGACCTGCGCGGCCACCGCGGCGGCCGCGGCGGCGTTGTCGCCGGTCAGGAGCACGGTGCGCAAGCCCCGGGCGTGCAGGGCTGCCACGGCGCGGGCGGCGGAGTCCTTGACTCCGTCGGACACCGCGATCGCACCGCACACGTGCCCGTCGATCTCGACGAAGACGACTGTTTCACCGCGGGCTTCGGCCTGCCTGCGGGCGGCGGCCACCGCGGGCACGGCGCGGCCGGCAGCGATCCAGGACGGCTTGCCCACCCGCACCGACCGGTCGCCCACCCTCCCGCTGACACCGCGGCCGGGCGCAGCGACGAAGTCCTCGACAGCCGGGACGTGCGGGCACGCCGAGGTGATCGCCAGCCCGACGGCATGCTCGGATGCCGATTCGACTCCCGCTGCGTGGGCGAGCAGGTCGTCTGCTTCCCATCCCGGTGCGGCGGTGATGGCGCTGATCGACAAGCGACCGGTGGTCAGCGTGCCGGTCTTGTCGAAAACCACGGTGTCCACCGCCTTGGTGGCCTCCAACGATCGGTGTCCCTTGAGAAAGATGCCCAGCTGAGCGCCCCGCCCCGAGGCCACCATCATCGCGGTCGGGGTGGCCAGCCCCAGTGCGCAGGGGCAGGCGATCACCAGGACGGCGAGCGCGGCGGAGAATGCCTGCGCCGACCCACCGCCGGCCAGCAGCCACCCAGTCGCGGTCAGTGCGGCGATGACGAAAACGACGGGGACGAAAACCGAGGCGATGCGATCTGCCAGCCGCTGGGTGTCGGCCTTCTGCGCCTGGGCCTCTTCCACCAGTCGCACCATCCCGGCGAATCGGGTGTCGGCGCCGACGGCAGCCGCCTCCACGATGAGCCGGCCGTCCAGCACCACGGTGCCGCCGATGACGCTGTCGCCGGCGTCGACGCGGTGCGGCTTGGCTTCGCCCGTCATCGCGCTCATATCGACCGAGGCGGACCCCTCCAGGACCAACCCGTCGGCGGCGATGGTCTGGCCGGGCCGGACCACGAAGCGGTGTTGTTCGGCGAGTTCGTCGGCGGGAATGACCAGCTCTGTCCCGTCCCGCAGCAGAAGGGTGACGTCCTTGGCGCTCAGCGCCGCCAGCGCGCGGAGGGCACCGCCGGCTCTCGATTTGGCGCGGGCCTCGAAATATCGGCCGGCCAGTACGAAGACGGTCACGCCGGCGGCCACCTCGAAGTAGATGGCGTCACTGCCGACGATCGCCTGCCAGATGCCGATGCCCTCGCGGGCGTGCTGGTGGCCGAAGACGGTGTACAGCGACCACGCGGTCGCGGCGGTGATGCCGACCGAGATCAGCGTCTCCATCGTGGCTCCGCCGTGACGGGCCTGCCGCAACGCCACTCGGTGGAACGGCCACGCCGCCCAGATCACCACCGGCATGGCCAGGGCGGTCAGCAGCCATTGCCATCCGGTGAAGCGGGTGCTGGGCACGACGGCGAACATCACCGACAGATCGGCCAGTGGCACGAACAGGACAGCGGCGACGGCCAGCCGGACCATCAGGTAGCGGGCGTGATCGGCGTCGGGATCGTCATCACGTTCGGCGCCGGCGTCGCGCACCCGCGCCTCGTAACCCGCGCGTTCGATGACTCCGCAGAGGTCGGTGGCCTCGGCGTCCCGGTCGGCTTCGATGGTGGCGACTCGAGTGGCGAAGTTCACTGAGGCTCGGACACCGGGCTGCTTGTTCAGCACGGATTCGACGCGGCCCGCGCACGCTGCGCACGACATCCCGGAGATGGTCAGCTGAAGTCGCTGAACTTCGTCGACCACGTCATCTGCCGTCGTCGGTGCTGCGGTCATCGCGAAACCTCACCTCCCTCTCCATCTGCGTGGGCCCTGGCCCCGCTATCAACAGTCGTCCCGACACCGCAAAGAGTTCCCGGCGCCGATGGCTTACGCTCTGGAATCGTGGCGGACTGTGGCGACGATGACCAAGTTACCCAGCTCGCCAAATCTGCCGGGCGGGGTGACCAGGCGGCTCTCAGCCGTTTCGTCGAAGCCACCCAGCGCGACGTCTGGCGCACCGTGGCCTACCTGGCCGACCCTGCCAGCGCTGATGACCTGACGCAGGAGACGTTTCTCCGCGCAATCAAATCACTGCCCCGGTTCAGCGGGCGGTCCACGGCCCGAACCTGGCTGCTGTCCATTGCCCGCCGGGTGGTGGTCGACCAGATCAGGTACAACACCAGCCGCCCGCGCCCGGCCCACGTCGTCGACCTGGATGACGTCCTCGGTGGTCTCGGCGGCGGCAGCCGGATCGAGAACATGGTCGAAATCCGGATCCTGCTCGACGGACTGGAACCGGAACGACGCGAAGCCTTGGTGCTCACCCAGGTACTCGGGATGAGTTACGCCGAGGCCGCAGAAGTCGCCGGCTGCCCGATCGGCACCATCCGGTCCCGCGTGGCGCGCGCCCGCGACGATCTACTGCGCGCCGCTCATCAGGACGACCGCACGGGCTGATTGTCCGCGATACAGAGACGTCTCATGGACATCGAGCAGCATCGCCGGTGACGGTGGTGCTGCAAGAGGGAACCCGGTGGGAATCCGGGACTGTCCCGCAGCGGTGAGCAGGAACGAACGCCGTCATGAGCACTGGTGTGGTACGGCGATGAGTTCCGTTCAGGTGGTACGACGTTCGTCCTGAATGAGGAACAGCGTGGCGCGATCGGTCTCTGACATACCGCCCCAGATTCCGAAATCCTCGCCGCTGTCGAGCGCGAAGCCCGCGCACTCCCACTTCACCGGACACGTCGCGCAGATCTCCTGAGCCAGTGCCAGTCGTCGGCGTCTGGCTTGCGAACGTTCGCCGTCGGGGTGGAAGAACAGGTCGGGGTCGCTGTCCCGACACCGAGCCCGGTTGCGCCAATCGCCGGTTCCCGACGGATCAAGCCCATCGGCGCACTGAGACTTCGACATCCGCCTTCGTGGTGCCGGGTTCGCGACCAGAATTCCGGTACTCACGTGAGGGCGCGCTGCGGATGTCCGCGGTACTCACTGAGCGGGCGGATGAGGGCATTGGACGCGGCCTGCTCCATGATGTGCGCGGTCCACCCGGTGATCCGGCTCATCACGAAGATAGGGGTGAAGCTGGCGATGTCGAAACCCATCAGGTAGTACGCCGGGCCGGTAGGGAAATCCAGATTCGGTTTGATCGCGGTGGCCGCGAACATGTCCTGCTCCAGCCGGTGGTAGATATCCACCCAGCGACGCCCGTCTCGCGCCATCGCGACGCGTTCGAACGCGGCCTTCATGGTCGGCACCCGCGAGTCACCGTTGCGGTAGACCCGGTGCCCGAACCCCATCACCTTCTCTTTGCGGGACAGCTTGTCGTGTAACCACTCCGAAGCCCGCTCGGCTGAGCCGATTTCGAGCATGTCGTGCATGACGGCCTCGTTCGCACCGCCGTGCAGGGAACCCTTGAGAGCACCGATGGCCGCGGTCACGGCGCTGTAGATATCGGACTGCGTCGAGGTGACGACGCGGGCCGCGAAGGTCGACGCGTTGAAGCTGTGCTCGGCGTAGAGCACCATGGACTGCTCGAAGGCCGCCACGATCACCTTGTCGGGCACTTCCCCCAGCGCCATCCGCAGAAAGTTCTGTGAGTAGCTGAGATGACTGTGCGGTGCGATCGGATCCAGGCCGCGCCGGCGGCGCATATCTGCGGCGACGATCGTGGGCAGCGCCGCGAACATCCGAAGGGATTTCTCGTAGTTCGCCGATTCGGAGGCATCGTCTTCCTCGGGGTCCTCGGCGCCCAGGTAGCTGATCGCGGTGCGCACCACGTCCATCGGGTGGCAGGTATCGGGCAGCTTGGCCAGCAGCGACTGCAGGGAGCGGTCGATGCGCCGCGAGGCCCGTTCCCGCTGGGTGAACTGGGCCAGTTCCGCATCGGTCGGCAGCTCCCCGTGCCACAGCAGGTAGGCGACCTGCTCGAAGCTGCAGTGGGTGGCCAGATCTTGGACCGGATATCCGCGGTAGGTCAACGAGTTCGTCTCCGGGACCACCTTGGAGATGGCCGTGGTGTCGACCACGACTCCGGCCAGTCCCTTGTAGATCTGCGGCTTGTCCTCGACAACGCTCATCGCTGCGCCCCCTGAAGGCTGAAGTTGAAGATGTCGGAATCGAATTGGTTGTACTCGGCGTACCGCAGCAGTTCGTAGAGCCGACTGCGGTGTTGCATGTGATCGACCAGCCCGGATTGTGTTCCGGTGCTCTCGATTTCACGGAGTCCGGCCTCGACCGCGTGCATGGCCAGCCGCAGCGTGGTGACCGGGTAGAGGACGGCGTTGTAGCCGATCTCGGCGAGCTGACTCGCCGTGAGCAGCGGCGATTTCCCGAACTCGGTCATATTGGCCAGCAGTGGGGTTGCCACGGCCGCGCGAAACTGCTCGAAATCGGCCGGCGTGTGCAGCGCCTCGGTGAAGATCAGGTCGGCACCGGCATCGGCATAGGCCTTGGCGCGCTCGATCGCTGCGGGGATCCCCTCGATACCCGCGGCGTCGGTGCGGGCGCAGATGACGAAGTGGGGATCGCGGCGGGCGGCCACCGCGGCTCGCAGCCGTTTCACCATCGTCGCGATGTCGACCACGGCCTTGCCGTCGAGATGCCCGCACCGTTTCGGGTTGACCTGATCTTCCAGGTGCAACCCGGCCAGGCCCGCCTCTTCGACCAGCGTGACGGTGCGCGCCACATTCATCGGTTCGCCGAATCCGGTGTCGGCATCGACGAGGGTCGGCAGGTCAGTCGCGGAGGCGATCTGCGCGCCCCGGCCGGTCACCTCGGTCAGCGTGGTCAGCCCGATATCGGGCAGGCCGAGGTCGGCGGAGAGCACCGCGCCGGACACATACACGCCGTCGAAGCCGATATCCGCGACCAGTTTGGCGACCAGCGGCGAGAAGGCACCCGGGAAGCGTTGCAGTCGACCGGAGTTCAGTGCGTCGCGAAACCTCGTGCGTTTGTCGGCCGCCGAGGTGGCCGCGCCCAGAAGGCCGGTCACCGGAAGATCCCGGACGGGATCGTCGGCGCCTTGTCCAGCACCCGCGGGTCGACCCGGACGTTCAGCGCATCCAGCCCGCCGGGTCTGATCGCGGCGACACCGTCGACGAGATCCAGGAAGCGTTGCCGCTCTGCGGATTCCACCACGCCGTCGGCGAGTTCGGTGAATTTGGCGATGTACTGCGCGCGGGCGAACGGGCGGGCGCCCAGCGGATGCGCGTCGGCGACGGCGAGTTCGTCGACGATCGTCTCGCCACTCTTCAACGTCACCACCGCCCTGGCGCCGAACGCCTTCTCGGCGGGGTCATTCGAGTGGTAGCGCCGGGTCCATGCGGGATCCTCGACGGTGCAGATCTTGCTCCACAGCTCGATGGTGTCGGCGCGGTGCGCGCGCTCTGGCGCATAGGACCGCTCGTGATGCCAGGTGCCGTCCTGCAGGGCGACCGCGAAGATGTAGGGCACCGAGTGGTCCAGCGTCTCGCGGGTGGCGTCCGGGTCGAACTTCTGGGGATCACCGGAGCCGGTGCCGATCACCACGTGGGTGTGATGGCTGGTGTGCAGCACGATCGAGGCGATCTGGTCCAGGTCGGCTCCCGAACCGATCAAGCGCTCGCGCAGGCGCCGCGCCAGGTCGATCGGCGCCTGGCTCTGGTATTCGGCGGAGTGTTCCTTGGTGTAGGTGTCCAGGATCGCGCACTTGGGTTCACCCGGTTCCGGAAGCGGCACGTGGTAGGTGCGCTCGGGTCCGCCCAGCAGCCAGGCGATCACGCCGTCCTCGCCCTCCCAGATCGGGGCCGGCGCCCCCTCGCCGCGCATCGCCCGGTCGACCGCCTCGATGGCCACCTTGCCGGCCCATGCCGGCGCGAAGGCCTTCCAGCTGGAGATCGAGCCCTTGCGGGACTGCCGGGTCGCGGTCGTCAGGTGCAGCGCCTGCCCGACGGCCGCATAGATGGTCTCCGGATCCAGACGCAACATGGTGCCGAGCCCGGCGGCGACCGACGGGCCGAGATGGGCGACGTGGTCGATCTTGTGCTCGTGCAGGCAGATTCCCTTGACGAGATCGACCTGAACCTCGTAAGCGGTGACGATGCCACGGATCAGGTCGGACCCGCGGACGCCGAGCTGCTGTGCGACGGCGACCAGGGCCGGGATGTTGTCCCCCGGGTGCGAATACTCGGCGGCCAGGAAGGTGTCATGGAAGTCGAGCTCACGCACCGCCACCCCGTTGGCCCACGCCGCCCACTCGGCCGACACCCGGCCCTCGACGCCGAACACAGCCGCGCCCTTGCGGCACGGGTGGGCCAGGGCCTGGGTCCGGGCCACGGTGACGGGACGGCGAATCACCGATGCCGCTGAGACCGCCGCGTTGTCGATGAGCCGGTTGATCACCATCGCCTCGGTCTCCGGCAGGACTGCGACGGGGTCCGCCGCCACCTCGGCGATCTTCCAGGCGAGGTGCTCGGTGCGGGGGAATTCGTCGGCGCTGCGCCGGGTCCTGACGTCATGTTCACGCATGTTTCGCACGCTACGCAGGGCGCCGAGCCGCGGAAAGTGCCTGTAAGTGCGTAATTTTGTGTCCTTTCCTCACTCATTTTGCGAATGTTGCGAACTCCGTGGGCGGTAGCCTTGACCCGGTGGCGAAGATGTTCGCGGGCGCCCGGCTGAGACGGTTGCGCGACGAGAGGGGCCTGACCCAGGTCGCACTGGCGCGCGCCCTCGGTCTGTCCACCAGTTACGTCAATCAGTTGGAGAACGACCAGCGGCCGATCACCGTCTCCGTACTGCTCGCCCTGGCCGACCGCTTCGATCTCCCCACCCACTACTTCACCGCCGATGCCGACGCCCGGCTGGTGACCGACCTGCGCGAGATCCTCTCCGACGGACCCGCCACGACGGCGCAGATCGAGGAACTCGTGGCGCGCATGCCCGAGGTCGGGCAGACCATGGTCAACCTGCATCGGCGCCTGCACGACGCCACCGCCGAACTCGAATCGGTGCACGGGCGCGCCAATCTGGACAGTCAGTCCGGGGCCCAGCAGCCGATGCCGTTCGAGGAGGTGCGGGACTTCTTCTACGACCGGCGCAACTACATCGACGCACTCGACCGCGCGGCCGAGGAGCTTCGGAGCACCCACCGGCTACGGGTCGGCGGGCTGGACGGCCAGCTGGCCACCCTGCTGGCCGACACGTTCGGGATCACGGTGCTGGTGGACGACGGTGATGCGTTGGGCGCCAACGTCAAGCGGCGCTACCAGCCCGAGGCCAAGGTGCTCCACCTGGCGCGCTGGCTGCTGCCCGGCCAGCGGGCCTTCCAGCTGGCCACCCAACTCGCCCTGCTGCTGCATTCCGAGCTCATCGCCGCGATCGTGGCGACCGACAGCCAACTCAGTGCCGAGGCTCGGGATGTGGCGCATATCGGGCTGGCCAACTATTTCGCCGGCGCTCTCCTGCTGCCGTACCGGGAATTCCTCGGTGCCGCTGAGCAATTACGCTATGACATCGACCAGTTGGCCCGCCGGTTCGAGGTCAGTTTCGAGACCATCTGCCACCGGTTGTCCACCCTTCAGCGACCGGATGCGCGGGGTGTGCCGTTCATCTTCGTCCGTACCGACAGCGCCGGGAACATCTCGAAGCGCCAGTCTGCCACGGCATTCCACTTCTCGCGGGTGGGTGGCAACTGTCCGCTGTGGGTGGTCCACCATGCGTTCTCACGCCCCGGAGAGTTCCTCACCCAGGTGGCACAGATGCCCGACGGGCGCAATTACTTCTGGCTCGCCAAGACATCGGCGTCGACCCCGAGCCGGTATCTCGGTACACCCAAACGCTTCGCCATCGGCCTGGGCTGCGATCTGGCACACGCCGACAAACTCGTCTACTCGGTGGGTATCGATCTCACCGACCCGAATGCCACCGTGCCGATCGGCGCGGGCTGCCGGATCTGCGACCGGTCGGCGTGCCCGCAGCGGGCCTTCCCGTACGTGGGCCGTCCCGTCCAGGTCGATCCGCAGACCAGCAGCAATCTGCCGTATCCGCCGGCGGGCTGACGCTCACGCCAGCATCTGCAGATAGCCTGCAATCCCTCGTGTTACGGCGTCCGCAAGACGTGCGCGCGTGCCCGCGTCCGTCAGCACTGCCGCGTCGTCGGGGTTCCTCATGTTGCCCATCTCGACCAGGATCGCCGGATACTGAGCCAGATTGAGACCGGCGAGATCGGCTCGCCCGTAGAGCCCATCCGTGCCACGGTAGGTCGACGGCTGCATACCGCACGCGACCAACTCGTCGCGCATCGCCTGGGCCAGCCGCCGAGCCGGACCGGCCTGCGCCGCGTTCAGTGGTGGATCCGAGTAGTTCACGTGAAACCCGCGGCCCTGCCGGGGTCCGCCGTCGGCGTGGATGCTGACGATCGCATCGGGGCGAACCGAATTCGCCATGGCCGCACGCTGATCGACGCACGGGCCCAGCGCATCGTCATTGGTCCGGGACAGCGCCGTCCGCACGCCCAGTTGGCTCAGCCCCGCCCGGATCCGCACCACGGTGTCCCAGTTGAAGGTGTGCTCCGGATAACCCGCGTCGGTGGTGGTGCCGGTCGTCTGGCACTCCTTGGTCGCGCCGCGTCCGTCCGTCACCTGCCGGACGATCGAGGAGTCGTTGGCACCGTTGTGCCCGGGATCGAGAAACACGATCCGGCCTGCCACGTTCGAGGCGGCATGTGCCACAGGCATTTCGGAGAGCACCGCCGACGCGGCGCCCAGGACGACGGGGGCGGCCACCGCGTAGCGCAGCAGCTCACGACGGGTGGACAGTCGGGGTGTCGAAGAGGAGCCGCAGCACACCTTTTCACCGTAGAAGCCGCACCACCGGATCAGAACGGATCACAGCACCTCGGCAGGGAATCGATGCGTTCGGGTGACCTGCCGCCCGGCTGACTACCTACTGACCACCCGAGTCCGGGGATGCCTGCGCGGACGCCTTCGCCGCCGCCGATTCTTCGGCAGCCTTGGCGGCCCGGCCTTCCGGGCTGCCCATCGAGTAGCCCGCCGACTTGTTCGACGCCGCGCCGGAATCGCAGTTCAGCGAGACGACCATCTCCTTGGTGGCCGACCCGGAGCTGTTCTCCGGCGCCGCTACCGTCCGCGGTACCGCGTTGACGACGACACAGTCGTCGCGGCCCTGCTCGTCGCCGAAGGTGGTGCCCACGATCACCGTGTACCCGGCACCGCTGAGCGTCGACGATGCGTCACTGTACTTCTGGCCGGTCACGTCGGTACCTGCCGCGGCGGCACTTCCGGTGCTGATCGCCACCACCACACCGGCGGTGACGGCGGCAAGTCCGACGCCCAGGGCGAGCCGTTTCATCAGTGTCCAGCCTTCACCGCGGGTACCGCCATCGTGGTGGCCTCGACATTCGACGGCGCCTCCCACGTGGCCGTCGCGCCCATGTCGGCGGCCTTCACGACCGGGGAGGAGTAGGTCGTGTTGGCGGGTGCATCGCCCGAGCCCGCCAGCATGCTGGCCGAGCCCCCACCGTCGTGCGTGGCGCTGAGCGCCCCGAGCGTGATCATCGCGCCGGCCCCGATTACGCCGAGAACCGCGCGCCGCGAATGCCATGACGTTTGAGTATTCATGGCCCTGATCGTGCTGCCAGGAACCGCAAGCTGGCTGAACCCGACCTGTGACATTGCTGGCGCAATCGTTAATGGCCGGTTACCGCAAGCCGGGCACTTACGGGTAGGTCGGCTGGTTCGGATACTGCGGCGCGTACGGGTAGGTGGTCTGAGTGGTCTCACCCCGGTTGGGCACCTGGATCGGGATCGGCACCGGCAGGAACGGCACCTTGATGTAGCTGGTGGTCATCGCCGGCGTCGTGGTCGTGGTGGTCGTCTCGGTGGTGGTCGTGGTCGGTTCGGTGGTGGTCGTGGTCGGCGGTGTGGTCGTCGTGGTCGGTGGTGTCGTCGTGGTGGTCGTGCTGTGCGTGGTGTACGTCTTGGTCACCGTGACGGTCTGCTCCGGCACCGGGGTCTGGGTCTGCGGCGGCGGGGGCGGCGCCGGGGGCTCCGTGGTCACGGTGAGGACGGGGGGCGGGGCCTCGGTGGCCGGCGGCGCCACCGCAGCGGGCGGCGTTGCGCTCGGCGGCGGGGTGATCGCCCGGGTTGCCGGTGCCGGCGTCGGTGTAGGAGTGGACGTGCCCGAGTTGCCGGTCAGCGCGATCGCCACCCCTCCGAGGGCGACCAGGGTCAGTACGCCCGCACCGGCGAACACCAGGATCGGCAGCCGCTGCCAGGCCCGCGGCGCGTCGTCGTACGTGCCGGGAACATGCTGTGCCACAGCCCGTGTGGTGGTGTCGATCGTGTACGGGTTCTCGGTGCCGTAGGGATTTCCGGTGGCATACGGAATCTCCCCGCCGGCGTAGGAGACCGGTTCACCGGTGGCGTCATCGTCCTGCGACCAGGCCAGCGCGCCGACCGCACCCGCGCTTGCGGGCCCGAGTTCGGTCGGGATGTCCTGGGCGGCTGCGGCAAGTCCCGTCGGCGCGTCGGGTGCCGCCGGCGCCAGCCCGGTGGGTGCGTCCGCGGCGATCGGTGCCAGCCCCGTGCGCAGATCGGATTCGGCCCCGTAGGCGGCGAAGAGCGCGGCGCCGACCGCGGCATCGAGCGCCGGCTGCGGCGTGGTCACCACCGGGATCCTGGTGTGTTCCGAAAGCAGTTGGGTGATCAGCGGAATGCTCGCGCCACCGCCGACGGTCGCCACCGCGGACAGGTCGGAAAAGGTGATCCTGTTGCGCTGCAACAGATTATCCAGGGCCGCCAGCACCTCGGCGAACGGCTCGGCAAGCAGCTCCTCCAGTTCGGCACGGGTGAGACGGACCACCGACCGCTCCCCCGGCAGCGCCACGGGCACCTCGGTGGCGGTGACCGCCGACAGTCTTTCCTTGGCGTGGCGGCATTCCTCGCGCAGCTGCCCAAGCAGTCCGACCGCGGCGGTGGCGGCGGGATCGGTGCCACCGACCGCTGCCAGCACCTTCGTCAGCACCGCCTGGTCGATCAGATCACCGGAGAACTCCGTCACCCGCAGCGTCTCGTCCAACGGCTCGAACGCGGCTCCGGCGTCCACGAGCGTGATACTGGTGCCGCCGCCCCCGAAATCGAGCAACACCACCGGGCCGCCGCCCTGCAGGCCCGGGTTGGTGCGCAGCGACGTCAGCGCGGCCACCGCGTCGGACACCAGCCTCGGCGGAGTGCCACTCGGCGCGAGCACCGGGTTGGTGCGGATGACCGCGCGCAACGTCCGCACCGTCGCCGCGGTCCAGTGCGCGGGAAAGGCGATGGCCGTCTGCGACACCGGGTCCGCCCCGGCGGCAGCGATCATCGCTTCCAGCGCCTCGACCAGGAGGTCGTCCGCGGCGTACGACGACCCGTCGGATGCCACCAGCGGTACCGGGTCGCCCACCCGCTCGACGAACCCGGTGAGCACCAGGCCCTCTTCTGTGGACACGCCGACAGCCGGCGTGCCGTGCGTGGGCAGGGTCAGCACAGCGCGTCGGGTCACAGACTGGCCGCCGACACTCGTCGCGACCAGATTGGTCGTCCCGATCGACAACCCCAAGGGGTCGCTCATATTGAGCACAGCTTAGCCGCCCCACCACCACCCCGACGAACGGACACACCGCGCCGATTCGAACTACGTTCCGGCACTGAACTTTTGGATCAGTTGTGAACCAGCTTTGCCTGCTTCCCCCGCGGCAGCGGGCAGCGGGGAGAGTTTGCGCAATTCGGCCGGCCCGGTGCCGACCCGGGCCGGCACCGAATCGGGCAGCAGGCGCGCACACGGATATTTGACGACGGCGTCGACGAACTTCGTGGCCCGGACCGGCTTCCGACGGACCACAGGTGTGCTGCAATGTCGGGTATGGGTGACACCTTGGGTGAATTCGAAGCGATCAAACAGGTCAAATACCGGTACCTGCGGGCACTGGACACCAAGCACTGGGAGGACTTCGCCGATACCCTCGCCGAGGATGTCAAGGGCGACTACGGGCCATCCCTGGGCAACGAACTGCATTTCACCGACCGCGATGCGCTGGTGAACTTCATGCGCACGTCGCTGGGACCGGAGATCATCACCGAGCACCGGGTGGACCACCCCGAGATCACCCTCGACGGACCCGACGAAGCCTCGGCGACCTGGTACCTGCAGGACCGCGTCATCGCTCCCGACTTCAACTTCATGCTCATCGGTGCGGCGTTCTACCACGACCGATACCGCCGCACACCGGACGGCTGGAAGATCAGCGCGACGTCCTATGACCGCACCTACGACGCCACGATGTCGCTGGAGGGCCTGAAGTTCTCCCTGAAACCCGGTCGTGCGCTGAACATCTGACGGGATATCTGACGGGTTCGCCCGTGCCTATTTCGCGACGGCGATCAGCGCGCCCGGCTGCAGCCACTGCATGATCTTCACCAGGGTGGCGTCGTCGATCGCGACGCAGCCCGCCGTCGCACCCCCGTCGGTGGAGTGCAGGAAGAACGCCCCACCGTTACCGGGCACCCTGGCCTTGTTCACGCCCATCACCACGGCGTGGGCGTACTGCGGAATCTTGAGGTTCTCGGTACCGCTGCTCGGGTCGGTGTCGAACGGACACTGCGCCTTCTTGCACACCTGCATGGTGTTGTAGGTCGGGCTCTTCATATCGCCGTCCCACCAGTGATCCGAACCGACCTGGACGTACTGCAGCCCACCGCCCGGGTTGGGCTGCGTGCCGAAGGCGAAGTCGAGGGTGAATATGCCCATCGGGGTTTTCATTTCGCCGTCGTGGGTCTGCGGTGCCATTCCGTTGGCCCCGATATGCGCCGGGATTCCCACGCCGATCGGCTCCCAGCCCGCCGTCGTGCGCTGCCAGACATCCATTTTCGCCGACGAACCGCCCACGCCGACAACCGAGATGACCTGAGTCGCGGCGCCGACAGAATCGGCGAACCACGGGGTGTCCACCGCGCGGGCCACCGGCGGCACCGACCCCGCACCGCACAGGAGCATCGCCGCACACAGCATCAGCAGTCGGCGCATCCGTCCATCGTCTGCAGCCGGCACCGCGCGGGTCAAGTCAAGGTTTGGACACGGGCGGCATCTGGCCAGGGAGCGCGCTGCGTAGGTTGGAGAAATGATCGGACGGCGGGCTCGCGGACTCCAGCAGATCGGCCAGGGTTTGGGCACCCTGGACCGCGAGATCTTCGAGGCGATCGCCGAATCCCCCAGCCCGTTGCTGGACTCCGTCATGCCCAGGCTGACCTCCGCGGCCGACCATTCCAAACTCTGGATCGGCATCGGCGCCGCGCTGACCGCGGTCGGTACCCCCTCGATGCGGCGCGGGGCCACTCGCGGTCTGATGACATTGGCCGTGACCAGCCTGGTCACCAATCAGGGCGCCAAACGGCTGTGGAAACGGCCGCGGCCGGATCGCACCCCGGTCCCGCTGATCCGCCGGTCCCTGCGCAACCCGACATCGAACTCGCTGCCGTCGGGACATTCGGCCAGCGCAGCCGCGTTCGCCGTGGGTGTCGGTCTGGAAAGCCCCCCGCTGGGTTTCGGGCTGGCCCTGCTCGCCGGGCTCGTCGGGTTGTCCCGGGTGGCGACCGGCGCGCACTACCCCGGTGATGTCTTCGCCGGATTCGGTATCGGCGCGGCCGTGGCGGTGCTCGGTGCCCGTATCGTCCCGCCGATCGTCGAGGCCCCGCCGACGGCCTCGGAACTGCTGCGCCTGGACACCCCGCCGCGCCCCGCCGGCGAAGGCGTCGTGCTGGTCATCAACCCGGCCTCGGGCAGCGGCACCGGCGCCCGGGTCGTCGACGAGGTGAAGGCGCAGCTGCCCCGGGCCGAGATCGTCGAGGTCGGCGAAGGTGACGACATCGCCGACGCGCTACGGGCGGCCGCCGCCCGGGCCGAGGTGCTGGCCGTCGGTGGTGGTGACGGCACCGTGTCGTGCGCGGCCGGCATCGCCGTCGACGCCGGATTACCGCTCGCCGTGTTCCCGGGCGGGACCTTCAACCACTTCGCCAAGGACATCGGCTGTGACACCGTGGCCGCGACGGTGTCCGCGATCCGCAACGGGCACGCCGCGCACGTGGACGTCATTCGCTTCAACGAGGCCGATACCGTGATCAACACCGCCAGCATCGGCGCCTACCCGGCGTTCGTGCGGGTCCGGGAGAAGCTCGAACACCGGATCGGCAAGCCGCTGGCCGGGGCGTACGCGTTGTGGCGCACGCTGCGCAGCGATCAGGCCGTGCGCATCGCGTTCGACAACACGACCCTGCAGACCTCGTTGTTCTTCCTCGGCAATTCGGTGTACGCGCCGTCGGGTTTCGCCCCGTCCCGGCGCAGCCGGATGGACGACGGCCTGATCGATATCCGCATCCTGGAGACCGGACGCCGGTTCGCCCGGGTACGCGTCCTGACCTCCCTCATGCTGGGACGTCTGGTGCGCAGCCCGCTGTACCACGAGCTGCGGGTGCCCGAGTTCAGTTTTGTGGCGGTCGACGGACCGACACCGGTGGCCCATGACGGAGAGGTGGAGAACTCCTGCGAGGAGGCCACGTTCAAGGTGCTGTACCGAGCGCTGCCGGTGTTTCGGCCCCTGGGTCGACAGGCCTGGTGACGGTCCTTCGTCTCAGCACGGGCAAACACCCGAGCACCCACAGATAGCCCAGCGCCCAGCCGGCCAGCACGTCGGAGGGGTTGTGCACGTTGAGCACCACCCGCCCCACCCCGATCCCGATGACGATCACCGCGCCCGCGACGATCACCGGCGTCCGCCGGCGGTGCCCCAACAGCTCCCAGGCCACCACCGTCAGTGCCAGCACGGCGGCCATATCCCCGAGCGCATGCCCGGATGGGAAGGACCAGGACGGCTCATAGGCAAGATCGAAGGACGGGCGGGGCCGGCGCACCGCGTTCTTCAACACGGTGACCAGCAGACCGGATAACTCCACCGACAGCGTCAGGAAAAGCGCCACCCGAAACCGGCGCCGAAGTAGGGCTACGACGATGCAGATTCCGCCCACGACCCGCAACACTCCGGGATGGAACACGTCGCAGAAGATCGTCCAACCCCGCACCCAGCCCCGGTGGTCCAGACCGTAACGGTGCAGCGGATCCAGGATCGCCGCGTCGATAGTTGCCAGCCACTCGGCATGAGTCAGCACCGCGACGAGAACAACGATGAACACGACGGCACTCACGGCCGCCAGCACCGCCGCCCACCTCGTCATGCGTGTCACCAAATCAGTCCTACCACCCACAGCTGGGCGCAGTCTGAGGGCAACGCCACGGTGATACGGGCGAAACATGGCCCCCATAAGTTTGCTGACCATGACACAAGAGCTCACGGACGAGCCGGCCGGCACTTCCGTCGACCCCGACGACCGGCTCACCGCCACCAAGGAAACCCTCGAGGACTACACGCTGCGCTTCGCCCCGCGCAGCTATCGGAAGTGGTCCACCCGGGTGGTCGGCATCTCGGCCCTCGGCGGTATCGCCTACCTGGCCGACTTCGCCATCGGCGCCAATATCGGCATCTCCTACGGCACCACGAACGCGCTGTGGGGCATCTTCATCTTCGCCGTCGTGGTGATGCTGACCGGATTCCCGGTGGCCTACTACTCGGCGCGCTACAACATCGACCTCGACCTGGTCACCCGCGGCAGCGGCTTCGGTTACTACGGGTCGGTCGTCACCAATGTCATCTTCGCGACGTTCACCTTCATCTTCTTCGCCCTCGAGGGCTCGATCATGGCCCAGGGCCTCAAACTCGGGTTGGGCATCCCCCTGTGGCTGGGCTACGCGGCCTCCACGCTCATCATCTTCCCGCTGGTCATCTACGGCATGAAAGTGCTGTCCACACTGCAGGTGTGGACCACCCCACTGTGGTTGATCCTGATGGTGGCGCCGTTCGGCTACCTGGTGATCAGCCACCCGGAATCGGTCGGCCAGTTCTTCGCCTACCAGGGTGAGAACGGGGTCAAGGGCTTCGACATCGGCTCCACGCTGCTGGCCGCGGGCGTCTGTCTGTCACTCATCGCGCAGATCGCCGAGCAGAACGACTACCTGCGGTTCATGCCGCCCAAGACCCCGGAGAACAAGCGCAGCTGGTGGACGTGGATGTTCCTGGCCGGCCCCGGCTGGGTGATCTTCGGCGCCATCAAGCAGATCGTCGGTCTGTTCCTGGCCGTCTACCTGATCGCCAACGTCGCCGGCAGCGCCGGTATCGCCAACCAGCCGGTGCATCAGTTCCTGGAGATCTACCAGAACTTCCTGCCCGGTTGGCTGGCCATGACCCTGGCCGTCGTGCTCGTGGTGATCAGCCAGATCAAGATCAACGTGACCAACGCGTACTCCGGTTCGCTGGCGTGGACGAACTCGTTCACCCGGGTCACCAAGACCTACCCGGGCCGATTGGTGTTCCTCGGTGTCAACCTGCTGATCGCGCTGATCCTGATGGAAGCCAACATGTTCGACTTCCTCAACACGATCCTGGGCTTCTACGCCAACTGCGGTATGGCCTGGGTCGTGGTGGTGGCCAGTGACATCGTGTTCAACAAGTACCTGCTCAAGTTGTCACCGAAGGTGCCCGAGTTCCGGCGCGGCATGCTCTACGCGTTCAACCCGGTCGGTTTCGGCTCGATGCTGATCGCGGCGGGCCTGTCGGTCATCGCGTTCTTCGGCGGACTGGGTGAGGCCATCCGGCCCTACTCGCCGCTGGTGGCGATCGGCCTGGCCCTGGTGCTCCCGCCCCTCTTCGCCATCGCCACCAAGGGCAAGTACTACCTGCGCCGCACCAGCGACGACATCGACCTGCCGATGTTCGACGAGCACGGCAACCCGGCTGACGATCACCTCAAATGCCATGTCTGCCATCATGATTACGAGCGGCCGGATATGCTCACATCGGCGACCGGCAACGGCTTCATCTGCTCGCTGTGCCTGAGCACCGACAAGACCGCAGAGCACGTCCTGCCCGCCCAGTAAACCGCGCGATTTGTGCACGTTTACCGGCGTCGAGCACCGGTAAACGTGCACAAGTCGTCGTAGTGTGGGCCCATGGCCGTCGTTCTTCGAAAGCTGTTCGGCATCGGCAAGCTGCCCGACGATCTGCGCGCGGCGGTGACGGCCGAAGGGATCATCCATCTGGCCGAATACGTCGCGGTGACCCGGCACTTCTCGGGTAAGGTTCCGGGCCTTCGGTCCGCGGGCAGCGTCAGCAGCTACTCCGGATCGCTGGTGTTCACCTCGCAGCGCGTGCTGGCCACTCTGTCCTCGGTACCCAAGCTGGCCGGCCGGGTCATCGATCAACGCTGGGATGCACCACAATCCGGTGCGGTGACCGCCGACATCTCGGAGACCGGACTGCGCATCAACGTCGACGTGGGCCGGGTCGATCCACGCTGCAGCGGACACCTGTCGCTGCACTACAAGGACACGCTGTCGCAGGAGGTGCTGGACCGGTTGCCGCGGCGGACGCTGTCCTACGACGTCCCGCCGGAGTTCGTCTTCCGTGCCGTCGGCGTGCCGTACCACCCGTGACGATCCCCTATGACGCGACGCTGCGAGAGCGCATCCAGCGGAATCTGACCGGGCACCAGCGGCGCAGTGTCACCGATCCGGCCAAGCGGCAGGCCGCGGTCGCGGTCGTGCTGGTCGACTCCGAACTCGGCGAGGACCGTGTCGACCCGGCACCCGTCGACGACTGGATCGCGGGCCGGCCGATGCCCGAGGCCGGTCTGGACGGGCGCATGGTCGACGTGTCCGGCGGCGCCGCCTTCGTGTTGTGCCGGCGCGCCTCCCGGCTCAATTCCCATGCGGCGCAGTGGGCACTGCCGGGCGGGCGGCTGGACCCCGGCGAGACGGCGGTGGACGCCGCACTGCGCGAGACGCATGAGGAGGTCGGCGTCGACCTACCCGGTTCATCGGTGCTCGGCCTGCTCGACGACTACCCCACCCGGTCCGGGTACGTCATCACCCCGGTGGTGCTGTGGGGCGGTGGCCGGCTCGAGTTACGGCCGGCACCCGAGGAAGTGGTCGCCGCCTACCGGGTGGGCCTGCACCAATTGCTGCGCGACGATTCACCGCGGTACATCAGCATCCCGGAAAGCCCCCGGCCGGTGGTGCAGATTCCGCTGGGCAACGACCTCATCCACGCACCGACGGGCGCGGTGTTGCTCCAAGTCCGCTGGTTGTGCCTGCAGGGCAGCTCCGAACGTGTCGACGAGCTCGAGCAACCGGTGTTCGCCTGGAAATGAGACCTACACCGCGCGTCCGCTGCCGGATCTGAGGCACGACACCGACAGCCTGCCCCTGGATCGTCTGCTTCGCCGAAGTGGGCGCGAACTGCACCTGGTCGGGCAGGTCATCGAGCCGCTCAACCGGGAGTGATCTGGGCGACCACGAAGATCCGCCGGAACGGGAAGAACGTGACGCCGTCCGCGCGGACCGGGTAGGCGCCGGCCAGCACCGGGATGATCTCGTTGCGGTACCGCTGCCACGACTCACCGGACAGCCGTGCCTTGACCTGGGTCAGCGCGGTCCCGGTGATCCAGTCCAACACCGGTGTCTCACCGCGTAATTCGTGAACGTAGGTGGTCTCCCAGACGTCCACCGTGCAGCCCGCGTCGCGGAGCAGGCCGGCGTACTCGACCGGCGTGCCGACGACATCGGCCTCCCGCCACGGCATATCCCGCAGCTCCTCGACGAACGGCTGCCGCCGGGCGACCTCGCGGACCGCCTCATGTGAGGGGGCGTCGAAGTTGCCGGGCACCTGGAACGCGAGCCACGATCCCGGTGCCAGCTGACGCACCCACCGCAGCACGATATCGCGGTGTCCCGGCACCCACTGCAGCGCGGCGTTGGACACCACCACGTCGGTATCCGGTTGCGGGGTCCAGTCCTCGATCCCACCGACCTTGGCGTCCAGGCCGCGCTCGCGCGCCTTCGCCACCATCTCCGGCGATGAGTCCCACGCTTCGATCTGCGCGTCCGGCCAGCGCTGGTTCAGGGTCGCGGTGAGATTTCCGGGTCCGCAGCCGAGGTCGGCCACCCGCCTCGGGCTCTCCGCCGCCACCCGCGACAGCAGATCGAAGAACGGGCGGCCGCGGTGATCGGCGAAAGCCAGGTACACGTCGGGATTCCACACATCCCCGATTGTGCCCCTCGATCCCGTGAGTATGTTCTCAGGCGATGGACGAACCGACTTCGGTGCATCAGATCTGGAAGGCCCTCGGGCTGCCCGGCATCTTCGACGTACACACACACTTCATGCCCAAGAACGTCATGGACAAGGTCTGGCAGTACTTCGACGCCGCCGGACCGCTGGTGGGGCGGCCCTGGCCCATCACCTATCGCACCGACGAGCAAGCCCGCCTGCAGACGCTGCGCTCGTTCGGGGTCCTGGCGTTCACCTCGCTGGTGTATCCGCACAAGCCCGCGATGGCGGCGTGGCTGAACCAGTGGGCGGCACAGTTCGCGGCCGACACGCCGGACTGCCTGTCCACGGCGACGTTCTTCCCGGAACCCGGCGCGGCCGACTATGTCGGTGCGGCCCTCGCCGGCGGTGCCCGCGTGTTCAAGGCCCATGTGCAGGTGGGCGGCTATGACCCGACGGATCCGCTGCTCGACGGCGTGTGGGGTGCGCTCGCCGAGACCGGCACCCCGATCGTCATCCACTGCGGGTCCGGGCCACAGCCCGGCGCGCACACCGGTCCCGGCCCGGTCCGTGCCCTACTGCAGCGACACCCGGGGCTGCAGCTCATCGTGGCGCACATGGGCATGGCCGAGTACACCGAATTCCTGGACCTCGCCGAACGTTTCGGGGTGTATCTGGACACCACCATGGCGTTCACCGCCTTCTCGGAGGAGACCATGCCCTTCCCCGCCCGCGAGTACCCGCGACTGCGCGGATGCGGCGACCGGATCCTCTGGGGCAGCGACTTCCCGAACATCCCGTACGGCTACGCCGAGGCGATGACGGCACTGACCCGGCTACCCGGTATCGACGACGACTGGTTGCGCGGGGTCTTCCACGACAATGCCGCCCGCATCTTCGGTCTCCACTGATCCCGCTGCCGCTAGCATCGGGATCGTGACCGAACCATTCCAGGCTCCCCCGGTCCCCCCGATTCCTGTCCCCGATGTCGCCGGCGCCGACGCGACCGCCCGCGGCCTGCCCCGCCGGGTCGACCTGACCTGGCAGCAGCGACTCGTCGTCGACGCCTCCGCGATCGCCGATCTCGGGTTGCGCACCACGATCGCCTCGATCGTCGGCGCGGCCATGCTGCCCCGGCTCGCGGGGGCAGCATGGCACCCGTCGCGTGTAGCCACCGAGGAGCACGCACTGGACTTCTACCTCGATCTGGCCGCGAAACACGATCCGGAACTGTCGTTCCCGGCACCGACCGCGGCGGCGCGGGTGTCCTCGCGCCCGGCCAACCCCGTCGCCACCTGGATGGCGCACGGCGAGGTGCGCAACCTGCGGTTCCAGAGCAGTTTCGAGGCGATCAATCCCGCGCTCCGGGATCAGCGCCGGGGTTACACCCGAAACAACGTGGTGCACGCCCAGCACTGGGTGCACAAGGACGGACCGCACCCGACGCTGTGCGTGATCCACGGTTTCATGGGGTCGCCCTATCTGCTCAACGGGCTGTTCTTCGCACTGCCCTGGTTCTACCGCTCCGGATACGACGTGCTGCTCTACACGTTGCCGTTCCACGGACCCCGTGCCGAAAAGGGCTCGCCCTACAGCGGATACGGGTACTTCGCCGACGGTATGGCCGGATTCGCCGAGGCGATGGCCCAGGCCGTGCACGACTTCCGTTCGGTACTGGACTATCTGGAGCACACCGGGGTCGATCGCATTGCGCTGACCGGCATGTCGCTCGGTGGATACACCTCCGCACTCATCGCCAGTGTCGACGACCGCATCCAGGCGGTCATCCCGAACGTCCCGGTGGTCACCCCGGAAGCGGCGTTCGACGACTGGTTCCCGGCCAACAAGCTGGTGTCGCTGGGCAACCGGATCACCCGCGTCGACAAGGCCAAGTCCGACGCCGCCACCATGTTCCATTCACCACTGAACTACCAACCGCTGATACCCCGGGACCGCCGTCTGATCATCGCCGGACTGGGGGACAGGCTCGCGCCGCCGCAGCAGGCCGAAATCCTGTGGAAGCACTGGGATCGCTGCGCGTTCCACTGGTTCCCGGGTAACCACATCCTGCACGTCAGCCAACCGGACTACCTGCGCCGGATGACGCGTTTCCTGCACCCGTTCATGTTCTGACCTGGGCCTGCAGCGCACCCGCCGGCCAGCTCAGTCTGCCGGCCAGATCCGGGCCGGCCGGGCCATGACCGTCGAGCCGCTGTGCGGCATGGAGATTCAGCGCATCCAGAGCCGGGCGCTGCCGCCCGCCCAGCCGGACCAGCCCCGGCACCGGCGCCGAACCGCCCGGCGCCTCCGCGGTGCGCAGGGCAACGAGCGCCGCGGCGGTATCGGGGCCGAACTCGACGGCGGTCCAGGTCTCCAGCGTGGGATGGGCCCATACCGACGCCAGCACCTCCGGTAGATTCTGCACCGGAATCGCGTACGCAGAGACGAACCCGGCGCCGTCGGACAGTGCCCGCCAGGATTCCCTCGCCTCCCCCGGCACCGGATCCGGCTGGCCGCCTTCGACGGCGGTCACCGTCCAGCCGCTCTCCCGCAGGTGATCGGCCAGGCGGCGGGATACGATCTCGGCGGTGTCATACAGGGGGATTCGCGCCGAACGGGCCTGCAGCGCGGCCAGATTGTCCTGGGCGGCCAGGGTCAGCCCCACCCAGGTCTGCCGCCGGCCGTCGACATCACGGCTGGTGATCCGCACCTTGTCGCAGCGCAGACCGTAGCGATCGGCATAGCCGGCGATCAGCGGCACCGGCAGTTCCTCGACGTCGGAGGCCTCGATCCGCAGCAGAATGGAGGCGCGGTCGACGGGCGCGGCAGCCGGTTGCGGTGTGCGGATCCGACGACCGATGATCGCCCACCGCCGGCCCAGCAGCGTGGTGACGAATTCACCACGCCACCAAGCGAACACGATGACCACCACGGCGACCGCTGCACCGAGCACCCAGCGTGAGGTGACGGTCTGCCACGGGTAGGCCAGCGCGGCCGGAACGATGAAGAGCAGCGCCAGGGTGAGTCGGGCCGTCATGCGGCTGTGTCCTTCCGTCGATGGGCGGTGATCGCGGCCACCACCAGCACAAGCAGCGCGAGCGCGCCGGTGCCGAGGAACGCAACGGTCCGTGGCGTGAGGTCCTTCTGTGCGGGGGCCGGCGGTCCCGCAACGGTTTTCGCCGTGGGTGCCGCACCTCCCGGGCCGGGGACATCCCAGGTCAGTGCCGCCACGGGGTCGATACTGCCCGCGCCCACCAGGTTCGACGGGGATCGGTCGGCGCCGTGGGCGGTCACGGTCAGTCGGCGTATCACCTGTTCAGCGGTCAGCTCGGGGAATCGGGCGCGCACCAGCGCCGCCGCCCCGGACACATAGGCCGCGGCGTAACTCGTGCCGCGCAGCGGCGCCAATTCACCTTTGGCATTGGGCATTCCGTTGGCCAGTCCGCCGTCGGGACCGTTGCTCACCGAGGTGATGTCCTGTCCGGGTGCGGCGATACCGACCCACGGCCCGGCCATGCTGAACGGTGCCGGCGCGCCGGCGCCGGTCAGCGCGCCCACCGACAGCACGTAGGGCTGCCACCAGGACGGGACGGACACCGACGTGACGGCGCCCCAGTTACGCGGGTCGCCTGGTCGGGCGGGGTCCGTCAAGGGGTTTGTCGTACAGGATGTTCCGGTACCGGTGGTGGAGCTGCTGTTACCGGCGGCCGCGACGATGACGGCGTCCTTCTGCACTGCCGCGTAACGCAGGGCCGCGCCGAGAGCGGACTGGTCGACCGTGCTGTCGGCGGGCACACAGGTCACCGCGGAAATGTTGATCACCCGAGCGCCCAGGTCGGCCGCCCGCACCACCGCGCGGGCCAGGGTGGCGATGTCGATGGTGGCCCGGGTGATCGCGGGATCGTCACCCTGTTGCGCCGGTGAGTAGTGCGCGGAGGTCTGGCGGATCGACAACAGGGTGGCGCCGGGCGCGACACCGGAGAATCCGTCGGGACCGGGCTGGCCCGCGATCAACCCGGCGATCACGGTGCCATGACCGTCGCAGTCGGTCAGGCCGCCGGTCGATTCGACGAAGTCGCCGCCCGCTTCGACATTGGGCAGCCGGGGCCCGGGGTGCACGCCGGTGTCGATGACGGCCACCGTCTGCCCGTCACCGCGGCTGTACTTCCAGGCATCGGACAGGTTGAGTGCCAACTGGTTCGGGTTCACCGCGGCGGGATCGCCACCGGGCAGCACACCGGTGGTCACGCAGGGACTGCGCAGGGCCATCGCCTGCACCGGACCCGCGGCACCCGACGGTGGCGCGATCTGATCATCGACCGCCGGCGGGGTGATGGCGCCCGCGGAGGGACTGACCAGCAGCGCCACCGCCCCGATGACGCCGAGTACCGCCGAACCGACACGCAATCCGGTCACCTATTCAGGACCCATGCGAACAGGCCCAGCAGGTAGGCGGCCAGCGGGATCACCGAAGCGTCCACCGCGGCGGCGACGAAGCCGAGCAGGCGCCGGGCCGGCAGCGAGTAGGTATCCGGTGCGGCGATCCGCGGATTGAGCGCCACCAGCACCCAGGCGGCCACCAGGACGGTGAGCACGCCGAGGGCCCACCACGCCGCGGTATAGCGGCCGGTGACCAGCAGGACGACGAGCAGCACGGCGGCCACCAGGAACGAATGGCTCAGCAGCCAGGTCTTGCAGGCGGCCGAATCCCACACTCGGGCACGCAACGCCGTGCCCGCCGCCGCGACGACCACCAGTACCCACGCCCACGGCGACACCGCGGGGCCACCGACCAGGATCACCGATCCGGCCACCGATAGCAGCACCCCGGCCGCCAGGAAGCCGGTCTGATGTGCGTTGGTGACGCGGACCCGGCGCGGCAGATCCTCCAGCACCCGCAACGGCTGAGCCGACGGGGTCGGGTCGCCCGGCGCCGGGATGACGGGGACCGGCAGCCGGGCCCACAATGCCGCCAGTTGCGCGGCCTGCACGGTGACCAGCAGCGCCAACACGATCAAGCCGCAGCCGATCCTGGTATCGGTCAGCTCCCACACGCTGCCCAGCGCGGCGAACAGCAGCACGCCGAAGCCGGTGACCGCGGCCGCGGTGAAGGTCGCGATGGCACGTTCGAACACGACGATGCCGATGATCGACCAGGCGGTCACACCAGCCGCCGCGAGCAGTACCTGCGCGGCGCCGAACTCGCCGGGAACCGCCAGCGCGAACGCGGCGGCCACCGGAACGAGCGCCGTCACCGCCAGTGCGGTACCGAATCCGCGGAACCGGGCCCGGGCCACCAGGGCTGCCAGGACCGTCGCGACGGCGACACCGGCAAGGGTGAACAGCCCGCCGGCATGCCCGGTGCTGACGCGGAAGGTCGCGGCCAGCGCCGTGGCCAGCAGCAGCAGCGCGATCACCGCGGCACCGGCAGCACGCTGAATCTGGGCGGCACCCCAGGCTCGTTCGCGTGCTGCGGAGAAGATGACGGCCGCGTCGGCGATATCCTCGATGATGCGTGGGGCTGCGGGGCCGGCCGGAATCCGCTGCAGGGCCAGCAGGTCGCCGTCGACCACCCCGACGGTGTCCAGGGTCGCATCCAGACTGAACGGCGCTCCGCCGATCGGCGCGAGGCTCAGCCGGGCGGGCGTGCCTTCGCGATCGTCGTCGGCGGGTAGCACGGTGCGCTGTACGGCCGGGATGATCTCGCGCAGCGGCAGCTCGGCCGGCAAAGCCAGTTCGGTGAGCCGGCCGGAGTCAGCCAGCACGGCCACCCGCACGATCGGCATCACAGTGTTGTCGGGCATCGGTTTTCCGTTCTCTGGTCGAAATCTCGGTGGAGCAAGGTGGCGGGAATCTGGTCGCTGCCGGCGGGCGCAGAAAACCATGAGCCCCCCGGCAGGGAAGTGGTCAGCCGGTCCACCGCGGCGGCGATGGCCGAAGTGTGCCCGGGCGTGAAGGTCGACACCCACTCCCCGTCGAACGCCTGCGTGGGGTGGACCAGCAGGCGGCCTGCGGTGCAGTCGACGACGGCGACCCCCACCTCGGTGCTCACCCGGTACCCGTCGCGGTGTTCGCCTGCGACGATCTCGGCATAGGTGCGCGGTCCGGTGAAGACCGCCTCCACCACCGCACGCGACGAAGGCGGAATGGCCAGGTGCGCAACGACTTCGGTGAGTTCGGCGCCGCCGCGCAGCCTCTCGTCGGCTCGCACCCCGGCCCGCATGGGGACGGTGAACTCGTCGAAGTCGGCCGCACGCCGCGCCGGGAGCCCCACCGTCAGTACCGGCACCAGGTCGTGCGGATGCGCGATGTCCATCTCGGTGAACGTCACCAGCCCTGCGCTGCGCAGCGCGACGACGGTTCGCTCGCCTTGGCAGCCCACCACGCCGCGCAGCATGTTGCCCTCAGCGCTGACCACCCTGATCTCAAGCCACTGCCGGGCCCGGCAGCATACTCGGATCCACTGGGCGACAGCGGGGTTGACAGCGCCATCGCCGGACAGCACACCCAGCTCGGTGAGTTCGGCGACACGATCGGCCGCGAACCCGTCCGCCGCCGCCGAATCGCTGTAGGGCGCCGTGATGGCCAGCACCCAGGGGAACGAGCCGGAGCCGGTCCGTTCGGCGAGGTACCAGGCTTGCTCGACGGTCAGCTCGACCGCGTTAGCAGCCATCTATCCCCACTTGGCACCCTCAGCCTGGTCGCGGGCGTTCATCGCGACGGTGTTGGTCTCGTGGGTGCTGGCCATCGCCTGGTAGGCCCGGACCAGCTCGCTCATGCTGGTGTTCCACTGTGCCTGCCACGCCTGGTACGTCATACCGGTGTCGCCCTGCCAGGCGCCGCTCAGCGCCGCCTGCTCGGCGGCGATGTCGGCGCCCACCGCGTTCAGAGCGCCTGCGTAGCCGGCCATCTCGCCGGCGAGCCCCAGCATGGCCGGGTAGTTGTACATGATCTGCGACATGTTGTTCTCCTGGTCGGCTGGTGGGATCAGATAGAGGTGTACGTGGTGGCGGCGGACGCGTCCTGCGCGACGTAGGTACCGGCGGCGTCACCCAGGTTGGCCTGGGCCACATCCAGCAGTGCGTTGACCCGTGCGGCCACCTCGATGAAGCGCGCGTGCGCGGCCTGGAACGCGGCCGAGGACTCGCCCATGTGGAAGGCCTGTGAGGCCTGGGCGGCCTGCTCGGCCTGCGCGATGGTGCTGCGCATCAGCGCGGCCTTGGCGCCGAACGCCGACTCAGAGGCGACGATCTGCGGGATGTGTGCGTCGAGCATGCTCATGGATTTTCCTCTCGGATGTGCTGATCAGATGGAGTCACGGTCTCCGGTGGTGTTCAGTTGCGCTGTCCCCCTTCTGGTTCTGCGGACCAGTTGCCCGGCAGCATCGGATTGACCGGTCCCCCGCCGAACTGGTCGCCGCTCATCTCGGTGAGCCCGGCGGCCGTGGTTCTCTCCACATCACCGTCCGTCTCACCGTCCAGCGTGCCGGTGAAGCCCATCGGCCCGGCCCCGCGGCCGGAGGCACGTACCGCCGGGTCGGATCGGTGTGGGGCGGGTGGGCGCTGTTCGCCTTCGCCGTAGTCCAGGTATTCGTCGGCGTACGCGAAGTCCTTTATCTCGGCTTCCTTCTTGCGGCGGCGCTTGCGCCGTTCCGCTGCCGAGAGCGCCGCCGCAGAGCCCACCGCGGCCGCCGAACCCGAAGCCGGCGCCTTGGCGGCGGACTGGTCGCGGAGCACCGGCGTGAACCATTCGCCCGGGTCACCGCCGCGCACCGCGTAGGCGACGGTGGTCGCCGCGGCCGGTGCCGGCGCTGATGCGCTCGCCGGGGCCGTTCCGGCCGGCGCCCCCGCAGGGGATCCCGTGGGCGTGCTGATGGTCGGGGCCACGCCGGCCACCGGCCAGACGTTGGGTTGGTCGGACCGTTGCGGAGCCGGTGCCGGTGTCGTGTCGACCGGGACATCGGGCTGCGGGAGCAGGGCGAGCAGTCCGAGCATGGCCAGGCCGACGCCGGCCAGCACGGGCAGCAGGAACGGCGCGATCGCCACCCCGATCCAGGTTCCCCACCCCACCGGCTGGAGGATCGCCTGGTAGAGCAGCGCGGCCAGCAGCGGCCCCCACTGCACCAGCGCCCCGGCCGGGTTGGTGAGGAAGTCGAGGATGATCTGCCGGGTGGTCCCTAACGGGTTCTGCAGGAAATCCCAGATCAGATCTCCGCCCGGCAGCGATTTGATGTACTGCTCGAGGTAGCTGACGATCGAGTTCGAACTATCCAGCGCCGTACCGGAATTCACGGCCTGCGCCTGTGCCGCCGATTGGGTGGCCGTCGCGGTGGCCGCACCCGCCTCGCCGATGCCCGGGGCGAGCAGCATCGGTGCCGGCTGCAGTGTCGGCGTGGCCGCCACGGTCGCCGCCGACACCGCCTGATATCCGCTCATCACCGTGGCCGCCTGGATCCACATCCGGACGTAGTCGGCTTCGTTCACCGCGAGGGGAATGGTGTTGAGACCGAAGAAGTTCGTGGCCAGCAGCACGCCGTGCACCACGTGGTTGGCGGCCAGTTCGGCGAGCGTGGGCATGGTGGCCAGCGCGGTGCTGTAGGCGGCCGCCGCAGTCTCGTGCTGCGCCGCCGCGACCGCACTGTCGGCGGCGGCCTGAGCCAGCCACATCAGGTACGGCTGGTGCGCGACGATGTACTGCTCGGCACTGGGCCCCTGCCACGAACCAGCGCCGACGGAGCCCAGCGTGGCACTGAGTTCACCTGCCGCGGATGCATATTCGGCACTGAGAGCCTGCCAGGCCCCCGCGGCGGCGAGCAACGGCCCCGGTCCCGGGCCACTGCTGAGCAGCGCCGAATGGACCTCGGGTGGCAGGGCCATCCAGATGGGGGCGGTCATATCACCCGCGCGCGATCAGGTACGACGAGGCGGCCGCGGCGTCCCCGGCGGCGTAACTCGCCCCCGATTCGGCGACACCGGCACCGGCCCGGCCGAGTTCGGCCACGGCCAGCGCCGCGACCGCACTGTGTTCGGCGCCTGCGGCACTGAACCCTGCGGCGGTCTGCAGCGACACCGGGTCGGCGGCCGGCGGCAGCACGGCGTTGGTCATCGGCGCCGCAGCGGCGTGAGCGGCGGCCAGCCGCGCGGACAGCGCCTCGACCGCGGCGCCCGCGGCGGTCAGTCCTTCGGGAACGACACGCAGGGTCATCAGCTGTATTCCTTTCCGTTCGAAGCGATCCCCGAAACATGTTCGGGGACGAAGGGGTTCACCAGTTGGACATAGGTGGCGACCTCACTGTCACCGAGCAGCATGGCGCGGCCCGGCGGCAGGCGGTGGAAACGGTGACCACGCAGCTTGCCGCCGTCGGCGGGGCTGCCCGAGAGCATCACGGTCGTCGCCTGCAGGTCGTTGAGCCGGCGCAGCAGCGGGGCGGTCATCACCGCGTGCGCCGAGCCGCTGGCCCGCGCGGTGACGATCACGCGCAGTCCCAGATCCCCGGCTTGGGACAACAAGCCGAGCAGCGGGGTCCACGGCCGCTGTCCGACATAGGGTCCGCTGACCGCCGGGCCGTCCGGGATCTGATCGACATCGTCGATGATCAGGTAGTGGGTGTGTCCCTGGTAACGCCAGTTGCGCAGCTCCTGCGGCGGCAACCCGGCCGGAGGTCGCCGCTTGTCGATCAGCGCCGCCAACCCGAGCATCGCCGGGGTGATCCGGTCGATGTTGGGGGTGTACTCGTTATCGGCGAACAGGGGTTCGTCCACCAGTTGCAGACGGCGGTCGATGACGGTGAACGCGACACCATTCCCCGTCGCTCCGCTCGCCCCGGCCCCGTCGGGCGTCGAGTTGTCCCGGATCGTGCGGATCAGATGCCGCAGCAGGGTGGTCTTGCCCGAGCGGGTGTCGCCGAACACCATCATCAGCGGATGCGCGGCGAAATCGATCGCGACCGGTGCCAGGTCCTCTTCGCGCTGACCGATGACCACCTGCTCCGGGCCGACGTACAACGGGCCCAACGCAGTCGGCGGAAGCTGACTGGGCAGCAACCGCACCTCGGGCGCACGCAGCTGCGGGTAGCGGGCATTGATCGCGGGAATGAGGCGCAGATCCGGCTCGGCAAACAGGAAGTGCTCGCCGGCCATGGTGAGCCCGCGGCCCGGCTGGTCGGCCGGTACCCCGTCGGCGGGCCGACGGAGCGCCCCGACCGCCCGCACGTTGCTGTCGTGGGAGTCGCTGAGCTTGAGCTCCAGGCGCAGGCCGAGACCGTCGCGCATGGCCAGCGGGACCTCAAGCCAGTTCGGCGTGGTGATCACCACGTGGATCCCGTAGGCCAGGCCGGCGTTGACCATTTCGGTGACCCTGGCCAACAACGGGTTACGGGTGTTGAACGTGTCGATATTGTCCCGGCTGAACGCGTAGAGGTTGTCGATGACCAGAAAAACCTCACCGTAACCGTCTTCGTAGGTGCCGGGCCGGTTGACCGCGCCGCGCTGTTGTCGTTGCCGCAGCAGTGCTTCCAGCTCGGCGAAGGTGCGCCGGATCCGCTCGGGCTGCAACGGTGTGGCGACCGCACCGACGTGGGCCAGATCGGCCATCGGTGCAAGCTGCCCGCCGCCGTAGTCCAGCACGTAGAAGCTGACCTCACGCGGGGTGTGCAAGGCGGCGGCGGACAGCATGAAGGTCGCCAGTGCGCTCGACTTGCCGGACTTGGGGCCACCGTGGATCAGCATGTTGCCGGCCGCCGAGCCGGCCGCGAACACCAGTGTGTCCCGGCGCATCTCGAACGGCTTGTCGATCTCACCGAGCGGCCACTGGAATCGCTGTTCGGCGAAGCCACTTCCCGCGGCTGCCCCGGTACGGCCCAGCAGTTCGGCCAGCGGAATCGGCTCGTCCAGCGGGGGCAGCCACAGCTGCGGCGCCTTCGGCCCGTAGGCCGCCAGCTGGTCACCGATCGTGGCGATCAGCTTGCGCGGGACCGGCACCTCCTCGGGCTCGCTGGACATGATGACGGTGTCGGGTGCCGGCTCGACCCGTGCCGCGGTGAACAGCTGGGGTGCCGGGGTGGCCGCCACGACGATCGAACGTGCGGTACGCGGCGGATCGTAGATCCCGTCGACGTAGGTGCTGCGGAACTTGATGGGCGTCGCCCCGGGCGCGGGCACCAGGAAGCCCTCGCCCTTGTGCTCGCGGCCCGACTCGATGTGGAACGCGTCCTCGGTGCCGATGATCTGTCGGCTGATCGACGGGCTGGCCACCTTCAGGCCGATGCGATACGAGGTGTTCTTGTCGATGTCCTTGATCCGGCCCACATCCAGCGTCTGCGACGCGAACAGGAGGTGGATCCGAAACGATCGACCCTTGCGGGCCACATAGTCGAACAGGTCGGCGTACTCGGGGTGTTCGGCCAGCATCAGGGTGAACTCGTCGGCCACCACGAACAGCGTCGGGATGGGGGCCAGATCAACGGAGCCCGGCACGCCCGATTTCTGGGCGGCTTCGTACTCGGTCACCGAGTTGAACGCACTGCCCTGGACCCGGCGGCCCGCTTCTTTGAGCAGCTGTTCCCGACGGGCCACCTCGCCGCGCAACGTGTCGGCGAACCGGTCGGCCAGCGAACGCTTCTCGGCCATATTGGAGATGACGGCCACCACCTGCGGGAAGTGCCGGAAGATATCGGCACCCGCCTCACCCTTGAAGTCGGCATAGATGACGATGAGGCGGTCGGCGGGATGAGTGGTCAACAGCGACAACAGGATCGACATCAGGGTCTGCGACTTGCCCGACCCGGTCATACCGATCATCAGGCCGTGGGGACCCATACCGCCCTCGGCCTCGTCCTTGAGATCGAAGACCAGCGGATCACCGGTGGCGGTGACCCCGATGGGCACCCGCAGCTCGTCATCGCGGTCACGCGGCGCCCACAGGCTCGCGATATCGAGCGCGGAGGCGTCCTGGATGCCGAACAGCGTGGTGAATGTTGACGCGCCGGAGCCGGCGGAGCGCGCCTGGTCCGGGTTGGAGTCCCAGCGCGCCAACCGGCGAGCGAGGTGCGTGGCGGCCGCGGCGGAGAGCGCATCGGCGGTGTCGACGAACGGCTGCCAGCCCGCACTGCCCCACCGCAGGATCTTGCCGTCCACCACCTTCAGGATGGGACGGTCCGGATCCGGATACTGTTCACGGTGCGGCTCGGTATCACCGCGGTGCACCAGCGTCACACCGGCCGCGCCGGCGCGGCTGAGCACATCGTCGGGATCGATCTCGGGATCGTCGAGCACGATCAGCAGGTGCTTGCCCGACGGCAGCGCGTCGCCGGTGAAGGCGTCGCGGTCGGCGAGCACGGGCGCGAGCAGGTCACGCAGTTCGGGTGCGCTGGCCGAAAGGTAGCGTGCCGGTCCGACGCCGTCGGTCGCGCCGGCGATATCGCTGTGCGGCAACCACTTCAACCACGACCAGTCCGGCGCCTCCAGATCGGGGGTGGCCAGCGCGACGCCGAGCACCGCGGGGTCGTGCCAGGTGACCGCCTGAGCGACCCACGCCCGCAACGCGTCCCGGACCTCGCCGGGATCCCCGAGCACGGTGATGCGGGAAACCGTGGCCAGGTCGATTCCGGCGGGCACCGCCCGGACGGTGCGGTGCACATCGAGCAGACCCCGCAGCGTGGTGTGCGACACCGGTTCCAGATCGACCTCGTCGACGGCATCCTTGACGCGCAGCGCGACCGACAGCGGCGCGTCGTGCAGTCCGGCCCGCAGCACCAGGAAGTCCGGATCGTGGGGGTCGCGTTCCCACTGTCTGCGGGTGCCCGGAACGGCTGCCAGCAGTTCGGGATCGGGATGCGACCACTCCAGCGCCGCCCGCTGGGACTGCGCCTGGGCGCGCACGTTGTCCCGCACCACCGACAGGTAACGCAGATAGTCGGCGCGCTCGGCGTCGACCTCCTCGGTGCGCAGCTTGTTGTCCGAGCCCCGGTACATCGCGGTGGCGGCAAGCAGCAGCACGAACGGGAAGAACAGGGTCGTCGGTGAGATCAACCGCATCCCGGTGGCGACCAGCGCGACGATCATGCCCACGATGAGGATGACGATCAAATACGGCAGCACGCGGCGCAGCAGCGACGGCGGCACCAGCCGTGGCAACGTGGGCGGCGCCTCGATGGTGATCGCGCCTTTGCGTACCTCCGGGGCGGGGACGCGCCGCCGGGCCTCGAAGATCAAGCGGCTCATCAGTTGTCTCCCTCGCGGGCGGTGTTCACCGCGGCAGGTTTCGGGTCGGCGGGCAGCGCATCGTGGGCGATCAGGGCGTCCGCGCGCGACAGCGTCGGTCCGGCGGCGAACTGGGTGAGCACCGACCACGGGATCGCCACGGGTGGCGGGGTCAGGCTCAGCGCGGCAACAGCTTTGGCGTCACCGGTGGTGTCGATCCCGTAGCGCACCCCGGTATCACCGATCCAGAAGGATGAACCGGCTTGCGGCGCGCCGGCGTCCGAACCCACCGACTGGACGAAGTACCCCTTACCCGGGGGCAGGGCAACCCGGTTGGCGGTGGATCCGTTCCCACCACCGACCAGGTCCACCGTGCGCAGTCCGCTCGGCAGCGGCAGGGCGGCGCCGGCCAGCAGCGTCAGTGAGCTCTCGGTGGCATCGGCCGGCTTGGACCAGGACGCGCATGTCACCGGATCGGCGGCGGTGTCGACCAGGGTGACCTCATCAGAAGGATAGGCGGTCGTGTCGATACCGGTGGCCACCGGCAGCCGCGACACCTCATCGGCGCCCAGTCGCGGGGGCTGTTGCAGGCCGTAGGAGTTGGTGTTGCGCAGCATCGCTGCCAGCACCGGCGAAATCTGTTGCAGGCCATCGGCTTGCACCGCGTAGTAGCGGATGTCGTTGTTCGCCTGGTATGCCGCGAGCACGGCACCGATCGGTGCCTGCACCGGCAGCGGGAAACGGGGCGGGGTTCCGGCGCCGGGCAGCGCCGGCGCCACCAGGGGTGCCGATTCCGGGATGGCGTTGAACAGACCGGGTGCGATCACCCGGGGTGCGGGGATGTCGGTACCCAGACCGAGTGCATCGGTGACGGCCCGGCTGCTCAGGTCAATCGGGCTGCGCCTGCCGTTCCACAGCAGCCACGTGCCGGCATGGACACCGCCGACGTTCTGCACCAGCACGACGTGGTCGGAGGGCAACGCCGTGGCGCGCTCACCCGTCTGGTCGGGTGCGCCGGCCAGCACGGTGACTCCCGGTGCGGGGCCGGCGATTGCGTCACACACGGTCCATTCCCCGTGCCGGGACGTGTTCTGCACCATACGTTCCGGCGCTCCCGGGATGCCGATGAGGTTGCCGCGGGCGAAGCGGTCGATCTCGGCGCTCTTGACCGGGGTCGGGTTATCGGGCTGACCGGCGATCAACCGGGCCGAGGTGAGGTTCAGCGCGGGGTGCACCACGTCGCCGATGCGTACGTACAGCGCGGAGGTGTCGCGGTCGGCGAGGATGGTGGAGCTGCCGGCGTCTCCGCCGGGACGGATCAGCGAGAACACGAAACAGCCGGCCAGGCCGGTGACCACCACGAGCGCACCGACGAGTACCGCGCGGCTCTGACTACGCAGCGGATCCACCAGCATCCTGGTGTCGTGCAGCGCGACGCCGGAGGCGATCCGGCGCATCATGAACCGCCAACCCGACACCTGATGCCGGGTGACGAATCCACGCCGGTGGGCGACCCGGTCGGGGTTCTCGTTCACCGGTGTGCGCGAGGCGAATTCGCGGCGACCGTCATCGTTCTTGTCGGTCATTGTTCGGGCACCGTCAGTCCCAGGCCACGCAGCAGCGGGCCGGCCGAGCGGTTGACGTCGTCGGCGGTGATCGTCATCAGCTCTTCGTCGGTGAAGTCGTCGGAATCGGCGGCCGGGCCGCCCGTTCGCGGCATATGGTCCAATCGGTATTCGCGTTCCTCTTCGGAACGCTCGACAAGGTTTCGCACGAAACGGCCGTTACCGGCGATATCCAGGCTGCGGCGCGCCACACCCTCGGCATCCGGGGTGCTGCTCGCTGCCAGTCGGGCGAAGAGCGCCTCCATCTCGTCATGGGCGGCGGACTCGAAGACACTGTCGCGCTTCTCGGCCATCCGGACGGCCATCTCGACCAGTTCCGGTGCGCTGTAGGACGGGAAGTCGATGCTGCGCGTGAAACGCGAGCGCAGACCCTCGTTGGTGTCCAGGAACCGGTCCAGATCGGCGCGGTAGCCGGCGACGATCACGACCAGCCGGTCGCGGTCGTTCTCCATGCGCGCCAGCAGCGTGTCGATGGCCACCAAGCCGAAGTCGTTCTTGGCGCCGGTGGACACCAGCGCATAGGCCTCGTCCAGGAACAACACCCCGTCCAGGGCGCTGTCGATGATCGCGTTGGTCTTGGCCTCGGTCTCCCCGATGTGTTGACCGATGAGGTCGGCGCGGTGCACTTCGCGCACCGTCTCCTTCTTCAAAAGACCTAGGCCGCAATAGATCTTGGCGACCACGCGGGCGATCGTGGTCTTGCCGGTACCGGGCGGACCGGCGAACACCAGATGATTGGTGCGCTGTGCAACGGCCAGTCCGCGTTCCTGACGCCGGATCGACATGGCCACCGAGCTCTTCAGCCTGGCCACCTGGTATTTGACCTCGTCGAGGCCGATGAACTCGGCCAGCTCGGCTTCGGCCTCGGTGAGCAGGTGCGCCTTGCGTTCCTTGGCACCCGGATCGACGAAATCGCCTTCCCCGGGTTCGGTGTCCGGGTCCCACGGATCGGTGCGGGCGTCGATGCGCGCCGCGGTGGTGGTCGCCAGGCCGAACGACGAATCCAGCAGCGCCTCTTCGGTTCCCGCATGCTCGGGGTTGGCGGCGTACAGCGCGGCCAGCACATCGGCAGCTTCGTCCGCTTCACCTTGGGCCCGTAGCGACAGGCCTTTGACCAGCCCGCCGTCGACGGCAGCCACCGCGACGGGGCCGTCGGGGTTCTCCAGGTGCGAGATGGCCGGCGCGAACATGCCCAGGTTGGCCAGCGCGATGCCCAGGGTCACGCGGGCGGCGTGCGCGTAGTGGTCCTCGAGGTTCGGGGCGTTGACCACCGGGGTGAGCAGCCGCACCACATCGGACCAGCGCCGGGCCCGGTGAAAGATCGCCACCCGGACCCACCGCGCCTGCAGCCAGTGTGGCCGGCGTTCGGCCAGCGCCGCGGCCAGTTGGTCGGCGGCGGCGAACTCGCCCCGGTCGGCAAGGGAGGCCGCGTAGGCCAGCTCGATATCGTCGCGGTCGGCAGCCCGGAACTGGAGATACAGCCCGGTGTCGTAGACGAAACCGAGTGCGCCGGGCTCCAGGGCGATATCGCGCTGAAGGACACCCAGGGTGGCCGCGGTCCGCCAGATGGTCTCGATGACGCGCGGAGCGTCCGGTCCGGTACCCGCTCCGGCAGCGGCCAGACCGACCCAGCCGTCGCACTGGTCCCGGGCGATCCGAGTCAGCTCGGCGAAGCCCGATCGCGCGGCCGCGAGGTCGGCCGGACGCTGCCTGTCGTTGACCGACAACCCCAGCGCGCGACAACAGGTTGCGAACCTGCTTGCGACGTCGCCGTCGACGCGCGCTCTTGCTGCGCTCGGCGTGAGCGTGCCACTGACCGTATCCATATGCCTTCGCGCAGGGGCGCAAAGCCGCCTGCCGTCTCCTTAAGTTTGCCTATGCTAACTCGGCTGAAGTTAGCATTGCATTAACTAACTGTCGAGACGTTCGGGGACGGCTGCGTCAGTGACGCCAGTCACCGGAGCGGGGGCTCGCCGCCCCAGCTGGGCGAATCACTCCGAGTAACGGTCGTCTGCGCATGATTCATGCAGAACTGGATGACTTCGCTGGCAGCGGCGATTCGACGGCGAAAACGACAACCAGCCGACCGGCCTTCTGGCGTAGCACAGCAAATGCGTGTGAGGGCGATGTTCCTCAGATCAGCGGGCGGCCGGTACGGATGCGCCAGTCCAGATCCTTCAGCAGGACGTTGAACGGGAACCGCCGGACGAAACCGGGCGCCGCGTTGTTGACCGTCCGGATCACCTTCATCAACCGGTCGAACCGGCGCTGCCGCTGCTGATCCCAGGGCAGGCGCATCTCGTCCCGGAAGCGCTGTGGCAGGAAGCCGGTGGTGATGAGCCCGGCCCAGTACTCCGCGTACCGCTGCAGCGGACCCGGCAGTCGCACCCCGTGCACACGGGACACCGCGATCGGATACAGGTACTCGCGCACCGCGTCGTCGATGTGCACCTGCTCCAGCGATTCCTCCCAGTACTTGTCGAACGCGGCGCGGTCGGCCGGCCACATCTCCGGGGACACCTGCAGGGTCGTTCCGAGCGTGCTGCCCTCGCGGTAGTGCTGTTCGGCCATCTGCTCGTCCATCTCCCCGACGAACAGCCGGTGTACGTCCACCGCGCCCTTGTACAGGCAGGCCGCCACCCAGAGCTGCAAGTTCTTGTCGAAGGCGTTGTACTGCACCGGGCTCTCCTCGGTCGAGTACACCTGGGCGTGCGCCCGGTTCACCGCGCGCCGGAACGCCGCCTTCTGCTCGTCCGTGCCGCGTCCCGCGACGGCGAGATAGGTGAAAGTGGTACGCGCGCGCTTGATCGGATGCCGGTCGATCCGGCCACTCTCGACCCGGCTCTCCATCACGCCGTAGCCCACTCCGGGCCGCGCCAGCTGCATGATCACGTTGGCAGGACCGGCGAGCAGGGCCACCCCCATCAACCCGTCATCGAAGCCGGCACCCCACTTCGATGCGCGCGTCGAACTCGGTGCGGTCTCGTTGATGGGACGTTCGGCGATCGTCATTGATACCCCTGTCACAAAAGTGAGAACGAATGTTTCCTGATCTTGCCTTTCCGATTGGACAGGTGTCAAGATGGCAGGGTGACGCAGGTCAGGCCGTATCGCGGCGTCGAGGCTCCGCAGCGGATGGCCGACCGGCGCCGCAGATTCATCGACGCCGGGTTGGAACTGCTCGGTGGCGGCACCGAGGAGCTCACGGTCCGCGCCATCTGCCGCCAGTCGGGCGTGGCCACCCGCCACTTCTATGAGGCGTTCGCCGACAAGGACGAGTTCGTCGCGGCGGTGTTCGACTCGGTGGTCGCCGTGATCGCCGCCACCACCCAGGCCGCCGTGGCCTCGGTCCCGTTCGCCGAGCAGAACCGGGCCGGCATCACCAACCTGGTGCGCACCGTCAGCGAGGACACCCGGATGGGCCGGCTGTTGTTCGACCCCCGACTGTCCAACGCCGTGCTGATGCGCAAACGGACGGAACTGGGCGGGGTGTTCGCGGCCCTGGCCGGTCAACACCTGCAAATGGCACTGCAGCGCGACGAGACGCCCCGGATCACTGCCGTGGCGCATTTCGTGGTCGGCGGGGTCAGTCAGGCCATCAACGCGTGGCTCACCGGGTCGATCGCGTTCGGCCAGGAGGAACTCATCGACCAGCTGACCACCTTGCTCGACGGTTTCGTCGACCCCCGGCTGTACTGAGCGAGCCGCCGACTCCCCCGATCGGGGGACACCAGCTTCACCCGGTGTATCCACCGGTCACCCGACAGATCTGACGTGTGATTCCCGGCATTCTTATCTCAACGCAGAAAGCCACTCACACAAGGGATGACGAACATGATCAAGAACCTGAAGGCCGCAGCCCTCGGAGTCTGCACCGCCGCCCTCATCGGCGCCGGAGCCCTCGGCCTGGCCGGCACCGCCGCCGCGGCCACCAGCACCGCCCCGACCGGCCCGGGCTACTCCTACAGCCCCGACACCCACGCCCACCCGGCCCCGACGATGCAGCCCGGCTGGCACGGGCACCACGGCCCCGCCAAGATCGCCGCCCTTCAGGACCGGTAACCGAAAAGCCCGAAGCCCCTTCCCCCTCGCGGCACACGAGGGCGGGAGGGGCTTCGCTTTGTCAGACCGCGGCGCGCGGACGGCGGTCGGCCGCCGTCCGGGGCGCCACCTTTGCCTCGTCCGGATTGAACTCCTTTATCCAGCAGGCGAATTCGAGTGTGATGCCGTCGGGATCCTGAAAATAGAAGGACCGCACGTAGACGCCGGGATGCACCTTCGGCGAGGCCTGCCATTCACTCTCGTCGTGATTGAGCACGGGACCCACGCGGATACCCTTCGCCTTCAGCTTCTCGCGGTACCCGTCGAACTTCTCCGGCGGCACATGGAAGGCCAGGTGGTTCATGGTGGACACGGCGCTGGTGATCTCGCCGAGACCCGGCAGTGCGATCGGCGCCGAGATGCCCGGAACACCGTCCGGCGCATCGGTGAACCAGAAGAACGCCACGCAGTCGCCGTTGCCGGCATCGAAGAAGAAGTGCTGCCCCATACCGCCCGGCAGATCGATCGCCTTGATCAACGGCATGCCGAGCACACCGGAGTAGAAGTCGACGGTGCGCTGCATATCCGAGCACACCAGCGCGACGTGGTTGATGCCGCCGAGCGCGAACTCGGTGTTGGGATTGTCCGGCCTGATCATGATGACGTCCCCTCTGGCGCAGATCCGAATCTGAACCTAACATCAGATTCAGATTCGATCAATGCACGACCCGGACGAGGGGGAACATCGTGACCGCGCGCGTGCAGCTTCCGACGGTCCGGGGCCGCCAGACCGAGGCGGCGATGGACGCGGCCGCACGGAATGTGGTGGCGCGCAAAGGAATCTTGGCCACCACGGTCGCCGATATCGCCGCCGAAGCGGGCCGCTCCACGGCGTCGTTCTACAACTATTACGACTCCAAGGAGGCGATGGTCCGGGACTGGGCCCTGCGGTTCCGCGATGAGGCCCGGCACCGGGTGCGCGCGGCCACCGAGCCCGGTCTGAGCAACGCCGAACGCGCGCATGCCGCGGCCGCCGCGCACTGGAACACCTATCGGCACCGGCTCGCCGAGATCATCAGCGTCTCGCAGCTGGCCATGATCAACGACGACTTCGCGCAGTACTGGGCGGATATCTGCGCACTGCCCATCGCCCTGATCACCGCCATGGTCGAAGACGCTCAGCGCCAGGGTTTCTGCGCAGGTGACGACCCGAAACTGGTGGCGGTGGCTCTGGTGTCGATGCTCAACCAGTTCTGCTACACCCAACTCTCGGGTGACGGCGCGGCCACTGCGGACGACGCCGCCTGCATCACCACGCTGGCCAACATCTTCTACCGGACGATCTACCACAAGGAGAACGTCGCACCATGAGCAAGAGCGCTGCTGCCGGGGTCACCCGCGAATTCGTCGGACTGGACTCACCTACCGCCATCCGGGCCGGCGCCGGCGGTCATCCCTGTCAGGGCCTCTACCATCGCGGCATCGGGCGCAAACCCAAGATCGCGATGATCGCCACGCACTATCAGATCGACTTCTCCGAGCACTATCTGGCCGACTACATGGCCACCCGGGGTATCGGCTTCCTGGGCTGGAACACCCGGTTCCGGGGTTTCGAGAGCAGCTTCCTGCTCGACCACGCCCTGGTCGACATCGGAGTCGGCGTGCGCTGGCTGCGCGAGGTGCAAGGTATCGAAACGGTGATCCTGCTGGGCAATTCCGGTGGCGGATCACTGATGTCGGCCTATCAGGCACAAGCGCTGCACCACCATGTCCGGCCGGCACTCGACGGGATGCGCCCCGCCGCGGGCCTGGCCGACCTGCCCCCCGCCGACGGCTACGTCGCCAGCGCCGCACATCCCGGGCGCCCGGACGTGCTGACCGCGTGGATGGATGCCGCGGTGGTCGACGAGAACGACCCGGTGGCCACCGATCCCGCGCTCGACGTGTTCGAGGCGAGGAACGGTCCGCCTTATTCCGAGGAGTTCGTCGCGCGATACCGTGCGGCGCAGACCGCCCGCAACGAGGCCATCACCGACTGGGCCGAAGCCGAACTCGAACGTATCCGGGCGGCCGGACATTCCGACCGCCCGTTCACGGTGATGCGCACCTGGGCCGATCCCAGGATGGTCGACCCGACACTGGAGCCGACCAAGCGCCAGGCCAATCTGTGCTACGCAGGAACCCCGGTGCACGCCAACCGATCCGCACGCGGGATCGCCGCGGCGTGCACGCTGCGCAACTGGCTCGGTATGTGGAGCCTGCGGCACGCGCAGACCCGCGCCGAACCGCACCTGGCGCTGATCGACTGCCCGGCCCTGGTCATCAACGCCGAACAGGACACCGGCGTGTTCCCGTCCGACGCCCAGCGCATTCATGCCGCACTGGCCTCGACGGACAAGACACTGTGCTCGATCGACACCGATCACTACTTCACCACCCCGGGTGCCCGCAGCGAACAGGCCGATACCATCGCCAAATGGATCGCGAAGCGGTGGAAGTAGTCAAGGTCCTCGCCCATTTCACCCCAGGCGCGAAGGTTCTGGATTTCGTTGCACCGGAATCTGATTGGCTCGATATCCGGTGGTGCGCCGAGGATGACGACGAGACCTTCCACCGCGAACTGCCCGGCGCCGACGTGATCTGGCACGTGCTGCGGCCCCTGTCGGGCCCCGACCTGGAACGGGCTACGCGCGCCAGGCTGATCCACAAGCTGGGCGCCGGCGTGAACACCATCGACGTCGACACCGCCACCCGACGCGGTATCGCGGTGGCGAATATGCCAGGGGCCAACGCGCCGTCGGTCGCCGAGGGCACCCTGCTCCTCATGCTGGCCGCATTGCGCCGGCTGCCGGCGCTGGACCGGGCCACTCGAGAGGGCCGCGGCTGGCCGTCGGATCCCAGTCTGGGTGAGACCGTCCGCGATATCGGCGGCTGCACGGTGGGGCTGGTCGGTTACGGCAACATCGCCAAGCAGGTCGAGCGCATCGTGCTGGCCATGGGCGGCCAGGTGGTGCACACCAGCACCCGCGACGACGGGACGCCCGGCTGGCGCGCACTGCCCGACCTGCTGGCGGCCGCCGATATCGTCTCGTTGCATCTGCCGCTCAACGAACACACCCGTCATCTGATCGGCCCCGACGAGCTGGCGGCGATGAAGCCGGGTGCCGTCCTGGTCAACACGTCACGCGGGCCGATCGTCGACGAGGAGGCCCTGGTCGAGGTGCTGCGATCCGGGCACCTGGCCGCAGCCGGGCTCGACGTGTTCGCCGAGGAACCGGTGCCCGCGGGCGCTGCCCTGCTCACCCTCGACAACGTGGTGGTGACCCCACACGTCACCTGGTACACGGTCGACACCATGCGCAGATATCTGGAGATGGCCGTCGAGAACTGCCGCCGCCTGCGTGACGGCGAACCCCTGGCCCACCTGGTTAACGAAGTGAGATAGCCCCCTGAAGTGGCGCCCGTCACGTCGGGGTACCCTCGTTCCCGACCGACCGGTTAATAGGGAAGGGCACATATGCCTATCGCGATCAATCCTGAGCACAACGACCTGGCCGACTCGGTCCGGTCCCTGGTGGCCAAGGTGGCTCCCGCCGACGTCCTGCACGAGGCACTGGAGACGCCGATCTCCAACCCGCCGAGCTACTGGAAGGCCGCGGCCGAACAGGGCCTGCAGGGGGTACACCTCGCCGAAGAGGTTGGCGGACAAGGCTTCGGCATCCTCGAGCTGGCGATCACCCTGGCCGAGTTCGGCTACGGCGCGGTGCCGGGCCCGTTTGTGCCTTCGGCCATCGCCAGCGCACTGATCTCCGCGAACGACCCGAAGTCCCCGCTGTTGCAGGGCCTGGCCGCCGGTGACACCATCGCCGCCTACGCCATCGACTCCGGACTGACGGCCACCGCCACCGACGACAAGCTCGTCATCCGCGGTGAGGTCCGTGCGGTCCCCGCGGCCGGACAGGCGTCGGTGCTGGTGCTCCCGGTGTCCGGCCTGGGTGAAGCCAGCAGCGTGCAATGGGTTGTCCTGGATGCCGACACCCTGGAGCTCGAGCCGGTGGCCAGCATCGACCCGTTGCGCCCGGTGGCGCATGTCCGGGCCAATGCCGTCGAGGTGGGCCTCGACAAGGTGTTGTCCAACCTCACCCGTACCCATGCCCGTGCGCTCATCGCCACGCTGCTGTCTGCCGAGTGTGTCGGCGTCGCCCGCTGGGCCACCGACACCGCGACCGAGTACGCCAAGATCCGTGAGCAGTTCGGCCGCCCCATCGGCCAGTTCCAGGCCATCAAGCACAAGTGCTCGGGCATGATCGCCGAGACCGAGCGTGCCACCGCCGCGGTGTGGGACGCGTCGCGGGCGCTGGACGAACTCCGCAACGGCGATCCCGATTCCAGGTGGGAGTTCGCCGCCGCCGTCGCGGGCACGCTCGCCCCCGTCGCCTCTCAGCACTGCGCCCAGGAGTGCATCCAGGTGCACGGTGGTATCGGCTTCACCTGGGAGCACGACACCAACATCTTCTACCGTCGCTCGCTGATTCTCGCGGCCAGCTTCGGCCGGGCTGCCGACTACCCGCAGCTTGTCGTCGACACCGCCACCAGCTCCGGGCTGCGCACCCTCAACATCGATCTCGACCCGGACACCGAGAAGCTCCGCGAGGAGATTCGCGCCGAGGTTGCAGCGTTGAAAGCCATTCCGCGCGAAGAGCGTAACGCCGCAATCGCCGAGGGCGGCTGGGTGCAGCCGCATCTGCCCACACCGTGGGGACGCAACGCCGGCCCCGTCGAACAGATCATCACCGCCCAGGAGTTCAGCACCGGGAAGGTCGCCCGCCCCAACATGGGCATCGCGGCCTGGATCATCCCGTCCATCGTGGCCTACGGCACCGACGAACAGCAGCAGCAGTTCCTGTCCCCCACCTTCCGCGGCGAGATGATCTGGTGCCAGCTGTTTTCCGAGCCCGGCGCCGGCTCGGACCTGGCCAGCCTGACCACGAAGGCCACCAAGGTCGACGGCGGCTGGCGGATCACCGGGCAGAAGATCTGGACCACCGGTGCACAGTTCTCCCAGTGGGGCGCGCTACTGGCCCGCACCGACCCGAGTGCCCCGAAGCACAACGGCATCACCTATTTCCTGTTGGACATGAAATCGCCTGGCGTGGAGGTGAAACCGCTGCGCGAGCTGACCGGCGACGCCTTGTTCAACACCGTGTTCATCGACGATGTGTTCGTCCCGGACTCGATGGTGCTCGGCGAGGTCGACCGCGGGTGGGAGGTCAGCCGCAACACCCTGACCAACGAGCGGGTGTCCATCGGCAGCGGCGAACCGCCGTTCCTGGCCAGCCTGGATCAGTTCGTGGCGTTCCTGGCTGAAGGACAGTTCGATCAGATCGAGCAGAATCACGCGGGCAAGCTCATCGCCGAGGGCTACGCCGCCAAGGTGCTCAACTTGCGCTCGACGCTGCTCACCCTGGCCGGTGGCGATCCGATGCCCGCCGCGGCCATCTCCAAACTGTTGTCGATGAAGACCGGGCAGGGTTACGCCGAGTTCGGGGTGTCGTCGTTCGGCACCGACGGCGCCGTCGGCGACAAGCAACAGATCACCGGGAAGTGGGCCGACTATCTGCTGTTCAGCCGGGCGACCACCATCTACGGCGGCACCACCGAGGTCCAGCTGAACATCATCGCCGAACGCCTGCTGGGCCTGCCCCGCGACCCGTAATCGCGTCGCTCAGGGCAGGATCGAGTCGACGTACCCGCCGTCGACCCGCAGCGCCCCTCCGGTGGTGGCCGAGGCCAGCGGCGATGCCAGATAGGTCACCATGTTCGCGATCTCGGCCGGCTCGATGAGCCGCTGCAACAGGGACTGCGGCCGGTACTTGACCATGAACTCGCGCTGCGCCTCCTCCCACGGCAGCGACTTGTCCACCAACTCGTAGACGAAGTCCTCGACCCCGGCGGTGTGCGTCGGTCCGGCGATCACCGAGTTGACGGTCACTCCGGTGCCCGCGGCGTCCTTGGCGAAGCCCCGGGACACCGCCAGCAACGCGGTCTTGGAGACGCCGTAGTGGATCATCTCCTCCGGGATGACGATGGCCGAGTCACTGGCGATCTGGATCGCCCGGCCCCAGCCGCGGTCCGCCATGCCCGGCAGGTAGGCGCGGATGAGCCGCACTGCGGCAAGCACATTGACCTCGAAGTAGGTGCGCCACTGCGCATCGGTGATCTCGCGAGCCGGTACCGCGCCGAAGATGCCGAGATTGTTCACCAGGATGTCGACCTCGGGCAGTTCGGCAAGCAGTTGTGCCGCGCCCTCCTCCGTGCTGACATCGGCGGCCACCCCGAAGGCGGTGCCGCCGAGACCGCGCACGGCTTCGTCGACGCGGGCTGCGGTGCGGCCGTTGACCGCCACCCGCGCCCCGCTGCGGGCCAAACCCTCGGCAATGGCCAAACCGATGCCTTGGGTGGAGCCGGTGACGAGTGCGGTCTTTCCGGAGAGGTCGATGTTCATGACATAGTGTTACCCGCGCGCCCGGTCCTCTATTCCCGAACGGCCATCACCCCCGGTCGGGACCCTCGGGTCGGTCAGTGCGCGCCTTCGCCTCTGCCCACGTGGGCCTCCGCCCGCAGCCGCTCGACCATGTGCGGGTAGTGCAGCTCGAATGCCGGCCGCTCCGAACGGATCCGGGGCAGCTCGGTGAAGTTGTGCCGCGGCGGCGGGCACGAGGTGGCCCACTCCAGCGAGTTGCCGTAACCCCACGGATCGTCCACCGTCACCGGCTCGCCGAACCGCCAGCTCTTGAACACGTTCCAGACGAACGGCAGCGTGGAGATGCCCAGGATGAAGGCACCGATGGTCGAGATGACGTTCAGCGTGGTGAACCCGTCGGTGGGCAGGTAGTCGGCGTAGCGGCGCGGCATGCCCTCGTCACCCAGCCAGTGCTGCACCAGGAAGGTGGTGTGGAAGCCGATGAAGGTCAGCCAGAAGTGCAGCTTGCCCAGGCGCTCGTCGAGCAACCGGCCGGTCATCTTCGGGAACCAGAAGTAGATGCCCGCGTAGGTGGCGAACACGATGGTGCCGAAGAGCGTGTAGTGGAAATGCGCCACCACGAAATAGGAGTCGGTGACGTGGAAGTCCAGTGGCGGGCTGGCCAGCAGCACACCGGACAGGCCCCCCAGGAGGAAGGTCACCATGAAGCCGACCGAGAACAGCATCGGTGTCTCGAAGGTCAACTGCCCCTTCCACATGGTGCCGATCCAGTTGAAGAACTTGATCCCGGTGGGCACCGCGATCAGGAACGTCATGAACGAGAAGAACGGGAGAAGGACCGCACCGGTGGCGTACATGTGATGCGCCCACACCGCCACCGAAAGGGCGCCGATACCGAACGTCGCGTAGACCAGCGTGGTGTAGCCGAAGATCGGTTTGCGGGAGAACACCGGCACCACTTCGCTGATGATCCCGAAGAAGGGCAGCGCGATGACGTACACCTCGGGATGGCCGAAGAACCAGAAAAGGTGCTGGTAGAGCAGCATCCCGCCGTTGGACGGATCGTAGATGTGCGCACCGATGCGGCGGTCGGCGGCCAGGCCGAACAATGCTGCCGTCAGCAACGGGAAGATGACCAGCACCAGGACCGAGGTCACCAGGATGTTCCAGGTGAAGATCGGCATCCGGAACATCGTCATACCCGGGGCACGCATGCAGACCACGGTGGTGATCATGTTGACGGCGCCCAGGATCGTGCCGAGACCGCCGACGGCGATACCCAGGATCCAGAGATCCGAACCTGCACCCGGACTGTGCACGGCATCCGAGAGCGGGGTGTAAGCCGTCCACCCGAAGTCCGCCGCACCACCGGGAGTGATGAAGCCGGCGAGCGCGATCAGCGCACCGAACACGAACAACCAGAAGGACAGCGCATTCAGCCGGGGGAACGCCACATCGGGGGCGCCGATCTGCAGCGGCAGAACAAGATTGGCGAAGCCGAACACGATCGGGGTGGCGTAGAACAGCAGCATCGCCGTGCCGTGCATGGTGAACAGCTGGTTGAACTGCTCATTGGACAGGAACTGCAGCCCCGGCGCCGCCAGTTCGGTGCGGATCAGCAGGGCCATCAGCCCGCCGATCATGAAGAAGATGAAGCAGGCGACGCAGTACATGATGCCGATCAGCTTGTGATCGGTCGTCGTGATCAGCTTGTAGATCAGATTGCCCTTAGGGCCCATGCGAGCGGGAAAGGGTCGGCGTGGTAGGACGTCCGGGACTGAGGGTGCTTCGGCTACCACATTCGTCTCCCCGGCCTTGCGGCGTGATCGGCACTGGACTGTCAGAGCACCTCAACTCTGCGACCTGTCCGCGTCTCGATCTAGGGACTAAAGTCCCGACTGCGCAGCCGACCGGGGGATCTTCAGGGCATCACAGTTCACGCAGCTCGCGTTTGAGGATCTTGCCGGTCGGGTTACGGGGCAGCTCGTCGAGGAAGATCACCTCTCGCGGCACCTTGTAGCGGGCGAGATTCTCCTTGACATACGTCTTGATCGCCTCTTCGTCGACGGACGCACCCTCGGTCTTCACCACGAAAGCACGCAGCCGGTGCCCCCACTCTTTGTCCTCTACGCCCAGGGCGGTGGCCTCGACCACCTCCGGGTGCCCGCTGATGAGGTCCTCGACCTCGGCGGGGAAGACGTTCTCGCCACCGCACACGATCATCTCGTCGTCGCGGCCCGATACGTACAGCAGACCGCCTTCGTCGAAGTATCCGACATCACCGGAGGACAGCATTCCGTCGATGATCTGCTTACCGCCGCCGCCGGTATACCCCTCGAACGGGAAGGTGTTACGCACGAAGATGCGGCCGATCTCGCCCTGCGGAAGCTCAATCCCGTTGTCGTCCAGGATTTTCACTGTGATGCCTTTGACCGGGGGACCCACCGTCGCAGGATTCTTGGACAGGTCCTTGGGCCGGGCGATGGAGGCGAACGCGATCTCGGTGGACCCGTACAGGTTGTAGATCACCGGACCCAGGTCCTTCAATGCCCGGGTGGCCAGCTCCGCACCCAGCTGCGAACCGGATACGAACACGATCCGCAGGCTGGACAGATTGGGCTTCGGCTGGGTTTTCTCCAACTCGTCGAGTATCCGGGACAGCATCACCGGCACGACCACGATCGCGGTCACCTTGTGCTTCTCGATATCGGCGAGCACGGTGGCCGGTTTGAAACGGCGGCGCAGCACCAGGGTGGTGCCCAACATCATCGCGATGGTGGCGTGCAGGAAGCCGAGTGCGTGGAACATCGGGGCCGGCAGCGAGGTCACCTCGCCGGACTTGAAGGGCACGTGTGACAGCACGCCGCCGATCGGCGCGAGCGACGGCGGGGTGCTCCGGTTGGCGCCTTTGGGGGTACCGGTGGTGCCGCTGGTCAGGATGATCACCGAGGAGTGTTTGGTGGCCTTGGGCGCGGGCTGCTTGCTGCTGCGCTTGATGAGATCGGCCAGGGCGTCGTCGGTACTGCCCGACGGCGCGTCCGTGTCCGGGTTGGTGGCCAGGGCGCGCAGCTTGCCCAGTGCGGGTTCGGCCTGCGCCACCGCCGCGGTGTACTCGTCGTCGTAAATGACCAGCTTGGCGCCCTCACGCTCGGACACCTCTTTGATCTGCGGGCCGGAGAACTCGCTGTTGAGCAGGATGATGCGGGCTCCGACCCGGGCCGCGCCGTAGACGCTGATCAGAAACCAGCGGTGGTTGCGGATCAGCAGCGCGACACCGTCGCCGCCTCTGACGCCCATATTGCGCAGGCCGTTGGCCACGGCGTGCGCAGCTTCATCCAGTTCGGCGAAGGTGATCTCGCCGTCGTCGTCGATGATGGCGGGTCGGTCCGGGTAACGCCGCGCGTTGAGGGCCGGGATCATGCCGAACTCTCCCCAGCGGCGGATGTCGGCGAGCATGGCCACGAAGTTCTGCGGCGGCTCGAGCTTGAATGCGCCCGCTTCGAACATCTTGCGGGCGTAGTGCAGCTCCGCCGAGCCGCGGTCGAAGTACTGCTGGGCTTTCGCGGCCACCTGCGCCGGCAGGTCGAAAAGACTGGGCATATGGCCACAATATGTGACACACGTCGCACCCGGGTCGGTAACTACCATGGGGCCATGGCCGAAGCGGTCTCGCTGGAGGTGGGCGGCCGGCAGGTACCGATCAGCAATCCGAGCAAAGTGGTCTTCCCCGACGCAGGGGTCACCAAACGGCAGCTGATCGACTACTACCTCGCCGTCGCCGATGGGGCGCTGCGCGGTGTCGCGGACCGGCCGATGATCCTCAAGCGTTTCGTCAAGGGCATCTCCCAGGAGGCGATCTTCCAGAAACGTGCCCCGGAGAAGCGGCCGGACTGGATCGAGGTCGCCGAGCTCAAGTACGCCTCCGGCACGTCGGCCAAGGAAGCCGTGCTCACCGATGCGGCGGGACTGGTCTGGGCGGTCAACCTCGGTTGCGTCGACCTCAACCCACATCCGGTGCGGGCCGCCGACCTGGACCATCCCGATGAATTGCGGATCGATCTGGATCCGATGCCCGGGGTGGAATGGGAGCAGATCCTCGCCGTGGCACAGGTGGCGCGTGAGGTGCTCGACGATCACGGTCTGACGGCGTGGCCGAAGACCTCGGGTTCGCGCGGATTCCACATCTATGCCCGGATCCACCCGCACTGGCCGTTCAGACAGCTCCGGCTGGCCGCCGAGACGGTGGCCCGGGCGGTCGAGCAGCGCGCGCCGCACCTCGCCACGGCGCGCTGGTGGAAGGAAGAACGCGGTGAGCGCGTCTTCGTGGACTTCAACCAGAACGCCAAGGACCGCACCGTCGCCTCGGCGTACTCGGTGCGGGCCACCCCGGACGCCCGGGTCTCCACTCCGCTGCACTGGGCGGAGGTACCGGGGTGCCGAGCCGAGGCCTTCACCATCGCGACCGTGCCCGCACGGCTGGCCGATATCGGCGATCCGTGGGAGGGCATGGACGACGCGCCGGGCGGGCTGGAGCCACTGCTCGCCCTGGCCCAGAAATTCGGGCCCGCAGAGAAGCGAGCGAAGCCGGCGAAGGCGTCCGGTGGCACGGGCCGGCGAGTGTCACAGATGCCGCTCATCGAGGTCGCCCGCACCAAGACCCGGGATGAGGCGCTGGCCGCATTGGACGTGTGGCGGGCTCGCCACCCCGCGGCCGCCGACCTGCTCGCACCGGTCGACGTGCTGGTCGACGGGATGCGTGGCCCGAGTTCGATCTGGTACCGGGTACGCGTCAATCTGCAGCACGTTCCCGAAGACCAACGCCCGCCACAGGAACCACTGATCGCCGACTATTCGCCCTGGGTCGGTTACACCGGCGGACAATTTCGACGCTGAGACCGGATTGAGGCTACTCAACGGTAAGTTGCCGTCAATTATTGAGGAGTACTCTTAGAGAAGACGAAATCTGTTGTGCTGCAACAGAATAGAAAACTCTCAGCAAAACCTTACCGGCTCATCAGGCGCAGTTCTTAGCAAAGTATTAATGCGTACTCCCAGGTACCTTAAATTCGCCGGATAACTTCGGTGTTAGTTCGAAGCACCGAAGGGAGGCATTACATGACGATCGCATTCAGGTACGGCAATCCGGCGGTCAACTGTGACGGTGCCCAGCTGCGCGCACAGTGCCGCCATCTGGCGACCGTGGCGACGCTCACCGGAGTCATCGACGACGCCAACTTCGACCTACTCACGCATCGGGTCCGGCAGATGGTGCTCACCGAGAAGCCGTTCGTCCTCGATCTCAGTGGCGTGACGGGACTGTCCGCGCGCGGCGTGTCCCTGCTCTACGGACTCGATGACGAGTGCGACCTCGCCGGTGTCGAATGGGCACTGGTGGCCAGCCCGCAGGTGCTCGACATTCTGCGGCTCCTCGACGACGCCTTCCCGATCACCGCATCGGTACCCGAGGCGCTGCATCACTTCGCCGAGGGCACCCTGGCCCGCCGGCGCCTGCTCCCGCTCCTGCACAAGACCGCATAACAAAGAAAGGCGGATCACATGTTGCTCGATGTTCGCTGGTTGACCGCGCTGGTTCGCCGTCACCGCAAGCACGCCCACTAACCGCATCACCAGGAAGCCTGACCGGCGAGTCGCGCGACTCGCTGGTCAGGCTTTTTTCATGTTCAGCCCAGCGCGTTCAGGCCTTGTAATAGACCAGCTGATGCGTGGTCGCCAGCAGATCGCCCGCCCGGCTCCAGATCTGCGCCGATTGATCGAAGTGCCCACCCGAGAACCCCTGGGCACGTGCCGTGGCGAGCAGGTATCCGTCACCCTGCTCGGCCAGTTCAGCCGGACCCGCATGGAAGTACGCGGTGAACGAGATGGTGCCCGCAGGCAGCAGCTGCCCGCGCCGCAGCCAGAGACGCGGATAGAAGATGTCGCACAGCGAGGTGAGTGAGGCGAAATCGATCGGGCGGGCAGGTCGATCGCGAACCCACAACGTCGTCGTCGATGTCGTTGACTCACCGGCACCGGCAGCGGGCAAGGCACCATCGATGAATCGAAGGTCGTAATTCCTGGTCCATGCCACCCCGAACCCGGCGCTCGCGTCCTCGATCGACTCCGGGGCGCCCACGTCCGGGCGGCCGATCTCGGTGTCGGCCCAGGTCTCCCGGCGTACCGCGAACACCGCGGTCGCCGTGGTCTTCACCTCACCGTTCTGACTCAATTCGACGTACCAGTGCTGGTTGGACCGGTTGGTTCGCACGGCCCGTGCCCGAATGTCGAAATCCCCGTCGGCGATCGGCGCCAGATAGTTCACCGTGAGCGCCACCGGAAACCCGTGCACGTCACTCTGGAGCTCGACGGCCCGCAGCAGTGTGGCCGCGGTGATCCCGCCGAACGGGCCCACCATATTCGCCCATTGCGGAACCGTCCGCCCTCGTAACAGGCCGTCGCCCAGGGCTTCCAGGGCGATCCCGTCGTCGAACACCGTCATCGGTGTCACTTTACCCGGGATCCTTTGACAGGCTAATCAGTAGGTCACCGGAAGCGGCGAGCGGGACCGGGGCCGCGATGCCACTGCGGGAAACCCGAACGCTGCCCGTCGGTTGCAAGTATCCGTAAAGCCTGCTGATGCAGCGATTTTCCGGGAATGCCGGGTACTGGAACCCTCTTGATCCTTGCATCATCGGCATCGTGTGAAGGAGCGGAGATGCAGGATTTCCAGAAACGAGTGTGTGCAGTGGTCGGCGGCGGGGCGATCGCCGTCGGCCTGTTGATCGACGTCATCGGCAGCGCAGCGCCGTCCACCATCGTCGCCGGCGGGTCGGGGGATTCCTCGACCACCGGCACCTATTCGTCGCCCGTGGTGCCGGCCATGACGATCAACGCCACCGGGAACATGAAGCTCGGCTCGACCGCGACAGCTGAGATTCCCGCGTCGACGCCGGCCATCTCGCTCGCGGCACCCACCTACAAAGCCACCGCGGCGGCGACCTGCGTCAACAACGGCCAGTGCCCGTGATCACCGCTGAGCGCGGCGCCCACCTTCGGCACCGGAGCGGACCTGCGCCCCAGGTTATTTGAAGCGGCCGGCGAAACCGCGCAGGGGCAGGTCCGCACTGGTGAGCAGCCCCGGTGCAGCGGCGACGACGGACCGGATGGCGTGCAGCGCAGGCATACCGGTGACCGTCATGCCGATCGAGGCGAAGTTGTCGGGGTTCGACAGGTCCACACCCGGTTTCGGGAAGATCATGTGCTTGTTGTAGACACACGGGTCGCCCTTGATCTGAGTAATGTAGCAGCCCTTGATATCCCAACTCGGATCCGTATGCGGGGTCATCTGCCATTCGAGATGCGTCTCGACCCGCGGCACTCCGTCGACCATGCCCTGGTACTTGATGTAGTTGCCGCCCAGGGAACCCTTCGGCAGCACGTACCAGCCCAGGTCGACGTCTTTGGTGCATGCGCCGAGCTCGTAGCTGAACGTGACCTCGTCGAGCTCGAGTCCGAAGCAGTCGGCCATCATCAGCACGCTGTCGGCGAAGACCTCGGTGTACTTGCGCAACTTGTCCGGAATCGACGGATCATCAACGGGCAGACCGTATCCCACCTCGATCCAGGTGTCCTTACTGTGATGGCAGGACACGTCGACGGATTCGATGGTGGTGACGTTCTCGATCTCCGCGACGTCGGCCGAGCAGACCACACCGAGGATCTGGTTCAGACCGGGGTTCATGCCGGTGCCGTAGAACGTGGCACCACCCTTCTCGCACGCCTCGGCGAGTACTTGGCTGACGGGCTTTCCGGACGGGTGCGGGTGGTTGGTATCCCGGTGCCGGCCGGTGATCCAGTCGGCGGTGGTGACGATATCGATCCCCGCCTCCAGGACCTGGACATACAGATCCTCATCGGGGAACACCCCGTGAAAGGTCAGCACATCGGGCTTCGCCGCGATGATCTCGGCGATCGTGCCGGTGGCGATCACCCCGTTCGGCGCTGCGCCCGCGAGTTCACCGGAGTCCCGTCCGACCTTCTCGGGCGAGTAGCAGTGCACGCCGACGAGTTCGAGTTCGGACTGCGCGGCGTACCGCTTGATCATCTCGGAGCCAACGTTGCCGGTGGCCACCTGGAATACCCGGATCGGTGTATTCATATGCCTGTCAACCCTTCTGGTGTGCGAGGTCCGCGGCGCTTCCGCCCCGGCCGTCGGGATAGAACTGCATGGCCCACGTGCGAATCGCCGTGAAACCCTCGTATTCGGAGGTCGACAGCGCCGGCGGATCCGAATAGCGCTGGTGACTCCAGATGTGGATGTCCTGGGCGAACTGACGGATGATCTCCTCGCCGAACGCGACGGCCTTGGCCTCCGCCCTCGGTGAATCCTTGCCGGGCACCCGCCCGATGTAGGCCATGAAGCGCACGTCGGACGTGCGGTCGTCGACGGGCGTGATGGCCGAGATGGTGCGATTGTCGACCATCCCCCAACTCTTGGTCACCGCGATGCCGAGTCCGCCGTTGATGGCCTCCACGCCACTGCGGACATCGTCTATCGACTGTTGCTCGTCACCTTCGAACGTGATGGTGAAGTCCACATACGAGGTGGGCTCGGCAAAATCGTGCCGGGTGAACACCGGCACGATCGGGGTTTGATGCACGTACTTGAAATGTGCGAAGTCGACCCCGTTTTCGAGGACGTACTGCGGGTGCAACTCGAGTGCTTCACGGTGCAGGCGCTGTTGCGGCCAGTAGTCCGCGATGGTGCTGCTGTCCCCGAATGCGGCGAACACATCGGGCACGTCGAAGAAGGGCTCGCGTCCCTCGGTGTCATGCCAGATGTAGATCGACTGATTGAGTTCGGCCACCGGGTAGGTGCGCATACGGCGACCGCGGTTGGGACGTGGTTCGTACGGGATGCAGACGTTGCGGCCTTCGGCGTTCCATTGCCAGCCGTGGAACGGGCACTGGATGACCTCACCGACGACGTGGCCGCCGAAGCCGAGGTGGGCGCCGAGGTGTTCGCAGTACGCGTTCATCACCGTGACCTGGCCCGATTCGGCACGCCAGGCCACCATTTCGGTGCCGAAGTACTTCATCGCATGTACGTCGCCCACACCGATCTGGTCCGACCAGGCAACCTGGAACCAGCCCGTCGGTTTCATGGATAGCGGCGGTTTTGCCATGAGCCCTAGAATCACAGAGGGTTCTATCAAAGTCAACCATCGCGTAGCATTCGCGTGATGACCGAAGCCGCCGAACGCCGCACCAACCGGCGCGGCGCAGCGTCCCGCGAAAGCATGCTGGAGGCAGCGCTGCACGCGTTGGCGTCCGGCGAGCCGGGGTCGGTATCGGGTAATCGGATCGCCAAGGACGCCGGGGCCACCTGGGGCACGGTGAAATACCAATTCGGCGATATCGACGGGCTGTGGGCGGCGGTGCTGCGCTTCACCGCCGAACGGCGCGGCGAACTACCGTCCCGGGCCGCGCCGCACGGCCCGCTCGCCGTGCGCGTCTCGGCCATCCTCGACGTCATGTACGACGGGCTGACCGCGACGGACTCCCGCGCCATCGAGAATCTGCGTGCGGCACTCCCCCGCGACCGCGCCGAACTCGAGCGACTGTTCCCGCAGACCGCGTCGGAATTGGCGTCCTGGCAGCGGACCTGGATCGAAGCCTGCCAGAAGGCTTTTGCCGATCTCGATGTCGACCCGGCCCGGGTGCGGGAGGTGGCGCTGTTCATCCCCGGGGCGATGCGCGGCATCACCTCGGAGCGGCAGCTCGGCAGCTATATCGACCTCGATGAGGCCCGTCGAGGCCTGTCCAACGCGATCGTGGCCTACCTGGAGGCGTCGCGCCTCACCCCAGACCGCAACCCCACTCCGGTTCGGTGCCGAAAACAAAACGGCGGCCGCTGATCTCGACCGGGTTGATCCTCAGATAGCGCTGTTTGATGGTGGCCGTCCACGGCAGCACCTGGGCCCGGTCGGCGGCGGCGATGTCCGCCGCGGTGTCGAGCACCTCGGCCACCCCCTTGACCACCACACTCCAGGCGTGTTCCAGGCCGTGGTCGTCGGCCTCCAATGCCACCCGGTCGTTGAGCACGATCTCGGTGAGCTTGGCGCCCTCCGCGGTCCGGATGATGATCTGGCGCCGCGCGACGACGAAGTTCACCGGGAACACGTCGGGCTGTCCGCCGACACTGGTCGCCAGCCGGCCCAAGGTTACCGAGGACAGCAGATCCCAGCTCTCGTCCGCGCTGAGCACCGTGATGGGCGAGTCGTCCGAAGTCGTCATGGCGGTCACGTTAATGGACGCCGGCCGCCGCCCGATAGCGCTGAAAGTCCCGCAATTGAGGACTTCTGGCCCTGCTGCGCGCCGTGCCGGCGGAGCAGGATCGAGAGATGCCGACGACACTGCTCCCTGTCACCGTCATCGAGGAGGCTGTCCGCCTTGCCTGCCGGGCCCCGTCGTATCACAACAGCCAGCCGTGGCGGTGGGTGGTCCAGTCCGGCACCGTGTCGCTGTTCATCGATCCCGACCACCTGGTCGCCTCCGATGCCGACGGCCGGCAGGCCCTGCTCAGCTGCGGCGTCGCCCTGGATCATTTCCGGGTGGCCATGGCGGCCGCAGGCTATGCCAGCCACGTCGATCGCTATCCCGACCCCGACGACCATCACCGCATCGCGGACATCCGCCTGAGCAGGCTGGCCGAGGTCACCGTCGCTCAGCGCCGGCGGGCCGACGCCATCTTGCACCGGCGCACCGACCGGTTGCCGTTCGCCGCACCGCCGGACTGGGATGCCTTCGAACCGACGTTGCGTACCGCCGTCGACAGCACGGCCAACCCCTCCGGGTGCGCCGTCGACGTGATCGACCCCGCCGACCGGGAGACCCTGGCCGAGGCCTCCCACCTCACCGACGCCCTGCGGCTCTACGATTCCGAATATCACCACGAGATCACCTGGTGGACTTCGCCGTACGAGGTCAACGACGGCATCCCCCACACCTCGCTGGTATCGGCGCAGGAGGCCGACCGCGTCGACGTCGGCCGGACCTTCCCCATCACGCACAATCGGGAACGCCGGCTCGACGTCGGCGAAGATCAGGCACGGCTGCTGGTCATCTCCGCTTCCGACGACACCCGAGAGGGTGTCCTCGCCGCCGGCGAGGCGCTGTCTGCGGTGCTGCTGGATGCCACCATGGCCGGGTTGTCGTCGTGCACGCTGAGCCATCTGACCGAGGTGCCCGCCAGCCGGGACATCGTCGCGGCCTTGGTCCATCGCGCTTCGCCGCAGGTGGTGGTGCGACTGGGCATTGCCCCTCCGCTGGAGGAAGTGCCGCCGCCGACGCCGCGCCGGCCGCTGCACGACGTGCTGCGTGTGGCGATCTGATCAACCCAGCCGCTTCGCTCGCCCCGAAGTACCATTCCCGTCGCTTCGCTCGCCCCGAAGTTTCATTCCCGTCGCTTCGCTCGCCCCGAAGCACCCATGCCGCCACTATGGTGACCACAGGGTCTCTCGCGAAAGGTCTGCCCATGGTCTCTGTATTTCTTGTCGACGACCACGAGGTGGTGCGGCGCGGACTGATCGACCTGCTGGACTCCGACCCCGAGCTCGACGTGATCGGCGAGGCGGGCTCGGTGTCCGAGGCCTTGGCACGTATCCCCGCGTTGCGTCCCGACGTCGCGGTCCTCGACGTCCGTCTGCCGGACGGCAACGGAATCGAACTGTGCCGAGAGCTGTTGTCCCAGCTGCCAGACCTCCGGTGCCTGATGCTCACCTCGTTCACCTCCGACGAGGCGATGCTGGACGCGATCCTGGCCGGCGCGAGCGGCTATGTGGTGAAGGACATCAAGGGGATGGAGCTCGCCCAGGCCATCAAGGAAGTCGGAGCCGGCCGTTCGCTGTTGGACAACCGGGCCGCCGCGGCACTGATGGCCAAGCTGCGCGGCTCGGCCGAACAGGCAGACCCGTTGTCCGGGCTCACCGATCAGGAACGGGTCCTGCTGGACCTGCTGGGCGAAGGGCTGACCAACAAGCAGATCGCGGCCCGAATGTTCTTGGCGGAGAAAACCGTGAAGAACTATGTGTCGCGGCTGCTCGCCAAACTCGGTATGCACCGGCGCACCCAGGCCGCGGTCTTCGTCTCAAAGTTGGATCGCCGGCCCACCCAGGGGCAATAGACTCCTGTCGTGGCCGGACCAGATGAGGGACACCATCGCCCCCTTCGCGAGACGCTGTCGCAGCTGCGGCTGCGCGAACTGCTGAACGAGGTACAGGATCGTGTCGAGCAGATCGTCGAGGGCCGAGATCGCCTGGACGGACTTGTCGACGCGATGCTGGCCGTGACATCCGGTCTGAAACTCGACGCCACCCTCACCACGATCGTGCACACCGCGATCGAACTGATCGACGCCCGCTACGGCGCACTGGGCGTTCGCGGCCACGGGCATGAACTGGTCGAGTTCATCTACGAAGGAATCGACGCCGACGCCAGCCGGCACATCGGAAAGCTGCCACAAGGCCTCGGGGTGCTCGGTGCGCTCATCGACGACCCGCGGCCGATCCGGTTGGACAACATTTGCGATCACCCTGCGTCCGTGGGATTTCCTGCGCACCATCCGCCCATGTCGACGTTTCTCGGGGTGCCGATCCGGATTCGGGACGAAGTGTTCGGAAATCTCTACCTCACAGAGAAGAACTCGGGACAGCCCTTCAGTGAGGACGATGAGGTACTCGCGCAAGCGCTGGCCGCCGCCGCCGGTATCGCCATCGACAATGCCCGGCTGTACGAGCAGTCCCAGCGACGGCAGGCCTGGATCGAGGCGACTCGCGATATCGCCACCGAACTCCTGTCCGGCACCGAACCCGCCGCCGTATTCCAGGTGATCGCCGAGCAGGCCCGCAGGCTCACCGAGTCGACGATCGCGGTCGTCGCGGTGCCCGCCGAGGAGGACGACGAAGACTCCGCGCGTGAGCTCGTCGTGGTCGAGGCCGCGAGCGCCGAACCGTTGGAGATCGCGGCCTTCGCGCCGATCCCGGTCGGTGCGGGAATCGTCGGCGAAGCCTACGCCCGGCGGGCTCCGGTGCGGACCGGCCATCTCGATCTTGCCGGTGCCGGCGGACCGGCGATGGTGCTTCCGCTTCGCACCACCGAAACCGTTGCGGGCGTGGTGATCACCCAGCGCAGCGCCGGGGACGCCCCGTTCAGCGAGGACGATCTGTCGATGGCTGCGGCCTTCACCGACCAGGCTGCGCTGGCCTGGCAGCTGGCCACCACCCAGCGGCGGATGCACGAACTCGACGTGCTCACCGACCGCGACCGTATCGCGCGCGACCTCCACGATCACGTCATCCAGCGGCTGTTCGCCGCGGGCCTGGCGCTGCAGGGCGCCGTTCCCCGTATCCGTCCGGCCGACGCCCAACGGCGCGTCGAGCAGTGCGTGGACGACCTGCAGGAAGTCATCTCCGAGATCCGCACCGCGATCTTCGATCTGCACAGCGGATCCGCCGGAAGCACTCGCCTGCGCCAGCGTATCGACGCCGCCCTGACCCAGTTCGCGACGGCCGGTGTCCGGACCTCGGCGAGCTACAGCGGTCCGCTGTCGGTGATCGAACCGACGATCGCCGACCACGCCGAGGCCGTGGCACGCGAGGCGGTCAGTAACGCGGTGCGGCACGGTCGCGCCACCGAGATCTCGGTCTCGGTGCGCGTCGATGACAATCTCACGATCGAAATCACGGACAACGGAACGGGTTTCAACGGACCGATCACCGAGAGCGGGCTGGCGAATCTGCGGATGCGCGCCGAGGAATGCGGCGGCACATTGTCGTTCGAGGAATCCCCGGGTGGCGGCATCGTCGTCGTGTGGCAGGTCCCGCTGCCCTGAGGCAGCCCGCCCCTCGCCGAACCGACACCCGCGACGCCTCGGGCAAGTCTCTATCCGGCGGCCTCGACGAGCACCGACCGCACGACTCGGTGCAGCTCCTGCCCCACCGTGTCCAGCGGTTGGGTAGTGCGTTCAGCCCGGCACATCGCCACCGCTCCCTCCACCGAGGCCACGATCAGTGTCGCGGTCCCCAACGCCTGGGTAGGTTCGACATCGCGCTCCCGCAACGCGCCGGCCAGGATCGATGTCCAATTCCCGAAGGCGAAGACCGCCGCGTCGCGCGCCACGGATTCCCCGTCCGCCGTTGCCTCAACCGCTACGCCGAGAACCACGCATCCCGCTTGGAAGTCACTGTCCACCAACTTCTTCCGCCACATCCCGAGAAACACATCCAGGCCTTCGGTCGGCCCAGCAGCCATCGCCGGAGCCAGCATGCGTGCGGTGAGGTCGTCGGCCCACCGGACCGCCTCGGCCGCCAGCTGCCCCTTCCCGCCCGGGAAATAGTGGTAGGTGGACCCCAGCGGGGCGCCGGTGTGTTTCGCCAATTCCCGCACGCTGGTGGCGTTCACCCCGCGGCGCCCGATCATGTCCGCCGCGCCCGCCACCATGCGCATCCGTGCATCCACTGCGCTGTCAGCCACGACACTCCTCGCTATAACGGTCGTCATAGCATAGTTCACGCTGCGGTTATCACAGTCGTCATAGAACCCCGGCGCGCCGCAACGCCCGAATAACGCAGCGCCTAACGGCGCCGGCCCAGGCGCTCGGCCGCGGCCCGCACCGCGTCGGTCACGGTGTCGACCACCGGGCTGTCCAGCTTCCAGCACTGCCAGTACAACGGCACATCGAGATGCACCTCGGCGATCCGGACGAACTCCGGTCCGATCAACTGTTCGGGATACATCCCCCAGCCCAGCCCCGCCTGTACCGCCGCCCGGAATCCCTCGGCCGTCGGGATGTAGTGCACCGGCCGACGCACCTCGCGGCGAAACACCTTGCGTATCAGGTTGTCCTGCAGGGCATCATCGCGATTCCAGGCCAGCGACGGAGCCTGGACGGCCGATTTTGCGGTGAATCCGTCGGGCAGGTGCCGGTCGATGTAGGCAGGGGTGGCCACCGGGATATAACGCATGACACCCAGCGGCCGCGTCCGGCAACCGGACACCGGCGCACGCTCGGTGGTGACGGCGCCCATCACCTCACCCTCGCGCAGCAGTCGCGCCGAATGGTCCTGGTCCTCGATCCTGATATCGAACAGAATGCCGGGCAGGCCGGCGAAGACATCGGTGAACCAGGTTGCCATGGAATCCGCGTTCACTGCGATGGCGACCCTGACGTGTTCCTGCGGTCCAGCACCCGTCTCGGCGAGTGCCTCGGCTTCCAGGAGCGCGGTCTGGGCGGCCAGGCGCAGCAAGGGGACGCCCGCCGATGTTGCACGGCAGGGCTTTTCGCGAACCACAAGCACCTGTCCCACCCGCTGTTCAAGGGCTTTGATGCGCTGGCTGACCGCGGAGGGGGTGACGTGCAGGCGGGTGGCCGCAGCATCGAAGCTGCCCAGCTCGATGACCGCCGCATAGGCTGCCAACTGCTGACCGTCCAGCCTCATGCCGCAATGCTAGTGCACAGGCCTTCCGCTAGTCCTTAAGAGCCACAACTGATCCGGAGTCCGATTCGTAGTGCGCCACCCGCGCGATCCAGGTCAGGATGACGTCGGACACCTGGTCCCACGGCGTCGCCCGGATGTGCGTTGTCGAGGTGAACGGCAACCCCACAGCGGTGGCCGTGCCGTTGGCGGTGGGGATATCGATCGTCTCACGCGGTGCTGGGTAATAACCCTCGCGGGTACCGGCGAACAGATCATTGATCCACCCGGTCGCGACCGTCTGCACTGCCGCCACATTCTCCGGCGCCGAGACCCCGGCGATCAGATATTCGGCGGCCTGGATGACGGGGTTGCCACCGTAGAGGCCGTCGATGTGGCGGCCACCGGTCAGCATCACCCCGTTGAACTGGCCCGGGCGGGCGTCTTCGAGTTCGTCGCCGACGGCGCCGAACATGTTCCACACGTATCTCTCCGACGAAATATCCATCACAGGGCGGTAATTGGCGCCGGTGAGGATGGACAGCGCGTGCGGTACCGTGCCGTTCATATCGACCGAGTCCAGCAGCACGATTCCGGTCAAGTCGGCGATCGCACCGTTTTCGGTCATCTCGGCCGCGGCGCCCATCACCAGGCTGCCGCCGGCGGAATGACCGACCAGGGCAAAGCGGGTGGGTAGGACGACATCGTGTCCCGCCGCAGCGGAGGCGCTGGCCGTCAGGGCATCGCGATTGCCGGCGAACAGATCCGCGACCGCCTGTTGCATCGGGGTGCCCGCCAGCCAGGCACCGTCGGACGCGAGGAAGTTCGAGGTGATCGTCGGCGCCACCACGACGCTGTGGGTCCGTTGCGCGAGGGCGGCAGCGGTGTGGCTGTACATCGAACCGACCGCACCGAATCCGTGCTGCAGGTAGATCAGGCGAGCGGGTGGTTCGTCGGTATCTGGGAAATACCAATCGGCGGTCACGGTACGCCCGCCGGCGACCGGGATACGCAGCGTCGACGTCCGCACGGTGACGTGGGCATCGGCAGGGAGCACGGGTGGTCCGGCGAAGAACTGGATGAGTCCCATGACGACGCTGAGGACCGCCGAACCGACAGTATCCAGCGGCGTCGCGCGGCGCGGCGCAGCAGCCTGCGCCAGCACCGTGTCGGCGGCACTCTCGGTGACCGCGGCGGTGCTCGTCGGCACCGTGGCCACCGCCGCGGGTTTCTGCACCACGGCCGCCGCCGCGGCGGCGGGCTTCTGTGGCGTCGGCCGGTCGTCGGGGTGGTCCTCTCGGCTGGCGGTGTCGCGCTGCACCTTGCCCACACTCCGGACCACACTCCGGCGCGCTGCCCTGGCCTTCTTCTTCGCGGTCCCGGAATTCTCGGCTTCCGGGGCCTGTTCGCCATCGTGCCCGGATGCCGCTCCGCGTGTCTCGCCGCCGCCGGCCGGTCGCGGGTGATGCTGTACGCCTTCATCCGACGTGGACGTCGGGCTGTCCTGCTGTCCCGCTGCGGCCGGCTTGTCGTTTCCCGCCGACGGCTCCGATCCGGGGTCGGCCGCGGCCGTGACCGCGCCGGCGAGCAGCGCGACCGTGAGTGCCGTCATCGCCGCCAGGGCGCCGAGCCATCGAATCAACCGGTCACGCATCCGAGCCTCCCGTTCGACACCGCGGCCGCAGCGTAATTAAACAAAGTCGACTATATGTCATTTAATTGTCGAGAGCTGCCCACGCGGCCGGAGTACCCTTTCGGTGTCACGACCAGCACGAAGGGCAGCACGAGTGGGCGAGGAGCCGGTACGCCGCCGCAGGGGCCGCCCCTCCGGCGGCGGGGCGGCCGCCGAAGACCAACGGGAGGCGTTCCTCGACGCGGCGGAGCAACTGTTCGTCAGCCGCGGCTACCGGGCCACCACCATCGAGGTGATCGCACGCGAGGCCGGGTACTCACGGGGCAGCGTGTACCGCCACTTCCCCACCCGGGACAGCCTGGTGGAGGCGCTGATCCAGCGGACCACACGTCGGCACATGCTCGGCATCCTCGACCGCCTGCCCAAGGACGCCAAACCACTCGACGTCATCACCGAGAGCCTGGTGATCGTCGCCAGCGAGCTCAATCGAGATCCCCTGGTGCGCTCGATCTCGGATCAGACGGACGAGCGCACCGTCGCGATGATGCTGGCCAACAACGCCGAACTGCACCGGTTGGTCGAGACATGGATGTCCGCGATGGTCGAAGCCGACGCCGGCGCGACGCTGCGGCCCGGGTTGCGCGCCAAGGACCTCGGCCTGTTCCTCATCGCCACCAGCATGAGCCTGCTGCTCGGCGTCATCCCCGGCTCCGAGGATCCCGCGACGACAAGGCGTTACCTCGACGTCTTCTTCCTGCCCGCCGTCGCGGCGCAGTTCCCGCCGGCATCACCGGTGTTCACCACCGGCGAGACAAGCGAGTGACGAGCCGGCCCGGCACCTTACTGTTGTTACAACGGTAAGTATTTTTGTAATATTGTCGGCATGGAGCACCCCGCGCCGACACCCTTCCTGGTCCAGCGCGGTGACGATCTGGTGCCCAACCCGATCGCCCACGGCGGATGGGGACCGACCCTGGGCGGTCAGGTGGTCGGCGGTCTCCTCGCCCGGGCCATCGAACGCCGCGTCACCGACGCCGAGTTGCTGCCCGCCCGGCTGACGGTCGAGATCCTGCGCAGGGTGGCCTCCGAACCCGTACGGGTCAGCGCCTCGGTGGTCCGGGCCGGCAGCCGTATGCAGTCGGTCGACGCCGCGATGACACAAGGAGGCGAGCTGGTCGCCCGCGCGTCGGCGCTCTATCTGCGCCGGGGCGCGCAGCCCGAGGGTGCGTTCTTCAGCACGGCGGTGACCCTTCCCCCGATCCCGAAGGAGCCCGCGCAGTTCGACGACACGGTGCCCATGTTCATCCGGACCTACGGGCCGACCCCCGATGACGATCGGCACGAATTCCCCTGGCAGCAGGCGGGCCCACGGTACGCCTGGGTACGCGAGATCCGTGACCTCGTCGACGGCGAGGAACTCACGCCGTTCATCCGGGCCGCCCTCGCCGTTGACATCACCAGTTCGATGACCAACTTCAGCACCGACGGTCTGGCGTTCATCAACGCCGACTACACCCTGGCGTTGAGTCGGCTACCCGACGGCCCCTACATCGGGCTGGCGGCGCTGACCCACAGCAGTGCTGACGGTATCGCCAGCGGATCCGCCGCCCTGTTCGACCGCCTCGGGCCGATAGGTACCGGATTGTCGTGTTCCATCGGGAATTTCAACTTCAACCCGAACGGCAACCACACACGTTGAACGCACACCGCTATTGTTCGTGACGTGTCAGACGACCTCTGGGAGAGCGCGACCCGGCATCCGTTCCTGGGTGCGGTGCGCGACGGCTCCATCACCGATGAGGCCTTCGATCGTTGGTTGTGCCAAGACGCCCTGTTCGTCGCCGACCTGCTCACGTTCCAGGCCCGGCTGCTGGCCCGTGCACCCCGCCCGGCCCAGTCGGTGCTCGCCGCGGGCTGTGTCGCGCTGGTGACGGAACTGGACTGGTTCGAGGCACAGGCGCGGCTGCGCGGTATCGCCCTGGACCAGCGACCACTACCCGCCACGCTGGCCTACCGGGAGCTACTGCGGGTCCTCGACGGCGAACCGTTCGACGCGGCGATCACCGCCCTGTGGGCGCTGGAGCGGGTGTACCTGCTCGCCTGGACCCACGCCCGATTGGATACCTCGCGGTTCCGTGAGTTCGTAGAGCATTGGAGCACAACGGAGTTCGCGTCTTACGTCGAAGAACTCGCCGCGTTGGCCACCCCCGACGGCAAGGACGCACTGATCGCCGAGGTGCTGTCCCACGAGGTCGACTTCTGGGAGATGGCCGGGGCATGACACTGTCCGCCCGGCTGTGGTCGGAGAACACCGACGTCACCGCCCAGGTCCTCGACCACCCGTTCGTACGCGGGATCGGCGACGGCTCGCTGCCGCGGGAACTCTTCGCCGGCTACGTCGCGCAGGACGCGTTCTTCCTCGAATCCTTCGCCCGCGCCTACGCTTTCGCGCTGGCGCGCAGTACCGACACCGCCACGCTGCTCACCCTGGCCGACCTGCTGGCAGGGGTCCGCGATGAACTCGGCCTGCACGCGTCCTACGCCGAGTCGTGGGGTATCGACATGTCCGGTGTCGCGCCATGGTCGGCGACCCTGGCCTACACCGAGTTCCTGCTGGCCACCGCCGCCATCCAGGGTCCTGCAGCCGTATACGCAGCGATGACACCGTGCATGCGGCTGTACGCATGGCTGGGACAGTCGCTGGACCCCGACACCGCCGGCCCCTATACCCAGTGGGTGCAGACCTACGCCGATCCCGGGTTCGAAGCGCTGGCCACCCAACTGGAGACGCTGCTCGACGAGCAACATGCCGACACCCCCGCCGTGCACGCCACCTACCGGCGCGCCATGCAGCTGGAGCTGGGATTCTTCGAGGCGGCGTTCACCGCCTAGTCCCGTGCCGGCGGGAACCCGCCGGTGGCCACCGGTCCCCAGCGCGTAGGAGTGATGCGCAGCAGGCACTTTCGCTGATCGACCATCGCCTGCCGGTACTCGTCCCAATCCGGGTGCTCACCGGCGACCGCGCGGAAGTAGTCGACCAGCGCCTCCACCGCCTCGGGCAGATCGATCCGTTCCGCATCACCGTCGACCTGTACGTACGGGCCGTTGAACTCATCGGACAACACCGTGACGCTGGCGCGCGGCGTCCGGCCGATGTTCACCGACTTGGCACGCTGCGGGTAACTCGCGATCACGATGCGTCCCTGCTCGTCCACGCCGCCGGTGACCGGCGAACTCTGCAGCGAGCCGTCCGCCCGGAAGGTGGTCAGCACCATACGGTGCCTCGGCCGCACGAACTCCAGCAGTTCGTCGAGGCTGACATCGTCTGCGGTGGCGTAGGTGCGCGGCATGTCCCAAGTCTATGAGCGGGACGTCTCCGCAGCCTTGTGCGAAGCGGCCTTCAACGCGATCTCGCATGCGAATGGTGACCGCGGGCGCGGCGTTCATGGTCGGGGAGCCAGGTGATCCACGTGCCCGTGCCGACCCTGACACCCTGGCCGACGAAGTTGCGTCACAAACCCGGGAATATCCGCACACCGATCGGTGTTGCGCAGCAGGTGACTGAGCATCCTGAACTGAGCCCCACCGACTGGGTTCGCAGCCAGACCGAGAAGATCCTGGAGACGGGTACCACCGAGGGCATCGAGATCCTCGATCGCCCGATCGTCCTGTTCACCACGACGGGGGCGAAGTCAGGCAAGAAGCGTTATGTCCCGTTGATGCGGGTCGAGGAGAACGGCAAGTACGCCATGGTGGCGTCCAAGGGCGGCGACCCGAACCACCCGTCCTGGTACCACAACGTGCTGGCTCATCCGCAGGTCACCGTGCAGGACGGCGACAAGGTCGTCGAACTCACCGCCCGCGAGATCGAGGGCGACGAACGCGCGCACTGGTGGGAACTGGCTGTCGCGGCCTACCCGCCGTACGCCGAATACCAGACCAAGACGACCCGGCAGATCCCGGTTTTCGTCGTCGAGTAGCCGCGGTGTGTGCCCGCCCGGCGGTATCCGCCGCCGGACGGGCACCCGCAACTCAGGTGAAGGCCCGGCTGTACTGCGGTGGATGCGCCAGCGCGACCCCAGCGTCATGCGCGGCGTCACGAACCCAGTTGGGATTGCGCAGCAGAGCGCGGGCGACGAAGACCGCGTCGGCCTCGCCGCCGGAGATGACGGCCTCGGCCTGGCCGGCCTCGGTGATCAGACCGACGGTCGCGGTGGGGATGTCCGCCTCGGCGCGGACCCGTTTGGCGAACGGAACCTGATAGCCGGGGGCCACCGGTATCTTGGCGTCGGGCACCGCCCCGCCGGTGGACACGTCGATGAGGTCCACTCCCGCATTCTTCAATCCGATGGTGAGCGCCACGGTGTCCGCCACGGTCCAGCCGGGGCGTGGATCGTCGGTATCGCCGGCGAGCCAGTCGGTGGCCGACACCCTGAAGAACAGCGGTAGGTGCTCCGGCCACGCGGCCCGCACCGCCGACGCAACCTCCAGAGCGAATCTCATCCGGTTGTCGAGCGACCCGCCGTAGCCGTCGGTGCGCATATTCGACTGTGGCGACAGGAACTGGTGGATGAGGTAGCCGTGGGCGCCGTGAATCTCGAGCACCCGGAATCCGGCCGCGGCGGCCCGGCGGGCCGCGGCAGCGAAGGACGCCACGATGCTCTCGATGTCGTGGCGGCTGAGTTCCTCCGGGGCAGGGAGACGGCCGAAAGGAATCGGACTGGGGCCCAGCGTCGTCCAGGACTGCGGGTCGCGGCTGTGATCCGGCCAGGGCCGACCGGTGGATCCCTTCCGGCCGGCGTGCACGATCTGGATTCCCGGAACCGCACCGAGCGTGGAGATGAAATCGGTCAGTCGCCGAAATCCCGGCACCTGAGCGTCATTCCACAATCCGAGGTCGTAGATGCTGCTGCGGCCGACGGGGTCCACGGCGGTGGCCTCGACCATCGCCAGGGCCACCCCGCCGATGACCCGCGCACCGAAGTGCTGCAGGTGCCAGTCCGTGGGTGCGCCGGCCTCCGGTCCGTCGACAACGGCGGAGAACTGCATCATCGGCGACATCCACGCCCGATGGGCGAACGTGACCTCGCGCAGGGTCAGCGGGGTGAACAGCGTCGACATCAGCTCAACCCCAGGAACGCGCGTGCCGCCCGAGTCAGCGCGTCCCGGTCGGGACCGTGTTTCACCGCGAACCGTACCGGATCCGCTTCGGCCATATCGAACGGATAGTCGCTGCCGCACACCACCTTGTCCACCCCGGCGATCTTGCAGAGCAGTTCGAGTTGGGGCGCGCCGTGGGTGACCGTGTCGAAATACAGATCGGCGAAGACCTCGGACGGCACTCGCGCGCACCCTCCTCTGGCGTCGGCGCGGGCACGCCAGCCATGGTCCCACCTGCCCAGCAATCCGGGGGCGCAGCCGCCGCCGTGCAGGAAGCAGATGCGCAGCGCGGGAAGCTCATCCTTCACACCGCTCAGGACCAGATTCGCGACCGCGGTGGCGGTTTCGACAGGATTGCCGATGAGATTGGCCAGGTAGTAGTCCGCCCACTCCGGACGCCCGATCTGCATGGGATGGACCAGTACGGCAAGGTCCAAGCGCGCAGCCTCGAAGACGATGTGCCGCAACGCGCCTCGGTGCAGGGACTCGCCCGCGACCACCGGCGGGATGGCCACCCCGACAATGCCCGCGGTATCGCGCAAGACCGTCAACTGGGCGGTGATCTCCTCGGAGGCGCCCAAGCTCACGACACCCAGGCCCAGCAGCTTTCCGTCGGTCCGGGACACGACATCGGCCAGGGCGGTGTTGAAAGCCCGGGCGTAGTCCGCGCCGCCCGGCTCGCCGCTGAGCGGGAACGCGAACGGGGGTGCGGAGAGCACCCGCACCGCAACCCCCGCACGGTCCATGTCCTCAATGATGGCCGCCTCATCGCTCATGGACTCGGTGGCGATGGACAGCGGCAGATCACCGAGAAACAGCTGGCCGTCCCTGTCGTGCATCGGCCCGTACGGCGCGCCGGGTGGCAGCCCGAACAGCGAACGAGGAAGCCAGTGGGCGTGGACGTCGATGACACCGCCCGGCTGAGCAACGGCCGTCATCGGGCGATGTCCAGCGCGGTGTTGTCGCTGTCCAGGTGCTCGACAGTGGTGAAGATCAACTCGGTGTCCCCGATGTTCTCGATGTCGTGGAGCAGGAATTCCCCCGGCCCGAAATGGAAGTGGCGGGTCTCCCCGGCATCGTAGGAGACCTCGCGCACCGTGCCGTCATGGGTGTGCTGGCGGCTGCTACCGGCGTTGATCGCGGTCCAGAAGTAGTCCAGGACATGCCGGTGGGCATGCCAGCGTTCCCCGGGCGCCAGCCGGATCTCCCAGACCCTGACGCGGGAATCCTCGCTCAGCAGCCGGGATCCGACGTTTCCGTCGAAGGCGTGCTCGGCGAACTCGGTCTTGAGCCAGTCCGGCCAGCTCTCGAAATCGGTGGCCACCAGTTCACCCGCGAGCGGCAGATCAGTCAGGTAGTTGTTGTCGGTCATTGTCGAGTTCCTCTCCTCGTGAAGGTGTTCAGTGCCCAGGCCCGTAGAGGCCGAAGCGCAGATCTGGATCCCCTGGCATCCAGGTGTTGTGGAACTGCGATCGCTCACCCATATCCACCACGCGGCGCAGGAGGGCGTCGCTGAGCTGCAGCTGCGCCGGCTCCCACTTGGACAGCGCGGAGGCGATGTCACCCGCGGAGGTCGACAGGGCGTCGGCCAAGGCCCACGCGTCGGCCGCGGCTTTGGCGGTTCCGGCCGCGGCGTGTGGCCGCGACGCACACGCGGCATCGCCGATCAGTGCGGCCCGGCCGAGCGCCATCCGCGTGGACCGCACGTCGGAAAGCACTTGAAGATAGGGCTGTGCGGTCTTCTCGACCACCTCGGCCACGGCGGGGGCCAACTGTGCGGCGGCGGCCTCGCGCAGTTCGGCGACGAAGCGATCCTGAACCTGCCCCGGATGCACGGACACCGACCCGGTGAATCCTCTTTTGTCGATCAGCAACTCACTGAGTTCGGGGCCGGCGGGCACATTGCGATACCAGACGTAGTTCATCAGGCGGTCGGCCTGGTCGAGACTCTCCTCCCCGGGAATCGGGTACATGGTGATGTGCGAGTTCGGGATCACGGTGTAGGTGATCGCATCACCCAGCACATCGCGGCTCTCGGCGGACAGGTTCGCCCATGCGACGGTGCCCCGCCAACCCACATAGCCGGCGTACGTCAGCGTGGCTTCGGGGTCGAAGTATTCGCGGGCCGGGGAGGTGATGCCGTCGGCGAAGACGACGAGGTCCGCTGTTGCGGTTCTGCCGCTGACGAATCGGACGGTCACGGTGTCGGCGTCCTGGCTGAAACCGCAGGCGAATTCGCCGTAGTGGTAGCGCTCGGTGCCGAAATCGGCGAGCAGGGCGCGGTAGAACGTACCCCAGGACGTGTAGGTCCACCGGGCGGGTTCGCGGTGCACGGTGGCTCCGCTGGGATCGAGATACTGCACGTAGGCGGTGGTGGTCTGGAGGTCGGCCAAATTCTGGGTGCTCCGTTCGGCGAACCAGCGCACGGTGTCCGGCTGCAGGACGATTCCGCTGCCGCGACCATCAAGCGGGATCGGGGTGCGCTCGTAGACGTCCACCTGGAAACCCAGGTCGCGCAACAGCAGCGCGGTGGTCAACCCTCCGATCGATCCCCCGACGACGATCGCCGAGGCGGTGGAGTATTCGGTCATGACGCGCTCTTTTCGCTCAGCGGGATGATGTGGTCAGCGGGGCCGTCGACGGGCATGGGCGTACCGCGCGTTTCACGCGCGAAGGCCAGGCCGATCACGGCGATCAGGCCGATCGCCGATACCGATGCCGTGGCGATGCCCAGGTTTCCGTCGAACCAGGATGCGGCGATCACCCCGGCTGTCAGGGGTCCCAGGGCGGTGACGTAGCGACCGACGCTGTTGCACACCGCCAGTGCGGTGGCTCGCACACTGGGCGGGAACAGTTCGGGCCCGTAGATGAAGGTGCCCGATAGCGCGCCGAACAATCCGAAACCCAGAAGCGGCATCGCGATCAACATCTCGGGATAACTGCGTTCGAACGGGAACGACCAGCCGATGGTGACCGCCGAGACCCCGAAACTGATGAGGAAGGCTCTTTTGCGGCCGATGGCGTCGGCGACGAAACCCCATGCGGCGTAACCGATGATGCCGCCCGCGTTGAACAGCATCGCGGCCACCGCGACCCGATGATCGGCCACCGTCCGGGCGAGGCCCTCGGCTGTGGTCATCTGCCTGATGATCTGCGGGTACCACGTCGACACACTCCAGAAGGCGATGAGCGCTCCGGTGGCCAGGGCGGTGCAGACCAGCATGGGATGCAGCAGCGGCGGGCTGAACAGCCGACCCAGCACGAACCGGTCCTGATCGTGGTGGTGGCCGAGCGCCTTTCGCTCCTTGCGTGCTTCCAGGTGCGCGCCGATCTCCGGCGGCTCTGGCACGTAGCGGCGGATGAACCAGACCACCAGGGCGGGGATACCGGCGAGCAGCATCATGGCGCGCCACCCGTGATCGCCCAGTAGTGCGTAGGCCGCGGCCGCCATGAAGAACCCGCCCGCATATCCGGCCATCATCACCCCGCCTGCGCGCGCCCGGAAGCGGTTGCGCCAGGTTTCGGCGATCAGCGCCGCACCCACCGGCGCCTCGACACCTGACCCGAGGCCGGCGATGAACCTCAGCAGGCCCAGCTGCCACCAGGTATCGGCGAAGACCGCCAGGGCACTGAACACCGCATAGGTGAGAATGCCGATCGAGAGCACCCGGGTGCGGCCGAAGTAGTCGGCGAGCATGCCGAACAGGATTCCGCCGGTGGCCCATCCGGCGAGGAACAGCGCGACGGTCATACCTCCGTAGAAGCCGATCGCCGCGCCGTCGACGCCGATACCGCTGTGCGGAAGCAGTTCGGTCATGGCGGGCCCGAGCACCAGGACGTAGAGACTGCCGGCGAAGCCGTCCAGACCCCAGCCCAAGGTGGTCCCTGCCAGCACGAGCCATTGCGTTCGGGTGATGTCGTGGTGCCAACGTCCTGCGGACATGGTGGTGCCTTTCGGGGTATGGGGATGCGGGTCAGTTCAATCGGCGCTGCGGCTGGTCGCCGTACCAGTCGACGTGGTCGGCCGCGGTCCGCACGACGATTGTCTTGATCCAGGAGAAGTCATCGAAAGACTCTGTGCCGGCGTCTTTTCCAGACCCCGACTCTTTGATGCCGCCCCACGGGAGGGAAGGTTCGAGCCGGTGGTGATCGTTGACCCACACCATGCCCGCCTCGATGCGCGCCGCGACGCGGTGAGCACGGCTCACATCGGTGGTCCACACGCCGGCGCCCAGCCCGTACGGGTTGTCGTTGGCCATCCGCACGGCATCGTGCTCGTCGTCGAAGGGGATCACCACGGCCACCGGTCCGAAGATCTCTTCGCGAGCGACCGTCATCTCCATGGTGGCGTCCGACAGCACGGTGGGTGAGAGGAAGAAGCCCTTGTCGAACGGGTCCGGCAGCGCCGGTGCCTGTCCACCGGCGGTCAAGGTCGCGCCGTCGTCCAGACCGGTCTGGATCAGCGCGACGACCTTGTCACGCTGGCGGGCACTGATGAGCGGACCCATCTGCGTGCTCGGCAGCCCCGGATCGCCGAGCCGAATCGCCTGCGCACGCGCGGTGAGCGCCGCGACGAATTCGTCGTAGATGCCGCGCTGCACCAGGAATCGCGATCCGGCGACACAGGATTGACCGGCGGCGACGAAGGCGGCGAACGCCGCACCCTCGGCCGCGACGCTGGGGTCGACATCGTCGAAGAGCAGCACCGGTGTCTTACCGCCGAGTTCGGCGGTGATCCGCGCAAATCGGGACGCGGTCGCGATGGCAGCGGATCGGCCCGCTTCGGTGCCGCCGGTGAGGGTGATCTTGGCGACGTCGGGGTGGTTGGTGAGCCGTCGCCCCGCCTCCCGTGCACCGGTCACGACGTTGACCACACCCTCGGGCAGTCCGGCACGGGTGAGGATGTCGGCAAGTGCGAGGGTGGTCAGTGGGGTCAGTTCGGACGGCTTCACCACCACGGTGTTTCCGTTGGCGAGGGCGGCGGACAGGCTGCGCGCCAGGATGAGCATGGGGTGGTTGAACGGGGTGATGATGCCGCATACGCCGAGCGGCAGCCTCTGCTGATAGGTCAGGTACGGGCCGTCGCCGGGCAGTACGGCCTGGCGTTGGGCGGCCAGAAGACCGGCGTTGTAGCGGAACCATTCCGGAACACGGGACAGCTGGGCACGGGTCTCGGTGATCGGCCGCCCGTTGTTACGTGCCTCGAGGGTGTAGAGCTGCTCACTGGAGTCCTCGATGGCATCGGCGATGCGCAGCAGGAGTTTGGCGCGCTCACTGCGCACCATGTTCGGCCACGGTCCGTCCTCGAACGCCGCCCGCGCTGTCGCGACCGCGGCATCGACGTCGATCTCGCCCTGTTCAGGGATCGTGGTGAGCACTTCGCCGGTGGCCGGGTTGAGAATGTCGCGGAACTGACCGGGCAGCGATGCCGGGGGCGCGGTGGCCGGTGAGACTTGGGTCATGGATATGAGTGTCGTCACATCGGCATTCGCCTTCAATGTCTGAACAGACATACTTGATTGTCTTTTATGTATCCACAGACATACATCTATGCGAGACACTGTTCAGGTGACGGTATCGACGGGCCACGAGCGGCCGGGCGCGGAACTCGTGACGTGGCTGGCCGCCTTGCGCACCCTCAGCGCGCGGGCCGGTGCCGAGACCGACCTGCCCGAGGTGCTCTGCCTGGTCGCGGATACGGCCAGGACGCTGCTGGGCTTCGACTTCTGCGGCGTGCTCGTCCCCGATGCGGCCCGGGAGCGACTGGAGGTACAGGGCTGGAGCGGACTGTCCGAGGAGTACGTCCGACGGGTCAATTCCGACCGACCCATCCGGCTGAACAGCGGCTCACCGTCGACTCGGGCCTTCCACACGGGTGAGCCCGTGGCCATCCGTGATGTGCGGATCGAACCCGAATTCGCGCTCTGGGCCGGCGTGGCACAGGACCAGGGCTACCGGGCCATCGTCGCCGTACCCCTGATCGCCGGCACCGAGGTACTCGGGACGCTCAACGGCTACTACGCCTCGGTACACACCTTCACCCGCTACGAGATCGAACGGTTGATCCTGCTCGCCAACCATGCGGCCATCGCGTTGACCTCGGCACGCCGACTCGACGAGCTACGCGCCTTGACGGGCTCACTGCGCGAACAACGCGACGCTCTCGCGCGTTCGGAACAGATCCACGAGCGGCTGCTGGCGGTCACCTTGCGCTCCGGCGGCATCGGAGGCATCGCCGACGCCCTCAGCGACCTGATCGGCCGGCCCGTGCTCATCGATGACGCCCGCCAGGGCGAGATCGCCCGCTCCTCCGATGGCGTCGACTATCCCACCGCCGCCGTACGTTCCGCGATGTCCGACGGCGAGCCCACCGCGTCCACGGCCACTGTCGCCGAGGCCGTCGACGGTGCGGGTGTTCCCACCGGTTGGCTCGTCGCAAGCGTGCGACTCGGCAGCGAGGTGGCGGCGCGGATCTGGTTTCCCGGAACCCTGGATTCGCTTGACCCCCTGCAGATTCGCGCGGTGGAGCACGCGTCCATCGTGATCTCGGTGGAATTGTTGCGCGTGCAGACAGCAGCGGAAGTGGAGCACCGGGTGCGCGGGGAGTTGCTGACCGATGTGCTGACCGGCAGCGGGCAACTGACACCGCAGTTGGTGGAGCGCGCCCAGCGCCTGGGTCACGACCTCACCGTGGCACATATCGCGATCGTCGCCACCCTCACCGGCTCCGGCGAAGTGGCCACCCGACAGGCGTGGCAGCGTGCGCTGTCGGCGGTCACCGAAGTGGCATCGGGTTATCAGCCGCGTCCACTGGTCGCCATGCACGGTGGAGTGCTGGTCGCGCTGTGGCCCGACGCCACCGGTACCGACGTGCCGCCAGGCGTCATGGTCCACCGAGCGATGGCCCGGGCGGCGCCGGATGTCACCGCGACCATCGCCGTCTCGCCCGCCCAGGCGACCGAATACGGTGACGCGTATCGAATCGCCAAAGGCGCCTTGGAGATCGCCGTTCGGGCCGGCCGCACCGATTCCGTCGTCGGCCTGGAGGATCTCGGTGTCGTCGGATTGCTTCTCCAACTTGATGATCCGGCCAAGCTCTTGGCCTACGCCACCCGGACGCTGGGCCCGTTGCTCGAATACGATGCCGCCCACCGCACCGATCTGGTCTCGACGCTGCACACCCACTTCGTGTGTAAGCAGGACCGCAACGTGACCGCCCAGAGACTCATGATCCACCCGAACACCGTGGCGCAGCGATTGCGGCGCATCGAGCGGTTGTGCGGCGTCGACCTCGGCGATCCGGCCGCCACCGTTCAGTTCTCCTCGGCCCTCATGGTGCTCGACGTCGCCGCGCCTCGATGAGCCGGCGGGTGTTCAGGCCAGCGCGACACCCAACTCCTGGGCGAACACCTTGATCATGTGCTGCACGGCGATCTCGTTGCGTCCGATGATCATGTGGTCGTGCTGGCCGTGCCGAACGCCCTCGCCGCACTGCGGCAACATCGCGAAATCCTCGTCGCGCACCGCGGCGTGCACGCCCTCGTAGACGGTGTCGTAGAGAGCGCGCATATCGTCATCGATCGCCGGGATGCGGCCCATCCAGCTGTGCCGGACCGTACACCGCGTCGGCTCACCCTCGGGCAGCATGTCGATGATCTCCACCCCGACCGGACTGTTGGCCAGGATGAGGTTGGGATACACCCAGTAGATGACCCCCATGTTGGCCGACGGCTCCAGCGCAGCCACCGAATCCTCCGCGAGGTTCTTGATCCAGGTGAACGGGAAGCCGATCCGATGGTGCTTGCCGAACTCGTCGTAGATGGCCGTGTTCGGCAGGGTGTTCTGCCCGATCAGGCTCTCGCCGTGCACGAACGGGAAATGGTAGCCCTCGGCAAACGCCTCCAACGCGCCTTTCCACGACACCTCCGAGGAGAACTCCCGATCGGTGTGGTAGCCATAGCTCTCGTAATTCCATTGCGCCAGTTCAGGTCCCAACGGACCCAGGTGAGCGTCGAGATCGATGGCGGCATCCGCGGTGAGGACCGCCCAGATGAACCCGTACCGTTCCTGCGAGGGGAGTTCGACCAGTCCGTAGTCGGCGTTGTCCATGGTGTCGAACCCGGATTTGCCCGGCACCATGAACAGTTCGCCGGTGTTGCGGTAGGTCCAGGCGTGGTAGGGGCACACGAAACGCGACGCGTTACCCGAACCGCAGGCCGGCATCGCCCCCCGGTGCCGGCAGTAGTTCAGGAAGACATGGGCGAGACCGCTCCGGTCCCGCGTCACCAGCAGCGAGTCGCCAAGCACGGAGCGGACCACGAAGTCGTTGTTCTTCGGGAGCTGGGCCGACGGAACGATCGCCAGCGGCACCCGGCGCAGGATCTGCGACTCCTCGATCTCGGTGATCTTGGGATCGCGGTAGTAGTGCAGCGGCACCTTGAGCACGGCATCGGCCATATCGGTCGTGCCGTCGAGTGCGTGCTGCAGGGCACGCCGGGTCAGGGATTCGTCGGCGCTGCTCGCCGGGCTGAGAACCATAATCTGACCATACATTCATGACTAACTGTACTGTCAAGCTTTGGGCCGGATCCGTGCGACGATCGTCGGATGCGCAGGCACGGCTGGTCCGGTGACATCCCGGTCGACGACGACGAGGCGGTACGCCGCATCATCGAGACGTCGCGCAGCGCCATCGACGCCCGCGGCACCGTGAGCGTGTCGGAGGTGGCCCAAACCCTCGGCGTCACCCGCCAGACGATCTACCGGTACTTCCCCACCCACGAGACGCTGTTGGCCGCGACCGCGGTGTCATCGGTGGCCGGATTTCTCGATCGCCTTGCCGCCCAACTGGGTTCGATCGACGATCCGACCGAGGCCGTCGTCGAAGGGATCGCGTACACCATCGAGCAGTTGCCGCACGACCGCTACCTCGGCCTGGTGCTCCAGCCCGGAAAGGCCAGCGCCTTCACCGCGGGCGTGACGTCCGATATCGCCATCGGTTTCGGACGCTCGATCCTGCAGCGCTTCGGGGTGGATTGGGCGGCAGCCGGCTTCGCCGATGGCGGACTCGACGAGCTGGTCGAGTTCATGCTGCGCATCCTGCAGTCGTTCATCGTCGATCCGGGGCGGCCGGCCCGGCAGGGCCACGCCTTACGTGCATTCCTCAACGACTGGATCGCTCCGGCGGTCGCGGCGCACGCCGGTGTACCGATACCGCATAGTCACCGCCGGTGAACTCCGCACGATCCCAGGTCGACCACCTCGCCATCGGTTCCAGACCGGCGGCCGTGGCGAACCTGTCGTAGTCGGCCAGCGACAACCTGTGCGGGCGTAGCGAGAACCCGGACACGAGCAGTCCACCCGGCGCCAGGTGCCCGGCCAGTCCGGCCACCACCTGCGCCTCGGTGCCCGGTTCCAGGAAGATCATCACGTTTCCCGCCGCGACGATGAGGTCGAACTCTCCGGCCACCCCTGCCTCCGGGGCGGACAGATCAGCCAGGACCCATTCCAGGTGCGGGGCCTTGGCGCGAGCCGTGTCCAGCATCGCCGGGTCGGCATCGACGCCCACGACCGAGAACCCCCGCTCAGCCAACTCGATGGCCACCCGTCCGGTACCGCAACCGGCATCCAGGACTCGGGTGCCACCGTGCTCGCGCAGCACGGATTCGGCCAGGTCGGCCTCCCCGTGGACGCTCTGCCCGCTGGCCGACAGTGTGCGCCAGCGGGCGTCGTAGTCGTCACCCCTCGGCGCGTCCGCGTTCTGCCATCGGGTACCCATGGCAGAAGAAACTACCCGCCGGCCTTCTCGGACTCATACTTGCGCGTCATATGCGTGATGGCGTCGATCTGGGTCTGCGCCAAACCCTCCCGAACCTGACCCGCCCGCGCCGCGGCGTTCAGTGTCGGCTGGGCCTGTCCCTGGAAGTGCGGCATGACCTCCTCGGCGAACAGTTCCGCCGATCGCCTCGTCGCTGCCGGATTCGCCCAGTCGGCGGCCATCTGCAACATCGACCCGAATCCGCCGGACTGATCCCACAGTCGCTGCACCTGGGCGCGGGCCCGCTCCGGGGTGCCGATCACGCCGGCACCCAGATCGTTGATGGTGTCGATCATCTCGTCGATCTTGTCCCCGGGCATGGTCATCTGTGGGAAGGCCGCGACCTTCTGGAAATAGTTAAACCACGATTGGATCCCGTACCGGACGTCGGCGCGGGCCTGCGCGTCGGTCTCGGCGACGTGGAAGGGCCCGACCAGCGTCCAGTTGCCGCGGTCCACGGTGGTCCCGAAGGCAGCGGCGCGTTCCTCGGCGACGTTCCAATGGTGCGCCAGCGCGTCGAACCCCGCCTCGGTGAGCGTGGCCCCGATCGAGAGCAACCCGATCCCGTGTTTGCCGGCCAGCCGGGCACCGGTCGGCGACGCGACCGCTGCCACCGACAGCGGTATCCCGCCGTCGGCGTAGGGCGCCAATTGCAGCTGTGCGTCGAAGAATTCGTGGGTCGGCGTCTTGGCGGTCACAGTTTCCCCGGCCAGTAGCCGCACCATGATGTCGAGGTTGGACTCGAGCAGTTCCCGGGTGTCGGTCGGGGTCAGGCCGATCATCGCCGAGTCCGTCGGCAGCGAACCGGGCCCCACACCACCGATGATGCGACCGTGGGTGAGGTGGTCGAGCAACATCAACCGGTCGGCCGCCCACAGAGGATTGTGATACGACAGCGAGATCACGCCGGTACCGAACCGGATACGCTTGGCGCGCTGGGCGGCGGCGGCGATGAAAACCTCTGGAGAACTGATGATCTCGCTGCCGGCCGAATGATGCTCACCGATCCACACCTCGTCATAGCCCAGCGCGTCGAGGTGCTCGATGAGTTCGAGGTCGCGCTGCAGCGCGAGCGTCGGGTTGATCCCGGCTCGGTGGAACGGGGCGATGAAATAGCCGAAGCGCAAGCGGGTCATACGATCTCCTGGGTGTCGGGGGTGAGCAGGATCTTGCAGTGTTCGTCGGGTAGCGACAGGGCACCGAACGCCTCCGCCGCCGCCGACAGGGGCAGGGTCGCGGTGATCATCGCCGCCACATTCACCGTGCCGTCGGCGATCCACCGCAGCGCCATCTCGAATTCCTCCGGCCGGTAGGCGAAGACGAAGCGCAGTGCGAGTTCTTTGGTCGTGCCGATTGCGGGGACGATGGTGTCGGGCTGGGTGCACACCCCGACCACCACGATCCTGCTATGGGGCAGAGCGGATTCCATGACCGCTGCCAGAACGCCGGGGCGGCCCACACATTCGAAGATCACCGCGTTGGCGCGGACGGGTCCAGCCATCAGCGGCGAGATCGGCAACGCAGGGCCGGCCAGCTGCGACCACCGGGTGTAGGGGCCGTGCTCGGCAGGATCCACCACGACGTCGGCGCCGATCGTCACCGCCAGCGCGCGCCGGGTCGCCGAGAAGTCGGCAGCCACCACCGGTCCGTGCCCGGCCGCCTTGAGCGCGGCGACGACCGCCAGCCCCACCGGACCACAGCCGAGCACCAGCGCCACGTCACCGGGTTCCATCCCCGCGGCCGCGACGGCGTGGACCCCGACCGCCAACGGTTCGGTCACCGCGGCGTGTGCAGCGGGCACACCTTCCGGCACCGCCAGCAGACGGCTCTCCTGCAACACCATCCGCTCCGCAAGCCCTCCGGTCACCGCAGGCGAGAGCCCCAGCAGCTGTGGGCCGCCGGCGGTGTCGAGGAACGGCACCGAGGTGACGAGCGTTCCTGGCGGCAGGATCCGCGAGGTGGCCGGACCGTAGTCGAGGATCTCCGCGACGAACTCGTGGCCCAGCACCATCGGTGGCACCAGATCCGGGGCGGCCGCTTGCGACTCGACCAGGTGGATATCGGAACCGCAGATCCCGCACGCCCGCGGCGCGACCAGCACCTGACCGGGTTCCGCGACCGGATCCTCGACGTTTTCGACCGCCACCGCACCTCGCCGGGCCATCACCGCTCGCATACGTCGAATCTAACCAGCCGGCAGCGCCGGACCCAGTGCACGAAAGAGGACATTCCGCGACCGACGCGCCTGCTTTACTGATGGCGTGACCGGTGCCGCCGGGCTCGGCGCCCGGGACTACGAACGCGTCTTCGCCGTGCTGGAGGCCTGCGAAGACGCCGCCGATCTCGGTCAATTCCGCCATGCTGTGGTCGACGCCGTGCAACACGCCTTCGGTGTCCAAGGCGTCACCTTCTTCACCGGTGACAGCGTGGCCGACGCGTTCCGTGACGCTGCGCCCGCGACCACCGGCGATCCCAGCGGAGAGATTCTCGACGACTATCTGCGGTCCTGGAACACCTCGGACGTGTTCGCCACCCCGGCCGCCCTGCAACGACTGCAGGACACCGGAGGGGTCTGTCTGGACGAGCTGCCGCCACCACCGGAGGCCGCCGCCCGCTACGTCGAACAGTTCCTGCACCGGGCCGGTCTGCAGTCCTGCAATGCCTTCACGTTCTCGATGGGCTCGCACCGGCACGGCCTGGTCGGCCTGTTCGACCCGGATCCCGCCGCCGTCTGCGCACGCGATGCGTCGACCATGCGCCTGTTGTGCCGGCAATTACGCGTGGTGTCCCGCGCGCTGCCCGGATTTCAGCCGAATCCCCTTGCCACACTGACCAACCGGCAGCGCGAGGTGGTCGTTCTACTTTCCCGTGGACTGACCAACGCGCGGATCGCCGCGGAACTCGTACTCACCGAGGACACCGTGAAGAAGTATGTGAGCCGCGCCCTCGACAGCACGGGCTGCCGGTCCCGCACCGAACTGGCGTTACTCGCGGCCCACCGTGAGGACCCGCGCGAGACCAGGCACAATCGCAGATGACATGACCGACACGGAGAGCCTGGACGGCACGGCTTCCGCCGCGAGCGACCTCATCGCCGACCGGCGGCGCCACATGGTGCGTCTCGGGCTGTTCGCGGCCGTACTGGGCGGACTGTTCTGCATCATGGTGTTCGGCCGGGTCGTCGACACCGACGAGATCCGCGCCGCCGTCACCGCCACCGGGCCGGCGGCCCCGCTGACCTACATCGTGCTGTCGGCCGGGCTGGGTGCGATCTTCGTCCCGGGCACCATCCTGGCCGCGGGCAGTGGTCTGTTGTTCGGCCCGGTCGTGGGACTCGGTGTGACGCTCGGCGCCACCGTCGGTACCGCGATGATCAGCACGCTGGTCGGACGGCGGGCCGGTCGCGGCAGCGCACGTGCCCTGCTCGGGGCCGAGCGCGCCGACCGGCTCGATCGACAGATCGAACGGCGCGGATTGTGGGCCGTCGTCGGGCAGCGGTTCATCCCCGGCATGTCCGACGCACTGGCCTCCTACGCGTTCGGCGCGTTCGGAGTTCCGTTGTGGCAGATGGCACTCGGCGCGTTCATCGGATCGGTGCCGCGCGCATTCGTCTACACCTCGCTGGGAGCCGCGCTGGGCAACCAGTCGGCCCCGCTGGCCGTCGCTGCCGCGGTGGTGTGGTGTGTCACCGCCATCGTCGGCACCGTCGCCGCGCACCGCGGCTACCGGAAGTGGCGGCGATCTAGACCGTGAAGGCCACGCGGAACGCCGCCAGTGCAGCCGCACTGTCCGCGGAGTTCCACGCCTCCAAACCGACGGTGCCGGTGAAGCCGATCTCGTGTAGCGCCCTGGCGATCGTCGGGTAGTTGATCTCACCGGTGCCCGGCTCGCAGCGGCCGGGCACGTCGGCCACCTGAATCTCGCCGATGGCCGTACCGCAGCGGCGGATCAGTTCGACCAGGTTCCCCTCGCCGATCTGCGCGTGATAGAGGTCCAGCATCATCTTGACGTTCGGATGACCGAGACCCTCGACCAGCGCGAGGGTGTCCTTGGCCCGAGCCAGTGGCACGCCGGGATGGTCGACGAGGGTGTTGAGATTCTCCACGCAGAACGTCATGCCCGCCTGTGCGCCGAGTTCGCCGATACGCTCCAGAGTGCGCAGGGCGGTCAGCCACATCTCTCCGGTGGCACGCTGCCGCGGCCGCGCCGCCTGGCCGTCCACCAGTTCGGCGGTGTGCAGATTCAGCCGTGTCACCCCGAGCGTCTCGGCGGCTTCGATGCTGAGCTCGGCGGTGCGCACCACGTCATCGGCGGTGGCCGGGTCGATGAGGTCACCGTGCAGGTAGCCGGTCATCGAGGTGAAGGTGGCCCCCGTGGCGGCGAGCGCCTCGAGGTCCTTGTCATGCCAGCTCCAGATCTCCACGGCGAACCCGAGCTCGTGGATGCGCTTGACGCGGTCGATGATCGGCAGATCCCGGAAGACCATCTCCGAGCAGACGGCCAGCTGGAAGGTCATCGGTCACCTTTCGATGTACTAGAACGCTCTAGTCGCGACCAGTAAAGCACGAAGCACTAGAACCTTCTAGTCTCACCTCATGCAGCATCGTCCGACACTGGAGGATGTCGCCCGGCACGCGGGCGTCTCCCGGGCCCTGGTGTCCATCGTCATGCGCGATGCGCCCGGCGCCAGCGCCGAGACACGCGCCCGGGTGCGCCGTTGCGCCGACGAGATCGGTTACCGGCCCGATCCGCGGGCGCGACGGTTACGCCAACTGCGCACCAAACTGCTCGGCGTGACATTCGCTGCGGGACAAGAGTTCCACGCCGAACTCGTCGACGGCGTGTACGCCGCGGCAGACGAACTCGGCTACGAGGTGGTGCTCAGTGGCGTCACCCCACACCATGACGAGCGCCGCGCGGTGCGCGCCCTGCTCGACGACCGGTGTGAGGCCCTGGTGCTCCTGGGGCCGAACCTTCCGGCAGCCGAGTTGGTCACCCTGGCGGCCAGTACCCCGGTGGTCGTCCTGGCCCGAAAGGTGCGGGGTGTGGACGCCGTCCGCAGCGATGACACCGCCGGCGCCGCGATGGCCGTTGCCCATCTGCACAGCCTGGGCCACCGCCGTATCGCCTTTCTCGACGGCGGCCGCGCGCCCGGGGCCGCCGAGCGCCGCCGGGGATACACCCAGGCCATGCGGGCAGCCGGCGCGACCGCCGAGATCCACCAGGGTGGGCTCACCGAACGTGAGGGCGCGGCGGCTGCGACCGCCCTACTCAGCTCCGGTACGCCGCTCCCGTCGGCCATCTTCGCCTTCAACGACCGGTGCGCCCTCGGCGTACTCGACGTACTGGTGCGTGCCCGCGTCCCGGTGCCCCAGCAGATATCGGTCATGGGCTTCGACGACAGCCCCCTGGCCGGCCTGGCACATATCGACCTGAGCACCATCAGGCAGGAGACCCCCCAGCTCACCCGCGCGGCGGTGACACGCCTGGTGGGACGCCTGGACAACGACACCGAGGGCGTCGAGCCGGCCGATATCGTCGTACCCCCGACACTGGTGGTGCGAGGGACCACCGCGGTTCCGGCGTGACCCTGGCGAGTCGAACGGGGATGAATCCTCGCCACCGCATCCGTTCTGGTGCGCGGAGGCCGCCGCGGGCTGCGGCCGGAGAGGGACATCATGCGCATCGTCGTCATCGGCGAGGGACTGACCGGGGCACTCGAGGGCGCCGAGGTCGTCGTCGACGTGTCGAACTCACAGACGTTCGAAGATGCCGCGGCGCGCGAGTTCTTCACCAGGTCGGCCACCAACCTGCTGGCCGACGAACCCGGTGATCTGGCAGGTGTACCTCGCCTCACCCCCGTCGAGCAGATGACCCCCGCCGCCGCGGCCCGGGCCCGGTGATCAGCCCTGGGCCGAGATCGCGCCACCCAGCCACCTTTTGATGAAGTGGCGCAACTCTTCTCGTGACCGTCCCGGCGGATTGGGTGCCACGAAGAACGACAGCATGGTGCGCAGGGTGAACTCCACCAGCTCGTGCAGCGCCGCATCGTCGTATCCGTGGCACGCCCAGTCGACGTCGAATCGGTTGATCATCCGCATACCGAAATCCTGGGCCTCATCGGAGGCCATGCTGCTGGGCCGGGCATTCTCATAGGGCTCGGACAACAGGATCGCCAGATGAGGAGTCCGGGCCACCTCCTCGAGGGTGAACATCACCCCTTCGGTCATGGCTTCGGCCGGGTCGGCGATGCCGCTGACCGTGCCGGCCAACCGGTCCAGGAAGCCGTCCACCGAGGCGATGGCCGCGGCGTGCATCAGCGCCTCGGCCGTCGGGAAATACCGGTACACCGTCTGCCGGATGACGCCGAGCGCGGCCGCGACATCGGCGATGCTGATGCCTTTACCGGTCTCGGCGATCAGCTTCACCGCGGCATCGATGATGCGCGCGGTCGCCTCCTCATCGGTGCGCGGCGGTTCGCCACCCCACCCGCGCCTACGCGCCACGGTCACATCCCTCCGCCGACATGGCCGCAGGATAGCGATTTGTGCACGTTCAGCGGCGAAGGGCGCCGGTGGACGTACACAAATCGCCGATTGACGGGGCGTGCCACACAGTGTCAACATACACATGACGACCGATTTGTATGATTACTGCGAGGTGCTCGATGACGGATCTACAGGTACGCAAGATGCGGTTCGCGTTCGCTGACTACGACGTCCCCTTCTGCTGGAACGACACCAATCCGGCCTTCTCCGCGATGGCCAACGCGGTGTCGTTCCTGGCGATCGCGTTCGAGAAGATGATCGTCAGCACGATGGCCGAGGCCAAACCCCTGCTCACCGATCCGGTGATCGCCGAGGAGGCCGATGCGTTCACCCGGCAGGAGGGCCAGCACTCGATGGCCCATCGCCAGCACGCCCGCGGACTCATCAAGGCCTACCCGGCGCTCAAAGAGACCCTTGATGAGGTGATCGCCGCCTTCGACGACCTCGTCGCGAACACACCGCTGAAGTACCGGCTGGCCTACACCGCCGACTTGGAGGCGACGTTCACCCCGGTGTTCAAACTGATGCTGGACAACGACGCCACCCTGTTCGCCCCGGGCGATGACCGGGTGGCCTCGTTGTTCCTGTGGCACTTCGTCGAGGAGGTCGAGCACCGCAGCTCGGCACTGATCATCTACAACGGCTTGGTGGGCGACCCGTGGTACCGCGCGCGGGTGGCCCCGTCGATCTTCAAGCACGTCATGGACGTGGTGCGGATGGCATGCGACGGGTTCAACCGGCACATCCCGCTGGAGGTACGCAAGGTCGACGCGGTGTCCACCTTCGCCCTGGAGCGCGGCAAGAACGCCCTGCTCCAGCGCATCGGTCGACGTCCCGACTACGGGCCGTTCCAGAGCCCGTTCCCCGATCTGGGCAAGCGGGAGATGCTCGCCGCGCTGGTGGGTATCGTGCGCAGTCAGATTCCCGGCCATGACCCGGCGCACGAGAAGCTCCCGGCGCTGGCCGCCGAGTGGTTCAAGCGCTACGACGAGGGGTATGACGTGACCAAGTGGTACACCTCCGCGAAGGCATCCGCCGATGTCTGATCTGTGCGCGCCCACATTCGCCGGTCTGGCTGCGCGACTTGGCTTTTCCTGCGAGGACATGGGTGGCCTCGTCTCGTTCCGCAACCCGCTGAACCTGGAGAACTGGACCCTTCCGGTGCTGGAGCTCCTCGTGATCGCCGGCGCTGTGCTGTCGCTGGTGTACGCCGTCAACCGGTGGCGTCGCCACAACGACCCGACCAATGTGGTGCTGTGGTTCGGCGCCATCGCCTATCTGCTCATCATCGAGCCGCCGCTGTACTTCCCGGCCCAGTTCGGGATCGGCGCATACGTGGACACGATGTTCGCGCACAACGTGTTCAGCGTCGACTTCCTGTGGGGCCGGCTACCGCTGTACATCGTCGCGATCTATCCGATGATGGCCACCGTCGCCTTCGAGATCGTGCGCATCCTCGGGGTGTTCCAACGGCGCGGTGTACTGATCGGCGCGATCTGCGTGGGCTTCATCCATCACGCGTTCTACGAGATCTTCGATCACCTCGGGCCGCAATTGCGTTGGTGGGAATGGACTCTGGACCATCCGATGAACCAGCCGTTCTTCGACTCGGTACCGTTGCCCAGCGTCGTGGTATTCGCCGCGCTGTGGCCGATGTCGCTGGCCTTCTGCGTGCAGTTGTTCGTGGGCCGCCACGTCGAGGCCGGCACGACCTATACCGGGCCACAGGTGCTGTGGCGCACCGTCGTCGTCGGTGTGCTCGCGTCCATCGGCACCGCGGTGCTGCCTCTGCCTGCGACGGTGGTCGGCAAGATCACCGGCAGTACCGATACCGGTGGGGTGGTCTACGCCCTCGAACTCGTCGCCCTCACGGTCGTCGCGGTACCGGTGCTCGTCGGTCAGTGGCGTTCCCTGCGCGAAACCGGTGCACACCACACCAACCCGCTGATCCTCGGTTATGCCGCGGTGTACCTGGCGGTCATGGCGGTGCTGTGGGCGGCGGCGCTGCCGGCGTACTTCGGCGCCACCGACGGGGTGACAGCAGCCGGGGATCCGATCGGCAGCCTCTGGTACGCGGTGGTGTGCTTCGTCATCGCCGGGCTGTCGATCGCCGCCTGCCGCAGCGTGGCGCCGCGGGCACAGACCACGCCACAGCCCCTATTGGCCGGCGGCTGAGCCGATCACGTTGGTGTGCAGGGTGATCCACGTTTCGCCCGCCGCGGCGGCACGCATCAGGGCGCCGTACTCACCGAAGTAGTCGGCGACAGCACCCAACCAGGGCAGCATGCCCAGGTACCGGAACACGCCCTTCGGGTGGGGCCGCTTCCCGAGTTCGGCACCGATGGCGTTCAGGATGCCCGCCAGGTGCCACACCTTGCGGGGCAGGGACATCGTGGACCAGCCGGGATCCGGGACGGCCGGTTCGGACTCCGCTTGGTCGGAGACCTCCCGTGCGCACAGCACCGCCGCCAGCATCCGCACCCTGGTCGGCGTATCCGTGATGCCGTACTCACGCGCGACGGCGCACAGCACGATGGCCTGATTGGTGAACCCGAGCAGATCCTGGACGGGCAGCCGGTCGGCGACCGCACCGAACACCCCGGGGAACGCGACCAGCACCGTGTCCAGCGCGCCGACGCGGCGAACCCACCACCGGATACGCGCGGCGCGATCCTTCGCCTCCCACGCCTTGGTCCCGGGGATGTCCACGCAGTCCAGCCGGCGCCGTAACCCCAGCGGATCGGCTTCGGCCAGCACATCCAGGATGAGGTCGATCAGGCTCACCGCACGCCCCAGCGCGCTCGTCACGTCGGCATCGGTCAGGTCGGTTCGCGGTATCGGGATCAGGCCCATACCTCCCATCCTGGAGCATTCGGCTCGATATGGTTCCCGCACGGGGGGCTACAGCTTCAGATGGCGTTCCAGGCCCGCGATGACGACGCCGAGATTGAAGTCGAAATCGTCGGCCCCGGGCCTATCCGCGACGACCGCGGACAGCAGGGGGAAATCTTGTGCCGGAAGCTCGTTGAGCGCACGTGCCACTTCCGGTGTCTGATGGTGCAGCCGCGATTCCGCGCTACCCAGCACGTCGTGGGCTGCGGACATCGCGATACCCGCGACGAGGGTCAGGATCCGGCCCGCGTCATCGACGGCGAAGCCGGCTCCGGTCAGCACCACGAGCACCCGCTCGGCCAGCGCCAGACCGGCGGTGCCGCCGATCCCCCGGAGCCGGAAGTTCGTCGCGGTCACCCCGCAGCGCAGTACACCGTCCCGGACGGCAGACGCGTAGGCGCGCAGCACCTCACGCCAGTCGGCATGCGCGGGTAGTTCCACGGTGCGCAGTTCGGTGTCGAAGAGATCGGCGACCACCAGTTCCAGCAGCCCGTCGCGGTCGCCGACGTAGTAGTGCAGTGCGGTGCGGTCCACGCCGAGCGCGTCGGCGACGGCCTGCATCGTGAGTTCGGCCGGGGCGATGCCGCGGGCCGCCTCGACGATCTGCTCGTGGCTGATCCGGCGCGGACGGCCACGGCGCCGCGGCGCGCGATCATCGCTGTCGACCTGCGCTGTCATCCCGCCGAGACTAGCCCTCTTTTCTTTTTCTCACGACCGTGAAAAACTCACCGACATGACCGAGCCGTACCGGGTTGTGCAGTGGACGACGGGCAATGTGGGCAAGAGTTCCGTCGCCGCCATCGCCAGGAATTCCACCTTGGAGTTGATCGGGTGCTACGCCTGGTCGCCGGACAAGGCCGGTAAGGATGTCGGTCAGCTGGCCGGTATCGCCCCCCTCGGGGTGACCGCCACCAATGACGTCGACGCCCTGCTCGCGCTCAAGCCCGACGTGGTGGTCTACAACCCGATGTGGATCGACGTCGATGAACTGGTCCGCATCCTGGAGGCCGGCGTCAACGTCGTCGCGACGGCCTCGTTCATCACCGGCCACAACCAGGGCGAGGGCCGCGACCGCATCGCCGACGCGTGCCGGCGTGGCGGATCCACCATGTTCGGGTCCGGGATCAGCCCCGGCTACGTCAACCAGCTGGCCGTCGTGGCGGCCGGCATCTGCGACCGGGTCGACAAGATCACCGTCAACGAGGCGGCCGACACGACGTTCTACGACTCCCCCGAGACCGAGATGCCCGTCGGCTTCGGCAGGCCCATCGACGACCCTGAGCTGCCGACGATGACCGCGCACGGCACCGGGGTGTTCGGCGAAGCGGTGCGGATGATCGGCGACGCGCTGGGCGTCGAGTTCGACGAGGTGCGCTGCGATGCCGAATATGCGAAGACGACCGCTGACCTGGACCTGGGGTCCTGGACCATTCCGGCCGGGGGCGTAGCCGGGGTGTTCGTCAGCTGGAAGGGCCTGAAAAACGATCCAGCCGGCGGCCAGCGCACCATCGTCGAATTGACCCTGCGCTGGCGCAAGGGCCAGACCCTGGAGCCCGATTGGCAGATCGATCAGGACGGATGGGTCATCGAGGTGGCCGGCCGGCCGACGGTCACCATGAAGGTCGGCTTCCTACCGCCACCGGACTTCGAGGCGACCACGCTGGAGGAGTTCATGGTGCTCGGCCACATCATGACGGCCACACCCCCGCTGAACGCGATCCCGGCCGTCGTCGCGGCGGCACCGGGCATCGTCACCTACAACGACCTGCCGTTGATCCTGCCGCGCGGAGTGGTCCCGACGTGAGTGCGTGAACCGCTGCGCACCGCCGGTGCCTAGTAGTCCCGCAACTTGGCGATCAGCTTGTCCTTGGACAGGTTCGAATAACCGGTCAATCCGAGTTCTTTGGCACGCTTACGCAGCTCGGCAACGGTCCATGCGTCATAGCTCCCGGACCGCCCACCTTTGCGGCCGACGGTGGACGCCCCACGGTTGGCCACTGCGTTGGAGATTCGAGCGGCTTTCTCCTTGGAGTCGCCCTCCTCTCGCAGCTCCTGGTACAGCTCCTCGTTCTTGATCGATGCATTCGGCACCGTACTACCCCCTCGCCCTCGGCAAATCCTGAGCCGTCTTCTCATTCCCGAAGATCCGCCGGTGCAAACATGTGAGCTGGGTTACCCGCCGGATACCCTGGCAACCTCGCGAGAAGCGCAGGCCCCGCCGAGATCGCACCGTCGTCGGCGTTCACCTCGGCCCTGCCGTCACGCCCCTTTCGGGATCATCGCGAGCTGCCTGCTCTGCACGACGACCTGCCCGGCCGCGTCGAGGATGACGTGGTCCTCTTCGAACCAGGTGTCCCCCAGCACGGTGGCGCTGGCCAGCACCCGCATCCAGCCGGGGGCCGGCTGTCGACGCAGATAGGTGGTGAGCTGGACGGTGGGGGCCCAACCCAACATGCCGCGGTTCATCGTGACCGGCGCACTGATATCCCCGGCCATGAGGGCGAAGAGCAATGAGGTGTCGGTGTCGGCCTCGTCATCGGCGAAAGGTCGCAGCCACATCCGGTTGATCGGATCGCCCTGTCGCCCGGACAGGTAGTGCGCCGCGGACGGATCGACGCGCAGATCGCAGCCTCTGGCGACGTGCACGATCTGGCCCATGGGGTGGTCCGCAGTGACGGGGATGGCGTCGGCAGGTGGTGCCGATGCCATCGCGGCGACGGCCAGTGGTTCCTGGTGGCGCGGTGCGGAGACGTCGAGAAGCCCCAGCGTGACCGTCGCCGACACCGCGGTTCGGTCCCGCTGGCGCAGTTCGACGTCGACGACGCAGACCTGACGTCCACGTTTGCGCACGGTGGTGGTGAGCGTGACCGCTCCCGGATCGGGTGCGTGTAGGTAGTTGGCGCTCACGGCAATCGGCTGCAGTGCCACCGCACCGATCGCGCGCCGGGCCGCGGCGGCGCACACCGCCATCATGCAGCCGCCATGGACCTTGGGTCCGATGGTCCAGATGGGGTCCACCGTCGCCCCGAAGTGGCCCTCCCCGAGCACCTCCAAGGCGAGCAGGTCGGTGAACGGCCGGGTACCGGTCATGACTGTCCTTCCACCGCGAGGACGGGCACGGGTTCGGTATCCGGATCCGATGGTCGCGAGGCCCGGGCCGGCCTGCTGCGCACCTTGAGCGGCCACCAGAACCAGCGTCCGAACAACGCCGCAATCGACGGGGTGATCAACGAGCGGACGATGAACGTGTCGAACAGCAGCCCCAACCCGATGGTCGTACCGATCTGCCCGACCGAACGAAGGTCACTGACGATCATCGAGATCATCGTGAACGCGAACACCATTCCCGCCGCGGTCACCACACCACCGGTGGCTCCCATCGCCCGGATCAGGCCGGTCTTGAGACCGGCAGGTATCTCCTCCTTCATCCTGGACACCACCAGCAGGTTGTAGTCGGAACCGACGGCCAGCAACACGATCACCGACATGGCCACCACCAGCCACTGCAGCTCGATCCCCAGGAAGTACTGCCAGATGAGTACCGACAGGCCGAACGAGGACGCCAGCGACAGCACCACCGTCCCGACGATGACGACGGACGCCACCAAAGCGCGGGTGATCAGCAACATGACGGCGAAGATCAAGATGATCGCCGCGATCGCCGCGATCAGCAGGTCGTAGTGCGCGCCCTGTTGAATGTCTTTGTAGGTGGCCGCGGTTCCGCCCAGATAGAACTTCGCGTTCGCCAGCGGAGTGCCTTTGACCGCCTCCTTGGCCGCCTGTAGTTCGGCATCGACGTGGGCGATACCTTCGATGGTGGCCGGGTCGCCGTCGTGAGTGATGATGATGCGGGCAGCCTTACCGTCCGGGGACAGCATCAACGCCATGCCGCGCTGAAAGTCGGGACTGGCAAAGGCTTCCGGCGGAAGGTAGAACATGTCGTCGTTCTTCGCGTCGTCGAAGGTCTGCCCCATCACCGCCACCGTGTCGGTCATCTGCTCCATCTGGGTGATCATCCCGCCGAACGTGCTGTGCATGGTGACCATGAGGTCGCGCACGCTGGTGGACAGGCTGATCATCGGCGGAATCTGGGCGGCGATCTGCGGGGTCAGCGCATCGACCTTGTCCATCTGGTCGGCCAGCGCTTTGGTGTTCTCCGCCAGGGTGTCCACGCTGTCGGTCGCCTCGAATACCGAACGCATCGCCGAACACGCCGGGATGTCGAAGCAGTGCGGCTCCCAGTAGAAGTAGTTACGCAGCGGCCGGAAGAAATCGTCGAAATCTGCTACCCGGTCCCGCAATTCAGCCGTGGTGGCCTGCATGTCGTGCACGGTGCCCACCGAGGTATGGGTGGCATCGGACAGTTGCACGCTCAGATCGTGCAGGCGCGCCATGACGGCGATCATCGCACTGAGATGGTCTGTCATGGTCTGCGTATCGTCCAGACGGGCCTTCAGGAACTGCAGTGTCTCGCGCATCGTCACACCCTGGGCGCTGATCTGGAACGGCACCGACCCGTGTTCCATCGGAGGTCCCAGTGGCCGGGTGATGCTCTGCACGCGAGCAATACCCGGCACCCGGAAGATGTTCTTCGCGATCCGGTCCAGTACCAGCATGTCCCGGGAATTGCGCATGTCGTGGTCGGTTTCGACCATCAGCATGTCGGGATTCATCCGGGCCGCCGAGAAGTGTTTCTCGGCCGCGGCATTGCCGATATTGGACGGCACGTCCGCGGGTACGTAATGCCGGTTGTCGTAGTTGGTCCGGTAACCGGGCAGCGCGAGCACTCCGATCAGCGCGATGGCCGTGGCGGCGGCGAGAATCGGGACCGGCCACCGGACGATCGCGGTGCCCACCCTCCGCCAGCCGCGGGTCTTGGTCGCGCGCTTGGGATCCAGTAGCCCGAACCGGCTGCTCACCGCGAGCACCGCCGGCGCATAGGTCAACGCCATCACCAGGATCACGAGCATGCCCAGTGCGCAGGGGACGGCGAGGGTGTTGAAGTAGTTGAGCCGGGTGAAGTGCAGACAGAGCATGGCGCCCGCAATCGTCAACCCCGATCCCAGGATCACATGGGAGACACCGGAGAACGTCGTGTAGTACGCAGTCTCGCGGTCTTCTCCGGCGTTGCGGGCCTCGTGATACCGGCCGAGCAGAAAGATCCAGTAATCGGTGCCCGCCGCGATGGCCAGCGCGGTGAGGATGCTGACCACGAAGGTCGACAACCCGAGGATGTGTTGCGCGCCGAGCACCGCGATCAGCCCGCGGGCCATGCTCATCTCGGTGAGCACCACCAGCAGGGCGATCAGCGTCGTCGTCACCGAGCGATAGACGACCAACAGCATGATCGCGATGACCAGCAGGGTGATGCCCGTCATCTTCACCATGCTCTTGTCGCCGGCCTCGTTGGTGTCGGCGACCAGTGCGGCCTGGCCGGTCACATAGGCCCGCAACCCCGGCGGCGGGTCGGATTCCTCGACGATGTGGCGCACGGCGTCGACGGATTCCACACCCTGTGCCGACCCCTGGTTGCCTGCGAGGTGCACCTGCACGTAGGCCGCCCTGCCGTCTTCACTCTGCGATCCGGCCGAGGTGATCCGGTCGCCCCAGAAGTCCTGAACATGCTCCACGTGCGCGGTGTCCGCCTGGAGCCGCTGTACCAGTGCGCCGTAATAGCGGTGCGCCTGCTCGGCCAGCGGTTCGTCGCCTTCCAGTACCACCATGAGCACGCTGTCCGAACCGAATTCACCGAACTTCTCGCCGATGTGCTTCATCGCGATCACTGACGGTGCATCCTGCGGGGACAGTGACACGGCGTTATCGGCGCCGACTTTCTCCAGCTGCGGGACAAGGAGATTGGTCGCGGCGGTGACAGCCAGCCAGAGCAGGATGATCGGTATCGACAGGGTCCGGACCAGGCGGGGGTAGCGTCCTGGCGCGCCGTGCCCGTGCGGGTTCATGATCGGCTCGCAAGCATCGCTCATGCCGCCTTCACCAGACAGAACGCGGTGGCGTCGGTTCCGTTGACGGACTGCTGATCTCGCACGTCGCCGTTGACGGTGATCCGGCAGCCCAGCTCCGGGCTGTCGCCCTGGGCGATGATGTTGGCGAAGACGCTCGGTAGCGTGGTCGTCAGGGTGACAGTCCAGGGCAGCGTGCTGAACCGCGCCTCCTGCGACTGCGCATGCTCGTCGACATAGCTGATCATGCCCGCGGTACCCGCGGGTCCGTACACCTCGTAGGTCACGTATTTAGGCACGGTCGAGACGATGTTCTCCGCACGTCCGCCGCCGGTGTCCTGACCGGATCCGAACACACCGTGGAATCGGTTGATGATCACCCCGCCGACGCCGACCACGAGGACGATGACCAGGGGTACCCAGATTCTGGCCAGGGCGCGTACCACTGCGTTCATTGCCATACCCCGTTCGCGACGGCGCACCTACGCGCCTGGTCGGTAACCATGGTGGCTGACCTTACGACAGTAAGGAAACGACTGTAAAGTTAGCGTGAGCCAGCTCATGACCGGCACGGAATTCGGCGTTGCCGACACCGAACCACCGCGCCGCACCGTTGGGTACGATGTCCGCAGGTTCCGGGTGAATCGAAAGCTAACATCTGTAAACTTACGGATGTTATGCTGGCGGCATGTCCCAGTCTGCTCGCCGGCGCAACCAGCGCGGCCACGGCGCACTGCTGCGCGACGAGATTCTGGCCGCCGCGACCCGCGTCATCGACGCCGCGCAGACCGAAGCGGAAGTCTCCCTGCGCGGGATCGCCCGCGAAGCGGGCATCGCGGCCCCGTCGGTCTACGCCCATTTCGCCGACCGCGACGAGGTGCTGATGGCAGTGGCCGAGGCCAGCTGGCGCCAGGTCTGCGACGAGATCACCGAGCTGAGCGCACCGGGCGCAACCCCGCGAGACAAACTCATACTCGGTTGCCAGACGTACGTGTCCTTCGCGCAGCGGTTTCCGCTGCGCTATGCGCTGATGACCCAGTCGGCCGATATTCCGCCGGCCGCGCGCCAGGCCCTCGAGACGGTGACCCGCGGGTTGCTCGCCTGTCGCAGCCGAGCGCCGCAGTCACCACCGAGCAAGACTGCGCACCGGATTGCGGCCTCACTGTCGGTGGCCCTGCATGGAGTGGCCATGCTGCACCGAAGCGACTCGCCGAATCTGTGGCTCAGCGATTTCAGCACCGACGAGATCATCCGGAGCCTCGTCGACGCCGCCATCCTGCGGCTGGAGCATCCGCGCAGCGCAGCGCGAGTGTGAGTCGACCGGTGTGGTCACAGGAAAATCCAAGGCCCGATACATGAAATACGCGGCGCCTGCGCGCAGTTTTGACTGTGGAGGAACGGAGTTCGAAAGTGGAAACCTGGGATGCGATCAGGGCCCGGCGTAACGTGCGCAGCTATCGCCCCGATCCGGTGTCCGACGATGACCTGGACCGGATCGCCGAAGCGGGTTGGCGCTCGCCGTCGGCGCGCAACCAGCAGCACTGGGATTTCGTCATCGTGACCGACCGGGACACACTGCAGGAACTCTCGACGGTGTGGCGCGGCGCCGGGCATATCGCATCGGCGCCGGCCGCGATTGCCCTGGTCGTGCCGGCGCCGCCGGATGAGCGCACCAAACTCATCGATCAGTACGACCTCGGCCAGGCAACCTTGGCGATGACCATCGCCGCCACCGATCTCGGTATCGGTACCGGCCACTCGTCGGTGGGCGATCAGGTCAAGGCTCGCGAGATCCTGGGCGTACCCGAAGACCACCTGGTGTCCTATCTGCTCGGGATCGGATACCCGGCCGACCGGCCGTTCCGGCCCATCGTCAAGCCCGATCGCCGGCCCTTCGGCGAGGTCGTGCACAAGGGGCACTGGTGAGCACGTGCAAGGTCCTGGTCCCGGACGAGATCGGCGTCAAGGTACTCGGCGAATCACCGCATCTTGAGACCGTCCGGTATCAGCCCGGCGCTCCGTGGCCGGAGGCGGGACTGGATGCCGCGGTGGTCGTCGTCGGATACGAGAATGCCCCGGCGGTCGGGGCCCGATTCGTCGACCTGCCCAACCTTCGCCTGGTGCAGACGCTCAACGCCGGCTATGAGCAGTGGGTACCGCTGCTGCCCGACAGTGTCATGTTGTCCAATGGGCGAGGGGCGCACGGGGGTTCGTCGGCCGAATGGGTGGTGGCCGCGCTGCTGGCCATCTTCCGGGATCTGCGCGAGTTCGGCGATCGACAGGACGCCGGGCTCTGGCGGCCTCAGGTCACCGAGACGCTGATCGGTAAACGGGTCGTCATCCTGGGCGCAGGCGATCTCGCGACCAATCTCGCGTCCCGCTTGGCGCCGTTCGAGGCCGAGGTCACCATGGTCGGCCGTCGACCGCGTCCCGGGGTGCACATCATCGACGACCTCGACGATCTGCTCCCGGATGCCGATGTCGTGGTGGCCATGCTGCCCGCCGACAAGTCGACCTACCGCCTGGTCGACGCGCAATTCCTCGGCAAACTGCGAGACGGCGCGGTGGTGGTGAACGCGGGCCGCGGCGGGGCGGTACACACCGACGCGCTTCTGGCCGAACTCAACGCGGGGCGGTTGCGCGCCGCCCTGGACGTCACCGATCCCGAACCGTTGCCCTCGGGGCATCCCTTGTGGAAGGCACCGGGTCTGCTGCTGACACCGCATGTGGCGGGCAGTACCGAGGGTGCGTGGGAACGGGCCTGGGTCGTCGCTCGCACTCAGATCGACATCTATGCCGAGGGCGGCACCCCGCCCAATGTGGTGACATGACGACACAACTCGACGATGCCGAAAGGGGTGGGCCATGCCGACTTTGACGGAGGCGGCCGCGCTGGCCGCCGCGGATCAAGGCCTCGCGGTGGTGTCCACCCTGCGCGCCGACGCCACGATTCAGTCCTCGCTGATCAACGCGGGAGTGCTCCCCCATCCCGCCACCGGGGCGCCGGTGTTGGCGTTCGTCACCTACGGCCCGGTGAAGCTGGCCAATCTGCGCGAGCGGCCACAGATCGCGGTGACTTTCCGGTCCGGTTGGCAGTGGGCCACCGTCGAGGGCCGCGCCGAACTGGCCGGCCCGGCCGATCCGCAACCGTGGTTGACGGATCCCGACCGGTTACGCGTGCTACTGCGCGACATCTTCGCCGCGGCCGGCGGCACCCACGACGACTGGGACACCTACGACCGGGTGATGCGGGAGCAGGGCCGCACCGCGGTGCTCATCGATCCGGTCCGGGTCTACAGCAACGGCTGAGCACTCCTACGTGTAGGCGACCCGCACGCGGTGGATGTGACCTTCGAACGGGAACGGCGCCCGTTCGCGGTAATCGAGCGATACCGGCGAGCCGAGGCAGGTGCCGATGTCCAGGCAGTCGTTGGCGGTGAACAACAGCGGAGCGCTGACCGGGACCTGCCCGGACGCGAGCGACTCCCCATTGACGTCGATCGTGATGTCCAGCGGCCCCGCTGGTCGTTCGACGGCGTAGCGAGTGGTGACGGAGATCGTCGTACGCCCCGCCGGCAGTCGCTCAGCGGACCGGATCTTGGTGCGCGACAAGATGAAGAGGTTGTATTCGTAGCACAGGTAGCCGTCGTCCAGGTAGCAGGTCAGCCCACCGGCGGCGGCACCGAGCGCGTACAGCACACCGCTGGCAGCCTCGGGGATATCGGCCTCGATGACCACGACGTTGTTCTTGTTCCCCAGTGCGGGAGCGCAGAATTCGGGCATCCGGACCATATCCCCGGCGAACTCCCATTCGCGGTACGGGGGTGTGATCCGCAGCTCCGGGTGATAGACGGGCACCCACAGGCCCCCGCCGATGGGCAGCACCGCATTGCGCGCCGCCTCGATGGCGAACATCTCACGCATCTGCATGAGTTTGTCGGGCAGCGAATCAGCGAGGTCGTTCGCCTGCGACCAGTCCTGGTCGAGGTGGTAGAGCTCCCACCGATCGTTGTCCGGGGTCCAGGTGGCGATACCCTCGGGCAGGCCGGGAACCCACGGGAGCCGTGGCCCGCGGGCGCTCGCGAGCCACCCGTCGTGGTAGATCGCCCGGCTGCCCATGACCTCGAAGTACTGGGTCCGTTTGCCACCCGGCGCGGCCCGGTCAGCCAGGGTCCGCGCAAAACTGGCACCCGCCAAGGGCATCTGCGGTTCGCCGTAGACCACCCGGGGCACCTCGATGCCCACCAGCTCGTAGATGGTCGGTACCACATCTGTGCAGTGCAGGAACACCTCGCGTGGCACCGGGTCAGCGGTGATCTTCGCCGGCCAGCGCACCGCCAACGGATTGCGGGTGCCGCCCAGATGTGACGCCAGCAGCTTCATGCCCTTGTACGGAGTACTGCCCGCCCAAGCCCAGCCGGCGTGATACTGGTTGTCCACCAGTGGCGAGCCCAGCACGTCCAGACCGCCCAGCTCCTCCAGGGTATCGATATGCTGGCGCACCGTGGTGGGAATACCGTTCTGCGCCAACAACTCTGCGATGGTGCCGTTCTGACCTTCGCCGGATGATCCGTTATCGCCCCAGATGTACAAGAACAGCGTGTTGTCGCCGTAGCCCAGGTGCTCGAGTTCGTCGGCGATACGCCCCACCTGGACGTCGACGTGTTCGGCGTAGCCGGCGGCGACCTCCATCAGCCGCCGCTGGAACGGCTTCTCGTCCTCGGGGATGTCCTCCCACGCCGTGAGCGTCTCGTCACGTGCGGTCAGTTCACAGTCCTGCGGTATCCAGCCTTTGGCCTTGGCACGCTCGAACACCCGCTCCCGATAGGCATCCCATCCGTCATCGAACTTCCCGGCGTACTTGTCGGCCCACTCCTTCATGATGTGGTGCGGGCCGTGCAGGCAGCCACTGGCCCAGTACATGAAGAACGGCTTGTTCGCGTTGAACGCCTTGTGCCGCCGCAGCCAACCGATGGCGTCATCGGCCAGATCCTCGGACAGGTGATAGCCCTCTTCGGGCGTCTTGGGCGGGGAGACGACCGTGGTGTTGCGCACCAGGTGCGGCTCGTACTGGGAGGCCTCGCCGGCGAGGAAACCGTAGAAGTACTCGAATCCCAGTCCGGTGGGCCAATTCTCGAAGGGTCCGGCGGCGGTGGTCTCCTCGGCGGGGGTGTTGTGCCACTTGCCGAACGCCGACGTCGCGTATCCGTACTGTTTGAGGACTTCGGCCACGGTGGCGCTGGAGCGCGGGATCTTGCCCGCATAGCCGTCCCAGTCGTTGGCCAATTCGGCGATCTGGCCATTGCCGATCTCGTGGTGATTGCGGCCCGTGAGCAGCGACGCACGGGTCGGCGAGCACATCGCCGTGGTATGGAACCGGTTGTAGGTGACACCTTCGCCGCAGATCCGGTCGAGCGTGGCGGTGGTGACCTCACCGCCGAACGTGGTCGGCAGGCCCGGCCCCGCGTCATCGATCAGCACGATGACGATATTCGGCGTGTCCGTGGGCAGGCGCCGCGGAACCTCGCGTTGCGCGTACGTCGACTCCTGCAGGGTGCGGCCTGCGATGCTCGCCGAGGGCACGGGGGCGAACGGGAGCACACCGCCGCCCTGAATCACCGGGGGGATCAACTGGGCGCCGATTTCGTCGGACAACGCTGCTCCTTGTGCACGTGTCGCGCCTGCACCTGTGTGCCTGCCGTACAGCCCACCGTAGTGCCTCATCCGTCCCGGACCACGGCGAAAGCGATCGTGACTCCACCTTACCGTTACCTTAGGTATCTCTTACTTTTCTTAATTTTGGTGTACGGTGAAGCTTCGCAGGTGCCAGCACGGGTGAGCATTCTCCCCCGTGATCAGCGGAAGGAACCGATATGCACGACAGCCGGATCGCCTTGGTCACCGGAGCGTCCCGCGGCATCGGCGCCGAAGTCGCCCGCCAGCTGGCCGAGCCGGACACCCACGTCATCGTCAACTACCGCGAGAAGGTCAAACGGGCGCAGACCGTCGCCGACGATATCCGCGCCCTCGGCGGCCGGGCCTCGACACTGGGCGCCGACATCTCCGACGAGACGGCCGTGGCCGCCATGATCGCCGAGATCGGCGAACGTTTCGGCCGGCTCGACATGCTGGTGCTCAACGCCTCGGGCGGCCTGGAGCAGGGCGCGGACTCCGGTTACGCCATGCGGCTGAATCGCGATGCACAGCGGCGACTGGTCGAGCTGGCGCTCCCTCTCATGCCGACCGGTGCCCGTATCGTCTTCGTCACCAGCCATCAGGCGCACTTCTACCCGCACAAGGCCGTGCCCAAGGGTTACGCCCCGATCGCCTTGAGCAAGCGCGCCGGGGAGACCGCCCTGCACGGGATGAAGCACGAATTCGACCGGCGCGGAATCCATTTCACTGTGGTGTCCGGTGACATGATCGACGGGACCATCATCATCCGGCTGTTGCAGCGTCGCGACCCCGATGCCGTCGATGCTCGCCGCTCCTTCGCCCCACTGCCGACCGTCGAGGAGTTCGCCTCCGCCATCGCCGGTGCGGCACGCTCGCCCTACCACCCGGGCATCGTCTACGTCGGCGGCTCCGACTACCTGGTCGACCGGTCGGCTTAGACGGTCACCTCGAACCCGAGGTCGACATCGCAGGCCGCCTGACCGCCGCGGATCCCCCAGTTCTGCAGGGCACTCTCGCGCAGCACGATCGTCACATGGTCGGCCGGGATACCCAGGCCGCCCAGTCGACTGACGATCTCGCCGAACAACCCCCGCTTGGCCTGGACCGATCTCCCGGCGAAACAGTCGATCGTGACCAGGGTGTAGCGCTGCGGATCGGCCAGCTCCGGCGAGTGGGCGAATCTGTGCGGCGCGTGCACCACCAGCCGTACATGTTTGTCCGCCAACGGAATCCGGAATGCCGCCACCAGGGCGTCATGGACGGCGTCGATGATGGCGATCTCCTCCGCCACGGTGTACTGCCTGCGGACTTCGACCAGTGAGCTGGGCACGACGGCATCCTGGCATATCGAGCGGCCCGACTTCCATCGATTTGTCACGCGGCGGCGGTGCTCGCGTCGATGACGGTGTGGATGAACTGCATCTTGTCCAGCACCGTGGGCGTGAGCACGAACGGGTAGAGGTCCTCCTTGCCCATCGATCGGTTCACCATGTTGAGTCCCCAGGCCAACGGCAACCACATATCGGTGATGGTGCCGAACCCGCTGGGTCCGAGCACGCGCCGGTCATAGGTCGCCCCGGCCGGAGCGAAACCGAACGCCGCGGCCGTATCCAGCGTGTCCCGGATGTGCAGGTAGTGGGCAAACGTCTCGGCCCAGTCCTCGGCAGGATGCATGGTGGCGTACGACGACACGAAGTCCTGCTGCCAGTCGGCGGGCGGACCGTCGTTGTAGTGGCGATCCAGGGCCTGCTGGTAGTCCTCATCCGGGTCGCCGAAGAGCTGCTCGAACTGCTGCGCATACTCCTGGACAGGTGCGATCAGCCGGTAGAAGTAGTAGTGCCCCACCTCGTGCCGGAAATGGCCGAGCAGGGTGCGGTAGGGCTCTTCCATCGCGATGCGCAACTGCTCCCGGTGCACGTCGTCGCCCTCGGCCAGATCGAGGGTGATCACCCCGTTCTCGTGACCGGTGAACACCTTCTCCTGGTCGCTGGACAGCAGGTCGAACGCCAGCCCGTACTCCGGATCGGCATCGCGGCCGACTATCGGCAACCCCAGTTCGCGTAGCTCGACGATCATCCGGCGCTTCGCCTTCTCGGCCAGCGCGAACGCGGCCAGCGCCTTGGTGTCGGCGTCGTGGGGACGAGTCCGGGTCAATGCGCACGACTGGCACAACTGACGCACCGGGGCAACGGGGACCAGCCAATTACATTCGGCGAGATGAAGATTGGCGCACAGATGGTACTCGGTGTCGGCGACCGAACCGGCCTGCTCGGCCAGTTCATCCTCCGCAATCACCAGGAAGGCCATCTGATCCAGCGCGAAACCCAGCCTGCTGTCACAGCTCAGGCACACCGAGTTCTCGAACGACAGCCGCTGCCCGCAATTCGGACAGGTGAAATCCCGCATCGGTCATCCTCTTTGGTCTGTGCAGCAGCCGAGCGGCAAGAGCCACGGTGGCTCTTGCCGCTCGGATGGGGCTGCGGTTATTCGGCGGCCTTCTGCCGCGCCTCGGCGGCACTTTCGGCTGCGCGGGCGGCTTCGGCTTCGGCTTCCTTCTTGGCCACATCGCGCGCGGCCTCCGCCTTGTCCTGCTGGGCTTGGCCCTCTTCACGGAGGTCGTCCCGGTCGGTGACGATGCCGATGACTTCCTTGGCCTTGCCCTTGACGTCCTCGACGATGCCCTTCACGGCCTCTTCGGGTCCACTGTCGCCCATGGTCATTCCTTTCGACGGGAAAATTCGTACCCGGTCAGTACCCCATCGAGACATCCCCCCAAACCTGCAAGTGGTGTGCCCCGTTGCCGTTCAGACGGGGTGACGACGGTCACGACGGGGACGGCACGGCCCGCAACACGAGGGTGGAACGGGCATCGACGACCAGGGGCTGCCCGGCGTCGATCGCCTTGGCGCCGTCCACCTGAACCGAATCCGCGGTGTAGAGCACCGGCTCCCAGCGGGCGGCATATACCGCCGGGGGGACCAGATACTCGATGGGCTCGTGATGCGCGTTGAAGCACAACAGGAACGAATCGTCGGTGATGCGTCGACCGCGCGGGTCCCGATCAGGGATCCCGTTGCCGTTGATGAAGACCGCGACAGACTTGCCGAAACCGCTTTCCCAGTCGTCATCACCCATCTCGTACCCGTCGGGTCGGAACCAGGAGATGTCGGGCACTCCGGCGCTGGCGCGCTGCCGCACGGGCCGCCCGTTGAAGAACCGGCGCCGGCGGAACACCGGATGCTCGGTGCGCAGCGCGGCCACCTGCCGGGTGAACGCGATCAACTCCTCGTCGGCGTTCGCCCAATCGACCCAGGACAACTCGTTGTCCTGGCAGTAGACGTTGTTGTTGCCCTGTTGGGTGCGGCCCAGTTCGTCGCCGTGACAGATCATGGGTACCCCCTGGGACAGCAGCAATGTCGCCAACAGATTGCGCTGCTGGCGACCGCGCAATTCGTTGATCGCGATATCGTCGGTCGGGCCTTCGGCGCCGCAGTTCCACGACCTGTTGTGGCTCTCGCCGTCGTTGTTGTCCTCGCCGTTGGCCTCGTTGTGCTTCTCGTTGTAGGACACCAGGTCTCGCAGCGTGAATCCGTCGTGCGCAACGACGAAATTAATGGAGGCGACCGGCCGCCTGCCGGTGTGCTCGTACAGATCCGCGGACCCGGTCAGCCGGGAGGCGAACTCGTCGAGGGTGGACGGCTCGCCGCGCCAGAAGTCGCGGACCGTATCGCGGTACTTCCCGTTCCATTCGGTCCACTGCGGCGGGAAGTTGCCCACCTGATAGCCGCCCGGCCCGACGTCCCACGGCTCCGCGATGAGCTTGACCTGGCTCACCGTCGGATCCTGCTGCACCAGTTCGAAGAACGTGGCGAGGCGGTCGACGTCATAGAACTCCCTGGCAAGCGTGGAAGCCAGATCGAATCGGAACCCGTCCACCCGCATCTCGGTGACCCAGTACCGCAGCGAGTCCATGATCAACTGCAGCGAGTGCGGATGGCGGACATTGAAGCTGTTTCCGGTGCCGGTGTAGTCCATGTAGTACCGGTTGTCGTCGTCGACGATCTGGTAGTAGGCGGCATTGTCGATACCACGGAAGCTGAGCGTGGGCCCCAGATGGTTGCCCTCGGCGGTGTGGTTGTAGACGACATCGAGGATGACCTCGATATCGGCTTCGTGCAGGGCCCGGACCATGGCCTTGAACTCCTGCACCTGGCCACCGGGATTCGGGTTCGCGCTGTATTTCGCGTCCGGGGCGAAGAACCCGATGGTGTTGTACCCCCAGTAGTTCGACAGTCCCTTGTCGATCAACGTCGAGTCATTCGCGAAGTGGTGCACCGGCATCAGTTCGACGGCGGTCACACCGATGGACTTCAGGTGGTCGATGATGGCCGGGTGCGCGACGCCGGCGTAGGTGCCTCGCAGTTGCGCCGGCACGTCGGGATGGGTCTGTGTCAAGCCTTTGACGTGCGCTTCGTAGATGACGGAGTCGGCATACTCGTGCTCCGGTGAACGGTCCGAACCCCAGTCGAAGAAGGGGTTGATCACCACGGACTTCGGCATGCTGGCCGCGGAGTCATCGTCGTTGCGACTGTCGGGATCGCCGAAGTTGTAGCCGAACAATGACTGGTCCCAATGGAATTGGCCGTCGATCGCCTTGGCGTACGGGTCGAGCAACAGCTTGTTGGGATTGCAGCGCTGACCATTGGCCGGGTCGTACGGCCCGTGGATGCGGTAACCGTAGCGCTGACCGGGCTCGACATTGGGGATCATGCCGTGCCAGACGAAGGCGTCGACCTCGGGCAACACCACCCGCGTCTCGGTGCCGTCGGCATCGAACAGACACAACTCGACCCGCTCGGCGACCTCGGAGAAGATCGAGAAGTTGGTGCCGTAGCCGTCATAGGTGGCGCCCAATGGATACGCTTTGCCCGGCCAGATTTCTACAGCATCGGTGTGCGTCATCACCCGTGCATACCCCAGCACGGTAAACAAGAAACGCGCAGCGCCCAGATGTAACCCGGCCGACACGTACGGTGCGGCCTGGGTCACAATCTGCTGCCGGACAACACCATTGGTCACCCGTGCATCGCCATCCCTGAACTACCCGCAGCCTGCGGAAGACAAACCGGCCGGGCACGAGGAGAATCCGTCACAGGCGATTGTGTGCGCACGTGCCCCCGGCGTAGGGTGGGTGCAGGTTGAGTTCACAGCCGGCTGCGGAACGTCGAAGATGACGGTGCGGAGGCTGCCAACATCCCCTGCCCCACGGTTTCTGGTCCGCCAGCGCCACCGATTGCTCCGCAGGTCGAACACGCTATTCCGACTGATGGAGTCACCATGAGAACCGCATCCACCGCCCGGCAGCTTCCCGTCCCAGGGGGCAGTCTCGCCACCTTCTCCACCTGCTGGCTGCAGACGTCAACCCCGGCGGTGACCGTGCACGGCGAGCTCGACGCGGCCACCTGTCCCGAGTTCATCCGCTACGCATCGGCACTGCTGCCCCGCTGCGCTCACCTGATCCTGGATCTGAGCGCTGTTCAGTTCTTCGGCACCGCCGGGTTCTCCGCCGTGCACACCATCGGCGCGCGCGCTGATGCACAGGGTGTGAGCTGGGCCCTGATCCCGAGCCGGGAGGTCACCCGGCTACTGCGGATCTGCGACCCGGACCCGGTCCTGCCGGTCCACGGAAACGTGGCCGCCGCGCTGGACTGCGTGCAGCGCGGCGCAGCGCGCTTTCCACGGCTGGTCAGTGCCGGGGACTAAGGTCCGACTCCGGCGCCAGGCGCCCGGATGCGCTGATGTGCCGTCATCAAGAGGTGGTCGAACACCTCTCTCGGTGGCAGCCGTTCACCGCCGCCGATGGTCACGAAGTCGGCCATGAGTTGCTCGGCGAGCGCGCGCAGCTTCACATTCGTCTCCTGCGAGCGCCACCTGAGCACATCGAACGCCACCTCGGGCTCGATCCGGTAGACCACCCGCAGAATGCCCTTCACCTGCTCGATCACGGCCCGGTTGTCGGCGATCTCGGCCACCGCGTCGCTGATCAGGGCGTCGCGGGTGGGGGTGACATCGATGTAGTAGCCGTGTGTGCCGACCACGTCCCCGGTGTCGTCCCGCAGCTGTTCACCGATGACCACCACCTCACGGATGGTGTCCTGCACGGTGATGATCCGGTGCCGGGCGCTGAACGGCTTGTGCGTGCGCCGGATGTCGTGCAGCGTGGTGGCCACGTCGTCGTAGTCGTCGGGGTGCTTGTGCTGCAGTATCAACTCGGTGGTCGGGCTGACCGTTCCCGGCTCATAGCCATGGATGCCCTCCACCTCAGCGGACCATTCCCACCGCTCATCGGCGAAGTGGAAGCGATACCAGCCCACCCGCTGCGGAATGCCACCGGCCAGCGCCTGCTCGACCGGCGAGGCGTCGGATCCGCCGTCTTGTCCCTCCACCACGAGAGGAATTTAGCCGATGCCACCGCACGTACCGGAAAAAGCGGGGCGACCACGTTTGGACCGGGTCACGTGTGGGGTACAGGGTCGGCGACCGCGCCATGACAGTGCCGGCCCGCCGGACGGAGGAGACGCCCGTGATCCCGTATATCTGCCCCACCTGCGGTCAGTTCGACATCGACTCGGCCGACTGCGTTTCATGCGTACCACCCGCCGCGACGGCGGGCTGCACCGCCGCCGTGATCTGACCACGGAACTCGCCCGAACCCGCCTCGCCTCTGCCGGCGGGCCACATTCCGTTGGCCTGCAGAACCATTCGCTGTGTCGCGTCGCCTGACGCTGAGCCATCGGGTTTAGCCGGGCCGGTAACTGGGAACTATCAGCCGTCTGCTCGCGCGGACCTGAATGCTCGCCCTGGGAAGGATTCGATGACCGTCATCGCCGATGGCCCCGCCACACCTGCCGCCACCGCGCGCTCACTCGATGTCGGTCTCGACGTCTACCAGCCGCAGGAAGACTCCTATCTGCTCATCGAAGCGATGGCGGCTGTCGCTCCTGCAGAGGGCATGACCGTGGCCGACCTGTGCACGGGCTCGGGAGTGATTGCGCTCGCCGCGGCGAGCGCCGGTGCGTACTCGGTCAGCGCGTTCGACCGTTCACCCGCTGCCGTCGAATGCGCCCGGCTCAATGCACTCGAAGCAGGTGTCGACATCGATGTCTTCGAGGGTGCGTGGACGCATGCGATCTCGACCGGTCCCTACGACCTCGTCGTGTGCAACCCGCCGTATGTACCCGAGCCACCGCAGACCTGTCCAGTCGCCACACCCGGGCCGGCATTGGCGGTCAACGCCGGCCGTGACGGCAGGCAGGTGCTGGACCCGCTGTGCGCCGCGGCACCGGCGTTGCTCCGCCGGCACGGCACCCTGCTCATCGTGCAGTCGGAACTGGCCGATATCTCGCGCACCGTCAACACGCTCACGGCCAACGGGCTACGCAGTTCGGTGGTCGCCCAGAAGCGTGTGCCGTTCGGACCGGTGCTGCGCAGCCGGGCCGGGTGGCTCGAAGAGACCGGTCTGCTGCCGGTGGGTAAACGCGTCGAGACGCTCGCCGTGATCGCTGCGGTCAAACCGTGATCAGCCGCGCGCTGGGCGTTCGGCTGTGTCCGCTGCGCTCGTCGCTAGAATTTGTCGACTACCGGCGTACGCACGAACACCTCGGAGGTGGCGATGACTAGCCAGCCAGACCCGTCAGCGGCCAGCTGCACAGTCGAGGAGAAGCGGATAGGTGACGTGAGTGTGGTCGCGGTGACCGGGACCCTCGACATGCTCACCGCACCGCAACTGGAAGCGGCAATCGCCGCTGCGGCGGCGGCAGCGCCTCAGGCGGTGGTGGTGGACCTGGGTGCGGTGGATTTCCTGGCGTCGGCCGGCATGGGCCTACTGGTGGCCGCGCACGGCGACCTGACACCGACCGTAGCCTTCGCCGTGGTTGCGGACGGACCCGCGACGAGCAGACCCCTCAAACTGGTCGGGATCGCCGACGTCGTCGATGTGTTCGCCACACTTGACGAAGCTCTCAGCGCGCTGACGACATAAAACGGACGACGATCGGGTAGCCAGCAGTCGATATGACAGACCCAGCGCAGTCAGGTGCCCGCTTTACGCGAATCGGCGTAACGGCGGTGCCCGAGCGCGCGGCCGTTGTACGCCAGGAGTTCTCGGACTGGTTGCACCAAGAGTTCAGTGTGGACGCCACGAAAGCGAGCGATATCGTGCTCGCCGTCAACGAGGCCTTGGCCAACGCCGCGGAGTTCGCCTACCTCGACGCCACACCCGGAGTGATGCACCTCGAGGCGGACCACGATCGACGACTGGAGACACTGACCGTGGCGATCTCCGATGAGGGTTCGTGGCGGACCAAGGATCCCAGCATCGCCAATCCTGCTCGCGGACGCGGCATCCCGTTGATGCACGCGCTGGCCGACCGGGCCGATATCGATCCGGATCCAGCCGGGACCCGGGTGCGCTTGCAGTGGGACCACATCGGCGCGTTGATCGGCGGCCGGTCCGATGTCACCGCTGCGGCAGCCGGACCACCTGAACGAAGAACTCGTCGATCTGCCGAACCGCATTCATGAACTGATCGAGATCAACAGGTTTGGTGACATAGGCATTGGCGTGCAGCTTATAGCTGCGCAGGATGTCCTCCTCCGCCGACGACGTGGTGAGCACGACAACCGGGATATGGCAGAGATCGGCGTCCGACTTCACCTTCTCCAGCAGTTGGCGTCCGTCGTACTTGGGCAGGTTGAGGTCGAGCAGGATCAGATCCGGCCGCGGGGCGTCGCCGTACACACCGCGCCGGTAGAGGAAGTCCAGGCCCTCCTCACCGTCGCGCGCGACGTGCAAGGTGTTCTTGATCTTGTTGTGCTCAAAGGCTTCCCGGGTGATCAGCTCGTCTCCCGGGTCGTCTTCGACCAGCAGAATGTCGATTGCTCTGCTCTCGGGCGCGCTCATTCGCGATGTCCTTCCAACACGACGACTTCTGGGATGGGGTTCGGCTCGGTGGCGGGGGTGATGGGCAGGGTGAAGACGAAGCGGGTTCCGCCCGTGTACGAGGTGTCGATCCAGATGAGCCCACCATGGTGTTCGACGATCTTCTTGCACAGAGCGAGCCCGATACCGGTGCCGGAGTAGGCGTCCCGTCCGTGCAACCGCTGGAAGATGACGAAGACCTTGTCCACGAACTCGGCCCCGATCCCGATGCCGTTGTCCGACACCGTGAACACCCAGTAGCCCGCGGTCTCGCCGCTGCCTTCCCGGCACTCGACGTCGACACCGGGAGCGACACCCTCGCGGCGGAACTTGATGGCATTGCCGATCAAGTTCTGCCAGAGCATCGCCAGCAGCGTGGGGTCACCATCCACCAGCGGTAGGGGTTCCGGCGGGCGGATCACCTGCGCGCCCGATTCGTCGACGGCCGCCGCGAGATTCTTCAGCGCCGATTCCAGTGCCGCGTCGAGATCGACCTCGGTATGTGTGGCGTTGAGTCTGCCCACCCGCGAGAACGTGAGCAGGTCGTTGATCAGCACCTGCATGCGTTTGGCGCCGTCCACCGCGAAGGCGATGTACTCGGTACCTCGTTCGTCGAGCTTGTCCCCGTAGCGCTTTTCCAGCAGCTGACAGAAGGAGGCGACCTTGCGCAACGGCTCCTGCAGATCATGGGAGGCCACATAGGCGAACTGCTCGAGCTCGGCATTGGAGCGTCGCAGTTCCTCGGCCTGCTCGTCGAGGGAGTCACGTGCCGCTTGCGACACCGCCAGTTCCTCCACGATCCGCTGCCGCATATCTTCCACGCCGGCGGCAATCGCCCGAATATCACTGGGCCCCTGCGGGATGATGCGCTCACCGAAGTTCCCATCGGTGATCCTGCGGCAGGACGCCGCCAGCCGGCCCAGTGGCCGGGTCACGGCGTTGCGCACCACCACCGCCAGCAGCACCGCCATCACGAAGAAGGCCAACACCATCGCGACCAGGACGCCGTCGCGCCAGTGCCGAACCCAGTTCAGTTCGTCGATCGCCGCGTTGCGCGCCTGTCCGAGGTGAGCGTTCTGGACATCGAAAAGCGTGCGTAAGCCGTCGAATTCGCCCTTGCCCCGCTCCGCGGTGCCGCTGTCGACGACGACGGGTCGCCCCGGAGTGACACTCGCGATGAGCGGCTCCGCGTAGCCGGCCCGCCACTCGAGAGCCGCGCGTTCGATCGCGTCCAGATCCCCGATGAACTCGTCATGGCCGGCCAGCAGGTCTCGAATGACTTGGGCCGATGCCGCCTCATTGCGTTGCCCCTCTTGGTAAGGCGCCAGGAATTGCGCGTCGGCGGCGATCGCGTAGCCCCGCACGGCCGTTTCCTGGTCGCGCAGCGCCGCCTGCAGTTCGTACGCGGCGACTCGGGCGGGCTGGATGTGATCGATGAGCTCGCCGGAGACCTGGTCGGTCCGGCTCATCAGCAACGCCCCGCCGACGGCGCCGGACAGGACCACCACGCCCATCACCGACAGCACCAGGTTCTGCCAGCCCTGGACGGTAAGCCTCACCGCGCCGACCGCTCTACCCGGATCACCGCGATATCGTCGGTGAGGCCGCCGTGCGGCCGCGCGCGCGCATCAGCCTGACTGATGAGGGCGTGGACGAAGTCCGGTCCGGGCAGCGTGGCGACGGAGCGGGCAAGATCGAGCAGTCCGCCTTCACCCAGACGTTCGTCTCCCCGTCCCGCGTGCCCTTCGAAGAGCCCGTCGGTGAGCAACAACAGACCGTGCCCGTCGTCCAGCTGCAGCAGGTTCACCGGCCACTCGGTGGCCCCCAGGCCCAGGGCGGGGCCGGCGGCCGGCTCAAGCCAGTCCACGGTGCCTCCGCCGTGGACCAGCAGGCCGGGATGGCCGGCCCGCACCGCCGAGAAGCGGCCGGTGTCGGGTTCCAGCGCCACACTGAGCAACGTGGCGAAGGTGCCCCGGCCGGGGCGTTCAGTCGTGAGGATCCGGTCCAGCTGGCGCATACGGTCGTTGCCGCGCAGTCCGGCGAACGTCAGCGCCCGCCAGCCGATGCGCAGCGCCACGCCGAGGGCGGCCTCGTCGGGGCCGTGTCCGGCCACGTCACCGATCATGACGTGCACCGTCCTGTCGGGGGTCTGCACGACATCGTAGAAGTCACCGCCGAGCAGGGCCTCCCGCCTGCTCGGCAGCGACTGCGTGACGATGTTGACGCCCGGGTTGTCGTGCAGGAGGGGGGACGGGAGCAGCCCGCGTTCCAGCCGGGCGTTCTCCTGAGCACGCAGCCGGCTGGCATGCAGATCGACGGCGGTGAGTTCGGCCCGTTTGCGCTCGATGGCGTACAGCACGGCCCGGCGCAGCATCTCCGGATCGACACGTCCCTTGACCAGGTAATCTTGCGCGCCCGAGGCCACCGCCGACACCCCGAAGTGCTCGTCGTTGAGTCCGGTCAGCACGATGATCGGGATCGTCGAATCGAGGTCGCCGACGCGTCGCAGCGCGTCGATCCCCTGGGCGTCCGGGAGGTTGAGGTCCAGGAGGACGCAGTCCGGCCGGGCTGCCGAGAGTTTGCTCGCCGCGTCGGCGATGGACTGCGACCAGACGAAGTCGATATCGATCGCGGCATCGGTGATCAGCTCTTCCACCAGCAGCGCGTCGGCGCGGTCGTCCTCGACCAGCAACAACGACAAACGCTGTGAGCCGGGAAGGGCACCGGTTGACGGTACCGGCATGAGCCGTGGGTCCAGTGGCGCGCGCATGGGGAATCACGTCCTTCACGTCAGCACATATGAAGGTCACCCAGGTCGCGCTGACCTTCTGCTTCAGTGACAACAACCGACAATACCCAGTCCCTACGCCGAAGTCGCAACTCGCCGTCATCTTGACCCGGGAGTTTCGCGATTCGCCGACGTCGGGTGCCGGCGATATCGATGCGAGAGATGATGCGAGAGATTCTGCAGGCAGCCGCGCTACGAGGCGTGCGCGCGGACCGAATTCTCGTGGCCGACAACTGGAATACCAGCAGAAGACCGCCCGGGTGATCCCCGTCGTCGAGTTGCGCAGGCGACAGCCGGTTTACCAGCCGCCCTGTCGGGGCATCATCTGTGCACCTGTTGAGGTCATTGATATCGCATTCGGAAGGGGCCGCGCCCGTGACCATTGATGACGACACCTCACACCGGATTGATCTCGGTGCGGGCGCTGGGCTGGCGGTCCCGCCCCAGCAGTTCGACGAATTCGTCTGCACCCGTTGTGTTCTGGTCCATCACCGGCACAATATGGCCGACGAGGATGCCCGGGTGTGTTTCGACTGCTCCTGACAGGAGAGCCGAGACCGAAGTGAGGAGTGCTGATGCGGCCGGCTTCTTCGGACGTTCCCGCGGTGTTGTTCGACGTCGACGGCACGCTGGTGGACTCCAATTACGTCCACGTGCACGCGTGGATTCGCGCCTTCGAGGTCGAGGATCAACCGGTGTCGGCGTGGCGGGTGCACCGCAGTATCGGCATGGATGGCGATGCCTTGCTGCGCACCCTGGCCCGTGGCACCGATGACGCCGTGCGCGAACGACTCAAAGACCATCACAGTCAGTTCTACCGTGAGATGGCTTCCATGTTGACCGTGCTGCCCGGAGCACGCGATCTGCTGCACCGGGTGTCCGACCTGGGCATCCAGGTGGTGCTGGCGACCTCGGCTCCGGAAGACGAACTGATGCTGCTGCGCCGGGTGCTCGACTGCGACGACGTGATCTCGATGGTCACCTCGTCGCGGGACGTCGACATCGCCAAACCGGATCCCGGCATTGTGCACCTGGCTCTGGAGCGTGCCGGTGTCAGCGCGTCCGGTGCGGTGTTCGTCGGTGATTCGACGTGGGATGCCCTGGCGGCACGGCGAGCCGGTGTCGTCACCATCGGGCTGCGCAGCGGCGGGGTGGGAACGTGCGAATTGGATTGTGCCGGCGCGGCGGTCATCTACGACGATCCGCGGGATCTGCTCGACCATCTCGACGAGAGCCCGATCGCGGCCCTGACTGCTCCTGATTCGGCGCCGGCGTCACCCTGAACCGCTAGTCTGCACTCGTGACAGAGACGGGCACCAGCGGATCGTTTCCTGCGCTCCGGCGCGGAACGTGGGCCATCGGGGTCGGATGCCTGCTCATCTCCGCAGCCCTCGGCGCGTACACCGTGTTGGCCGGGCGACCGGATTGCGCCGGACTGTATGTATGCCGCCGGGTTCTCGACCGCACCATTCTGCTCGGTGTGACGTCGATCGCGACGGCGGTCGCAGCCGCGATCCTGGTCGTCATCGCGACGCGTGTCGGCCGACGCAGTGTGTCGGTGGTCCGGGTAGCGCTCATCCTGGGCGCCGGCATATTGGTCGCGGCCTACTGGAAGACCCAATTCAGTTCGTTGCGTGCGGATCTGGCGGCACAGATGGCGCTTACCCCGTCGATGTGGACGGCAAGCTCGGCGTTGTGGTTCGCCGTCGCGGGCTTGGTCTGCGTGGCAGTCGGCACGCAGTCGAAATAACCACGCGGTCGAAATAGCCACGCGGTCGAAGTAACGGAGTGCATGGTGTCTTCGAGGACCAAGGTGTTGATCGTCGGCGGTGGGTTCGGCGGCTTGTTCTGTGCGCGGCGGCTCGGGAAGGTCGACGTCGATGTCGTCCTGCTGGACCGGGCCGCCTGCCACGTGTTCCAACCGCTGCTCTACCAATGCGCCACCGGGACACTCAGCATCGGTCAGATCAGCCGCTCACTGCGCGAAGAACTGGCCCGGCACACCAACGTGACGACACTGCTGGGCGAGGCGATCGACCTCGACACCGACGCCCGGGTACTCACTGCCCGCAGGCCCGACGAGACCACCTTCACCTTGGACTATGACGTGCTCGTCGTCGCGGTGGGCATGCGCCAGGCCTATTTCGGCAACGACGAGTTCGCCCGATGGGCGCCGGGCATGAAGACGCTCGACGACGCCCTGGGCATCCGACGCCGGCTGTTCGGCGCCTTCGAGATGGCCGAGACGCTGCCACCCGGACCCGAGCGCGACAGCTGGCTGACCTTCGCGATCGCCGGCGGAGGCCCCACCGGGGTGGAACTGGCCGGCCAGATCCGTGAGATGGCCACCCGCGCGCTCGCGCACGAGTTCCACAGCATCGAACCCGAGGACGCCCGGGTGCTGTTGTTCGACGGCGGGAGTTGTGTGCTGAGCAGCTTCGCCCCGAGCCTCACCGACAAGGCCACCCTGGCATTGGAGCAGCTGGGCGTCGAACTGCACATGGGTGTGCACGTCACCGACGTCCGGCAGGACGGTGTCACGGTGACGCCCAAGAACGGCGGACCGGCAGAGGACCATCCGGCCCGGACCGTGCTGTGGACGGCGGGTGTCGAGGCGGTGCCCTTCGCCCGCCGGCTCGCCGAGGTCACCGGCGCCCCTGCCGACCGGGCCGGCCGCATCGCGGTCGAACCCGATCTGTCGGTGCCCGGCCATCCAGAGATCTTCGTCATCGGCGATCTCGTGGGTCGCGATCAGCTGCCCGGTGTCGCCGAGAATGCGATGCAGGGCGGACTGCACGCGGCCGCATCGATCCGCCGCGAACTCGCGGGAAAACCGCGCCGCCCCTTCCGCTATCGCGATCTGGGGTCGGCGGCCTATATCAGCCGGGGACATGCACTGCTCCAAGCCGGACCGGTACGCCTGGCCGGGTTCCTCGGCTGGCTGGGATGGGGTTTCATCCACATCGCCTTCCTCACCGGGGTCGAGAACCGGATCAGCACGGTGGCCACCTGGCTCGCCACCATCGCCCGGGCACGCCGCACCGACCGGACGTTCATCCTGGGCGGCACCACCTCTCCCGAACACCCGTACACGTGGCTGAAAACCTTCCACCCCAACATGCTTCCGGTGGCCCAGGCGCCCGTCGACCAACAGCCGTGACCGCTCTTCCGGGTCGACTGGCGCGTCCTGCTTAATGTGAAGGCGAACCGGGTACTCGATTCTCGCCGTTTCTGCCGGCCGGCTGATATGCCGCCGGCAGCCGTACTGAAGAGAATCGAGCCCTATATGACCGTCGTTCAGATCGTTCGTGGTTTTCCTGTTGCCGCCGCTGTCGCGGGCGCCGTGCTGGTCGGCGGCCTGACCGCAGCGTGCGGTTCGGACTCCGGCAGCGGCAATTCCACCTCGACCTCCACGTCGACGACGGAATCCACTCCGGTGACCACGGTGACGACCACCCTGGAGACGACCACCCCCAGTCCCGCGATGACCGAGTCGGGCGCACCCATGGCACCCGGTGCAGGCGCAGGCCCGGGCGGGGCCACCGCAGGTGTACCGGGCGCAGGCGCCGGTGCCGGGCCGGGCGGCGCCACCGCGGGTGTACCGGGTGCCGGAGCCAGCGCGGGCCCCGGCGGCGCCGGTGCATGCGCGGGCCCGGTCTGCGTCAGCACCGGCCCGTAGCCGTTGGTCAGGTCAGACCGATGTACACCGATTTGGTGTTGAAGTAGGCCTCCAGCCCCTTCTTGCCGCGCTCCCCGCCCCAGCCGGACTGCTTGTGACCGCAGATCGGCATGGACGGGTCCGCGGCAAGTGCGGAGTTCACCCAGATCTGGCCGCCACGAAGCGCATTCGCCACGCGGTGGGCTCGACTGAGGTTCTCGGTCCAGATGGCTCCGGCCAGCCCGTAGTGGGTGTCGTTGGCGGCGGCGATCGCCTCCTCCTCGTCGTCGAACGGGATCACCGACCCGACCGGGCCGAAGATCTCCTCTTTGATGAGTCGCATATCGGGTGTGGTGTTGGCGATGATCGTCGCCTCGTAGAAGTAGCCGCGGCGGTCAAGCGGCTTGCCCCCGGTGATCACCTCGGCGCCGCGGGCTACCCCTTCGGTGACGATGTCATGTACTCGTGTGCGCTGCTTCTCGCTGATCAGCGGCCCGAGAACAGACGTGGGGTCCTCGTACCCGCCCATCGGTAGCATCTGCGCGAACGCGGCCAGACCTTCGACGACCTGATGGTAGATCTTGCGCTGGACGTAGATGCGTGACGTGCAGGAGCAGTTCTGTCCCGACCCGGCGAGCAGGCCCATGCCGGCGCCCATGATCGCCTTGTCCAGGTTGGCGTCGTCGAACATGATCAGGGGCGACTTGCCGCCGAGCTCCAGCGTCAGGCGCTTGAGGTTGCCCGCGGAAGCCTTGACGATGAGCCGCCCCACTTCGGTCGACCCGGTGAATGCGATCTTGTCGACGTCGGGGTGGGCGGTGAGTGCTGCGCCGGTGGTCTCGCCGTGCCCGGTGATGACATTGAGAACGCCATCGGGTAGTCCCGCCTCGCGGAAGATCTCTTCCAGCTTCAGCGCCGACAGCGGTGTCTCCTCGGCGGGCTTGAGCACCGCGCTGCATCCAGCCGCCAGCGCCGGCGCGACCTTGAGCATGGCAATGAAGAACGGGCCGTTCCACGGGATGATCAGACCGACGACGCCGACCGGCTCCAGCTGCGTGAAGGTGTGGTACTCCTCGAAATGCCCGAGCAGCCCGTCGGAGACCAGGTTGGCCGACTCACCGTGGATCTTGCCCACCCAGCCGGCGTAGTAGATCAACATCTCGTTGGCCACCTTGATGATCTGCTGTGCGGCTATCGCGTTCATGCCGTTATCGCGCGCCTCGATCTCGGCGAGTTCCTCGGTGCGCCGCTTGATGATCTCGGCGGCGCGGAAGAGCACCTCGGCCCGGTGCGCGGCGGGCAGCCTGCGCCACACCCCGGACTCGAAGGTTTCGCGGGCCCGGGCCACCGCAGCGTCGACCGTCGCCTGGTCAGCATGAGGGACTTCCGCGATCTGTTCCTCGGTTGACGGATTGAAAACCGCAATGGTGTCACTCACTGTCCTTCATCCTTTCGCCGAGCCGCTCCGCGATGAGCGGGCCCGATGGGGCAAGATCACCGAGAGCTTATGCGCGTAAGCATCGCCCGTCCAGAGGCGCCCCGTGAATGCCCTTCGCCGGCGAGGCCGATCTCGGCGGCGGGTTCCGAGCAGCACGTGGCCACGATCTCGGCGATTCGCCGAATATTGTTGCCGAAGAACGCGTTTCGCGACATCGCCGATCCGGACCGGTCGATGCCGACGCACCGGGGGCGCGGCGCGTTTCGGGCCCGCTGACTTTGCCCCTACCGCGTTTCACGATCGATACTCACAAAATGAACGGCCGAAGCGTCTACTCAGTGTGACGACCAAGCAGCCCTTCATCTCGGTGGTCTCCGATCACGGCGCCACCGTGCTACGGGTCTGTCGGGTCATCGTCGGTCCCGTCGACGCCGACGATGCCTGGTCGGAGACCTTTCTGTCCGCGTTGAAGGCTTACCCCGACCTACCGACCGAAGCGAACGTCGAGGCCTGGCTGGTGACCATCGCCCACCGCAAGGCCGTCGACATCATCCGGCACCGGTCACGGCACGCCGTTCCCACCGACGACCTCCCGGACCGACCCATCCCGCCGCCCGACGTCGACGGTCGCTGCGATCTCGCGGACGCGCTGAACCGACTGTCGCCGAAGCAGAAGCAAGCCGTGGCGTACCACTACCTGGCCGGTCTGCCGTACACCGAAGTGGGAGCCATCATCGGCAGCAGCCCCGAGGCCGCACGCCGTTCGGCATCCGACGGTATCGCCGCACTGCGGCGCACCTTCGCGAGCACACCCGCCACACCTGGCACGAAAGGACAGCACACATGAGCGCCGTCGACCGGGAACTCATCCGCAGCCTGACCCGAAGCGTGAACCCCAGCCTCGACCACCTGGCCGCGCTTCAGACACGGCTAAGCGCCGACGCGCAACGCGATGGCGTGCTCGACATCGCCTATCGCATCGTCGACAGCCCCGTCGGGCCGCTGCTGGTCGCGGCCACCGACCGGGGACTGCTCCGGGTCGCGTACGCCAGCGAGGGCCACGACACCGTCCTGCAGCAACTGGCCGACAAGGTCAGTCCGCGGATCCTGCCCGACCACGACCGGCTGGACCCCACCGCACGCGAACTCGACGAGTACTTCACCGGCACACGTCGCACCTTCGACCTGCCGCTGGACTGGCGGCTGTCCGCAGGATTCCGCTGCACCGTGCTGCGCCGGCTGCCCGAGATCGAGTACGGGCACACCGCCAGTTACGCAACCGTCGCTGCGCTCGCCGGCAACCCCAAGGCGGTCCGCGCCGTCGGCACCGCGTGCGCCACCAATCCCCTGCCGGTCGTCCTGCCGTGTCACCGCGTGGTCCGCAGCGACGGCACCATGGGCGGCTATCTCGGGGGTATCGAAGCCAAGCGAGTGCTCCTCGACCTCGAAGCCGCATGAGGACCCGGCGCGCGGCCCACCGCGAGTTGATTAAGTTCTCCTAATTCCAGGTAAGAATATTTAGCTGTACTGATACAAGCGACCGCCCTAGCGTCAGGGGTATGAGCTCGCCCGTCCTCCTCGGCTTCCTGACCACCATGGCGCTCATCGCCGCCATCGGCGCACAGAACGCGTTCGTGCTGCGTCAGGGCATCCGCGGCGAACATGTCGTCCCGGTGATCGCACTGTGCACGGTGTCGGATCTGATCCTCATCGCCGCCGGCATTGCCGGGGTCGGTGCGCTCGTCACCGCCCATCCCGACGCGATGACCGTCGCCAAGCTGGGCGGGGCCGTCTTCCTGATCGGCTACGGTGCGCTGGCTGCACGCCGCGCTTTCCGGCCCGCCGCGCTGAACCCCTCCGAGACGAGCCCGGCGCGGCTGGCCGAGGTGCTCCTCACCTGCGCCGCGCTGACGTGGCTGAACCCGCACGTCTACCTCGACACGGTGGTGCTTCTCGGCTCGATCGCGAACGAACACCGAGACCAGCGTTGGCTTTTCGGTGCAGGCGCGGTTATGGCCAGTGCGCTGTGGTTCACCGGACTGGGGCTGGGTGCCAGGCGGCTGGCCGGGTTGTTCGCCACCCCCCTGACGTGGCGCATCCTGGACGCCATCATCGCGGTCATCATGGTCACCCTGGGCATCTGGATGGCGGCGTCGTAGCCGTCGTCGTTCACGCTTTGTCCAGGCGTGGATACAACACTTCCTGCATGATCAGCTGCAGAGCCGTAGCGACCGGAATCGCCACCAACGCGCCGACGATGCCGAGCAGGGCGCCGCCGAGCAGGACGGCGACGACGGTGATCAATGCCGGGACCTTCACCGCACGGCCGATGATCCTGGGCACCAGGAGATAGTCCTCCAGCAGCCGGAACACGATGAAGAAGGCGACCGTCGCCACGCACACCGGCAGTGACACCGTCAGCGACACGGCTGCGACGACGACGCCGGCTATGGTCGATCCCACGACGGGAACGAGATCGAGGATCGCGACGAAGATCGCCAGTAACAACGGGTAGGGCACGTCGAATATCGCCAGCCAGATGAGCGTCACCACACCGGTGATCACCGAGATCAACACATTTCCCAACACATACGAGCCGACTTTCGCGAAGACCTCGTCACCGATGAGGATGGCCCGCGGCCGCCTGGTGTGCGGCACCAGCCGGTACATGGCGGTTCTCATGCGCGGCATATCGGCGAGGAAGTACAGCGTCAAGATGATGGCGATGAGCGTGTCGGCGAGCACCTCGAATACCGCGGTGCCGGCGCTGACCACCCCGTTGAAGGCTGATCCGTCTGCGCCGTTGATCATATCGGTGATTCGCTGCTGCAAGTGGAATCGGTCGTTGAGCCGTCCGATCGTCGACGAATTGTCCTGCGCCTGCTGAAGGTACAGCGGTGCCTGCCGGATCAGTTCATTGGCCTGTTGCGCCAGCGGCGGAATCGCCGCAGCGACGAAAGCGCCCATCAATGCCAGGAAGACGACAAAGACCAGGCCCGTGGCCAGCGGGCGACGCAGCCCGTGCTTGACAAGCCAGGAGACCAACGGTTCCAGCCCGAGCGCCAGGAAGAACGCGACCCCGATCACCACCAGGATCGAGGACAGCGACGAAAGAACTTGAACGGCACCGTAAGTCACCGCCACTCCGGCGGATGCGGTGAGGCCGATAAAAAAGGGCGACCGTCGGTCGAACCGCCGCCCGGGCGGCCCGAGGGGCCGCTCGGCGGAACGTATCTCGGCGGCCCGCACCTCTGCCTCGGCGACCGGACCTTCCTCGTCGGAATGAGGTTGCGCCACCATGTCGGAATGCGCCTCGTGGGCGCGATCGTGCCCGGTGCCGCTAACGGACGCCACCGGAATTCCGCCTTCGGGCAGTTCCGGCCATGGGAGCGCGCTCCCACACCCGGTGCAGGACCAGAGCAGCCGAAAGCCTTGCGGTGAAATCCTTGTCGACATCATCGGCCAGTTCGATGCCGACCAGATCGAACGTGCCTTCATCGGTGTAGAACTTCACCGCGAACCCACGGGTGTCGCGGACGGTGTCGGCGGAACCGCGCGACCCGAGAACCGTCGAAAACCTGGTGAACACCTCGGTTTTCGTGCCCTTCTTGCCCAGGAAGGCGGCCTTGGTGACCGAGGAGGCGGTGCCATAGGACTCGAAGACGCCGTGTGCCGCCGCGCCGCGTGCGTGCACGACCCGCTCCGGGATCCGCTCGTGATCGAAGTGGGTGATCTTCTCCCGCAGATGGAAATCCTCGAGCAGCGTCGGGCCCCGGGAACCTGCCTTCAGGGAATGATCGGTATCCGGCAGGCGCAGGCCTTGCGCGGTGGTCAGATGGGTACCTGTTTGAGCGCGGGCATCGTCCGCATCGGACACCCGTCCGTTGACAGCGCCGGTGGGTCCGGCATTCGCCGGGGCTTTTTGATCGCGCTTGCGCGGTGGGGGCATGACATCTCCTGAAGGAAACCGGCGTCCTTCACCGTCTCCGTCTGTGAATACCCCGACTCAGAAGTCGCAAACTCGGCACCCAACCCGCGCTGGGTGACTCACCGCGCTTCCCGCGCAACTACAGGTGCGCACAAGGTATTTCACCGACGCCGGGGACCAATGCGCCGGGGGAAGGGCTCCGGTGGTGGATCTAGCGCCCTCGCGCGCCCATCAGACTGGGCAGCAACACACTGTCGACCACCGCGCGGACCGTGTCCTCGGTCGGCGGCCGATCCGATACCAGTGATCGGAACACCAGGTATCCCGGCAACAGATCGAAGATCTCCTCATTGATCGCCGACGCGTCGATCTCTCCCCGCTCGACCGCCGCGGCCAGCACGCCGTCGATGACCATCTTGCGCTGCAGGCCGAACTTCTCCTGCATCGCATCTTGCAGACCCGGGTTGTGCGACATCTCGTTGAGGACAGCGCGCATGGTGCGCATGTGTTCCTTCGACTGCTGGCATGTCGCCCGCCCGATCTCCAACAGATCGCCCCGGAGCGAGCCGGTGCGCGGCGGGATGGCGGTGTCCCGGGTGCCCTGGATGAACGCCGCGAGCACCAGATCGGCCTTGGACGGCCAGCGCCGGTACATGGTGGCCTTACTGGCCTTGGCCTTGGTCGCCACGGCTTCGACGCTCAGGCGGTCGTACCCGTGCTCCTGCAGCAACTCCAGGGTGATGGCCAACAGCTCGGCCTCTCGCTCGTTCCAAGGACAGCTCGAGGCATCGTCCTGGTGATCGGTGACCATCGCGTACGCCCTCCCTTGGAATATCGCGGTCACGCCGCGACGTTGAACCACGTTGACGCAGCTAGAGCAGTAATTTTTGCGTGCGTCAAGCAGTTGCGACAGATCGTACGGTACCGTACCGTTCTGCTTCACGTGGCGATTTCACAACGTGACATCGTGTGATCGCCAGCGGGGGCGGCGAAAGGTCTTGGATTGAGTGGGTTCTCGGTGGCTGCGCTGGCAAAGCGGCAGTGGATCGCGATCGTGTCGATCGTGGTGATCGCTCTGGTCGCGTTCACCGTCACCCGATTGCACGGTGTGTTCGGCTCCGACAACGAGGTGTCCCGGGCCGGATCGGATGCCCTGGAGAACACCGGCTACAACCCCAAGCACGTGTTGTTCGAGGTGTTCGGCTCACCCGGATCCGTGGCCACCATCAACTACCTCGATATTCATGCGCAGCCTCAGCACGTCGACAATGTCCCGCTGCCGTGGTCACAGACGCTGACCACCGACGACCCGACGATGTACGCCGATCTGCGCGCACAAGGTGACGGCGACACCATCGGCTGCCGCATCACCGTCAACGGAATCGTCAAGGACGAAAGGTCCTCGAACAACGTGAACGGCTACATCGCCTGCTTGGACAAGACAGCATGAGCCAGCATCAGACCGAGGTCGGCCCGACCGAAGGGTCCCTGCCGGCCCGGCTGATCCGGACGCTGTCGGTACCGATCCTGTTCATTTGGATCGCCATCGCCGCGGTGTCCAACATCATCGCCCCTCAGCTGGAGGTCGTCGGCGCCGAGCGTTCGGTGGGGCTCAACGCACCCGATGCGCCGGGCATTCTGGCGATGCGGCACATCGGGCAGGTGTTCCACGAATTCGATTCCGACAGTGCGGCAATGATCGTGCTGGAGGGCGACCAGCCGCTGGGTCCCGAGGCGCACAAGTTCTACGACGGCTTGGTCAAGAAACCCCAGGAGGACACCGAGCACGTCGAGCACGTGCAGGACTTCTGGGGTGATCCGCTGACCGCCGGCGGCTCGCAGAGCAAGGACGGCAAGGCCGCCCTGACGCAGGTGTACCTCCGCGGAAACCAGGGCGAGGCCCAGTCGAACGAATCGGTCGACGCGGTGCGCAAGATCGTCGCCGACACACCGCCGCCGCCCGGTATCAAGGCCTATGTGACCGGTGCGTCACCGCTGGTGACCGACAACTTCGAGGTGGGCAGCGAGGGCACCCACGAGGTCACCGCCATCACCTTCCTGGTGATCGGCATCATGCTGCTGTTCGTCTACCGCTCCGTGGTGACGATGGTGATCGTGCTCCTGACGGTGGCCATCGAACTCGCGGCCGCCCGCGGCGTGGTGGCCGTCCTCGCCCACTCCGGTGTCATCGGGCTGTCCACGTACTCGACGAATCTGCTGACGTTGCTGGCGATCGCGGCGGGCACCGACTACGCGATCTTCGTCGTCGGCCGTTATCAGGAGGCCCGCAGTAACGGGCTGGAGCGGATCCCGGCCTACTACGACATGTACCGGGGCACTGTCCATGTCATCGTCGGCTCGGGATTGACGATCGCGGGAGCGGTCGCCTGCATGCAGTTCACCCGCCTGCCGTACTTCCAGACACTCGGTATCCCGGCCGCTCTCGGCGTACTCGTGACCCTGGCCGCCGCGCTGACACTGGGGCCCGCCGTGTTGTTGATCGCCAGCCGGTTCGGATTGTTGGAGCCCAAGGGCCAACTGCGTGCACGCGGATGGCGCCGGATCGGCGCCGCGATCGTGCGCTGGCCGGGTCCGATACTGGTGGTGACCGGCGCGATCGCGCTCATCGGGGTGTTCGCCCTGCCCGGCTATCAGACCAGCTACGACAACCGCCCGTACATCCCCGGTACCGCACCCGGGGTGATCGGGATGGAAGCCGCCGAACGGCATTTCACCGAAGCGCGGATCAACCCCGAGCTGCTGATGATCGAGACCGATCACGATATGCGGAATCCTGCTGACATGTTGATCCTTGAGCGCGCGGCAAAGGCGGTCCTGCACACTCCGGGAATCGCACTGGTGCAGTCCATTACGCGACCGCTCGGCACGCCGATCACCCACAGCTCCATCCCGTTCCAGATCAGTGCGTCCAGCGCCAGCCAGATCATGAACCTGGGCTATCAGAAGGACCGGGCCGATGATCTGCTCAAGCAGGCCAACGAGATCGACAACACCATCGACGTGCTCAAGCAGCAGCTCACCCTGCAGCAGCAGAGCGCGGAGGCCACCCACGAGCAGACCCAGGCGTTCCACGACACCGTGGCAACGGTCAACGATCTGCGCGACAAACTCGCCAATTTCGACGATCAGTTCCGCCCGCTGCGCAATTACTTCTACTGGGAACCGCACTGCTTCGACATTCCCATGTGCTCGGCGTTGCGGTCGGTGTTCGATTCCCTGGACGGAATCTCCGAACTGTCCGACAAGTTCGGCAACATCACCGCAAGTCTGGACAAATTGGACGCGCTTCAGCCGAAGCTGGTCGCGCTGCTGCCGCCCCAGATCGCCATTCAAGAACGCAACCGCGATCTCACCCTGTCGAACTACGCGACCACCGGTGGCACCAATGCCCAGAGCGATGAAGCGCTGAAGAACGCCACCGCGATGGGCCAGGCGTTCGATGACGCCAAGAACGACGATTCGTTCTACCTGCCGCCGGAAGCCTTCGACAACGCCGATTTCAAGCGCGGACTCAAGCTGTTCCTCTCGCCGGACGGCAAGGCCGCCAGGTTCATCGTGACCCATCAGGGCAATCCCGCCACTCCCGAGGCGATCCCGCATATCGACGCCATGAAGGATGCGGTGTTCGACGCGCTCAAGGCCACGCCGATGTCGGATGCCAAGGTCTATGTCGCCGGAATCGGCTCCACCAACAAGGACATTCAAGAAGGGATGAAGTACGACCTGCTGATCTCGGCACTGGCCGCACTGGCACTCATCCTGCTGATCATGATGTTCGTGACCCGCAGCATCGTCGCCGCGATCGTCATCGTCGGCACCGTCGCGGTGTCGTTGGGCGCCTCGGTCGGCTTGTCGGTCTTGTTGTGGCAGTACATCTTAGGGATCCATCTGTATTGGATCGTGGTGCCGCTGGCCATCATCCTGTTGTTGGCGGTGGGTGCCGATTACAACTTGCTGCTGGTGTCGCGGTTCAAGGAGGAGATGCATGCCGGCCTGAACACCGGCATCATCCGGTCCATGGCCGGTACCGGCCGGGTGGTCACGGCCGCGGGTCTGGTGTTCTCGGCGACGATGGCGTCCTTCATCTTCAGCGATCTGGTGATTCTCGGACAGATCGGTACCACCATCGGCCTGGGCCTGTTGTTCGACACGTTGATCGTGCGGTCGTTCATGACGCCGTCGATCGCGGCATTGCTGGGCAAGTGGTTCTGGTGGCCGGTGTCCGTGCGACAGCGTCCGTTGCCGGCACCGTGGCCGGCGCCCGCCCACAAGGAGTCTGAGGAGGTTTCGTCATGAAGTCTGTCGTCACAGCCGTGATCGTCGGTGCAGCACTGGGATTGGCGGCCCCGGCGGCCGCGGACCCGGCGTATGACCGCGATCCCGACACCAACTTCGCCCACGAGTTGCACACCTACGGCATCTACGGGCAGAAGGACTACAACGCCTGGATCGGCAAACTGGTCTGCAAACGCCTCTACAACAACGTCGACCACAACGCCTTCGACTCAGCCAAGTTCATCGGCGCCAACCTCGACCGCCACAACACCACCGAGCAGAACTGGCAGTTCCTGGGCTCGGCACTGAACTACTACTGCCCCGACCAACGCGTCATCCTCGACCAGGTCGCGGCCGCCCAGCACTAGGAAGGAACACCATCATGCACACCACACTTCGCCTCGCCGCCGCCACCGCAGCCCTCGTCGGCGCCCTCGCCACCTCCGGTATCGCGTCAGCAGATGCCACCGACGACTACCCCATCCCCAACCGCATCCTGCGCACCCCGTGCACCGCCGAACAGATCATGGCCGCCGCCCGCGACGTCGAACCCGTCTACTACGAGCGCTACATGATCGACTACAACAACAAACCCGCCGCCGACCAACAAGGCGCCCAAGACCGCATCCACTGGTTCTTCTCCATGGACTACGCAGGACGGCGCCAATACTCCGAAGACACCGCCACCAACGCCTTCTACGAACAGATGTCCTGGCGCTGGCCCAACTGGGCCAAACTGTTCTTCAACAACAAAGGCGTCGCCGCCCACACCACCGACGTCTGCCAGAACTACCCGGCCAACGACATGTCCGTCTGGGACTGGCACTGACGCTCAGCTGTCGCAGAGACCGGCGGCCTTCTCTTCGCTGATGATCCGCTGTAGGGGCTGCCCGAGGTGCGCGGCGAAGTCGGCGGTGGCCCGCATGTTCCAGGCCCCGTCCTCGTAGACCATGAACCGGGAACCGCCGGCACCGTGATTCATCACGCGCACGATGGCCTGGCCGTCGGGCTCCATGCGCAGTCCCTCGACGGACAGACGCGGACCCGGCTTCTTGCACGTGTTGTAGAACTCGACGAAGTCCTCGCGCGTGATCCCCTGGCGCACCTCCTGCGCCATGTGTTCCCAGACTTCGGCGAAGTCGCCCGCGGCGAAGCTGTCGACAATGCCCTGCGCGGACACGGTGGCTGCGCCCAAGGTGACCGCGGCACCTCCCGGCGTTTCGGCGGGGTACGCGGCAAGCTGTGGCGCCTCCGACCTGGAGGTGCCATAGGACGTACCGCAGGCCGCGGATGCCAACGCCACGGCCACGGCTGCACAGGAGGCCAGTAGTGACTTCATCCCGGGCAGGCTAACCGGGATCGGCCGAGAATGTCGGACAAACCGGTGCGAACCGACCATATGGAGGGGGTACGCCGGCATCCGGCCGAGTCGAACGCCGTGGGCGGCGTCGCCGTATCCGAACGGTCAGGCGTGGGCGCCGGTGCTCTGGTATATGACACGGCCCGCAATGTCGACCGCGTGATCGGCAAAGCGTTCGAAGTAGCGGCTGAGCAGCGTGATGTCGACGGCAGCGGCGGTACCGTGCGGCCAGTCGGGGTCAATGACCACGGTGAACAGATGGCGATGCAGGTCGTCCATGGCCTCGTCGTCCAGGGCCAGCTGCGCTGCCTTGCCGGAGTCGTTGTTCAGCACCACGTCTGTGACGTCGTTGCCGATACGGACAGCAATGCGGCCCATATCGGCGACATCGCAGCTGACCTCGTCGGGCACCGCGCGGCGGGGGTGGCGCCGGCGGGCGATCTTGGCCACGTGCAGCGCGAGCACACCCATCCGTTCGGCATCGGCCACATTCTTGAGTGCGCTGAGAACGGCGCGCAGATCCCCGGCGACCGGCGCCTGCAGGGCCAGGATGGTGAACGCATCTGTTTCCACCTGGGCGCACCGGTAGGTGAGCTCTTCGTGCCGGCCGAGCACCTCTTCGGCGACGGTCAGGTCGGCGTTCAGCAGCGCATGGGTGGCGTGTTGCATCGCTCTTCCGCTGAGATCGCACAGACCGGCGATGCCGGTGCCCAGCGCACCGACTTGCTCCCTGAATGCCGACCGCATGAGACTCCCACGTAGGGCCCGATGGTTGTCCATACCCGTCTCGGCATGGGTTCACACCAGCCCGTCGGTCAGGAGGCCTCATTCGCCCTACTCGCCGGCAGCTGCCTGCACACGTCCGCGCGGATACGGCAGATCGATGTCGTGTGCGTCGTAGGCACGGTGAATCTCGCGTCGGAGCCGACGCTGCACCGCCCACTGCGCGTTCGGCCGCGTCTTGATCGTCATCCGCAGCTTCACCAGGTCGGGCGACCATTCCTGCACTCCGAGCATGTTGGGTTCGCCCAGCACCTTCGCTGCGAGTGCCGGATCCTGCAGGGCGGTCTCGGCGGCGTCGAGGGCAACCTGCTCGGCCCGCTCGACGTCGGCGGTCAGGGCGACGGGTACCTCGATACGGGCCACGGCGTACCCCTGGCTCATGTTCCCGACCCGCGCGATCTCGCCGTTGCGGACGTACCAGAGCGTGCCGTCGATATCGCGCACCGTCGTGATGCGCAGACCCACGCTCTGCACCTCACCGGTAGCGTCACCCAGGTCGACGGTGTCGCCCACCCCGTACTGGTCCTCCAACAGCATGAAGACGCCTGAGACGAAATCCCGGACCAGATTCTGCGCACCGAACCCGATGGCCAGCCCGATGACGCCGGCCGATGCGATGAACGGCGCGATATTCACCCCCAGCACGTTGAGTACCGCCAGGCTGAGCCACACCAGCAGCACGATCGAGACGGTCGACTTCAGCACCGAGCCGATCGTCTGCGCCCGCTGAAGTCGGCGCTCGGCAGTCTTGGGGTCCGCCGCGGCGGGCATGCGGCCGCGCAGATTGCCCAGGAGTGTCGGCTTGCCCTGCGGCGGTGTGTCACCCTTGCGATTCTGTCCGCTGGCGCGGTCAATCATCCGGTGTGCCACGTAGCGCAGAAGCAGCGCGACCGCGGTGTACACGACCACGCGCACCGGTACCTCGATGAGCCAGTGTCTGTTGGTATCCGTCCATTCGAAAGCCAGGGCGTGTACATCCATACCTTCGACGGTAACGCGAGATCCGGGCCCGTTGGCAAACCCGCTTCCGCCGCGAAGCGGCACTGGATCATCCTCGACGTTGTGTGACAACGGGTTTGACCACCGCCGTCGACGACTACGGATGCATCGTCGGCGCCATCGAGATCCGGTGTTCCGTGGGCAGGTGCACCGACCTGTTACCCCCGGCCCGCTTGGCGTCGAACATCGCATGGTCCGCGCAATCCAACAGCGCTTCCCACATCCGCGCCGACACCGCTGGCTTGTCCCCGGATGTGGTCATCGTCGTACTGGCCACTCCGACACTGCCGGTGACCGGTACGGCGTCGGTGGCGGAGTAGACGGCCGCGCACACCAGATCAGCTGCCCGCGCCACCGCCGTGGCCGCCAAGACCGCGATGACGACGAACTCCTCTCCGCCCACCCGTGCGACCACGGACTGTGGAGCAGCGGCCAATTGGATCCGGCGCGCACTGCGGACCAGGACCTCGTCGCCGACTCCATGGCCGTGCACCTCGTTGATGTCCTTGAAGCGGTCCAGATCGACAACCATCACCACGATGTGGTCGTCACCACTGCCTTTACGACTCAACAAATTTCGCAGATGCAGCCGCACTCCGCGCCTGTTCAGCAGGCCGGTGAGCGGGTCGATCAACGACTCGTTCGCCTCGTTCTGCAGCGTCCAGATACCGAATTGGATGGCAACCGGGACACAGGCCAGACTGAACCCGACGATGACCTTCACCGCAGCGAGAGCGATATCGCCACCGGTGTCGATCATCACGTTGGCGGCCAGCAGCACCACCGTCCCCATTACCCAGATCGCATGCACCGCTAAGAGTTTCGGACCCTCGAAGAACATCAGATAGAACGACAACAAGGCCAGCAGGGTCGCGGCGAAACCCACCACGGACGCATCCGTGTTGACGATCGCGAGAATCGCCATTCCCACATCCGCGCACACGATGAACACCCGCGAGGTGACCTTGCCCGGCCACGCACCCAGCCACCACCGCAGCGCCCACCCCGCGGCACCGACTGCGACACCCGCCGCCAGAGCGCGCGAGAGCAACGTTCCGGGTCCAGCCGGGGTGAATTGGATGATCGTCGAGACGACCGCGACCATCATCACGCTCGCACCGACCAGCACCTGATTGGCTCGCGTCAACCCCCGCTTGGTGAAGAAGTCGACCTGAGCGTCGTAATCGACTGGGGTACGCCACCACTCGACAATCATGCGCGACAGCAAAGTCCCTCGCGGATCCTCGAAAGGTATCCTCGGTCCCGATGGGGACTCCAGCCCGCTCCGCGCCACGGGGCAAGTCTAGAGCCGGCGAAGGGAAGTTCAGGGCCATTTCAGGGCCATTCGGCGACCAGATCCGACAACGCATTTGCCACCTTCGCCCGCTGACGAATACAGGAAAAAGGCGGGCCGACACGTTTCCGTTGTGGGCCTTGCACTTCTCACACGCGAACGATTTGGAGCAAAGTCCCACGGCAGTTGAGAGCAAATGTGCAAACCCGTCAAATTCCAGCGACGGGTGGCGCGTCGGGGTTACTGAAGACCATTTCGCCGACCGTCAACAGGCGCCGTAGGACGAAGGCGGGCAGGACGGGCGGACATCCTGCCCCCGTGGGTTCGAACTGACTTCGAAAGCACTGTGCAGCCCGTGCTTTGCGGTCCACGAACGCTTTCGGCGGGTGGGCGCGGCGGGCGAGATCCCAGGGCACCGCGGGGTCGCCCGGCCTCGCCCAGTGCCACATCCACACCGGGTACTCCAGCATGCGGACGCCGGTGGCCGCCGCGGCCGTGGCGGCGGCCCGCCCTACTGCTTCATGGTCGGGGTGGCCGTCGCCGCGCCAGGTCGCCGCACACCATGTGCCCGCCGGATTGTTGGCCAGGATGTCGGTCAGCAAGCCGGTCAGGATGCTCTCATGGTCGGCCAGTCGCCCGTCGGGCAAGCCCAGCGAGACCGCGCTCGTGAGGCCGAGCACCCGGATGGCCGCCTCGAGTTCGATGCGGCGTTCATATGCCAGCCGACTTCGCTCCGAGGTGGACGCCCCCGGGTTGGCAGCATCCCCGTCGCTGGCCGAGACCACACGCACCTCGATCCCCCGCGAGGCGAGATATGCCGACGTTGCCCCGAATCCCAGTGTTTCGTCATCGGGATGGGCCCCCACGACGACCAGTGCTCGACAACCGCTGAAGTCCATGGCGGGCAACGGATCCGCCGACGCCCACGCGGCTGTGCCGGTGCCTCCGGTATCCAGCGGAGTGGCGGCAAAGCGCGCACAATTGTCCAACTCGCCGTTCATCTGCGCGGTCGGCACAATCGGCCCAGGTCCGCGAGGTCCCGTTCGGCATGGCTCTGGCGGACGTAGATCACCAGATCGGCCACGCGCTGGGCGTGCAGGTTGTCGTGACAAAGCGGCTCCGGACCCATTGCCCTGCCCGTGCGGGTGATCACCTCCTCCACGGCGTGTTCGATGACGGCGCGGGTGCGCCGGGCAAGCAACCGTGCGGTGTCGGTCCGGTCAAACGGGTCGGCGTCGACCTGGGCTGCCGCCACGGACAGCATGGCGTCGGCACCGGCCAGCGTGGCATCCACGGCGCCCAGGTGCGCCAGCAGGTGCGGATCCTCGGCGCGCTCCACCGCGTATCGATAGAGCGGCCGTGCCACCGCGTGCGCGCCTCCCAGCCAACATGCGGCCACCCCGATCGCGCCGTGCCAGAAGCCGGCACGCTCGAGATACCCGCCTGCTGCGCCCACGTGCACGGCCCGGGTCGCGGTGAACTGCACGGCCCGCGTATCGGTGCTCGCCAAGCCGATATTCGACCAGACCGACGGAAGTGCGGTGACCGTCGGGGCGTCGAGCGCCACGGCGAACAACGCGCGTTGCCCACTCTCGATCTCCGCGGTGACCAACGCATGCGTGCACAGGCTCGCACCTGAGCACCACGGCTTGGTGCCGTCCAGGCGGAAAACGTTGTCAGACACGGCCTTTGCCACGAGCCGAAGAGTGGACGATTCCGCTGCCCATACGCCCCAGAGTTCATGCGGATTCGGCGGCTTCTCGCCCAGCTCGTGCAGAATGGCCGCCGCATCGGTGTGGGCTTCGGCGAGACGCCCCGCGCCGAGATCTTCTTCGGCCAGGTTCATCAGCCGATGCCACCGCTGGGCGGTGGCCCCGGAACCCGGCAACGGCACATCGAGGCGACCAGAGTCCAGCCATCGCCGCACCAGGGCGTGGGTCCCTGATTCCGCCGCCGGTCGATCGACTGTCATCTGTCGCGGCTCAGCTCAGGCAGATTCGTCATGTAGGCGGCGAATCCGGCAGGTGCACGACCCACCGTCCGGGCACTGGTGCACACCGGGTCCTGGGCGGTACGCAGGATACGGATCCAAGGCCGCTGTTCGGCGCGCTTGACCAACTCCACGTCTTCACCGGTCTGTAGCGGGCGCCACCCGCCGATGTCGTGATACACGTCCGCTCGGATGCCCAGTGCCGCACCGTGGACGTGCGGGTGCCCTTCGACGTAGGGATGGCGGTCCTGCCAGGCGTGCAGCCGGGAAGCCGGCAGGTCTCCCGACGGATGGACCATTCCGAGCACGAGGTGGTAGCCGTGCGCCGCGGCGTCGACAAATCGGGACATCCAGCCGGCGGGCACCCGACAGTCGGCGTCGGTGCTCGCCAACCAGATTCGCCGCAGCGGTGCGCCGGCATCGGCCAGCGCGGCACGCACACCGGCGCGACGGGCCGCACCGACGCTGTGCCGGTCCACCACGATCGAGCGGATACCCATCCGCTGCACAATGACGCCGGTGTCGTCCTCGCAATCGTCGAGAACCACGACGATACGACAGGTGAGTTGCGGGAAGAGGCGATGGGCTGCGCGCTGCGAATCCAGTAGCGCAGCCAGACACGTGCCGATGAGCTGTTCCTCGTTATGGGCCGGCACGACGACGATCAGCTCGGACACGGCCTGCGCGGTGGGGGCGCTGCAACGAACAGCAGCGTGGTACCGCGCTGTCTCAACTGTGGTCATCACGTTCCTCTGAAAAGCACCAAGGGGACAGTCCGGTTGGCTGTCCCCTTGGTGCGATAGGCCTACTGCTCGGCTTTTTCGCGCGCCTCGCTGGCGGAAGCGGCCGCGCGGGCACTTTCGGCCTGCGCCTCTTTCTCTGCCGCCTCGCGCTGCGCGTCGGCCTTGTCCTGCTGTGCCTCGCCCTCACGGCGCAGGTCGTCGCGGCCGGTGACGGTGCCCGCGACTTCCTTGACCTTGCCCTTCACACCCTCCACTACGCCTTCCACACCCTCTTGGACACCGTTCTTCTCACCCATGCTGGGCTCCTTCGTCATATCGGAATTTCGGACCAGACCATTGGCTTGAGCCTGCATTGGTGGTATTCCCCGGGTGGGCTGATCGAAACCTGACACCACGCGAGCGGCATCAACCCTGCTGCTCTGCCGTCAGTTTCGTGAGCGTGTCCTCGTAACGGTCCAGCATGTGATCGGTGGTGAGGCGCCGACGCGCATCGGCGGCAACTTCTCGGCGGTCCATTCGAGCGGCCACCTCGACGGCCTGAGCCAGCCGCTCCACCGGCGAGGCATGGTCGGTGACCAGTTGTCCTCCGGACTGCTGCACCACCTCCGGCAGTCCGCCCCGCGCCAGTCCGGCGACCGGCGTGCCACACATCTGAGATTCCGCTGCCACCAAGCAGAATGGTTCATCCCATCGCGGCGTGACGAGCGTGACGACGCTGCGCGCGTAGAGATCGGACAACTCCTGTCCGGCCAGCGTGCCCACATATTCGGCGGTACCGCCGAGCAGAGGGCGCAGGACACCGTCGAACCACTCCGGGTCGCTGAGCGGTCCAGCCAACCGCAGGTGTCGGCCGGTCTGCGCTGCCGCGCGGACCGCGATGTCGGCGCCCTTCTCCGGCGTGAGCCGGCCCACCCAGGCAAGGTCGTCACCACCGAAGCCCTCCGAGAACACCTGGGGATCGACGCCGTTGTGAATCACCTCGGCTTGCACCAACGTGGTCCACTGCCGTCGCAACGCCTCGCTCACCGCGACGAAATGACCCGCGTCGCCTGCCAGCCAGGCCCCCACCTCCATCCACGGAAACGGCGGTGTGTGCAACGTGGTCAGCATCGGCGCATCCAGCGCGGGACTGAGCGCCAGCGGGAGCTGGTGCAGGCTCTGATTCAGCACCACGTCGATAGTTCTGTCGCGCAATACATCTCGCATCACCGCAAGGAACGCCACCTGATCGGACAGGAAACGTGGCTCGGGCATGTTCAGGTCACCGGACGCGATCTCGGACAGTTCCGGGACCGGCGGCATCACGTGCAGATCGTCGGCCAGCGCGGAATCGGTGCCCGCGCGTGCATACAGTTGCACATGGTGTCCGCGGCGGCGTAAGCCTGCCGCCATATCGGCGGCCAGTCGTTCCTGACCGCCGGCGAACGGTTCGCACAACGGATGCCGCGACGGCGCCAAGATCGCTACTCGCATGACCGCTCGTGCTCTGCTGCCGTCGACGGGCGGTCCGGTGGCTCGGCGTACTCGTCGTACACCGATACCGGTTCACCCCACACCTCGATGACGAGATCCGCATCCTGGTAGCGGGCGCGAAGCGGCAGGTCGATGATGTCCGCCACCTGCGCCTGGACCGCGGGGCCGTCCAGGGGTATGTGTTCGGTGGGACGCCGCCAGTTCGCGACGACGATTTCCCCGGTGGGCCGCAGCGCCCGACGGGCCGCGCGCACCGTGGCCAGCAGGTCGGGTCCGTCGAGGAAGTAGCCGATCTCGGAAAGGATGACGACGTCGGCCTCAGCAGCCGGGAAGTCTTGCGGCACTGCGCCCAACACCCAGCGGATGTTCGGGGTGCGGTTTCGGCGGGCCACTTCGAGCGCCTTCGCACTCGCGTCCACGGCGATCACCAGATCGGCGCGTTCGGCCAGCTGCACCGATAATTGCCCAGTGGCACAGCCGATTTCGATGACCCGCGCGTAGTGCGGACGACCGAGACAGGCCAACACCAGTTCCAGGCGTCGGCGCTCGTAGGGTGAATCGTCCAGATGCCAAGGATCGTCGGTGGCACCCTCGGTGAGCATCGCGTCGAAGCGGTTTGCAACTTCGGCAGGCGCGTCCGCCGGTTCGGCGAAGATATCGCTGCGCTCGGCGAGTTCGGGATCCCCTGGGAGCGCGACGATCTCGGCGACGCACCGCGCCGCTGCGAGATCGCCCAGGGCAGGTAGCACGGATTCCTTGGATCTCAGAGCGGTCAGCGACGGCGCCAGGAGGCGGAGTCTGGTCCACTGCACGTTCTCGAAGGAGGTTGAATCATGGGGCCACTGAGGGTATTCCAGCAGTATTGCCGCCTGGCTGCGCGCGGCGGCCAGGGCGGCACGGGCGAGACCGCAACGTACCGGCGAGTCGGCGGCCGCGGCGGGCGCGATGAGGAGGGAGTTCGGATGCAGTACCGAGGTGAGGCGTGCACGCACCAGGTCTTCGACGGCGTCGAGCTCCAGTCCCCGCAGATCCCACGATATCGGCCGGCCACCGGCGACCAAGCGGTTCCCGCCGTCCGAGCCCGGCGGACGCTCGGCGTCGGCGGGACCTGTCATCACATCGATCAGATCCACGACGGGACCGGCGCGACCCCGCCCGAGATCGGTCAGCGTCGCACCCACGGCAGCGCAGCCGTCCAGCACGGGGCTGCCGATCAGCACGATACGGGTGCACACACCGGGGTTCCGACCCATGTCGAGTCGCGCAACGGTATCCCAGCGGGGGTCCAGAAGCCACGGGGCACCCCTGGCCTGCGCCGTCATCGTGAATCGACCAACCGTTGCACCAAAGCTGAGCCCCTTCGCCGACCACCTGATACCGAAGTACCCAGGTCTTGCCCATCGCAATCGATACGGGCGGGAAGGTGCCTCTGTGCCACTACTCAGACGGCTGGATCCACCGCCGCCGCTACGATGAGTCCACTGCCGATAGGCAGAGGAACACTTCGGAGGTAGATGTGCCGCACGACGCAGACCCGGGTGACAGCGCCGGTCCCGCTGCCGTGCCCCACTGCGCCGTCGCCGAAAGTCAGCTCGGCGACGTGCGCGTCCTCACCGTCGCCGGCACGGTCGATGTGCTCACCGCGCCACAGTTGAAGGCGGCGATCGCCGCTGCTGCGGGCAGCGCGCCCACGGCGATCGTGGTGGACCTGACCGCCGTGGAGTTCCTGGCCTCAACCGGCATGGGAGTGCTCGTCGAAGCCCACGGGCAGCTGGCACCGGCCGTGCGATTGGTCGTCGTCGCCGACGGACCCGCCACCAGCCGGCCACTCAAACTGGTCGGGATCGCCAACATCATCGATCTGTTCTCCACGCTCGACGAGGCCGTCGCCGACATCAGCGGGTGACGATGGTCGTCAGACCTTCGGCAGCCGGACCACCTGGACAAAGAACTCGTCGATCTGGCGCACCGCATTGAGGAACTGATCGAGGTCCACGGGCTTGGTGACGTACGCATTGGCGTGCAACTTGTAGCTGCGCAGGATGTCCTCCTCGGCCGCGGACGTGGTGAGCACGACCACCGGGATGTGACGCAGTTCCGGATCGGACTTGATCTGCTCCAGCACCTGGCGCCCGTCATACTTCGGCAGGTTGAGGTCGAGCAGGATCAGATCCGGTGTCGGCGCATCGGCATAGATGCCGCGCCGATACAGGAAGTCCAAGCCCTCTTCGCCGTCGTGAGCCACGTACAGGTTGTTCTTGATCTTGTTGTGCTCGAACGCTTCCCGGGTGATCAGCTCGTCACCTGCGTCGTCCTCGACCAGCAAGATGACGATCGCATTTGCGTCCATGGGCGTGCTCATTCACAGGTTCCTTCCGCCGCCTCTTGTCACAGCGTAGAGACGAATCGTGCACGCGGGTAGGCGGCGGCCGTGTGCAGGACCCACCGCGCTCATTCGACCTGGTCGGGCTCGTTGCGCTCGGCGATCATCGCGAGCCGCCACAGGCACTCCCTGTTACGTGGGGCGACCGCCAGGAGCGCTACGGCGTCGGGCACCCATTTCAGTGGGCCGCCCACGGCGACCTCACTCATCTCCGCCTGGCAGCCACCATCGGCAGTATCACTGAGGTGCAGGGTGATTCGCGCTTCGGCAGCCGGCCGGACCTTGGCCAGCAGAACCAGCTCACGCCCCGGATCGACACTGACCACCACGGTTTCGTCGTCGATCACCGCAGGCCACGTGCCGATGGAGTGCAGGATCCGGGATCCGGTATCCGGCCAGTCGGCGCCAACGGCCCGGATACGGCTGTTACCCACGACCCAGCCCGAGTACGTCCACCCGTCGCACAGCACCGCCCACACGCGTTCGCGGCTTGCGGTGATCTGCCGTGACACGGTCATCGGGCAGCCGACTGATTCGAGGTGGGCACGGGTTACTCCTGTACGGGTCGACGGCGAAAGAACGGCCTCGCCGAGGGCGTAGCGATGTGCGCGAGTACCCGCCTTCCTTGCGGTGCAAACCCCTGCGAGACAGGGACGAATACGGGTGCGCAGCCCGCATGACGCCTCGGTGTTGCCGTCGTTCAGCGGACCCCCGCGTCATTGCTGAGCAACACCTTGAGCGCGCCGGACGAGGCCGCGTCGGAGAAGACGTCGTAAGCCTGCTCGATATCGGACAGGGCGAACCGGTGGGTGACCAGCGACGAGGTGTCGATCTGCTGACTGGCGACCAGCTTGATCAGCGTCGGGGTGGACCGGGTGTCGACGAGCCCGGTGGTCAGGGTCAGGTTCTTGATCCAGAGATCCTCCAGGTGCAGTGTCACCGGTTCGCCGTGTACCCCGATGTTCGCGATGTGTCCCCCTGGGCGGGCCAGCGACACCGCCAGGTCGAAGGTCGCGGGAATGCCCACGGCCTCCATCGTGACATCGGCGCCCACACCGTCGGTGAGACTCGCGATCACCTCCGCCGGGTCCTGGTCGGCATTGTTGACGGTGATGTCGGCGCCGATCTTGCGCGCGATGTCGAGTCGTGCGTCCACGCGATCGATGACGACGATATGGCTGGGACTCAACAGTTTCGCCGCCAGCACGGCCGCCAGCCCGATGGGCCCGGCACCGACGATGGCCACCACGTCCGCCGGTCGCAGCTTTCCGTTCAGAACGCCCACCTCGTAGGCGGTGGGCAGGATGTCGGCCAGCAGGATCATCTGATCGTCGCCGACCTGATCGGGTATCGGATGGGTGGAGTTGTCGGCGAAGGGCACTCTGACGTATTCGGCCTGCGTACCGTCGATGCGGTGGCCGAGGATCCACCCGCCGCCACCAAGGCACTGGCTGTAGGAACCTTCACGGCAGTACCGGCAGACTCCGCATGACGATATACAGGACACCAGTACCCGATCGCCGACGGCTACCCGCTGCACACCCGGACCGATCTCGACCACCGTGCCGACCGCCTCGTGACCGAGCACCCGGCCCGGTGACACGGTGGCGACGTCACCCTTGAGGATGTGTAGGTCGGTACCGCAGATGGTGACCGCGTCGACACGCACCACAGCATCCGTCGGGTGCACAATGGTGGCGTCCGGTACGTCATCCCAGGACTTCTCACCATTGCCGTGGTAGACCAGCGCTTTCATGACAGGCTCCTCACTCGATTACTCTGTGGCACAGGTTCAGTCGACCGTGATGGGCGCTGCCGTACAGCGCCGCATCTCGTCCGGGTGAACTCCAGGGGCCAGTTCGACAAGCTTCAATCCCTGCGCATCGATGTCGAGCACGCCGAGATCGGTGATGATCCGGTTCACGACGCCCGCACCGGTGAGCGGTAAGGTGTTCTCCGCGAGGATTTTTGATGCCCCTTCCCTGGTTCGATGCTCCATCAGGACGATCACCTTCTTCGCACCGTGCACCAGGTCCATCGCGCCGCCCATACCCTTGACGAGCTTTCCGGGCACCACCCAGTTACTCAGATCGCCACGGGCACTGACCTGCATGCCGCCCAGGATCGCGGCATCGATCCTGCCGGATCGGATCATGCCGAAACTCGTCGCCGAGTCGAAGAAGCTGGCGCCGGACAAGGTGGTCACCGTCTCCTTGCCGGCATTGATCAAATCCGGATCCTCGGCACCCTCGTACGGATACGGCCCGAGGCCCAGGATCCCGTTCTCGGACTGCAGGACGATGTGCACATCGCGGGGCACGTACTCGGGGACCAGCGTCGGCAATCCGATCCCGAGATTGACGTAGTCTCCATCGCTGAGTTCCGCGGCGGCCCGTGCCGCCATCTGATGCCGATCCCAGGCCATCAGGCCACCTCACCTTCCGAGTGCCGATCGGCCTCATCTGCAGGCCCGGGCCGGACCGTGCGCCGCTCGATGCCCTTGCCGGCGATCTCGGCAGCGGTCAATGGCAACACGCGATCCACGTAGACACCGGGCAGATGAACGGCATCGGTATCGAGTTCACCGGGTTCCACCAGGATCTCCACTTCGGCTACGGTGACCTTTGCAGCCATGGCGCACAGCGGATTGAAGTTCCGGGCGGCTTTGCGGAACACCAGGTTTCCGTGCCGGTCGCCCTTCCAGGCGTGGATCAAGGCGAAGTCGGGGCGCAGTGCCTCCTCCAGGACGAAGGGCTGCTCGACACCGTCCCAGCTCAATGCCTTCACCGGTTTGGGAGTCGAGGCGACGGCCACCGACCCGTCCGCCGCGTACCGAATGGGCAGGCCACCGTCTGCGATCTGGGTACCCACTCCGCTGCGGGTGTAGAAGGCCGCGATACCCGAGCCCCCGGCGCGCAGCCGCTCGGCCAGCGTGCCCTGGGGATTGAGCTCGATCTCCACCTCCCCCGACAGATACTGCCGCTCCAGTTCCTTGTTCTCCCCGACATAGGAGGCGATCAAACGTCTGATCTGCCGCTTCTCCAGCAACAGCGAATTGCCCACGCCCGCGATACCGCAGTTGTTCGAGACCAAAGTGATGTCCCGACTGCCCAATTCGGCCAGGGCCGCCAGCAACGCCGACGGGATACCGCAGATCCCGAAGCCTCCGGTCGCCAGCATGATCGAGTCCGGGATGTCGGACACCGCCTCGGCGGCGGTCGCAACTTTCTTGTCCATGCGGTCCTTTCAGCGCAGTGTGGCGAGTTGGTCGAGTACGTGTTCGGGCTGGGCCGAGTCGGGAATGGTGGTTAGCAGCACCTCCCCTTCGGGAACCTCGGCAGTGGCGGTCCAGAACTGGTCGGGAATGACGACGATCCCCGGATCCCCTGCCGCGGTCTCGATTCCACCGTCGTGCCACAGCGCCACCGACCAGTCGAAGTGCCCCGCGACGTTGGCAATCGATGTGTAGCCGTCCAGCCGTTCGGCGGTCTTGCAGGGAGTCCCACGCGCGTCGAGCAGTACCAGAGCCACGGTGAGCTCGCCGAGTCGCCCGAGCCATTCGGCGACATACATCGACGCGCTGTCGGCGCGGTCGGGGTCCACGGCGTCGATCGGGCTGCCCGCGATCTGGTGCGCCCACGACAGCCAGGCGGCCGGTGACGGTGTGTACAGAACCAGCCCGCGTCGGGTGGTGTGGGACACCGTGCCCAGCACCTCCAGCAGCGACTCCAGCATCGCCTCGTCGCCGAGCAAGGTGCGCAGCGGGTAGCCCGTCCGGGACCGGGCCCCCATCGCCTCGACGAGTTCGGGGCGAGCCGCCAGGTGAGCGGCCATCAGCCGGCGGACGTCGATCCAGTGACTGTCGGGATCCAACAGTCCGCGGACCTGCCCGAAGTGCCCGGCCGCGAGGGTGGTGTCCGTCCAGGGAATCGGTGCGCCCTGGCGGATGACGGCAGTGGAATAGCCGTCATCGTTGATCAACAAAGGTCGAGGGCGCCCGCTGGGAGGCGCGGCGGCAAGGGTTTTCAGGCTCATGGCGGATCCTTGTGACGTTCGGCTCGGTCGGGGGACGGTGGTGGCGGTCCCGGCGGGAGGGGCCGCCACCACCGGTGTGTCAGGCGAGTTTGCGCGCGGTCTCGCCGTAACGCGCCTCCAGCTCGTCGATGCGCTCCTGAAGTTTGGCGATCTTGACCTCTCGGCGGTCCGGCACCACCACCAGTGGCAGCTCGACCAGCGGGGCCTTCACCCGCTCGGGGCCGTCGATCGTGTACACGGTCGCCGTGATGTCCTCGTTGCCCGGCTCCCAGGTGCCCCACGATCCGTAGTAGGCAAGTTCCTTCGGAGGTTCCGGCTTGACGAACTCCTGGCAGAACTCGGCGAAGGGCTTTCCGCGCTGCAGACGTGCCTGCCGGGCGTCGGAGCGTGCCTGTTCGGTGCGTGCCACGTCGAGCCGGAAGGTCGCCGGGTCGTAGTGCACGGCGAAGATGGTCTCGGCCACCTTCTGGCTGATGCGCCCCAGTTCGGCGTCCCGGATGACCGATTCCGGCGAGCGCTCCAGCGGGTCGCCGTAGCCACCGCCGGCGCCCTGGCTGATCATGTACAGCTCGCCGTCCTTGGCCCGATCGAACTGCAGCCCCATGTGGTAGGTCGAGTACCGGCCGTCCGGGAATGGGCGTTCGTTCATGACCTTCTCGATGGACAGGTCGAACTTCTTGTTGTCCTGCCGGAAGTGTTCGTAGACGTTGGTGCCCTTGACCATGGCCAGCGGGTAGGTGCCGCACCCGTATCCGCCGTACATCCCGTAGATGGAGGAGAACTTGGCACCGGAGGTCACGGTCATGAATCCCCACTCCGGGGAGCCCTCGGCAGCGACGATCATCTCGTAACCCATGCCGCCGGTGAACTTGCCGAAGCCCATGTTGTCGCGGACCAGGCGCTTGGCCACGAGCTGCATGAACGGCACCTCTTCCTCCATCACCTCCTGCTCGGCGGTATCGGCCATGGCGCAGAACAGGGGCGAGACCGCGTCCTCTCCGTCGCGGAAGGGCTTTGCCCCACCGGGCATTCCGTTGAGGTCGGCGCAGAGGTTGCCCACCATGTCGCCGTGCTGGGTGATGCCGCCCCACAGGAAGGTGTTGATCTGGTTGAACCAGTTGGCAACCACATTGCTGTACTTGTGCGGCGTGGAGAACGACATCCGGCTGTAGAGCGCCTGCATCGCCGAGAATCCGCGGAACGAGGCCTGCAGGGACTGCCCCATCGGGGCGTCATAGGACGCGTCCGCCCAGGTGCCCTCGTCCGAGATGATCTCGATGCAGCTCATCGCCGCGGTGCAGCGCGGTAGATCGGGCCACCAGAACGCCAGGATTGCCTGCATCATCATGGATTTCACGGAGCACAGTGGTGAGTTGATGGCACGGTTCATGATTTCCGGCCCGGTGCCACGCAGGTCTACGGTCATCGAGTCGCCTTTGACGGTGATCTTGCACGCGATCTTGATGAGGATGTTCTCTTTGAGCGTGCTGTCCATGAACTGGTCGAACCGGTAGGTGCCATCCGGCAACTCGGAGATACGACGACGGACCTCGGCGTCGACGTCTTCGATGGTGGTCCGAAGTGCTCCCACGAAGGTATCGACACCCACCTCGTCGATCACCTTGTCGATGCGCTCCATGATCTTGCGCACCGCGGTGATCTTCACCTTCAGGTCCGCCAGCTGCAGCTTGGGATCTCGCACCGAATGCTGAAGGAAGGTCAGCAGATCCCGGCGTAGCTCACCACCTTCGACGATCTTGAACGGGCTCATGCGCAGGCCGTCGTCGAACGGCGTCTCTGACCCGGACGGCATACCGCCGGGTTCGCATGCGCCGTTCTCACCTTCGTGGATGGTGGCGGCGACCCACGCGATGATGGTGCCGTCGCGCATGATCGGCATGATCATCGACTGGTCCGTGTTGTGCACATTGCCGTACCTGGCGTCATTGTGGATGAATCCGTCACCCTCGTGGACGCCCACGGTCGGTTCGTCCTTCCAGTACTTCATGATGTACCGGATCGGGTGGTGCAGGATCGCGCTGAAGGCGATGACGCCGTGGCACGAAAGGTACGACACGTCGCCGGCGGCGGTGTAGATGGCCGTGGTGAGGTCGCCCCATTTGGCTCCCGGGGCCGCGCCCTGGGCCTCACACATCTCGTAACCCTCGTCCAGGGCACCGGCGATGCGCTTACGGATGCGTTCCACCTGCAGCCGATCCACGCCGGCGGCAAGCGCCACCTCTTCGTGCGCCGAACGTTCGGAGATGCTGTGGCTGCGCATGATCCCGGCGTCGGGTCCCAGGAACAGCGTGGTTTCGTCCATGAACTTGTCCACCCACTGCTGTTCTTCGTTCGTCAGCGTGGTGGCGGGCCGTTCGTTGACTGTGGTCATGGTCTTTTACTCAACTTTCTCGACGGTTCAGGGTTTCGGTCAGTCCTGCAGGAACCACACGGCGCCTTGGGCCGTGGGCTCGAGCCGCCAACCGGGCTCGACCAGGAATGTGGTGTTCTCGGTGGTGACGATTGCCGGACCGGCGATCACCCGGTCCGGACGAAGCGAATCCTGTTCGTAGACCGGGGTGTCGATCGGATCGTCGATTCCGATGAAGTGCGCCGTGCGACTACCGACCGGGGTCGGGGCGCTCCGCGCGCCACCGTGCTCCAGTGATTCGAAATTGACCACATCGCCGTCGACGAATGACGCCACCCGTACGGTGCTGCATCGGATTCCGGCTTCCGGCGCTGCCGATGAGGCCCCGAAGCGGTGACTGTAGACATCGCCGAAGGTCTTGATGATCTCCAGAACCTCTTTGACACCGTTGATGCGGTGGAGGTCGGTCAGCGCCACCGCTTGCGTCAGCAGCTGGTTGCCATACCGCATGTCGAGCTCGAGCCGGTACCGGACGTCTTCCTCGGAGAACCCCTGGCGGATCAGGTCTTCCCGCCCGGCATCCTCAAGTTCCTGTACCACCGAGTTGAATTCGGTGTAGTTGGCGTAGAGCGAACGCGTGGTGGCGTTGTACATCGTGATGTGCACACCGCGCTCGTGGAAGTGCAGCTGTTTCATATTGCCCGCACCACATGCCGAGAACACCGAGGAGAAGGGCGGCGCCAGAACACGTTTGATACCGGCGTGCCGCGCGACACCGCACGCGTGCAGTGGCCCGTTGCCGCCGTAGGCGAGCATGGTGAAATCCTCGGGAAGATAGCCCCGCACCCGCAGTTCTTTGCCGATACCGATGGCCATCTGCTCGTCGACACCGTCTTTGATCACCCGTGCCACGTCGATCGGATCCATGTCGAGGGGGTCGCACAGATCCTCTTCGATGGCGAACAGCGAGCGCTTCGGATTGAGTTTGATGTAACCGTTGGCATAGTTGTCCGGGTCGAGGTACCCGAGAAGGAGGTCCGCGTCGGTCACGGTGGGACGGAGCCCGCCGCGGTCGTAGCATGCCGGGCCCGGATTGGAACCCGCCGACTTCGGGCCGATCTTGATCGAGTTGTGGATGCGGTCGTAGCTGGCGATGGATCCGCCGCCGGCGCCCAGGGTGTCCAGGTGGACCATCGGAACCGATACCAGCCACCGGTCGATGGTGGGCAGGAAGTCGTAGTGCTTGACGCCTCCCTCGGGCACCAGGCCGATATCGAACGAGGTGCCGCCCATATCGGTGGCGATGACATGACCGATCCCGGTCTCGCTCGAAAGGTGTTCGGCGGCACCCACACCGGCGATCGGGCCGGAATGGATGGTCTGCAGCGCGTCCGTCGAGTTCATCTGGGCCATGCCACCGGAGTTGTGGATGACCAACATCGGCTTGTCGTAACCGAAGTCCCGGAGGTTGGTCGACAACTGTGCCAGCGCGTGGAGCATGATCTCGTGCAGGTAACCATCGATGATGGTCGACGTTGCGCGCACGTACTCGCCCTTGCGGCCGGAGACCTGATGCCCGAGCAGCACCGGGATGGCTCCCAGCTCGTGCGGCGGAAACTCGTCCAGGATGATCTCCTGGATGGCCAGTTCGTGCTCCGGGTTCTCGGTCGAATTGACCGTCGAGACCACGATCGCCTCGGCGCCGGCATCGACGAGTTCGCGGACCACCGTGCGCACGTCGTCGGGGTCGAGCCGGGCGACGATCTTGCCCGCAGAGTTGATGCGTTCCTTGACCGATCGGATCATCGCCCGGGGCACCAGTGGTTCGGGCCGCTCGGCTGCGGGGAGGTTCTGCTGCATCGAATAGTCCAGGCCCTCGCCGTAGCCACGGCCACGCGACAGCGGAATGGTGTCCTCGAACCCATGGGTGACGATGGCCGCCACCTGGGGTCCGTTGCGTTCGATGAGCGCGTTGGTGCCCAACGTGGTGGCATAACGCACCGAGTCCACTTCCGAGAGCACCGTGGAGCGGTCCAGCCCGGCGCGCTTGCACGCGAGGTCGAGTGCATCGTTGAACCCGATCGCCAGATTGTGGTGGGTGGTCAGCGCCTTGGCGTCGACGTAGATGTCGTCCCAGACGAAGAAGCAGTCGGTGAAGGTGCCACCGATGTCGACTGAAATGCGTTTCATGTCAGTAGTTCTCCAGGTTGAGGTTCGTGTCAGTGGTGGTGGGCGGATGCTTTGAGCGCGGCCGTGTACTTCTGCGCGTCTTCGCCGGGGCCGTAGTTGTGGACTGCCTCGGCGTCGACGCCGCGTTCTTCCCATTGCTTTCGGAGCGCTGCGATATCGATCAGGATGTCGACGGCCGGTGGGTGTCCCGGCGGGAGGTACTCGCACTCGATCTGGGTGGCGCATCCGGGGCAGTAATACTCCAGGATCCGGCAGTACGTCGGGTCCGGGCTGAACGTGTACTCGTAACGCTCGGGATCGATGATCGGTTGGTGGATCTCGCGCGGGTCGCGGTCGTAGACCAGGGTGCCCGGCTTGTAGTTCTCGTGTGCCGAACCCATGTCATGGGCGCACACGCGGCATACCCACCGTTCGGTGTCCAGATCGATGACGAGGTATTCGGTCATGGGGACTCGCATCGCAAGTCTCCTTCCTTCTAAACGAATTGGTCTGGGTGAAGCGAGGTCAGTTGTTGTCGGTGAGCAGCAGGTCGCCGGCCGACGTGACACGAAATGTCCAGCCCGGCAATACCCGTGCGGTGAAGAACGGACCTTCGATGATGGCCGCCCCTTCGCCGGTGTGACCCGGGCTCAGTTCATCGAGGACGTATACGGGGATCTCGTCGACCCGGTCTGCCGTGGCGCGGACGGATCGATGGCTGACCGAGGTGGCCGGGCAGGGCTCCACCGAATTGCCCTGTTCCAGTGCGGGATGCGACAACCGCGCAGTGGCGTTCAGCTGCAGGGACACCACGCACCCGGGATAGTCCACCTCGTCGCCCGGCTGATACGGCAAGCGCGAGACCTTGGAGCCGTCCACCGAATCCCGGTCGTCGGCGTTCTCTACGAGCAACGTCCATGAGGTTTCGCAGTCGGTGAGCGAATAGCCTTCCTGGAACATGTCCCGCTCGGCTCGAGCCAGGAGTTCGTCATAGGTCTGGCGGGCCGCCCCCGTGGACGTTCCGGGAACGATGACTTCGTAGGTCTTGCCGATATCGGAGAACGAGATGCCGAACGCGGAGAAGACCGCGGCGGTCCGGGGAATCAGCACGTGCTTCACACCTGCCAGCCGCGCTGCGCCGGCCGCGCTCATCGGTCCCGCGCCACCGAACGCCAGCAGCGTCGTGTCGTCGCGGACCAGGTGGGCGAACGACGTGGACAATGCTTGGAAGTAGGCATGTTCCATCCGGATCAGGGCTTCTTCGAGTGAGATGCCCAGCGGTGCGGCGATCGTCTCGGCGATGACCGCCTTCGACCGACTCGGATCGAGCTTGAAGGTGCCGTTGAGGTAGGTGTCGGGGTCGAGGATGCCGAGCAGCAGGTTGACGTCGGTGATGGTGGCCTGTTTGCCGCCGAAGCCGAAGCAGGCCGGACCGGGCGCGGCACCGACGGACTTCGGGCCCACCCGCAGCGCACCGTCGACCAGTTGGATCACCGACGATCCACCGACACCGGCGGACGTGACATCGCTCATGGGATAGGAGATCTCGACGTCCTCGATGGCGCCCCGATCGGCCACCGCCACCACACCGTCGTCGACGATGCCGACATCGGTGGTGGTGCCGCCGATGTCCATCATCAGGGCGTGCTTGAGGCCGTAGACCTTGGCCAGGGCCGAGGTGCCTTCCAACCCGCCCCGCGGACCCGAGGAGTAGGTCTTGAGCGCGATCGACTTGGCGACCCGCGACGACGCCCCGTCATTGCGGTACACGAGCAGCGGGTTGGCCACCTTGTAGTCCTTGAGCCGGCGCTCGGCGCTGTAGAGGAAGCGCTCCATCGTGGGATGGAGGAACGAGTTGACGACGCACGACCACACCCGCCTGATGTCATTGCGGTCGCCGGCCAGCTCCCAGCTGTAGATCAGTGGCACCGACCCGAGCAGATGGCGCGGGAACTTACGGAGCAAGACGTGCCGGAGCCGCCGCTCCTGCTCGGGGTCACTCCCGGCAATGACGACCCGGGCCGCACCCAAGGTGGTCAACCGGTTGACCTTCTGTACCGCGTCGAACTCGAAGGTCTCGTCGTCGGCGGAGGAATCGAGGCTCAGGAAACGGTCGGCCACCAGACCGGCGAACAGCTTCTCCTCGGCGGCAGTCTGCTGCATCGCGGTCTGCAGATCGGCGATCGTGGTGAGGACACCGATCTTCGGTCCCCGCCGCTCCACCAGGGCATTGGTGCCCTGCGTGGTGGAGTACCGGATGTGCTCGGTCGCGTGCAGCAACCGGGTGATGTCCGCCTCGCCATATAGAGCCTGCGACGCCTTTTCAATACCGGCGAACAGGCATTCCGACAGGTCATGCTGCGTGGTCAGGGTCTTCGTGAAGGTGAACGCACCGCCGTCCCACACGCAGATGTCGGTGAGCGTGCCACCGTTGTCGATGTTGATCAGGGTTTCCATGCCGCTCCGTTCTCAGGATTCACTGCGCATCCGATGTGCTCCGTGACACATCTCTGGCATTAACGTTGCCCACGTCTCACCCCGGTGGCGTGTCCCAAAATGGGACAGCGTGATCGCTTGGATGTGATCTGGCTCTCGTTCACACTGGAGGCCTCGACCCAGACGGACAGGAGTCACCTATGCCCGACAGCGCGGCGCGGATGCTGCGGGTTGCGGCCGCTCGGGCGGATTTCCTGGAGTTCGGTGGCTCCGGGGCGGCCGGTGTCTCCGAACTCGTCGCGGCTTCGTGGGAACGTAGCCAGGCCGCGGGGGTCGACGTGTCGCAGCCGCACAGTGAGTTCACCGACGAGATCGACACCGGGTCGTTGCTCATCCGATCGGCCCGCCCCGTGCTGCAGCAGCTGGAAATCGACACCGTGGACATGCCGATGGTCATCGTGTTGACCGACAACAAGGCCCGCGTGGTGCAACGCATCGACAGTTCGGCCGCCGTCGCCCGACTTCTCGATCGAGTTCACCTTGCGCCCGGTTTCGACTACTCGGAGTCCACCATGGGTACGAACGGGATCGGCACGGTGTTCGAAGCGGGGCAGTCGATCAGCGTCGTCGGCCCGGAACACTTCAGCGAGAACCTGCACATGTTCGCGTGCACCGGCGCTCCGGTGATCGACCCGGTGACCGGACGAGTCGCTGGAGTGCTGGATATCTCCGCGCTGTCACACTCGTGGAGTCCGCTGATGCACACGCTCGCCAAGAGCGCCGCCAAAGACATCGGCCACAATCTCCTCATGGACCGCGGCCAAGCCCAGCGGGCCATCTTCGACACCTATCTCAAGGTGACGGCACGCGCGGAACGCCAAGCCGTGTTCGGGTTCGGCGAGTCAGTGTTCATTGCCAATCCGGTGGCGCAGCAGATGTTCAACGCCGACGAGCAGCGGGTGCTCCGCGAGCATGCGACATTCCTGATGGCAGGTAAGGACCGCGTCACCGATACGGTGGCGCTTCCCGATGGACAGCGCCTCGTGCACATCCGCGGCACTCGGATCCTTGCGGGTTCCGATGTGGCCGGGATCGTGGTGATCGCCGACCTGGTGCTCGCCCATCATTCCGGATCGCCGACCGACTTCAGCGTGCATCAGCTTCCACCGATCGCGATCGCCACACCGCACACGTCGCAGATCATCGACGGCCTGAGCCAGGCACGAGAGTCTCTGGCCGGCGGGACGACTCCAGCCTGGGTTCGGGCCGGAGCCCAGCTGCGCGAAGCGCTTCGACGAACCCAGCCCGCCCTCGTGGTCGGAGAGAGCGGCGTCGGGAAGTTCACGTTGGTGGCCGAGCTCTTCCACTCGGTCTACCCCGCTGGTCGCAGTATCTCCGTGGATGCGACACAGCTCGGTATGGAGGGCCCGCCGTCGGATCTCGCGACCTTGCTGGGTGATTCGGCGGAACCGACCTTGCACATCGTCCGCGACATCGACCAGGCCACCACGGACGGGGTGGAGCGGTTGGCCGCCTACTTCGAGGCTTTGGTGTCGCTCGACGGTCCGGTGTGGATGGTGGCCACCGCGTCGGACGGTTCGTCGACAGCCGATCTGCCGTTTCGCCAGCTACTTCACTACTTCGACATCTCGATCGCCGTGCCACCCCTGCGCTGCCGCACCGACGACCTGCCTGCCCTGACCGCCGCTCTGCTCCGGGGTATCGCCCCCGAACGTCATGTGCGGATGAGCCCGGAAGCGATGCGGCTCCTCTCACGCTATTCGTGGCCGCGCAACATATCCCAGCTGCGGGAGGCGCTGGTGCACGCCGTGCGGCGGCGCCCCGTCGGGGAGATCCAGACCGCCGATGTGCCTGGGTACTGCCAGACGGTCGCCCGGCACACGTTGACCCCCTTGGAGAGTGCCGAGCGAGACGCGATCGTCGCGGCGCTGCGGGAGTCCGCGGGGAACCGGATGGCCGCGGCAACCCATCTGGGTATGGCCCGCTCCAGCCTCTACCGCAAGCTCAAGACCTACGGCATCACCGTATGACGGCAAGAAACTGTCCAAAGATAGGACAGTGCAACAACTCTCTCTCCCGCTAACGTCGGGCGACAGGGGCCGACCGATCGCGCCCCGCCGCACAAACGAGGAGAGCCAGTGACCATGATTCCCGCACCCCGGGTCGGCGTGATCGGCGTTGCGCACAGCCCGTTCGGCAGACTCGAGAACGAAACGGTGGCGAGCCTGGTCGGCTCCGTCACGGTCGGTGCGATCAAGGACGCCGGGATCGAACCCGCCGAGGTCGACGAGGTGTTCGTGTCCCAGTTCAACAGCGGACTGACGCCCTTCGCCTTCCCCTCGTCACTGCCGATCGGTGCCGAGCCCGCGCTGTGGGGAATCCCGATGACCCGGGTGGAGAATGCATGTGCATCGGGTTCAGCCGCTGTCCACCAAGGGATTCGGGCGATTCTGTCCGGACTCGCCGATACCGTGCTGGTGATCGGCGTGGAGAAGATGACTCATGCCGGCGGCGCCCAGGTGGCGAGCGCCCTGCTCGGGGCCGACGCCGAGCTCGCCGGCACCCAGTCGCCGGAGGGATTCGCCGGCGTCTTCGCCGAGGTGGCACGGCAATACCGGGACCGCTACCACGCGCAGGACTGGCTCGGCGACACCCTCGGGCGCATCGCGGCCAAGAATCACCTCAACGGTTGCGCAAATCCGTGGGCGCAACTGCGCAAAGACCTGGGCATCGAGTTCTGTTCGACGGTCTCAGAACGTAATCCAGTGGTCGCCGAACCGCTGCGACGGACCGATTGTTCACTGGTCAGCGACGGTGCGGCAGCTCTCGTCCTCCGCAAGGACCCCGACCACCCGATGGCCACGATCCTGGGTTTCGGGCATGCCAACGACCGACTGGAAAAGAACCAGCGCGATGTGCTCGAATTCGCCGCCGGGCGCAAGGCGGTACATGAGGCACTCATGCGGGCGGGCGCTTCCGTCGACCAGCTGTCTTTTGCCGAGGTCCACGACTGTTTCACCATCGCCGAGTTGATCTGCTACGAGATGCTCGAGCTGACTCCGCGCGGGCAGGGCCGGCGCGCGATCGACGAGGGTTGGGTTTTCCGCGACGGGCGGCTCCCGGTCAATGTGTCCGGCGGCCTCAAGGCCAAAGGCCACCCGGTCGGCGCCACCGGGGTGTCCCAGCATGTGATCGCCGCACTGCAGCTGTCCGGTCGCGCCGGGGACATGCAGCTGCCGGCCCCGGAACTCGGACTCGTGCACAACATGGGCGGATTGGCGGTCGCCAACTACGCCACGGTGCTCGGCGGCTGAGCCGGCAGGCCTGTGCCATCAAACCCGTTCATATCGTCATCGTTCCGGTCGAGCACCTGCGGGCGGTCCACCGACCGTCACCAGGGACGACAGTCCGTTCCTGCGTCGCATCGACGATGACAGCGCCGACAGGCATGCCCCGGTCGCACCGATCGTCAGCCACATCAACGCCTGGTTCAGCACCGAATAGACCCGAAATTCGCCCAAGACCTCGCCGGAAAAGCCGTCGACGAGCACGCCGTCCGGCCCGGAAATCGGACCCGGGACCTCGTGGAAGCCGGGCAACCACACGAAGGCCACCAGCATGACCAAGCCGTAACCGCCGACCGCGACGGCAGCAGCCGGCCAGCTTCCCCACCGACGCGACCACGCCAGGCCGGCTGCCACCGCTACACACGCACCCACCACCGAGATCACGGTGATCGTCAGGAACGCCGAACTTCGGGCACCGATGGTTTCTTCCAGCCCGACGGTCGGCGGATTCGCAGGGTATTTCAGGCCCGGCACCAACGCGATCGCCGTGCACATACCCGCCGCAAGCAGCAGGGCCAGGGCGGTGGGATCGGGGGCGAAGCCGCGCCGGGCGAGCACAGTGCGGAGCACGGTGTGGGCCACCGCGAACAGCACACCCATCGCGACCGCCATCGCGATGATTCCGACGGCGGCACCGAAGTTCTCCTGGACCGACCGGGTGAAAAGCTCGTGGCCGTGCTCGTGATCACCTCCGGCGAGCTGGGCCTGCGCGTGCTCGCGTTCCCCTTCGTAGTCCACGGCCGAATTGATCAACGGCTCGATCATCACGCGGCTGAACGCGAAGCTGACGATGCCGCCGACCACACCGGGCACGAGATACCGCAGCATGGGGGGCAATTCGACGTTCAGTGGCACGGGAACCCCAGCAGGTGTCGCGCGTCGTGCACGAACTCGTGAACGTGGGTGTCCGAACCGAACACGGACACTGCGCCTTGGTCGTAGCCGACGAAGTAGTAGGCGATGAGCGCGAGCAGGGTCAGGACAGCCAGCTGGACCGGTACGGCGAGGCTTGCAGCTGCTGCACGCAGGTCGGCGAGTGGCGCACCGAGGGCGGGGTTGGCATCGTTCATATCAGAAGTCCTCGTAGTTCTAGTGATCGTGATCGTGGTCGTGGGCGATGGCGTGATCATTGGCGTCGGTGAGCAGCGGGGCGGTCAGCAGCTCGTGGCGGTCGACGAGCTTCGCGAGCGTCGCAACCCAGTGGTCGTAGTACTCCCACTGCCCCCGTTCGGGTTCCGGGCTGGCTTCCCACTCCCCGATCGTCGCGATCAGCGTCTGCTGAAACTCACTCCACGGGTAGTGCCGGAACTCCGAGAGCGCGAGGGCCAACCCGAATGCCCGGCGCTGCCATTCGTGGTCGAACTGAGGGGCAGCCTGGTCGGTGGTGCAGGTCTCGTGCAACTTCATGACGCGGGACCCGCCAACGCCACGCCGATCATCGACTCGGTGGTCACCAGATCCATCAGCATCTCGTCGGTGAAATCCTCGGTGCCCTCCGGCCTTTCGGGGATGACGAACCATCGCGAATGGCCACTGGAGTCCCATACCTTGATTTCGGTATCGGCCGGCAGATCGACTCCGACCTCGGCGAGCACCTTGCGCGGCTCCCGCGCGGCCCGCGACCGGAATGTCGGATCCTTGTACCAGTACGGCGGCAACCCGAGCACCGGCCACGGAAAGCATGAGCACAGCGTGCAGATCACCAGGTTGTGCACCCCGGGCGTATTGGCAACGGCCTGCAGGTGCTCACCCTCGGCACCGGCCATACCCTCGGGCAGGTTCAGTTCGGCGACGGCCGCCGGGGTGTCGACGACGATCTTGGCCGCGAATTCCGGATCGGTCCACGCCTTGACGACGATCTTCTTGCCGTTGAGTGGGGTCATCTCCGTCTCGAAGTAGGCGAGCACCTTGTCGACGGTTTGTGGTGTGATGACGCCTTTTTCGATGAGCAGCGCCTCCAAGGCGGTCACCTGTTTGGCGCTGATCTCCTCGCGGTCGGGCGGGTAGGCGAACTGGCCGGTCATGCTTCCTCCTCGATCGGTGCCAAATAGGCTTCGAACAGCTCGGCGTAGAGCTTCAACGGGCCGCCTTCGGCGCGTGGGCCCCAGATTTCGGCCGGGTCGAATTCGACGATGTAGATCGGCATCGGGTCACCGATCCCGTCGCTGGTATGGGTGAAGTAGCCGTAGTCGCCCTCGAAGACCCGTTCCACTACGCCGACCCGCTCACGCAGGTATCCCGGCAGTCGGCTGTGCGCGTCGGCAGGGACGTTGGTGATACGCACCTGCGAGCCGACCGCGAACTTCGGGTGCGCGACGTCGCGGCGCGGGCTGTCGCCGAGGCGGAGATAGGCGATCACCTGATCGTCGATGGCCGGCAGGTCTTCGCCTGCTGGCGGGGTCAGTTCGGCAATCCGGTCGGCGAGTTCCTCTTCGGTGACATAGCCCTTATCGATGAAGAACTGGGTGATGCCGCCCAACCACTTCTCGTAATAGCGGAACTTGAAGTAGTCGAACGGGTTCATCGCCTCTGCGCCGGTGCGCAGGTCGGCCCACGTCCACTCGTCTTTGAACGCGGTGGGTACCTCATCGATCGGGTACTCCGGCAACGCCGATCCGAGATGGTTGGACAACCCCATCATCGCGACATGGATGCCGAAGATCCGTTTCTCCCAGTCCTCCACGAAGACACGCTTCTCCAGCGTCAGCGGCTCGGGCAGGCCTTCAAGGCCACCGAGATAGTGCTGCAGTTTCATCAGGCAGGGCTTCCTTCTGTGGATGGGGTCACAACGGACTTCTTGGTCATGACCGTCGCGAGGTATTCGGAGAAGAAACCGAACGATGCGCCGAGGACACAGGCCACGGCGGCGACCAGGCCGGGGTGCGAGATGGTGGTCACGGTGATGTCATTGCCCCGCCCGGCGACCGTCGACACCGTGGAGGCAAATCCAACGACGACGGCCGGGGTGGTGGCCAGCAGCGGCACCCAGGACGCCTGCACCATCACTGCACTGCCGACGCCCACGGCGACGGCAGTGACCAGCAGGCCGCCGCCCATCAGATGGGCGGCATACAGGCTGGCGGAAGCGATCACCACACCGACGAGATTCGACGAGACCGAACGGACCCAGCCGGCCACGCCGCCGCCGACGAAGAAAAACGACGCCCAGGCCAGGAACACCACCCAGATGGGCACTGTGATGACTTCAGCAGTGAATGCGACTGCCACGCCGCCAAGCACGCCGATGCTCAGCGTCAAGGCTGTTCGAGAATCCATGGCTCACCTTCGGAAATCTGAGGGGATAGCTCGCTTCGGCTTCGGAGCGAGCTAGGCTGAAATCAGCTTTGCGCCAGTGGGTTTCAGCGGTGTTACACATGGATTGCTCCGTCCGTCAGGTCCGGACACGAATCGCGCAATTCCGGACTTGGCACTGTTCTGGGCTCCGCCCCCGTTGCCGTCGTACCCGTCTGCCGCTACGTTGACTGTCACCTCGGCTGGGGGCCAGGAAAGGACATCACCGGGTGTCGGACACGCGCAGCTCAGCGCGGCTATCCGCCGCAGGGCGCCAACCCGCGAAAGCGCGGGGATCCAAGGCGCCCAAGATCGTCGTGTTCGCGTTGTACGACAAGGTGACGCTGCAGGATGTCGCCGCGCCACTCGAAATATTCGCCCGGGCAAATGATTTCGGAGCGCACTACCGGGTGATCTTGGCCTCGCCCACAGGCGAGGCCGTCGACACGACGTCGTTCGTCTCATTGAAGGTCGATATGTCGCTGGCCGAGGTGCCCGACCGGATCGACACACTGATCGTCCCTGGCGGGGTGCCGCCCGACTTCTCATTCACGCCCGGCGAGCACGATATCCCCGAAGAGCAGACGCCGGACGTCGTTGCGGCGGCATTGCAGATGGTGGGTGAACTGGCGCCGCGGGCCCGGCGGGTCGCCTCGGTGTGCACCGGCGCATTCGTGCTGGCCTCGCTCGGTCTACTGGACGGCCGCCGGGCGACCACGCATTGGGCGCACTGCCAGGAGCTGGCGCGTACATATCCCGAGATCGAAGTGGTGCCGGACTCGCTGTTCGTCCAGGACGGGCCGTACATCACCGGGGCAGGAATCAGCGCGGGCATCGACCTCGGCCTGGCCATGGTGGAAAGCGATTACGGTCCCGACGTGGCCCGGCGGGTGGCGCGTTGGATGGTGGTGTTCTTGCAGCGCCCCGGCGGTCAAGCCCAGTTCAGCGTCTGGACCGAGGCTGCGCTGCCGGTCGAGAGTGGACTTCGCGAGATCCTCGACTCGGTGGTTGCCGACCCGGGCGCCGATCATTCGATCGCGGCGATGGCTGAGCGTGCCGCGGTCAGCGAACGACACCTGGTACGCATGTTTCACGATCAGGTCGGCTTGACTCCGGCCCGGTTCGTCGAACAGGCGCGACTCGAGGCGGCGAAAGTGCTACTGGCGACCGGAGATCACGGTCAGGAAGCCGTCGCGCGCCGGGCCGGCTTCGGGTCTGCGGACACCATGCGGCGCGCCTTTCGGCGCGCTCTCGGGGTCTCACCCAGCACATATCGAAGCCGATTCCGTACCACCGGCATCCACCGCTAGCCGACGAAACCTTCCACGCCCTGCGATCCAGGTGCCGCCGGCTCAATGCGCCGGTCCATGGTCGTCGGACTGTTCACACGACTGCGCGGCCGCCCAGTATCGACCCGGCGCCCGGGTCGGTCGCTCGCTTAAGACAAGCCAGGAGTTCCGCGCAGCGGCGCGAACGCAAATTCCGTCAGCCCGGTGGCCGGGTCGATCGCGGCGCGAAACCCGATCTCCGCGGCTGCCCGGGCGGGGTCGGCGACGATATGGCGGACGTCGCCGCTGCGGTAACGCCCCGTCACTTCCGGTCCCGGGCCGCCACGGGCGGCGCACAGCCATTGGGCGACCTCCATGATCGAGACCGGACGGCCCGAGCACACGTTGTACGCCGCGAAGTGCGCGCGTTGCGGTCCGGCGCAGGCGGTGACCGCAGCCACGTTGGCCGCCGCGACATCCGCGACGTGCACGAAATCCCGCATCTGCCCACCGTCCTCGTAGACCGCGGGCACCCGTCCGGCTTCGAGAGCGGACCGGAAGATCGCCGCCACACCCGAGTACGGAGTGTCACGCGGCATGCCCGGCCCGTAGACGTTGTGATAGCGCAACGCGATGACCGTGGAGTCGGTGGCCTCAGCCCACGCCAGTGCATAGTTCTCCTGGGCGGTCTTGCTGGCGGCGTACAGGCTGCGCGGCCGCAGCGGTTGCCCTTCGTCGACCGAACACCACTGGAGGGTCTCTCCACCGGCCGGGCAGCGATGGTCGAACACGCCCGCATCCAAATCGATGGTGGTGCGCGGCAGCGGGTCGACGGCGCCGTGCACCGCACAGCGGTAGCGCCCCTGTCCGTAGACCACCATCGATGACGCCAGCACCAGTCTGCGGCACCCCGCGGCGTACATCTGCGCCAACAGGACGGTGGTCGCGTAATCGTTGTGCGCGCCATAGGCAGGGGCATCGGATGCGTCCACCCCCGCCCCGACGACGGCCGCCTGGTGACACACCACGTCGACACCCTGCAGGACCCGGGCCAATCCGTCTGCATCGCGCACATCGAGCTGCGTGCAGCCCGCCGGCAGCGCCGCGCCGGGACCGTGCGCCGCAGCGAGCATCGCGTCGACGGCGACGACGTCATGCCCGGAGGCGCTCAGCGCCGCGGCGATCCGGCTGCCGATGAATCCCGCCGCCCCCGTGAGAAGCACCCTCATGATGTCGTGAGAATCATTGCGTGCCTTCGTGATCCGCCAGCGGTAAACGCACCTCGAACCGTGCCCCGGTGCCCAGATTGTGTGCGGACAGGGTCCCGCGATGAGCCTGCACCAGACCTGCCGCGATCGCCAGCCCCAGCCCGGATCCGCTGGGCAGCGACGAATCGGCCCGCGGCACACGGCCGTTGGAACCCCGGTAGGCGACATCGAAGACGCGGGCGAGATCGTTCTCGTCGATACCCACACCGGTGTCGTCGACGCGCGCCCAGGCACCGTGCTCGTCGCGGCCCAGTGTCAGTTCGACATGACCTCCTTCGGGTGTGTGCGCAATGGCGTTGGCCACCAGATTCGACAACACGCGCACCAACGCGCGATCACTACCGACCACGCGGACGGGTTCAGGGGGAAGGCTGGCCCGCAACAGCACACCAGCTCGTTCGGCCGCGATCCGGTGGGTGGCCACCACATCGTCGACCACCTCGTCCAGTGCCACGGTGTCGTGGGCGGGCTGTACGGCGCCCGCGTTGATCTTGGACATCTCGAAAAGGTCGTCGACCATATCGGCCAGGCGGATCGACTCCTGCTCGATGTGTTCGGCGTGCCTCCGGATCTCGCCGGGTTCGACCAGTCCGTCCGAGATCGCCTCGGCCACCGCGCGAATACCTGCCAGCGGGGTGCGCAGGTCGTGGCTGACGAAGGCCACCAGCCGCCGGCGCGACTGCTCGGCCGCCCGCTCGGAATCGCGGATCTCTCGTTCCCACACGGTGCGACGGGCTTGGTAGCGGGCCAGCATCACGGCCGCCGGGATCGTGACCACCGACACGATGACCAGCACGACCGCAGTGCGCTCGAAGGTCTCGGTGATCATGAATCCGCTCGCGCCCAGGACACCGGTGAACGTGGCCAAAGTGGGAATGAGGACCAGTGCCACCATGCTCAGCGCCAGTGACCATGACCGCGCGAACCGGATGATCACCGCACCGGCGAGGACCACCGGCACCGAACAGGCCAGCGCCCAACCGATGATCTCCCACACGTCAGCTGACGGCATGACCGCCACCTTCCTGTTCCGGCGCGCCCCAGAGATAGCCCCGCCCCCATACCGTCTGCACGCGGTGCTGGTCACCGAGTTTGGCCCGCAACCTCTTGATGTGCACCGTCACTGTCGACAAGTCACCGAAGTCCCACTGCCACACCAGTTTCAGCAGCTGCTCACGCGAGTACACGGTGCCGGGATGCGAGATCAGGAACGCCAGCAGATCGAATTCGCGGCTGGTGATGCTCACCGGCGCACCATCGACGGTGACCGACCGGGCCGCCGTGGACACCGTCAGACCACCGCTGCGGAAGAGGGCAGGGGCGACTGTGGAGGCGGGTGCGCGCCGAAGCACAGAGCGCACCCGCAGAGCCAGCTCGCGCGGGCTGAACGGTTTGGTGAGGTAGTCGTCGGCCCCGGCTTCAAGGCCGGCGATACGGTCGTCCTCCTCGCCCAGCGCGGTCAACAAGATGATGGGCAGTCCGGAGTCCGCACCGCTGCGCACGCTTCGGCACAACGTGAGGCCGTCAGGGCCGGGCATCATCAGATCGAGCACGGCCAGGTCGACCTGTTGGGTGTCAAGCATCCGCAGTGCCTCTGATCCGTCGCGAGCCACCGAGACCTGGTGACCGTCGCGCTCCAGATACCGCCGGACGACATCGAGTACGACCGGGTCGTCGTCGGCGATCAGCACCCTCGTCACGCCATCGACAGTAGCCGGGTATGAGCGCTACCTGCATGGATGTCACGAAGTCGTCATGATTGGGCCCTTCCCCATGCTGGTCGGCCGGGCCTACCGTCGGGGTATGTCCGGACCGACAGTCACCGTCGTGCTGCCGTGCCTCAACGAGGCCGCATCACTTCCTGCCGTGCTCGCCGCTGTGCCGGTCGGATACCGCTGCCTGGTCGTGGACAACAACAGCACGGACGACACCGCCCTGGTCGCAGCGCAGCACGGCGCCCAGGTCGTCGCCGAACCGCGGCCCGGGTACGGCGCGGCGGTGCACGCCGGCGTGGTCGCGGCCCGCACTCCACTCGTCGCGGTGCTCGACGGCGACGGTTCGCTGGACCCGGCGGCGCTGCCCGCACTGGTGGCCGATATCGCCGCCGGCGCCGACCTCGCGGTGGGGCGGCGCCGGCGGGAGCCGGGTACCCGGTGGCCGTGGCACGCGCGGCTGGGTACGGCAGCGGTGTGCTGGCGACTGCGGACCCGCCACGGTCTTCCGGTGCACGACATCGCCCCGATGCGGGTGGCCCGCCGCGACGCACTACTGGATCTGGGTGTCACCGACCGACGATCCGGGTATCCGCTGGAACTCCTCGTGCGCGCCGCGCAGGCACGCTGGCAGGTGACCGAACGCGATGTCGTCTACCGTTCCCGCACCGGCGGCGTGTCCAAGGTGAGCGGATCGATGCGCGGAAGCATCATTGCGGCGCTGGACTTTTGGCGGGTGATCTCATGAACCGGACACTTCCGGTGGACGTCTTGGTGGTGGCCAAAGCACCGGTACCCGGGCAGGCCAAGACCCGACTGGCCGCCGCCGTCGGCAACGAACTGGCCGCTGATATCGCCGCGGCGGCGCTGCAGGACACGCTCGACACGGTGGCCGCCGCACGGGTGGCCGCCCGCACGGTAGCGCTGACGGGCGATCTGAATCTCGCCCGCAGCGGCCCCGCGATCCGCTCCCAGCTGACGGCGTTCACCGTGATCGCCCAACGAGGGACGGACTTCGCCCACCGGCTGGCCAACGCCCACCTCGATGCGGGTGCCGCCGGCTACCCGGTGCTGCAGATCGGGATGGACACCCCGCAGGTGAGCGCCGAGTTGATCGAGGAATGCGCCGCAGCGCTACTGGAAGCGCCGGCGGTGCTGGGCCCGGCGCAGGACGGCGGCTGGTGGGCGCTGGGGCTGCACGATCCTGCCGCGGCAGGGTGCCTACGTACCGTGCCGATGTCGCGGCCCGACACCGGCGCTGTAACGCTACGCGCACTTGCCGACACCGGACTGGATGTGCGCCTACTCACCACGCTGTCGGACGTGGACAACCTCGCAGACATCGATGCGGTGCGCCGGGAATGCCCGCGCAACAGCAGGTTCGGCACGATCACGGCAAAGGTGGGCCTCTAGTGCTGGGAAATCTCTACGAACTTGCGCTTGCCGGTGAGCGCTGCTGGGTCCGATATAACGATGGCACTGTGCAGCGGCTGCCCGTACACACCTGGCTGGGTGGGCATGGTTCCGATCGGCGGTTCGTGCGCGCGGTCCTGGACCGGTGTACCGGCCCGACGATCGACCTGGGTTGCGGTCCGGGCCGTCTGGTCGCGGGTCTCATCCGGCGCGGGATTCCCGCACTCGGGGTGGACCAGTCAGCCACGGCGGTGGAGTTGGCCCGGGGCCGGGGCGCCCCGGCGTTGCGCCGGGACGTGTTCGACCCCTTGCCGGGTACCGGCCGATGGCAGACGGTGCTGCTGGCGGACGGCAACGTGGGTCTGGGCGGTGATCCGCTGCGGATTCTGTCCCGGGCGGCCGAGCTGTTGTGCCGCGGCGGTATCTGCCTCACCGAGTTCGATTCGGCCCCAGGCGGTATCAGGTACCGGTGGGTGCGCCTCGAGTCGGCGCGGATGATCGGTCCGTGGTTCCGGTGGGCGACGGTGGGGATCGACAGCGCCGCGGGTATCGCCGCCGGCGCGGGCCTGTCGATCACCGCGGAACATCGGATCGGGGACCGTGTGCTGGCGAGCCTGTCGGTGCGATGAACGCGTCTGGATTGCGTGGGACGGCGGTCACCGCCCGCATCGGAATGGCGCTCGGTGTGGCCGTTGCCGTGTGCTTCTGCACCGGTCTGATCAGTCATTTCATCCAGCATCCCCAACCCTGGTTCGGGTGGCCCACCCGGCCGGTCTGGCTGTACCGCGTCACGCAGGGTCTGCATGTGGCCTCCGGGATCGCCGCGATCCCGCTGGTGGTGGTGAAGCTGTGGTCGGTGTGGCCAAAGCTCTTCGATCGCCCGCTGATCGGCGGTGTCACCAAGCAACTGGAGCGACTTTCGATCCTGGTGCTGGTAGGGGCCATGCTGTTCGAACTGTCGACGGGGTTACTCAACATCGCCCAGTGGTATGTGTTCGGGTTCTTCTTCACGACCGCCCACTACGCGGTGGCCTACCTGGCCGCGGGCGCGGTGCTGGTCCATCTGGCGGTGAAGCTGCCGGTGATCCGGCGCGCACTGGGCGAGCCGCTCGACGACGTACGCGCCGGAGGTGCCGTCGGCCCCACCCGCCGAACCGTGTTGCGCGGCACCTGGCTGGCGGTGGGCGTCGCCACAGTGGCGACCGCGGGCCAGGCCGTCCCCCTGTTGCGTCATCTTTCGGTTCTGGCCCCGCGTTCCGGGCAGGGACCGCAGGGTATCCCCGTGAACCGCAGTGCGATTGCGGCGGGTGTGCTGCGCCGGGCCTACGCCCCCGAGTACCGATTGACGGTGGCCAACGGCACCACGGTGCGCACGTTCTCGGTCGCCGAACTCAACGGCTTACCCCAGACCACCCATCGCCTACCGATCGCCTGTGTAGAAGGCTGGAGCGCGGACGCCGCGTGGACCGGAATCGTGTTGGCCGACCTCATCGCCGCGGTCGGCGGCTCACCGGATCACGATGTCAGGATGATCTCTTTGGAGCCGCCCGGTCCGTACTCGCGGACGGTACTGCCCGCTCGTCACGCGAGGGACCGGATGACGCTGATTGCGTTGCGGCTCAACGGTGAGACGTTGCACGCCGATCACGGCTACCCCTGTCGGCTGATCGCCCCGTCACGTCCCGGTGTGCTGCAGACGAAGTGGCTGGACCGCATCGAGGTCCTGCCGTGACCGCGGCGCGCAGCGTGCTGGCGCTGGCCGGTGTCCTGCTCGCCGGCTACGGGGCGATGCTGCTGTGGGACAACTCCCCGATCGTTCTGGTCCGCATCCTGGTGTGGGGGCTGGTCGCGGTGGTCGTCCACGACGCGCTCTTCGCCCCGCTGTGCGTCGCGGTGGGCTTCGCCGGCCGGCGCCTGCTCCCGACGCGCTGGTGGTCCCCCCTCGCCGTGGCGGGTCTGTGCACCGTCGTGCTGGTCGTTCTCGCGGTCCCGGTGTACGACAAGCCCGGCATGCGTCCCGACAACACCACGGTCCTGGACCGCGACTACCACCTCGGTCTGGTGCTCGCGCTGGCCGTGGTGTGGCTGTGCGTGCCCGCATACCTGCTGTTGTCGCGGGTGCTACCAGTTCGTCAGGATCAGATGATTGAGCAACAGGGCGCCGGTGACGTTGAGGGCCAGCCACCACCGGCGTGAACCGGTGGGCAGAAATGCGCATGCGGCCGTGAGCCACACCGTGAACGGCAACCAGATCCGCTCGGTCTCGGCCTTGCTCAGCATGCTCAGATCCGCGCAGACGATGGCCAGCAGCGCCCCGAGGACCACCAGGTGCGCACCGGAGCGGCCCCGCAGCGCCGCGCGGTCGAAGGTGTGGGCGACACCGGCGACCGTCGCCGGCCCCACCGCACACACCACAGCGGCCAGATTCGCCCACGACCAGTACTGGAACGGCCGGTTCGACGCGATACCCTGCCAGTACCTTTGTTGCACCAGCACGTAACCGTCGAACCACCAGAATCCGGCGAGCGCAAACACTCCCGCGACCACGGCCGCGGCCAGCGCCGCGGTGACCAGAACGCGCGCCGCGGTACGCCGATCCGGCGCCGCCAGCAGCACCGCGGCGGCGACCAGCGCGATCAGGCCCAAACCGTAGTTGAGGAACATCCCCCACCCCAGCAGCAGACCTGCGCCTGCGGCCGGGTACACGGCCCGCCGCGAGCGCGTCGCCAGCGCGAGCAGGGCGATGCCCCATGCGGCGACACCGGCGTAGTAGCCGTCGGCGGACACGGCGATCCAAATGGCGGTCGGTGCCACCGCGACGAACGGTGCTGCCGCCCGGGCCACCGTGTCACCGGACAACGTCTTGAGGGTTATCACGATCGCCGCAGCGGCGCTGGACCCGATGAGCAGGCACCACACGGCGGCCCACGCACCACCCCCCAGACCCACCCGATCCAGCCACACGAAGGTGAGCAAGGCACCCGGCGGATGACCGGAGACGTGGGTGATCCACGAGTTCGGCTGGAAATCAAGAATTCTGGAAGCGAAGGTGCGGACGGCCTCCGGGATGTCGGTGATGGTCGGAACCTGACGCAGATACTCGTGCCGCGCGGTGAGCCTGCCCGCGAACCCGCGTTGCCAGCCGTCGACCATGGCCAGCGAAAAAGCCCAGACGCAGGAGGTCGCCCACACCGCCCATGGCACGGCCCGCCAGGGCAGTCGGGCCGACAACGAAGGTCCCCACAGCACCGCTGCCACCGCGATCGCGATCGCCGGCCCCGAGCCCCAGCCGACGTGCGCGTTCCACCAGCCGAAGATCGGCGCGGTCTGGGCGAAGTCGCGGACCTGTTGGGCGGTGCTGTTGATCAGAGGGGTGACGATTCCCAGGTGGAGGTGCGGCACCACGAAGGCGACGACGACCAGTAAGGCCCCCAGACCGGCGGCCACGTAGCCACGGTTCGCACCCTTCACACCGATTCACCCTACGGCGCCGGACGCGCCGAGGTTCTGACAATTGTGTGACGCCGCCGCCCCTCGCGCGCACGCGCGGCTCCCCCAACTTCGGGTCGATGTCTGCTGTGCTTGGGCCGGCGCGCGCGGTAACCGCCACCCCTACGGTGCGGATGGCGCGCGGACCAGATAGAGATACAGGGGTGGATCAACACACACCGACACTGGCGCGCTGGCTTCGCAGCATCTTCACCGGATGGCAGATGCCGACCTCCCATCCGGTCGACAAGGAGGGCGAGGGCGCCGAAAGCCTGATCGGGTTCGTCCTTGCCGCCGCGGTGGTCGGCGCATTGACCGGGCTGGCTGCGGCCAGTTTCAGGATCGCGTTGGCTCAGCTGTCGGAGTGGCGCGCCGCACTCAGCCACTGGGCCCACGGCTCTGGGTGGGGCCTGTTGGTCGTCGTACTCGCCTGCACGGCGGCCGTCACCGCCGCGGCCGCGCTGGTGCGACGGTTGGAGCCACAAGCCGAGGGCAGCGGTATCCCGCACGTCGAGGCCGTCGTCGCCGGGCGGGCGGAGCCAGGACGGTTTCGGATCCTGCCCATCAAGTACCTCGGCGGATTGTTGTCGATGGGCGGTGGTCTGGCACTGGGCCGGGAAGGCCCTTCGGTTCAGATGGGTGGCTCGATCGCCGTCATCGTCGCATCGGTGACACGGCGCCCACTCTCCGATCTTCGGATCCTGGCAGCCGGCGGAGCCGCCGCCGGTTTGGCGACAGCGTTCAACGCCCCGATCGCCGGTGGCGTGTTCGTCCTCGAAGAACTCGTGAAGCGATTCGACCCGCGCACGACCATCGCCACCCTGGTTGCCTCGGCGTCGGGTTTCGGCTCCGCGTACCCATTTGTGCACTCAGGTACCGATTTTCGCATGCCGGCACTGCAAGACCCGCAGTTGAGCAATGCGGGCTGGGTGCTGATCGTCGGCGTCTGCGCCGGCTTACTCGGTGTCCTCTACAACAAGGCACTCATGTTCGGCCTGCACGTCGCCGACACCAGCCGATGGCCGGCCGAAGCCCGTGCCGCCGCAATCGGTGTGGTTGTGGGCGTTCTCGTGTGGTGCGCTCCCGACCTTGCCGGCGGCGGCGACAACCTCACCCAGAACGCCCTCCTAGGGCACGGAGCGGCCTGGGCCGTACTGGGGATCTTGGCGTTGCGCTTCCTTCTCGGCGCCGCGTCGTACGCCGCGGGAACACCGGGTGGCCTGTTCGCTCCGATGCTCGTGCTCGGTGCCTATACCGGACTACTGGTCGGCCTGGCCGCGGAGCATCTCAATCCCCAGACCGCGCCCGAGCCTGCGGCACTTGCTCTGATCGGTATGGCCGCCTTCTTCACCGCGAGCGTCCAGGCGCCGATCACCGGTCTGATCCTCGCCACCGAACTCACCGGCACCACCAACCAGCTGCCGCCGATGCTCGGCGCCTGCGCGAGCGCGCTCCTGGTGGCCGTCGCACTGGGTTCGCGCCCGATCTACGACCTGCTGACCGACCGTGCCGCGGTCTTGGCGGTTGCGCGTGGAAACCCGCCCGGCGCGCACCAACCAGACTGACCGCCGGATCCCACCACACGAAATCCCGACGACACCCACTCACCATTGGTGAACGTGGCGTCACACCTAACCATGTGCCGTCTTCTGCGTGGGCCAGGGGTCCTGCTGCTCATCGGCACCGTCGTGGTGTTGAACAGCGCCCAACACCCGTACCCTCGCGATGACCTTTGCAGCAGCGAAGGGGCTGCAAAGGTGATCGTCGGCGCCGAGCCACCACTCTGTTGCGTGCGCGGCGGACGGTGTCAGTAGCAGGACTCGAGTCGCGCTACCGGAGTCGACCAGGTGAGTGCACACCACGTCACCACCGGTCACGGGTAGATAGCGGTCCAAGACCACAACCTCATAGTCCTGGGCGGCTATACATTCCAAGGCGCTCAGGCCGTCAAAGACCGAGTCCACCGTGATTGCCTGGCGAATCAACCCGGTGACGATCTGCTCAGCCAGGCCTCTGTCGCCGACGGCCACCAACACGTTCACTGTTCCAGGGTCCCGCACACCGCGTTAGGGCGATGTGAGTGCGGCGACGCGAAGAGTCGCGGGTTGGTTGAGTGAAGTTGTTGTCTCACAATCCCTAACGGGCGCCACACACCGGTCATGCTGAACTGACGGCATCTCGCACGGTGGGCGCCGAGGCTGTTCCAGCTTCGATGGTCGGCGGCCAACCGGGTTGCGACAGTCTCCGCCAACATCGTCGCGCGGGCACAACCGTGCTCGGCTCGGCCTCGACCGAGGAAGGCACGAGTGAGCACGGAAAGCATGCAAGGGTATGTCATTCGAAAGCTCGGTGCAGCTGAGCAACGATATGCGCTGCGCAGGCGGAGACTCCTCCGCCTGCCGCCGTTCGCTCGACTCGGAGATCGGCGCCACTCCGCAAGGCGTCGGCGCTATGCGATCAATCTTCCGGCGGTGTCGCCGGAGTACGTCTCGGTGCTCAGAGAACTGCAGGCAATCGGCGTCTCGACACGAACGATCACCATGCCCCCGCCTGTCTTGGAATCAGCGGACAACCTGCTGGACGGACTCACCACTCAGCCCGGGCTACACGGCACCACGCACGTTCCCCCTGGCGAACACGCCCTCGACCCAACCGTATTCAGATGGGGGCTGACGGAGAAGCATCTGGACCTGGCTGAGCACTACATCGGCCTACCGGTTCGCTACCTCGGCGTTGAGATCAAACGGGAAGCACCCGGCGAGAGTAGTCATCAGGCGATCCGGCGCTGGCACATCGATGTCGAAGATCGCCGGATGCTGAAGATGATCATCTACCTGAGCGACGTCGACGACCAGTCCGCACCATTCGAGTACGTCGATTCAGCGTCTACTCAGCGAATCCTTTTCTCCCGCAGAGATGTCCGACGTCCTCTACCGTCGGCGGACACCTTCGAGAACATCATCTTCGAAGAAGAGATCCATCGGGTCACAGGTCCGCGCCTGACGGTGATCTACGCCGACACCAGTCACATCCTGCATCGCGTCAAGACGCCAACGGAGTCGGAGCGGACCTCGGTCACTTTTGTGTATGCGAGCGACACGGCATTTTATGCCTACCCGCACTTCATGCCGCCCCGCAAGGCATTGCAGGAACTTCGCCCCACCTTGAGTTCCCGTCAATTGCGCGCACTGGGAATGGAATAGAGGACCACGGCCAGCTTCTGCAACGACCTGGCCCGAGGTCACTCTCATCACGACGGGCGCTCGGTTGTGCCGCACCGAAAACCCGTTGCGGCACAACCGATCATGCGCTGGCTAGATCACACCGGGGCCGGGCAGTCCGATACCCCATCCCGGCAGGATTCCCAAGCCGGACGCGGGCCCACCCGCGCCACCCAGACCGACCCCAGGCAGCAGGCCTACTCCCCGGGCGCCCAGACCGACCCCGGGCAGGACACCCAAGCCGGACGCCGGCCCACCCGCGCCACCCACACCGATGCCGGGCAGGACACCCAAACCTGATGCAGGTCCGCCGAGTCCGCCGCCGGGCCAGGGCAGAATTCCCGGGCCGGGGAAGCCCGGATCCGCATAGGCAACACCCGCCGAGAGCGCCAGAGGGACGCCGACTCCGATTGCGACAACGCCCGCCGCGGCCAACGTCTTCATGGTGCTGGTGAGATCATGAAACATGCTTGCTTTCCCTTCATTTCAACTGACGGTCGTGTGAATCGTTGAGAATAGGAAGGATTCACACAACAACTATCGTGAAGGCGGCGGCGTTTGACTGTTGTGAGGCGACGGGTGAGCCAGCGGCAGGTGTACGGCCACGTGCAGGCCACCGTCAGGTCGTGCGGCCGCGCGCACGTCGCCACCATGGGCGTGGGTCACCGACCGGACAATCGACAAACCCAGCCCCGAACCGCGCGTGCCGGCGAGTTGGCTGTGCTCGGCCGTGCGGTCCGGTCGCGCCAATCGTCGGAAGGGTTCAAACAGGCTGTTCACCTCCGACGGGGCGACCAATAAGCCGGTGTTCTCAACCGACAGCCGCGCCCACCCCCCTACACGTGCCAGTGTGACCCGCACCCAGCCGCCGCGGGTGTTGTATCGGATGGCGTTGTCCACCAGGTTCTGAACAATGCGCTCCAGCAATGCCGCGTCGCCGGAAACCGAGACGGCAGCCACCTCAGTACCCATTGCGATCGAAGCGCCGATCGCCGCCGACTCGGCGACGCGCACGCTGTGTGCGACGACTTCGGCCAGCTCGACCGGTGCCACATGCTCCAGTCGCTGTTCACTGCTGGCGAGCACCAGCAGGCCATCGATAAGGTGCTCGTGTCGTGAATTGACTTGCAGCAAGGTCGCACCCAGTTGTCTCATCGAGTCCGGCATCTCAGGATCATCGAGTGCGACTTCCAGCAGCGTCCGGTTGATCGCCAACGGTGTCCGCAACTCATGGGACGCGTTGGCCACGAATCGGCGTTGCCCGTCGAATGCCCGGTCCAGCCGTTCCAGCATCGCATCGAACGTATCGGCCAGATCCTTGATCTCGTCGCGCGGCCCGGCCATACCGATCCGCTCGTGCAGGCTGTGATCGGCAACTCGGCGCGCGGTCGCGGTGATGTCCTGCAGCGGTCGTAGGGCGCGTCCGGCGAGCAGCCAACCGACACCACATGCCGCGACTCCGGTGGCCCCCAACGACACCATGGACCACCAGAACATCGACTGCAGAGTGTCCTGACGCTGCTGCTCGGCCTGCTGGGTGATGGCACCGAGCAGGCCGTCGATCACCGGGGTGCGACTGCGTAACCCTCGCTCGGAGAGGAACCGCTGCACCATGTTCACCATCGCGTCGCCAGGACTGTGATCCAGCGACTGCTGCAAAAGCAGGTAGAGGAGCCCGATCAACACTGCTCCGGCGACGAAGAACGCACTGGCGTACCACAGGGTGAGGCGCAGACGGATCGTGGACCTCCGTGCCGATCTCATCGGATGCGGTACCCGACACCGGATTCGGTCTCGATTGCCGCCGGGGCACCCAACTTCCGCCGCACCATCATGATCGTGTATCGGACGACACCGGTGAACGGGTCGATGTTCTCGTCCCACGCCTTCTCCAGCAACTGCTCAGCCGACACCACACCACCGTCTGCGCGCAACAACTCAGCGAGGACCGCGAACTCCTTGCGCGACATCGATATCGGCACACCGTCACGTTCGACCGTCCGTTGGTGCGGATCGAGCCGGATACCAGCACGCTCCAATACCGGCGGCTGAGCGGGGCAGGCACGCCGAGCCAGCGCCTGCACCCGCGCGACCAATTCAGCGAACGCGAACGGTTTCGTCAAGTAGTCATCGGCGCCCAGACCCAGACCGGTGACACGTTCGACCACCGCGGTCGCGGCGGTGAGCATCAGAATGCGCGTCGTGCCGCTGGCCGCGGTCACCGCACTGCACACCGCATCACCTGAGAGCACCGGAAGATCGCGGTCGAGCACAATCACGTCGTATTCATTGACCGTCGCGTGCTCCAACGCGGAGTCGCCATCGTAGACGACATCGACGGCCATCGCCTGACGACGCAAACCCGCCGCGATCGCATCAGCGAGCAGACGCTCATCCTCAACCACCAGAATTCGCACTCCACCATCGTGCCTCGCCGGCCGTTTGGCCGCCGTGAGGCCGCAAGCCCAGCACCGGGAGCTGGTCGACCACGCAAACGGCGACCAAACAGTTGTGTTGCTGGACTGACACCAGGTCGCGTCATGCGGCCCTTCACACCCGAAAGGACACCTTCTGTGGAAAAGCGATCATCGCAGAACCTCGCCCTTGCGGTTGGCAGCCTGGCCGCCGGACTCGCCCTCGCCACCGCCAGCCCAGCCACGGCCCAGCCGCTCGGGGGCGCCCTCATCGAGACCACATGCAGCTACGACCAGCTCCATGCCGCTCTGGCCCACGAAGACCCCGACCTCGCCGCGTTACTCGACGAATACCCGCAAGCCCAAACCCGCCTGCGGGCCTTCCTCGCGCTACCGGTCGACCAACGCCGCCAACGGCTCCAGGCGCAACTCGACCAGAACCCCGACTGGCAAAGCAAACTCAACGAAAAGCAAGGCACCCCAGACGGCCAACAGAAAACCCAGATGCTGCAGGCAGTCGCCGCGACCTGCCACAACTACTGACCTCGACCCACCTGGCCAGCGGTTTCTCGACTGGCAGACCGACTCCCCGCCCCAAGCCCGGGTGACCATTCAGGTGGCGTAGCGATTCACTGCCTGAGCGTTCCGATCGCCAACATGTACCGGAATCGTTCGGCGGCTGGAACTGCCGGGGCGAACGCGACCACCAGATTCTGCGACCAGAACAATCCCCGCGGGCTGGCATAGTTCCCGGCTTGCTGCATTGTTCCGAATGACAAGATGCGCAGTGTATCGGTGACCACTGACTGCGAACACCCCACCGCAGGGCAATCATGAGCCGTGGTGTCCAGTGGCTTCGGCAGGAAAAGACCTCGTCGAACTAATTCCTGCACGGCGACCATCGCGAGGATCGGTTTGGCTTGCTGCTGCGCCACGCCAAGCGCGTCTGACGAGGCATCCCGCGCCGGCAGCTGCGCCGGTTCGGTGGGGTCGGGAACGCGGTGGCTCGAACATGCACTCAAAACGAACGCTGACAACGCCAGCACCGTCCATGCGGTCCTGTTGGCCACCAGCGGTCCCTTCGATCGGGCAATGCCGAGCACATGCGACGCGCGGTTGCGCTTCATATGCACAGTGCAACTGTTGCACAGTACCGCGCCACCGAATACCACGCGCGGTGTTGGACCTTTCGCGCACCGCGTCCGCTGAGTGGATTTGCACCTCGTCGTCTACTTTTCCTGTTGCAGAAGGATTTTCACTCGTGTCCACGGTCGCGGGACTTGGCATGTGCGATCGAGTGATCTACCGGCCCGTATCCCCTTCGGCCCGACGGTGCAGGGCTGACCAGAAAGCTACGGCCATCAGTACTGCGTCGCGGGCAAGAACTTTCACCTGCCACGCTCGGCGTGACACGCGAACTACGCCACCGAGCATGGTCTTTGAAGGCGGGGATCAGAAATCGATATCGGCAGCAGGTTCGCCGCCAGCCGCGGTGAACGCGGTAAGGGCGTCGACAAGACCTTGTCGCTGCCGGGCGGGCATCGCTTCCACCACACGGGCGATCTCCATGCGGCGTCGCATGGTCACCGTCCGGACCGTCTTGCGACCACGAGCGCTCAGCTCCACCACCAATTCACGGCGAGAACTCGGGTGCGGGCGGCGTTCCAACAGCCCGGCGGTCACCAGTCGTTCGACCATCCTGCCGATAGTGGACGGCTGCACGTCGAGCAGTCCCGCCAATGTCGAGAGGTTCGAGGGCCCCCGCATGGACAAGATGACGAGCACGCGGAACTGGGGGATCGTGATCGAGTCGTCGATATCGGCGATCGAACGAGCTGAAATCGCCACGAGCAGACGGGAAGCCGTAATAAGTGCATCCGTGATGGCATCAACCGACGTCTCCGCGGACCCGTCGGCAATCGTTCTACCCTTTGCGTTCACTTCGGCCCCTCCTGAGCGCAACAATACCGGAGGGCCCCACACGCACGACCCCGATACACTCGGCATTCGGCAGTCGATTCCGCGTCCATCGGCCGGATAAAAGCAGTCACTACGGCGTCCGCCTCGTGTCCACATGGGTGATACTCGGCGGCCCACCCGGGTCCAGGTCCACCGATGCAGATGATCGTCGGCGGCATCGGCCCAATGTCCGGAGTTCGCCCTCATGCTCGGCGGCTCGCGGAGCACCGCCACCCCCCTCTCGCGGGACCTACCATTGCATAATGCAACTATTGCATTATGATCAGTTCGACCGAGAGGGGACACGGAGGGTGAAGATCGTCAAACACGTCCGACCACCCTCAGGGCTGAACAGACTGCTCTATCGAGCCCCGATCGCGGCGTACAAGGCACATCTGGGTTGGTTGTTCGGCAACCGCTTCCTGCTGCTGCATCACACCGGTCGCGTCACCGGCAAAGACCGGCAAGTGGTCCTCGAAGTAGTCGAGCACGACCCGCACACCGGCACCTACACCGTCGCCTCGGGGTGGGGCCCGACCGCTGCCTGGTACCGCAATGTCCTCGCCACCCCACAGTCGACCATCGAGGTGAATGGTCGGGTCATCGCCGTGACCGCTGTCCCTTTGAGCGCAGACGAAGGCGCTGAAGTGTTCACCCGCTATGCGGTCCGGCACCGTCTCATCGCCCGACTTCTGTTACCGCGGCTGATGGGGTTCTCGGTGGACGGATCCGCCGGCGATTATCACCAGGTGGGCCAGCGGCTGCCGTTCGTCCGTTTCGTTCCCGAGGGTGCGACGTGATTGTGCGGCGTACCGGCCTGGTCGTGTCGACGCTGGCGACAGTGCTACTAAGCGGATGCGCCGCGACTCCACCGGATCGGCACACCGAGGTCGCGAGGTTGGCCGACGAGATCAGCCACATGCCCGGGGTGAACTCAGTCAGCAGTAAGACCACCAACCTCCCCAACCAAGGGCGGGTGAGCCTCACGATCGATGCCGAGACCGCAGTAGACATCAGTGCGGACGAACTCGGCGCCGTCGTGTCCCGGTATCTGCGCGGCCTGCGTGAAGCCGACTTCACCGGATACCGAACAGAGTTCGACGCCCACGACGGCTGGAACGTGTTCGCGATCGACGGTGGCCGGCTGCCGATCGTCAACGACGAAGAGGTCATCGCCCAAGCCGAGGACTGGGCGCGACTACGACACGACTTCCCCACCGCGACGGTAACCCTGCGCGCCAACATCGCCCACCCCGACGGGCGACAGCCAATCCAGGAGTGGGGCCATTTCCGCACCGGTTCGATCCAGCTCGCCGACGACACCGACTACCGCGACGCCGCCGCGGCAATCACCACGCTGACCAACCGGTATCCCGAATTGGCGTCGTTCACCTGGACCATCAGCACCGGAGTCCGGCATCCCGGCGATATCAAATCCACACACCGTTACCCCACCGAACAGGAACTTGCGCTGTGGGCGCAGATCAACACCGACCAAGCGATTCCACATCAGAGCAAGCTGACCATCGGGGGACGGGTCAAGGCCCCGGTATGGGTGGCGGAGAAAACCGTCTCGCACGATCCCGCCGACGCTGAGGCGCTTGCACGCCGACATCTACCGCTGGTCGCGGCGCTGCCGCAACCAGTCTTGTACACCGCGACCGATCAGATCCAGGGTCATATCAACGGCGACGGCCGGGCTACCGGCCCGTTAGCCGTCACCACCCGCGGGTGCACCGACCGGGACTACCGCGTCTACCAACCGCCGACTACCGAATTGGCACTCATCAACACCTACGAGTCATGCAAGCGCTCCTGAGGCCCGTCGTCATCCTCGCGCTCGCGGCCGTCACCGGCGCGTGCAGCGGCCACCAGCAAGCCGGACCTGCATCCGCCTCTTCCTCGGCACCGCTGAGCGGGTCGACGGCGGTACAACAACTCGGGAGTCCCACACAGGGGCCCGTGTCCGCGTGGGCGGTCATCCACTTCCTCGGTCGACACGGGCAGCCTACGGCCCATCCCTTGGACGTCACCGACCAGACCTGCCACGACCGGCAATGCCAGCAATCGGTGATCACCGACACTGTCCAGGTCACCTCGTTCGCCACCGCCGCAGCTGCCCAAAGCTACGCCCGCCGGCACAGTGTTCGCACCGCGGCCAACATCGTCGTCACGTTCTCGCCAGTGCTCAGTACCATTGAACGGGAACAACTGTGGTCGACAGTTACGGAGGCCGTGCAGTGAGAATGCCGATGCTTGTCGCCGCCGCCCTCCTCGCGCTGACATCCTGCGCAAGCAATCCGGCATCCAGCACCACCCCCGCACCGGAGGCTGGGATGCCACTGAATCGATTGTCCGCCAGGGATGTTGCCGACGCCATCACGCACTCCGGGATGCCGACGCCGAACGCACACGATGTCACGGCCGCGAAGTGCCCACAGCTGCACTGCACCGGCGCCGTCGACTCCGACACGGTATCGATCGTCAAGTTCGCCCAGAGCGGCCCCGCCGAACGCTACGCCGGTAACACCACCAACAGCTACGTCGTCGAGGACATCGTCCTGGTGTTCGCCGAACCCATCAGCCCTGCAGACCGGACCGCCTACGAACACATCGTGGAAAGGGCTGCAGAACGCTAGGCGCAGACCCATCAGCGCGTCCGAATCCCCGACGGCGAGAAAGGTGACCACGTTGAAGATCGCCATCAGCGGGGTCGGCGTGGCGGGACCAACGCTGGCCTACTGGCTGGCGCGGGCAGGCCACGAGCCGACGCTGATCGAGGTGGCGCCGAAGTTGCGCACCGGCGGGTACGTCATCGACTTCTGGGGTCTCGGTTACGAAGTCGCACGCAGGATGGGAATCGAAACAACCATCCAGCAGCTCGGCTACCACGTGCAGTCCTTCCGCTCAGTCACCTCCGACGGCCACACCCGCGCCACCCTGGACACCGCCGGGTTTCACCGCGTCACCAAGGACAAATTCACCAGCCTCCCGCGCGGCGATCTGGCCGCCACCATCTACGCCACCATCGGCGGCGAAGTGGAAACGGTGTTCGGCGACAGCATCACCGCCGTCACCGAGCACGAGGACGGTGTCTGCCTGAGCTTCCTGAACGGACCGACCCGCGAGTTCGATCTGATCGTCGGCGCCGACGGACTGCACTCCAACGTGCGTCGGCTGGTCTTCGGGCGCGACACCAACGTCGAGCACTATCTCGGATGCATGGTCGCCGCCGCCGTCGTCGACGGCTATCAGCCCCGCAACGACCTGGTGTACATGACCTACAGCGCACCGGGACACAGCGTGGGCAGGTTCGCCCTACGCGGTGACCACACCATGCTCCTGTTCATTTTCCGCTCCGGCCGGCCCTTCGTTCCCGATACGCACCACGAGCGTATTGCCCTGTTACAGCGCGAGTTCGGTGGGCTGGGCTGGGAGTGTCCAGACATGATCGACGCTCTCGGCCACGTCGACGACCTCTACTTTGACACCGTCAGCCAGGTTCGTCTCGACCGGTGGTCCCAAGGCCGGACGGTTCTCGTCGGCGACGCCGCGGCGTGCATATCACTGCTCGGCGGCGAGGGCACAGGACTGGCCATGACCGAGGCCTACATTCTTGCCGGAGAACTCGTCACCCACGGCGACTACCGGCATGCTTTCCCGGCATACGAAGCTCGGCTGCGCCGCTTCATCGCACGCAAGCAAGCCAGTGCACGGAGATATCTCTCGGTTTTCGCCACAAAAACCGCACCGGGTATTGCTTTCCGCGACTTCGCCATGCGAGTGATGAACTCAGCTCGAGGGACCGATCGCCTGCTGGCACGCGGCTTCTCAGACGATATGGACCTACCCGAATACCCTATGTAGGTGCCGCGCGGTCCACCGTCGTCGTCGTGGGCAGGCGCGTGTCGCGCCACCACGTTGCCCGTTCCGGGCGGCCAAGGCATGTTGAGGCACGAAGTGCAGGGAGGTGAACCGACGTTTGTACTGGGAGTGTCGCCGTGAACGTAACCGCGGGGGACGTGGTCGTTGATTGCGTGCAGGTTTTAGCTCAAAACTGCCCAGCCGCAGCCGCAATGCCTGCCCTCGACGTAATGTCTACCTGTGCGCGCCGAGCAGATCGCCGAAGAATTCCCCGTCGTCGCAGCCGACTCCAGCGCCCTGGACGCGGTGCGACTGATGGCCGAGCACCGGCTCGCGGGGCTTGTGGTAACCGACGAGAACGGCTGTCCGACGACGATCTTGCCTGCGTCGGAGGTGGTCCGCCTGCTCATACCCGGATACGTCCGCGACGACCCAGCACTGGCGGGAGTGCTCAGCGAGTCGATGGCCGACCGCATCGCCGACAAGCTGAGCGGGAAGTCGGTCGCCGCGGTACTCCCCAACGAACGCCCGGACATGCCGACGGTAAAGGCGGACGACACGATCGTGGAGGTCGCCGCGATCATGGCGCACGAACGCGCTCCGCTGGTCGCGGTGCTCGCGGGCAAGAACCTGATAGGAGTCATCACCGCGTCCCGGCTACTAGAGGTCGCACTGCGATCACTCTGAAGGAACCCTGCCGAAGCGGTGAGCCGCGATGACCACGGTCGCAGTCCTGGTCTTCGTGGTGTCCTACGTGTTGATCGCCACCGAGCGGGTGCCCAAGGTCAAGGCAGCGCTCACCGGTGCCGCCGTCGTAGTGATGCTCGGCATCGTCGGCTCCGAGGACGTGTTCTATTCGCACGACGCCGGCATCGACTGGGATGTCATCTTCCTGCTTCTCGGCATGATGATCATCGTCGGAGTGCTGCGCCAGACCGGTGTATTCGAATATGCGGCGATCTGGGCCACCAAACGCGCCGGCGGGTCCGGGCTACGAGTGATCGTCCTGCTGGTGGTCATCACCGCGGTCGCCTCGGCATTCCTCGACAACGTCACCACCGTGCTGTTGATCGCACCGGTCACCCTGCTGGTATGTGAGCGTCTCGCACTCACACCGGTGCCGTTTCTGATGGCAGAGGTATTCGCCTCCAATATCGGCGGTGCCGCCACCCTGGTGGGCGACCCACCCAACATCATCATCGCCAGCCGAGCCGGACTGTCCTTCAACGACTTTCTGATGCACATGGCTCCCCTGGTGGTCATCGTGCTGGTGGCCTTTGTGCTCGTCCTGCCGATCCTGTTCCGGGGGGCGTTCGCCGTTGATCCGGACCGGGTCGCAGACGTGATGTCGCTCAATGAGCGCGAGGCGATCCGCGACCCACGGCTGCTGACGAAGTGCGGGCTGGTGCTGGCACTGGTATTCATCGCCTTCATCGGCCATTCCGTCATACATATCGCACCCTCAATCGTGGCATTGCTGGGCGCGGGGCTGCTCATTCTGATCTCCGGTGTCGACCGCGAGGACTACCTCGGCAGCGTCGAATGGGAAACCCTGCTGTTCTTCATCGGCCTGTTCGTCCTCGTCGGGGCACTGGTGAGGACCGGCGCGATCGGCGATCTCGCCCGACTGGCCGCCGATGTCACCGGCGGCCATGCGCTCGCCGCGACGATGCTCATCCTGATCGTGTCCGCCGGACTTTCCGGCATCATCGACAACATCCCGTACGTGGCGACAATGAGCCCGGTCGTCGCCGACCTGACCGCCGCCATCACCGATCCTGTTCAGACGCATGCACTTTGGTGGGCACTGGCGGCCGGCGCCGACTTCGGCGGAAACCTCACCGCGGTCGGGGCCAGCGCCAACGTCGTCATGCTCGGTATCGCGGCCCGCGAAGGCCATCCGATCAGCTTCTGGGAGTTCACCCGTAAGGGCGCGATCGTCACCATCCTGACAATCGCGATCGCCGCACCCTACCTGTGGCTGAGGTACTTCGCCTTCCGCTGACGAGTCACCGGCACGGCGGGCCGGCAACCCTTGTCCTATAACGCTACGACGAGTAGCGTAACCCCGCGTGACGCGTAGCTTCCACGTCGGACAACCGTTCGATACGCCGGACATCGACATCACCACGGCGCTGGAGGACGTCAGCATCCCCACCCTGCTGCTGTCGCTGGTGCACATCACGGGCGACCCGTCCTACATCCGCGACTTCACACAGGCCGGACTGTTCCTCAACGAGGTGCAGGGCTTCATGAGCGAGGCGGACAAAGCCCGCGCCCGCGCCGCCGCGCTGCCGGTCATCGCCGACTACCGCGACCGCGGCTGCCCGGTACCCGACCCACTGCCCTCCGAGCTGGTCGAAGAGATGCTCGACTGGGCCGCCTGCGAACCCGTCGACCCGGACAATATGGCGCTGATGCTCGAGGAGCTGGATCTGGAGGGTGCCGACCCCCGGCGTCCGACAGCACTCCAGGTCGCCGACGACTTCAGTGTCATCGTCATCGGCTGCGGAGAGTCCGGTGTGCTGGCGGGCGTGCGGCTCACCCAAGCCGGCATTCCCTTCACCATCGTGGAGAAGAATGCCGGACCCGGCGGAACCTGGTGGGAGAACAGCTATCCCGGCGCGCGTGTCGATGTCGCCAACCACTTCTACTGTTTCAGCTTCGAACCGAGCAATCACTGGGACCACTTCTTCGCCGAACAACCCGAGCTGCGCCAGTACTTCCGCGAGGTGGTGGACCGACACGGCCTGGAGCCGCATATCCGGTGGAACACCGAGGTCCTCTCCGCCACCTGGCAAGACGAGCGCTGGCATGTCACGGTGCGTACCGCCGGCGGCACGCAGACGCTCACCGCCAATGCCGTGATCACCGCTGTCGGCCAGCTCAACCGGCCACAGATCCCCGAGTTTCCCGGGGCGCAGACGTTCGCCGGACCCGCATTCCACTCGGCGAAGTGGGATCACAGCGTCGATGTCACCGGCCAGCGCGTCGCACTGATAGGCGCCGGCGCCAGCGGATTTCAGATCGCCCCGGCCATCGCGGACAAGGTGGCGCATCTGACGGTGTTCCAGCGGACTGCCCAGTGGATGTTCCCCAACCCGATGTATCACGACCGGGTACCCGAGGGCGCCCGCTGGGCCATGCAGCACCTGCCGTTCTACGGCCGGTGGTACCGGTTCCTGCTGCTGTGGCCCGGCGCGGACAAGGGTCTCGACGCCGCCCGAGTCGACCCCGACTACCCAGACCAGGGTAACGCCGTCAGCGAGATCAACGCCCTCGCTCGCATCATGTTCACCGACTGGATCACCACCCAGGTCGGTGACGATCCCGAACTGCTCGCCAAGGTGCTGCCCGACTACCCGGCCACCGGCAAGCGCACCTTGCAGGACAACGGCAGCTGGCTGTCCACCCTCAAGCGCGACAATGTCGATCTGATCCGTACTCCGATCGAACGCATCACGCCGACCGGGATCGTCACCTCCGACGGCGTCGAGCACAAGGTCGATATCATCGTGTACGCCACCGGATTTCGAGCCACCGATGTACTTTTCCCAATGACGGTCACCGGCCGCGACGGTACCGACCTACACGCCCGATGGGGCAGCAGACCGTTCGCCTACCGCGGAATCACGGTGCCCGGCTTTCCCAACTTCTTCATGACCTACGGACCCGGCACGCACCTCGCGCACGGCGGCAGTCTCATCATGAACTCCGAGCTGCAGATGCGCTACATCAACAAGTGCCTCGAGCACCTCATCACTGCGGGTCTGCGATCCATGGAGCCCCTACCCGAACCCACCGCCGCGTGGCATGCCCGGTCCCAGGAGGCGATCCGCAAGACGGTGTGGGCGCACCCGTCGGTCAAGCATTCGTATTTCAAGAACGCCGACGGTGAGATCCACACCGTCAGCCCGTGGCGGCTGTCCGAATATCGTTCCGCCATCGATGAACCCCTCTTCTCCGACTATCAGGAGGCGTGAGTATGCGCGCGGTCGTCGTCGACAGTGCGGGACAGATCAGCGTCGCCGAGCGGCCCGACCCGGTGTTACCCGGCCCCGATGGCGCCATCGTCGAGGTGACCGCCAGCGGCATCTGCGGATCGGACCTGCACTTCCTGGAGGGCCACTACCCCATCGTCGACCCCGTCGCCCTCGGACATGAGGCGGTGGGCATCGTCGTCGAAATCGGCTCGGAGGTAGCCGGATTCGCTGCGGGTGACCGAGTCCTGGTGTCCTCGGTCGCCGGCTGCGGACGCTGCCCCGGCTGCGCGACACACGATCCGATCCGCTGTGTCAGCGGGCCGCAGATCTTCGGCTCGGGAGCGCTCGGTGGTGCGCAGGCCGACCTGCTCGCCGTGCCCGCAGCGGACTTCCAGCTGCTGGCCCTGCCGGACGGTATCGACACCGACCAGGCACTGCTACTCACCGACAACCTGGCCACCGGCTGGGCTGCCGCCAAACGCGCGGACATCCCGATCGGCGGGACAGTCGCGGTGATCGGGCTCGGCGCGGTCGGCATGTGCGCGTTACAGAGTGCCTTCGCTTTGGGCGCTGCCACGATTTTCGCCGTCGACCCGGTGGAGGCCCGCCGCGCCCGCGCGGCGGCACGGGGGGCCGTCCCGGTGTCGCCGCCGTCAGGACAGCCGGTGCGGGAGTTCACCGACGGCCTCGGCGCAGACTCGGTGATCGACGCCGTCGGCACCGACGCCTCGATCAACGATGCGCTCGACACCGTACGTACCGGTGGGACCGTGTCGATTGTGGGCGTGCACGACCTGCAGCCCTACCCACTCCCGGTACTGGCCTGCCTGATCCGCAGCCTGACCATCCGGCTGACCACCGCCCCGGTGCAGCAGACCTGGCCCGAACTGATCCCGCTGCTGCAGGACGGTCGGCTGGATGTCAGCGGAATCTTCACCACCACAATGCCGTTGGACGCCGCGGCAGCCGGATATGCGGCGGCCATGTCACGCTCGGGCGAACACCTGAAGATCCGGCTGCAACCGTAGGTTCACCGGCTCAGTCCGCCGTCTGCTGCACGTGCTCGCGCAGGTTGTCCCGCAGGGTGGCCACCCCGCGCTGCAAGATGCGCAGCTCGTCCAGGGACAGGCCGGTCGCGGCGACCAGATCCATCTCCGCGCCCTGTTCGCGCAGCGCCCGGCCCGCGTCGGTCAGGCTGACGAGCACCTGGCGCTCGTCGCGCGGATCGCGGGTACGGGTGACCAAGCCCACCGATTCGAGTTTCTTCAGGATCGGCGTAAGGGTGTTGGACTCCAGGAACAGCTTGTCGCCCAGCTGCCCGACCGTCTGGTGGTCTTCCTCCCACAGCGCGACGATGGCGATGTACTGGGTGTACGTGACACCGAGTTTGTCCAGGATCGGCTTGTAGGCCCGCCCGTAGGCGAGGTTGGCCGAGTAGACCGCGAAGCACATGAAGTCGGCGAGCTTCGGAACATCCGGTGTCATCGCCCCAGCGTAGCGAAAAATGATCGGATCCGATTTAATCGGATGGGAATGATCTGCCGGAGCCACCCGTTCTGGGTTGTACAACGAACACATCAAACCGAGGGAGCCCCCACATGTCCGTCCTCTACACCGCCCAGACCCACACCACCGGTGGCCGCCAGGGTGAGTCCTACAGCGCCGACGGCAACCTCGACATCCAGCTCACCCCGCCCGGGGCCAACGGCACCGGCACCAACCCCGAGCAGTTGTTCGCCGCAGGCTGGTCCGCCTGCTTCATCAGCGCATTGGGCGTGGCCGCGGCCGCTCAGAAGGTGAAGCTCCCCGCCGACACCGCCGTGGACGCGGAGGTAGACCTGCTCAACACCGACGGCGCATTCTCATTGCAGGCCCGGCTGAACGTCAGCGTGCCCGGTGTGGATCGCGAGATCGCGCAGAAGATCGTGGACGGCGCGCACCAGACCTGCCCGTACTCGAAGGCCACCCGCGGCAACATCCCGGTGACCGTCACCCTGGTCTGATCGCACGGCCAAAGCCCCACCGCCGGCTACTGACGTCCCGTAGCCGGCGGTCGGCTGTTCGGCTCGCCGTCTCTACTCGGCCAGATCCAGCGTCGGCGTCGGCCGGGAGAATCCGCGGGTGACGCCGAGCAACCAGATGAACCCGATCGCCAGCCAGATCAATCCGACGATCAATGCGGTACCGGACAGGCTGGTCCAAAGCCACAGCGTGAGCACGAAACCGATCAGAGGCAGTACCAGGCTACCGAGCAGCTGCGCACCAGCCCGGTGCTTCAGATCGACGAAATAGTGCTTGATCACCGACAGGTTGACCACCGAGAAGGCCACCAGCGCACCGAAACTGACCACCGAGGCCAGTAACGCCAGGTCCACGAACACCGCCGCCAGTGAGATGACTGAGACGAACCCGATCGCGTACACGGGTGTGCTGAAGCGCACCGAGACGTGGCCGAATATCTTGCGCGGCAGGATGCCGTCACGGCCCATCGCGAAGAGAATTCGCGCCACCGACGCCTGCGAAGTGATCGCCGACCCCAGCGCACCGGCAACATAGGCAGCGGTGAAGAAGGAGTTCAGGAACTGCCCACCTGCGGTCGTCATGACCTCCAGGGAGCCGGAGTCGACATCGGCGAATTGGTTGGCCGGGTACACCAGCTGCGAGATGTACGACAGCAAGATGAAGATCAGGCCCGACACCACGGTGGCGATCATGATGGCCCGCGGGACCGTCCGCTTCGGGTCCTTGGCTTCTTCGGAAAGCGTTGACACCGCATCGAAGCCGAGGAAGGACAGGCACAGGATGGCCGCGCCGGCCAGGATCGGGTCGAAGCCGCCGGCCGATCCATCGCCGCGCAAGGGAGCCATCGCGTCGACCGTTCCGGAGTGCGAGATCGCGATGAACGCCATGACGATGAACACCACGATGAAGATCGCCTGGATATCGATGATGAGGAAGTTGGCCCGGTCGACCGACACGATGCCGACGATGTTGAGCACGGTCACGATCACGATGGTGACCAGGACGATCGCCCACGCCGGGATGGCCGGGATGGCGGCGTTGAGATAGATGCCGATGACGAGGTAGTTGAGCATCGGCAGGAACAGATAGTCGAGCAGCAGCGACCAGCCGGCGAGGAAACCGATCGGTGCGCCGAACGACTTCTGCGTGTACGTGTACGCCGATCCGGCCACGGGATACGCCATCGCCATGCGGGCGTACGAACGCGCGGTGAACACCATGGCCGCCAGCGTGACCAGGTAGGCCACCGACAGCCGGCCACCGGTGGTCTCGGTGACGATGCCGTAGGTGGTGAACACCGTCAGCGGCACCATGTACACCAGCCCGAACAGGACCAGCGACGGGAGGCCGAGCACTCGTTTCAGGTTGCCTTCGGTTTCCGCGATCGTCTCAGACATGTTGGTGCCTTTCACTGTTCGGCTGCGTACGCGCGCCGGCCCTGCAGATAGGTGCCGCGTACCCGCAATCCGGGCAGGTCCAGCGCGGCAGTGGTGGTCGGATCGCCGTCCAGCCAGACCAGATCGGCGCTGGCGCCCGGCACGAGGCGGCCCCACGCGTTCTCGGCGAAGGCTTGATACGCCACGGCCGCGGTATAGGACGACAGCGCCCGGTCGATGGGCACGATCTCCTCGGGAATCCAGCCGCCTTCGGGATCACCCTCGGCGGTGCGCCGCGACACCGCAACCGCGATGCCGTCCAGCGGCGCCCCGGAGGACACCGGCCAGTCCGAGCCGAAGGCCAGTGCCGCCCCGGTGTTTTCGAGCGTGTGCATCCGGTACTGCTTATCGGCACGCTCGACACCCAGTCGAGGGATGGTCAGCACCGTCATCAGCGCATCCATCTGCGCCCACAACGGCTGCATGTTGGGAATGACACCGAGCGCGGCGAACCGGTCGATATCCGCGTCATCGATCAGCTGGGCGTGCGCGATGACGGGCCGCCGGTCCCGGGGACCGTTGTGCGCCACCACGTACTCGATGGCGTCGAGCGCCTGGCGCACCGCGGCATCGCCGATCGCGTGGATATGGATCTGGAATCCCAGTTCGTCGACCCGGCGGGCGGCCTCGGCCAGCGAATCGCCTTCCCACAAAGTCATTCCGTGACTACTTCCCGGGTCGCTGCGCTCCTGCCCTCCGTGGCTGTGCAGGCCCGAACAGTACGGCGCCAAAAGCGCCCCGGTCTCGTTCTCCACCACCCCGTCGGCGAAGAATTTCACCGTGTTGGCGGTCAGCAGCGGCGATCCCGCCTGCTGCACCCGATCCCGCGCGGACGCGTATTGCGTTACCTGCGAATCGAAATGACGCGGGTCGGCATAGAACGCCAGATTGAACCGCATCCGCAGCGCGCCCTGCTCGGCGGCGGCAATATAGGTGTCTACGTCGGCCGGCTCCACCCAGGCGTCCTGCACCCAGGTGACACCACGGGCCAGAAAGTAGTCGGCCGCGGTGCCGAGCGCCGCGATGCGCACGGCCTCGTCCCGGGCCGGCATGACATTGCTGACCAGGTCGGTGGCACCCCATTCCCGCAGGGTGCCCAGCACGGACCCGTCCGGACGGTGCGGGATCTCCCCGAGCACCGGATCGTCCATATCCCCGGTGATCCCGGCGCGCAGCAACGCAATGGAGTTCACCCAGAACGTGTGGTAGTCCCACGCCCGCAGCACAACCGGCCGATCCAGTACAGCGGCATCGAGCCAGCGTGCGTCGAACAGACCACCCGGCGCCAGGCTGCCATCATAGGACGCACCGACGATCCATTCCTCGTCCGGATTCTCGGCAGCGAATCTGGCTACCTCCGCGACGATTTCGTCGACCGACCCACACTGACGTACCTGGGGGCCCGCAGCCTCCAGCCCGCCGTACAGGGGGTGCGCGTGCCCGTCCCCGAAGGAGGGCATGAGGAATCCGCCCTCCAGGTCCACGGTCTCGTCCGCCTGCCCTTCGCGGGCCTGCTGCCCCAGCGCCACGATGACGCCGTCGGCGACGAGCAGTGCATCCGAGGTCTGCGCCCCGGTCCAGATTGTTCCGTTGTCAAACAGTGTCGCCACCCGGGGCACTGTACGCCCAGACATCTACGCGCGCTCGGTATTCGGCGAGGGCTGCTGCTGGGTGATGCAGTGAATACCGCCGCCCCGTTCGAACAGTGGTCGGGCGTCCACACCGACCACGGTGCGCCCGGGATACTGTTCGGCCAGGATGGCAGCGGCGTCGGCATCGCGGGGATCGCCGAAGCTGCAGGCGATCACCCCGCCGTTGACCACCAGGTGGTTGATGTAGCTGTAGTCGACGTAGCCTTCGGCGTCGGTGAGGGTATCCGGTGCGGGCATGTCCACGATGTCGAAGCGATCCTCCAGCGCATGTCGAATCTCTTTGCACACCATGGTGTCCGGATGTTCGTCTGCGGTCTGCGTGTGCAGCAGCAACCGCCCCGGTGCGGTGATCGCGGCGACGATGTCGACATGCCCCCTCGTACCGAAGCGCTGCGAGTCACGGGTGAGCCCGCGCGGCAACCACACGACATCGGTCGCGCCGATGGTGCGCGCCAGCTCCGCCTCGACCTGAGCCTTGCCGAGCCCGGGGTTACGTCCGGGGTCGAGTTGCACGGTCTCGGTGACCAACACGGTGCCGTGCCCGTCCACCTGGATACCGCCGCCCTCGTTGACCAACTCCGAGTTGACGATCGGGACACCGGCCAACTCCGCCACGGTCGCGCCGATCTTCTCGTCCCGATCCCAGCGCGCCCAGTCCTGCGCGCCCCACCCGTTGAACACCCAGTTCACCGCGGCCACCGAGCCGTCCTCGGCGTGTACGAAGGTCGGTCCGATATCGCGCATCCACGCGTCGTTCAGCGGTGCTTCGACGATCTCGATCGATTGGGAGACATAGCGTTTGGCCGCAGTCAGCTCGGCCGGATCGACCAGCATGGTGACCGGTTCGAACTCGGCGATGGCGTGTGCGACCGCCGCCCAGGTGGACCTGGCCTCGTGGTGCTCACTTTCGGTGTCACCGAGCGAATACCCCGCCGACGGGAAAGCCATCCATACCCGGTCCTGTGGCGCGGCCTCCGCGGGCATGAGATACGTCATTTGACCACCGCTGTCGCCGCATGCCCCGCACCGTACGGACGCTCGGGGTCGACGGGCGCGGTCAGCGCGCCATAGCTCTCGGGCCGGCGGGTCAACAGGAACGGGAACAGCTCCAGCCAGTCGCGACGCTGGTCCAGGTCGAGATCGGCCACCAGCACGGCCTCCTCGTCACGCGGAGCCGACACCAGCACCCGGCCATAGGGATCCGAGATGAACGACGAACCGTAGAACGACAGCGCGCCCTCGTTCCCGGTGCGGTTGGGCACCACCATGAACAGCCCGCTGTTGATGCCGTTGGCGACGATCACCTGCTGCCACAACGGCTGGGTGTCGAAGGCCGGGAACACCGGCTCGGATCCGATGGCCGTCGGGTAGACGACGATCTCGGCACCACCGAGGGAGTAGCTGCGGGCCACCTCGGGGAACCACTCGTCCCAACAGGTCGGCATGCCCAGCCGCGCGCCGAGGCCCTCGGGCTCGTAGACGGGGTACGCATTCTCTGCCGGCCCGGCCCGGAAGTAGGTGTCCTCGTAGTAACCGGCCGAGATCGGGATGTGCATCTTGCGGGTACGCCCGACCAACTCCCCGGACGGAGACACCAGGATGGCCGTGTTGTAGCCCAGACCGTCTGCGGCAGGGGACTTTTCATAGAGGGAGGCGTGCACGAAGATGCCGTTGGCACGGGCGGCCTCGGCGGCCAGGGCGAAGGTCGGGCCTTCGGTCAGCTCCTCCGCAGCGTCGCCGGGATTCGGGCCGGCCTGCACGTCGGCCGGGTAGCGCAGCAGGGTGATCTCGGGCAGGAACACCACCCGGGCCCCCTCGCCCGCGGCTCGGTCGATGCCGCCCCGCAGCACCCGGGCCAGTTCGGCAGCGTCGTCACGCCAGCGGTGTTGCACGAGCGCGACGCGCAGCGGGTCCCGATCGGAGGCGGTGGTGCGCGACAGCGGAGCGGGCGCGGCTGCGGTCAAGGTAAGCATGTCGATACCCCTAAAACGAATTGATTTCGTTTATTGTGTGATGGACGCCACGACTTCGCAAGTGTTCGGAGAAATTCGCATGGGCCGACCTTCAGTTCCGATCCTGTCCACCGACCGCATCGCACGGGCGGCGATGGACCTGGTCACTGCGACCGGCGGATTCACCATTCCGGACCTGGCCCGCAAGCTGAAGGTCAGCCCGTCCTCGCTGTACAACCACGTCACCGGCCGCGAACAGATCGTCGAACTGCTGCGCGAGATCGCGATGAGCGAGGTCGAGCTCCCCGAACTCGACGGCCCATGGGCCGAGGTGGTCGCCGCGATCATGCGGTCGTATCGACGGAGTTACGCCCGGTACCCGCGATTGATCCCGCTGATGACGGCGTACCCGGTGAGCAGTCCGCACGCGGTCGAAATGTACAACGCGCTCGCCCTGACGCTCACCCGCGCGAGCTTCGGACCCGACGAGACGCTGCACATCATCACCCTCATCGACAATTTCGTCCTCGGCTCCGCACTGGACGCGGCCGCACCCGAAACACCATGGGGCTCAAGTCCGGACGTCGCACCCGAGTTCGCTGCCGCCTTGGCCACCGGTGACCATCGGCCGGGCCGCGCCGACGAGGCCTTCGAGTTCGGGCTGACCGTGCTGCTGCGGGGCATCGGCGGGCCGTAATCTGCCCCAGTGGACAACGATGCGCTGCTGCGGCAACTGCAGGACGACGTGATCATCATCCAGGCGACTGCCCTGGCCGGCGGCCCGGATCTGGAGCGGCAGGTACCCACCTGCCCGGGTTGGACCGTCACCGATCTGCTCGCCCACCTCTGGGTTGTCGAGTCCTGGGTGCGCTCGATCCTGCGTGGCCGGGAGCCGCAATCCACCCCGGAGCCGGGTCCCGCACCCGTCGCCGATTTCATCGACGGCATCCCCGACTTCCTCACCGCCCTGCGCGCCGTGGCGGCCGACGAACCGTGCTGGAATTTCGGGCCGCCGCCCAGGACCGCGGGCTGGTGGATCCGCCGCCAGGCCCATGAGCACGCCATCCATCGCGTCGACCTGGAATCCGCCTTCGGCACCACACCCGTCTTCGACGCGGCGTTCGCCGCCGACGGCGTCGACGAGGTCGTGTCGATGTTCTACCCCCGCCAGGTGCGCATGGAGCGCAGCGGGCCGGTGTCCGAACCCCTGCGGATCGTGGCCGCCGACACGGCAGACACCTGGACCCTCGGCGACGGTGAGCCCGTTACCACCCTGACCGCGGATGCCCAGACGCTCTACCTGGGACTGTGGAAACGCCTCGACCTGCCTGCCGTTGCCCGGATCGACGGCGACGAGGCCGCCGCGCGGCGCACACTCGGGCTGGCGTTGACGCCGTAACCGCCGCCCAGTGTGGGCCCTGTTCACGCGTTTCGACGGGACAGCGTGCACAAGACCCACAATCGGCGTACCAGAGAAGACTTAGCTAGTCTCGCAGCGTGTCGACACATCTGTCCCGGCGCGGTTTCCTGGCGATGACCGCGGGGGTGGCACTGGTGGCCGCGTGCAGCCCCGAGGCCAAACCGGGCACCGTGGCCAAGGACGGGTCGGTGACCGTCAAGCACGCGTTCGGGGAGACCAAGATTCCCGCAGCGCCCACACGGGTGGTCAGCGCGGGCCTCAACGAACAGGACTTCCTGCTGGCGGTGGGTGTGGTGCCGATCGCGGTGACGGACTGGTTCGGCGGGCAGCCGTTCGGGGTCTGGCCCTGGGCCACCGCGAAACTCGGCTCGGCGCAGCCTGCGCTACTGAACCTGGCCAACGGTATCGACACCGACGCCATTGCCGCGCTGAAACCCGACCTGATCGTCGCCACCAACGCCGGGCTGGACAAGGACACCTACGACAAGCTCGCCGGGATCGCGCCGACCGTCGCGCAGTCCGGCCAGGAGGCCTTCTTCGAACCGTGGAAGGACCAGGCCACCACCATCGGGCAGGCGGTCTTCAAGCACGACGAGATGCAGCGGCTCGTCACCGAGGTGGACGACAAGTTCACCACCGCGGGCAAGAACAGCGGGCAGTTCGCCGGGCACACCGCACTCCTTCTGGAGGGCGCGCTCAGTGCCGACCACCTCCTGGTCTGCACCGGATGGCGCAGTGAATTCCTCACCGAACTCGGCTTCTCGGTACCGACGGTGGACTCCCCGGTGCCGCGCGACAAGTTCAAAACCGAGCTCGGCAGCGCCGACGTGTTGATCTGGACCACCGACGGCGACGCCGCCCGGGATGCCCTGCTGACCGAACCGGATATCGCCGCCCGTACGAAACACAACGTGTTCACCGACCCCGAGCTGGCCGCGGCCATCATGTTCTCGTCGCCGTTGTCCCTGCCCCTGGTCGCCGATCGGCTACCGCCGCTGCTGGCGGCGGTGGTGGGCTAGCAACCGGCCCACAGCAATGGCCTGACAAGATATCCGGGTGATCAGCACCGAGGACCGTGAGCCGACCCGTTTCGCGCAGATGGGTTCGGCCTACTATCCGGTCTTCGTCGCGGTGTTCACCGCCCTGGTCATCATCTCCAACGTCACCGCGACCAAGGGCGTGGCGTTCGGGCCGATCCTCACCGACGGTGGCTTCATCGTCTTCCCGCTGACCTATGTGATCGGTGACGTGCTCTCCGAGGTCTACGGATTCAAGGCGGCCCGCAAGGCCATCTTGCTGGGATTCGCGATGAACATCCTCGCGGCCCTCATGTTCTGGGTGACCCTGTACCTCCCGGCAGCCGACTTCTACGAGAACCAGCCGCACCTGGAGAACGTCGTGCACGCCTACACCCAGCTGATCGTCGCCGGCCTGGCCGGCTTCATCGTCGGGCAGACCATCAACGCCTGGGTCGTGGTGGCCATCAAGGAGCGCACCAAGGAGAAGCACCTGTGGGCTCGACTGGTCGGGTCCACCTTCGCCGGTCAGCTCGGCGACACCCTGGTGTTCTGCACCATCGCCGCGGGCGCCATCGGCATCACCACCTTCAAGGATCTCGCCGTCTACACCGCGCTGGGCTGGATCTACAAGACCGCGGTCGAGATCGTGATGCTGCCGATCACCTACCGGGTGATCGCGTACGTCAAACGCCACGAACCGACGTACGCACTGGCTGCCTAAGTCGGCTTTAAGGCTCCTCTGGCAAAGCTCGCAGACCGCGGCGCAATGAACTTACCCGGCGGTAGCGTTGGTAGATGACCGTCACTACGGATTCGCCGGTGCTCAGCACCGTTCGTGAATACGGGGATCAGGCACTGCTCCTCGAGTTCGGCAGCACCGCCGAGGTATTGGCCTGGGCCGCTGCCATCCGCCACGCCGACCTGCTCGGTGTGCTCGACATCGTCCCCGCGTCGCGCACCATCCTGCTCAAGCTGGCCGGGCCGCGTTATGTCGCCCCGACCCGGCAACGGCTGAGCAAGGTGCGCGTCGACCACGAGGCCACCGCACCGCCGGCCGGACCCGATGTGGTGATCGAGGTCGTCTACGACGGTGCCGATCTCGACACGGTGGCCGAGCTGACCGGTTTGAGTCCCGCCCAGGTGATCGCCGCGCACACCGGCAGCCTGTGGCAGGTCGGGTTCGGTGGATTCGCACCGGGTTTCGCCTATCTGGTGGGCGGCGACCCTCGCCTGCACGTGCCACGGCGCTCGGAGCCACGCACCCGGGTCCCCGCCGGCGCGGTGGCCCTGGCCGGCGAGTTCAGCGGTGTCTATCCGCGCGAGACGCCCGGCGGCTGGCAGCTGATCGGGCGCACCGATGCCGTCATGTGGGATATCAACCGCGACCGGCCCGCCCTGCTGGTGCCCGGTATGACCGTGCGATTCGAGGAGGCACGATGAGCGTCACGCTGGAGGTGCTGCGCACCGGGCCGTTGGCTCTGGTGGAGGATCTGGGCCGGCCCGGGCTGGCGCACATGGGCGTCACCCGTTCCGGTGCAGCCGACCGGCGCGCCCACACACTGGCCAACCGACTGGTCGCCAACCCGGGTGAGCACGCCACCGTCGAGGTCACCTTCGGCGGATTCTCGGCCCGGGTGCGCGGCGGGGATGTGGCGATCGCGGTGACCGGAGCGGACACCGATCCGTCGGTCAACGGGAAGCCGTTCGGCACCAACAGCATTCACTACGCCCATGACGGCGAGGTGATATCGCTTGGCGCGCCGCACTCCGGGCTTCGCAGCTATCTGGCGGTGCGCGGCGGCATCGACGTGGCCCCGGTGCTGGGCTCACGCAGTTACGACGTGATGTCCGCGATCGGTCCGGCCCCGCTGCGCGCCGGCGATGTGCTGCCGGTCGGCGAACACACCGCCGAGTTCCCCGAACTGGACCAGGCGCCGGTGGCCTCCATCGAGCCGGACGTTCTGGAGATGCACGTGGTGCCCGGCCCGCGGGACGACTGGTTCGTCGATGCGGACATCCTGGTCCGCACCAACTGGCTCGTCACCAATCGCAGTGACCGCGTCGGCATGCGCCTCGTCGGCATGCCGTTGGAGTACCGCTGGCCCGATCGGCAGCTTCCCAGTGAGGGCGCCACCCGCGGCGCAATCCAGGTACCCCCCAACGGTTTCCCGGTGATTCTGGGGCCCGATCATCCGGTCACCGGCGGCTACCCGGTGATCGGCGTGATCACCGACGACGATCTGGACAAGGTCGGCCAGGCCCGGCCGGGGCAGACCATTCGGTTGCACTGGTCGCACCCGCGCGGCCCGGTGCAGTAGGCGACTGCTCCTGGTAGAACGACAGGTATGGGTGCATACACCGCACGCCTGATCCACACCGCCGATCTCGACGGTGAAACGCGAGCCGACGCCCGCAAGATGGTGCTCGACGCGTTCGCGGGCGACTTCACTGACGCCGACTGGGAGCATGCGCTGGGCGGGATGCACGCGCTCGTCTGGCACCACGGCGCGATCATCGCCCACGGGGCCGTGGTGCAACGCCGGCTGCTGCACCAGGGCCGCGCCCTGCGCTGCGGGTACGTCGAAGCGGTCGCCGTGCGTGCGGATTGGCGCGGACAGGGGCTGGCGGGAGCCGTGCTGGACGCCGTCGAGCAGGTGCTGCGGGGCGCCTACGAGGTCGGTGCGCTCAGTTCCTCAGACGCGGGACGCTCGCTGTACGACGCGCGCGGCTGGGTGAAGTGGCGGGGCGCAACCTCCGCGTTGACCCCGTCGGGTATCACCCCGACCCCCGATGACGACGGAGCCGTCTACGTGTTGCCGTTGACCGCACAACTCGACCCCGACGGGGGTCTGACCTGCGATTGGCGGGACGGCGACATTTGGTGAAACCGTTGCCCACGGATCTCACAGGAGTACTCTGGCGGCAGTGAGCGGAAGTTCACAGCTGGGCTATCGCAGAGAGTGTTCGCGCAACATAGCCTTCCTAACGTGGGTGGCATGCGCAGCCCGCAGCACCTTCGCGATGACGCGACACACCTCGGCAACGGCCGGGTAACCCGCCCGAAACATGAGCTGAATACACAGGTGCCATGACCGAACCTGATTGGGCTCCGCTCACCGGGTTCCGGGTTGCGGTCACCTCGGCTCGGCGTTCCGAGGAGCTGAGCGCACTGCTGACGCGGCGCGGTGCCGACGTCACGAGCGCGGCCGCCATCGCCATGGTCCCGCTTCCCGACGACGACGAACTGCGCACCAACACCGAGGCCCTCATCGCGGCCCCGCCGGATATCGTCATCGCCACCACCGGGATCGGGCTGCGCGGGTGGATCGCCGCCGCCGACGGCTGGGGACTGGCCCGCGAACTGACCTCCGCGCTGTCCAAGGCGCGGATTGTGTCCCGCGGGCCGAAGGCCACCGGGGCGTTACGCGCGGCCGGCCTGCCCGAGGAGTGGTCGCCGGAATCGGAGTCCTCCCGCGAACTGCTGCACTATCTGCTGGAGGGCGGCATCGTCGGCATGCGGATAGCCGTGCAGTTGCACGGTGCCACCGACGAGTGGGATCCGTTCCCGGAATTCCTCGACGAGTTGATGGCCGCCGGCGCCCACGTGGTGCCCATCCGGGTGTACCGCTGGCATCCCGCACCACGCGGTGGCGCCTTTGACCAACTGGTGATGGCCATCGCCGATCAACGATTCGATGCCGTGAGCTTCACCTCCGCCCCCGCCGTCGCGGCCACGTTGATGAGGGCGGCCGAACTCGGTGTGGAGGACTCGTTGCTGCACGCGTTGCGCACCACCGTGCACGCCATGTGCGTCGGCCCCGTGACCGCCCGGCCGCTGGTCCGGCTCGGCGTGCCCACCTCGGCCCCGGAACGGATGCGCCTGGGTGCGCTGGCCCGGCACATCACCGATGAGCTGCCGCTGCTGCAGTCCCGCCGTATCCGGGTGGCCGGACATGTCCTGGAGATCCGGGGCACCTGCGTGATGGTCGACGAGGTGGTCAAGGAGCTCCCGCCGGCGGGTATGGCCACCATCCGCGCGCTTGCGCACCGGCCGGGCGCGGTGGTGTCACGCGCCGACCTGCTGGGCGCCCTGCCCGGCAGTGGCACCGACACCCACGCCGTCGAAACGGCGGTGCTGCGGTTACGAACGGCGCTGGGCGACAAGAACATCGTCGCAACCGTCGTCAAGCGCGGCTATCGGTTGGCCGTGGACGAATTCCCGGTGGGTGCATGATGAGATACGTCTTGGTGGCGCACGGCACCCGTAAGGCCGGCGGGGTGAACATGGTCGGCGAGCTGGCGCAGCGCGTCTCCTCGGTGTTGGACCGTGAGGTGCGCGTGGCGTTCGTCGACGTCCTCGGGCCGACGCCGTGCGAGGTGCTCGATTCGTTGCCCGCACACGAACCGGCCGTCGTGGTGCCGGCGTTCCTGGCCGGTGGCTACCACGTGCGGGTGGACGTGCCCGCCCATGTCGCGGCCAGCGGGCACCAGCGGGTCGTTGTCACCCAGCCGCTGGGGCCATGCCACGGAACGGTGCGGGTCATGGCCGACAGACTCTTCGAATCAGGCTGGCGGCCAGGCGATTCCGTCATCCTGGCGGCCGCGGGCACCTCGGATCGCAGTGCGCAGTCCGATCTGCGTAAGACCGCGGCGATGCTATCGGCCCTGACCGGAGACCGCGTAGAGCTTGCTTTCGCCGCTACCGGGGCCCCCACCGTCGCGGAGGCCGTCCAAGCTGCGCGCCACCGCACGGATGGACGGGTGGCGGTCGCGTCCTATCTGCTGGCCGACGGGCTTTTCCAGGATCGGCTGCGTGCCTCCGGTGCCGATATCGTCGGCGACCCACTCGGCATCCACCCGGGCATGGTCCGGCTGATCGCCGGCAGGTTCCGCCGGGCCGGTGTGGTCGGCCTGCCCACCGCGGCGTAGCCGGCCCAGGTACGGGACCGCAGACACGGACCCCAGCAGCACCGCTCCCCCAAGGGCAACCGCCGCGGCCACCGTCCGCCGGGTGTCGATCAACCCGTCGCACTGTTCGGCGTAGTCGCTGGTCTCGAACTGCGGCCCGCTCAGGATGTTCTGGTCGAAGTTGAGCCGGTCCACCTTGGCGGCAACCTCGAAATCGGGACGGAAGCCGTCCCCGCACGGAATGGGTGCGCCGCTGCGGTCCACCGCCCCAAGTCCGACGGCTGTGGCGAGGGCCAGCAGCGAGCCCAGCACCCCTGCCGCTCCGACCAGCGTCGCTACCGAACGCATCCCCATAACGCCCCCCACTTCAGGATCGATACTAGTCAGTGCCGACGGTTGGCTCGAGTCGGCCGCTTGATGTTCACCTGCACGAAAGGTTGGCGGCAATTACCAGATGGCGCAGCACTTTTCAAATTGAACTCGACGTCCGAGGTTGACATAACGCAACTGGTCGGACGCGTCGCACTCCTCGGCTACTATCTCTGCGATGGCTTCACAATGGGGGCGGCGCAGCTACGGGAGTGGCTGCTCACCGCGTTAGACGACACGGACGGGACGATGACCACCGCGGAACTGCGCGACTACGTGCAGCTCAAGGGCAAGGCTCTGGGCAAAAGCGCGGTGATCGAGTCGGTCTATCGGAATCTCACCGTGTTGGAGCGGCGTGGGGACGTCGTGCGCCGGCCCGGACCGGGCCGGGACGCCCACTGGGCCGCCGCCGCTACACAGCGATCTGCACAAGACCGTCCGGCGTAAGCCGGGTCCGGAACACCGCAACCGACACGTCCGGGTCGTCCAGGCAACTGCCGTCGTCAAAGGCGAAGGCCTGCTTCTTGATTGGCGTCTGCACGCAGGCGCGGCCGGCACGGTCCCCGACGATCCCACGTGACATCACCGCGGCACCGGAGAACGGGTCGATATTGGAGACGGCATGCAGCGACCCGTCGTCCAGGCGGAACAGTGCCACCTGGGTCTGGTCGGGCAACAGCACGCCCACGCCGCGGCACGGCAAAAGCCGGTCGTACGGGCAGGCTTCGACCCACTCCCAGTCACCCTGGGCGTCAACGTCTTTGCGGTCGTCGAGCAAGGTCATGACTTCTCCTGAACTGGCCGCAGGGTGGGCATCCCGATCGGCACCTTGCGGCCCGAGGATTCGGTGAACTCGATCGTGGGATCCACCACATCGGGGGCGTTGACGAACGACACGAAACGCGACAGCTTCTCCGGGTCGTCGAGCACACCTTTCCATTCGCAGGCGTAGCCGGCGACGTGCCGCTCCATGGCCGCCTCGAACTCCGCGGCCAGGCCGAGCGAGTCGTTGCACACCACATCACGGAGGTGATCGAGTCCGCCGTCCATGGCCTCCAGCCACGGCGCGGTGCGCTGTAGCCGATCGGCAGTGCGGATGTAGAACATCAGGAACCGGTCGATGTACCGCACCAGGGTCTCGTCATCGAGGTCACTGGCCAGCAGTTTGGCGTGCCGCGGCGACATACCGCCGTTGCCGCACACGTAGAGGTTCCATCCCTGCTCGGTGGCGATGACCCCGACGTCCTTGCTCTGGGCCTCCGCGCACTCTCGAGCGCAGCCCGACACCGCCATCTTGATCTTGTGCGGTGAACGCAGACCGCGGTAGCGCTTCTCGATCTCGACGGCCATGTTCACCGAATCCTGCTGGCCGTACCGGCACCACGTGCTGCCCACGCAACTCTTCACGGTGCGAAGGGATTTGCCGTAGGCCTGACCCGATTCCATGCCGCCTTCGACCAGGCGCCGCCAGATCTCGGGCAACTGATCGACCCGGGCGCCGAACATGTCGATGCGCTGCCCACCGGTGATCTTGGTGTAGAGGTCGAAATCCCGGGCGATCTCGCCGATCAGGATCAGTTGCTCCGGGGTGATCTCGCCGCCGGGTGACCGCGGCACCACCGAGTAGCTGCCGTTGCGCTGGATATTGGCCAGGAAGTGGTCGTTGGAATCCTGTAGCGAAGCCTGCTCACCGTCGAGCACGTGATCCGAACTGGTGGACGCCAGGATGGACGCGACGGTGGGTTTGCAGATATCGCAACCCTTTCCGGTGCCGAACTTCTCGATGAGGCCGGAGAACGTGCGGATCTCGGTGGCACTGACGATCTCGAACAGCTCGGCACGCGACTGGCCGAAATGCTCGCACAGCGCCTTGGACTGCTCGACCCCCTCGGCCTCCAGCAGCTGCTTGAGCAGCGGCACACATGATCCGCACGAGGTGCCGGCCAGGGTGCACTTCTTCAGGCCGGCGACGTCGTCACAGCCACCGCAGATGGCCTCCTTGAGATCACCTTTGGTGACGTTGTTGCAGGAGCAGATCTGGGCGAGATCGGGCAGCGCCCCGACACCGAGTGCCGGTGCGTCGCCGTCGGTCACCGGGGCGATCAGTGCCAGCGGGTCACCCGGCAGCTCGCTGGCCACCATGGGCCGCAGCACACCGTAGGCCGACGCGTCGCCGACCAGGATGCCGCCGAGCAACGTCTTGGCGTCATCGGAGAGCACCAGTTTGGCGTAGGTCTGCTTGACTGGGTCGTTGACCACGACCTCCAGGCAGTTCGGCGTATGTCCTTGGGCATCACCGAAACTCGCGACGTCGACGCCGAGCAGCTTGAGCTTGGTCGACATGTCCGCGCCGGGGAACTCGGCCTCGCCACCGAGCAGCCGGTCGGCCACCACTTCGGCGGTGGTGTAGCCGGGGGCCACCAGCCCGTAGCAGCGGCCTTCGATGGCAGCCACCTCGCCGATGGCGTAGATGTGCGGATCGCTTGTGACACAGGAAAGGTCGGTGAGCACGCCACCGCGTTGAGCGATGTCCAGGCCGGCGGCGCGGGCCAGTTCGTCCCGCGGGCGCACACCGGCGGCGAAGACCACCACGCCGGCGTCGATGGTGCTGCCGTCGTTGAGTGTGACCCGCATCGAATCGTCGACGGCGGATTTACGGATGGGCCGGTGCCGCTGCGCCGGGGCGATGCTCTCGGTGGCCACCGCGGTGTGCACTTCGATACCGAGGCTTTTGATCATCCGGCTCAGCAGCACACCGCCGGCCTCGTCGAGTTGGTTGGCCATCAAGTGCGGCGACATCTCCAGCACGTGGGTGGTGAGCCCGAACCCACGCAGGGCGTTGGCCGCTTCCAGACCGAGCAGGCCGCCGCCGATGACGACACCCACCGGGGTGCTCGTGGCCAGGGCGGTGTTCGCGCCCGCGCGGATGGCGTCCAGATCATCGAGGGTGCGGTAGACGTGCACCTGCGGCAGGTCGTGTCCGGGCACCGGGGGCACGAAGGCGTACGACCCGGTGGCCAGCACCAGGGCGTCGTATTCCAGCACCTGGCCGTCGGCGGCGGTCACGGTCTTGGCGACCCGGTCGATCTCCCGGGCCGCCAAGCCGAGGTGCAGCACGACGTCGTTGTCGCCTGCATAGTCGTTACCGGACAAGGCCAGCGCGGCCCGGTTCCAGTGCTCGGTGTATCCCGTCAGACCGACGCGGTCGTATGCCGCATCGGCTTCCTCGGACAGGATGGTGACCCGCCAGGAGCCTTCGGTGTCCCGGGATCGCAGGGCTTCGACGAACCGGTGTCCGACCATGCCGTGTCCGACCACGACAACATGCTTGGCTGAGTGCATACCACGACGTTAGGGAGTCGATATTGCCGAAATGTCGCGTCGTGTGAAGCGGCCGTCACGGTGTTCTCACATCGGCCGGGAGGCGGGTGTGAGTGCCCTCCTGTCGATAAGTGACCGGTCGGCTATGATTTCATCGTGCCCCGTCCCGCGAATCCCGAGGTACGCCAGCGCCTGCTCGACGCCGGCCTCGGCTTGGTGCACGCCCGCGGGTTCGCCGCCAGCGGGGTCAAAGACATCACCGACGTCGCCGGCGTGCCGAAAGGCTCCTTCTACGCCTATTTCCCCAGTAAGGAAGAGTTCGGCGCCGCGATCCTGAACCATTACTGGTCCGATATCGAAGCACGGCTGTTGCCGATCCTGGAGTCGAACGGGCCGGCGCGCAAGCGGATCATCCGCTTCTTCCGCGCACTCACCGACGATCACGAGGCCGAAGACTTCCTGCTCGGCTGCCTGGTCGGCAACCTGTCGCTGGAACTGGGCGGGTCCAGCGAGTCGGTCCGCGCCGAACTGCTGCGCATCCTGGACCGCTGGGATGACGCACTCGCGGCGTGCGTGCGTTCCGGGCAGCGTGACGGCGAAGACTTCAGGGCCGACATCAGAACCGATATCGATGCCGGCGAACTGGCCGCCACCCTGATCGAAGCGTGGGAGGGCGCCGCCTTGCGCGGGAAGGTCATCCGCAGCCGCGCCCCCTATCAGCGCTTCGAAGCGGTCACGATCCCCGCCCTCCTCACGCCCTGATCCACCGCGAGTCTGACGCATCACACCTCAGGCACGTTGTTAATAGACGACCGGTCACTTATTATTGTGGGCAGTCACCCACACAAGGACGGTCCAATGAAGCTCACCACATCGGGAGAACCCGCGAACCCCGCCTTGCCGGCCTCCGGGTTCGTCTTCGACGCGAAGCGCGCGGCGCTCGTCATCACCGATCCGCAGATCGATTTCCTCAGCGCCGAGGGGGCGTCCTGGGCGGCGTTCGGGCCCAGCGTCATCGAGAACGACACCGTCGCCCACATCGGTGAACTCCTGCGCGCCGCGAAGTCGGCCGACATCACCGTCGCGGTGTCTCCGCACTACTTCTATCCGACCGACGAACAGTGGACTTTCGGCGATCCGCTCGAACAGTTCATGAGTTCGGTCGGCATGTTCGCACGCCAGGGGGCGTACACCCTCGACGGGTTCACCGGCTCGGGCGCGGACTTCCTGCCCGCATACCACTGCCATATCCACGACGGACGAACCGTGATCACCTCACCACACAAGATCGTCGGCCCGGAATCGAACGACCTCGTCCTTCAGTTGCGCAAACGTGGTGTGAGCCAGGTGATCCTGGCCGGAATGGCCGCCAACCTGTGCGTCGAAGGACACCTGCGCGAACTCATCGAGCAGGGTTTCGAGGTGGCGGTGGTCAAGGATGCCACCGCCGGGCCGCGCCTGCCCGAAGGCGACGGGTACCTGGCGGCACTGGTGAACTTCCGCTTCCTCGCCAGCGCGGTGTGGACCACCGCGCAGGCCATCAAACACCTTCAAGGAGAACAGAAATGAGACTTTTCGAACAACGGATCAAGCTGCGCGACGATGCCGGCGAGATGCCCGCCCTCGGGTTCGGGACCTTGATCTCCGACAGTCGGCGCACCCGCGAGGTGGTCAGAACCGCTGTCGAGATGGGCTTCCGGCACCTCGACGCCGCCGAGCGCTACCGCAACGAAGCCGAGGTGGGTGAGGCGCTCAAAGATGTGTTCGACGCCGGTACCGTCCGGCGCGACGACCTGTTCCTGACCACCAAGCTGTGGAACAACAACCACCGCCCGGAACGGGTCAAACCCGCCCTGCAGGCGAGCCTGCGCCGGCTCGGGGTGGAGGCCGCCGACCTCTACCTGATGCACACCCCGTTCGCATTCCGGCCTGGCGACGACCAGGATCCCCGCGATGATTCCGGTGCCGTCGTGTATGACGACGGTGTCACCCTCGAAGAAACCTGGGCCGCGATGGAGGAGCTGGTCGACGCCGGGCTCACCCGCGCCATCGGTCTGTCCGATATCGACGTCGAGGGCACCCGCAGAATCGTCACCGCGTCCCGGATCAAACCGGCGGTCGTGGAAGTGGAAGCGCACCCCTACCACCCGCAGTGGGAGCTGCATGACTATTGCCGAGCCGAAGACATCGCCCTGCTCGCGTTCGCGCCGCTGGGGCATGCCCTGGAGCCGCGGCTTCTCGATGACCCGGTCATCGTCGCCATCGCGGCCGACGCGGGGAAAACCCCGGCCCAGGTGCTCCTGGCCTGGGGCATCCAGCGCGGCACCGCGGTTCTCACGTCGTCGGTCAGCGTCACGCGGATAGCCGAGAACTTCGACGTCACTGCACTTTCGGAACACGCGATGGACCAGATCAGCCATCACCTGCAGACCCGCCGCCGATTCAACTCGGTTGTCGACGCCGGCGAACCAGGATTCACCGAGGTGCCCGCCGGCAGCTGATGCCGGCGCGCGGCCAGACCGGCGTAGCGTGTCGGTGGAAACGTGATCTGGAGGTCTGAGAATGCCCACGGCAGCGCAATTGATGGTCGAGTGCCTTGAAGCAGAGGGAGTTTCACTGGTTTTCGGGATCCCCGGCGAGGAGAACATCAGATTCGTGCAGGCGCTCGCCGGCTCGTCGACGATCCGTTATGTGCTGACCCGCCACGAGCAGGCCGCCGCATTCATGGCCGAGATGTACGGGCGTGTGACGGGACGACCCGCCGTGGTGTCGAGCACGCTGGGCCCGGGCGCGATCAACATGCAACTCGGGGTGGCCGATGCGACCACCAACAGCACCCCCTTGGTGGCCATCTCGGCACAGGTGGGACGCAACCGCGAGTACAAGGAATCCCACCAGTACGTCGACCTGGTGTCGATGTTCGCGCCCATCACCCGGTGGTCCGACGGGGTGCCCACTCCACTGGCCATCCCCGAGATGTTCCGTAAGGCATTCAAACTCGCCGAAACCGAGCGTCCCGCGGCGGTGTACCTCGCCATCCCGGAGGACATCGACGCCGACGAAGGCGACTACGCGTTACACCCACTGCCACGCAACGTGGTTCGCGCCGAATCCCCCTCCCCCGGCCAGATCGCGCGCGCCGTCGCGGTGCTGAAGGAGGCGAAACGGCCGGTGATCCTGGCCGGCCACGGCGCCGCCCGTGCGGATGCGACGACGGCGCTGGTGCAGCTGTCCGAAGAACTCGGCATCCAGGTGGCCAATACCTTCCACGGCAAGGGTGTGATGCCCGACGATCATCCCAACGGCATGGGCACCCTCGGCTTCATGCGGCACGACTACGTGAACTTCGGCTTCGACGATGCCGACACCATCATCGCCGTCGGCTATGAACTGCAGGAATTCGACCCGGTGCGGATCAACCCGAACGCCGACAAGCGGATCATCCACGTGCACCGGTTTCCGGCCGAGGTGGACGCGCACTACTCCGTCGACGTCGGCATCATGGGCGATATCAGCGCCTCACTCGACGCAATCCGGGAGGCGATGGCCGGGCAACGCTACGACCGGGAGCGCCCCGCGCCCGGCGCTCATCTGCTCGCCGAGGAGATCGCACGCGGCGCCCATGATGCGCGCTACCCGCTGGCCCCGGCCCGGGTGGTGGCCGATACCCGGGCCGCGCTGGGACGCAGCGATATCGTGTTGGTCGACACCGGTGCGGCCAAGATGTGGATGGCCAGGCTCTACCCGACCTATGAGCGCAACACCTGTCTGATCTCCAACGGGCTGTCCACCATGGCGTTCTCCCTGCCCGGCGCCTTAGCCTCGTTCCACCGACTGACCTGGTTGTATAGGGGTGTCGGAATGAGGAAAGTGCCCTCTGGGCTGGGATGATTGGTGTTCTCACGCATCAATCGGTCCAGTTCGGAAAGGCACTTCCGGTGCAAGTTTCGCATAGGTTCGCCTCGGATTCAGCGGTGTTCGACGATGGCAATCTCGTGTCGTGTGCCGGTGTGGTTGCGGTGATGACGTTGGCCGAGCAGACCGGGCTTTCGCGCTTGCTCGGCGAGAAGGTCCACATCAGCGCGCCGCGGATAAAGTCCGGGTCGGCGAACCCGGCACCGAAGCTGGCCACCGTGGTCGCAGGCATGGTTGCCGGTGCGGACTGCATCGATGACGTCGACATCCTGCGCAGCGGCGGGATGAAGTCGCTCTTCGACGGCGTGTACGCACCGTCGACGGTGGGAACGTTGCTGCGGGAGTTCACCTTCGGTCACGCCCGCCAGTTGGAGTCGGTGCTGCGCGAGCACCTGGTGGCGTTGTGCGGCCGGGTCGACCTGCTCCCCAACGCCGCCGAACAACGGGTGTTCATCGACATCGACTCGTTGCTGCGCCCGGTCTACGGCCACGCCAAACAAGGCGCCTCCTACGGGCACACCAAGATCGCCGGCAAGCAGATCCTGCGCAAGGGACTGTCCCCGCTCGCCACCACGATCAGCACCGCGTCCTCGGCTCCGGTGATCGCCGGGATGCGGCTCCGCGCCGGAAAGGCCAACTCGGGCAAGGGTGCCGCACGGATGGTCGCCCAAGCCATCAGCACCGCCCGCGCCGCCGGTGCCAGCGGGAAGATCCTGGTCCGCGGCGACTCGGCCTACGGCAACCGCAAGGTGGTCGCCGCGTGTGTCCGCGCAGGCGCCCAGTTCTCGCTGGTGATGACCCGCAACCCGGCCATCGACCGCGCGTTGGCCGCCATCGACGACGACGCGTGGACACCGGTGTCCTACCCCGGAGCGGTCCAAGATCCCGATACGGGGGCCTGGATCTCCGATGCCGAAGTCGCCGAAATCCCCTACACCGCATTCGCATCCACCCCCGATGCGATCACCGCCCGCCTGGTCGTGCGCCGCGTCAAAGACGCCCGCTACCCCGACGCGCTGTTCCCGGTGTGGCGGTATCACCCGTTCCTGACCAACACCGACCTGCCGGTCACCGAGGCCGACGTCACCCACCGCCAGCACGCGATCATCGAGACCGTGTTCGCCGATCTGATCGACGGAGCGTTGGCGCACATCCCGTCGGGCCGGTTCGGCGCGAACTCCGCCTGGGTGCTGTGCGCGGCGATCGCCCACAACCTGCTGCGCGCCGCCGGAGTCCTCGCCGGAGAACGTCACGGCCGAGCGCGGGGATCGACGCTGCGCCGCCGCATCGTCAACGTGCCAGCCCGACTGGCCCGTCCACAGCGCCGACCAGCCCTGCACCTACCTAGCCGCTGGCCCTGGTCGAAGGCCTGGCTTGCCCTGTGGCGCAGCATCATCGGACACAGCCCACCACAACGCGCGATCCCCTGATCAACTGCCAAACAGGCCCGACCGGAGCACACAGGAAAAGCTGGCCAGACCAGCGGGGCCACCTCATGCCCGCATCCCGAACATCGGCATCAACGAGAAACGACTCCCGTCACCGAGGTCAGTCGGTGGATCGAGGCTTAGGTGTGAAACTCGCCCGGCCGGATGCCAAGGTTCTCGCGGTGATGGGTGACGGCGCCTTCTTGATGAACAGCCAGGAGATCGAAACGGCTGTCCGGGAACAGATTCCGCTTGTCGTGCTGATCTGGGAGGACAACGGCTACGGTCTCATCGAATGGAAGATGGACCTTGAACTCGGCGCGCACTACAACGTCGGTTTCACCAACCCGGACGTCGTGAAGTATGCCGAGAGCTTCGGCGCCAAGGGGTATCGGATCAACGCCGCCGACGAACTGCTGCCGACGCTGCGCACCGCGCTGGCCTCCGACGGCGTATCCATCATCGCCTGCCCGGTCGACTACTCGGAGAACATCAGCCTGACCAACAGGCTCGGGGAGCTCGACGACACGCTGTAGCGGGCCTGGCGCCTGAGCCTGGTTTCCGACGTTCTGGCGGCTCCGACGACGGCCAGGGCACCAAAACGTCGGGATTCACGGACGCCAGCCGCGGGAGAGCAGCGCTGCGCGTGCCTCGTTCACGATCTCGTGGGAGTCGTCCTCTTTGATGACGTGCACGATGTGCCAGTCGAGTCTCGCGAGCGCGCGGGCCGCCCACACATCCTTCGCGTACTGGGCGCGGCTGGTGAGGTGCTGGGCGCCGTCGTATTCGGCCCCTACCTTGAACTCCGTCCACACCATGTCGATCCGGCGGACGTAGCGACGGTCCTCGTAGAGGACGAATTGTGTTGTGGGCTTTGGCAATCCTGCGTCGATGAACAGGAGTCGCAGCCAGCTTTCCCGCGGTGACTCTGCCCCGCCGTCGACCAGCGGTAGCGCTTTGCGAAGCAGTGGTAATCCGCGCGCCCGTGGGTTGCGCCCGGTCAGCGCATAGACGTCATCCATCGCGAACGGGTTGGCGTGCATCAGGGCATCGAGACGGGCGACAGACTTATCTCGCGGCAGACGCCGAGCAAGGTCGAAGGCGGTCCGGGCACGCGTGGTGACGCGCACGCAGTCGATGCAGGTGATCTCGTGAGACGTGATCCGCTCGTTGTGCAGGACCAGGCCGCGCTGCGGGCGGCCGGTGGAAACGACCTCGATATCGGTGTCCGCATCGACCCAACTCGCGCCGTGCCACGCGGAAGCCGCAACACCAGCGATCACCCCGCCCGTGGCCAACGAGGCACCGACAATCCGATCGCGCAGCGTCGGCTCGTGGCGAGCCGGGACGTAGATACCGCGATAAATGGGCCGGTAGCTCGTACGCAGCTGTGACCGGCTGAGATGGCCCTCGGTGACCGCCGCGCTGCCCACGAACGGTATGCGCACATCTGTTCAGACGCACGGGACGCCGCGGCGGCTCCCTGGTGCTGTGGATTCCGACGTTCCGGTCATGGCGCGGGCATTCAGGACACCAGAACGTCGGAAACCAGCTCGCTACTTCCAGCGGGTGAGGATCTCGTTGATCTTCTCGGTCAGCGCCCACTGCAGGAACGGGCCGAAGGTGATCCGGCCGACGCCGATGGCGGTGAGCGCCGCCAGATCGGCATCGGGCTTGACCGTGACACTGACCGGCAGCGGCACGGCCTCGACCAGGGTCGCCAATCCATCGGCGGGTTGCAGGCCGGCCGGGAACAGTGAATCGGCGCCGGCTTGGGCGGCCAGGGTGAGCCGGTCGATACCGCGCTGCACGCGGTCGGAATCAGCGCCTTCCTTCTTGATGAAGATGTCGGTACGGGCGTTGATCACCACGTGCACCCCGGCCGCATCAGCCGCGGCGCGCAGTTCGCCCACGAGCGCCGCATGCTCCTCGGGAGTGCGCAGCCGGTCGCCCTCTTTGTGCACGGTGTCCTCGAGGTTGAACCCCACTGCCCCGACCGACAGCAGTCCGTCGATCAACCGGGCGGGCGACTCGCCATAACCCGACTCGATGTCCACCGACACGGGGACATCGACGGCGGCGGTGATCTGCGCGACGCGGGTCAGCAGATCATCGAAGCTGATCGCTTCGCCATCGGGCTTTCCGAGGGAGTCCGCGACGGGATGGCTGCCCACCGTGAGGGCACTGAAACCTGCGTTGACCACGGTGTTCGCCGACCACGCGTCCCACACCGTGGGGAGCACCCCGGGATTGCCAGGACGGTGCAGCGCCAGCAGCGCAGCGGCTTTCTCCACAAGCACCTGATTCGACAATTGGGTTACCTCTCGTTTCGTAGACGTGATCTGTCTCACTACGGAGTCCGTGTTGTGGCTAACATCAAATGCGTAATGTGAGCCATGACACCCTTCAGTCCAAGGAGGTCACTAGTTTGTCCACTACGACCGAGATTGCCGAACTCCACGAACTCATCGGCGGCCTTCGCCGATGCGTCACATCGCTGGCGGCCCGGCACAGCGACAGCCCCGCGATGCGCCGCATCGTGAACGACGCCGAACGCATGCTCAACGATATCGACCGCCTCGATATCGACGCCGGAGAGCTTGAGACAGATCGCGGCGGACGGACGGTGCACCACCCGCATTCGGTGGAGAAGATCTCCATCCCCGACACCGACTATGACAGTGACTTCTGGCGCGACGTCGACGACGAAGGGCTCGGCGGCACGCGGTAAGCACCGCGCCAGCACACAACAGAAAAAGAGGGAACTCAGTGAGCGCACCGACCTCGGATCGTCAAGGTACCGGCGTCTTCTCACCAACGAGAGCTCAGATTTCACAACGCACCCTGCGCACCGACGCGTGGTGGAAGTCTCCGCTCATCGTGGATCTCGGGTTCGCCGCATTCGTCATCTACGCGACGGTGCGTGCCTTCCTGCAGAGCAATTACTACGTTCCCGCCTATCACTACCTGACACCGTTTTATTCACCGTGCGTCAGTAAGGGCTGCGTGCCGGAAGCAAGCCACTTCTGGCCGCAGTTCCTTCCTGACGTCTGGTGGCTGCCCTACGCCGCGCTGTCGTTGCCGTTCCTGCTGCTGTTCCGGCTGACCTGCTACTACTACCGGGGCGCATACTACCGCTCGGTCTGGCAGTCCCCCACCGCGTGCGCGGTGGCCGAACCGCACGCCAAGTACACCGGTGAGACGCGTCTGCCGCTGATCATCCAGAACACCCACCGGTACTTCTTCTACATCGCCGCGGTCATCTCGGTGATCAACACCTACGACGCGATCATCGCCTTCCATTCGGACAAGACCGCCAGTGGCTTCGGCTTCGGCCTGGGCAACATCATCCTGCTGGTCAACGTCATCATGCTGTGGGTCTACACGATCTCGTGTCACTCGTGCCGGCACGCCGTCGGCGGCAAGCTCAAGCATTTCTCCAAACACCCTGTGCGGTATTGGATGTGGACGCAGGTCAGCAGGCTGAACACCCGGCACAAGATGTACGCCTGGATCACGCTGGGCACCCTCATGCTGACGGACTTCTACATCATGCTGGTGGCCAGTGGCACCATCTCCGATCTCAGATTCATTGGTTAACAGAACAATTCACAACTGTGTTTTTCGATAGATGAGGGTGGTTAATGGTTGAGCTCGAACGGCACCAGTACGACGTGGTCGTCATCGGTGCCGGCGGCGCGGGGTTGCGAGCGGTGATCGAGGCCCGTGAACGGGGCCTACGGGTGGCAGTGGTCACCAAGTCGCTGTTCGGTAAGGCCCACACCGTCATGGCCGAAGGTGGCTGCGCGGCAGCCATGAAGAACGTCAACTCGAAGGACTCCTGGCAGGTGCACTTCGGTGACACCATGCGCGGCGGCAAGTTCCTGAACAACTGGCGGATGGCCGAACTGCACGCGCAGGAGGCACCGGACCGGGTGTGGGAGTTGGAGACCTACGGTGCGCTCTTCGACCGCACCAAGGACGGCAAGATCAGCCAGCGCAACTTCGGCGGTCACACCTACCCCCGACTCGCCCACGTCGGTGACCGCACCGGCCTGGAGATCATCCGCACCCTGCAGCAGAAGATCGTCTCGCTGCAGCAGGAGGACAAGAAGGAACTCGGCGACTACGAGGCCAGGATCAAGGTCTTCCACGAGTGTTCGATCACCGACCTGATCAAAGACGGGGACCGGATCGCCGGAGCGTTCGGGTATTGGCGTGAGAGCGGCAGTTTCATCCTCTTCGAGGCCCCGGCGGTGGTGCTCGCGACCGGCGGCATCGGCAAGTCGTTCAAGGTGTCGTCCAACTCGTGGGAGTACACCGGCGACGGCCACGCCCTCGCGTTGAGGGCGGGCTCCAACCTGATCAACATGGAGTTCATCCAGTTCCACCCCACCGGGATGGTCTGGCCACTCTCGGTGAAGGGCATCCTCGTGACCGAGGGTGTCCGCGGTGACGGCGGGGTGCTGAAGAACTCCGAGGGCAAGCGGTTCATGTTCGACTACATCCCCCCGGTGTTCAAAGGTCAGTACGCAGAGACCGAGGAAGAAGCCGACCAGTGGCTCAAGGACAACGACTCGGCGCGGCGCACCCCTGACCTGCTCCCCCGCGATGAGGTCGCCCGGGCAATCGTCGCCGAGGTCAAGGCGGGTCGCGGTACCCCGCACGGCGGGGTGTACCTCGACATCGCCTCGCGCATGCCCACCGAGGAGATCAAGCGCCGGCTGCCATCGATGTACCACCAGTTCATCGAGCTGGCGGAGGTCGACATCACCAAGGACGAGATGGAGGTCGGCCCGACCTGCCACTACGTGATGGGTGGGATCGAGGTCGATCCCGACACCGGCGGCGCCGCGACTCCGGGACTGTTCGCGGCCGGTGAATGCTCCGGCGGCATGCACGGCTCCAACCGCCTCGGCGGCAACTCGCTGTCGGACCTGCTGGTGTTCGGCCGCCGGGCCGGGCTCGGGGCCGCCGATTATGTGCGGGCCCTGACCGAGCGGCCGACGCCCCCGGAGGCGGCTGTCGAAGAGGCCACCAAGATGGCGTTGGCTCCGTACGCGGCGCACGAGAATCCCGAGAATCCGTACACGCTGCATGCCGAGTTGCAGCAGTCGATGAACGATCTCGTCGGCATCATCCGCAAGAAGGAAGAGATCGAGGAGGCGCTGGTCAAGCTGGACGAGCTGCGGGGCCGCCTGCAGAACGTCGTCGTCGAGGGCGGCCGGATCTACAACCCGGGCTGGCACCTGGCCATCGATATGCGCAACATGCTGCTGGTCAGCGAATGCGTGGCCAAGGCCGCCCTGCAGCGCACCGAGAGCCGCGGCGGGCATACCCGCGACGACTATCCGGCGATGGACGCCAACTGGCGCAACACGCTGCTGGTGTGCAAGACCACGGGTGCCGCGACCGCCGAGGCGATGGTCCCCGGTGTGACGGTCGATCCCGAGCCGCAGGTGCCGATGCGACCGGACCTGCTGGCGACCTTCGAGCTCGCCGAACTCGAGAAGTACTACACCGAGGCCGAATTGACCGAGCACCCCGAACGGAAGGGCTGACCATGGCTTCTTATGACGCGAGTCTGCGGGTCTGGCGCGGCGACGAGGACGGCGGCGAGCTGAAGGACTACACGGTCGAGGTCAATGACGGCGAGGTGGTACTCGACATCATCCACCGCCTGCAGGCCACCCAGGCCGGTGACCTGGCCGTGCGATGGAACTGCAAGGCCGGCAAGTGCGGCTCCTGTTCGGCCGAGATCAACGGGCGCCCGCGGTTGATGTGCATGACCCGGATGTCGACGTTCGGTGAGGACGAGACGGTGACGGTCACGCCGTTGCGTACCTTCCCGGTGATGCGCGACCTGGTCACCGATGTCTCGTTCAACTACACCAAGGCCCGCGAGATCCCGTCGTTCACGCCGCCGAAGGACCTGCAGCCCGGCGATTACCGCATGCAGCAGGAGGATGTGAACCGCAGCCAGGAGTTCCGCAAGTGCATCGAGTGCTTCCTGTGCCAGAACACCTGCCACGTGGTTCGCGATCACGAGGAGAACAAGGAGGCGTTCGCCGGACCGCGGTACCTGATGCGCCAGGCCGAGCTGTCCATGCATCCGCTGGACACCCTGGACCGCCGCGATATGGCTCAGGACGAGAACGGGCTTGGGCTCTGCAACATCACCAAGTGCTGCACCGAGGTGTGCCCAGAGCACATCAAGATCACCGATAACGCGCTGATCCCCATGAAGGAGCGCGTCGCCGACCGCAAGTACGACCCGATCGTGTGGCTGGGGAACAAGCTGTTCCGGCGATAGTCAGCTCGAGGTGAGAATGCCCTTCCCGGCTTTCCCGGGACGGGCATTCTTACCTCTGGGTCACTGGTTCGCGAGATTGGCGATGCGGGCCGGGCCGTGGTTGTTGTGCCAGCCGGGCTTGGCGGTGGGGGCCGGGTGGGCGTACGTGTCAGGGCTGTAGGAGTGGCCCGGGCCGGTCGGGGCGGTGCTGGTGGTGGCCGCAGCGGCGGTGCCGGCCAGGCCGAGGGCTCCGGCGCCGATCAGGGCGGCGGTGCAGATTCCGAGGGCTGCGGCCTTCAGGTTCTTGATCATGTTCGTAATCCTTTGTGTGAGTGGCTTTCTGCGTTGAGATAAGAATGCCCCGGTTTACACGTGGGATATGTCGGGTGACCGGTGGATACACCGGGTGAACTGCGTGTCCCCCGATCGGGGAAAGGGAATCTGCGCGCGCCCGAGTCCACGACGAAATCGACGCCCACAACCGTCGGCACTCGGCGTACGGTTGGTGGAACGACCAGAAAGATGTCCGATCAGCGTCGAAAGGGACACCGATGACACTGGGTGCAACCAAGAGCGTCAACGATATTCGCAACGCCATCCGCGAGCTCAGTACCCGCGCCGAGCTGGCCCGCAAGGAGGGCCGCCCCCGCGACGCGGCCGAGATCGAGCAGCGGATCGCCGTCTACCGCGAGGAGCTCGCGGGGCGGCCCTAAACGCCGAGCTTGCGGAACGTGCTGCGGTGGAACACGATCGGCGGCACGTCGTGCACGGTGATGCCGGTGACCTGCAGAACGACAATCGTGTGGTCACCCGCCAGCACCTGCTGATCGATGGTGCTGCGCAACCACACGCTGGTGCCGTGCACGAACACCGCACCACTCTCGTGTGAGTGGGTGTCCAGGCCTTCGAACCGATCCCCGGTCTTGGCGGCCAAAGTGCGCGCGGCTTGATCGTGCGATTCGCCGAGCAGGCTGAGCCCGAGGGACGGCAGGTCCTTCAGCTTGGGCCACGTCTCGGAGCTGTTCTGCACGCAGAACGCCACCAGGGGTGGATCAAGGGACACCGGAACGAAGGTGCTCGCCGCGAGGCCGACCCGGACACCGTCGACTTCCGCGGCAATCGCGATGACACCGGACGGGAAATGGCCGAAGGCCTCGCGGAGGGAGGCTGGGCTCAGCTCTGTGTCGCTCATAACACTTCCATCTTCACACGTAACGGTGCGCGGCGGCCACATCAGGGTGCGCGCGCAACCTGCTCTTCCACGCATTGCGCCCGTACACAGCGTAAATGCGATCGTTGGCGGGGTCGTCGGTGACCCCGCGGGCCTGTGCTGCCAGGTCGGCGGGCAGCGGCAGGACGGGTATTTGCGCGTCGAGGCGCGGGTTGAAGAAGTAGGCGACTGACAGACGCTCGGCCTCATGGATCCGGACGCGGTGCTCGGTGGCGCGCAGGTAGCCGCCGCTGGCGATCTCCAGCATCTCGCCGATGTTCACGATGAGCGCCCCCGGCAGCGGGTCGACGTCGACGTAGCCATCTGGACCGGTCCCGGTCACGCGCACCTGCAGGCCGGCGCTACCGGCTTCCACGAGCAGCAGGGTCAGCACGCCGGCGTCGCGATGCGCCCCGACACCTTGACTCGACGGTGCGCCACCGGGATACCGGATCACCTTGATCAGCGTGGCCGGCGTATCCGCGAAGGCCGCGTCGAACACGTTCTCCGGATTTCCCAGGGCAACGGCCCAGTGCCGCAAGAGGGTTCGCCCCACCCGCGCCAAGGCCGCATCCCACTCGGCGATGACAGCGGGCAGTTCAGGCAGTCCCGCGGGCCACTGGTTGGGCCCCTGCAGCCGCAGATAGGGCTCGCCCGGGTCAGACATCGGGGTGCGCTCGGGGCCGATGTCGATCTGCTCGCGCCAGTCCACCTGGCCACCAGTGAGCTCACCGCCCAGCCGGGTGTATCCGCGGAAGTGCGGACTGTTGACCATCGCGACCGCATCCTTGGTTGCCTGCGGCAGCGCGAACAGTCGTCTGGCCTGGGTCAGCACCCGGTCGATCAGCTCATCAGGGACGCCATGACCGGTGAGGTAGAAGAAGCCCACCTCGTGCGCCACCTGACCGAGCCGGCGTCGCAGGACGTCCGGATCATCCCGGAGGTCGACGACCGGCAACGCCGTCTGCACAGAAACCACAGGGCCATCTTTCCCGCCGAACGGACGGAGGGCCATGGTCCGGCTCAGGGTGAATGGAACCGCGGAGTCGGTTCACGAGCCAAAGAGGCTGCGCTACTTTTCCTTGGACTCGCCGTAGTAGCTGTACGAGTACGCGTACGCGCCGCTCCCCTTCGACGGGATCATGGTGAACACCGCGCCCAAGAGCGTGGCACCGACGCCGTGCAGAGTTTCGACCGCCTGGGCGAGCTGTTCGCGCTTCGTCTGGCCATACCTGACCATGATCAAGGCACCGTCGGCATTGGCGGCGAGTATGGCCGAGTCTGTGACGGCCAGCAGCGGTGACGAGTCGACGATGACGTAATCGAAATGTGCCCGCAATTCGGCAAGCACCTTCGTCGCGGCCTGGGACGCCAGCAGTTCGCTCGGATTGGGCGGTGTCGTACCCGCGGCCAGGACCGTGAGACCGTCGAACTGTGTCTTCTGCAGCGCTTCTGTCAGCGGTACCGCACCGCTGAGCACGGTGCTGAATCCCACGGGTCCCACAAGGTCGAGATACTTGTGAACCGTGGGCCGGCGCATGTCGCCGTCAACCAGCGCGACGTTGTTGCCGCTCTCCGCCAATGCCAATGCGATGTTGATTGCGGTGGTGGACTTCCCCTCGTTGGGAATCGAGCTGGTGACGACGATGACACGCGGCGGGTTGTCGACCGTGAGAAAGCTCAGATTCGTGCGGAGCTTACGGAACGATTCCGCGATCGCACTGTTGTCCTTGCCGAAAAGGATGGCCGGGTTCTTTCGGCGCTCCTTGTCGAGTTGGATGCCGCCCACCACGCCGACATCGGTGATCTCCTCAAGAACCTCTCGGCTCTTGACGGTGTTGTCCAGGAGGTCGCGGACTATCGCTAGGCCTATTCCGAGCACAAAGCCCGCAACGACACCAAGCAGCAGATTGCGGACCTTCTTCGGAGTTACCGGCGAACTCGGTACAGTTGCGCGCTGCTCGACAACAACACGTGCATCGGGTGTTACCGCACCCTCTGGGGTCTCCAGCTCACGCACCATGGTCACGAATTCGTCAGAAAGTGCATTGGCTATATCCCGCGCGCGCACCGGCGATGGGTCGAGGACATGTACGTCGATCAGCACCGTATCCGTCTTCGCGGTGGCGGAGACCTTTTGTTGCAGCGACGCCGCTGTCATGTCCAGGCCAAGTTTGTCGACAGTGCGCTGCGCGAGCGTCTCACCCATGAGTAACTGCGCGTAAGAGACAACACGCTCTTGCGAAAAACGATTGCCTTGATAGACGTCAGACGCGCTGTTACCGGCCGACGCCGAGACAAAGAGACGAGTTGATGCCTGATACTGCGGAGTGGTCATCAGTGTCACCGCGATGGCAACGACAACAGCAACCAATACCGACGCACAGACTGTAATCCACCTGGTCCGCATCAGCCTCAAGAAGTCTTGCAGCTTCAAAGCCACCCCTTCGGTGTCACTCATCCCTATATTTGCGCCCCACGATCCGACCGGTGACCGCCGGCCAAACTCTATATTGCGGCGATTCCTTTGACAGCGGTGTCACTAGCTAACAACTCCCTATGCATTAGACGCCAACTCATCTCGAGCACTCCGGAACCTGGACGCTCGGAACGACGCTATCGATCAGGGGCTGGATCGGCACCCGCGGTTCGCCCGGCACCGTGGGCTCCGACAGACGGAATACCAGTTCACCAGCCTGTCTCGGAGGGATGGCGACCTGGATCTCAAAAGTCGGATGCCCACGTTCCGTCCCCGTGAAGACCGGTATGCGTTCGCCATTCGAGAACGCGCTCAAGATCTTTGCATCCTTGGTCGCGACGAGGCGCACCGACGTCAACATCGACCCGCTAGGCATGGTGAACGGAATGTTCGGTATCACGCCATTGGCGCCGGCTACGTAATCGGGCAATGGCGCGTCAGGGGCAACACTTTTCAACTTCACCGTGACAGTGGTGTTCCTATGATCCGCTGAGCAGCCGTCCCCGGCGTATTCGATCTCGCGCCGCAAGTAGTAGTCCATCTTGTTGCCGCCGAGATTGTTGATGACGACCGCGGCGTAGGGCGCTGAGTCTGCGGGGACGGCATGGCCCAGAGGTGTCTCTTCGAGCAGTTTCTGCTCGTCTGGCGACGCGCTCCAGGCGGCGATGCGGCCCTCACCGACAGCTTTGCCCAAGGCTTCGAGCAGCTGCCGGGGTGATTCCACGGTTCCCGTCATCTTCTTCACCACTGCGTTCGCAATATCCTGGAGATACTGCTTACGCGCCGTCTGATCGGTGGGAAAGCGTTGGTACGCAATCGACTCAGTCAGCTCAACTACGTTGTCTTTGGTGACCTTCTCACCGTCGGCAAGTGTCACCGGCCCCACCGCGCCAAGGATGTAGCTCAACGCAACAGGGTCAATGGCGATGGCACCATCAGCGTTGATTCCCGACTGTTGCGCCCACATGGATTTCCAGATCTGGGCGGCATACGGAAAATGCGAACTGAGATTGCTGTTGCGGAAATCTGTGCTGGCGTTGGCGAAACCGTACTGTTCGGCGTACTCCGGTCCGAGGTCGAGCGGGGTGAACGGTCCCTTGAGTTCGGTGTTGGGTCCCAGTGCTTCGACGGTGGGCTTGCCGTTCTCGAAATGAAGAATGCCGAACCCACCGAGAATTCCCCCGGTACCACGCGCCTCGGCGTTGGTCTGAAAGCCCATGAAGTAGGTTCGCGGACCATCGGCGCCCATCATCGATGGGGCCAACCGGGCTGCAAGAGCGGTGTTTTCCAGAAGGGAGGTGATCTTTGCCGTTTGGGCTTGAACTTCCGTTCGCGCCCTCCCGAGTACCGACAGATAGGCCGGTTCTGGGATCGCACTCGCCTCAGCTTCCAAACGGCGGGCATCCGCGGAGATCTTGCTGAGTGCAGGCTCGTTCTCCTGGAGAAGGCGCACGTTCAGACGTGAACCTTCGAACAGTTTGTCGGGCGAAATCGCCACGCCGACTTGCGCAGACGGCTTGAGCACCTCACTGGCGAGGCCGAGCACGACACCCGAGATCTGTCGGCCGGTCTCGAATGGACTGCCCAACCACGGAACAGCAGCGGCAATACTCCACGGCAGCGAGTGCGTCGCATCGTTCGCTGCTTGCGCGTGAGTCGCTGCCGAGTCCGCCAATCGCTGGCCCTCTTCGACTCGCCCGTCCGACAGGGCTTCTTTGGCCTGCTGTGCGTTCTCTCGCGCCTGCTCCAGCTCACTTTTGGCCGAGTAGGCCTCGAATCCGAGCCAGCCGAGCAAGGCGACGACGATCACCAGGAGCGCCGCACCCACCACCTTGGTCTGGCGGCGACTCAGCACATCACGAAAGCGTTCGAACCGTGGCGCGCCGTCAGTCTCCACTCGATCTTCATCGTTCGAAGAGTCGCTCAGCGGACATCGCCTTCCCATTCAGGGCTGCGGCCTATCTGACTGCAGCATCAACGGGACGGCTGATGTGTCCCTACTGACCAGTGCGGCGTCTGCGGACTAGCAGCCTCTACCGAACGAGACGGTCAACGTGCCGTACGGCCCGATCTTCGCGCTGGCCCCCAAGAGACACACCTGGAAATTCAGTCCGCCCGTGATCGATTTGTAGATCGGCTTGAGGAAGCCCGGGATCAAGGACAAGGGCGTGAACACCAGCACGGTGGTCTGGGCCGGCGGATTCGGATTCGCGGTACCGATCCACCACAGCTGATTCTGCAACCAGTTGTCTTGAGCAATGTTGTCGATAACCTGGGTCACCGGGGCCAGAGGGGCCGGTGTGGCGATATCGGCCTGGGCGGCAATCGCCGGAGTAAGGGTGGCAGCTGCCGCGACGGCGCAGGTTGCGACTCCCACCTGAAATTTGGTCGTTGCGTTGGAAAAACGTGTCGCGATAGCGGACATTTTCTCATGGCCTTCCGTCAAGGAACTTGAGAAAAGAATCCCAGACCCTGCGCCCCCTGTCAACACGAAAGAGCGCAGGTGAAGGGATGTTTCTACGCCTAAGCAAATTAGCCGGAATGCCACCATCCAAGGCCCGCTATCTCTGGTCAGCGCTGCCCGCGGAGTTGATTTACACCGGACACATAACGGACCAGCATCTCGTCAGAGTCGGTTGCCCGATATCCGGCGGAATACGTTTTCGCCAGGTCCAATACACTATTCCGCGGCCGAGGTGCGACCGGACCTGCAATCGAGGCAAAGTATCGTTCGGCGCTCACTGCGGTCACCCGATCCGGATCATGACCAGCCAGCGCAAACACCCGACGCGCGATACCCGCCCATGAGGTCACCGGCCCGGAGCCCGTCACGTTATACACGCCGTACGGGACGCACGTCTCCAACAGGTGCCGGATGGCACCGGCCAACTCGGAGGCGAAGGTCAACCGCCCGAACTGGTCGTCGACGACCGACGGGTTCACGCCGCACTCAGCGAGACCCAATATGGTGCGGACGAAGTTGGGTCCGTCGCCGATCACCCATGATGTGCGCACGATGTAGTGGCGAGGAACTGTGGTGACGATCTGGTCGCCCGCGGCCTTCGTCTGGCCGTACACGCCCAGCGGAGCAGGCGGATCGTCTTCGCGATAGGCCCGCTCCGTGGTGCCGTCGAATACGTAGTCACTCGAGATGTGGACAAGGGTCAGTCCGTGTGCGGTGGCGATCCGCGCCAATGCGGCCACACCCACGACATTCGTCGCCCAGGCTGCAGCACGCCCGTGGGGTGTCTCTGCCGAGTCGACAGCGGTGTACGCCGCGGCGTTGATAACGGTGTCATACTCCCGCCACCGGAATGCCTGGTCGAAGTCGGCGGCGAGGTCCAACTCGGCCCGATCGGCGAAGTCGACGTACTGGACATCGTCGTACACGTCCCGCAAGGCCCGGCCCAGCTGTCCGTTCGCGCCAAGGACCAACGTCTTGCGTGGCAGCATCGGAACGACATCGGTCAGGCTCGGATGGGCACGGTCTTTAGCTGACAATTCGGCCGTTTCCAACGGGATCGGCCAGGCGATGGCCAGTGTGCCATCTGCGAGGCTTACCGACGTGTAGGTGGCTTCCGGTGAATAGTGGTCGTTGACCAGATAGGTATAGGCGGTGTTCGCCTCGAGGGTTTGAAACGCGTTGCCGACACCACGTGGCACGAACACCGCACGCGAAGAGTCCAGTTCCGTGGTGAACACCGTCCCGAAGGAGGGGCCGGTGCGCAGGTCGACCCACGCACCGAAAACCCGACCGGTAGCCACCGAGACCAGCTTGTCCCAGGGCTCAGCGTGGATACCGCGGGTAGTGCCGACTGCATCGTTGAACGACACATTGTTCTGCACCGGCCCGAAGTCAGGCAGCCCGGCAGCCACCATCTTCTCGCGCTGCCAGTTCTCCTTGAACCATCCGCGGTTGTCGCCGTGCACCGGTAGGTCCCAGACGGTCAGACCGGGAATCGGAGTCGCACTGCAGCGGAGCGCCTTTCCATACTCGGTCACAGTCACTGGCCTAGGCGAGCGTAGAACGCTTCGGTCGCGTCTTTGGCCGGCGCCCACCAGGATTCGTTGTCGCGGTACCACTGGATGGTCGCGGCCAGACCGCTCTCGAAATCCTGGTAATGCGGCCGCCAGCCGAGTTCGGTGCGCAACTTGGTCGAGTCGATGGCATAGCGCAAATCGTGCCCTGCGCGGTCGGTGACATGGTCAAACGCGTCGGCGGGCTGGCCCATCAAGGTCAGGATCATTTCGATGACGGTTTTATTGTCCTTTTCACCGTCGGCACCGATGAGGTACGTCTCACCGACGCGACCCTTTTCCAGGATCGTCAGGACAGCCGATGAGTGATCGTCGGCATGTATCCAGTCCCGCACATTTCGACCTTCGCCGTACAACTTTGGGCGCACGCCGCGCAGAATATTGGTGATCTGGCGGGGAATGAACTTCTCGACGTGTTGATAGGGCCCGTAGTTGTTGGAGCAGTTGGAGATGGTGGCTTCCACCCCGAAAGACCGTACCCAGGCACGCACCAGCAGATCGCTGCCCGCTTTCGTCGACGAGTAGGGCGAGGACGGGTTGTACGGGGTGGTTTCGGTGAATCGTGCCGGGTCGTCGAGTTCAAGGTCGCCGTACACCTCGTCGGTCGAAATATGGTGCAGCCGAACGCTATGCCTGCGCGCCGCTTCCAGGAGCGTGAAGCTGCCGACCAGATTCGTGTGCAGGAATGGGTGTGGATCACTCAAGGAGTTGTCGTTGTGTGACTCCGCGGCGTAGTGGACGACGGCATCGACCGATCCCACCAAGTCGTCGACCAACGCGGCATCCGCGATATCGCCCAGTACAAAGGACACCCGATCCTCCGGCAGGCCCGCCAGCGACTCGCGGTTGCCCGCGTAGGTGAGCTTGTCCAGAACGGTGAGGTGATGGTCGGTGTGTTCGACGGCGTAGTGGACAAAGTTGGACCCGATGAATCCGGCACCCCCGGTGACCAGCAGCCGCGCCATCAGCGCCCCCTGTCCAACAGATCAAGCAGGTAGGTGCCATAGCCGGATTTCACGAAAGCCTGCGCACATGACCGCAATTCGTCGTCGCTGAGGAAACCTTGTCGCCAAGCGATCTCCTCCGGAACCCCGATCTTCAGTCCGGTGCGCCGTTCCATGGTGCGGACGAAGTCGGCGGCATCGGTCATCTGATCGAAGGTCCCGGTATCCAGCCAGGCCGTGCCGCGCGGCAGCACCTGGACCTGCAGCCGGCCCTGTTCCAGGTACATCCGGTTGATATCGGTGATCTCGTATTCACCGCGCGCGCTCGGCTTGAGGGACTTCGCCATCGACACCACGTCGTTGTCGTAGAAGTACAGGCCCGGGACGGCGTAGTTACTCTTCGGTGTTTTAGGCTTCTCCTCGAGCGACACTGCTCTTCCATCTGCATCGAATTCGATGACACCGTATGCATCGGGTTCTGCGACCCAGTAGGCGAAAATCGCACCACCGTCGACATTGCGGAAACGCTGCAATTGGGTACCCAGGCCGGGGCCGTACAGCAGATTGTCGCCCAAGATTAGAGCCACACGTTCAGCCCCGATGAAAGTGGCTCCGATGGTGAACGCTTGTGCCAGTCCGTCCGGTGACGGTTGCCGAGCGTAGGTGATAGACACGCCGAATCGCGAACCATCGCCGAGCAACCGTTCGAAACTGACAGCGTCGCGGGGCGTGGTGATCACCAGGATGTCGCGGATGCCGGCCAGCATGAGCGTCGACAGCGGGTAGTACACCATTGGCTTGTCATAGACCGGGATCAATTGCTTGGACACCCCGAGCGTAATGGGCTGCAGGCGTGTCGCCGAACCCCCTGCCAGGATGATTCCTTTCACGCGGCCATCGTGGCATACGGCTCCCGGCTGTGGACTAACGTTGCGGTCACAGCGGGGATCTGCACGTCCATCTGCAGCAACGGGAACCAGGAGCTTGGTCTGCACGTCCTATTCGTTTGCACTGGAAACATATGTCGATCCCCTACGGCGGAGCGACTGTCGACTGCGCTTAACGCCGAGCTACAGATTCCTGGCTTCACGGCGACCAGTGCCGGCACCCGCGCCGTCATAGGGCATCCGATGCACGCCCAAGCCGCCCGCGTCCTCGAACACCTGGGCGGGGACGCATCCGGTTTTGTGGCACGACATCTGACACCTCTCATCGCCAACAACGCGGACCTGGTGCTCACGATGACGACCACACACCGCAACGGCGTACTAGAACTCGCTCCGCGACAACTGTGCAAGACCTTCACCTTGGGTGAGGCCGCGTTGCTGGCTGCTGAGTACGACCCACTCAGCATTGCCGACCTCGCGACGTTGCGCCCGCGCCTCTCCGGCCGCCCGGTGGCCAGCATTCCCGACCCGATCGGCCAGGACGCGGAGTACTTCACCGCCATCGGGGCCAATATCGCCGAGTTGCTCCCTCCGATCCTCGAATTGTGCCGTCGCTCGGCCGCCCTCCCGAGCGACTAACCGACACATGTGGCTCACCCTCCTGGTGATGGCCGTCGCGGTCAGCCTGGAACCATTCCGCATCGGCATGGCGGCGGTCATGCTGAGCAGGCCGCGCCCGCACCTGCAACTGGCGACATTCCTGGCCGCGGGCTTCGCGATGGGTCTGGCCGTCGGCGTGACGGTGCTGTTCGTCATAGGAAGACGACTTCCTGAGGCACATTTCACTCTGCCCCGCGTGCAGATCGCCATTGGAGCACTTGCAGTGTTAGCAGCGCTCGCGGTCGCTGTGACGCCGGGGACGGCTCGTACACCTCCGGAGTGGCTGACGCGGGCGCTGGAGGGAGAATCCCTTTGGGTGGCCGGAGCTGTCGGGCTCGGGATTGCGCTTCCGTCTGTGGACTACCTAGCCGCTCTTGCCGTCATCATGGCGTCTGGCGCAGGCGCGTCCACTCAACTCGGTGCACTCATCGCGTTCAACGTGGTGGCATTTGCGTTGGTCGAGATTCCGTTGATCGCCTACATGATGGCCCCGGCCAAGACCAGCGCCGCGATGGCGGGGCTGAACGATTGGATCCACGCGCGTCGACGTAACGAAGTCGCAGGCCTGCTGGCGGTGGTGGGTGCAGTGCTGCTCGCGGCCGGGCTATTGGGCATCTGAGCCGACGCGTCGCGGCGAGAAGCCTCTGCCAAGCGCCGCTCTGCGGCCCCGAGAATTTACATCTCGTTTACGATTGTCGGCTCACAGGCAGGTCACGCCGATTGACGCGACGTACCCGCTACATGCCGTGCGTAGCTGCCAGTCCCTGGACGCGGTCGGGGACTAAGCCGACGGACACGCGCCCAATTACATGCGGCAACTGAACAGCCCGTTCAGCTACCCCACAGGCTAGATCCACAGTTACGCCAGGCTCCGTCGCGTCCACATTGCCCACGGTCAGCACAGTGGCGCGTTCACCGCATCAACAATTCGGATCCGATCAGGCAAGAAAGCTGCGGCACAACCAACAACGCAACCGCGTACCTGGACACCCACCCCCACCGGTCGCTTTGCCCGATGAAGGCAAAGCGTGCAGAAGTGCATAAGAAATATGTCGCAATGTAGGCATTCTGGCGAATTACAGTGCGGACTTCCAGGAGCATCCAACCGAGCGCCACTCGGCCGGCATATCGTCATTTCCAGCAAACATGGACAAGATCGAATCGGTCGAATTTAGCCCCAACGCCCCGCGGTGCTCACATCACAATAAGACCCCCCGGCAGCTAGCGACCAAATGCCCCCTACCTGCATCTTTACCGCCGCCCACCGGGTCCCGCGATACAGATTGAGATTTACCTTCAGGAACGTTAATAATTCACTGTGCAAACCTGATGTGGGCCCACTACTATCCTTCTGAACTGCACAAAAGATGGGAGGAGCGCCATGACGGATGCAGAACGCAGCCCCACATTGCACATCGCAACCTTCCAGCAATCCAGCAAATCTTGCGCCCAGCTCTTCATCACTTCTCCAGCGATAGCGGACAAGGACGTTCACTATCGAGCAACCACTCACGAAACATTGCTCCAATTGACGGTGTCGTCAGCGAGATATCGGCCTTAGCGTCGACATACGCAACATCACTCGGAGGACAAATTGTTTGCTGACTTCGAACGGACGGGCAAGTGACGGACGTAGCTGACGCGATTTCGCATGTCCCTGCCGCTGGAAAAACCGCAAGGGTCGCCGTCACGGTTAAGAAACTAGCTTCGGGCGCAATCGATTCACCGCGTACGCGTTGGGAACGCACCAGCGCACCGAGAACGAACCTCTTCCCGACTACCGCCATCGAACCGCGTCAGATCGACAAGACTGCGCCGAGTAGGCCACTCGTCAGCCGTATCCGCGGATACATGGTGGTTCCGGCGATCGATTTCGTGATGATGCTGGTGCCCTTAGTGTGGCGACCACCCCAGATCTATTCGATGATTGCCTTCGCTGTTCTGGGAATCCTGCTTCTCACTGGCGGTACCAAATACACCGCGCCACTACACTTGAGTGTCCTGGACGAACTTCCCACGATCCTCACGCGGTTACTGGCCGCGGCCGCCGTGGTTTCCACGGCGATCCTCTATATGCATCAGAAGATCTCGGTGCTGACCTTCCTCGAGACGGCCGCGCAGGCAATCGCGCTCGTCGTGCTCGGGCGGCTGATCACCACACGACTCATCGCTGCGAGCCGCCGGCGTGGGCTGACCAGACACCACACCGTCCTCATCGGCGGCGGTGCGGCGGCATCCGAACTCGCCAGAACTCTCGCCGAACACCCTGAGTACGGGCTCAAAGTCGAGGGCTTCGTCGATGACTGCGACATCTGCCCGGCCGAGAAATACCTCAAGCGCCTCGGTCGGCTGGCCGACCTGGACATGGCCGTTGTGACATCGGGTGCGGACACGCTCCTGATCGCCGACGGCTCATTCGACGAACGTGCGCTGATGACAGCCGTGAGAACCACGGAATGTCTGTCAGCAGAGTTGCTGATCGTTCCGCGGATGCATCACTTCCACACCCAGACCGGGATGGCCGACCAGATCGGCTCCATTCCCATCATGCGGATCCGCAACCCCAACCTGCAGGGACCGACGCGCGTGATCAAGCGAGTGTTCGACATCGTGGTCTCGACAATTGCGCTGATCGTGCTGATGCCCGTACTGGCCACGGCGGCCATCGCGGTTCGGATCGAGGGCGGACCCGGCGTCATCTTCCGCCAGGTGCGCGTCGGCCGAGACGGAAAGCAGTTCGAATTGCTGAAGTTCCGTTCGATGCGCCCGGCAAATGAAGCAGAGTCACAAACCCGTTGGAATGTGGCCTCAGACAACCGCGTTGGCCCAGTCGGACGGTTCCTGCGCTGCACGTCGATCGACGAGCTACCCCAGCTCTGGAACATCTTCCGCGGGGATATGACCATTGTCGGTCCACGACCGGAACGGCCACATTTCGTCGAGCAGTTCTCCACCGAGGTGGACCGGTACGCCTATCGGCATCGGGTTCAGGTGGGTCTCACCGGCTTCGCCCAAGTCAGTGGCCTCAAAGGCGATACTTCGATCTTTGACCGGGCCCGGTACGACAACTTCTACATCGAGAACTGGTCGCTGTGGCTCGACATCAAAATCATCATCCGCACGTTCCGCGCGGTGGTGTTATACCGAGAGCGGTCCAAGAACTAGGGGCGCGAACCTCTGCACATCGCACCTACGACGCTGCGGATTCCGTGTCCTACCCGCGCCATCCGAGGAAAGGTATCGTCCCTTGGCGAAGGTAATGTTGATCTCCTTCTCAACACTGCCGACGATGCAGAAGTACCTCTACTTTGCAAGCGAGGAACTTGCGGACCGCGGCTTTGAAGTCACCACCGTCGGGTCGACGAAACTGCAAATCCCTTACGTTCCGGGCGAGAACAACCTAGTGGTCCCAACTTCCGCGACGCCTCGGCCCTCCATCCAATCTGCGCGGTTGGCCCGGAAGTCGTTGGACACCGTCATCGGTAGAATCCATGCGACAAAGCCTGACGTCATCCACTTTGTGAACAAGCACGTGTGGAATTACCTGTTGATGCAGCGGCTGCGACTTCGGCGCCTCAATGTCAAGTGGGTCCACACATTTCACGATCCGATTGGGCACGAAGGAGATTCGATTCAACGGGGCGTCATTGCCTATCACAAAGCGGTTCAACGCTCGTTAGATGCCGTGGTCGTACACTCCACAGTGGCTCACACCCAAGTGCTAGAGGTGCTTCGACCGCCGTGCCCAGTCATCATGGCCCCACTCGGAGTCACGCGATGGAAGGAGTACCAAGCCGTCGATTCATCAGAATCCAAGAACGTGCTCGTATTCGGCCGCCTCAATCGGTACAAAGGCTGCGAGATGTACCCCGAGATATTTGATGAGGTGCACCGACTAGACCCCAGCATACGAATCACGGTCGCAGGGCAGCCATCGAATGACCTTCCGAGCGGATTGCTGGAACGAATCGCCCACTGCCCGAACGTCCGTCTGGAGGGCCGCTTCATAGAGGAACACGCCGTCGACCGATTCTTCCGCAAAGCCGCGTTGGTCCTCACCCCCTACACGTCGATGACCCAGTCAGGCGTATTGCTCGATGCTTTCAGTAACTCCCGAACGGTCTTGGCATTCCAGATCGGCGGAATGAAGGAGTTCCTGCCTGCAGATGCGCCGACAGTGAGTTGCTTCGATACTCGCGAATATGCTCGGTCCATAGTCGAGTTCGTGAATGATCCGATTGCTCAGGCACGCGCGGGGCGCAACGCGTGGGAGTTCGGGCGTGCGCGATTTACACCAGCCTCGATGGCAGCCGAACTAGCGCGCACCTACGACAGGGTCTTAGCCGGCACCGGTCAAACCGCGGTCGGCAATGCGTAGTGGTTTGCGCCGACTGAGCTTCGCAAGCCGACATCAGAATGACTCACAACGCGCCTATGCAATTAGCGGCCTGTTCCTAACCCGCCCTACGACGGGTATGGAGCGATACGCCGCCGAGATCACCCAGCGCCTTGATGACCTTGTCGATCCGGTCGTCGAGTCAGTCTATCTGGTCGTTCCAACCGGTACGTTCCATGACTTTGCATTTCGAAATATCCGTGTGATCGAGACTGGTCGACTGATCGGGGGAAACCTCGGAGGCTATCTGTGGGAGCAGATCTGGTTTGCACGATTCCTGCTCTCGCACAAGGCAGATGGCTACCTACCACTGAACTTCGTACCCGTGCTCAAGCCAGATGTCGTCGTCACCATCCACGACGGAAACGCACTGAGCCATCCCGAGTTCTACCCGACGGTGCGGAAGCGTCTTTACCGGGTCTTGGCCTCGGTGCTCCTTCGCGTCGCACGTCGCAGGTCCTCCCGCATACTTACCGTGTCGCACGCTTCACGCGACGAGCTCGTGGACCGGTGCAATTTCAACGCCTCCTACGTCGCCGTGGCTCCCCCTGGGGTCGACCATATTACGGAAGACGCCTCGCGGACCGCGATGAACGTCCCCGAGCCCTTCTACCTCGCGTTGAGTAGCGCGACCTACAACAAGAACTTTGAATGGGTGCTCGAAACCGCGGTAGCCAACCCTAATCAGACATTCCTCATAGCCGGCAAAGGTGACTTCGATGCGATCCTCAAATCTCATGGATACCACGCTCCACCAGCCAACGTACGGCATCTTGGCTACGTATCAGACGAGCAACGCAACTGGCTGTACTCGCGATGTGCAGCGTTCCTCTTCCCTTCGAGGTACGAAGGTTTCGGTCTACCGCCGCTCGAAGCAGCTTGCCTGGGCGCACCAGTGATCGTGTCAGACATACCACCGATGCGAGAGATCTTCGGGGACGGCTTCCGTTACATCAATCCTGATGTGCCGGCGACCGACCTCCAAGCTGTCACGAATTGCCCTGACGTCGGTGCTCTACGTGCAGAATTCAGCTGGACAGCTTCAGCTGTCAAAATCTTGGCGCATCTCCGCAGAACACATGCGGACAAGCGCGGTGCAATCGTGCATGGAAAGCTGTCGAACTGATGATTGTCTACGGCGTAGCAGCACTCCTGTCGATGATCTTGGCTTCGGCACTCAACGTCCGAAGCTGGGACCAGATCGATGTACGACGGCCACTCGTCTACATCCCTCTGCTGCCCTTCCTGGCGGTCGCGGTCCTGCGGTCCGGGGTTGGGAAAGACACGGTCGGCGAGTGGTCCACGTATCCGCGCATATTCGAGTTCGTTGAATCCGGTCATTCCTATTCCGATGTCTTCAGCGTAATTCGCATCGAACCGCTCTACTACGCTTTGAACTGGGCCGTCACATGGTGTGGTGGCGATGCCTTCGTAATCTACGCAATAATGTCGGCGATATTTCTGATCTTCATGTATCGATTCATCATCGAGAAGTCCACGAACGTACCCCTTAGCCTTCTCCTCCTGTTCGCCTCCGACCTCTATATGTTTGCCCTCACGGGGATTCGCCAGGCCGCGGCCTGCGGCATCGCTTTCTACGCGTTGAAGTACGCGCAGAGTCGCCAACCGTCTAAGTATTTCGCATGGATCGCTGTCGCCACTGGCTTCCACTTCACCGCACTGGTCTTTGTCCTGCTGTATTTTTTCACGCGCAGGCGTGTGACGCCTGCAGGAGTGACAATCCTGATTCTCACAGGAATTGCCCTTGCGCTATCACCAGGAATTGTCAGAGAATTCAACTCGATATACTACGGAGCCGTCTACTTTGGCTCAAAATGGGACTATTCCAACTTTAATCTCGTACCCACGCTTATCACCACTTTCGTCGCGCTCGCGGCACTGATTCAGAGCCGAAAAATTGTCGATCGCGACCCTTCAATGCAACTCTTTATAAACATTACGCTAGTTAACTGTTTCCTGATGGCGATCTCATCACTATTGATAACACCGATTCGGCTTTACTATCTCTTTATACCTGCAGCTTTCGTACTGGTGCCTGCGATACTGGAATCTATCCCTTACGGCCGACAGCGTGAACTGGTACGTCCGGCGGTTGGCGCGATACTTATCGCCATCCTGTCACTTCAGATGGTGTACGAAGTATCAATATCCAATGATGCATACGGCACTTGGTCGTATCAATGGGTGTTTGGAAAAGAGACGAATGCTTAGAAAGCACCGTGTCGCAGTGATAATGCCGGAAATATACCACGGCGGTGCGGAGAGTCAATTTCGAATATTAGTTGAGAACCTAGATGCAGAGCGCCATTCGATCACGGTTTTTGTGGAAGGATCCTATGGGCGGAAGATGGATCAATCCGCAGAACAATCTTGGATCAGTAAACAGCAACGCGAAAAACAAGTTCGTTTCATATTCCTCGATAACCTCCGCACCAATGACGGACACATCCGCCGCCTAATATCTGCCGTCCGACTCGGCTTTTACCTGGTGCCTTACCTATTGAGACGCGAATTCGACACCGTAATAGTCTACTCAGCCATAGGGCTTCGACTAACCCCGCTACTGAGGCTATTCAGAGTGTTTGCCGTGTTTAGTGAAAGAAACGCCGCAGTCTACTCCAGGATGGATTTACTACGTAAGCGGGCCTACTTCACTTCTGCGAATGCAATCGTATGCAACTCTCTCGCAGCCAGCCAAAATTTTTCCCGGTACGGCTACAGGCCACTTGTCATAGAGAATGCGGTCGCACCGCCGCCACTTGTGCGCTCGGCGCGAGCACCCCGAGCAGCCGGCCAGATAGTCGTCGTTCCGGGCCGCATCGCGCCGATCAAGAATCAGACTCTCGTCGCCAGGGCCCTGCCGGCACTCGACGGAATCGTGTCCCGGGTGTATTTTGCGGGTGCAGTTGAGGACGTTGAATATCTCCAACAACTGAAAGATCTCGTCGCTTCGACCGGCTGGTGCTCACGCGTCGACATACTGGGATTCGTCCACGACATGGATACCCTATACGCCGACTGTGACCTCGTTGTGTTGCCCTCGCTGGCCGAAGGAATGCCGAATGTGCTGCTCGAGGCCCTCACACGGGAGGTTCCCTGTGTGGCCAGCGACCTAGCAAGCAACCGCGACGTGCTCCGCGATGACCGCCTTCTGTTCAGAGTGGATGATCCCAGCACGTTGGTTAAGTCGATACTTCACCTCGCTCGACTTAACCAAACAGACACCCGACAACTCACCATCGATCAGCGCCAGTACGTCACGACGCGATTCTCCGTGGAGAACCTCATCACCGGGTACGAAAGACTGTTCGCGTTGGCTCGAGGAGGTGGCGGGAATGGCCAATAGACTCACGCGAAAAGTGGGTCTCTACTTCATCGGGAACCTATCGACACGAATACTTGGCGCCGCAATCATCCCCGTATATGCGTTCGCGGTAAGTCCATCCGAACTAGGCCGCTACGATTACATTCTCACGATCGGACAGCTCGCCGCACCGCTCGCCTTTGTTGCGATCTGGGAATCCGCATTGCGTTTCTTGATTATCGAACCGACTTCCGATTCGGTGAAGTCGTCGATGTCAACTATCGTCATATTTTCAATTTCAATTTCGCTTTCATTTACGGTCCTTGCGCTGACAGTCGGTTGGGCTCTGAGCATTAACACTGCCAATCTCATCGGACTCGTGATGATCGCGTTGCTGTATGGGCTCGTGCAAGTATGGCAGTATTTTGCACGCGCGGAACAAGAAACACGCCTGTATGTGGTTTCGGGGATCGCCTCAGCTATCGTCACTTTCGCGCTGGTAATCGGCCTGGTGGTCGCGATGCGCCTCGGCTTTGCCGGTCTTCTGATCGCCTACGTGGCGGGACAGTTCATCACCGTCGCCATCATCGAGTTCCGAATGAGAGTAATTGGCCGAACATCGTTTCAGCACTTCGATCGTCGACTACTCATCGCAATGCTCAGGTATTCGGGACCGCTCGTAGTGAATCTACTAGCGGTCGGCTTGTTGGGTGGATTCGGGAGAATTCTCATATATAACACTATGGGAGATGCTGCCAACGGCGTGTATTCATTCGCGATGAAATTTGCAACAATAGTAGTCAGTCTCGGTACCGTCATTTCGATGTCTGTCATCGAAGAGGGACTCTTGAGGTCGTCCAGCAGCAAGGTTGGCGAGTTTTATTCTCGTGTACTGAACTCCCTGATATCAGCCCTTATTCTGTTCATCACCGCGCTGGTGCCGGTTCTATACCTATTCTTTAGAATGATTCAAGGCACCGAATACTCGAGCGCGAGAGACCTGGTGCCGATCTTGTTGCTATTCGCCGTCTTTAGTGTGCTTGGCACACAATTCGGATCGATATTTATGACCGTAGGAAAGACGGGCGCACTGGGAACATCTACGTTTATCGGTGCCGTGGCTACGGTCGTCGCGTCCATTCTTCTGATAAGGCCGATAGGACTCTCTGGCGTCGCCGCAGCATTACTGATCGGGTCCATGGTGATGATGGTTCTGCGATTCAAACTGTCACGCCGCCAACTCGAGTACTCTGTTTCAGGAGTACGCGCGTTCGGACTATCCGCGGCCTACTTGATCGCAAGTTTTTCCTGCTTTCTTGCGGCACAGTTTGCGGCCCCCTGGGTGACAGCGGCAATGACCGTTGTTATTCCATGCGCGTGTGCCTGGCCGTTTATAAACTCGCTGCGTGCCATCAAGGAGATTCCTGATGAAATCGAAGTTTGACGCCATTCAACATGTGGTGGCAGAGCTCCGGGAGAGTGGGGATGAAGCCGTCAGCGATGTCGGGGTGCTACTTCGAGCGCTGCTGACCCGTCCGCGGCGGCGCCTAGTGCTTTGGATTCGCCTGCAGGAATGGCTCGACGCGACCGGAAAGCACAGCCTGGCGCGCTTGGTTTCGGCTCGGATCTACAGTCGCTATGGGTGCATGATTTCGCCGACGGCGCGCATCGGCCGTGAAATAGCGTTCCCGCACCCGGTTGGGATTGTCATCGGGGATGGTGCGGTGGTCGGAGACAACTGCACCATCTACCAGAACGTCACTCTTGGAAGACAATCACTGGGACCCGGTGGATACCCAACCCTTGGAAGCAGGGTGGTGATTTTCGCCGGCTCGCAGATACTCGGCGAGATCGAGTTAGCAGATGGCGTCACCGTGGGTGCGTTGACCCTCGTAACAAAGAGTTGCTTGACTCCAGGTTCCACTCTCGTCGGAATCCCGGCTCGCGCGCTCGTGGCAAAGAAGACCGAGGCCTAGAGAGTGGAGAAGATGCACCGGAGGGACTTTCTCAAGCGGGTGGCTGGCGGCACCTGTGCGTTAGCTAGCGGAGTCGCCCTCCCGGCTACGATCGGTGGATGTGGGCGTGAGGCACCCGCGAAGGTCGCCGTTGCCACGCCAGCGGGCTTTTCGTGGACCGATCATCCACTGGTCGGGAAGGTCTTTGTCAGTCAGAACAGCGTTTTCTCAACCACATTCGACGCTACAACGAGAAAGTTCGTGGGCGGCGCTACCTACTACGTTGACGTAGAGCGAGGAAGTGACAACAACGCCGGCACAAGCGAGGACAGCGCTTTGCAGTCCATCGCGGCAGCCTGCGATAAGCCTGATGCCGGTACCGTTCGTGTCAAGGGCTACGGCATCGATAAGCCCTACTACCGGGGACGGGGTTTTAACAACAGGACTCAGAGTCGGCCGATAAACATCATCGGATACGGTCCGCTGCTTCCTTATGTGACCACACACGATGTTCTCACCTTCGCACCATGCCCCGGCAAAGCCAATGTCTACCAGACCACGCGTCCGAGTGTCACTGAGTGCATGGACATGGCCGGCGGGGCGCCCGGTACCCGGATGACAAAGACAACCAGTTTGGAAGCGTGCGAGGCCTCACCGGGGTCCTGGTACCAATCGGGCACAGCCCTGTTCGTGCACGCCATCAACAGTCGTAACCTCTCTTCTAACGGCGCATCTCGGATCTGGGCATTGCTCAACGTCCCGAATTTCAAGAGCGTCGGTGATCACACCAGCTATCTGGAGAACCTCGTTCTGTACGGGGGTATCGACTGCGTCAATGCCAGCGGATCGACACCGTCTGGCGGGACGCTGGTGCTGGTCAACGTGGAGACAGGCATGTCGGAAGCGGGTGGAGGGAACAATATTTCAGCACGAGGCGTCGACGCGGTTCTCGCGAGTTGTCGAACAACTCGCTCGGGTGGCGACGGCCACAACTATCACGCGTATAACGGCAAGGTTCCCAATGTCATCGAGATAGATTGTGTTGTCACTGATTGCAATCGCAGCAGAACCGACCAGAATTCGACAGCTCATGATGGGGCGAGAGTAATCCGCGTGGGTGGCACGTACCGCGACGCTGGCGCGGCGAATGTTGCCGATATCAACGGCACGGACGGCGAAGGTACCGAATCCTGGAATCTTGGATGCTCGGCCTTCGGCGCTGGTCCGGGGTACGCCAATTGGCAGTGTGGCAGCATAGATAACGCGGGGGCGGCACCAAAGATGTGGCTAGATTCATGCGACGCAGGTAAGGCCGAATACTCGACTGGAAGTTTCGGCGGAGGGTTGATTTACTCCCACAATTCGTCGCTAGAACGCAATCAGTCAAAAGTCACGCCATACTAGCCGTCACAGCAACAGTAAGTCGATTATCTCCACTAAAGGCGACGGTACATCTTGTACCACTGCGCAAATCTTCGAAGTCCGTCCTCGAGGCGAGTTGACGGTCTGAAATGATAGTCACGCTCCAACTCCGTCACATCGGCGTACGTTTCATAGACATCGCCAATCTGCATTGGAAGCAGGCGGCGCTCCGCCGCATGTTCAATGACGCCCTCCTCGAAGAGCACTCTTTCGAGCGTGCTCACAAACTCAAGAAGCGAGACAGGGTCGCTATTTCCAATGTTGTAAATTCGGGCGCTGACTCCTGAATCTTGGGTTCCAGGACCACCTTCGATAATACTGGCGATCGAAGAAACCACGTCGGCGATATACGTAAAGTCGCGACGTAGATCTCCCATATTATAGATATCTATCGGCTCCCGCTTGACCATCTTTTCGGTAAACTTGAAGTAAGCCATGTCCGGACGGCCCATCGGACCGTAGACTGTAAAGAAGCGCAGCCCGGTAGAAGGAATTCCATACAAGTCTGAATACGCATGCGCCATCACCTCATTGGCTTTTTTTGTTGCGGCGTACAAAGATACCGGCGAGTCTGTCCGGTGATCGAGCGAGTACGGAACAGTGCCACTTCTGCCGTACACTGAAGAAGAGGACGCGTAGATAAGGTGACGCACCGGGTAATGGCGACACGATTCGAGCACATTGAAAAATCCGACGATGTTCGAGTCGATATATGAGCGGGGGCTATCGACTGAGTATCGAACGCCGGCCTGCGCTCCGAGATTAATTACCACCTCAGGTCGATACTGTTCGAAAATCGCATTCAACGCTTCGGCGTCTGCGAGATCAGCTTCTTGAAAATGGAATCTATTCGACGTTACGTCGGCACTCGTGACCATCTGTAATCGCTCGTGCTTGATCGCGACGTCGTAATAATGGTTTAGATTATCCAAACCAACGACATCGTGACCTGTGTGTACTAGTAGACGCTCGCAGAGAAATGCGCCGATGAATCCAGCCGCTCCAGTGACCAAGATCGTGCTCACGAACCGCCCCTGCCTCTACTAGAGTTGAATGCCACAAATTCTCAGGCGAGATATACCACTTGTGGCTCCGCGCGGTAGCCTCCGCACAAAGATAAGCCATCACCGCGCAGACCTCGACTTCACCTGAGTAAACCGCAGAATCTCGCCAAAAGATCAGGCCCGAGAACGATGCACGGCGTTCACGAACAGGCTAGTTGACTTTCGATTCACGCTGTTCGTCGCAACCAGATGCTTCCTGGCCGGTCGCTACTCGCTTCAGGAAGGAACTGTCTGACAATCTCGGGGTGCTTCTCCCACATCCACGAGTTGAAAAAGAGAATCTCGAAAGAATTATTGAAGCTCAAGAACGCGCGCAACATGTACAGTTCATTCCAGCTGCGACCCTCATTGAGCCACGAGTCGATGTACTCAAAGGGGAAATGAATGTCATGGATGTGAATAATCACGCCAGGCTTCAGCCGCGGAAATACCTGGAAGAACAGCCAGTTGACATCACTTCCAGCCTTGCTCACGTGCGTGCTGTCCACGAAGAGGAAGTCCCCCTCGCCGAGAACGTCGAATTCTTCCAGCGGCACGTCTTGAAGGGGTTTTTTGTGCAAGGTTGTCCTTGCGTGATCCTTCTCCTCCAGTAGTCCAAGCAGGCGTTGTGGATACGGCTCGATGAAGGTTAACTCCGCGTCGTGCAGCCCCTTGTCACGTGCATCGAGTGCGACGGCTGACGAGAAGCCGGAACCAACTTCTATGATGCGCTTCGGTTGGAAGGCCCTCAGCATCGAGTAGTACACCGCTCCGTCACTGAGGCAATAAAAACTGTTCCTCGAGCTGTAGCGGTTCCAAGACTTTGAGAAGTCTGCCCATAGCGGCCCGATCGAGGTGGCGAGTTCAATTTGCTTGGCCTCGTTCAACTCATACGAGTTCGCCTCTTCCATGCGGCCACGCTGAGCGCGAGCTCTGTCGGCGTCGGCGGTACCTGTGAGAGGTGAATAGTAGTGACCAGGTGGAACCTTGAGACGCCTGCCCCATAGCTTTGCTGATTGCCGAAGCCGACCGGTTGTGCTCGTTAAGTTCATACCTAGCCTATTGATTCGAGGTCTGTGGAGCATTCGCGGTCACAATATGCATTGTCCCCCACTAATCGTCATAGTACGAGCTGGCACGTTTCGGGTCCAGGGATCGGTCTCACACCTCCAACGCCAGTTGTCCAAAGTTGTAGGACCGCCACGCAATGTCTGGCACTGGCCCTCCTGCGAGAAGAGTTTGCTGAATCGATCGCGGCGAATCGGATGGGCGGCACGCTCGGGCTTTTCTCACATGCTCTTGACTACATGCGCTCTGCCAGCGCTGAACTAGTGCGCGACCGGCTATCTGGTTTCACCACTACATGGCCGTTTCGACGGAATCCTATGGATACGGCTCGCGCCCAAAACCCAGGAGACTCTCGAACCCGTCGAATTCCATAGCAAAGGATCGGAGTGTCACTTGTTGCCACCAGCTCCGTGCACCCAAACTGATGCTGACCGGCAGTCTTGGATCAGGGCTGAAACATGAATGACATCCAATAGACGGGGCTCCGAGCTCACCACAGGGCACCGGACATGCTGCTCAGATAGACTCGACCCGTGCTGCGACGATTGCTAGCGATGCTGGCGGCGTTATTAATGGTCTGCGTCTTTCATCCGGCGACCACTCTCGCAACCGGCACTCTAGAAGCTGCCAACGCTGCACTTTCAGGCTTCGCGGGCCACCACGAGACTTCGCCTGATTTCACTCAGGTACCTGGCAGCAACGAGCAGCGGCTCAGCGGTCGCACCAATCAGTCCCTGTCATCGCATACGCGCTTGGCCAGTGCGTCTATTGCAGCCCCGAAGATCAAGGGCGGCAACATCGTTCCAAAGCCATTGGCAGGGCCTCCCGGACTCTGGGCTGAGTGGGACTGGACGAACTGGATCAAGCCGCAGGTCGACCGCGCAATGGCGCTTGGCCTCAACGCAATCCGCATAATCGGTGCTCCACAGGTCGTGCTCGCGCGTATCAATCCTGATCTGCCCGCCATCCCGCTGGCCACGTACATCGCACGCTGGGAACAACTCGCGACCTACTGCCAGGAAAACGGATTGCGCCTGTACCCGAGCCTGACCGAGAAATGGGCGTACATGTACACCCAGTTCGGCGGCCTCGGCGGTGTCCCTCCATGGAATTTTCGGGATCCGGCCGTGACATCGGTGATTACGGCATCGGCGGCGGCCTTGGCAAAATATCCCAACGTAATCGGCTTCGATATCTTTCAAGAGGGTGGCGGGAGCCATTCTGACGGCCTGACAGTTGATGACGTTCTCGCCCTTTACGCTGCGATTCGACGCGTCGCTCCCAACGTACCTCTCACAACCTCGGACTCAAGCGGTAGCTACCCGACGGCAGAAGCGTTCTGGCAGGACACCGAATCTCTGTCGTATCAGTTGTGGGTCCACCCTGACGGCGCTGATTTTGTCGACGTGCACATCTACCTGGAAGGCGTTGACCCCACTCAGATCGACTCCTTGATTCAACGCACCAAACTCCCGGTGCTCATCGGCGAATACGGTGGTGGTCAGGACATCCCTGCACATGCTCGGATCGCGCGGTATGAGTCAGCACAGCGTCTGCACAACCGCGTCGATATTCTCGGATCCTTCGTGTGGGCGCTGGCAGATCAAGGAACTACGGACGACAAGAGGTTCGGGGTCTTCGACAACACCGGCTTCTCTCAACCCTCGTACCCATCGACAGACGGGGAAACACCCCTTTCAACAACGTCTGGTCAACGGCCAGAACTGGTTGATGCCCTTAGTCATTTCGGGGATTGAAGATCCAGGCCGCTCACGGACCTCAGCTGCGCGGCGTTTCAGGAGCAGGTGGCCGCGCCCGCAGTCATCGTCCCGTTCATCTCACAGGCAAGCCGTTGAGTAGCCTGACCACCATGCCAAACGCGTCCCTCCTGACCCTGCTCCAGGAACGCGCCATCGCGACTCCCGACGCCGAAGCCTTCACCTTCACCGACTATGACGTCGACCCTGCCGGTGTGGCTGAGACGCTGACCTGGGCGCAGGTGCACCGCCGCACGCTCAACGCGGCGCTGGAGTTCGAGCAGTACGGGTCCCCCGGCGACCGGGCGCTGATCATCGCTCCGCAGGGCCTGGACTACATCGTGGCGTTCCTGGGCGCCATGCAGGCCGGTTTCATCGCTGTGCCCCTGTCGGTGCCGGTGCCCGGCTCGCATGATGAGCGGGTCAGCGCCGTGGTCGCCGACACCTCGCCAGCGGTCGTGTTGACCACCTCGGCGGTCGCCCACCTCGCCACGCAGTACGTCGACGACGGTGCCGCGATGATCGCGGTGGTGTCCGTGGACAACCTGGATCTCGACAGGCCCGCCCCCACGAGCTCCGCGCCGGCAAAGGGCCCGGATACCGCCTATCTGCAGTACACCTCGGGGTCGACTCGGTTGCCGGCCGGCGTGATGATCAGCCACCGCAATCTGCAGGCGAACTACGAGCAGTTGATGGCCGACTACTTCGCCCAGCACGGAGGCGTGCTCCCCGACGGCACCAAACTGGTCTCGTGGCTGCCGTTTTACCACGATATGGGCTTGATGCTCGGGATCGCGGGGCCCATCTTCGCCGGTCACGCGGCGGACCTGATGAGCCCGCTGGCGTTCCTGGGCAATCCGATGCGCTGGGTGCAGGCGTTGTCTCGGCCCAGGTACGCGTGGTCGGCCGCCCCTAACTTCGCGTTCGATTTCGCGGCACGGCGCGCCAGCGAGGCCGACCTGTCCGATCTCGACCTCAGCGGGATCCTCGGCATCATCAACGGGGCCGAGAGGATCCATCCGCCCACCCTGGTGAAGTTCAACGAGCGGTTCAGCGCCGTGGGCTTCCGGCCCGAGATGATGGTGCCCTCGTACGGACTTGCCGAGGCAACTGTCTTCGTGGCCAGCGGCAACAGCGGCCGGGTGCCCGAAGCCGTCGAGTTCGCCGCCGAGGATCTGGTCGAGGGCGTCGCGACCCGCAGCCCGGGTGGGTCACCCCTGATGAGGTACGGCATGCCGGTCTCGCCGCTGGTACGGATCGTCGACGCCGACACTTGCCGACCATGTCCGGACGGCACCATCGGCGAGATCTGGACCCACGGCGAGAACGTCTCCGCCGGGTACTGGTGCAAGCCCGAACAGACCGGGTCCGCCTTCGGCGCGACGCTGGCGGATGCGCCGGCGGGTACCCCCGAGACGGGGTGGCTGCGTACCGGCGATCGGGGCTTTATCTCGGAAGGCGATCTGTTCATCGTCGGACGCATCAAGGACATGCTGATCGTGCGGGGCCGCAACTACTACCCCGAAGACATCGAGGCCACCGTTCAGCAGATCACCCGCGGCCGGGTGGCGGCCATCGCGGTGCCCGACGAGCAGACCGAGAAGTTGGTCACCGTGATCGAGCTGAAGAAACTCGACGGTTCCGACGACCTGGCCGTGGTGAAAAACGATGTGACCGCGGCGATTTCACGCGCACACGGACTCCATGTCGCCGATATCGTACTGGTGGCGCCCGGCTCGATCCCGACCACCACCAGCGGCAAGATCCGCCGCGCCGCCTGCATCGAGCAGCACCGTCAAGGGCAGTTCGTGCGACTGGACGTATAGGAGCGGCCGGTTGGTAGTCGATTCCGAAGGCGTAATGTCTAGATTGCCCCGCTGACTGGTGAAGACGCCTCGTCTGTTTACGAGGCAACCCGAGCGATCGATGACGCCAGAGCTCCGCACAGGTGAGCCGCAGATTGCATTCTTCGGTTCAACGAGTTCTGCGATACCGAATTACAGGAAATGTCTTATCAGAACGGCAAACGCGCGGTCGCTTACTCCCCGCCGAGGAAGTGCAGGGCAGCAATCCTTCCAAACCTGACAAGAACCTGCTTGTTCACTGAATGGCGCAAACGTCTGACAAATCTAGTTACGCGGCAAACCTCAGCCGCCCATCTTTCAGAGCAAAGAACCATGATGGAAAGCGCCCGTGACCTGTAGTCACGGGCTCGAAACTCCTCATTTAAGAGCCCGATCTGCGTGGTAGCCTGCAATCCCACTGCCCAGCGATGGTCAGAAGTATTCAACGCCTGCACTAGCAACAGCTGACCACGCGGAGGGTTGCCATGCTTTCAAAGGTCTTGCCAAACGCGATCATTCTCACCGCGATTTCAGCTTCTGTCATGACTTTTGCCGCTCCAGCCGAAGCGAAGGGCGATCCTCTTATCGGCAAGACGTATTCCGAGGCGCAAGGACTGATCTCCAATTGGCATGGCACGTTGGTGGTTGCATCAATAGTTGGCGATGTCCAAGATCGCGACAAGTGCACCGTGGCTAGTTGGCGTAAGACTAAACCTCTCGATGGCAGCGGAAAGCCCAGCGGCCCGTCGTCCTATCTGTTGAACCTGAACTGCAACATGCTGTTGGCTGACTCGGGATCACCTGGCGCCTCCGCAGGGTCCCCAGAAGGTCGAAACCGAAAAGGCATCGAGAAGAAGGCCGCTCACCTCAACAAGGATCAGAGCTGGTGCTATGAGAGCAAGAAACAGTACGACAATTGCGTGAACTTCTGCGCCAAGTATGACGACCTTTGCCACTTCACTCTGAGTTGATCCCGGACCTGGGCATCCGGGCAATCAACCGGCAGCGAGTCCAACATCCCTGTACGACAATGTAAGCGGCTCAGAACCACTTTCGTTGCCACGTCGGGGTTGCTCAGTGCACGTTGTGATCCAACACGTACTGGAACCCGGCCATCAGCTGAGACAGCGGATCGACGCCTCCACTGCCAAAGGCGGCCTCACTCGCCCCCGCCGTGACCACCGCGGGGTCGTAGCCGCGAACAGGATCCACGGTGATGGGAGCGGTCAACGGATTGTCGTTACGCGTATATCCGGCATCCACATAGGGTTTGAGCACCCCGTCGAGCTTGTTCAGCGTGCCCTCGTCCACCCCGATGTACTTGAACGGGAGAACCAGCGGGAGGTGCTGCTCGGGAATCATGTACGTCGTCGTCTTCGCGCCCCGCGAGTTGTACGTGACCGCGACATTCTGGGGCGGCACATTCGACGGATTGGTGAAGGCCACCGCGGTGTGACCGGTGGCCAGGCCGACGATCGCGTTGGTGACGGAGATGATGTTGTCCTGGCGTTGCGGCCAGTCGGCGATGCTGTCGTACGGGGAGATGAATTGGTAGGTGTCGTACTGGCTGTCCACCTCCGGCGGCATGGTGAAGTCCAGCGACGGGACGACGCTGCCGACCGGGAAGTTCTGCCTCAGGAAGCTCTGGCCGAACGGGTTCGTCGTCAGAGGATCACCGAAGGTCGCGAAGGACAACTGATCCGGCGGAGGCGCGGCCGGATCGGTGGCGAGCCGGTTCTTCACCGCGTTGAGCACCATGGCGCCCTCGGACAACCCCATGGCGGTGCCGCTACCACCTGTCTGGATGGCATGGATGAGGTTGCCCTCACCCACGTCGACCGACTCGCCGATGCTCGGGCCGTCAAGTCCCAGCCCCGGGAAACCGTCATCCAACTTTCCGATGCCGGGGAACAGTCGCTCCAGGGTGTGCCCCTGAACCTGACCTGCCGGATATTGGATGTTCATGCGATTCAAGCCGGGGAACCAGTCGGCGCCCGTGCGGCGGATGTACTCGTCATAGGGAATACCGAGGACATGGGCACCACCGAGCGCGTACGCGTTGCCAGGGGTGCCACGCTGAGGTTCCGGGGCAGCAGATCCCGCTCCCGGGGCGGGTACGGGCGCCGGCTCGTCGGCTCCGGCGATACCTGAGGCGCCCGTGGCACTGACCGTCACCAGCACCGTCACCGCGGCGAGAAGTTTCCTCATGCCTGACTGCTCCCCTGCGATTTCGGTCGAGATGGCCACCAGTTCGCCTTGCCGACCAGCGTAGCGATGGCCGGCACGGTGATGGTCCGGACCAGGAATGTGTCCAGCAGGATTCCGGCACCGATGACGAACCCGCCTTGCACCACGGTACCGATGCTGGAGAACAGCAGACCCCACATCGAGGCCGCGAAGATCAGGCCCGCCGCCGTGATCACACCGCCCGTCGATGACAGCGTCCGGATGATGCCGTACCGCGTGCCGTGCGGAGACTCGTCGCGCAGTCGGGACGCGAAGAGCAGGTTGTAGTCCGCCCCCACCGCGACCAACACCACGAAGGCCAACGGTGGCACGGTCCAGTGCAACTGCTGACCGAAGCCGTACTGGAACACCAGCACACCGATACCGAGCGCCGCGAAGAACGAAATCACCACGGACCCCACCAGATACAGCGGTGCGATGACCGAACGGAGCAGCAGCATCAACGTCAGCAGCACCACGATGATGGTGACGGCGATGATGAACCGGATGTCCATTTGGTAGTAGTCGCGGGTGTCGCTCAGCGCGGCCGGGTATCCGCCCATCGAGATCGACGCGTCGGCCAGGCTGGTGTTCGGCTGAGCGCCCTTGGCCGCGTCACTGATCGCGTTGACCTGATCCATCGCCGCGACACTGAACGGATCGAGTTTGGTGAGCACCAGGTAGCGCACCGAGTGCCCGTCCGGCGAGATGAACATCTTGGCGGCGGCCTTGAAGTCCGGCAGCTGCAGCACCTCGGGCGGGATGTTGAATCCCGCCATCGCGGGGCCCGCCGCGTTCTGCTTCATCGACAGCAGGAACGCCGACGCCTGGTCCAGACCGCTGCGCATGAGCTGGATCTGGTCGACCACCTCGTTCACCCCGGTCGCCACCTCACGGCTGCCGGTCGCCGAACGGTCGGCCTGTTGCCGAAGCTTGCCCAAAGTCGCCTGCGCCCCGGCGGGCGAGTCCAGACCCAACGTCTTCATCAGCTTGGTGAGGTTGGTGAAGGCGGTGCCCAGCTGATTCAGCGAGGTATTCAGCGATTGCCTGTCTTGCATCGACTGTAGTTGTCCCGCAAGCTTATTGATCTCATCCAGGGTGCCGTCCTGGCGTGCCTGGGCCAGCCGGGAGAAGTGCGCACGGGTCTCACTGCACGAGGCGTCCAGATCGCAGGTCACATTGCCCTGCAGTGCCGTCAGCACCGGCCCCACCCAGGCGAACATGTCCTTGGCAGCCGTGACGCTGATGCCCATCGAACTGCCGAGCTGGTTGATGCTGTCGACCAGCTTGGCGCCGACTTCGACGTTGCGGACCAGCTTGTCGCCGCCGTTCTGGTCGCGCATCGACGAGAAGGCGTTGACCATCTGCTGGATGGTCCCGGCGATCTGGTTGACCTGACCGCGGACATCGCCGAGGCCGGTCGCCAGGGTGCCCGCCCCCTTCGACAGCCGATTGAGGTCGGTCATGTTCTGGGTGATCATGTCGGCGCCGGTACCCAGTCGATCACCGACCAGTCCGGCTTGGTAGGTGGCCCGGAACTCCTGCGGCACCACGCCGAGCGGCCGGGTGATACCGCTGACCATCGAGATATCGGGCACCTGGGTGATGCGTTCGGCCATCTGCTCCAGGTCCGCGAGGGACTGCGGGGTACGCAGATCGTGCGGCGACCGGACCAAGACATAGGACGGAACCGACTGGTTGAGGTCGAAATGGCGTTCCAGCGCTGCATACCCGACCGAACTCGGGTCCGACGCCTGTACCGCTTTGCGGTCGTCGTAGTTGTACTTCGCCAGACCGACACAGCTGGCCAGCAGCATCAGCACCAGCAGACTGGCCACCAGGTGCAGTCGCGGGCGGCGCACGATGCGAATCCCGGACCGGCGCCACATCCGCGTGGTCAGCTCGCGCCGCGGCGTGACCCAGCCCCGTGGCCCGACGATGGCGAGGATGGCCGGCAGCAGTGTCAGGGCGGCCAGGAAGGCCACCCCGATCCCGATCGCGGAGGACACACCGACCGTGGAGAACACTCCCATCCGGGCGAAACTGATCCCGACGAAGGTGAGTCCGATGGTCGCCGCCGACGCCGTGATCACCTTCCCCACCGAACCCAGGGCATGCCGGACCGCGTCCTCGGAGCTCTCGCCCATTCGCACGTAGTCGTGGTAGCGACTGATCAGGAAGACCGCGTAGTCCGTGCCGGCACCCGCGATGATCGCGCTGAGCAGAATGATGGCCTGGTTGGACACCCCCAGGCCGGTCAGCTGCGACAAGCCGGCCACCAGGGACTGCGCGATCACGAGAGAGATCCCGATACCGGTCAACGGCAGCAGCATGGTGACCGGATTGCGGTACACCACCAGCAGCACCAGGAGCACCAGGACGGCGATCGCGATCTCGATCGGCAGACGGTCGCGCTGCCCCGCGACAGTCAGGTCGGCGACGGTGGCCGCCGGGCCGGTGAGGTGGACCTCCAGCGGGCTTCCCGCGGTGTTCTGTTTGACGATCTCGGCCACCCGGGTGAAGGCGGCATAGGACTGCGGGGTGCCCAACGCACCCGCAAGACCCACCGGCAGGACCCAGGACTTGCCGTCCTTACTCGTCAGGAACGACCGCAGGGCGGGCGTCCCGACGAAATCCTGCAGCATCACCACGTCTTGCTGGTCATCGCGCAGCGCGTCGACCAATTTGCGGTAGGTGGCCTCATGGGCCGGACCGAGCCCACGCTCATCGGTCAGGACCACCAACAGAAGGTCATCGCCGCCGGGCTCGTGGAACGCCTCGGTCATCTGCTTGGCGGCGACGCTGGACGGCGCATCGGCCGGCAGCATGGCCAGCGGGTGTTTCTGAGCCATCTCGTTCAGGCTCGGGAACGTCAGCGGCAGCACCACCGCCAAGGCAACCCACAGGCCGACCACCGCCCAGGGCATTCGCACGACAAAATCAGCTAGTCGGCGCACGTTGCCCCCACCTGTGGTCCTCGTATTCTCTGGCCCCCGAAAATCACTGTCACAAGCTCAAGCCGCGTCGTGCTGTCCGGCCCTGCACGGCAACCTACCCAAAACGGCCCCAATCGCCGCTGTCAGCCACCTGCTCGACCACGGACTTCATCGTGGCGATGTAGCGGGCGACCGACTTCTGGGCGACCGGGTTGTCCGGAAACATCACCGCCATTGCCGTACCGGCCTCGTACCGGAATACGTAGATCGTCAACTGATAGGAGAATCTGCCGTCGGAGTAAATTCCGATATTGTTCGAATAACCCATCTCAGCTGCAGCGATCACCGCGTTCAGCGGAGCTGCGCCACCGTGCAGGAAGTTCGAAACGGGAAAGTTCGGATGCGGGTTCTCCAACCACGGCGCCAATTCCAGTACGCGGTAATACGGAACCCTCGCCAGATTGAGCCCGGAATCGAACGAAGTCTGCGCCGCCCACGCGGCTTCGGCGAAAGTCGTCGCGGCGATCGGGACGGTGATCGGGACCAGGCCAGTGAACCAGCCCTGGGTCATGAAGTTGTCCGATGTGCGGCGGGTGTCCCGCGGGGTGAGCCCGTAGTAGGTCGCCGCACCGGTCAGCTCGTGTTCGACCATGGCGGTGCACGCGTACAGGCCGCCGACGAAACGCGTACCCGCCGCGGTGCACGCCGCTTCGAATCGTGCCGTCTGATCTGCGTCGAGCAACATCTCGCCGACCGCATCGGCTGCTGCTGGAGACCTCGTGCGGCCCGGCGGTCACCGTCGACACGGCGTGCAGCTCGTCGCTGGTGGGATCTCCGAGACCGCGTCGCGCCCCTGGTGCAGGACGTCCCAGTACTGCTCGGGCGCGTTCTCCAGCCGGCTCAACGTCCCGGCACCGCTGCTGGCAGTGGTACCCGACGGCGTCAGCTCGGTGGATGCGGCGACCATCTCCGCTGCGGCACTGACGGTCCGGTTGGCCTTCGACTGGGCGCAGCTCAAGCCCGGCGACAAGGTGCTCATCCACGCCGCCAGCGGCGGCGTGGGTCTGGCCGCGGTCCAGATGGCCCGCCAGCACGGCGCGATCGTGTTCGCCACCGCGAGCAAGTACAAGCGCGCCACGCTGCGGGAGATGGGTGTGGAGTACGTCTACGACTCGCGGACAACGGATTTCGCGGATCAGATCCTCGCGGATACCGACGGCGCGGGTGTGGACGTGGTGCTCAACTCCTTGACCAGTGAGGGCTTCATCGAAGCGACGTTGCGGGCCACGGCCCACGGCGGTCGGTTCGCCGAGATCGCCAAGCGCGATATCTGGCCCGTCGAGCGGATGGCCGAGGTGCGGCCCGATATCAACTACGAGATCGTGGCGCTGGACGTGACGATGATGTCCGACCCCGATCACATCCAGAAGCTGATGGCGGAGGTGTCCGAGGGGTTGGCCACCGGTGTGTGGACCCCGGTGCCCGCCGAGGTCTACCCGCTGACCGAGGCCAGGACCGCGTTCCGCCGGATGCAGCAGGCTCGGCACATCGGCAAGATCGTCGTGCAGATGCCGAAACCGCTTCAGCCGCATGGCGATCGGAGCTACCTGCTCACCGGTGGGCTGGGTGCGCTCGGCTTGCACACGGCGTCCTATCTGGCTCAGCTCGGCGCCGGGGACATCGTGCTGACCAGCCGGCGTACCCCCGACGCGGAGACCCAGCAGGCCATCGACGCCATCACCGAGCGGTTCCACTGCCGGATCCACGTGTTCTCGGCCGACGTCGGGGACGAGGTTTCGGTGGCGGCGCTGTTGGACAAGATCCGCGCCGAACTGCCGCCGCTGGCCGGTATCGCACACCTGGCCGGTGTGCTCGACGATGCGCTGCTCCCGCAGCAGGATCTGGAGCACTTCCGGACGACGTTGGGCCCGAAAGCCTATGGTGCGCACCACCTGCACCGGTTGACCAAGGACGATGACCTCGAGTTCTTCATCGTGTACTCGTCTGCGTCCGCGGTGCTCGGTTCGCCGTCGCAGGCCAACTACGCCACCGCCAACGCGCTGCTCGACGGGCTTGTGGCACAGCGGCGGGCGCAGGGGCTGCCGGCCACCGCCGTCAACTTCGGGCCGTGGGGTCATGGCGGTATGGCCAGCTCGCAGGCCGCCGTCGCCAACCTCAGTGCGCAGGGCATGATGCCGCTGGAGCCGTCGGCGGCGCTGGCCGCCCTCGGCGAGGCGATCCGGCACGGCGCGGCGCAGGTCACTGTGCTGAAGGCGAACTGGCAACGCACAGCGAAGATGCTGGGCGGCATCCGCCCGCCGCTGCTGGATCAGGTGCTGCCCAGCGGTGACGGATCGGTGCAGGGCGACAGCGAGTTGCTGCGGCAACTGCAGGAGCTGCCGGTGGCAGCGCGCGGCGGGTTCATCACCGAATTCCTGCAGCGCGAGGTGCAGGGCTTCCTGCGGCTGGCGCAGCCGCCGGCGGCGTCCAGCAGGTTCCTGGATCTGGGCACCGACTCGCTGATGGCCGTCGAGCTGCGCAACCGGCTGTTCGGTCAGTTCGGTGGCAAGTTCGACATCAGCCCGACGGCGGTGTTCGACTACCCGACCATCGGAGAGTTGGCCGAGCACCTGGTCTCGCAGCTGCCTGATTCGGATGCCCCAGCGGCCCCGGTCACGCCGGAGGCGCCTGCCGAGGAGCCGGCCCCGGCCGCCGCGGACTAGGCCCAGCGCGTCGCTTCCACCTCGAGTGGCAGCGAAGGATGGATCGGCACATCCAGCCCGTCGTAGATCCCGGCGGGCTGGGTGGCCAGCCATTCGATGGCCCCCAGCAGACGGTTGGCCGCCGTGGTGTTGCCGCCGTCGGCCCGGGTGCCACCCGGTACGTCGGCCCGCACGACGATGGTCAACTCCGGATCGCCGTCGATGATCACCCGGTGATCGCCGGCGCCCTGATCGGGAGCCGGCCACTCCGGTGCGACGGACGGATGGATCCGGGTGATGTGTTCGATGACCACCCGCTGCTGTCCGCCGGCCCAGCCGATCACCTTGAGCCGAAACGCTCCCTGGGTGCCCTTCTCGAAGGTGCCCATCACGGTGTCGACATCCTCGGTGAGCGCCAGACGCTGGACGTCCTCGGTGATCTCGTCGATCTCCAGGCCGAGCCCTCGCCCGATCAGGCGGACGTTACCGCCCCACACCATGGTCGGGATGGACGGCAACAGCATCATCGGTGTCTCGTCCATCGGCCCGCCGAAACCGCAGAGCACCTTCACCGAATGCGGCTGGTTGTAGGTGGAGTAGTCGAAGATCTCCTGGCAACGGATGGTCTTGATGCGGGTACACAAACCCGCCGCGAGCACCGCGAGCGCGTCGTTGCCCCAGCCCGGGTCGACGCCACTGACCAGAAGGGACACCCCGCCCGCTTCGGCTGCCGAGGTGAGCCGGGCCACCCACTCCGGTGGCGCCGAGCGCGGGTCGTAGAGCGAGTAAAGCGACGGCGTCACTACATGCGCGCCGGCCTTGAGCGCGCGCTCGATATCGGCGATCGCCTCCTCGGGCCGGATATCGCCGGAGGCCATATAGGCCACCGCGTCGGCCCCGGTCAGGGCGTCGTCGACATCGGTGGTGGCCAGCACGCCGGTGGAGTCCGGAAGTCCGGCAAACGAGGCGGCGTCGCGGCCGGCCTTGTCGGCGGACGAGGTGATGACGCCGGCCAGCTCAAGACCCGGGAAGGCGACCGTCGAGCGGATCGCCGTCGAGCCCATATTGCCCGTTCCCCATACCACCACACGCCTCATGCGCCTCACCTTAGAGGTTTGTTGAGCGCCTCCGTGGCGAGCATCACAGATTGAATGTCATTGCAGGTCAAACGGCAAAAATGAGCGTCGAGAGCCGCCCAATCAACCAGGCGGTTGGTTCGCTGGCGACAATTTGCTCAGAGCCCCTTTGCGATGGGGTTACCGGGCGGTATAGTTCAGGCCAGTTACTGGTGGGTAACTTAGCCCTGAGTACCCAACCGACAGCTTCCATCTCATTGAGGAGAAACCGTGGGCCACTACAAGAGCAACGTCCGTGACCAGGTCTTTACCCTGTTCGACGTACTCGGTCTCGACAAGGCGCTCGGTGCCGGTTCGTTCAGCGATCTGGACGCCGACACCGCCAAGGAGATGATCTCCGAGATGGCGCGCCTGGCCGAGGGCCCGGTCGCCGAATCGTTCGCCGACGGCGATCGCAACCCGCCGGTGTTCGACCCCAAGACTCACACCGTCAAGCTGCCCGAGTCCTTCAAGAAGTCGGTCAAGGTGACCATCGAGGGCGGCTGGAACAAGGTCAGCCTCGACGAGGAACTCGGCGGCGTGCCCGCCCCCAAGGCGCTGCTGTGGGCACTCAACGAGCACATCCTGGGCGCCAACCCGGCCGTGTGGATGTACGCCGGCGGTTCGGCGTTCGCGCAGATCTTCGCGCACAACGGCACCGAAGAGCAGAAGAAGTGGGCCGTCATCGCCGCTGAGCGCGACTGGGGCGCCACCATGGTGCTGACCGAGCCCGACGCGGGCTCCGACGTCGGCGCCGGACGCACCAAGGCCGTCAAGCAGGAGGACGGCTCCTGGCACATCGACGGTGTGAAGCGCTTCATCACCTCCGCCGAGGCCGATGACATGTTCGAGAACATCTTCCACCTGGTCCTGGCCCGCCCCGAGGGCGCCGGCCCCGGCACCAAGGGTCTGTCGCTGTTCTTCGTGCCGAAGTACCACTTCGACTTCGAGACCGGCGAGCTGGGCGAGCGCAACGGCGTCTACGTGACCAACGTCGAGCACAAGATGGGCCTGAAGGTTTCGGCCACCTGTGAGCTGACCTTCGGCCAGCACGACAAGCCCGCCGTCGGCTGGCTCGTCGGCGAGGTGCACAACGGCATCGCGCAGATGTTCGACGTCATCGAACAAGCCCGCATGATGGTCGGCACCAAGGCCATCGCCACCCTGTCGACCGGTTACCTCAACGCTCTGGAGTACGCCAAGGAGCGCGTGCAGGGTGCCGATCTGACCCAGATGACCGACAAGACCGCGCCGCGCGTGACCATCACGCACCACCCGGACGTGCGTCGTTCGCTGATGACCCAGAAGTCCTACGCCGAGGGCATGCGCGCGCTGTACCTGTACACCGCCACCTTCCAGGACGACGAGGTGGCCCAGGCGCTGCACGGTGTGGACGCGGACCTGGCACTGCGGGTCAACGACCTGCTGCTCCCGATCGTCAAGGGTTACGGCTCCGAGCAGGCCTACGCCAAGCTCACCGAGTCGCTGCAGACCTTCGGTGGTTCCGGCTTCCTGCAGGACTACCCGATCGAGCAGTACATCCGCGACGCCAAGATCGACTCGCTCTACGAAGGCACCACCGCCATCCAGGCGCAGGACTTCTTCTTCCGCAAGATCATCCGCGACAAGGGCCAGGCGCTGTCCTACGTGGCCGGCCAGATCGACACGTTCATCAAGAACGAGTCGGGCAACGGTCGCCTGAAGGCCGAGCGTGCGCTGCTGGCCACCGCCCTGGAGGACGTGCAGGGCATGGCCGCCACCCTGACCGGCTACCTGATGGCCGCGCAGGAAGATGCCGCGAGCATCTACAAGGTGGGCCTGGGTTCGGTGCGCTTCCTGCTCTCGGTCGGCGATCTGATGGTCGGCTGGCTGCTGCAGCGTGAGGCCGCCGTCGCCATCGAGCGCCTCGACGCCGGTGCCACCGGCGAGGAGAAGGCCTTCCTCGACGGCAAGGTCGCGGCCGCGTCGTTCTTCGCGAAGAACTTCCTGCCGCTGCTGACCAGCACCCGCACCGTCCTCGACGGTATCGACAACGAGGTCATGGAGCTGTCCGAAGCCTCCTTCTGATCTCTCATAGACCAAGTGCCCCCGGCGATCCCGGGGGCACTTGTCGTTTGGGGCATGCTTCGGTGTGTCGGCGGTTCTGCAGGACAGCGATGCGGGCGGCGCCGTGGTGGGCGTGCCAGCCGGGCGCCATGGTCGGGGCCGGGTGGGCCTTGACCTCGGGGCTGTAGGAGTAGCCGGGGCCGCTCGGGGCCTGCGCGGTGGTGGCCGCGGCGGCGGTGCCGGCCAGGCCGAGAGCGCCTGCGCCGATGATGCCCGCGGTGACGATGCTGAGGCCCAGGTGCTTGATCATTTCGGTAATCCTTTGTGTGGGTTGTTTTCTCCGTTGCGATAACAATGCGCCGCACGGCGCTCAGGATCTGTCGGGTGACCGGTGGATGCACCGGGTGAAGTGGTTGTCCCCCGATCGGGGGAACGGCACGGCGCGTATCGGCAGGATTGACGTCATGCTGCATGCCCGACGCGCCATCCTGCTCGTCTCCCTGGCCGCCACCACCGCGCTGACCGTGGTGCTGGGTGTGACGGATCCCGAGGCGCCGCTGTCCTATCCCTCGCGGTTCCTGATCTGGAATCTGTTCCTGGCGTGGATCCCGATGGTGGCCGCGGTCGCCTTCGCCAGTGTGCGGCGCGGGATCTGGCTGCTGCCGCTGGGCGTGCTGTGGCTGGCATTCCTGCCGAACTCGCCCTATCTGGTGACCGATCTGGTGCACCTGGGTGATGATGTCGAGCTGTGGCGGCACATCCTGCAGTACGGATTCGCGGCGTGGACGGGCATCGTCCTCGGTGTGGTATCGATGCGGCTGGTGCACAATCGCGTCGAGAGGCAGTTCGGCGCGGCCGCCGGGTGGTTTCTGGTCATCGTGTCGGTGGGGTTGTGCGCTGTCGGCGTGGTGATCGGGCGGTTCCAGCGGTGGAACTCGTGGGATCTGGTCACGCGGCCGGACGCGGTGGTGGCAGGGACGCTGGAATGGGTGCGCTCACCGCTGGCGTACGTGCAATCGACGGGCGTGGCAGTGGCGGTCGCTGTGTTCTTCGGCCTGGCCTACCTCACGATCTGGGCGCTGGACGGCCTCGACTCGGACTGATGCACGAGCCAAGAATGTGCCCCCAAGAATGTGCCAAGACGGCGGTCGCAGCATTTCGGGTGACTGAAAGGGAGCTGCCGTGCCACGCACACTCATCACCACCGCCATCGCGGCATTCGCCGTCGCCACTGTGCTGTCACCGGTCGCGCACGCCGACGACGCGGTGAACCTACCGCTGACACCGGATGTGCGCGCCGAGCTGATACAGGCCGGCGCAGTGCTGACCGGGCGGCCGGCGTCGGAATTCACCGGCCTGCGCGAAGGCCAGTCCTACTATGCCGTGGACCCGGAGACCGGAATCCGCTGGGCCGCTGCCGCCTTGCACACCGACGGTACCCATCCCGAGGCAGCGATCCAGCTCCAAGACCAGAACAGCTACATGTCGTTCATGCAGCCGGGTATCCCCGGCGCCACCTGGATCCCGACCGCGATCGGCTTCGGACCGATACCAGCCGGGCAGGCACCGTGCCCGATCCCCGAGAACATCCGTGCGCTGTGGAACTGGCCCGCCGGCAAGTGCTACCGGCCGCGGTCATGAAGCTCCTTGCGGCGTTGTTGCTGGCCGGTTCGGCGGTGACGCTCGCCCCGACCGCGACTGCCGACGCGTCGACACCATGCGACTGGGTGAGCGTCCGAGAAGCAACGGACATCCTCGGACAACCGGTCGCCGCAACACCGCGACAAGCCGGCTGCTGGTACGCGATATCCGGCGAACAACCCGGTCTGGGCATCAGCTCCGAAGTGCTGGCACCGGAGGCAATGCCCGCCGCCGCCGAGCCGGTCTGTATCACCGAACCGATGACCACACCGCCGTCCACGACAGTGATCGCGCGGCTGAACGACAACCGTATCTACCGCGCCACCGCAACCTACCAATCCTGCGACACCGTAACCCGATTCGCGCGTATCGCGATCGACCGATTCTCCTGAGAGCCCGTCATGAACCACTTCACCACTCACACCGTGTGCGTCGCAGCGCTCGCCTCGATCATGCTTGCCGGCTGCACGTCGGAGCCGACTTCGGTTGCGGGCCAAACCAGTAATCGTCCTGCGTCGCCCGTGCAGGCGACCGCACCGGCATCAGCGCCTGTCGCCGCGAAGGGGTCTGAGCGCACTGCCGCCGACGCACCGTGGGATCAGGTCGGGCCGGGCTGGGTGGTGGCCATGTGGAGCCCCGTCACTCCGCATCACCCCGGCACGCCGCCCGTCCCCGGCGAGCCCACCCCGGAGACCGCCACCCAGGTCCTCTACCTTGTCTCCCCCGCCGGGGAGCGCTACCCGATGGCCGAGTTCGGTCCCGCCGAGATTGCCACCCACGTGTCCGACTGGTCCGGCGACGGCAGCCATGTACTGCTGACCCCGGGTTACGGTCAAGACGGACAAGCGATCTCCCTTGATCTGCGTACCGGTGAGCGCACGTCCTTCCCCGTCACCGGAACGGCGCGGTACACGCAACCCAACGGCAGGGCATTCCTGGTGTCGACCAGCTACAACGGTGCCGAGCCGGGGACGCTGACACGTATCGACGCCAGCGGTAATGTGCAGATGTCCTATCCGACAGAGGATCTGGGTGGTGCCGGGCAGTTCAGCGGCGACTACCTCGCGTTCCCCGACGGAACACAGTTGGTGCTCTCCACCGCCAACCTCGGCAACGAGGTCGTGCCCAGGTCGGATAACAGCTTGGTGATCGTCGGCAACGACGGGTCGATCGACCGAACCCTGCCGGTACCGATGTCGAACGCCACCTGCGCACCGGTGAAGTGGTGGACCGACAAGGTGCTGCTTGCCCATTGCGAAATTCAGCGCGGCGGTGGTGAGCAGTTGTGGACCGTGCCCCTGGACGGCCGAAAGCCCACCGCGCTCACAGCGGTCAACACGCACGACGACCAACCGGGGTTCGAGGGCAACTACGGCAACTGGACCGCCTTCAAGACCGCCAACGGCACCTTCCTGCCCACCTCGGGCGCATGCGGCACCAGCTTCGTCTCCAAGCTGACCGCAGATGGGCACACCGAGCGCATTCATATCCCAGGTGTCAGTGCCAGTGTCGGACTGGCCGGCGTCAGCGCTGACAAACTGATGGTGGTGGGCCAAGTCGGTTGTGGTGGCGGCAATTCGCTGGTGTCCTACGACCCCGCCACCAACACGTCGGACGTACTCCTCGGCGCGCCGATCAACGGCGGCGGCGTGGAAGACGTCCGCCTTTACCCGGTCACGCCGTGACCCGGCTCATCACGGCATGGGCCGCGCTTCTTATCGGCGCCATCACCTTCGGTGCCCCCGCCTCGGCGCAGCCGATACGCAGTTGCGCAGACCTGGGCGGGTCCGTCGAGGCCGCTCGAATCTGCCGCATCAAGGCCGAAAGCGACACGTACGCAATCGATATCAGCTATTCGCTGGACTACCCCGACCAGCAGTCGCTGACCGACTACATCACCACGAATAAGGACGATTTCATTGCTTTCGTCGGGTCCATCCCGCGGCGGGACCGCACGTACGACCGCGGCATCACCCCGCATTCGTACGCATCGCGCTCGACGGCGAGCGTCGTGCTCGAGGTGTACGGCGACACCGGCGCCCACCCGGTGACGTCGTTCCACGCGTTCAACTACGACCTCGGCACGCACGCACCGATCACGTTCGGCACCGCATTCACACCAGGCGCCGTCGGCGCGCTCGACCCGATCGTGCAACGCGAGATGGAGAGGCGTTGGGTCGGCTACCTGGACCCGGCACCGCACAACACCCTGGGCGCCAGGGTGTATCAGGACTTCGCGCTCACCGACGACGCGGTGATCTTCTACATCGGCCAAGGCATGTGGCTGCCGGAGGTCGCGGGCCCGCAGCGGGTGTCGATCTCCCGCAGCGAACTGGCATCGGTATTGATCTGAGCGAACCGGTCGCCGTTCTGCTCACAGCAGCGCCGGCGGCGAGATCGGGTCGGCAGGCTGCATTGTCGAGGAATGACAGAGAAGCCACCGCTGTTCAGCAGACAACTACGCGAAGACCTGTACCGCAAGAGAGTTCTCGTACTCGACGGCGCACTCGACGATGACAACGGGACCGTGCTGGTCACCCAGTTCCTGACGCTGGCCGCCGACTCCGGCGACGATATCTGGTTGTGGATCCACTCCCCCGGCGGATCGGTGCCGGCCATGCTGGCCATCCGCGACGTGATGCGGCTGGTCCCCGCGGATGTGGGCACGCTTGCTCTCGGATTGGCGTGCAGCGCCGGGCAATTCCTGTTGTCCGCGGGCACGCCGGGGAAACGCTTCGCGTTGCCGCACGCGCGCATCCTGATGCACCAGGGATCAGCGGGGATCGCCGGGTCGGCGGTCGAGGTGGAAGTCCAGGCCGACGATCTGCGATATACCCGCGACACCGTGCTCGGCCTCATCGCCGCGGACACCGGTCAGGAGATCGACCGGATCTTCACCGACTCGCTGCACGACCGCTGGTTCACCGCCGAGCAGGCGCGGGAGTACGGATTCATCGACCACATCGTCGGCGACTTCACCCAGATAGCGCCGAATCAGAGGCAGCAGTTGGGAATTCACGCATGAGCGAGGCTTGCCGAGGGAATCGACAGATATGAGCACCTACACCATCCCCAACGTGGTCGCCCGTACCAGCGGTGGCGAGCGCATCATGGACGTCTACTCACACCTGCTCAGCGAGCGCATCGTCTACCTCGGCACCGCGATCGACCCGGGCGTCGCGAACGCGCTCATCGCGCAGCTGCTGCACCTGGAGGCCGACAACCCCGAGCAGGAGATCGCGCTCTACATCAATTCCGAAGGCGGCGACCTGTCGGCGATGCTGGCGGTATACGACACCATGCGGTTCATCAAGGCACCGGTGGCGACGACGTGTATCGGTCAGGCCGTCGCCGCCGGGGCGGTACTGCTGGCCGCCGGTGCACCGGGCCGCCGGGCGGTACTGCCACACACCAGAGTGGTGCTGCACCAGCCCGCCGCGCAGGGCCGCGGCACCATTCCCGATCTCATCCTGCAAGCCGACGAGGTGGCGCGGGTGCGCGGCCAGCTGGAAGCCATCCTGGCGCGGCACACCGGGCGCAGCACCGAACAGCTACGGCACGACACCGATCGCGATCGGGTGTTCGACGCCCACGCAGCCGTCGCCTACGGCCTGGCCGACCGCGTCCTGGACCAGCGAAACCCCTAGGCCGCCATCAACATCGGGCCGCGCACAGGCCGGGTGGGGCGACTGAGATCTGCCGAGATGCCACCGAGTAGCCGGACCAGGTCCGTGCGCAACGCCCCGCACACCGCGGCGATCATCTCGCTGGACGGCTCCTTGCGGCCACGTTCGATCTCGGAGAGGTACTGCGGTGACACGCCGGCCCGCGCGGCGACATCGACCAGACGCTGCCCCTGTTCATGGCGGGTTTCGCGGAGCCGACGGCCGAGGACCTCACGCCACAGCGGTTCCGGCGCCTCGCGCTGGGGGTGGATACCGGGATGGATACGGATGACCTCGCCCATCCCCGTATCTTCGCCGCCGGGAGGGCCGGGCGCCTGCCTGTTCGCCATGAGCACAAATGGGCGGGTTCGGGAAGGACACTTGAGGGGCGTCTTCACTACCTTTCGGTATGGCACGCGGCCGGATCTTCACCTCTTGTTCCGGCTCTTTGGATCTGTCACTTCCCGAACCCGTCGTGCAGACGAATGTACGCCCGTGATCAAGATCACACCAGAGGTAATTTCAGTCCGAATCCAGCGACCGGAGCAGCGCCCGGGTACGGGCCCTGACCTCCGGCGATGCATCGAAAAGCACACCCACGTACTCGTCGACACCGGCCGCCTTGAGCTCCTCGACCCGGGCCGTCACGGTCGCCTCGTCCCCGATCAGGGCCGCGTCGGCGGGACCCGCATAACCCTCGCGGTCCAGCATCGCCCGGTACGACGGCAGGTGCCCGTACATCGCGAACTGCTCGGCGGCCCGGGCGCGGGCACCGTCGACGTCATCGGTGACGGCCACCGGCAATCCGGCCACCACGCGCACCGGACGCTCCCCGGCCGCGGCCCGCAACGCCGGACCGACATGACCACCGAGGGTCTTGGGACCCGTCATCCAGGTGATGGTGCCCTCGGTGCGGCGCCCGGCGATCTTCAGCAGTTGTGGGCCCAGCGCGGCGAGGTAGACGTCCGGGCGCGGGGCACCGGCGATCTGCAGGGCGCCACGGGTGGTCACAGTCTCCCCCGGCGCATCCGCGGGCTCGCCGGCCAGCAGCGGCAGCAACCCGTCGAGATACTCATTGAGCCGACGCACCGGCTTGTCCCACGGGATGCCCCACATGCCCTCGGTGACGGCGGCGTGGGTCATGCCCAGTCCCAGGATGAACCGCCCGCCGGCAATCAGGTTCAGGGTCAACGCGCGCTGCGCCATCTGCATCGGGTGCTGATTCTGGATGGGCACCACCCCGGTGCCGACCTCGATCCCGTCGACCTCCCGAAAGGCGACGGCCAGCACGGTGAGAAGGTCAGGCTCGTAAGGCATCTGGGTCATCCAGACCCGCCGGAACCCCTCATCGCGGGCCCGGGCGAGGTATTCCACGGTGGCGTCCACCGGCGAACCGCCGCCACTCAACGACCCGAACAGACTTACCTGCATGCCGCGCTCCTGTTGAATGTCGCACCATGACCACGCAGCAGCCACGGCTGGGAAATTTCGGGCCGAACTGGTTCGCATCGGTGATGGGGACGGGCATCGTTGCGACCGCGGGCGCGACATTACCGATTCATCTACCCGGACTGCGCGGCTTCGCCGAAGTGGTGTGGGTGGTGGCCGCGGCACTGCTGGTGGTACTGCTGGTGGCGGTGACGGTGCAATGGGTGCGCCACCCCACCGTGGCGCGCAGCCACGCGCGCAACCCGCAGATGGCCCATTTCTACGGCGCCGCCCCGATGGCGCTGCTCACCGTCGGCACCGGTGCCATCCTGGTCGGCCGTGACCTGATCGGTGAGCGGCTGGCCGTCGACATCGACTGGGTGCTGTGGACGGCGGGCACCGTGGGTGGGCTGTTCACCGCCATGACCATCCCCTTCATCATGTTCACCCAGATCGATGTGGGTCCCGACGCGGCCTTCGGCGGCTGGCTGATGCCGGTGGTGCCGCCGATGGTGTCGGCCGCCGCGGGTGCCCTGCTGATTCCGCACATGGTGCCGGGCACCGGTCGCACCACCATGCTCTACGGCTGTTACGCGATGTTCGGGCTGTCGCTGATCGCCGCGCTGATCATCATCAGCCTGATCTGGAGCCGACTGATGCACTACGGCACGTCCGGGACGGCGCGGGTGCCCACCTTGTGGATCGTGTTGGGGCCGCTCGGTCAGGGCATCACCGCGGCCGGGCTGCTGGGCACCAACGCCGTGCTGGCCGCCCCCGCCGACGTGGCGGCCGGGATGAGCGTGTTCGCGATCCTGTTCGGCGTTCCGGTGTGGGGCTTCGCGGTGTTGTGGATCTCGCTGGCCACCGCGCTGACCGTGCGCACCCTGCGCCGCGGGATGCCGTTCGCCCTGACCTGGTGGAGCCTGACCTTTCCGGTCGGCACCTTCGTCACCGGCACCACGCAGCTGGCCGTGCACACCGGGCTGCCGGCGTTCGAGGTGGCGGCCGTGGCGGCCTACGTCGGCTTGCTCTGCACCTGGGGCCTGGTGGCGGTGCGGACGGCCCGCGGGAGCCTGGCGGGCAGCCTGTTCGCGCCGGCCGCGCCGGGGCCGATCAGGGCTTCGAAGGAGCCCAAGACCAGCGGGAAATGAAAATGCCCCGTGTTGCCGTCGGGTCGGGGGGTCAGACGGCAACACGGAGCTATCCGGTGTATCGACGCACTTCCGCGCAGCGTTACAGGTATCCGGAAACTTTTTTCGAGATTCTGTCGGGACTGGTCAGGCTTCCAGGATTGCTGTCACGCCCTGGCCACCGGCCGCGCAGATCGAGATGAGGCCGCGCACCGGCTTACCGGTCTCTTTCTTCTTCTCGGCGAGCTGCTTGGCCAACTGGGCGACGATGCGGCCACCCGTGGCGGCGAACGGATGCCCTGCAGCCAGCGACGAGCCGTTGACGTTGAGTTTGGTTCTATCGATGGAGCCCAGTGCCTGATCCAAGCCGAGGCGCTCCTTGCAGTACTCGTCGGATTCCCAGGCGGCCAGGGTCGCCAGCACCACCGACGCGAAGGCCTCGTGGATCTCGTAGAAGTCGAAGTCCTGCAGGGTCAGCCCGTTGCGGGCCAGCAGTCGCGGCACTGCGTAGGTGGGCGCCATCAGCAGGCCGTCGGGGCCGTTGATGTAGTCGACCGCCGCGGTCTCGCCGTCGACGAAGTAGGCCAGCACCGGCAGGTTGCGCTCGGCGGCCCACTCCTCGGTGGACAGCAGGGCGACCGACGCGCCGTCGGTGAGCGGGGTGGAGTTACCGGCGGTCATGGTGGCGTCACCGCCCCGCACGCCGAAGACGGGCTTGAGCTTGGCCAGCTTCTCCGGCGACGACTCGGGCCGCAGGTTGTTGTCCCGGTACAGCCCGAGGAAGCCGGTGACCAGGTCATCGAAGAAGCCGCGGTCATAGGCGGCGGCCATGTTGCGGTGGCTGGCCGCGGCGAGCTCGTCCTGGTCGACGCGCTTGACGCCGAACTGCTTGGCGGTGATGGCGGCATGCTCGCCCATCGACAGGCCGGTGCGTGGCTCACCGTTGGTGGGGATGTCCACCCCGACCGCGGCGGGCAGCTTGCCCACCAGCTTGAGCCGGTCCAGGTTGGACTTGCTGCGACGCAGGCTCAGCAGCACGTGCCGCAGGTTGTCACCGAAGGCGATGGGGGCATCCGAGGTGGTGTCGACGCCACCGGCGATGGCGGAGTCGTACTGGCCCAAGGCGATTCCATTGGCCACCGAGATGGCCGACTGCAGGCCGGTGCCGCAGGCCTGCTGCAGGTCATAGGCCGGGGTATACGGCGACAGGGCGCTGCCCAGCACGCTCTCGCGGACCAGGTTGAAGTCGTGGCTGTGCTTGAGCACCGCACCACCGACCACCATGCCGATGCGTTCACCCTGGAGCCTGAAGCGGTCGATCAGACCGTCCAGCGCGGCGATGAACATGTCCTGGTTGGAGGCGTTGGCGTAAGCGCCGTCCGAGCGGGCGAAGGGGATCCGGTTACCGCCGAGGATCGCGACGCGGCGAGAATTCGTGTTAGCCATATCCCAATGTTACCCGGCGTTCTTACTCTGGAGTAAGTTAGATCCCATGGCTTCCGATTTGTTCACCCAAGTGGTCAACTCCGGGCCCGGATCGTTCCTGGCCAAGCAACTGGGCGTACCCCAGCCCGAAACCCTGCGTCGTTACCGAGCCGGCGAACCGCCGCTCGCCGGCTCACTGCTGATCGGCGGTGAGGGCCGCGTCGTGGAACCGTTGCGCACCGCCCTCGCCGGCGACTACGACGTCGTGTCCAACAACATCGGCGGCCGCTGGGCCGATTCGTTCGGCGGGCTGGTGTTCGACGCCACCGGCATCACCGAACCCGCCGGCCTGAAGGCGCTCTACGAGTTCTTCACCCCGGTGTTGCGCAACCTGGGGCATTCCGGCCGCGTGGTGGTCATCGGCACCACCCCGTCCGAGTCGCCAACCGCGCACGAGCACATCGTGCAGCGGGCCCTGGAAGGCTTCACCCGCTCGCTGGGCAAAGAGGTGCGCCACGGCGCGACGGTGTCGCTGGTCTACCTGGCCGCCGACGCCAAGGCCGGCGCGACGGGCCTGGAGTCCACCCTGCGCTTCATCCTGAGCGGCAAGTCCGCCTACGTCGACGGCCAGGTGTTCCGGGTCGGCGCGGACGACTCGGTGCCGCCCGCCGACTGGGACAAGCCGCTGGCCGGCAAGGTCGCCGTGGTGACCGGCGCGGCCCGCGGTATCGGTGCGACCATCGCCGAGGTGTTCGCCCGTGACGGCGCCGCCGTGGTGGCGGTCGACGTGCCGCAGGCCGAGGAGGCGCTGACGCAGACCGCGAAGAAGGTCGGCGGCACCGCGCTGGCGCTGGATGTCACCTCGGCGGGAGCAGTCGACGCCATCATCGCGCATGTCACCGAACATCACGCCGGCAAGGTGGACGTCCTGGTGAACAACGCCGGCATCACCCGCGACAAGCTGCTGGCCAATATGGACGAGGCTCGTTGGGACGCCGTCATCGCCGTGAATCTCCTTGCGCCGCTGAACCTCACCGAAGGACTGGTCGCCGCGGGTGCGCTCGGCGAGGGTGGCCGGGTGATCGGTCTGTCGTCGATGGCCGGTATCGCCGGGAACCGCGGTCAGACCAACTACGCCACCACCAAGGCCGGCATGATCGGCATCGTGGACGCACTGGCGCCGTCGCTGGCCGAGAAGGGCATCACCATCAACGCGGTGGCGCCCGGATTCATCGAGACCAAGATGACCGAGGCGATCCCGCTGGCCACCCGCGAGGTGGGCCGGCGGCTGAACTCGCTGTTCCAGGGCGGCCAGCCCGTCGACGTCGCCGAGCTGATCGCCTACTTCGCCAGCCCGGCGTCGAATGCGGTGACCGGCAACACGATCCGGGTCTGCGGGCAAGCCCTGCTGGGGGCGTGATGAGCGCTTGCGCGAAGAACCGGAGGCACCGATGAGCGCTTGCGCGAAGAACCGGAGGCACTGATGAGCGAGCAGCCCAACGGCCTGCTGAACATGGCGCGCGCGGTGGCCGGCGCGCTGCCGTTCGTGCCGCGTACCGGCGGATTGCCGGACCGGACGGTGCACGTGTCCGATGTGCGGATCGACGCGGCCAATGTCGCGGCGTACGCGGGGGTGACGGGTCTGAAGTTCGGCGACACCGTGCCGCTGACCTATCCCTTCGCGTTGACCTTCCCGACCGTGATGTCACTGGTCACCGGTTTCGATTTCCCCTTCCCCGCAATGGGTTCGGTGCATGTCGAGAACCGCATCACCCAGTACCGGCCCATCGCGGTCAGCGACACCCTGGACGTGGCGGTGCATGCGGAGAACTTGCGCGAGCACCGCAAGGGCCTGCTCGTCGACATCGTCACCGAGATCAAGATCGGCAACGATGTGGCGTGGCACCAGGTGACCACGTTCCTGCACCAGCAGCGCACCAGCCTGTCCGGTGAGCCGCGTCCCGAACCCGCCAAGCAGCCCAAGCTGCCGCCGCCGAACGCGGTGCTGTCGATCACGCCGGGGCAGATCCGCTCCTACGCCTCGATCGGCGGCGACCACAACCCGATTCACACGAACTCGTTGGGCGCCAAATTGTTCGGCTTCCCGACCGTGATCGCACACGGCATGTACAGCGCCGCGGCGGTGCTGGCCAATATCGAGGGTCAGTTGCCCGACGCGGTTAGCTACACCGTGAAGTTCGGCAAGCCGGTGCTGCTGCCGGCCAAGGCCGGGTTGTGGGTGGACCACGACGCGGACGGCTGGAACCTGGCGCTGCGCCACCTGAAGAAGGGCTACCCGCACCTGACGGCGACGGTAAGGCCGCTCTAGTTCGCAGGCCACGCGTTCAGAAGGTGACCAACACCAGGACGTAGAGAATCGCCACCGACGACGGGTCGAGCAGTCCCTGTCCCAACACCGGGTTCGGCTCATCGTCGATGGCGCGCTGCGCCAGTGCGGCGCGCGTCGCATACCAGCAGGTGGGACACATCTGCCCGAGTACCGCGGCGGGCGCACCGGTGCCATCGATCAAAGTGTCGCCGTCTGCGGCCACCGTCACCGAGTTCGAGTTCAGCGCGTCGAGTTTCTCGCAGATCAGCTTCCGCATCGCCGCGCCGGCACGGGAGAGGTCGGCCATGACCGGCTGGCCCAGCCTGTCCCGTTCGTCCCGGGCCACGCGCAGGAGATACTCCTGCCCACCGGAGAGGTTCGCGCTACGCCCGAGCGGCAGCGCGGTGTTGATCATCGCCAGCATCGACGACTCCCGACGTGCGGCGTGGTACCGCGCGATCTCCGCCACCATCCGCTCGTCGTCCAGCCGACCGGCCTCCGCGTCGAGCAGATGGCGATCCTCGTCCGCGTGGTAGTGCGACGGCGACACCTCGGGTAGCAAGCGCTGCAGCGCTTCACTGTTCCTGTAGTCCGCCAGTACCTCGGGAAACGACATGACCTGCCGGGCAGGCAGGAAGACGCCGGTTTCGAAGGCGTCGCCGGGACGGGACAGAAACCCGTCCAGCCCACGCTTGTTGGCCATGAGACATCCCCCCATGTCACCAGCCCGCCCTCCGATGAGGGCAAGTCATGCAAGGTGTAGTCGGAGATCGAAACCGAAACCGAACGGTGATCTACGGCACAGTGTTACGCGGTGTCGACAGCCTTGTCCGCGGACGGCCGACCCTTCAGGCCGCGCCAGAACAGGTTGATCATCAGCTCGGTGGCGTCCTGCACATCGGCGTCCCCGGTGCTGACGCGGTCGGCGATGGCCTCACCGGCGCCCACCAGCGCGACGGCCATCATGTTGAAATCCGCGTTCGGCTCCGGGTTTCGGGTGCCCGACTGCAGCAGCCGACCGACCAGGTCGATGATCCGCTCGCGGCCCTCACGCACCGTGTGGGCGAACGCCTGCGAACTGGTGGCCTGACTGTAGAGCACGATCCAGGACGACCGATTCTTGTCGATGTAGCCGAGGAAGGCGCCGACAGCGTTGCGCAGCATGTCTTTTGGGCTCAGCGTGAAATCGATGTCACCGCGGACCACCTCGACGAACCGGTTGAGCTCCCGGTCCAGACAGGCGCCGAACAGTTCCTCTTTCGAGCCGTAGTACAGGTAGAGCATCGGCTTGGAGATCTGGGCCTGGCCGGCGATGGCGTCCATCGACGTCTCGTGATAGCCGTTCACCGAGAACATCTGCACAGCGGCGTCGAGCATCTGCTGCTCACGCACGGCGCGCGGCAATCGCTTCGTTCCACCTGCCATCGGACCAGCGTAGGCAATGGTGCGGTCAGGACAGTAATTCGCCTCGCCGCTGCTCCTCCCAGAGCGCCATCCTGGTCCTGGCGGGCTCGCCGACGGCGTCCATCACCAGCGGCACCAGCAACTCGGTCAGCAAAAACCCGGCCGCCATGCTCTGGTAGGTGGTGCCGACCGAGCTCGAGGCGGCCAGCACCACCTCGGCGTCCGGGGCCACCGGGCAGGCCAGGTCATCGGTGATGAGCAGCACGGTGGCACCGGCCCGGTGGACACGGGCGGCCAGTTCAGCGGCGCTGCGCTGATAGCGGTGGAAGTCGAACAGCACGAGCACGTCGGAGCGGTCCAGTTCCAGCAGTGCCCCCAGGTCGCGGCCGGTGGGATCGCCGAGCACGCGGATACCCGGCCGCAGCTGCTCCAGATGCGCCGCCAGATGGGCTGCCAGCAAATGCGAGAACCGGCCGCCGTGGAAGTACACCGTGCGGTCGGTATCGGCGAGCAGCCGGACGGCCGCCTCCACTGCCGCGGCGGGCAACTGCGTCAGCGTCTCGACGGCCCGATCGCTCTGGGCCCGGCCGTGGTGCAGCAACCGGTCCAGCAGACTGCCCGCCGGTGGGGCGTCGGACACCCGGCTGATGGGCCCACTGGACTGGGCCGACAGTTCGGCGCGCAACGCCACCTGCAGGTCGGCGAACCCGTCGTAGCCCAGTGACTGCGCGAACCGCAGCACCGTGGGCGGGCTGACCTCGGCCCGCTGCGCCAGCCTGGCCGCACTGGCCAGCCCCGCGCTCGGGTAGTCGGCCAGCAGGGCGCGACCGACCCTGCGCTCGGCCTTGCTGAGCATCGGCAGCGCCGCGCTGGTCCGTGTCGCCACGGACTGTGGAGGCTGCGGGTCGGCGGTCACGCCTGTCAATCTGCCATGACCGGCACCGTCGTGATCACCTGGTCATGCAGGGAGATGGCATTGACGCTCTCCGGCGGCAGTGGTTGCCAGTCCAGATCGCCGAACCCGGTGGAGCCGACGATCAGTGCGCCGGTCGCCGAGCGGGCCCAGCGCAGTCCGAAGTAGTCCTCCAGGTGCTCGGCGGGCAGATCGGTGACGCTGATCTCGGCGACGTCCTCAGCAGACAGAATGCTGCGGGCGTTGGCGTGCACGGCGATGAGTTGTCCCTCACCGAGCAGCAGGGCGTTGAGGCTGGCGTCCGGATAGTGGGCACGGACATCGGCCACTGCGGCGCGCACCGCCTCGATGAGGTCCGGGGTCCGGCGCCGGTGCGCGCGGATGATGCCGAAGTACTTCTCGCTGTCGGTGGTGCCGTGCAGCGATGCGGCGATACCCGGTTCGAGCAGGGCGTCCAGGGCTTCACCCGGCTTGATCGAACCGTTGTGCGCCATCGCCAGACCGTCGGCCACGAAGGGGTGCGAATTCTCCGGCCGTACCGCCAGACCGCTTGTCGCCCAACGCAGATGCACGATGCTGCCGGTCGAGCGCCAGTCCTGCATATACGCGGGGAAAGCCTGATCGCGCACCGCACTCTGGGCACTGACGTGCACGCGCGGCCCTCCTTCGCCGGCGGCGGCGATACCCCAGCCGTCGCCGTGCACCTGGGTGAGCGCCACGAAGTCCTTCAGGACGTGCGCACCCACCGCCTTCTCGATCGAGATCGGCTCAGCGCAGACCACACCCAGCAAGCGACACATGACTTCCCCCTATCCGAGATTATTTTATGAATATTTCTTCGATACGTGCATCTTAAAGATTCTGAAACATTTATGACATAACGTTTCCGCCGAACCACTACCGAGGGAGGTCGTCGATGACAGCAGACACCGAGCGGGAACTCGTGGATCGGCTGCGCGCCGACAACGTCGCCCTGGTGGCCGGTTCGATGACCGACCTGGCAGGCGTCACCCGGGCCAAGTACGTCCCCGTACACCGGCTGGGCGCCTTCGTCCGTTCCGGCATGGGGGTCTCCCCGTCGTGGAGCGTGTTCTGCGTCGACAGCGGTATCGCCTTCACCCCGGATATCGGCGTCGTCGGTGATCAGCGGCTGCGGATCGACCCCGCCGACCTGCATCTGATCGGCGACGGCATCGCCTGGGCGCCGGCCCGCCTCGGCGATCAGAACGGCGACGCCGCGCCCCTGTGCGCGCGCTCGCTGCTCGGCGCCGCCGAGTCCGCCCTGGCCGGACACGGCCTGACGGCGCTGGTCGGCGCCGAACTGGAATGCACCATGCTCACCGAGGACGGCGGCCATGTCACGGCCGAACCCTGGTCCCCCTACGGCATCCGCACCTCACTGCACCACGCCGCATTCCTGACCGATCTGGCCGCCGACGCCGACCGGGCCGGGCTGGCCTTCGAACAACTGCACACCGAGTACGGCCACGATCAGCTGGAGATGTCGCTGCCACCCGCCGCGCCGGTGGCGGCCGCCGACGCGGTCATCCTGGCCCGCATCGTGATCGGGCGCACCGCGGCCCGGCACGGGATGAAGATCTCCTTCTCACCCGTCCCGTTCTTCGGAGAGGCCGGCAACGGCGCACACCTGCACCTGTCCCTGGCGGACGAGCAGGGTCCGCTGTTCTCCGGCGGCCACGGACCGCACGGGATCCGGCCCGCAGGTGAATCCGCCATCGCCGGTGTGCTGGACACGCTGCCCGATCTGCTGGGCGTGTACGCCGGTTCGGTCCTGTCGGGCACCCGCCTGCAGCCGGGCAACTGGGCGGGTGCGGCACGCTGCTGGGGTCTGGAGAACCGCGAAGCGGCCGTCCGCTTCGTCGCCGCCACCCCGGGAAACCCGCACGGCGCCAACGTCGAACTGAAGATCATCGATCCCAGTGCCAACCCGTATCTCGCCATGCTCGCCTTCCTCGGCAGCGCCCTGCGCGGGATCGACCGGAAACTGCCACTGCCCGACGAAGTCGCCGAGGATCCCGCGGGCACCGTCGAGGCACTGCCCGCCGATCAGGACACCGTGCTGGACATCTTCGAAAGATCAACGGTCGCAGCCGAATTACTCACCCCGGCTGTCATCGACGCCCTGGTCGCCGTTCGCCGCTACGAACAGCGCACCTTCGGCAGCCGGCCGCTGACCGATGCCATCGCAGCGCTGCGACTGGCCTGGAGCTGCTGACCCCAACCACCGCCGAATTCCTGGAGGAATCGCATATGAGCACCGAAACACCCACCGAGACAGACCAACTGCCGCGACGGCGGCTGCCGTTCTGGGTGGCACTGGCCCTGTCCGTCGCCACCGTCGGGCCGACGCTGGCCATGTCCGGTAACGGTCAGGGCCTGATCGCCACCGTCGGCAAGGCCCTGCCGCTGGTCTTCGTCATCGGCCTGATCGGCGTGTCCCTGGTCGGCTACAGCTTCGTCCGGCTGACCCGCCACCTCAACCACGCCGGCTCCGCCTACGCCCTGGTCGGCGGCACCGTGGGGCCACGGGCCGGCTTCTTCTCCGGGTTCGCGATGCTGGGTGCCTACGTGGGCTTCTGCATCGGCACACTGGCCCTGACCGCGGCCTTCACCAACGCCTTCATCGCCCAGCTCCAGGCCGGCAGTGAGCACCCCTACCAGCTGCCCTGGCTGGTGCCCGTGGTGATCGGTGCCGTGATCTCGGTGCTGCTGGCCGGCCGCGACGTCGCCCTGCTGGCCAAGATCCTGCTGGCCATCGAGGGGGTCGGCATCCTGGCGATGGTCGTCCTCGTCGTCGTCATCTTCGCCCGCGGTGGGGCCCCGTCCACCGGGGTGGACTTCAGCGTGTTCTCGTTCTCCGGCAGCGGTGTCTCCGCGTCCGCGGTGATCTCCGGTGTGGTGGCGGCCTTCCTGTCCTGGGCCGGGTTCGAGGCGTGCGCCTCGATGGGTGAGGAGACCGACAACCCCGGCCGCAACATCCCGCGCGCACTCGGCGGCACCCTGATCCTGACCGGAGTGCTGTTCGTCGTCGTGATGTTCGCCCAGGTCATCGGATTCGGTACGGACCAGGCCGGTCTGGCCGCCTTCCAGGGGTCCGGCAACACCCTCGGCGATCTGGGCAGCACCTATATCGGCCAGTGGTTCAGCCTGCTCATCATCTTCACCGCCACCGTCGCCGCATTCGGCTGCCACATGGCCACCGCCGCCACCTCCGGCCGCATGCTCTACGCGTTCGGCCGCGACGGATTCGGCCCGCGCGCCCTGGCCCACATCCATCCGGCCACCGGCGGCCCGCGCCGGGCCACCTGGCTGGTGGTGGGCCTGGCGCTGGTGGTCGACGTGATCTGCGGGGCCGTCGGCTGGCCCGATATGGGCACCGGGAACCCGGCCATCGACACGTACTTCCTGTTCGCGGTCGCGGGTTCGGTGTGCCTGATGGTGTGCTACCTGCTGGTCGAGATCGCCGCGGCATGGTTCGTCGGCGCCCCCAAGTTCCTCTCGGTGCACGGCGGGCACGGCAAGGTGGCCGGCCTGACACTGCCGCTACTGGGCGCGGTGGTGATCGCGGTGGTGTTGTGGTTCAACGTCAAGGACGCCGAAACCTGGACGGCGGCACCGCTGCTCGGCCTGTACTGGTGCCTGGTCGGACTGATCATCGCGCTGGCCGCCTCCGGTATCGCCAAACGGGTCGGTGAGTCGCTGACCGCCGAACTGCAATTGCCGGGTGCGCAGTGACGACGCTGTACCAACGCGACGAGGCCGCCATTGCCGGAATCGAGAAGCTGCGGTTCTTCCCACTGGAGGTGGTGTCCGGGCACGGCAGCACGCTGGTCACCCCGGACGGCCGGGAACTGCTGGACCTGTCGGCCACCTGGACCGCCTCCGGGCTCGGCCACGGGCATCCGGCGGTCGCCGAGGCAGTCAGCAGGGCGGTGCGCACCGCACCCGGTTCCGGTGGATTGTCGGCGGTACACCCGGATTCGGTCGGGCTGGCGGAGGATCTGCTGGCGCTCGTGCCCGGCACCGGTGAGCGCCGCGTCTACCTCGGGCACGCCGGATCCGACGCCAACGACGTCGCCCTGCGGGCGTGCCGGCACGGCACCGGCAGACGCACCGTGCTGGCCTTCGAGCACAGCTACCACGGCGGGGTGGGGGTGGCCATGGGTGTCTCCGGCGTGCACGTCGACGCCGGCGTGGCACCCGACCCGGATGCGGTCTTTCTGCCCTACCCCAACCCTTTCCGGCCGCACGGCCCCGATGACGTGGGAACCTGCCTGGTGCTGGCCGAGCGGCACTTGTCCCAGGGGCAGATCGCCTGCCTGATCGTCGAACCGATCCTGTCCGACGGCGGGCTGGTGGTGCCGCCGGACGGTTTCCTGGCCCGGCTGCACCAGTTGTGCCGGCGGTTCGGTGTCCCGATGATCTGTGACGAGGTGAAGATGGGGCTGGGTAGGCCCGGCACCCTGCACGCCTTCGAGCACGACGGGGTGGTGCCCGATATCGTCACGTTCGGCAAGGTGCTCGGCGGGGGCCTCCCGCTCTCGGCCGCGGTCGGTCCGGCCGATCTGCTGGACCACCCGCCCGCCGCGGCACTGCTGACCACCGCGGGCAATCCGGTCTGCACGGTCGCCGGGCGCGCCGTGCTGGCCACCATCGTCGAGGAGCAGCTCGCCGAGCGCGCCGCGAAAGTCGGCGCGGTGCTTACGGATGCGCTGCGCGCACTGGACACCGACCGGATCGGCGACGTCCGCGGGCGGGGGCTGGCCATCGGGGTGGAACTGGTGGACCCGGCGACCGGGGACCGCGATGCGCGGCTGGCCGCCCAGGTGGTGTACCGGGCGTGGGAACTGGGTGCGGTGGTCTACTACGTCGGCGGCAATGTCCTGGAGGTGACGCCGCCGCTGGTGCTCACCGAGGACGAGGCCCTGCGGGGCGCCGAGATCATCGGAGCGGCCATCGCCGATGCCGCGACGGGTACCGTCGACGCCGAGGAGGTGGCCCGTTATGCCGGCTGGTGACGTCATCGACGTGTTCGATCGCGTGCAGGTGCCCGAGAAACTGGCCGACCATCTCCGCACCGTCGAGCTGGTCGACCACCACGTGCACGGGGTGTTCAACGAACCCGTCGACCGGGCCGGATTCGAAGAGTCCATCAATGAGGGCTCGACCGACCCCATCCCCGGGTTCATGACCCAATTCGATTCTCCGCTGGGCCTTTCCCTGCGGCGCTGGTGTGCGCCACTGCTGGGCCTGGATGCCTTCGCCGATGCCGACACCTACTGGAAGCGACGCACCGAACTCACCCCCGGTGAGCTCGCGGACGTCTTCCTGCCGCCGGCGCGGGTCGCCCGCTGGGTGGTGGACACCGGATTCAAGGGCGATCTCATCTCGACCCCACAACGCCTCACCGAGTTGAGCGGCGCCCCGTGCTCGGAGATCCTGCGCCTGGAACGCCTCGCCGAGGATCTGCTGGAGGCGGGTACCGCAGCCGAGGCGTTCCCGGAGGCGTTCCGCGCGGCACTGACCGCGGCGGCGGCCAATCCGGAGATCGTGGGCACCAAGACGATCGCCGCCTACCGCACCGGATTCGATATCGACTGGTCACGTCCGTCGGATACACAGGTCGTCGAGCATGCCCGCGCGCTGGCCGCCCGGCCGTCCACACGGGTGGACAGCCCCGTGCTGATCGCCTTCGGGGTACACGAGGCCGCCGAACGGCAGCTGCCGATCCAGGTGCACGTGGGGTTCGGCGACCGCGACCTGGATCTGCAGCGCACCGATCCGCTGCTGTTGCTGCCGTTGCTGCGCACCATGGTCCCCGTCCCGGTGCTACTGCTGCACTGTTACCCGTTCCACCGCCAGGCCGGCTATCTGGCCCAGGCCTTCGACCACGTGAATTTCGATGTGGGCCTTGGTATCAACTACCTCGGCGTGCGCTCGACCGCACTGGTGGCCGAGGCCATGGAGACGGCACCGTTCGCGAAGCAGCTGTACTCCTCCGACGCTTTCGGACCACCCGAGCTGCACCTGCTGGGATCGGTGCTGTGGCGCCGCGCGATGGGTCTGGAACTGGGCGGCTGGATCCACCGCGGTGACTGCTCGGTCGAGGACGCGATCCGGATCGTGGACATGATCGGTGTCCACAACGCCCGTCGGGTCTACGGGCTTTGAATCATTCCGGGGCACCGCTTTTCGACGAACTGCGCCGATTCGTCGAACGCGATCAGGCACCGTTCTACAGCCCGGGGCACAAGGGCGGACGCACCATGGACCCGTGGTTCCGTGCGAACATCGCGGCGATCGACCTGAACAACCTGCCCGACCTGGACACCCTGCACTGCCCGGAGGGGCCGATCGCCGACGCCGAACGCCTGATCGCCGACGCGTGGGGGGTGGGCCAGAGCTTCATCATGGTGCAAGGGTCCACCGGCGGGAACATCGCGGTAGCCCTGTCGGCGCTGCGTCCCGACGAACCGGTGCTGGTGCAGCGGAACGCCCACAAGTCGGTGCTGGCCGGGCTGGTCCAGTCCGGTGCCCGGCCGGTGTGGCTGGAACCGCAGTGGGACAGCCGATTCGGTGTGGCACACGGCTTGGACGCCGAGGTGGTGGAACGGGGCCTGACCGACAGCGGCGCGAAGGCCCTGTGGCTGTTGCACCCCACCTACTACGGCACGACCGCCGATATCACCGCCCTGGACGCGTTGTGCCGGCGGTTCGGGGCCACGCTGCTGGTGGACGGCGCGCACTCACCGCACTTCGCGTTCCACGACGATCTCCCACCGGCCGCCGAACGATCCGGTGCCGCGGCCACGGTGCAGTCGGTACACAAGATCCTCTCGGGGTTGAGCCAGGCCGCGGTGTTGCACATCGATCCCGAACGACTGGACCCGGCAACGGTGCGGCGGGCACTTCAGCTGGTACAGACCACCAGCCCACATTTCGCCATCATGGCCTCCATCGATCTGGCCCGCAGCCAGATGGCTTGTCATGGACGCGATCTGCTCACCGAGACGTTGCAGCGGGCGCGGCGGACGGCCCAGCGGCTGGCCGCGATACCCGGACTGCAGGTCCTCCGCGGCTCCGACGCCACCGGCCCGGGCACCGGGTTCTGCCATCTCGACGAGACCAAACTGCTCATCGGCACCGGCGGGTTGGCTGCCGACGCCCGTGAGGTGATGGCACGGCTCAACCGGGTGCACGGTGTACAGCCGGAACTGAGCGGGCCCGGGCACATTCTGTGCATCACCACCATCGGCAACACCGATCGCGATATGGACCGGCTGGTCGACGGTTTCGCCGAGGTCTGCACACATGCCGGCACCCGCGCCGGCGGCAGCGACGCCGGACTGGTCGGCGATCTGCTGGCGCTGCGCGCCGAACCGGTGCTCACCCCCCGCGAGGCGTTCTTCGCCGCCGACGCGACCGTTGCGCTGGCCGACGCGACCGGCCGGGTGGCGGCCGAGGCGATCACCCCGTACCCGCCCGGGATCCCGCTGGTGATGCCGGGCGAGCGGCTGACCGGCGACGCGGTGGCCTTACTGCGCGCGCTGCGGGCGTCGGGCACCCCGATCAGCGCGTCAGACCCGATGCTCGACCACGTCAAAGTGGTGCGCTGAGCCGGCTCAGATCGTGATGACCCCGCGGTACCGGGCGTGGCCCTGTTCCATGGCGGCGTAGGCGTCGGCCGCCTGCTCCAGCGGGTACTGCTGAATCTGGGCCCGGACACCGTGCAGCACAGCGAAGTTCATGGTGTCCTCGACATCGGCCGCGGTCCCGGACGGGTGCCCGGCCACGGTCAGCGCCGGGGTGATGAGGTCCAGCGGGCTGATCGGCAGGGGGTCCGCGGACACCCCGATGACGATCAGCTCGCCGCGCGGATTCAGGCCGCCGACCGTCTGGCCGATGGCGGCGGCGTTGGCCGCGGTGGCCAGCACCACCGCGACACCGCCGAGCGCGCGCAGCGACTCGCTGACATCGCCGGCCGTCGAGTCGACATAGTGGTGCGCGCCGAACCGACGGGCGTCGTCGGCCTTGTCCTGGCCACGCGCGACGGCGATGGTCTCGAAGCCCATGGCCCGCGCGAACTGGATGCCGAGGTGTCCGAGCCCGCCCACCCCAAGCACCGCGACCCGGTCCCCGGCCACCGCATGCGTCGACCGCAGCGCGTGATAGACGGTGACTCCGGCGCAGCTCATCGGCGCCGCGTCGACGAAGGACAACGCCTCCGGAATCCGGGCCAGCGCAGTCGCCGGCGCCGTCACCGACTGGGCATATCCGCCCGGGTACTGCCAGCTGGGCACCTGACCGTTCTCGCAGTGGATGAACTGTCCCTTGCGGCACTGCCCACAGTGATTGCAGTTACCACCGAACCAGCCCACCGCGACGCGCTCACCCACAGCGAAACCTTCGACACCCGAACCGATTTCGGCGATGGTGCCGGCGATCTCGTGCCCTGGGGTCAACGGCCACGACATTCCCGGGAAATGACCCGCGACGAACTCGCGGTCGGTCCCGCACACTCCGCACGCCTGCACGGCGATGCGCACATGCCCCGGCGGCGGCGAGGACGTCGCCACCTCGACGAGCTCGAGTGGCCCCTGGGCCGCGGCGACGTGGACGGCGCGATGTGTGGTCATAGGTGAATCCTGCGACGATGTCGCGCGCCGCGCCAGCGAAACCGGCAAGGTGGTCAGGTCAGCACTTCATCGCGGCGAGACGCCGCAACGACGCGTCCACCGCCGGCACCGCGAGCTGGCCCGCGTTGACCGACTTCTCCAGATGATCGAGGACGGCCGGCACCTCGCCGGTGGTCACCCACAGCGCGATATCCGCCCCGGCCTGCAGCGCGCGCAGGACCGCCTCGGCCACGCCGTACCGGGCGTTGATGGCCGCCATGCTGGACAGGTCGTCGGTGAACACGACGCCGTTGAAACCCGGACCGCCGTAACCGCCCGAGCGCAGCAACGCGTACGCCGGCCCGCTGAGGCTGGCCGGGTCGGTGCCGGTCAGCCCGGGCACCTGCAGGTGCCCGACCATGACCGCGACGCCGGGCAACGTGGTCAGGGTCTGATACGGCACCAGGTCATCCGTCTTCAACGCGTCCAGCGGCGGCGTGGTGACCCCACCGGTGTGCGAGTCGCCGGACCCGTGGCCGTGACCGGGGAAGTGCTTGAGCACCGGCATGACACCACCGTCGTGCAGGCCGCGGGCGTAGGCCCCGGCGTACTCGGTGACCTTGGCCGGATCCGAACCGAACGACCGGTCCCCGATCACCTCGTCGTCGGCCTCCTCGGTGACGTCGACGACGGGAGCGAAATCGACGGTGATGCCGAGGTTGCGTAACGCCTGACCACGCTGCAGCGCGATCTGATACACCTCGTCGGGGGTCTTGGTCGCGGCCAGCACCCGCGGCGAGGGCTGGGCCCCGATCAGGTCGGCGAGCCGCGATACCCGGCCGCCTTCCTCGTCGACGCTGACCGCCAGCGGCAGGGCGGACGCCGCACCGGCGATATCGGCCAACGGCGCACCGAAGATGGATTTGTCGGTCCAGCTGCCGATGAAGATGCCCCCGACGTGATAGTTCGTCACCACGGCCTTGGCGTCCGCGGCGTCGGTCACCCCCACCATCAGCAGCTGGGCCAGCTTCTCCCGGATCGGGAGGCTGGTGACGTCACCGCAGAGCGGAAGCGCGGGAGACGGCGCGGGGGCCAGCGGCATACTCGTCGACGCGGGAGTCACGCTGCTGGTCGCCGGCGACGCCGCCGGTTCGGGTGCGGAGTGCGAACACCCCAGCAGTAGTCCGGACAGCGCTGTCAAGGCACCCAGGGTGCGGGACATCGGCATGTCCACGAACCTTAGTCGCCGTCTCGCATACGTCCGACGGCCAGGACGTGACGATCCGGCCGGGGGTGGTGCGCGACGGTGCGCTGAGATCGTCGTTTCCGCGGTGTCGACGAGCTGTGTGCACCGTCGAGGTGCGCCGTCCTCATATTGTCCCGTGCTAGGTTGGCCGCATGGATCGGTTCGTCGTGCCTGCTGCGGCCAGCATCGTCGTCGGCCTGTTGCTGGGCGCGGCCGCGATCTTCGGTGTGACGCTGATGATCCAGCAGGACACCAAGCCGCCGGTGCAGTCGGGTGACCCGGCGTCATCCGTGCTCAACCGCGTTGAATACGGCGACCGGGCCTAGCACCGGGGCAACCGCCGCACAGGGCCCGTTTCCCGTCGCTCCGCCCCTTTCCCGCCGTTGGCTGTGGCTGGTCGGCATCGTCTCGCTGGCTCTGTGTTTCGCGCAGTCCCCCGGCCGCATCTCGCCCGACACCAAACTCGACCTCACCGCCAACCCGCTGCGCTTCCTGGCCCGCGCCGCCAACCTGTGGAGCAGCGACCTGCCGTTCGGCCAGGCGCAGAACCAGGCCTACGGCTATCTCTTTCCGCACGGCACCTTCTTCCTGCTCGGCGATATCGTCGGGTTGCCGGGCTGGGTCACCCAGCGGTTGTGGTGGGCGTTGCTGCTGACCGTCGGCTTCTGGGGTCTGCTGCGGGTCGCCGAACTCCTCGGCATCGGCAACCCCACCTCCCGGGTGATCGCGGCGACGGCGTTCGCGCTGTCGCCGCGCGTGCTGACCACCCTCGGCGCGATCTCGTCGGAGACGCTGCCGATGATGCTGGCCCCCTGGGTGCTGCTGCCCGTCATCCTGGTGATGCGCGGCGACCCGCGGATCCGGACGCTGGCCGCCCGTTCGGCGGTGGCCGTCGCCCTGATGGGGGCGGTGAACGCCGTCGCCACCCTGACCGGCTGTCTGGCCGCGGTGATCTGGTGGGCCGCGCACCGCCCGAACAAGCAGTGGTGGCGTTTCACGGCGTGGTGGGCCCTGTGCACGGCATTGGCCATCACGTGGTGGGCCGTGGCCCTGGTCCTGCTGGGCCGGATCAGCCCGCCCTTCCTCGACTACATCGAGTCCTCGGGCGTCACCACCAGCTGGCTGTCGCTGACCGAGGTGCTGCGCGGCACCGACAGCTGGACCCCGTACGTCGCGACCACCGCGACCGCCGGTTCGTCTCTGGTCACCGGAACGGTGGCGGTGCTGGCCACCACCCTTATCGCCGCGGCCGGCCTGGCCGGGCTGGCGATGCGCACCATGCCGGCCCGCGGGCGGCTGATCACCATCCTGCTGCTTGGGATCGTCGCGCTGGCCGCCGGCTACTCCGGCGGGCTGGGGTCGCCGATCGCACACCAGGTGCAACTGTTCCTGGATGCCTCGGGCACGCCGCTGCGCAATGTGCACAAGCTCGAACCCCTGATCCGGCTCCCGCTGACGCTGGGGCTCGCGCACCTGCTGGGCCGCGTCCCGATGCCCGGCAGCGCGCCCCGGCAGGTCTGGCTGCCCGCGTGGACGCACCCGGAGAAGGACCGACGGGTGGCGGTGGCGATCGTGGTGCTGGCGGCGCTGGCCGCGGGCACCTCGCTGGCCTGGACCGGTCGGCTCACCCCGCCGGGCAGTTTCACCGCGATACCGCAGTACTGGCATGACACCGCCCGCTGGCTGGACGAGCACAACACCGACCGGGGCCGTGTCCTGGTGGCGCCGGGCGCGCCGTTCGCCACCCAGGTGTGGGGCAACACCCACGACGAACCGCTGCAGGTGCTCGCCGCCTTCCCGTGGGGGGTGCGGGACTCCATCCCGCTGACCCCACCGGAGACCATCCGCGCGCTCGACTCGGTGCAGCGCCTGTTCGCCGCCGGGCGCCCCTCCGCGGGCCTCGCCGACACCCTTGCCCAGCAAGGGATTTCCTATCTGGTGGTGCGCAACGACCTGGACCCCGAGACGTCCCGGTCGGCGCGGCCGCTGCTGGTGCACCGATCCGTGGACAACTCGCCCGGACTGACGAAGGTCGCCACCTTCGGCGATCCGGTCGGGCCCGGTCTGCTGGAGGGATTCGTCGCCGACAGCGGACTGCGGCCCCGGTACCCGGCGGTGGAGATCTACCGGGTGGGCAATCCGGTCACCGGACCGTACCTGGTGGACACCGACACGATGGCACGGGTGGACGGCGGCCCGGAAGCGTTGGTACGCCTGGACGAACGGCGCCGGCTGTTGGGCAGGCAACCGCTGGGGCCGATGTTGCTGACCGCCGATGCCCAGCGCGCCGGGCTGCCCACCCCGCTGGTCACCGTGACCGACACCCCGCTGGCCCGGGAGACCGACTACGGCCGGGTGGACAACCATTCCTCGGCCGTGCGCACCCCCGACGATCCGCGGCACACCTTCAACCGGGTGATGGACTACCCGGCGGGCACCGAACCGGTGTACGGCACGTGGTCGGGCGGGCGGCTCACCGCGTCCAGTTCTGCGTCGGATTCGACTGCCCTGCCCAATGTTTCGCCGTCGACGGGGCCGGCCGCGGCGATCGACGGGGACTCGTCGACCAGCTGGGTGTCCAACGCCCTGCAGACGGCGGTCGGCCAGTGGCTGCAGGTCGACTTCGACCATCCGATCACCAATGCGTCATTGACCATCACCCCCAGTGCCACCGCCGTCGGCGCTCAGGTGCGCCGGATCGAGGTGTCCACCGCGACCGGCACCACCACGCTGCGTTTCGACCAGCCGGGCAAGCCGCTGTCGGTGGCGCTGCCCTACGGCGAGACGCCCTGGATGCGGATCACCGCGGTGGGTACCGATGACGGTTCCCCCGGCGTGCAGTTCGGGATCACCGACTTCTCCGTCACCCAGTACGACGCCTCGGGTTTCGCGCACCCGGTCAATCTGCGCCACACCGTCGACGTACCCGGGCCGCCGGCGGGTGCGGCGGTCGCGCTGTGGGATCTGGGCTCGGAACTGCAGGGCCAACCCGGCTGTGCGCCGGCGCCCGAGGGGGTGCGGTGCGCGGCGGCGATGGCGCTGGCCCCCGAGGAGCCGGTGAACCTGAGCCGCACGCTGACCGTGCCCGCGCAGACCTCCGTCACCGCCACCGTCTGGGTGCGGGCCCGGCAGGGTCCGCGCCTGGCCGACCTGATCGCCGAGCCCGGCGCCGCGCGGGCCACCGGCGACGCCGACCCGATCGACGTGCTGGGCTCGGCCTACGCCGCCGCCGACGGCGATCCGCGGACCGCCTGGACCGCCCCGCAGAACGTGGCGCAGTACAAGACCGCGCCCACCATCACCGTCACCCTGCCCGAACCCGCGGAGGTGGCGGCGCTGATGCTGGCGCCGAGTTCCTCGGAACTGCCCGCCCATCCGACCATGGTGGCCATCGATCTGGGTGACGGTCCGCAGGTGCGGCCGTTGACGGGCACCAAGACCCAGACCGTCGACCTCAAACCCAGGGTGACGAACACCATCACCGTGTCGATCCTGGACTGGCGAGATGTGATCGACCGAAACGCCTTGGGGTTCGATCAGCTCAAGCCGCCCGGTCTGGCCGAGGTGACCGCACTGGACCGGGCGCACCGGCCGATCGCCGCCGCCGACGGCGCCGCGAACCGGCAGCGGACCATCACCCTGGCCTGCGGCCAGGGACCGATCATCGGTGTGGCCGGGCAGTTCGTGCAGACCTCGGTGACCACCACCGTCGGCGCGCTGCTCGACGGTGAACCCGTCGCCGCGCGCCCCTGCCAGGACCGGCCGATCACCTTGCCCGCCGGGCAGCAGGAACTGTTGATCAGCCCGGGACCATCCTTCTTCGTCGACGGTATCCAGCTGGCCACCCCCGCGGCGGGTCGAGTACCCAGCGCGGCAACGACTCCCGTGCAGCGCGGGCAGTGGGGCGCCGATCGCCGCGAGGTCGATCTCGAGGCCGCCGGGCGGGACCGGATCCTGGTGGTGCCCGAGAGCCGCAGTCCGGGCTGGGTGGCTCACGCCGCCGGCGGCGCGGAGCTGCGTCCGGTCACCGTGAACGGCTGGCAGCAGGGCTGGGTGGTCCCCGCGGGCACGTCGGGCCCCATCATGTTGACTTTCCCGTCGAACGCGGCCTACCGGCTCGGCCTGTTCGGCGGGCTGGCCCTGCTGCCGATCCTGGTTCTGCTTGCGCTGCTGCCGATCCGGCGGCCACGTGCCGGCGAACCGGTGCGCACCTGGGCACCCGGTCAGGTACCGACCGGGATCGCCGTGGTGGCGGCCGGCGGCGTGATCAGCGGAATCGCCGGCGCCCTGGTGGTCGCCGCGGCGCTGGCCGTCCGTCATCTGTTACGGCACCGGGCACGCCTGCAGGAGACGGTGACCGTCGGCACCTGCGCCGCCGGCCTGATCGTGGCCGGCGCGGCGCTGTCGCGCTATCCGTGGCGTTCGGTGGACGGGTACGTCGGCCATTCGGCCGGTGTGCAACTGGTGGCGCTGATCGCGGTCGCGATGCTGGCGGCCTCGACGGTCACCTATACGTCGAGCACCAGACGTGGTGTGGCCGAACGGGATACGCAGGCCAGCATCGAGGACTGACGTTCGTCATCGGTGAGCCGGTTGTCCCGGTGTTCGGGCGTACCGGCCAGCACCCCGACCTTGCAGGTACCGCAGAACCCCTGTTTGCACGAGTAGGCGGTGTCGGGACGCACCTTGATCAGGGCCTGCAGCACCGTCTCGTCGGCCGCGACCGGCACCACCTCGCCTGTGCGCGCCAGTTCGATCTCGAAGGCCGTTCCGTCGACCACCGGCGCTGCGCTGAAACGCTCGAAATACAGGTTCTTGGAACCGGTTTCAGCGAACCCGCGCCGGACCGTCTCGATCATCGGCGGCGGCCCGCACACGTAGACCGCACCGCCACGGGGAGCGTGGCGCAGCAGGTCGGCCGCGGTGGGGATGCCGTGCTCGTCATCCAGACGGATGGTGACCCGGGCCGGGTCCCACTGCCAGATCTCGTCGAGGAACGGGATGGTGTCGATGCTGCGCCCGCAGTACACGAAATGCCAGTCGGTGCCCAGCCGTTGCGCGGCGCGCACCATCGGCAGGATCGGGGTGATGCCGATACCGCCGGCCAGGTAGAGCACCCGGGAGTGCGGGATGAACGGGAAGCCGTTGCGCGGCCCCCGGACCGTGACGGTGTCCCCTTCGGTCAGGGCGTGCATCTCCAGTGACCCGCCGCCACCGGTGGGGATCTTGCGCACCGCGATGCGGTAGCCCGAGCGGTCCTGTGGATCGCCGCACAGCGAGTACTGGCGGCGCCGCCCGGACGGGAGGTGCAGATCGAGGTGACAGCCGGGCTGCCAGGCCGGCAGCGCCGCCCCGCCGGGATCCGCGAAAGTCAGTGCCACCACGTCGTTGTCGCTGGCGACCACGGCACGTTTGACGAGCACCAGGGTCATCGGATCGTCGGGGGTGCGCACGGCGCGCTGGTCGGTGTAGCCCTTGCGGGTCACCGGGCGGAGCCAGAACTTGTCCAGCACCGTGGCGACCACGTTGATGGTCCGGTCGTCGATACGCGCTCCGACCGGCGGAACGTGCTTCACTGCGCGGTGGGCCGGGTGGCCGGCGACGACGCCAGGTACGCCACCGCCTGCGCGGTGTTGCCGACGTCGCCCGGGTGGTACCACGGCGAGTAGTACTGCAGGGCACGGATGACCAGATGCCGGATGGGCGGCGTCACCCCGTGGCGGGCGGAACGGAACAGCTTGCGCCACACCACTTTGCGCTGCCGACGGGATAGCGACACGTTCGGGTCGACCCGCATCAGGTAACGGATGCCCTGCCAGATCAGGTACAGCAGAATCGGCGCGACCACCACCTGAGCGCGGGCCCGCCGCACATAACTGCCGTCGAAGTAGTGCAGCACGTCATGGGACACCATCCGGTGCTCGACCTCCTCGGCGCCGTGCCAGCGCAGCAGGTCCAGCACCACCGGGTCGACCGTGGTTTCGTTGAGACGGTCGGCGTTGAGCACCCAGTCGCCGAGGAACGCGAAGATGTGCTCCAGCGCGGCGATCACGGCGAGCCGTTCGACGAGGTAGTTGTGCGCCTCCTCGCCGGTGGTCTGACGCGGCCCGAGCAGGTGGCCGAACACCCAGTTGGCGCGCTCGATCATCGGGGTGGGGTCGATACCGTGCCGGGTGAGGTAGTCGTTGAGGCCGACGTGGGCGTTTGCGTGCATGGACTCCTGGCCCATGAAGCCGATGACGTCCTCGCGCAGCTTCTCGTCCTCGATATGGGGTAGCGCCTCTTTGAGGACGGTGATGAACCATTCCTCACCGGCGGGTAACAGCAGGCTCAGACCGTTGTACAGGTGGGTGGCCACGGGATACCCGTAGACGTAGTGCGCGGGAACGGCGCTCAGATCGAACTGCACCGGACGGGCATGCAGGGCGATCGCCGTACCGTCCGGGGTGTCGGTGTCCAACAGCTCCATCCGCAGAACGGTACCCGCGGTACTAGATAAAGTCGATCCCGAACCGCGGGAGGCCGTGCGCAGCAGCCGGCGCGACGCCTCTCCCGTCGTGTCACACGCGATGAAATCAGCTATTTACGCGGCAGAACCTCGGGAGAAATATGAAACTTATTCACTTTCGGTGGCGAGCCGTTGCTCGCACCGGTCCTCGCCCGGACACCCCGTATTGGTCAGCTTCCCACGGGAACTGACCCGACTCGATGCGCGCAGTGTGGCGTGCCGCTCCGATCAGCCTTTGCAGGTGCCCTGCATCAGCGCGTCTCGAACACCCAGGAGATACCTATGACCACTTCACCGGAAACCGTCGACGCCCCAATCGATGTCGGAGAGGGCGAGGAGGGACTCGCCAAGGGCAGCATCACGCTGTCCGGCGTCCTCTTCGTATCGATCGCGACGATGGCCCCGGGCGCCGGTCTGGCTTACGCGATCATGACCGGATCGCTGTTCTCCGGCGGCGCACTGCCGCTGGCCGTGGTCGGTGCGACCATCGGCTGCGTGCTGGTGGCGGTGGGCATCGCCCAAATGGCCAAGCACATCTCCACCGCCGGCGGTCTCGGCTCATTCGTCGGTCGCGCCTTTCACCCCGCCCTCGGCTTTGTCATCGCGTTCTGCGCTCCGATGTTCTACCTGGCCGCATTGCCCTATCTGGCGCTGGTGTTCGGCAACCTGATCGGTGCCGCCCTCTTCCCCCAGGGCGGCGCGGCCTACAAGGCCACGTGGATCGTCGCCGGACTGGGATGTCTCCTGATCTCGGGTGCGTTCAACTACTTCGGCGCCGCGTTCAGCACCAAGGCCGGCGTGATTCTCGGCTCGTTGGAGATCTTGGTGCTTCTCGGCATGAGTATCCACATGATCATGGCCGCGGGCAGCAACAACTCCCTGTCGGTCTTCACCACCGAGCACGCGAACGTCGAAGGCTTCACCGGCATTTCGGGTGTGATCGCAGCTTCCGTCTACGCCTTCCTGGCGTTCATCGGCTTCGAGGCCGGTGCACCGTTGGCCGCCGAAACCAAGGACCCCAAGCGCAACATCCCCCGCGCCATCGTCTGGTCCGCGGTCATCGTCGGCCTCTTCTACATCGTCGGCAGCTATGCGGCGTCCACGTACTTCGGTGCCGACAAGCTGTTCGACTTCATGACCTTCAACGAAGGCGACGGCTGGATCGGGATCGCCAAGAACCTATGGGGTGCAGGGTGGATCGTCCTGCTGCTGGCCTTGCTCAACAGCTCGGTGGCCTGCGCCAACGGCGCGTCGATGGGCGGAACCCGCCACATCTGGGCCATGGCCCACGCCGGCACCATCCCCAAGGTCTTCGCCAAGACTCATCCCAAGTGGAAGTCACCGGTGTCGGCCATCTATCTCATGTTCGGAATCGGAGCCGTCGCCGCGGTGGTCGGCGGTCTGCTCTGGGGACCTGTCCCCTCCCTGGGACTCTTCGGGACGATCATCGCGGTCATCGCGCTGCCGGTGCACATGCTGGCCGCCCTGTCCTGCCCGGTGTACTACCTGCGGTATCGCCGCAGTGAGTTCAAAGTCGTTGTCCACCTGATCATCCCGGTACTGGGTGTGCTCTTCCTCGTCCCTGGCTTCTTTGTCGGCGCAGGTATCCCCGTCTTCAGCTTCATCGCACCGTTGAGTTGGCCGATCAGCCTGGCCGCGCCGATCTCGCTGGCGGTCTACGTGCTGGCGTTCGCGATCATGGCGTATCTGGTGGTCAAGAAACCCGAAGCGCTCAGCGCCCTTTCCGACCACGGCCACACCGGAGAGGACGGCATCGTCGCGGAGGACTTGGTGCGTGCGCATCCACACACCCGCACCCCCTCGGTGAAACCGGACGTGGCGCTGGAAGCCGGCTGAGCCCGGGGCGGCGCGCAACGCCGGCTACTCGAGGAACGTCTCCAGGTACGCCAGCGCTGCGCGCCGCAACTCGGCAAGCGCCGCCTCGTCACCGTTGGCGTCGGCACGGAACGCGATGTCGAATCCCTTGTCGAGCACCCCGATGAATGTCTGCGCCATCAGGTAGAGGGGGATGTCCGGGGCATCCGCGCGCAACGCGCTGACACCGTTGCACAGGTACGCCGCGACCGCATCGTCGTGGGCCCGGTTCACCTGGACCATCCGGCCGGAGAACTCGGACGAGAACCACAGCACGCGAAATCCCGCTATTCCGGTACCGGTGAGAAGAAAGTCGATGAGGGCGTCGATGCCGGCGGCCGCCGTCGTCCGCCAGTCCGCCCCGGACAGGCTGAACCCCACTTCGTCCCATCGGGCATCGAGATCGACGAGTCCCTGGATCAAGACCTCCTCCAGAAGGGACTCCCGATCATCGAAGAAGTTGTACATCCACCCGACGGAGACTCCGGCGCGGGCTGCCACGGCGGTGGTGGTGATGGTGCTGGGGCCCGAGGCGATCAGTAGATCGTGGGTGGCCGCGAGCACGCGATCCATCTTCTCCTGGCTGCGGGCCTGGAGCGGCTTGCGGGAGGCGCCGGCGTCCTGCGCGATCGGCATCATCAGGTCACGCAGGCGTACCGATGCGCGCGGACGATTGGGAAGCGCCGAGTCGCGTCCGCTGCCCGCGGTATCCAGGTGACGGACAGCTCCGACCATGGTGCTCCGACGCCCCCTTTGGCTTGCGATGCCGCCTCGCGTGCTTGCCGCGCCGACAAGAAATACTAGCCGTATCGCCGCCGCGCGCGCAGCGTGAGCGGCCAACCGTGCCGACCCGTCACGGGTGGGCACGGTTGGCCGCCGGGATCGCGATCACACCGGGATGGTGGCCGGTGTCTCGGCACCGACCGCGTGTCCTCTGGTTTCTGCTGTGGGGCAGAAGGTTTGCCGGCAATCAGGACCTGACGGCCGTGGCGGTGATCTCGATGCGCTGCTCGGGGTGCGCCAATTCGGTGACGCCGACGAGGGTCTGGGTCGGCGCCTCATCACCGAAGGCTTCGGCGATGACTGGGGCGACTTCGAAGAATTCGGTGGAGCTGGTGGCGTAGATCGTGATCGCCACGAGGTTGCCGTAGGTCAGCCCCTCGGCCTCGAGCAACCTCTTGAGGATGTCGAGGATGAAGATGGTCTGCTCTCTCATCGAGCCGATGCCCACCACGACGAATTCGGGATCGCCGCCGGTGAACGGTGCGATACCGGACATGTAGAGCGTGTCGTGCGCCCAGACGTTCTGCGTGAAGCCCAGCTTCTTGAAGACAGTCTGGTCGAGGTAACCGACCTCTGGACTGCTGTAGGAGATGGTCATCAGACGGACTCCGTCACGGGTTCGGGGGTCTCGGCGTTGACCATGTCGGCGTGGAACGAGTTCTGGTAGTCCTGGTCGACGTGGCCGCTGGTTTGGGTGAGCCCTTCGAAGTCGTATTGTCGCCCACCGAGTTCGGGCCGAACCGCGGAGAGCGGATCGAGGAAATCGCTGACGTAGCCCACCGCGAGACCGCCCATTTGGTAGCCCATGACCTTGAGGAGGTCGTCGTCCAGGGTTTTGGCGATTTCCAAAGGGGTGGAGAGGTATTGGTTTTCCTCCTGGCGGACCCAGCCCACGGCGTAGGTGATGTTGATGCCCTGGCGGACCATATCGGAGGTGTTGGGCGCCGCCGAGTGGTAGACCTTGCCGGTGTAGAAGAACACCGACCCCTTGGGCATGACCGCACGAACCTCGTCGGCCTCGGTGTAGTCCGAACCCTGCTTGTCGAACACCTTGTGCGAACCGGGAACCACGCGGGTGGCACCGTTTGCCACCGTGAAGTCCGTCATCGCCCAGATCGTGTTGCACTGCACGTCATAGTCCTCGGGGAACGGGAAGAAGTCCCACGCGAGCTCATCACGATGCAGCGGCTGAGCGGTCTCACCCGGATACACACTGATGATCTGGGTCAGATGCAACTGAAAAGCCGTCGCTTTCTTCAGCATCTCGGCGGCCACCGAGAGCACCAGCGGATGCATCACCAACTCCCGCGATGCCTCCGACCGCGCAATCAGCGCACCCGTCCGACGGGTCAACCGCCCCACGAAGTCGTCCCGACCATTCGGGGTGTCGTCGATGTAGTCGTCGAGTTCCTCGGCGATCTGATCCATCAACTCCGGCGGAACCAGATTGTCGACAATGACGAACCCATCCGCACGCAACGCCGCCGTGATCTGCTCCATCGTCGCGGTATTCGGCAAGTGATACTTCTCGGTCATCTCACGCCCTCCCTTGTCGCGGCGCACCTTCGCCGTCCAAGAAAAGTGGATAAGATTCAGGTTTCGGGAAGATGTACCGACGTTTCAGTCTTCGAAATCCTGGGTTGCCAACGCCGCAGCGCCCCGACAATGAGGTCGCTTCATGCCCGGTGGCGCTACCGCGCGATGGCGGGCTCGGCGGTATCGGTGACCGAGCTGTCCAGCGGCGGCGGGTTGTGCCGGTACTCCCAGCGGCGCAGCGCGTTCCGGCACGGCGACTCGACCAGCGCATAACTGACCGCCGCGATCGCGAACCCGAACACCAGGGTGAGCGCCAGCACCACCGGCATGTGCCCGTTGAAGGGGAACTGCCCGATGACGGGGAACACCATGGCCAGCGCCGCCAGGTGCCAGACGAACAGGCCATAGGACCAGCGGCCCAGGGTGACCATCACCGGACTGCCCAGCAGCCGGTGGGAGGTGTCAGGCCGGTCCAGCACCAGCGGCGCCAGCAGCGCCCCGGCCACCACCGCGCCCATCGTCACCTTCACCACGAACTGGCCCACCGAGCCCGGCGTCAGCCCTTCGGGGCCGGCCAGGGGGGAGGCGGCCACCACGAAGGCCAGCACCGCCAGTGCCGCCATCAGCAGCCGGTTGCGGGCCAGCCGGTGCGGTAGCCCGACAGGGCTGACGGTCAGTTCGGCGAGCAGCATGCCCGCGGCGAACCAGGAGAAGAAGGCCGGCGGCCAGTTCAGCGGATTGACCCCGGCGGGCGGGTGCAGTGGCAGCAGTCCCCAGGCCAGGCTGGCAAGCGCCATGACGGCGATCGTCGGGATCCGGGCCCGCACCGGCAGCCGACGGGCCAGCAGTGCCAGCAACGGCAGCGCCAGATAGAAGCTGACCTCCACCGAGAGGCTCCACATCTGGGTCAGCCCGGCGGTCAGCGTCAGCGGCACATAGATCTGGGTGAGGGTCAGGTTGGCCAGCCACACCGTGAAGTCCGCCTGTGCGTCGGGTAACAACGTGAGCACCACGATGACCGCCACCAGGTAACCCGGCATGATGCGCACCAGCCGGGAGCGCAGATAGTGCCCGGTCGGGGGCCGTCGGCGCAGCCCGCGCGCGGCCGCGGCGTGACCCCGCCACAGCAGGAAACCCGACAGCGCGAAGAACACCGCGACCGCGAGATCGAACCGGCCGAGCAGGCGCCCGCCGACACCGCCGGTGTGCCCGGTCTGGAACGCGACGTGGGTGAGCACCACCCCGATCGCCGCACACGCCCGCATCCCCTCGACGGCGGGCAGGAAACTCCGCGTCCCGCCGGTCTGGGAAGTGCTCACACAGACCAGTGTGCCGGGACCTATCGCGTTGGCATAAACATCGCCCTTACGGTGTGCTGTTAGGGTCAGCTTTCGACCGAAGGGAGCACGGGTTGAACCGCGCAGTGGCCCTGCGAATCGCAGCGTGCGGACTGATGGGGCTCGGTGCTGCCCTGCTCATCGCCGCCTTGCTGTTGTCCACGTACACCAAGGGCAAGATCGCCAAGATCCCACTGGATCTTGAAGCCGACCTGATCAGCGAAGGCACCGGCACCTCGCTGGACCCCGCCTCGCTGTCTCAGCCGGACCATTTCGTCGTCAACAAGAACGTTCCGGTGGCGCTCCAGCAGCAGGAGAGCGTGGAGGCACCGGCCAACGCCGATGTCGTCACCCTGCAGGTCGGCACCTCGTTGCGGCGCACCGACAAACAGCAGGACAACGGCCTGCTGTTGGCCATGGTCGACACCGTGACGCTGAACCGCAAGACCGCGGAGGCGGTGTCCAGTGACACCAACCCCGGCGGCGCCGTGCAGAAACCGCGGACCATCGAAGAGGACAACCCGCCGACCAACATCGCGCTGCCGCACGAGGGCCTGGCCTACCGGTTCCCGTTCGACACCGAGAAGAAGACCTACCCGTTCTTCGATCCGATCGCGCAGAAGCCGTACGACGCGAACTACGACGGCGAAGAGGACATCAACGGGCTGACCACCTACCGGTTCACCCAGAACGTCGGCTACGACGCCGACGGCAAGCTGGCCGAGCCGATCAAGTACGCGTCGCTGTACGACAACGACATCGACAGCACCGTGACCGCCCGCGCCGCGCAGTGGGGCGTGGAGGCCGCCGATCCGTACGACCCCGTCACCATGACCCGCTACTACGCCGCCCAGCGGACGTTCTGGGTGGACCCGGTGAGCGGCACCATCGTCAAGGCCAAGCAGCACGGCTTTCACTACTACGCCCGCGACGCCCTCAAGCCCGAGGTGACGTTCGCCGACTTCACGGTCACCTCCACCGAGGAGACCGTCGAGTCGCAGGTGTCCGCCGCGCGCGACGAGGCCGACCACCTGGCCCTGTGGAGCCGCATCCTGCCCATCACGTTCGCCGGCCTGGGCCTGGTGACGCTGGTCGGTGGTGTGCTGCTGGGTTCGTTCGGGCTGCGCGCCGAATCCGCCCTGATCGATCCGGGACTCGACGGTTCGGATCGCGGGTTCTTCAGCCGCCGAGACGACGAGTCCGGTCCGATGCCGGCGGCCGAGGCGCAGACCGAGAAGATCCCGACCCGGCGTCCGACCGATCTCCCACCGGACCGACCGGTCTGAGCTCGACCCCCTCCCCGGGTCGCTGCGCTCCTGCCCGCCTGAGCTCAGCGATAGCGCCGGCGTACGCGCTGGCGCTGGCGCTTGTGGTGACCGGCCCCCTGCTGGGCCCGGGGTATCTGTTGCTGCGCGACGCGGTGTCCACGCCGCGGTCCTACCTGTCCGACGCAGCCCTGGGCCTCACCGAGGCCGCGCCCCGAGCGCTGCCACAGGACTTCTTCATGGCCGTGACGTCGACGGTCGTGGACGGCGGGGTGGTGGCCAAGGTCCTGCTCGTGGCCGGGCTGTGGCTGGCCGGCTGGGGTTCCGCGCGGCTGGTGTCGGCGGTGCTGCCGGATACCGGGTTGGCGGGTCAATGCGTGGCGGTGACGCTGGCGATCTGGAATCCCTATGTCGCCGAGCGGTTGTTGCAGGGCCATTGGAGCCTGCTGGTCGGCTACGGCTGCCTGCCCTGGGTGGCTGCGGCCATGTTCGGTATCAGGGCGACCGGACGGGGCTGGCCTGCCCTGGTGTTCTGGATCGCGCTGGCGGGATTGACCCCGACGGGACTCATCCTGGCGGCGATCGTGGCGCTGGTGTGCGTGCGCAGCCGGCGCGCCGCGGCGGTGGTGGTGACCGCGGCGGCCGCGGCCGCGCTGCCTTGGCTGACCGCGTCGGTGCTGGCGGGGTCGCTGTCCGGCGTGGCGAGCACCGGTGTGCACGCCTTCGCGGCCCGCGCCGAACCCGGGCTGGGCACGGCGGGCAGCCTGGCCGGCCTCGGCGGGATCTGGAACGCGCAGGCCGTACCCGGTTCGCGGACAAGTCTTTTCGCGGTGGTCGCGACGGTCGTCGTGGTGGCCGTGGTGGTGGTGGGCCTGCCCGCGGCGTTGCGGGTACGCGCGGCACGGCCGTTGCTGGTGCTGGCGGTCGTCGCGGTGGTGCTGCCGGCGCTGCTGGCGACCGGACCCGGTCTGGCGCTGTTGGAGACGGTGGTGCGCACGGTGCCGGGCCTGGGCCTGCTGCGCGACGGGCAGAAGTGGGTGGCACTCGCGCTGCCCGGATATGTGCTGGCGGCGGCCGGGGTGGCCCGGTACGGCCGCGCGGTGGCCGTCGTCAGCGGCGCCGCGCTGATCGCGGTACTGCCCGACTTGGCGTGGGGTGTGGGCGGGCAGATGCGCGCGGTGCACTACCCGGCGGGGTGGGCGACGGTGGCGGCGATGATCAACGCCGATCCCCGTCCGGTGGCGGTACTGCCCGCCGACAGCATGCGGCAGTTCGCCTGGGCCGGGACCGCGCCGGTGCTGGATCCGTTGCCCCGCTGGGTATCTGCCGATGTGCTGTCCAGCGGCGACCTGGTGATCGGCGGACAGACGGTGTCCGGGGAGGGCACCCGCGGCCGCCACGTCACGGCGCTGTTGCTCGACGGCGCCCCCCGGCAGCGCTTGGCCGACGCCGGGGTGGGCTGGGTGGTGGCCGAACCGGGCTCTCCCGCGGTGAATCTGCCGGTCGCCTACCGGGACGGCGATCTCACGCTGTACCGGGTGGGCGGTACGGCCCCGGGAGCGTCGGGGCGGGCGGTCGCGATCGCCGCGCATCTGGTGTGGTTGGGCGTGCTCGTGGCAGCGGGGCTGCTGGCACTGGGCCGGGGCCTACCCGGCCGCCGAAGTAGGACCGGCTACACCACGCCGCTGACGTAGCTGCCGGCGTGTACCGCCTCCAACACCACCCGCATCGCATCGGCACTCTGCTGCCAGGAGAACTCGGTGCTGCGCGCCTGCGCCTTGGCGCCGAGCTCGATGCGCAGCACCGGATCGGTCAACAACCGCGCCATGCTGTCGGCGAGCTCACCCGGGCCGTCGACCAGCAGGCCGGTGACCCCGTCGACGATCGAATCGGTCAGCCCGCCGGAGGACCGGTAGCCGATGGTCGGGACACCGTGCTGGGCGGCCTCGATCACGGCCAGCCCCCAGCCTTCCTTGCGGGAGGGCATCAGGTGTACCCAACTTTGTTGGATCACTTGGTGTTTGATGTCGTCACCGACGTGCCCGTGAAAGGTCACCGCGTCGGCGATCCCGATCCTGGCAGCGTGCGCGACCAGCCGGTCCTCCCACCACCCGCCGCCGACGATATCCAGGTGCAGATCCGGCAGCTGCGGCCGCAATGCCGCGATGGCATCCAGCGCGTCCTCGATCTGCTTGTGCGGCACCAGCCTCGACAACACGGCCACCCGCGGCGTCGCCGAGCGCGGCAGTTCCAGGGTGCATGCCGGCGCCGCGTCAAGTCCGTTGCGCACCACCGCAATCCGGTTCTTGCCCACACCGAGTTCGACGAGTTCCCGGGCGGAGGGCAGCGAGACGGTGACGTACTGATTGCGCCGGTGCAGGTGCGGCGACAACGTCGATTCCACGAACCAGCCGAACCTGCCGGTGCGACGTCCGGCCACCGGCCACTGTTCGCGATGGCAGTGATGTACCAGCACCAGGGAGCGTCGGCCGTACGCGAGCCGGGCCAGGAACGGGATACCGTTCTGGGTGTCGATGACGACGTCGGGCCGAGACCGGCGTAGCGGGCCCAGCCCCAGCCGGGCCAGCACCATGACCACACCGGCCCAGATGTAGACGGAGTACGCGCCGCCGCCCCGGCTGACGGTCACCCCGTCGAGCACTTCGCGGCGCGGCGCGCCCGGATAGCGCGCGGTGCGCAACGTGACGTGGACCCCGTCGGCCGCCAACCGGGTGCCGATGCGCTGCAGGTACGCCTCACTGCCGCCACCCTGCGGATGCCCCGTGTCACGCCAGCACAACAGCAGTACTGAGCGGACGGGGCGGCGTTCGGACATCGTGTCGAGAGTACCGGTGAGTAGGTTGAGCGGGTGCGTCCCTTGGACTCGTTCGCCCGGCGAGCGACACTGCGCCGGTCGGCCGGGTTGCTGGGGGCATTCCGCTTCGAGCAGAGCGATCCGGCCCGCTTCTACGGCGCGCTGGCCGCCGACACGGCCGCCATGGTGGCCGACCTGTGGGCCGGTACCACCTCGTCACCGGTCGCCGGCCGGACGGTGCTCGACGTCGGCGGTGGCCCCGGCTACTTCTCCGCGGCATTCGAGGCAGCCGGACTGACCTATCTCGGGGTGGAACCGGATCCGACGGAAATGCACGCCGGACCTGCGAGTGAGCCCGGCAGCGGAATGTTCGTCCGCGCCTCGGGGCTGGCGCTGCCATTCGCCGATGGCAGCGTCGACATCTGCCTGTCGTCGAACGTGGCCGAGCACGTCCGGCACCCGTGGCGGCTGGGTAACGAGATGCTGCGGGTGACCCGGCCCGGCGGGCTGGTGGTGCTGTCCTACACGGTGTGGCTGGGGCCGTTCGGTGGTCACGAGATGGGGCTGACGCACTACCTGGGTGGGGCCCGCGCGGCGCGGCGGTACACCCGCAGACACGGGCACCGGCCGAAGAACGACTACGGTTCGTCGTTGTTCGCGGTGTCCGCGGCGGACGGATTGCAGTGGGCCCGCTCGACCGGCGCGCTGGTCGCCGCATATCCCCGCTACCACCCGCGATGGGCATGGTGGATGACCAAGGTTCCGGGGTTTCGGGAATTCGCGGTGAGCAATCTGGTGCTGGTGTTGCGGCCCACCTGAGGCCGCCGATGGAACAGGTTCTCGTTTTGCCCAGAACTGGGTAATGTGACGGCCATGACACAGACGGCGTTCAAGACGACATGGGACAAGCTGTTCATCGGTGGTCAGTGGGTTGAACCGTCGACCTCGGAGGTCATCGAGGTTTTCTCCCCCGCGACCGAACAGAAGGTCGGCCAGGTTCCGCTGGCCGCGAAGGCGGACGTGGACGCCGCGTGCGCCGCAGCCCGCAAGGCATTCGACGAGGGCCCGTGGCCGCGGATGTCCCCGAAGGAGCGCGAGGCGGTACTCGCCAAGGCCGTCGAGCTGATCGAGGCCCGCGCCGAGGAGTTCAAGCACCTGCTCATGCTGGAGACCGGCCAGCCGCAGACCATCGTCGACATGATGCAGTACGGCGCCGCCGTCTCGACCCTGCAGTTCTACGCCTCGGCAGCGGACAAGTTCGCCTGGCAGGACATCCGCGACGGGCTCTACGGGCAGACCCTGGTGCTCAAGGAGCCCATCGGTGTCGTCGGCGCCGTGGTGGCCTGGAACGTGCCGTTCTTCCTGGCCGCCAACAAGCTGGGCCCCGCCCTGCTGGCCGGCTGCACCATCGTGCTCAAGCCGGCCGCCGAAACCCCGCTGACCACCAACCTGATGGCCGACGTGTTCGCCGAGGCCGGCCTGCCCGAGGGCGTGCTCTCGGTGGTGCCCGGTGGTGTCGAGACCGGCCGCGCGCTGACCGACAACCCGGCGCTGGACAAGTTCACCTTCACCGGGTCCAGCGCGGTCGGCAAGGAGATCGGCAAGATCGCGGCCGAGAAGCTCAAGCCGTGCACGCTGGAACTGGGCGGCAAGTCCGCGGCGATCATCCTGGAGGACGCCGACCTGGATTCGACGCTGCCGATGCTGATCTTCTCGGGCCTGATGAACTCCGGGCAGGCCTGCGTGGGCCAGACCCGCATCCTGGCCCCGCGATCGCGCTACGACGAGGTGGTCGAGAAGGTGGCCGCCGCGGCGTCCGGAATGGCCGCCGGCACCCCCGATGACCCGGCCGCCATGATCGGCCCGCTGATCAGCGAGAAGCAGCGCGAGCGCGTCGAGGGCTACATCAAGAAGGGCCTCGAGGAGGGTGCGCGCATCGTCACCGGCGGCGGCCGCCCCGAGGGCCTGGACAGCGGCTGGTTCGTGCAGCCGACGGTGTTCGCCGATGTGGACAACTCGATGACCATCGCGCAGGAGGAGATCTTCGGACCCGTTCTCGTGGTGATCCCGTTCGACGACGAGGCCGACGCGGTGCGCATCGCCAACGACTCGGTCTACGGCCTGGCCGGTTCGGTGTACACCACCGACTACGCCAAGGCCGTGGAGATCGCCAAGCAGATCCGCACCGGCACCTACGGGATCAACATGTACGCCTTCGATGCGGGTGCACCGTTCGGTGGGTACAAGAACTCCGGTATCGGCCGCGAGTGCGGGCCGGAGGGCATCTCGGGCTACTGCGAGTCCAAGAGCGTGCTGCTGCCGTTCGGGTACACGCCAGAGTAGAACTCGATATAACCGCGAAAAGGCCTGCGCCGGAGTGATTCCGAGCGTAGGCCTTTTCTGTTGGGCCGCCCCGCCCCGCTAGTGGGGCGGCTCCATCAGTTTGGGCAGCGGGGTGTCCGGTGCCGGCTTCCCGGTGAACAGTCTCGCCGTGGCCGGGACCGGGCCCACCTCATAGGAGCGCACGACCGGGTTGTGCGCCTCGCCGGTCCAGCAGTCGGCCATGATCCGGTTGGCCTGCGCCGAGCTCGCCGAGAAGGTGAGATCGATGTCGACGGTCACGTGGTCGGTGCCCGCGCCGGTGACGCGCGCGGCGATATCGCACGGCGGCGGGCCCGCCATCCCGGGCGGGATGACCGCCGTGACGGCGGGCGCGCGGAAGTACACCGTGGCCACGGTGGTGCCGTCCGGGCCAGGGGCCGTGAGGTAGCCGATCAGATCGAGCTGACCACGGTTGGCCGGCGGCTGCGGAAGGAACGCGGGTACCCCGGGCAGGACAGCCGGCGATGACGCCTTAGTGGTCGTGGCGGACCCGGGTGTTGTTGGTGTCGCGGCGTTCTCATGCGCGCAGGCCGCGACGAGGGCCGCTGTCGCCAGCACCCCCGCCACGGCCTTGGGGATCACCATGGGGTGACTGTAACCGAGCTCTGCGGTCTCGCGAGCAGACCAGGATTCGATGTGTGCCCCATCTTCACCCCACTGACGAACCAGAGAAATCCACACCACATCCTCCGATCTCGAAGGCTCGGTCGACCCGCACAGGGGACCATCATCCACCGTCGATCAGCTGCTCGAGTTCATCGAGCGGCAAAAGCATCAGGTGGCTGAAGATCGTGGCCTTCACCACCGAAAGAACAGCGGACCCTGACTCCGAGTTGATTTCCGCGAAACCTTCGCGCGCTTGCTGCACAGTGACATCAGGCGAATAACCGAGCGCATAAAGGTCCGCACCGAGACGTCCTGAAGCAAGCTCTTGGCGGGCTGACGAAGCCCATGTCCAGATCAAGTACTTCTCCAGAAGCTGGAAGGTGGATAGTTGCGCCGTGTTGTTGTAACGCTTCCCACGGTCATTCACCCGATCGACAATCCACCAATCCCCATCCTGCCGAACATGGTAGGACTCATCTGCGGTGACGAAAGCTGCGTCGCAATCATCACAGTCAAGCGATACAACTGGATCTTGCATTCCTGCCCGTGCCGACCATGTCATCCAGTTCTTGCTCAGCAGCGCAAAATCAACCATCACCCACCCTTTGCTTTCAGATAGCCCGACTCGAGAAGTTCCGTGACGGAGGGGTCGATTCCATCAGGGGCAATAATCCGATATTGCACGCCACCGCCGGGTTGGTTGAACCAGGGCGCGACGTTCGACTGCTCGATACGCCAACCTGGAGGCAGCCTCGCAGGATCCGCCACCACGTACTCAAAGTAGGGCTTAACCGCACTGCCCGGCGGTAGCGCTCTTTCGGCAAACGGGGTGCCTTCGGGGGATAACCACTCTCCTCCTGGATAGCCGAACCGGTCTAATGTTGTGCCCTGGGGAAGCTCAGCGTGGGGAATTATCGTCCCTTCGATGGCGTATGGCTTGCTCGGCAAACTGTCGTCAGGATAAATCAGGCCGCCATCTGCGTCTGTGAATGCCGGGCCCGGTTCGACCGGGTGATATCCGTCGAATAGTGGGGAGTGCGGCGACAACGGCTGAGGCGGAACATCCAGCGGCGAGTGCACTGGATTGCTCACATCAGGTGTCAGATCGCGCGGAACACCGGATCTGAAACGTGGGGTGTGTTGATCAATTCGTCCGGCACACCGTCCGGTAAATCGAGCCCCGCGCGCGCCAGAGCACCCTCACCACCAAACATCAGGGTGGGTGCCGTCATCGCGCCCTCAGCGGATTTCTGTCCCAGGTAGTACGCGGGGTTCGGCGACTTCAGGGCGTCTTTGATCTCGTTCACCGCAGGATTCAGCGGGCCAAAGGGACCACTGAACTGCTCCGCTGTGCCCTTCAGGAGGTCGCGCCAGGATTCCCTCGCCCCAGGTTCACCCGGGCCACCCTGCCCTAGGAGATTCCTGATCTGCTGTTCGGTGCCGAACCACGTGTCAGCGAAGCCATCCCCGAATCCCGGCTCCGGGCCCTTGACATCTGACGGCCGAGGCGCGGGCGGTAAGGGTTGATTGGCCTGTGCCATCAACTCATTGACTCGCGCAACTCATTGACTCGCGCCTCGATCTGATCGGGCGGAACACCGTCATTAGCCATGACCTGACGCAATGCCGCCTTGGCGCGTTCAGCTTCCGCGGGATCCATCGGCGGCCGAGGTTTCGGCGGCCGCAACGGACCGTCACCACCGGCCAACTGTCCAAGCGCCTCGTCGAGTGAATTCGGCTGAGGCGGTGCCGGTTGTGCGGGCGGAGACTGGGCCGCCGTAGGCTGCGGCGCCTTCGCAGCCGGCACCCCAGATGCCGACGAAATCGCCTGCGCCAGTTCTGCGTCAACCGCGACACCCCGGGCAAGCACCACCGTGATCCGCGTCTGCAAGCTGGCAACTTTCGCAGCCACTGCGGCTGCGGCTTCCTCTGTCAGATACGACGTATCGGGCGGAATCACCTCATTGGTGGCTGTGTTTACCTCCACGGCTGGTGCCGCCGCAGCGTCGTTGAGAATGGTCTTGACGTCGGTAGCCAATGACTCGGATTCCTGCTCCGCATGGTCCATCGCCCTGGCAGCCTTGCCAATTCGGTCGGCGGCATCCTCATGGTCACCAGCACTGGCCACCATCGCCTGCTGGGCAGTTGCACCGGCAGCGCCCTCCCACGTCGAGGCACTGGCCAATGACCGGTAGAACTCCGCCGAACGGTTATGCGTCGCAGCCACCGCGTGGGTGGCCGACGCGAGATTTCCGATCTCGGTGGGCCAATCCAGCAGCTCCTGCAGACTTACTCCCACTCGAGGTGCCTACATCGACGACGCAGCGCCGTCGATGTCTGCGGCCCCTCCGGCATCACCTTGCACGTATCGATCGGCGGCCTCCCGATGCGCATCGGCGTGACCTGTGAACACCGCACCAAACTGGGCACGCTCTTCTTCCCATGCCGACAGCATCCCGGCCAGCGCCACGCCAGATGCTGCGCCCAGAGTTACTCCGGCAGCCTTAGTGTGCGCAGCCTCGTGATCAGCCGCGAAGGTAACACCGTGTCCCTCCAACTGACCCGCGGTCATACCCAACTCTTCTGGATCAACCCGTAACGGCTCGCCCACCGACTTCACCCCCTACTTTCACAGCTGGCGTTCATTTTAGGCAGTGCGGTCGCATCCGTCGGACACCAATTCGTGCGTCGGTCTCCTGCGGAAGACCCACCTCTTCCGCGTGCTCCAGCGAGATCGACGTGAGGGTCGTGGGGGCTGAGGAACCAGATCAACAACCCTGCGGTCGATCTCGCTGGAGCACCGCCGGCGGCGTGCCCCTAGAACGCCCCTTCGGGCAGCTCCATCGGCGCCAGCCCCATCGCCTCGATGACCGCCCGGTCCGATGCCAGCCGCGGCAGCACGTGCCCGGCGAAGAAGTCCGCCGCGCCGATCTTGCCGAGGTAGAAATCGCGGTCGCGATCGGTGGCGCTGTCCAGCGCGGCATGGGCGATCTCGGCGTGCTCCAACAGCAACCAGCCGATGAACAGGTCGCCGACGGCGAGCAGGAAGGGCACCGAGGAGAGCCCGACCCGGTAGAGCTCACGCGAATTCTCCTGCGAGCCCATCAGATATCCCGTCATGGCGGTGACCATCGCCGTCACATCCGCCAGCGCCGTCCGCAACAGCGCGCGCCCGTCGGCCACTTCCGGTCTGGCGTTGTCGCGGTCGAGGAACGCCTGGATGCGCCCGACCACATGGGACAGCGCCCCGCCCTGATCGCGGGCGATCTTGCGGAAGAAGAAGTCCTGCGCCTGGATGGCGGTGGTGCCTTCGTAGAGCGAGTCGATCTTGGCATCGCGGATGTACTGCTCGACCGGGTAATCCTGCAGGAAGCCCGAGCCGCCGAAGGTCTGCAGCGATTCGGTCAGGCACTGGTAGGCGCGCTCGGATCCCACCCCCTTGACGATCGGCAGCAGCAGGTCGTTGACCCGCTCGGCCATCGCCTCATCGGCTCCGGACACGATGGCGGCCGCCGCCGGATCCTGGTGCGCGGCGGTGAACAGGTAGAGCGCCCGCAACCCTTCGGCGTAGGACTTCTGCACGAGCAGGGCTCGGCGCACGTCCGGGTGGTGCAGGATGGTCACCCGCGGCGCCGTCTTGTTCGACATCTCGGTCATGTCGGCGCCCTGGATCCGGGTCTTGGCGTACTCCAGCGCGTTCAGATATCCGGTGGACAGGGTGGATATCGCCTTGGTGCCGACCATCATTCGCGCGTACTCGATGATCTTGAACATCTGCGCGATACCGCTGTGGGCATCGCCCACCAGCCAGCCGACCGCCGGTACCCCGTGCTGGCCGAAGGTCAGCTCGCAGGTCGCCGACGCCTTGAGCCCCATCTTGTGTTCCAGCCCGGTGACGAAGACCCCGTTGCGCTGCCCCGGCGCTCCGTCGTCGTCCGGGATGAACTTGGGCACCACGAACAGGGACAACCCCTTGGTCCCGGGCCCGGCACCGTCCGGCCGGGCCAGCACCATATGCAGGATGTTCTCGAACAGGTCGTCGGTGTCACCGTTGGTGATGAACCGCTTGACCCCGTCCAGGTGCCAGGTGCCGTCGGGCTGCTGGGTGGCCTTGGTGCGGCCCGCACCCACATCGGAGCCGGCGTCGGGCTCGGTCAGCACCATGGTCGCGCCCCAGTTCCGCTCGACCGACTGGACGGCCCACTGCCGCTGCTGTTCGTTACCGATTTCGTAGAGGATGCTCGCCAGCACCGGTCCGGCGAGGTACATGAAGGCCGCGGGCTGGGCGCCGAGCGCGAATTCGTTGATGGCCCACGCCAGCATCGCCGGTGCAGGTACCCCGCCGACACTCTCCTCCAAGCCGATCCGGAACCATTCGCCGGACTGCCACGCCCGCAGCGACTTCTTGAACGGCTCGGGAATGCTGACCACATGGGACTCGGGGTCGAAGGTCGGCGGATGACGGTCGGTCTCGGCGAAGGCCTCTGCCAGGGGGCCCTCCGCGAGACGGCCGGCCTCGCCGAGCATCTGCCGGACCGATTCGCCGTCGAGATCACCGAACTGGCCTGTGGCCAAGATCTTTTCGAGTGCGTAGACCTCGAACAGGTTGAACTCGAGATCCCTGACATTGCTGCGGTAGTGCCCCATGAGGCGAGCCTATCGGCCGACGCGGTCAACGCCCTGGGAATCGCCCAGGGTGGTCATCCCGCCGGTCAGTTCCGACGAGCCAACTATGCAAAGCACCATATTCTCTCGATCTGCCGACGGTACCCGCGCGGGTGTTCATCGGTTGTTCATCCACTACCAGGTGTTTTGACGGGATAGCAGATGGCCGACGATGTGTTCCTGGTTTATGCTCGATGCCATAGATAGGAGGCACACGATGTTGCTCATCGAGCTCAACGTCGCCGGCCACCGGTGCACACACCAGGTGGACCAGCCCCGCCGTACCTTGGACCGGGTCCGGGCACGACTCAACCCGCGCACCATGCCGTGGCGTCCGTCGCGGGCGGCCTGACCCGCAAACGCGGGTCCACGCGGCGCGCGATGCTCGTCACCGCGGTCGACGTCCTGCGCGAACGCGGCGCGGCCGGGGTCACCATCGACGAGGTCCTGGCGCGCAGCGGCGCACCGCGCGGTTCGGTCTACTACCACTTCCCCCAGGGCCGCAGCCAGCTGCTCATCGAGGCACTGAACTATGCCGGGGATTCCCTCACCGAGGTCATCGACGCCGCCGCCGACCGCGGCGGCATAGCCCTGGTGCGACAGTTCGTCGCCTTCTGGGAACGCGCCCTGGCGGGCAGTGCGTACACCGCAGGCTGCCCGGTGATGGCGGCAGCCATCAGCTCCACCGAGGATGACTCCGTCCTGGCCACTGCGGCCGGCGAGATCTTCGCGCGGTGGCGCGACGCGCTGAGTCAGACCTTTCGCAGGGACGGTTTCGAGTCCGCCGATGCCGAATCACTGGCCGTCATGTGCATCGCCGCACTGGAGGGCGCGGTGGTGCTGTGCCGGTCTACACGCACCCCCGAACCACTGCACCAGGTCGGTCACCAACTCGAATTCCTGATCAAGTCAAGGGAATTCGTGCGAGTGTACGGAATACCCGGTCGCTAGTAGCCGAGCAGATCGGCAAGTTTCACCAGGACGTCGACAGTCTGCGCGACAGTGCTCAACTTCGAGTCCAGCGTCTGCAGCGCACCGACGACCGCCGCGGTCGCGGAGCCGAGGTTCACCGACGTGTTGGTGGTCACATAGGTCAAGGTGTTCTGGACTATCGTCTGCGCCGCCGTCACCGCAGCCTTGACGTATTTCAGATACGGTGCAACCTTTTTCAGCGTCGCCAACGGGTCAGTGGCCGTGGTGGCAGTCGTCGCCGTCGTGGCGGTGGTGGCCGTGGTCACGCTGGCAGCGGCTGTCGCGGTCTTGGCCACCGCTGTCGTGGCGCTGGCTGCCGCGACCTTCGACGTCGTGGTGGTGGCCACCTTCGCGGTGCTGGCGACGCCGGAGTGCCCACCGCCGAGCTTGCGCGATGCGCCGAGGAGCAGCAGCTCTGCGGGCGCCGGTGGCGGTGTGGCCGGATCGGCCGGGGCGGCTTTCCTGCTCACCTTCGCCGGCTTGATCGCCGCGGCCACCTCGGTCCCGGTCGGCGACTGCACCGTCACCGCACCCACCTTCGGCACGCCACTCGAGGTATCCGAGACATCTTGCCCCGGAGACGATTCTGCGCTCGTCTCCGATGCCGATCCGCTGTCCTTGCCTGACGAGCTGGCCACGGTGGTGCGCTTGCGGGGCTTGCGCGTGGTCGACGAGGCGCTGTCATCCTTGGACGTCGCGCTGTCGTTCTTGACCGCACCGCTGCCGTTGCGCCGTTTCCCGCCGGGGGTCTTGGCGCCGTCGGCCGGTTTGGTGGCCGACGGTCCGGACGCGGCGGATGCCGAGGATGCCGAGGATGCACCCTGGGACGACTCGGTGGAATCCGCGGCAGCGGTGCCGCATCCGAGAGTCACCGCCGCACCGATACCCAGCGCCACGGCCAGACCGCCCACGCGCCCGACGTACCCGGCAGCTTTCATGCTCGTCTCCTTCGCCCTGTGCGCCGGCGCCGATGCGTCGACATTGGCAGCAGCGTAAATTACTTCCCGTCACCGTGCGGAGTTAGCTGAAAAACTCGGGCAAACTTCTTTCCGCCAGACCCCCGCGTCGGCCGGACCGCCGCGATGCCGCTGAAAGCCATTTTCCACCAAGACGTTTCGTCTGCAATACGGTTCAATAGTTCGCTGATCGCGAACCTTCCGCCGCGCCGCACATCGCGGATAGTCGTGTGCCCGGCACACTCCAACGCCGCGATTAGTTGAACCAGCAAAGAGCAATTCAGAAGGCGGAAACACCCTGAAAACACCGGATATCGGTACGCCAGCAACGCCGAGACGGTGATCCGCGGCCGGCGATGCCCAGGACGCAGGCCACGCATCCGATTTCGGCAAATTCCATCACAACTTCTTATCACCTTCTCGTCCAAGGCTTTTCATGAGCACAATGCTCTTGCAAACCGCGTCATCGGAGCACCGCCGTTCGCCAGCACGCGGAACGGGCCGCAGGTATACCGGCGCGAGTCAGCGGCGCAATATGTGCCCCGCCCGCGACGTACGACGGTCACCGCACACGACGTCGGGTTCAGCAAAATGCACCGCCGGCACGAGCGACACCGTCCACCGCTGCGGTCCGGCGGGGACCACGGCGGACGCGCAGCCACCTCGGTGTGCCTCCGGAGTTGCCACAAGTCGCGGCGGGTGTGAGGTCAGTCCACCGGAGCGGCAACCCAACGTGCACAGATGAACTCGCCATTGACCGCCGACTTGGTCAGCGTCCACTCCGAGCGCACCGGCAGTACCGGCGCGCCCCTACCGAGCGTGCACGGCGCATAACTCACGATCATCTCGTCCACCAGCCCGGCCTCGACGAACTGCGCGGCCACCACCCCACCGCCGACGACCCATATGTGGCGATCTCCCGCCGCGGCCGACAGCTGCGGATGCAACTCGGTGACATCGCCGTGGAAGACCCGGACCGGGTGCCCGTCGGCGACGATGCCCGGGCGGCTCGTCAGCACCCAGGACGGCTGTTCGTACATCCAGTCACCTTCCTGGTTGCGCACCAGCCACTCGTAGGTCTGCGACCCCATCACCAGCGCCCCCACCGAAGCGGCGAACGCTTCGTAGCCGAACGGCCCGGCAGCGTCGATGTCCCGGGTGAGCAGCCAGTCCAGGCTGTCGTGGTCGTCGACGATGAATCCATCCAGACTGGACGCGGTGTAGTAGACGGTGGCCATGACCGCGAGTATGGGCCCGCTCACCGACATCTAGACTCCTCGGCAGTGAGCGAATTCGAAGCGCTGTGCGCCAACGACGGTGACCTGGCCGAACTGCGGGCTTCGGTCCGGCGGTTCATCACCTCCGACCGGGCGGCGCACGGCTGGGAACCCCAGATCGACTCGTGGCTGACCAGTTGGGATGCCGGTTTCAGCGAGCGGCTGGCCGACGCCGGCTATGTCGGGCTGACCATCCCATCCGAGTACGGCGGCCACGGGCAGGGCTTCCTGCACCGCTACGTGGTGACCGAGGAACTGCTCGGCCAGGGCGCGCCGGTGGCCGCGCACTGGTTCGCCGACCGGCAGGTGGCGCCGTCGCTGCTGTCCTACGGGTCCGAAGAGCAGCGCCGCCGGCTGTTGCCGCAGATCGCGGCGGGCCGGCTGTATTCGGCGATCGGCATGAGTGAGCACGGCGCCGGATCGGATCTGGCGGCGACCGCCACCCGGGCCACCCGCACCGACGGCGGCTGGGTGCTCAACGGGACGAAGGTGTGGACCAGCGGCGGCCATCGCGCACATGTCGCGATCGTGCTGGCCCGCACCAGTCCGCTGGATCCCGAGCACCGGCACGCCGGTTTCAGCCAGTTCATCGTCGCGCTGGATTCCCCCGGCGTGACGATCAGCCCGATCGTCACGCTGGACGGGCACCACCACTTCAACGAGGTAACCTTCGCGGAGGTGAGGGTCGGCGACGGTGACGTGCTGGGTCAGGTGGGCGACGGCTGGCATCAGGTCACCGCCGAGCTGGGCTTCGAGCGCAGTGGCCCCGAACGGATCCTGTCGACCGCGATCCTGATCTTCGGCGTGATCCGCGCGCTGGGTCCCGATGTCGACGACCGCACCGCGACCGCCGTGGGTGACCTGTTGGGCCGCGCGATGTCGCTCCGTCAGCTGTCGGTGGCGGTGGCGCGCGATCTGGCCGCCGGACGCGATGCGGCCACCCGGGCCGCCCTGGTGAAGGATCTGGGCACCCGCTTCGAGCAGGAGTCGGTGGAACTGTGCGCCGATCTGCTCGAGTCGGTGGACGATCCCGGCGGGCTGCGTGCCGTGCTGGACACGGCGCGGCTGCATTCGCCGATGTTCACGCTGCGCGGCGGGACCAACGAGGTGCTGCGCGGTGTGATCGCCCGCGGTCTGGGGGTGCGCTAGCCATGGATGAGCTCGCTGCGCTGGTCGAGGACATCGGCCGCCGGTCCTATGACGCCAACTTCGGGAAGCGTAGGCTCCCTGAGGTTTTCGATGCCGAACTGTGGCAGAACCTGGACGAGACCGGGTTGAGCCGGCTCACCACCGAGCAGGGCGCCGGCCCGGCCGAATCGGCAGTGGTGCTCGGCGGCCTGGCCCGCTACGCCGCGGCCGTCCCGATCGCCGAAACGGACCTGCTGGCCGGCTGGCTGGCGCAGCAGGCGGGGATCGCGGTGCCCGAGACCGGGCCGCTGACGGTGGCGATCGGCACCGGCGGTACCGCGACCGGCGTGCCCTGGCCGCGTGCGGCGACCGTCGTCGTCGCCGACCGATCGGCGGACGGCCTCTCGGTGGGGCTGGCGGCGGATCCGCAGATCACCGACGGCCACAATCTGGCCGGCGAGCCGCGCGGCACCCTGGCCTACGACACCGTCGGCCTGCAGCGCCTGGACACCGCGATCGGTGACGAACTGGCGCGCCGCGGCGCATGGGCGCGCTGCGTACAGATCGTCGGCGCCTTCGATTCCGCGTTGGAGCTGACCGTCGCGCACACGTCGGAGCGGGTGCAGTTCGGCCGGGCGCTGAGCAAGTTCCAGGCGGTCCAGCATTCCCTTGCCGCCATGGCCGGCGAGATCGAACGCGCCCGCGCAGCGACGGACCTGGCGACGGCAGCGGTCACCGAATACGGTTTCGCGGCGCCGCAGGCCGATTACGCGGTGACCGTGGCGAAGGTGGCCGTCGGGCGGGCCGTCACCCCGGTCACCACCATCGCCCACCAACTGCACGGCGCCATCGGCGTCACCATCGAGCACCAGCTGTGGTCGGCCACCATGCGGGCCCGCAGCTGGAGCGATGAGTTCGGCAGCACCGCCTCCCACGCTCGACGGCTGGGCCGGCTGGCGCTGGACGCCGCCGATCCGTGGGACGTGCTCATCACGTGTCCAACACCTGGCTGACCCGGGCCTCCACATCGCCGAGCCCGGCCAGATCGATGCCGAACCGGCCGGTGAGCTGTTCGAGCACCTCCGCGGCCGATGCCAAGCGGATCTTCTCGGTGCTGCCATCGGTGTGGATGGCCAGGTTCCGGCCGCGCAGATTCCACCGCGCGGTGTCGGTGACCAGGGCGACCGACAACCCGACCACGAAGACCGCCGTCGGATAGGTCGACGAATACCAGGACCCGATGCTCAGATCGACCAGGGGCTGCGTGCGCAGGCTGAACTGGTACAGCGGCAGCCAGTCGCCGTGGATCTGGGTCTGCAGTTGCAGGCCCTCGGGGTGGTCCACCAGCCGGTAGGGCTCATGGCGGGTGCGCTGCACCGGTCCCGCCTCCAACCTGATCGGCGAGGACAGCGTCTGGCCGCCGAAGCCGACGTCGACCAGGAAGCGGCCGTCTTCGCCCGGCACGGTGACGGCCAGCACGTGGTGGGTGACCCCGGTCTTGGGCGCGTCCGGTGGCCGCATCCACACCACCCGCCCCGCCAGACGGTCCACCCCGTACCCGAGGTGCTCCAGCACATAGGCCAGCAACCCGTTGTTCTCGTAGCAGTAGCCCCCGCGGCGGCGGCCGACCAGCTTGGCCGACAGCGCCTCGGCGCTCAGGTCATGCACGGGGATACCCATCAGCGGATCGAGGTTCTCGAACGGGATGGAGCGGTTGTGCGCGGCCACGATGTCCCGCAGGGTGTCCAGGCTGGGACCCAGGGGGTATTCGAGGCCGATTCGTGCGAAGTACGCCTTGTCCATTCCCCGGTCGCTACGCTCTTCCCCGGCAGCGGGAGGTACTCCCTGCCCGCCGGGGCTGTCGACTGTCATTTCTCTATCGTGACGCATGAGTGACCACGGGTGATCCGCACCGCATCTCTTTGACCGCCCGCCCGGGTCCATGCAAAACTGGAACACGTTCTATTTTCCTGGAGGGGCAGATGACCGCTACCGAGATCGACCCCGCGGAGATCACCAAATTCGATCCCGGCCTCACCGAGAAGGTGATGGGGTGGCTGCGGCCGTTCCTCAAGGCGTACCACCGCACCGAGGTGCGCGGCCTGGAGAATTTCCCCCCAGGCGGTGCGCTCGTGGTGTGCAACCACTCCGGTGGCCTGTTCCCCATGGATGTGCCGATTTTCGCCGCCGACTTCTACGAAAAGTTCGGCTACGGCCGCCCCGTCTACACGCTGAGCCACGCCATGTTGATGGTCGGGCCCACCGCCGACTTCTTCAAGAAGACCGGTTTCATCCTCGCCAGTCGCGAGAACGCCGATGAGGCGCTGCGCTCCGGCGGCGTCGTCGTGGTGTTCCCCGGCGGGGACTACGACGTCTACCGCCCCTCCTCCGAGGCGAACAAGATCGACTTCGACGGGCGCCAGGGGTACGTGCGCGCCGCCATCAACGCGGGAGTGCCGATCGTGCCGATGGTCGGGATCGGCGGGCAGGAGACCCAGCTGTACCTGTCCCGGGGCACCTGGTTGGCCAAGGCACTCGGCCCGATCGCCCGGCTGGCCCGCACCAAGGTGGTACCGCTGTCGTTCGGGGTGCCGTTCGGCCTGTCCGCGGTGGTCCCGCTGAACGTGCCGCTGCCGTCCAAGATCGTCATGCAGGTGCTGCCCGCGGTGCACATCGACACGGAGTTCGGCGAGAACCCCGACATCGACGAGGTCGACGCGCACGTCCGCCATGTCATGCAGCGCGCCTTGGACGGACTGGCCGAGGAACGTCGCTTCCCGGTGATCGGCTGACCTGTAGTGGGCCTCCTCGACCCCGTCACCAACACCGTCGGCCTGCTCAGCACCATGGCGCGCGCCGGCGTCATCGCCCCGCTGCGCCCGGACAAGTACCTGCGCATCGCCGCCGCGATGGCCCGGGAGAACATGAGCATCACCTCCGGCTTCGCCGCCGCCGCGCAGCGCTGTCCGGACCGGGTGGGCCTGATCGACGAGGTCGGTGCGCTCACCTGGCGGGAGATCGACCAGCGTGCCGATGCCCTGGCCACGGGGCTGCAGGCCATCGGTTCTCCCGAGGTGATCGGGATCATGGCCCGCAATCACCGCGGGTTCATCGAGTCGCTGATCGCCGCCAACCGGATCGGCGCCGACGTGCTGTTGCTGAACACCTCGTTCGCGGGCCCGGCGATGGCCGAGGTGATCGACCGCGAGACCGAGAACAAGGCCGCGGCCGTCATCTACGACGAGGAGTTCACCGCGACGGTGGACCGTGCGCTGGAGGGCAACCCCGCCATCACGCGCGTCATCGCGTGGACCGACACCGCGGGCGCCGATCTCACGGTCGAGAAGTTGATCCGCGATCACGTCGGCAAGACACCGGTGCGGGCCACCGAGAAGAGCAAGGTCATCCTGCTGACCTCCGGTACGACCGGTAGCCCGAAGGGCGCCAAGCATTCCGGCGGCGGACCCGAGGTGCTCAAGGCGATCCTGGATCGCACGCCCTGGCGCACCGAGGAAACCGTCGTCATCGTCGCGCCGATGTTCCATGCCTGGGGGTTCTCCCAACTGGCTTTCGCGGCATCGATGTCGTGCACCATCGTCACCCGCCGCAAGTTCGACCCGGAAGCCACCCTGGCCCTGGTCGACACCCACCGGGCCACCGGATTGTGTGTGGTGCCGGTGATGTTCGACCGCATCGTCGAACTGCCCGACGAGATCCGCAACCGCTACAGCGGGCGCACCCTGCGGTTCGCCGCCGCATCGGGCTCGCGGATGCGCCCCGACGTCGTCATCAAGTTCATGGATCAGTTCGGTGACGTCATCTACAACAACTACAACGCCACCGAGGCCGGAATGATCGCCACGGCGACACCGGCCGACCTGCGCGCCGCCCCGGATACCGCGGGAAAACCGGCCGAGGGCACCGATATTCGCATCCTGGACGCGGAGCACCATGAGATGCCGACCGGCGAGGTGGGCACGATCTACGTACGCAACTCCACCCAGTTCGACGGGTACACCTCCGGTTCGACGAAGAATTTCCACGACGGCTACATGAACTCCGGCGATATCGGGTACCTGGACCAGGCGGGCCGGCTGTTCGTGGTGGGCCGCGATGACGAGATGATCGTGTCCGGTGGGGAGAACGTGTATCCGATCGAGGTGGAGAAGATCCTGGTCACCCATCCCGACGTCGCCGAAGCGGCGGTGATCGGGGTGGACGACGAGCAGTTCGGGCAACGGCTGGCCGCGTTCGTCGTGCTGACCGGCGACGGGGCCGGTGTCACGGCCGACGAGCTGAAGCAGTACGTGCGGGAGAATCTGGCCAATTACAAGGTGCCGCGTGAGATCACCGTGCTCGACGAGCTGCCGCGCAACAGCACCGGCAAGATCGTGCGTCGTGACCTCCAGGACCGTGTCGGTGGGTAACCGCAGAGCCCTCCGCACCCTGCTCAGCGCCACCGCCGAAACCGTCAACGCCGCCAACGCCTTCCGGCCGCTGACCCGCCGCGGCTACCCGGCGATCGCGGTGTTCGCGTTCGGCTGGCCGACTGCGGAGAACGTGCCACTCGTGGTCGGCGGATCGGCGCTGAGCGCGCTGCGGCATGCGGTGCGCGGCGACTACCGGTCGGCCGGTGGCCGAATCGCCTTGTTGCTCAAGGTGACCTCCTGGCTGGTGCTGGCGGTCGTGCATCGACGCGGCGTGCGGTCCCGGCCGTATTTCGAAGACCCGCTGAATGAGGTGCTGGGACCGGCGTTCCCGTCGGTACCCCCGCGTCCGGGTGGGGTGTTCGCGACCGGCCAGACGCGGCGCCGGTACGTCGAGAAGACCGTCAGCTACGGGCCGTACCGCTCCAACGTCGCCGATATCTGGGTGCGACCGGATCTCCCCCGTGACGGCAAAGCGCCTGTGCTGCTGCAGGTTCCCGGCGGTGCGTGGATGATCGGGATGAACCGGCCGCAGGCCTATCCGTTGATGTCGCAGCTGGCCGACCACGGCTGGATCTGTGTGTCCATCGGCTACCGGATCAGCCCGAAACATGCCTGGCCGGCGCATATCGTCGACGTCAAGCGCGCACTGGCCTGGGTGAAGGACAATATCGCCGAGTACGGCGGTGACCCGAATTCGGTGTACATCACCGGGGGTTCGGCCGGCGGTCACCTCTGCTCGCTGGCCGCACTGACGCCCAACAATCCGGCGTATCAGCCGGGGTTCGAGGATGCCGACACGTCGGTGGCCGGCGCGGTGCCGATCTACGGCCGCTACGACTGGGTCACCGAGAGCTACCCGGACCGGCGTGAGTTCGGGTCGGTGCTGGAGCGGATGATCGTGAAACTGCCGTTCACCGACAATCGGCAGCTGTACCTGGACGCGTCCCCCATCGCCCATGTCCGCCCGGACGCCCCGCCGTTCTTCGTCCTGCACGGCACCCACGACACGCTGATCCCGGTGGAGGAGGCGCGCGAGTTCGTCGAGGCGCTACGCGCGGTGTCCACGGCACCGGTCATCTATGCGGAGATCCCGGCCGCCCAGCACGCCTTCGACATCTTCGGCTCGGCGCGCGGGCACTACACCGCGTCGGCGGTGGAACGTTTCCTGGACTGGGCGCGGGCCACCCGGCCGGAGTGACGGTGTGACCAACCTTGCATGCAACCTTGCATGCAAGGAGCGTAGAGTCGACCTCCATGAGCGAGGGAGACTCCAGCGGACAGCGCGCCTACCAGGCCACCAAGGACCAGATCCTGTCCGGCGCGGTACGCGGCGGACAGCTGCTCAGCGAGGTCGAGGTCGCCGCGTCCCTCGGGGTGAGCAGGACGCCGGTGCACGAGGCCTTCCTCCGGTTGGCCGCCGAGGACCTGCTCGAGCTGCTCCCCCGTCGCGGTGCCGTCGTGGTGCCGGTGCCGCCGCGGGAGGCCACCGATCTGCTGGAGATGCGGCTGGCGCTGGAGTCGGCGGCGGTGCGCAGGCTGTGCCGGCACCCGGACGCCGTCGACGCGCTGTTCACCGAACTGACCGAGTTGATCACCCTGCAGCGCGAGGGCGCCGCGGCCGGCGACGAACACCGGTTCGCCGCCGCCGATGACGCGTTCCACCACCGCATCGTCGACGTCGCGGGCAACGCCATCGGGCAACGCTTCTACGGCTCGCTACGGGACCGGCAGCGCCGGATGATGGCCGCCGCCGTGCGGTCCGACACCGCCCGCGCGGCACGGCTGATCGATGAGCACGCCCTGCTGGCCGACGCGATCGCGCGTCGCGATCTGGCCGATTTCGAGGCGCTGCTGCTGGCACACCTGCAGGCGACCTACGGGGTGGCGCTGTGAAATCCCCACTCCGGCCCTGGGCCGCGGTCGCGTTGGCCGTCTTCTGCATCGGCTGGGGCGGCAATCAGTTCACCCCGCTGCTGATCGCCTATGCGCAGCACTCCGGATACACGCGTGTCGACGTCGACATCCTGCTCGGCGCCTACGTCTTGGGCCTGGTGCCGGGACTGCTGGTGGCCTCCGCCCTGTCCGACCGGCACGGGCGCCGGCCCGTGATGACCGCGGGCCTGGTGAGCTCGGCGCTGGGCAGCATCATCCTGGCGGTCGGCGATGACGCAGGTTTCGCGGCCCTGTTCGGCGGGCGACTGCTCAGTGGCCTGGCCGTGGGTATCGCCATGGCCGTCGGGTCCGCCTGGATTGCCGAATTATCAAGGCCCCCCTATGATTCCGCCCCTGCGGGAACCGGCGCGCGGCGGGCGTCCATCTGGTTGTCGGTCGGGCTCGGGACCGGGCCGCTGTTCGCCGGGGTACTCACCGCGTTCGCGCCGCTACCGCTGGTGCTGACCTACATCGTGCACGCGCTGCTGTGCCTACCCGCGTTGTGGGCGGTGTCCCACCGAGCGGTGGAGACCCGTGATGAGGCACACGACAGTGGGGCGTCGCTGCTGGGCCGGCTGCGGGTGCCCGCCGCGAGCCACCGGCGATTCCTGCATGTCGTGGTGCCCATGGCGCCGTGGATCTTCGGCTCGGCGGCCATCGCCTATGCGATCGTGCCCGCGTTGGTGGCCGACCGGCTCGGTTCCTGGGCGCTGCTGTACACCGCGGGGCTGACAGTGCTCACCCTCGGCTGCGGTGTGGCGGTGCAGCCGATCGCGCGCCGCCTGGACGACCGCTCGAGCGCGCGTGCCGTCGTGGTGTCCATGGTGCTGATGGCCGCCGGCGTGTTCGCCGCGGTGGCCACCGCGATCACCCGGTCCCCGGTCGTCGCACTGTTCGTCGCGATGCTGCTGGGCAGCGCCTACGGAATCGCCATCGTCTCAGGCCTTTTGGAGATTCAGCGGATCGCCGAACCCGACGAGCTGGCCGGGATCTCCGGGGTCTACTACTCGTTGGCCTACGTCGGTTTCCTGCTGCCCGCGGTGCTGGCCGTGCTGGCGCACTACTTCAGCTATCCGGCCATGCTGACCGCGCTCGGTGTGCTGGCGGCGGTGTGCACCCTGCGCTGCGCGACGGGGTGGTCCAAGCACCTCGAGCGTCCTGCCGCCGCAGCGGTGGGCTGATGCCACGACAGCGCGATCACCGAGGCCAGATCAGCACAATCCGGTGTGCCGGCAGATGACCGACGGCACCTGGGGCGCCGGTAATTGCGGCATCTTGGGCGGCGGTGGGAGCCGGGGGTGGAAACCTCCGCGATTGCCGTCGTTACCCCCGCCGCCACCCTGATCGGCGGGAGCGGGTGCGGGCGCAGGCTCCGCCGGCGGAGCCCCCGGTGGTGGCGGCGGTGCCGGCGGCGCGGGCGGCAGCCCGGGTGCAGGCAGCTTGGCGGGCATGATCCAGATCGCGATCGACTGCGGCGTCAGCCCGTAGCCGGCCGGTGCGGCCGTGAGCGCCAACTGGGTGGGCAGCATGTCGGGCCTGATGTGGAAGAACACCCACCCGTCGGCGTCGGCATTCACCGGGGACACCAGGGGCGTCGACGTGAGCACGGTGGGCGTCGCGGTGGGGATGTGTTCGCCGCTGCTGACGTACAGCTGAAAGCCGCCGTTCGGGCCGGTGACGTCGATCGGTGCGGTGACCCCGGTGAGGGAGACCTCGATGCCGACTTCCAGTTCGCTGCTGGTCGGCTGGCGCACCACGGTGAGGTTGTCGGACTTCGGGGTGATCGTGGCGCCCTTGGCCGTCAGCGCCGTCCCCAGCTGGGCCATACCCGGAAGAATCGATACCGCAGCCGGGCCGGTGCTGGCACTGGCGCTGACGGACGACGTCTCGGCCATCGGTGGCGTTGCGGGCCCGTACGAACAACCGGCCAGCACGACGGCCGCCGCGAGGACCGAGGTTGCGGCGCCCAGGTGCGCTGGCCATTCCATGGGTGTCATTCTGACCTATACCGGACGCCTTTGAGCGACTGCCTCAAACCATCGCATTCTCGATGATGGTCAACTCCTCGGAAATCCCTGCGGCACGGCGGATCTCGCGGAAGTCCCGCACCATCGCCTCGGTGACCTCGTGCGGGTCTTCCACTGTCGCGGTGTCCGAGATCACCGAGATGTTGAGCTGGTCCACGTAGCTCCACACCGTGATGTTCAGTCCGCTGGCCGCGGTGAGCGGGCCCACCGAATAGATCTCGGTGACCGTCGCGCCACCGACTTTGCCCTGCTCCCGGGGCCCGGGGACATTCGAGATGTTCAGATTGAGCACCTTGTTCTGGCCGTCCTTGTCCGACAGCCGGCGGAACAGGCTCTCGACGGCGGCGGGCGGCATGTACGACGCCCACCGCGCGACCAGCTCGGGACCGATGAGCTGATTGCTCTCCTTGGCCAGCGCGGCGTCCGCGCTGGCGCGCTTGACCCGTTCCAGCGGATCGGCGAGGTCCACCGGCAGTGCCATCAGCACACCGGTGAACCGGTTGCCCGAGATCCGTTCCGGGGAGAAGTCGAAGCTCATCGGCACCGACGCCAGCAGCGGGTGATCGGCCTTGCCCTCGTAACGCAGCTGCAGTGCGCGCAGCGCTCCCGACGACATGGCCAGCACCATGTCGTTGATGGTGGCGCCCAAAAGTTTTCCGGTGGACTTCACGTCGGCCAGTGCCAGCGTCGCCGTCGCGAAACGGCGTTCCGGGGTGAGCACGTGGTTCATGAAGCTCGGCGGCGGGGTGAAGGGACGGGTCAGCTCGGGCCCGAACTTGCGGCTGCTGCGCCGGACCCGGCCCACCCCGGCGGCGGTGTACTTCACCAGACCCGGCAGCCGGCCGATCTGCCGCAGATGATCGGTGAACGCCGTGCGCACCAGCTCCGCACCCGAGGGCGCCGGATCGGTGGCGTAGGAGTCGCGGTCGCGCTGCGGCCCGTCCTGTAGATCCATCCCCCGGGCGAGCAGATTGGCCGAGGCGACACCGTCGGCCAGCGCATGGTGAATCTTGCCCACCACGGCGATACGCGGGACCGGATTGTCGGCGGTGCCGCCGTCGGCCAGTCCCTCGACGAAGTACATCTCCCACAGCGGACGGCTACGGTCCAGTGGCGTGCTGGCGATCTGCCCGATGGCCTCGTCCAGCTCTCGGCGGCCGCCCGGCGCGGCCACCCGCCACGGCCGCACGTGGTATTCGAGGTCGACATCGCAGTTCTCCCGCCACATCGGGTGGTGGAACTTGAACGGGATGTCGACGAGTTGATACCGGAACGGATCCAGCTTGTGCAGCCGGCTGTGCAGCACGTGGCGAAAATCCTCGACGCCGAACGTGCGGTCACCGAGACCCTCGAGCGCGATCACCGCGATCTTCAAGGTGTGCATGTGCACATTCGGCGCTTCCGAATAGAGCAGGAACGCGTCCCACCCGCTGAGCCTCTTCACCGGCGTTCCTCCCCGTGCGAGGAGTCTATATAACTGCCTTTGCCTGTCTCACCGGAGAGTTTCGGTGAATTTGGTTGAGGAACAAGCCGATTGCGGTGGCCATGGGACCGGTGCGGGCACCGTCGGTCATATCGAAGGCATGCCCGGCGCCGGGTAGCTCGATATAGCCGACCTCGGAGTCGGACACCGCACCGAGTCGTTCCACGAAGCTACGGGCCTGCTCGACCGGAATGACCGAGTCACCGGTGCCGTGGATGACCAGGAACGGCGGGGCATCCCGGTGGATCTGGGCGATCGGCGATGCCTGCCGGAAGACCTCCGGGTGACGGTCGATCTTGCGCTTGACCACGACGCGTTCCAGGAAGTCGACGAAGCGCATCCGCTCCTCGGTGGAGCGATCCTCCCAGTCGTAGCGGCCATAGATTCCGATGACGGCGTCGACCGAGGTGTCCGAACCGTCGGGCAGATCGCCCTGCAACTCGGGGTCGTTCGGGGTCAGGCCCGCGAGGGCGGCCAGATGCCCGCCGGCCGAGCACCCGGCGACGGCGACGAAGTCGCGGTCGCCGCCGAACTTGTCGACGTTGGCCCGCGCCCACGCGATCGCCGCCTTCACGTCGTGCAGGTGCCGGGGCCACCGGTGGTGCGGGGCGACCCGATAGTCGATGGACAGGCACACCCAGCCCTGTTCGGCCAGATGCGACATCAGGGCGTAGCCCTGCAACATCCGACTGCCGTGCACCCAGGCACCGCCCGGGACGAACAGCAGCACCGGCGCGGGCTCGGCCGGCAACTGTTTGGGCCGCCACACATCCATCAGCTGGGTCGGGCTGTCGCCGTAGCGCACCGACGTGCGGTACACATTGCGCCGGTACTGCAGGGTGTTCCACAGCGGTGGCTTCTGCTCCGGGGCCGGCCACTCCACGGCGAGGTCGGCGGCGGGCACCACGGCGCGCAGGGCTTCCGCAGCGATCGCGCTGGTCTGGTCGCGCTCCGCCTTACGGATCTCGGCGCTCCCCGGCGTCATCCACGATTTCGCGGACGAGGAGAAGAAGTCCGGCATATGCCGGAATCCCCACACACTCATCGCGGCGACCGCGCCGAGCGGCTCCAGATGCTTGCCGATCACCGGAAGGGAAGCCGAGGCCACCGTGAGCGCCAGCATGCGGTCGGCCGGGCCGGCGGTCAGCAACCAGCGGGCGCGGCTCCACATATCGGATCCTGGGTATCGGGTGTCCGGGCGTGCCGTCATTTCGCGAGACTACCTCGCGGTAACCACCGCCGACGTGACAACTTGACCAAGTTGTCTACCCTGGGTCCATATTGTGATCTGTGTCACTTCTGCGCCGTTCGATGGGCCGGGTAACTTCGCTGATCATGAGCAAGTCGGCGCTGGCCATCACTGAAGAACACCGGGACCTGGCCGCCGCGGCGGCCGGGCAGCTGCAGCGGTCACACAGCCTCGCGGCCGCGCGTGCCACCCTGCAAAACCCGGGCGGTCACCCGTCGGCCCTCTGGTCGGCCGGTGCGGATCTCGGCTGGAACGGGCTGGCGCTGGCCGAGGAGTACGGCGGGTCGGGGTTCGGGTTGGCCGAGCTGGCCGTCGTGGCAGAAGTGGCCGGCCGCGAGCTCATGCCGGGGCCGTTCCTGCCGACGGTCGCCGCCGCCGTGGCGATCGACCGGTGCGCCCCGGACTCCGTTCGGGCGCAGCTACTTCCCGGACTCGCCGACGGCACTCTGGCCGCCGCGCTCGGGCTCAACATCACGGTGACCCTGGGTGAGGACCACACCTCGACCGCCGAATGGCCCGCGGTGCTCGGCGCACCCGATGCCGACATCCTGGTGCTGGCTGCCGGTGAGGACCTCGTCATCGTGGCGGCCGACGCACCGGGTGTCACCGTCACCGCGCTCGAACCGCTGGACACCACCCGCACGGTGGGCGCGGTGTCGATGCGCGGCGCCCAGATCCCCGCCGACCGGGTGCTGCGCGGCGCGGCGCGGCGCGCCCGCACCGTGTTCCGCATCCTGGCCTCGGCCGAAGCGGTCGGGATCAGCTGGGCGACTCTGGACATGGCCGTCGACTACGCGAAGGTCCGGGAGCAGTTCGGCCGGACCATCGGCACCTTCCAAGCCGTCAAGCACCACGCCGCGAACATGCTCGTCGAGGCCGAGCAGACGACGTCGGCCACCTGGGCAGCCGCCCGCAACGACGACCTGGGCGCGGCCTGGTTCCCGGCCGCGATCGCGGCGTCGCATGCCATCCGCGCCCAGGTGTTCAACGCGCAGAACAATATTCAGCTCCACGGCGGGATCGGGTTCACCTGGGAGCACGATGCGCACCTGTATCTGCGACGGGCTCGCACCATGGCCACCCTGCTCGGTGACGGCGCCGACCCCCTGCTCGACGTCGTGGACGCACAGCGCAGCGGGGCCGCCCGCACCGCGTCGTTCCGCGTACCGGCCGAGGCCGAGCAGTACCGCCCCGCCGCCGCCGAAGCCGCAGCCACCGCCCGTGCCCTGCCCGCCGATCAGCTACGCGACTTCCTGGTCGACTCCGGCTATCTGGTGGCGCACTGGCCCAGACCGTGGGGCCGGGCCGCCGACGTACTCGAACAGCTCGTCATCGAAGAGGAGTTCGGTGCGGCGGGCAGGGGGTCGGCCGGGGGATCGACACCGATCGACATCCCCGACATGGGCATCACCGGATGGGTGACCCTGACCATCGCCCAGGCCGGTACCGCCGAGCAGCGCGCACGCTGGGTGGAGCCGGTGCTGCGCGGTCAGGTGATGTGGTGCCAGCTGTTCTCCGAGCCGGGTGCGGGCTCCGATGCCGCCGCCGTGCGCACCTCGGCCAAGAAGGTGGACGGCGGCTGGCGGATCACGGGTCAGAAGGTGTGGACCAGTCTGGCCCAGCATTGCCAGTGGGGCCTGGCGACGGTGCGCACCGATCCCGACGCACCCAAACACGCGGGTGTCACCATGATGGCCGTCGATATGAAAGCCCCTGGCGTGACGGTCAATCCGTTGCGCGGGCTGACCGGCGACGCGCATTTCAACGAGGTGTTCTTCGACGACGTGTTCGTTCCCGACGCCGATGTGGTGGGCGAGGTGAACAAGGGCTGGCTGGTGGCGCGGGCGACGCTGGGCAACGAACGCATCTCCATCGGTGGGGGTTCGTCGGCGCCGACCGGCTTCACTCTCGATGAGCTGGTCGAATTACTCGACACCGCATCGCCGTTGATCGCGGCGGAGTACGTGCGCGCGGCGGGCGCGGTGATCGCCGAGGCACACACCCTGCCGATGCTGAACCTGCGGCGGGTGAGCCGTGCCATCGCCGGCACCGATCCCGGCCCGGAGGGCAATGTCACCAAACTGCTGCTGGCCGAGCACACTCAGCGGCTGACCGAGCTGGGGATGGCGCTCGCCGGCCCGGCCGCGGTGGTGGGAGGGAAGCCGACGCTGGCGCGCGCGTACCTGGGCAACCGGGCCATGACGATCGCCGGTGGTACGTCGGAGATCACCCGGAACACCATCGCCGAACGCATCCTCGGACTGCCCCGCGATCCGCTGCTGAAGTGAGGTGCAATAGTTCACCCAGCTGAGGTCAACAGCCCTTCACGAATCAGCCGCGAGACCAATACCAGTCGGCTACTCGACTTCACGGTTCCCGAGCGTGCGCAAAACGTGCACACTTTGCGGTGTGTCGGTGTGCAAACACGCACGCTCGCCGCTAGCGGAGGGCGGCGCGGCCCCGGATCCGGCCGAGCACCGCCAGTGCCAACAGCGTCACCAGCAGCAGGATCGCGGTCGACGCGGCCGCCTGCAAGGCCTGGCCGCGATCGGTGAGCCCGAAGATGGTCACGGGCAGGGTTTTCCAGGTCGCCGGGTACACCATCACGGTGGCCCCGAGCTCACCCATGGACAGTGCCACCGCCAGTCCCGCGGCCGCGCCAAGGGCCGGCAGCAACAGCGGCAGCGTCACCCGGAGCAGCACCCGGACCGGACCCGCGCCGAGGGATTCGGCGGCCTGCCGGTAGCACGGGTCCAACCGGTCCAGCGCCGCCGACACCGAGCTGAACGCGAAGGCCAGCACCAGCACGGCGTGAGCCAGGATGACGATCCAGCGGGTGCCGCCCAGCAACAGCGGCCGGGAGTTGAAGGCGATCAGCAGACCGAGCCCGATAGCCACCGAGGGCACCGCGATGGGCAGGTGGAACACCGCATCGGTGAAGCGGCGCAACCATGTCGGACAGTCCCGGGCGGCCAGCGCGGCCCAGGTCCCGAGGAACAGTGCGAACGCGCCGGCGACGAAGGCGGTCTGCAAACTCACCGAAAGGCTGGCCAGGTTCTCTCCGGTGAGCGCAGCGCCGACCCGGCCCAAACCCAGTCCCGAAGGCAGTGCACCCGTCCACGAGCCGGACAGCCCGGCCAGCAGTACGGTGGCCAGTGGTGCGACGAACACGACGAGCACCACCACGCCGAACACGGCCAGTGCGACCGCCCTACTTCGCCGGTTCCACAACAGCATCGTCGCCGTCCCTTCCAGAGGTCATGCGGGCGAAGATCATTCGGTAGGCGAGGTAGAGCCCCAGCGAGAGCACCACCTGCACGGCGGCGATCACCGCGGCGCCCGGCAGGTCGAAGGTGACGATCCCGCGGGTGTAGATGAGCACCGGCAGGGTGGTCACGCCCTTGGCTCCGGTGAACAACACGATGCCGAACTCGTTGAGGGTGAGCAACAGCACCAGGCTGCCACCGGCCATCAAGGCCGGCCACGCCTCTGGCAGCACCACCGAGCGCAGTACCCGCAGCGGGCCGGCACCCAGGCTGGCCGCCACGTCGAGCTGGGCGCGCGGCACCATGGCGAACGCCGCCAGCAATGGTCGTACCACGAACGGGGTGAAGAAGGTGATCTCCGCGGCGATCACGCCGGCCGGGGTGTACAGGACGTTCAGCAGCGGTGCCGGGTCGCCGCTCAGCGCACTGATCGCCGCGTTGACCGCTCCGGCCGTGCCGTAGAGGAAGGTGAAGGCCAGGGTGATCAGGAACGACGGCAACGACAGGACGGTGTCGATGAGCCGGCCGACCAGGCCGGAACCGGGAAACGGCACGAACGCCAGGATGACCGCCAGGAAGGTGCCCAGCACGAGGCAGCCCAGGGTCGAGGTCGCCGCGATGGCGACGGTGCGCCACAACGCATCCCGGAACTGTGCGGAGCCCAGCACCTCGACCCATTTTCCTGGCCGGGTCGACTCGCCGAACACCCGCGCCAGGGGATACACCGCCGCGAACAGCACCACGGCCAACGGCGGCAGCACCCACCAGTGCGCGCGGTGTCGTCGCGGCGCACGGGTGACCCGGGCCGCGTCGAGCAGCACGGCAGTACTCCCGGTCACGAGCCGGCCCGGACGAGCACCCCGGCCGGTTCCGGAATCCGCACGCCCACTTCTGTTCCCGTCTCGAAGTGGACATGTCCGGGTACGTCGATCTCGATGAGCTGGTCGGGCATGCTGGTGAGCGTCAGCACCAGCCGGGTGACCGCACCCCGCCACATTGCCGCATTGACACTGGCGCGCAACGCATCCCGGTCGCCCAGCGATACGATGCGCAGGGCGTGCGGACGGATGCACAGTAGGGCTCGCGCACCCGGCGCCCAGTCGGCCTTGCCGACGGCCGGTTGCGGCGCCTCCGCGCTGACCGTCTTGTGTGAGACCGTCACCAACGCCGACGTACCGATGACGCGACCGACGGTGCACGGAATCAGGTTGGCCCCGCCCAGGAATGCCGCCGTGAAACTGCTCGGTGGCCGCTTCCACAGATTCTCGGCGGTATCCACGTCCATCAGCCGGGCGTTGTTCATCACCACGATGCGGTCGGCCAGCGCCAGTGCCTCCGCCTGATCATGGGTGACGTAGAGCATGGCGGTATCGGGTAACGACTCCTTGAGCTGGCGCAGCTCGGCCAGCATCGACTGGCGCAGTTGGGCATCGAGGGCGGCCAGCGGTTCGTCCAGCAGTAACACCCTGGGGCGGATCGCCAGTGCCCGGGCGATCGCGATGCGCTGCTGCTGCCCCCCGGAGAGCTCACGTGGCAACCGCTTTGCGTAGGCGGCCATGCCGACCATGTCCAGCGCCTCGGCCACCCGGCCGCCGATCTGGTCCCGGGGTACGCGCTGCGCCTTGAGCCCGAAGGCGACATTGTCGGCCACCCGCATGTGCGGGAACAGCGCATACGATTGCAACACCACCCCGATACCGCGCTTGGCCGGCGGCAGATCGGTGATATCGCGCCCATTCAGCCGGACCGCACCGGAGGTCGGCCGGACGAAGCCGGCCAGCGCGCCCAGCGCGGTGGACTTCCCCGACCCGCTCGGCCCCAGCAGCGCCACGGTCTCCCCCGTGCCGACCCGCAGGTTGAAGTCGACCAGCGCGTGGGTGGCCTTGGCACCGCGGCCGTAACTGACTCCCACCCGGTCGAAGACGATGGCCGGGCCGGCCGAGAAGGGATCACCGGATTCCCTGGGCCGTACGCCGGCACGTGCGACCTTGATCTCGGCCATGTCAGTTGCCGGTCGCCTTCTGATACGCGGCGACATCGGCGTCGAGGTCGGCCAGCACCGCGTTCCAATCCGGCACCCAGATCTGGACATCCTTGAGCACGGCGCCCGGCGTGTTCGGGGCGGGCGTTCCGGCGGCGACGGTGCGGATGCTGTCGCGGACCGGGATACCGAGCGCGTCCGGTTCCACGGTCTTCTGGACCTCATCGGAGAGCAGGTAGGCCAGCAGTTTCTTGGCGTCCTCGGCGTGCGGTGCACCCTTGGTGACGCCGGCCACGTACGGCAGCGACACCGTGGTGCGGGTGCCGTTGTGCGCGGGGATGAAGATGGCGAACGTGGACCCGTCGTCCTTGATCGAGCCGAGGTTCATCTGCACATCGCCGTTGGCCACCAACAGTTCTCCGTTGCTCACCTTGGGCTGCAACTTGCCGGTCGACGACGACGGCCCGACGTTGTTGGTCTGCAGCTTGCCGAGGTAGTCCAACGCACCCTGCTTGCCGAGCAGATGCTGCAGAAGGACCAGCACGGCGGTGCCGTCACCGGCCTGTCCTGGCGTCGAGTACTGCAGTTTGCCCTTGAACTCCGGTGCCAGCAGGTCGTCCCAGGTCGCCGGGGCGGGGGTGGCGGCCGGATTGACGATGAAGCTCAACGCGTTGTCGACGATCGGTACGTAGCGGCCCTGCGGGCCGACCTGATCCGCGGCGATACCCGAGGTATCAGCCCCGCTGGGCACCAGCAGCCCTGATTTGTCGGCCTTCTGGATGAACGGCGGCAGCGTCACCAGCAGGTCGGCCTGGGGGTTGGACTGCTCCTTGTCCACCCGGGACACCACCTCCCCGGATCCGGCCTCGACCAGGTTGACCGCGATACCGGTGTCCTTGGTGAACTCGGCGAACCGGCCCTTGTACCAGTTCGCCAGACCATCGGCGCTGTACACCGTGAGGGTGGTGCCGCTGCTGGAGCCGCCGGACCCGGTCCCACCGCAGGCGGCGGTGAGAGTGGTGGCGGCGAGGGCCACCACCACCGCGGTGGCACGAAAGGCGTTGCGCAGAAACATGATTTCCTTCACGGGTCAGGGGTTGGTCAGGAGCAGATCGGCGAAATCGACGACGGAGCCCACCACGTGGGTGGCCCCGGCGGCGCGGAGGTCTTCCTCGCTGTGGGCGCCGGTGAGGGCACCGGCGGCGATGGCGGCACCGGCACGCAGCGCGCTCTCGACGTCGGTACTCGTATCGCCGAGCACGGCGACGTTGTCGACGCTGTCGGCCTGCAACCGCATCAACGCGGTGAGCACCAGGTCGGGGTACGGGCGACTGCGCACGCCGGCGCCCGGCGCCAGCACCAGATCAGCCAGTTGCTGCCAGCCCAGCGCCGCCAGCAGCTTGTCCTGGGTGACCGCGGAGAACCCGGTCGTCAGCGCCACCTTGATCCCGGCCCTGCGCAGTTCGGTGACGGCCTCGGCCGCACCGGCGATGGGTGCGGCGTGACCGTTGTCGATCAGTTCGGCATAGGCACGCTCGAACTCGTCATTGGCACGCCGGGCGCGGTCCTCGGTACCGAACAGGGCGCGAAACACCACGATCTTCGACTGTCCCATGGTGTCCAGGACGTATTGGCGGGCCTGATCGCGTTCGTCGCCGTCGGCGGGCAGTCCCGCTGCGGTGGCAGCGGCCTCGAAGGCGCTGACGACCAGTCCGTCATCGGCGACCGTGGTGCCGGCCATGTCGAGGACGGCGACCTGAATGGGCTTGTCCAGCATATGCTCTCCCTACATTCCGATGAGATCGGCGGTGTGTTCGGCGATGGCGGGCCCCAGCGTCATACCGCGGCCGCCCGGCCCGGTGACCACCCATACGTTGTCCTCGGGCGAGGTCCGGCACACCAGCTGGTGTGGATCGGTGCACTGGCTGTAGACACCGGCCCAGCGCTGCCGGATGGCGGGTAGCGGCCCGCCGAGGAATTCCTCGACCCGCGCCGCCAGGTAGGCATAGGGCTGCGTGCTCACGTCGAAGGCGAACGGTTCGTCGTACTCGTGGGTGTCGCCGATCGTCAGACCGCCGTGCAGGCGTTGTACGCAGAGCAGTTGCATATGCCCGTCGGCGGCGACCGGATCCTGAGGTTCGTTGCGGCGCAGCGCATCCAGTGCCGGTCCGGCGAAGCCTGGGTAGTAGCGGAAGCTGTCGGCATCGGCGATGGCGGTGGTGAGCGCCTCACCCAGCGGCTCGGTCTGCATCATCTGCAGGCGCACCCGGCGGACCGGAAGGTCACCGGCGAGTTCCCGGACCAGGCCTGCGTGCGCGGCACCTGCGCACACCACCACGAGGTCGGCGCCGTGACGTTCGCCTCGGTCGTCGCGCACCGTCAGGCCGTCCACCGATCTGGCCTCCACGCCGGGCAGGAAGGTGTATCGCCCTGTGCCCATCAGGTATTCGCGGATGGCGGGCAGCGCCTGCCTGGATTCGACGACGGCATCCCGCGCGCAGTGCAGTCCTCCCAGGAAGGTGCCGCGCAGCGCCGGATTGAGGGCACGTACCTGCTCGGGGTGCAGCAGGGTGAACCCGCGGTGGTCGGCATCGCCGCGGTCGACGGCCTCGCGGGCCACCGCCACCTCGGCGTCGGTGCGCAGCAGGGTGATCGAGCCGGCCGCCCGGAATCCGATCCCGGGAATCTCGGCGCCGAGCTCTTGCCACAGCTCGCGCGACCGCAGGGCGGCGTCCAGTTCCGCGGTGGAGCGGCCGGACACCCAGACCAGGCCGAAGTTGCGCACCGTGGCACCCCGGGCCTCGGTCTCCCGCTCCAGGTGCACCACGGTGTGCCCGCGTCGTACTGCCTCCACGGCGTGGGCGGTGCCGAGGATGCCGCCACCGATGATCGTCACGCGCATGGTGGTCGACCATGGCCCCTCGCCGCGACCTGCGCCCGACCTGATCATGTTGGGGTGCCGAATACTGAGTGAACAATTGGTATAGACCAAACTGGGGTACTGTTGGGCCATGCGAGTTCTCGACGAAACAACCCTCGAGGAACTGCACACCGTGCTGCGCTCGTTGCGCGGGGTGTGGGACGAGGAGTCTGTCGACGAGCTGGACCATGCCCTACAGTCCGCCGCCAAGGCGATCGAGGACACCGCCGATGACGAGTTGGTGCTCGCCGCCGCCCTGCACGACCTGGGGCACAGTCCGCTCATCGACGCCGGGCCGGAACACGACGCGGTGGCCCGCGCATGGCTGACCCCGCGATTCGGCGAGCGTGTCGGCTGGCTGGCCGGTGCGCATGTGGCCGCCAAGCGCTACCTGGCGGCCACCGATACCGGCTACACGCCGTCCCAGGTGTCGGTGCTGTCGCTGGCGCGCCAGGGCGGGCCCGGTGTCGACCCCGCATTCGTCACGCACCCGTGGTGGCCGGATGCGTTGCGGTTGCGCCGTTATGACGATGCCGCCAAGGATCCCGGCGCCCGGGGTGCGACCATCGAGGATGTGCTGACCGTGGCGCGGCGGGTGCTGCACCGGTGACCTCCCCGCCATCCAGACCGGTGCCCAAACCGTATGTGGTGCGCACCGGGCTGGACGAGATCCTGGAGGCTCTGCACGAGGGCGATGCGGTGCCGCCGGAACGCGAACTGGCGGTGCGGTTCGGGGTGGCCCGCGAAACCGTCCGGCAGGCCCTGCACGAACTCCTGGTCGAGGGCCGTATCGAGCGGCGCGGCCGCGGCACCGTAGTGGCCGCCCCGAAACTGGTGCAACCGTTGTCGCTGCGCTCCTATACCGAAGGCGCCGCCGAGCGTGGCCGCGTTCCCGGGCGCCTGCTGGTGGGCTGGGAGGATATCGAAGCCGGTCCGGAACTCGCCGCGGCGCTCGCGATCGCGCCGGGCAGCACCGTCATGCAACTGGAACGGGTGCTGCTCGCCGACGGACGCCGGATCGGGCTGGAGAGCACCTACCTGGCGGCCGGGCGGTTCGGGGCGTTGCGTACCACCTTCGACCCGACGACGTCGCTCTATGCGGCGATCCGGGCCACCGGTGTGGTCTTCGGGTCGGCCACCGAACGCATCGAGACCGCGTTGGCCGCACCGCGTGAGGCGAGCTTGCTGGACACCACGACGGCCATGCCGATGCTGCTGCTGCACCGCCGCTCCCTCGACACCGACGGGGTACCCATCGAGACGGTGCGCGCGCTCTATCGCGGTGACCGGATCGCTTTCGAGACTTCGTTGTCGTAATACAGAATTGCCGCAATACTGTGCGGGTGCCCAGCCCCGTAGCCGATGTCATGTACCACCCCGATCTGGCCCGCATCGCGCGTTTCATCCCGCGCGGCCTGGTGGGCCCGAAAACTGCCCCGGTGATGCGGTACCTGTCCCGGCGGATGGGGCGCTCCGTCCCGGACGGGGTGGAGGTCCTGACCCTGAGTTCCGGGGTCACGCTGCGCCTGCACCGCCCGCGCGGGGTGGCGAAACCCGGCCCCGCCCTGCTGTGGATGCACGGCGGCGGCTATGTGTTGGGCAGCCCGGCGCAGGACGACAAGTTGTGCCGGCGCTACGCCGGCGAACTGGGCGCGACGGTGGCCGCCGTGCAGTACCGGCTGGCACCACAGAATCCGTACCCCGCCGGCCTCGAAGACTGCTACGCGGCGTTGACGTGGCTGGCGCAGCTGCCCACCGTCGACCCGTCGCGGTTGGCCATCGGCGGTGCCAGCGCCGGCGGCGGGATGGCCGCCGCCTTGGCCCTGCTCGCCCGGGACCGGGGTGAGGTGCCGCTCGCCGCGCAGGTCCTGGTCTACCCGATGCTCGACGACCGGACCGTGGGCCCGGAGTTCGACGATCCGGGGCACCGGCTGTGGACCCAGGGCAGCAACGGATTCGGCTGGCGGGCCTATCTGGGCGGGGCCGATCCCGAGGTGGCGGTCCCCGCGCGCAACCCGGACCTGTCCGGGCTTGCGCCCGCCTGGATCGGCGTCGGCACCCACGACCTGTTTCACGACGAGGACCTGGCCTATGCGCAGCGCCTGCGCGAGGCCGGGGTCCCGGTCGAGGTCGAGGTGGTCGCGGGGGCGTTCCACGGTTTCGATGCCATAGCGCCCAAAACCGCAGTGTCACAAGACTTCATCGGAAGTCAGATTGCGACACTGCGGCGGGCGTTCACCGCTGCGACCTAGGCGCTACTCTCGGACGACGTTGTCCTCGAACACGATCCGGCCGATCAGTTCGTAGCGGCGCGGGTCACGCAGCCGGAAGTAGGTGGCCAGCGCGACCCCGAGCACGAACAGTCCGACCACGATCCACGGCGTCAGCTTGAACAGCAACGTGCCCGACGCCGCACCCGCAGCGGCGTCCTTGTGCTCCCAGAGCAGGTACACCACATACAGCATGCCGATACCGCCGAGCAGCGGCGCGGTGAACGTCTTGAACCAGTGTGCGCTGGACGGGTGGTTCTTGTGGAAGTGGAAGTACGCGATGACCGAGAAGGCGCAGAGCGACTGCACCACCATGATGGCCATGGTGCCGAGGATCGCCAGCAGCGTGTACATGTGCACGTAGGGGTCCATGCCCGCGAAGAAGAAGGCCAGGATGAGCACCAGCGTGATCCCGGTCTGCACGAACGACGCGACATGCGGCGATCCGTGCGTCGGGTGCGTGGCGCCGATGGTCTTCTGCAGACGCAGCGACAGGCCTTCCCGGCCGAGGGCGTACAGATACCGGGACGCGCAGTTGTGGAACGCCATACCGCAGGCGAACGATCCGGTCACCAGCAGGATGTTGAACACCGTGATGGCCCATTCACCGTAGGTGCCGCGCACCGGCCCGAAGAAGATCTCCGACGAGGTGGCGGGATCCTGGGCCAGCTCGACCGATCGCTGCGGACCGGTGCCGGCGATGGCCATCCACGACACGAACACGTAGAAGAGGCCGACGCCGATGACACTGATCATGGTGGCACGCGGGATGATGCGCTTGGGGTCCTTGGATTCCTCGCCGTACATCGCGGTCGACTCGAATCCGACCCACGACCAGAAGGCGAAGAACAGGCCCAGTCCGGCGCTGGCCCCGGCGACCGCCGCCGGCGTGAACGCACCGATCGGATTGAGCGTCTCGGCCACGGCAAACCCTTCGGGTCCACCACCTTTGACCAACACCGCCAGCGCACCCAGGGCCAGCATGACGATCTCGGTCACCAGGAACACCCCGAGCACCTTCGCCGTCAGGTTCACGTCGAAATAGGTGAGGATGCAGTTGAGCGTGAGCATCAGCAGCGCCGGGATCAGCCAGTGCACCTGGATGTGCAACTGCGACGCGAACAGGTTCTGGAAGAAGAACGAGAAGATCCCGATGAGCGACGCCTCGAACACGATGTAGGCCATGGTGATCAGCAGACCGCTGGCCATACCGATGATGCGCCCCAGACCGTGCGAGATGTAGCCGTAGAAGGCACCGGTGGCCGTGATGTGTTTGGCCATGGTCGCGTACCCGATGGCGAACAACCCGAGGACGACGGTCGCGACGATATAGCCGGCCGGGGCATGTGAACCGTTTCCGAATCCGACAGCGATCGGGACATTGCCGACCATCGCGGTGATCGGCGCCGCGGTGGCCACCGCCATGAAGATGACGCCGATGGTGCCCACCGCGTTGCGCTTCAGTCGTTGGACGTCACCAGCGCCGCCAGCTGGTCTTTTAGTAGGTGGTGCGACGTTCTCAGTCATTGATGGACGTACCTTCCACGCGTGAAGAGGGAGGCTCGATGTGGCGCACGCCACATCCGGAACCTCTCGTATATTGGCACTACCAATTGATTGGCGCAAGACCCAATTTGAGCCATTGACATAATTGGTCCTACCGTTTTACGGTGGGCGTCGTCACAGCTTCCCAGTGACGGCAGAGGAGCCGCATGTACGACTACGGCACGTTCTCATTCGCTTCGAAGACCGAGGTGCTCGAGCGCGCGAAGACGTTCTGGAACCCGGACAAGACCCAGTTCTGGACCGACTCGGGTGTCGATCTGGTGATCGACCGTCGCGAGGGGTACTTCCTGTGGGATATGGGTGGGCGCCGGCTCATCGACCTGCATCTCAACGGCGGCACCTACAACCTCGGTCATCGCAATCCCGAAGTGATGCAGGCGATCACAGAAGGCATGACGCATTTCGACGTCGGCAACCACCACTTTCCCTCGGTGGCGCGCACCGCGCTGGCCCAGCGCCTGGTCGAAACCGCACCGGCGTCGATCAAGAAGGTCGCCTTCGGCTCCGGCGGTGGTGAGGCTATCGACATCGCGCTCAAGAGCGCCCGGCACGCCACCCAGCGCCGCAAGATCGTCTCGATCGTGAAGGCCTACCACGGTCACACCGGACTGGCGGTCGCCACCGGCGACGATCGGTTTGCCAAACTCTTCCTGTCCGACAACCCCGACGAGTTCCTCCAGGTGCCGTTCAACGATATCGACGCGATGGAGCGCGTACTGGCCTCCGGAGATATCGCCGCGGTCATCATGGAGACCATTCCGGCCACCTACGGATTCCCGCTTCCCGCACCGGGTTATCTGGAAGCGGTGAAGGCGGCCACCGAGAAACACGGCACGCTCTACATCGCCGACGAGGTGCAGACCGGACTGATGCGTACCGGCGAGCTGTGGGCCATCACCAAGCACGGGATCGAGCCGGACATCATGGTGACCGGCAAGGGCCTGTCGGGTGGCATGTACCCGATCACCGCGGCACTGCTGGGTGACCGGGCCGCACAGTGGCTCGATCAGGACGGTTTCGGACACATCTCGACGTTCGGCGGGGCCGAACTCGGTTGCGTCGCCGCGATCAAGACCCTGGAGATCAGCTGCCGTCCCGAGGTGCGCTCGATGGTGCACTACATCTCCGATCTGTTCGACCACGGGCTACGCCGCATCCAGGCCGGCCAGCCGGACTGGTTCATCGGCATCCGGCAGAACGGCGTGGTGATCGGCCTCGAGTTCGACCACCCCGAAGGCGCCAAGTTCGTCATGCGTGAGCTCTACGAGAACGGGGTGTGGGCCATCTTCTCGACCCTGGATCCCCGTGTACTGCAGTTCAAACCGGGTCTGCTGCTCTCCCGAGAACTGTGTGAGGACGTGCTGGACCGGCTCGACGTCGCCGTGGCCCGGGCCAAAACCGCTGCGCGGGGAAGGAAGAACACATGACCAGCACCGCACAGGCGGGCCACATGCTCGAACGGGCCCGTTGGGCGGCCGCGGCCTATGCCGAGTATGACTCGACAGCCGTGTCGGCGATCGTGCACGCGGTGGCCGAGGCGGCCCACGCCGAAGCCGAACGGTTCGCCGCCGAGGCGGTCGCCGAAACCGGGATGGGCGTGGTGGCCGACAAGGCGACCAAGAACCGGGCGTGCTCGCGGGGCATCGTCGACTACTACCGCGGTGACGACTACGTGACACCGCGCATCGACGCCGCCCGCAAGATCGTCGAACTCCCCCGCCCTGCCGGGGTGGTACTGGCCTTGACGCCGACCACCAATCCCGTTGCCACCGTGTACTTCAAGACGATCCTCGCCCTGATGACCCGCAATGCCGTCGTCCTCGCGCCGCACCCGCGGGCCGCCCGCTGCTCGGCCGACGCGGCCCGGGTGCTCGCGGCGGCGGCGGTCGCCGCGGGCGCACCGGACGGTGTCGTGCAGGTGGTCGACGAGCCGTCGATTCCGCTGGTGCAGGCGTTGATGGCCGATGACCGCACCGATGTCATCGTGGCCACCGGCGGAACGGGCGTGGTCCGCGCGGCATACTCGTCGGGCAACCCGGCGCTGGGCGTCGGGCCCGGCAATGTGCCGGTGTTCGTCGATGCCAGCGCCGACCTGGCCGCGGCCGCCACGCGCATCGTGGACAGCAAGGCCTTCGACAACTCGGTGTTGTGCACCAACGAATCCGTGCTCATCGCAGAGGATTCCATCGCCGACAAGCTGCGCGGGGCCCTCACCAGAGCTGGAGCACACCTCCTCGACGAGGACGGCGCACGGCGGTTGCGGGCCTACATGTTCGCCGACGGCCGGCTCAACACCGAGGTCGTGGGCCGCGACGCCGCGTGGATCGCCGGACAGGCCGGTCTGCGCGTCACCCAGAAGACCAAGGTGCTCATCGCTCCGTTCGGCGATGTGATCGCCGAGGAGATGCTGGCCCATGAGAAACTCTCCCCGGTTCTCGGGATGACCACCGCCGCGGATGCGGCCCGCGGTATCCGCGCGGCCCGGGCCGTGGTGCGGATCGGCGGTGCGGGTCATTCGGCGGCCATCCACAGCGAGAACCCCTCGGTGATCGCCGATTTCGCGGCGCAGGTGCCGGTGCTGCGGGTATCGGTGAACGTCGGTAACAGCACCGGCAGCTCCGGCCTGGACACCAACCTGGCACCGTCGATGACCATCGGCACCGGATTCGTCGGTCGCAGTTCCATCGGCGAGAACCTGGCACCGCAGAACCTGATCAACTGGGCCCGCATCGCCTACAACACCGAAAGCGCGGTGCCGATGGGCGATTTCGGCGGCATCGTGCCGTGGCGGACACCGTCCGGTCCGGTTCCCGCGTACCCGCGGGCCTCCAACGATCGCGGCGCGACCCTGACCCCGCCGCGGCCGGCATACCCCGCACCGGCGCGCTCGACCGACCCGAATCTCGATGCCCTGCGCGCCGAACTGCGCGCCCTGGTCGTCGAAGAACTCGCACAACTGATCAAGAGGTAGATCCGTGGCTGAACTCCGTTCCTTCATCTTCATCGACCGCCTGCAGCCGCAGACGATGTCGTATCTGGGTACCTGGATCAAGGGTGCGCTGCCGCGGGCGAACCAGGCCGCCCAGATCATCGAGGTCGCCCCCGGCCTGGACATCGAGGGCGTCACCGACGTGGCGCTCAAGCATGCCGAGGTCAAGGCCGGAATCCTGGTGGTGGAGCGACAATTCGGCTACCTGGAGTTCCACGGCGAGACGGGTGCGGTGCAGGCCGCCGCCGACGCGGCGCTGGATTCGCTGCTGGAATCTCGACGCGGCGACTCGCACGCCGCGGTGCGGCCGACCATCCTGGCTTCTCGGATCATCTCCAGCATCGACCATCAGCACGCATTCCTGATCAACCGCAACAAGATCGGTTCCATGGTGCTGGCCGGCGAATCCCTGTTCGTGCTCGAAGTGCAGCCCGCGTCCTATGCCATCCTGGCCACCAACGAGGCCGAGAAGGCCGCCGACATCAAGGTCGTCGACTTCCGGATGATCGGTGCGACGGGGCGGGTATACCTCTCCGGTGCCGAGGCCGACGTCCGCCAGGCCGCGGACGCCGCTCGCGATGCCCTGGCCCGAGCGTGAGCATGGACCGCGACGAACTCCGCACGCTGGTGCGGGAGGTGGTGCGCGAAGCAGTCCGGGATGTCGGCATCGGTATCCGGACCACCCCGCCCCCGCCGCCCACGGGTCCCGTTCAGCAGGCCGGCCCGGACCCCACCGGTCCACGCGCGGCCGACGAGCGCCACCGGACCGAGACGGTGCGACTGACCAGCGATGCCGACCTGGACGGCTTCGTGCGGAAACTGCTGCGGCTGTTCGAGAATCCGAAGAACCGGGCCGACATCAAGGCGGGCCGGCTGCGGTTTCGGCTGGGCAACACCACCCAAGCCACCCCCGCAGGTGCGGTGCACCGCGTGGACAGCGGCGCGGTGACCGAACGACACATCGCCGACCTGGCCGGCGGCACGCTGGTCCTCGGCCGCCGGGCCGTGCTCACCCCGCTGGCGCGGGAGAAGGCGCGGATGCTCGGAATCACCATCACGAAGGAGCGCACATGATCGCCCCAGCGACGAAGGAGCGCAATTGATTACAGCGACCGTGACCGGCAATGTCTGGTCGACCCGCCGCGTGGCGGGCATTCCCGCGGGCGCCTTCCTGGAAGTCGAGGTCGACGGAGGCAGCAGCCTGATCGCCTTCGACGTCCTCGGCACCGGCGTGGGCGAGCGGGTCCTGATCGCCCAGGGGTCAGTGGCCTCGAGCTGGTTCACCGGCACGCCGCCCCCGGTGGACGCACTCATCATCGGATCCATCGATACAAATCCCAACAAATAAGGAGAACAACCATGTCCAGCAATGCAATCGGTCTCATCGAAACCAAGGGCTACGTGGCTGCGCTGGCCGCCGCGGACGCCATGGTCAAGGCCGCCAACGTCACCATCACCGATCGTCAGCAGGTCGGTGACGGCCTGGTCGCCGTCATCGTCACCGGCGAGGTGGGTGCGGTGAAGGCCGCCACCGAGGCCGGCGCCGAGACGGCCTCCCAGGTGGGCGAACTGGTCAGCGTGCATGTCATCCCGCGCCCACACAACGAACTCGGCGCGCACTTCGCGGTCGCCGGCAAGTAACCCATGCCGACCGAAGCGCAGGAGCACACGCGGATTCACACCCAGATCCGCGTCTACCTGATGGTGGAGGATCTGCAGCGCCAGTTCGCCGCCTACCTCGGCACCCCGACCCGGGCCCGGGGCTATCCACCCTATGCGGGTGAGCACGCCCTCATCGTGGAGGTGTCCCCCGCGCTGGCGATCGAGCGGGTGATCGATCTGGCGCTGCGCGAGGTACCCGGCATCCAACCGGGAATCCTCTACGTGGAACGGCAATTCGGTGTGCTGGAGATCCATTCGGCCGATCTGGACGAGGTGCGCCGCGCCGGCGAGGCGATCCTCGCGGGCACCGGCAACACGGCGTCCGACCAGCTCCGGCCGCGGGTGCTCTATCACGACATCATCACCGATATCACCGATCAGCACGCGGTCATCCTGAACCGCAACCGGCAGGCGTCGATGATCCTGCCCGGGCAGTCGCTGCTGGTGTACGAGATGACCCCGGCCCTGTTCGCCGCGGTCGCGGCGAACGAGGCCGAACGGGTGGCGCCCGGGCTTACCGTGGTGGATGTGCAGATGATCGGCGCGGCCGGGCGGCTCTACATCGGCGGCAGCACCGCCGACGTGACAGCGGCCCGCGATCAGATCACCTCGGTACTCGCCCGGATCGAGGGACGGGACCACTCGTGATCGCCGACGACCGCGCGGTGGCCGAACAGGCGCGGGCGCACTACGACATCTCCCCCGGCGCGTCACTGCGGCTGCTGAACCTGTCGGAGAACGCCACCTACCTCGTCACCGACGGCGACAGCCGGTCGATCCTGCGGGTGCACCGGCAGGATTATCACCGGCCGCACGAGATCGAGTCGGAGCTGGACTGGCTGGCCGCGCTGAAAGCCGAGGGCGATGTCACGGTACCGACCGTGCTGCCCGCCCGCGACGGACGCCGGGTGGTCACCGTGGACGGCCCCGATCCCGGCGGATCACCCCGTCATGTCGTGCATTTCGGGATGGTCAACGGAGTCGAGCCGGACGAGAACGCGCTGACGCGTGAGGACTTCCACACGCTGGGCAGGATCACCGCCGCGCTGCATGACCACGCCAGGGCCTGGACCCGGCCGGCCGGCTTCGGCCGGTTCTCCTGGGACTGGGAGCACAGCCTCGGTGCCACGCCGCGATGGGGCCGCTGGGAGGACGCCGAGGGGGTCGGTCCGGCCGAACGGGCCCTGCTCGAGCGGGCTCAGACGCTGCTCCGGCACCGGCTCACCGAGTACGGCACCGGGCCCGAGGCCTACGGGCTGATCCACGCCGATCTGCGGCTGGCGAATCTGCTGGTCGACCCGGACGGATCCCAGATCACCGTCATCGACTTCGATGACTGTGGATTCGGCTGGTATTTCTACGATTTCGGCACCGCGGTGTCCTTCATCGAGGACGATCCGGCGCTGCCGGAATGGCAGGACGCCTGGGTGAGCGGCTACCGCACCCGGCGCGAGTTGGCCGCTGCCGACGAGGACATGCTGGCCTCGTTCGTCCTGCTGCGCCGGCTGCTGCTGCTGGCGTGGATGGGCAGCCACAGCCACTCCCGGGAATCCGCCACCAAGGCGATCAGCTATGCCGCCGGCAGCTGCGCGCTGGCCGAGCGGTACCTGACCTCCGATGGCCACACACTGAACTTCTGAAGGGCACCACCATGTTCACATCACTGCAGGGCCGCACCGCGATAGTGACCGGCGGCAGCAAGGGGATCGGCCGCGGGATCGCCGAGACGTTCACACGCGCCGGCGTCGACGTCGTGATCACCGGCCGCAACTCCGACGATCTGGATCGCACGGTGGCCGCGCTGGCCGGTTTGCCCGGTCGGGTGAGCGGGATCAGTGCCGACATCTGCGACCCCGAGGATTCCCGCCGGGCGGTGACCGAGGCGGTCCGCAGGTACGGAGGCGTCGACATCGTCTGCGCCAATGCCGGCATCTTCCCGTCGGGACGGCTGGAGGACCTCACCCCCGACGATATCGAGGCGGTGCTCGCGGTGAATTTCAAAGGCACCGTGTACATCGTGCAGGCCGCGCTGGCCGCGCTGACATCCAGTGGACACGGCCGGGTGGTGATCACCTCGTCGATCACGGGACCGATCACCGGCTACCCGGGCTGGTCGCACTACGGTGCCAGCAAGGCCGCCCAGCTGGGCTTCCTGCGCACCGCCGCCATGGAACTCGCCCCGAAGAAGATCACCGTCAACGCGGTGTTGCCGGGCAACATCGTCACCGACGGGCTCGGCGAAATGGGTCAGGAATACCTCGACCAAATGGCATCCGCCGTGCCCGCCGGCCGGCTCGGTTCGGTGGCCGACATCGGCAACGCAGCACTCTTCTTCGCCACGGACGAGGCCGCCTACATCACGGGACAGTCGCTGGTCGTCGATGGTGGGCAGATTCTGCCCGAATCGCACCTGGCTATCGCCGAACTCTGAGACACCTGCGGTTAGAATTGGCTATACCAATAAGACCGGCGGGATCGCACAGCTGACAAGGGGGCGCGGGTGGCAACTCACAGCGAAGAGTTGCGGCGCCGGATCGTGGCAGACGTGAACGCCGGCACGCCCGGAGCCAAGCTCGGCAGCGAACGGGATCTCGCCGAGCGCTACGGCACCAGCCGGTCCAGCCTGCGCCAGGTGCTCGCGGCGCTGGAGGAAGCGGGTCTGGTGCACCGGGTGATCGGCCGGGCCGGCGGTATCTTCATCAGCCACGGCCAGGTCGAGCGCAATCTCGCCGACGTGGTCGGGGTCCCCGCGTTCCTCGCTCACCAGGGCTACGTCGCCGGCACACGGGTGCTGTCGACGAAGATCGGCGTGCCAGACCACGGCACCCAACACGCACTGAAGCTCGGACCGAACGACTACGTGGTCGAGATCCAGCGGGTACGGCTGGCCGACGGGTCGCCGATCTCGTTGGAGCACGCGCAGTTTCCGGCCGACACCGTTCCCGGACTGCTGGAGCAACCGCTGCGCGGATCGCTCTACGAGATCCTGGAATCCGAATACGGACTGACGGCCGGGCGCGCGGTCGAACGCATCGAAGCCGTGAGCGCGACCAATGACGAGGCCACCCTGCTGGGCATCAAGCCCAAAGCGGCGCTGCTGCTCATCACCCGCGTGACGCACGATCAGAACGGCACTCCCTACGAGTACTCCCGGGATCTGTTCCGCGGGGATCGCACCGCACTGGCCGTCACCGCACAGGGGCGTGGTCTCGCGGGCGCCGACGGTGAACCGGCGTCCATCAGTTTGCAGCGCCAGACCGGCTGACCTCGCTGTTCGGAGAATCCCATTCTCCGATTCGGCCAACGAGGTATTGACCTTTCGGCCGCCACAGTGCTAAGCAGGTGCTCAGCATAGTGGCGCACCTCTGCGCCGTGGCACGACGAGAGGGTCGACGATGACGTTGCAGGCGGTTCTGGACGAGATTCGGACACGCCCCGGGACCGGCGAGGTCATCCCGATCATCGACCCGGTGACCGAGGAGCAGATCACCGAGTTCACCGACTGCGGGGAAGCCGGGGTCGACGAAGCGGTCATCCGCGCCAGGGCGTCCTTCGAGGCCGGGGTCTGGGCCGGGCTGCCCGGCCGTGAACGCGCCAAGATCATGTGGCGGATCGCGGATCTCATCGACGAGCATGCGGCCGAGTTCGCCGAAATCGACTCCGCCAACACCGGAATGATGAAGCTGCAGTCGGAGATGGTGGTACCCACCTGCGCGGAGTTCTTCCGCTACTACGCCGGCTGGTGCTCCAAGATCAACGGCACCGCCTATGACGTGAAGACCACCGGCATCGCCGCCGACAGCTACGTCGACATGCACGCGTACACCCTCAAGGAGCCCTACGGCGTCGTCGGGCTGATCTTCCCGTGGAACGGGCCGATCTTCAACGCCTGCGCGAAGATCGCTCCCGCACTCGCCGCCGGGTGCAGCAGCCTGGTGAAACCCGCTGAGGAGACCCCTCTTTCGGCGCTTCTGCTGGATCGCCTGATCCACGAGGCCGGTGTGCCCGACGGTGTGGTCAACCTCATCACCGGCTATGGACACACCGCGGGCGCGGCGATCAGTGCTCACCCCGATGTCGAGAAAGTGGCCTTCACCGGATCCACCGAGGTCGGCAAGATGATCGTGGCCGCCTCGGCGGGCAACCTCAAGAAGGTGATGCTGGAACTCGGCGGAAAATCACCCGTGCTGATCTTCGACGACGCCGATCTGGACAAGGCCATCTTCGGCGCGGCGATGGGCATCTTCGTGCATTCCGGCCAGGGCTGCGTGTGTGGTTCGCGGATCTTCGTACAACGAGGGGTGTACGAACAGGTCGTCGAAGGCATCGCCGGCGTCGCGAATTTCATGAAGTACGGCGGCCCGAGCGAAGAGGGCGTCATGAGCGGCCCGTTGATCAGCGCCAAACAGCTCAGCCGCGTCCTGGATTTCATCGAGGAGGGCAAGCGTGACGGTGCCGAGGTGGTCACCGGCGGTCACCGACTCGACCGCAAGGGCTACTTCGTCCATCCGACGGTGCTGACCAATGTCGATCCCGGCATGCGCCTCTATCAGCAGGAGATCTTCGGGCCGGTGGTCTCGATCATCCCGTTCGACGAGGAGGACGAGGCCATCGCAATGGCCAACGACACCACCTACGGGCTCGCCGGCACCGTGTGGACCACCAATATCAGCCGCGGTCACCGGCTCGTGAAGCGCCTGCACGCCGGCAGCGTGCAGATCAACTGCCAATTGGTGTTCGACCACGATGTGCCGTTCGGCGGCTACAAGCAGTCCGGCTGGGGCCATGAGTTCGGCAAAGAGGGCCTCGACGGTTACTTGAAGACCAAGTCGGTCTGGGCTGCGCTCTAGTCACGCCGCTCATCCCGGCCGACCACCTGGCCGTCGATGATGGTGGCCGCCACCCACTTTGCATCCAGATCGCACAGGACATCCTCGGGCGGGGCGGCCAACACACACAGATCGCCGGGCGCACCGGGCGCCACCGTCCGGGCCCGGGTGGGCTCGGCCGCGTCGCCGAGGAACAGGGTCAGCGCGGTCCGCGCGTCGATCCGCTCCCGCGCCCCCAGCACGGCGCCCGACGGGGTGACACGGTGCACGGCCGCACGCAGCGCCGCCCACGGGTTGCCGTCGCCGAACGGCATGTCGGTGGAAAGCGCCACCGGCACACCGGCTTCCAGCAGGGATGCCAGTCGCCACAGGTCCTGGTGTTCCGCGGCCGGTACGTCTGCGAGGTACTGATCGCCGCGTTCGGCGACGAAGTTGGGTTGGGTCACCACGGTGACCCCCAGCCCGGCGAGCACGTCGAGCTGATCGTCGGGCACCACCGCCGCGTGCTCGATGCGGTCACCGGGATGCACACCCGCATCGCCCAGCGCGGCGAGGCTGACGACCAGTTGGGCGGCGGTCACACAGTGCAGCGCCACCGGTGCGTCCTCGTCGTGACGGCGCCCGATCCAGGCCGTGAGTTCGCCGAGATCCAGATCCTCGTCGTGCAGGATGCGTTTGCCGGGGGCGAGATGGTGCACGTGCTGACGCAGACCGCCGCGGCGGTGCACCTCAGCCAGCAGCACCATATCGGTGATGTCGAGATCCGGTGTGGCATCGGTGATTCCGGTGACCCCGTACCGGCTGAGGCGCCGGCTGAGAACATCGACGGCGGTATCCCGGCGCTTGAGCGCATCCGACCAGGACCGGTCGGCACTGCGCAGCCGACCGTCGGGGTGATCGGCGAGCCCGACGGCCGCCAGGCCGGCCGAGTTGAGGGTCCACAGCACACCGCTGCGGTGCTGGATCCGGACCGGCACCGACGGGGCCAACGCGTCGAGTCCGTCCCGGTCAAGGGAGCCGGCCACCGCCTCGTGGTAGCCGATGGCACGGATCCAACCGTCATCCCCGACCTCGGCATCGGCCAGCACCTGGGCCAGGTCGTCGCGGTCGTGCACCTCGCCGACGCCGACACGCAGCGAATCTGCCGCAGCGGCAGCCGAATGCACGTGCCCATGGTGATCATGCAGACCGGGGATCACCAGTCCGAGCCCGGCGTCGAGCACCTGTTCCCCGTCGACGGGCTCCAGCGCCGGGGCGACCTCGGCGATCCGGGAGTCCACCCGGATATCGACGACATCGCCATCCAGCAGGGTTGCACGCCGAATCAGCATGACACGGACCACCTTTCCTCGACCAAACGCTGAACTCGGGCGTTATCGGCACCCAACTCCGGTGCGGCGCGGCCAGCCTCCGGTGCTCTCGCACAGCGGTACTCGCCCCCGAGGCCCGCGTAGCGCGCCGCCGTCGCCGCCATCGAGATGTCGATGAGTTCTCCCCCGCCCCGGCTCAGGGATTCGGCCACCGCATCGGCCGCGTGCAGACCGGTCAGCGGGTCGGCGAGGGCGTCACCGACGAAAACCGGCCCGCCGCCGTCATATCCGACCAGCGCCCCGGAGACCGCGGCGTCATCGCCGAATGCCACCCAGTCCGCTGCCGCACCGTTTCCGCCGTGCCCGGTGATCCGCAGCCATACCCGGCCGTCGCGGGGCGCGACGGTGTCGGGGCCCAGCCCGCGCCGCCGGAGCGCGGCCGGCCGCGAGGCCTCGATCACCACATCGGCCACCGCAAGCAGCCGGCGCAATGCCTCGGTGTCATCGAAATCGACCGAATAGGAGAGCTTTCCGCTGTTCATCCAGTCATAGAAGGCAGCCGGTCCGGCACGGGTGCCATCGGGGCGGCGCGGGCTCTCGACCTTGACCACGGTGGCGCCGGCGGCCCTGAGCAGGTGCCCGCACAACGGCCCGGCCCACATCGACGACAGGTCGACGACCAGCAGATCGGCCCACGGCCGGATCCGCGCCGTCCCGGTGCGGTGCAGTCGCGGTGTGGCCGCTGCGGTTTCACCGAGCAGGGCGGCGGGCAGACCGAGCAACCGGGCCCGCGCGACGGTCTCGACGGCGCCGTGCCGCTCGATCCAGGACTGCACCGCCTGCCACGGATCGGTGACGACATCGGCGCCGACCAGTGCGGGCACCGCGTCGATATCGTCGGGGCGGGCCAGGGTGAGTGCGCACCAGCCGTCTGCCCCGCGCAGCAGGCGGGTGGCACCGCCCGCGGAGATCCTGCCCCGGGGCGCCCAGCCCAGCTGCACGGCACGGCCGGTGAGCACCTGGGTGGCATCGACGGTGACGCCGGTGCGCAGCGCGAACCGGTCGGCGATCTGCTGGGCGCGTGCGCAGATCTGCTGCGGAACACCCACCTCGGTCATCCCGCCATCTTGCCCCGGCGCGCCACCGAGGCGCGCCGATTCAGGCGTGCAGGGCGGTGAAACGCCAGTCCAGCACCTGCCGGTCGGGCTCGCCCACCGCGTAGACCAGCGATCTCAGCCCCAGTCGGCCGTCGGGTCCCACCGTCTCGACATGCAGTTCGCTGAAGAGCGTGTCGCCCTCGTGCACGGGGCCCGTGTGGTCGCAGGATTCCCAGCCCAGCACCGTGAGCATGTCGGGCAGCAACCGGGCGGCCTGTGCCAGGGCCAGACCGATGGTGTGCCCGCCGTAGACCAGGCGCTGCCCGCCCGGACGCCAGTCATGATGAGTGGCCGCGATATTGAGCGACAGCCGGGCGAGTTCCGGGGCACTGGACACCACGTCCGCCGTGCTGGACAGGACCGCCCCCACCGCGGGTCGCCCCGAGGTCCGGACTGCGTCCACCTTCCAGCCGGCCGTCGGGTCCGGCGGCACCTGCTGTCCGGCGCCGATCGCGGCCAGATCGTCGGCGTGGCCGGTCTCGGGCGCGTCCGGGGACAGCGGCAACATGGCGCAGCGGTAGAAGTCCAGCACGGACCGGCCGGATTGGTCGACGGTGGTCATCCGCAGCGCCGCGAGCCCGGTGGCGGCGCGACCGGGTTTGGCGGAGTTCTGGCGCAGTCCGACCACCTCGGTCCGGGTGGTGAGGGTGTCCCCGATGACCGGGAAGCGGTAAAAATTCAAGCCCCGGTAGAACAGATTGGCCTTGACCCGCTGGGTCACCAGAGTGGACTGACCGATCGCGATATCGCACACCAGACCGGGGTGGGCCAGTGGGCCGGCGGCCCCGGTCACCGCCCGGCTCAATTCGGCGTCCAGGGGCAGGCGCAGCCGGTCCCCCAGGATGGCCTGATGGGTTGCCGCCGCACCGGAGGTGAGTGTCATCGACGGCGCGGTGTCGAAGACCTGGCCGACCCGCAGATCGTCGAAATACGGGCCACCCGGCGTATGCGCAGTCACGGCCCGCACTCTAGGTCAGGGGTGGGTGGGCTCCCCGGTCACCCGGTGGTCGGCGTGGTTGAGACCCTCCTGCACGAGGCGGCTCAGATGCCCGTCACGCAGCCGGTAGAAGACCCGGCGCCCGTCTTTGCGGGTGTCCACGAGCCGGGCGAAGCGCAGTTTGGCGAGATGCTGGCTGATCGATGTGCGGGACGCTCCGGTCGCGTCCGCCAGTGCCGTCACATCGGCCTCGCCCTGGGCCAACAACCACAACAGGTGCAGTCGGGTGCGATCGGCCAGCATGCCGAAGGTCTCACTGGCGATATCGAGCCGTTCCCGATCGGGTGCGGCCTCATGAACGAGACTGGGCGACTGACCTGGCTTCGGTCCCCGTTCCCCCGAGACCGGCTGCCTGCCCATCGACCGTGTCCTTCCGTGCGATTCGCACCGCGGCCAACGCCGCGAATGTAGCGAGGATAGCGAGAATCGAGGCGGCGGCACCCTGATCGACGGTCGCGCCCACCCATCCGGCCACCGGATAGGTGATCAGGAATCCCGCATGTGACAGCGAGAACTGCGCGGTGAAGACCGCGGCGCGGTCCGCACCGGCGTTGCGTCGCAGCAGCCGGCCCGCCGGTGTGTTGATCATCGACGTCGCCGCACCGAGTAGCACCCACAGCAGGGCCAGGACCGGCCAATCGACAAGGCCGGCCACGAGCACAGCGGCGGTCACACCGAGGCCGGCCGCCGCGAGGCCGGCTCCGGTGAGCATCAACACCCGGTCCGGGTACGCGCCCAGCAATCGTGGGAGCAGCAGCGCCAGCGCCATCGACCCGGCGCCGTAGCAGGCCAACAACAACGCCACCTGGGTGTTGTCACCCCCGAGCAGGTCCCGGACGTAGACCACGGTGTTGACCACCACCAGCGCGGTGGCCGACGCGACCACCACGTTCATCGCGAGAAGACTGCGTAATTCGTTGCTGCGCATCATGATCCGCATCCCTGCCAGCACGCGTACGTACAGCGGCGCGGGCGCCGCCACGGCCGCCGGCGACGGTATCGCGGTGGTCAGCACCAGGGCCATCGACACCAGGAATCCGGCGCCGGTTCCGACGAACAGGCCGTCATAGGCGATCACCGTGAGCAGTGCCGCGGCCAGCAGTGGGCTGAGCAGCGATTCCAGGTCATAGGCCAGCCGGGTCAAGGCCAGACCTCTGGTGTAGTCGCCCTCGTCGGTGAGCACATCGGCGATGACCGACTGGAAGGCCGGCGTGAAGGTGGCAGACGCCACCTGCAATACGAACACCAGCAGGTAGATCTGCCAGACCTGGTGCACCCAGGGCAGCGACAAGGCGACCAGCGCGCGCACGATATCCGCCCCGACGAGCACCGCCTTGCGGGGCAGCCGCGCCGTCATCACCGACATCACCGGCGCCGCAAAAACATACGCGAACATCTTGATGGCCAACGCGGTGCCCAGCACCGTGCCGGCAGCGCCGCCGGCCAGCTCGAAGGCGAGCAACCCGAGCGCGACGGTCAGCAGTCCGGTGCCGGCCAGTGCGGTCACCTGGGCGAGGTAGAGCCGCCGGAAGACGCGATGTCGCAGGACCATGCGACAAGTATGACCTATATGTGCGCAGTTGCGCACATATAGGTAGTCAGGCCGTCGGACCGATCTCGTCGACCAGACCCCACGCCCGCGCGGTGCGCGCGTCGATGGTGCGGCCCGACAACACCAGATAGGCGGTGCGCCAGCGGCCGATCCGCCGGGTGATGCTCACCGTGCCACCGGCGCCGGGGATGAGCCCGAGGGCGAGTTCGGGCAGCCCGAGTACCGCATCCGGGTGGCACCGCACGTGACCGCAGTACGCGGCCATCTCCAGGCCGCTGCCGAGCACCTGACCGTGCACCACGGCACGGCAGCGCGGCCCCAGCCGGCCGGCGAGTTCATCCAGCACCAACGCCGGGCTGTACCTGGTGCGCGCCAGATGTGCACTGGCCGGATCGTCGAAGGTGCCGAACTCGGCCAGGTCACCGCCACTGCAGAACGAGCGGCCGTTGCCCGTCAGCACCACCTCGGTGATGCCGTCGTCGAGCCGGGCCACCTCGAGCGCTTCCAGCAGCGCGGCACGCGCATCGGTGGTGAACGCGTTATGCCGTTGCGGACGGTTGAAACGCACGAACAGGGTGTCCCCGGCGCGTTCGGCCTGCACGGGATCGGGCAGGACCGGCATCTGCACGGGTCCGCGGCCGGCCAACCAGCGGCCGAATTCCGGGCCTGCCTGCAGCGTCGAATACGCCAGCGATTCGGTGATCACTCCCCCGAATGCCGGGGCCGCCGGGTCCAGGGCACGCAGCACGTCATCGCATACCGCGGCGGCCTGCGGCCAGCGCGCGCATCGTTCGGTCAGCTCGGTGACCGCCTGTTCGACCGAGTCGACGGTGATCAGCCGCGGGTCCTCGGAAGAACTCTCGGTGAGCGTGAAGGTCAGATGATCAGCGGGCGCGCCGGTACCGACGAGAATGCCTGCCGGCAGCGCCAGTTCGCTCACGAGTACTTGTTTATCAGCTCCTGCTTGTAGAGCTTGCCGGTGTCGGTGCGCGGCAGTTGCGCCTCGAACGAGATCGACCGCGGGCACTTGTAGTGCGCCAGGTTCTCCCGCAGCCAGGCAAGAAGCTCATGCGCGAACTCCTCGGTGGCGTCATCGGGATCGACGGTCTGCACCACGCCCTTCACGCTCTGGCCCATCTCGGCGTCGGGGATGCCGAACACCGCGGCGTCCATCACTTTCGGATGCGTGACAAGCACGTTCTCGGCTTCCTGCGGGTAGATGTTCACCCCGCCGGAGATGATCATGTGATGCCGCCGGTCGGTGAGGTAGAGGTAACCGTCCTCGTCGAGGTAGCCGATATCGCCGACCGTCTTCCACCCTCGCGAATCACGCGCGGACTTGGTCTTCTCGGCATCGTTGAGGTACTCGAAGTCCTGCCCGCCCTCGAAGAAGATCTCGCCCGCCTCACCGGCCGACAACTCGTTGCCGGATTCATCGAGGATGTGCACGATCCCGGTCATCGCCTTACCGACCGAGCCGGGGTGGGTCAGCCACTCCTCGGCGCTGATCAGCGTGGCACCGATCGCCTCGGAGGAGGCGTAGTACTCGTCGACGATGGGACCCCACCAGTCGATCATCTGCTTCTTGATCTCCACCGGGCACGGTGCCGCCGCGTGCATCACCCGCTGCAGGCTCGAGACGTCATAGGAGCGGCGGACCTGTTCCGGCAGTTTCAGGAAGCGGGTGAACATCACCGGGACGAACTGTCCGTGCGTCACGCCGTGCTTCTGGATGGCATCCAGCGCGCCCTCGGCGTCGAACTTCTCCAGCACCACCGTCGTGATGCCACCGGCCTGCGCCTGCATCGACCACACCGACGGCGCGGTGTGGTACAGGGGCGCCGGGCTCAGGTACACCGCGTCGGGATTCATCCAGATGGACACCAGCGCCGCCATCATTCCGGGCGTCTCCGAAGGCGGCAGATGCGACAGCGCGCGCTTGATGCCCTTCGGTCGGCCGGTGGTGCCCGACGAGTACTGCAGCAGGTCACCGTCCCTCTCGTCGTCGATCGGCGTCTCGGGCTGATCGGCGACGGCCGCCGGGTACTGCGCCCAGCCGTCCAGGTCATCGGCCGTGGTGAGCAGCACGGCGGGCAGGCCGCTGGGCAGGTGCGCGGCCAGATCGGCGCACACGTCGCGCAGCGCAGCGGACCCGACGATGGCCTTGGCCTCGCTGTTGTCGATGATGTAGGCCGCCTCGGCCGCGGTCAGATGAGTGTTGATGGGGACGTAGTACAGCCCCGACCGCCGCGCCGCCCACATGATCGTGTGCATGTGCTCGGTGTTCTCCATGAGGATCGCCACGGCGTCACCCTCGCGGAGCCCGCGGCTGCGGAAGTAGTGGGCGAGCTGGTTCGCCCTGGCCTCCATCTCACCGAAGGTGACGACGGTGCCGGCCGGATACAGGATGACCGCGGGCTTGTCAGGGGTCGCGAGCGCGGTTTCACGGATCTGCATGGGCTGACTCTACGACGCGCCTCTTGACACCCGTCAAGTGGTGGCCGCCACACGTGCCACGACGAGCTTCGCCGGCCCATCCGGGCGGCCGCCGGCTCCGAATGTCGGAGAACAAGGGTTTGGTCTGGGAGGTTCGGTGGAATCCACGCGCAGCCACGTCTGCGACGTAGTCCGTGGCCGGCAGGAGGCCTTGTGACGGACGACGGTTCACTTCGGGTGCTGGTCACCGGAGCGACGGGCTATATCGGCGGGCGGCTCGCGCCGCGACTGCTGGGCGCCGGGCATCGGGTGCGGGTGCTGGTCCGCGACCCGGCCAAGGTCGCCACCGTACCGTGGGCGGCGGATGTCGAGGTCTGCCAGGGCGACCTGATGGACCGGGGCACCCTCGACGCCGCCTGTCGGGACGTCGATGTCATCTACTACCTCGTGCACTCGATGAACAGCGCCGGGGAGTTCATCGAGGCGGAGAGCCGCAGCGCGCGCAATCTCGCCGAAGCGGCCACCCGCGCGGGCGTGGGCCGCATCGTGTATCTCGGCGGCCTGCACGCGGACTCCGACCAGTTGTCGACGCACCTGCGCTCACGTGCCCAGGTGGGGCAGATCCTGATGGACTCCGGCATTCCGACGGTGGTGCTGCAGGCGGGTGTGGTGATCGGTTCCGGCTCAGCGTCTTTCGAGATGATCAGGCACCTCTCCGACCGGTTGCCGGTGATGACCACACCACGCTGGGTGAACAACCACATCCAGCCGATCGCCGTGCGCGATGTGCTGTACTACCTGATCGCGGCGGCGACGGCCGAGCTGCCGAAAAGCCGCACCTACGATATCGGTGGTCCCGATGTGCTGCGCTACGGCGAGATGATGCAGATCTACGCCGAGGTGGCCGGTCTGGCACCGCGACGGATCCTGGTGCTCCCGGTCCTCACACCGAAACTCGCCGGGTTGTGGATCGGCCTGGTGACACCGGTCCCGCGCAGTATCGGTCGCGCCCTCATCGAATCGCTGAGCACGGATGCCGTTGCGGCCGAACACGATATCGACACCATCATCGCACCGCCGCCCGGCGGGCTGACCGGTTACCGGGACGCCGTCACCCTCGCGCTCCGGCTGGCCGACCGGGGCGAGGTGGAAACCACATGGGCGAACGCCTCGGCGAACGGGGCGCCGTCGGACCCGTTGCCGTCCGATCCGTCCTGGGCCGGCGAGGTGGTGTACACCGATGTGCGCAGTATCGACTGCGGCGAACCCGTCGACCTGGTGTGGCACGCCCTCGACGGGGGCCGCACCGAGAATCGCCGGCGGCCGTTCCCGTTCGGTCCGGGACGCCGCCACTGGCGGGTCGAGAAGAAGACCGAACCGCAGTATCTGCGCGTGCTGGCGCACACCCGCGCGCCGGGCAGTATCCGGCTCGAATGGGAGCTCGAACCTCTCGACGCACAGCGCACCCGCGTTCACCAGCGGGCCATCTACACCCCGAAAGGGCTTGCCGGACAGATCTTCTGGTACGCCCTGCTGCCGATACACCGGGCCGGGCTCGCCGGCCTGCTGCGCGGCGTCGCCGCGACCGACCATACGAAGGAGCGCAGATGATCCAGATGCAGCGCACGGTGTACACCCAGGCCGCACCCGATGCGGTGTTCGCCTACCTGGCGGACTTCACCACCACCGAGCAGTGGGATCCGGGTACGGTGCGGACCGTGCGGGTCGCCGGTGACGGGGGTGTCGGCACCCGATACGAGAACACGTCGAAATTCGCCGGCCGGACCAGCGAACTGGTCTACGAGGTGACCGAGGTGACCCCGGGGAAATCCATCCGCCTGCGGGGCGAGAACTCCTCGCTCATCGCGCATGACACCATCACCGTGCGCCCGGACTCCGACGGTTCGCAGGTGACCTACCAGATCGAATTCGCGTTCCAGGGGTTACTTCGCTGGGCCGAGCCGCTGCTCCGGCTGGCCGTCGGGAACCTGATGGACAACGGAGCCCAAGGGCTGCGCCGCGAACTCGCGAAAATCTGAGAGCTACACCAGTCCGACCGCGATGGTGCAGTACTGCCATACCCAGTTCAGGTCGGCATCGCTGTAGTGCGTGGTCGGCAGGTAGTGCATCGGACGGATCCGGCGGTCGTGCCAGAACTCACCCGACGGTGGCGTGGGAGTTGTCGCGGTGAGCCAGATCGCGGTATCGGCGGCCTGCTCGGCGGTGCGCAGCACCGGGCCGGTCAGTCGGCGGAACGCCGGCAGGGACTCGGCGACTCCGGGAGTGTCCGCCCAACCCGGGTGCATCGCCGCCACCATCACCGGCCAGCGCTTCGCGAGCAGCGGCGTCAGGGCGACCTGGACCCGCTTGCTGCGCGCGTATGCCGTCGCGCCGCGGTAGCGACCCTTGCGGTATTCGATGTCGTCCACGGGCAACGGTTGGGTGTACATGCCGCCCGAGGACATCAGCACCACGCGCGGATCGGGCGCGGCGACCAGAGCGGGCAACAGCAGCTCGGTGAGCAGCAGGGGCCCGAGCACATGGGTGGACAGGGACAGTTCGTGCCCGTCAGCCGTGTAGGTGCGCTCCGATGGCATGACACCGGCATTGTGGATCACCGCGTCCAGCCGAGGCTGGCTCGCCGTCAGCTCGGCGGCGAACGCACGCACGTCCGCCAGATCCGACACATCGCAGCGTTGCACCACCAGCTTCGCGCCGGGCAGCCCGGCGCGGATGTCGTCTCGGGCAGCCTCGCCGCGCGCGCGGTCCCGCACCGTCATCAGCACGGTGGCGCCGAGTTCGGCGGCACCGGCCGCAATGGCCTTGCCGATACCGGAGTTCGCGCCGGTGACCAGCACCGTCGCCCCGTCCAACGCGCCCGGATCCAGGGCCGGCCAGAACCGCTCCCGCACGGCGTAGCCCACTCGGGAGTAACCCGCAGCGATCGTGCGGTCGAGCAGGGCGTCGAACAACTTCCCGGGGAAGCTGGCCATCGGGGTGGCTCCTATCGGTCCGTGACGAGCTGAGATTCCTCTCTTGATTCGGAGCCGCCGGCCGTCCGTATCGGCGAGATCGCCGAGCCGTCGACGACGTGCGCGGACGTCGACGCACCGAACGGGGCCCGCAGCGTCGGGAGCAGCTCGCGCCGGTTGACGACGAGACCGGCGATGGCGAGTACGCCGTAGACACCGCAGAGCACCAGACGGCCCGTGGTCGAGGTGATGGGGAACTGCACCAGGAACAGGGCCAGCAGCAGCCAGGCGGTGTGCCGGTGAAAGCGCAGCGACAGGATCAGCGCGATGCCCATCAAGGTCTGGGTCGCGGTGAGCAACACCTCTTCGATCTGGCGGCCGTCCAACACGAGGGCGCTTCCGCCGCCGCCGGCCACGTACGCGATGGGCAGCGAGCCCATCAGCAGCGTCCACTGGTTCACCTTCGACGAGATGAGCGTGGCGATCGCGGCGGTGCCCTTGCCCCGGCTGGCGAAGATGATCGCGATGATGAACTCGGGTGCCTCCGACGCCAGCGGCGCCAACCACTGCACCAAGAGGAACTTGTCGATCCCCAGTTCGGTTCCGGCGCCGATGAGGCTCTCGGCGAACGGTTCGGCACACGCGAGGATGACCGCACCCGCGATCACGAACAGGGCGACGACGGTGCGGCGGCGGGTCCGGGTGGGCAGCGCGCCGATGGCGGCGGCGGTGCCGATCAGATCGGGTTCCTCGACCTCGCCGCGGGTCAGTTTGTAGAGGTAGAAACCGAACCAGGCCAGCAGCGCCACCCCCAGCACCAGGTGGATCCGTCCGGTCGACGGGATGACGAAGGCGATCACACCGGCGATGAGCAGGAACCCGAGCTCCACGCGGTTACCGGGGTCCAGTGCCATCTTCGACGTCTTCTGACCTGTGGTGCGGCGGGCCACCCACAGGGCGACGAGCACGACGACGGGCCACCCGATACCCATCAACAGCCGGTTGGAGCCCGTCATGTTCGCCGCCGCGTACTGGACGTACTCGGGATTGCTGCCGGCGGTGTACGCGTAGTACAGGTCGACCGCGTACTCCGGGAGCACCGCGATCAGCGCCAGCACGGCGATGGCCAGTCCGCCCGACACATCGATCTGTGCCGCTTCGGCGGCCCAGGCCAGCAGGAAACTGGCAGCGACCACCGCGGATCCGTAGATCACCAGCGCCACTATGGGATTCGGATGCAGGCCGGCAACGCGTACCACCAGAGCGGGAATGATGAAGACGAGGGCCAGGGCGAGCGACCGGATGAGGGTCCATCCGTGGGTTCTGGTCATGAGGGCAGTCCTTGCTGTGCGCGCGGTGTCCGGCCCGGACTTCATCGACGGCGACGAAACCTCGGACCGACAGATGTCATGTCGGCCGAAGGTCTCGCTCGCCGGATATGGGATCCGGTGGAGGGCCGGGCGGCTACCGCCGCCAGTGTGTCGACCATCCGCATCGCGCCGGGCCAGCCGGCGGTCAGGAACTACTCCCCTTCGCTGCGGATGACCCTACCCGCCCGGCAACGGCACAGCAACTTAGCGTTGCTACAAATTAATCGTGTCAAATACCCTGAATTTGCTGATCAGAGCCTACGTATCCGATTGTTTGGGTGTTCGAACTCAGCGTTCCTGCCACCCCTAGCAAATGGTGAACAAAAAGACACCGCCCCCGGCCTGGGCCGGGGGCGGTGTCTGTGGCTGCGAAACGGTCAGTCGGACTCGGCCAAGCGCGTCTTCAGCGTGTCGAACTCGTCCAAGATCGCGGTGGGCAGCTTCTCGCCGACGAACTCGAACCACTCCTCGATCAGCGGCAGCTCGGCGCGCCACTCATCGGCGTTCACGGCCAGCGCCTCGTCGACATCGGAGGCCTTCACATCGAGACCCTCGAGGTCCAGATCAGCGGCGGTCGGCACGATACCGATCGGCGTGCTCTTGCCCTCGGCCGTGTGCTCGATACGCTCGATGGCCCACTTGAGCACCCGGCTGTTCTCGCCGAAACCGGGCCACAGGAACCGGCCGTCGTCGCCCCGGCGGAACCAGTTCACGAAGAACACCGCGGGCATCTTGGACTCGTCGGCGTTCTTGCCGATGTTGATCCAATGCTGGAAGTAGTCGCCGACGTTGTAGCCGAGGAACGGCAGCATCGCCATCGGGTCGCGGCGGACGGTGCCGACCTTGCCCTCGGCGGCGGCGGTCTGCTCAGAGCCCAGCGTGGCGCCGATGAACACCCCGTGCTGCCAGTCGCGAGCCTGCGTGATCAGCGGGACAGTGGTCTTGCGACGGCCACCGAACAGGATGGCCGAGATCGGCACGCCCTGCGGGTCGTCCCACTCCGGCGCCAGCGTCGGGCACTGCGAGATCGGGGTGCAGTAGCGCGAGTTCGGGTGCGCCGCCTTGCTTTCCGTCTCACGCAGGATCCAGTCGTGACCCTTCCAGTCGATCAGGTGGTCGGGCTCGCCCTCCAGCCCCTCCCACCACACATCGCCGTCGTCGGTCTTGGCGACGTTGGTGAAGACGGTGTTGCCCGCCGCGATGGTCTTCATCGCGTTCGGGTTGCTGCTCCAGTTGGTGCCGGGTGCGACGCCGAAGAAACCGAATTCGGGGTTGACGGCGTAGAGGCGGCCGTCCTTGCCGAACCGCATCCACGCGATATCGTCACCGACGGTCTCGGCACGCCAGCCCGGGATGGTGGGCTGCAGCATCGCGAGGTTGGTCTTACCGCACGCCGACGGGAACGCCGCGGCGATGAAGTACGCCTTGTTCTCCGGGCTGATCAGCTTGAGGATCAGCATGTGCTCGGCCAGCCAGCCCTCGTCGTGGGCCATCGCCGACGCGATGCGCAGCGAGTAGCACTTCTTGCCCAGCAGCGCGTTACCGCCGTAGCCGGAACCGAAGCTCCAGATCTCCCGGGTCTCCGGGAAGTGGGTGATGTACTTCGTGTCGTTGCAGGGCCAGGGCACGTCCTTCTGACCCGGCTCCAGCGGGGCGCCGATCGAGTGCAGTGCCTTGACGAAGAACCCGTCGTCGCCCATCTTGTCCAGCGCGGCCTGCCCCATCCGGGTCATTGTGCGCATCGAGACCACCACGTACTCCGAGTCGGTGATCTCGACACCGAGCTTGGGATCCTCGGCGTCCAGGGGGCCCATGCAGAACGGGACGACCCACATGGTCCGGCCGCGCATGCTGCCGCGGTACAGATCGGTCATCAGTGACCGCATCTCGGCGGGCGCCATCCAGTTGTTGGTGGGGCCGGCGTCGACCTCGCGCTCGGAACAGATGAACGTGCGGGATTCGACGCGGGCGACGTCGGACGGGTCGGACAGCGCCAGGTAGGAGTTCGGCTGCTTCTCCGGATTGAGCTTCTGGAAGGTACCTACCTCGACCAGCTGCGCGGCGAGACGCTCGTACTCCTCCTCGGAGCCGTCGGCGAAAACCACCCGGTCGGGCTGCGTCAGCTCCGCGACCTCCTGAACCCAGGCCAACAACCCCTGATGTTTGGTCGGTGCAGTGTCGAGACCGGGAATGGTCGCTGAAGTCATCTAATATCTCCTGCGTAGGTTACGCGCCAGTAGCATTGGCGATAACTGGTAGGTCACGATCGTCCCTATGGAGAGGTTAACTCCCGTGACATACGCGTAGTGAATCGGGACAATGTCCGATCACTCACAAGAACGATTCAGAAACCCCAGAACGCCAGAACCGTTCAATACCCGCTGTGCAGCTCCGCACACACCGCCCTCAGCGCGGCGCGCAGCCGAGACAATTCCCGCTGGCCTTCGGCGGCCGATCGCGCGGTGACCACCGCGATATCCCGCAGGTCGGCGTCGATCTCCGCCAGCCGCCGGGAGAGTTCGGCGGCCTGCCGCTCGTCCCAGGCCGCATTTTCACCGGTGAACTGGACTTCTGCAACCAGAACCCGGCCGGCGACCCGCTGCTCGGCCGCTTCCCGCAGCCTCGCGGTGACCTCGGTGACCCAGCGGTCCACCACCGCACGGTCGTGCAGCACGCTGCGGATGCCGACCACCCACACACTGAGCAGCAGTCCGGCCAGCGCGCCGATCACCACACCCGATGCGGCCAGACCGGGTGCCAGGCCCGCGAACAGCCGGCTCACCGCGAACGCGGCGCCCAGTCCGAATCCCGCGCCGAGCAGCATCATCAGCCGCGTCTCCAGCGTCCTGGACCGCAGCCCCGGCACACCGGGATCCGGTAGCGGATCCGGCGCAGGCACCTGGGGAACTGACAGGCCGAGTTCGGCGGCGACATCCGCGAGGTGCTCGGTGATGCCGTCGTCGACCTCCCGCATCACCTCGGCCGACCGCCGGTGCACATAGGACACCAGCCGGTCGGCTCTCCTGCCGTTCCACTCCGCGACGTCCTCGGAGAGCTCGGCGCGCACCGAGGCGCACCGATTCCTGGCGTAATACGCCAACTGCACCCGCGCCTGCTGCACCTGACTCCGCAGGGCGATGTGGCGTTCGGAACGGGCCAGCCGCCGGGACCGCGTCAACTCTTCACGTTCGGCGGCGAGCAATGCCGCGCGGCCGTCCGGCCGCCGCCCGGCGCTCAGCGCGCCGATCCGCCCGGTCAGATGAGTTTCCCACGCACGCAATTCATTTCGGCGATCCACGGTGTCTTCTGCCAGCTTCGCGGCCAACACCTCGACCAGCTCGTCGAGCGCAGGCTCGCCGTCCTGCGGCGCGGCCGCCACGCCGACCCACGGCATCTGCGCATACCGCGGCGATCGGGCGGCGAGCATCTCCCGGTCGGTGGCCAGCACCTGGTGCCAGGCCCGGTGCACATCGATCTTGGTGACGGCACCGATCAGCAGGTCGGTGTTGCGCGCGGCCGTATCCAGTAGCGCTGCGTCCGACTCGGCCAGCGGCGCCACCGCGGATACCGCGAACACGACGGCGACCGGCGCATGGTCGGGAGCCAGGTCGGCGGCTTCGACGAAGGCTCGCCCCGGAACTCTGGCCCGCAGCGCCTCGGCCAGGGCGGACACCCCCGCCAGCCACGGCCCGACCACCGCGACGACATCGCGGCGCGCCACGCCCGGCGGGTCGACACCGGCGGGCACCGTCTCGGGTGCGGTCTCGGGGCTCATGCCCGCTCCGCCAGCCGCAGAGCTCCCCGGGTGAGGGCATGCGCGCACCGGCGGTGCAGGGCGTTCACCGGTCCGCGGCCGTACCGGCTCCACCGCACCGCATCGGCGCCGCCGACGGGTAACCCGTCGGCGCGCAGGACATCGGTCGCGGCCGACATCACCGCGAGCACCACCGCGTCACACGCGAGCAGATCCCACAGCGCGACGTCGCCGGAGTACACCGCCAACGCCCGCAGTTCGGTCAGGGCCGTCTCGATGCGCCCGTACCGGACCGGCGCCGCCGCCGCGGTGAGGGCGGTGAGGACCTCGTCGAGGCCGCTGAGTTCACGGATCAGGCCCGGCAGCGCGGACGGGTCCGCGCCCGCCCGCAGCGCGTGGGTCAGCGCGACGATGCCGAACCGGTCCAGGGTGGCGAGCAGCCGATCCGCGAGGGCGGCATCGACGGTCGACCCGCGGCCGGGTTGGTCGAGGGCCCGCACCTGCAGGGCGCCGACCAGGGAATCGTCCAGCACGGCGGTGGCCAACAGGGCGTTCAGCGGCACCGTCGGACGGCCGGTGCGGCGGCGGATCTCGCCGACCTGCCCAGGCGCCGCCGCGCCGAGCAGATCCATCTTGTTGAGCACCACCAGCGCCGCCCGGCTTGCCGGGTCCTCGGGTTTGACGGTCTCGGCGACCACCAGGACGGTGACATCGCCGGTATCGGGTCCGGGTGGGTTCAGCACGGTCCAACCGGCACCGCCGAGCGCGGCGGCGACCGTGGCGCGTCCGGTCCCCGGTCGGCCGGTGACACGGACCGTGATGGGCCGGGTCAGCCGCCGCAGGATCGGAGCCAGGCGGGCATCGCCGGTCCGTGCGGCGAAAGCCGCCAACTCCTCGGCGAAAATGACCGGCTCCTCACCTCATGCGTCGCACTGACACCAATCCCCACATCAAATGGTGACACTGCGGCGAGGTGGTCGTGAACGGTGTTTTTTCGCACACGGTGTTCCAGGCAACTGTTGGGTATCAATCTGCACCACGATGCGGGTAGATCGGGTGTGATGAGCGACGATGGACCGATGCATGCCCAGCGCGAGGAAGCCGGTCGTGAGCTGCCGGATTCGGGTACCGCGGGCCTGAGCGCAGCGAACGGCGCCCAGGACGGTGTGCCGATCACGCACCATGCCCGGCGGGTCAGCAGCTTCAGGAACCGGCGGTCCACCCTGTCCGGCGGTCAGCAGGAGCTGTGGGAGCGGCGTTGGCCCGAGCTCGGCGCCGAGGCCCGCGACACCACCGGGCGTCCGCTGCCCCGCGACCTCCCGCAGTGGTTCGGCCGTCAGGCCCCGGTGGTCCTGGAGATCGGCTGCGGCACCGGCATCTCGACGCTGGCCATGGCCATCGACGAACCGCACCTGGACGTGGTGGCCGTGGAGGTCTACCGGCGCGGGCTGGCGCAGCTGCTCGGGGCGATCGACCGCACCGCCAAGACGGACCACCCCGTGACGAACATCCGGTTGATCCGCGGTGACGGCCTGGACGTGCTCGAACACTTCTTCGGCACGGCCTCGCTGACCGGCGTACGGGTCTTCTTCCCCGATCCTTGGCCGAAGGCCCGGCACCACAAACGCCGGCTGCTGCAACCCGAGACCGTGGCGCTCATCGCCGACCGCCTGGTGCCCGGCGGAATCCTGCACGCCGCCACCGACCACGCCGGCTACGCCGAGCAGATCGTCGAAGTGGGTGACGCTGAACCACTGCTGCAGCGGGTATCCGCAGACAGCCGGCTGCCGATTTCGGTGCGGCGGCCCGAGACCAAGTACGAAGGAAAGGGCCTGGAGGCCGGGCGCGATATCGCCGAGCTGGTCTGGGCGCGGGTGGAGTGAGCGAATGACAGCTACCGACGAGCAGCCGATGAGCGCGACCTCCGACACCACCGAGGTGCCGGAGCTGGCGGCCCCCGCCGACGAGGCACAGTCGCCGGCGATCAGGAAGGTGCTGCTGGTCTGGGACGCGCCCAACCTGGACATGGGACTGGGCTCGATCCTCGGTGGCCGCCCGACGGCCGCGCACCGGCCGCGCTTCGACGCGCTGGGGCGGTGGCTGCTGCAACGCACCGCCGATATCTCGGCGGTCGCGGCCACCGGCAGCGCCGAGGACGCACCGCTGGGCTCGTTGGAGGCCCACCTCGAGCCGGAAGCCACCGTCTTCACCAATATCGCCCCTGGTAGCGCCGATGTCGTTCGCCCGTGGGTGGAGGCGCTGCGTAACGTGGGCTTTGCGGTCTTCGCGAAGCCCAAAGTCGATGACGACAGCGACGTCGACAGCGACATGCTCGACCACATCGCGCTCCGCCGGGGCGAAGGTCTGGCGGGTCTGGTCGTGGCGTCGGCCGACGGTCAGGCGTTCCGCGCGCCGCTCGAGGAGATCGCGCACGACGGCGTTCCGGTGCAGGTGCTGGGATTTCGCGAACATGCCAGTTGGGCGTTAGCGTCGGATACCTTGGAGTTCGTCGACCTGGAGGACATCGCAGGTGTCTTCCGGGAGCCGTTACCGCGAATCGGCCTTGATTCGCTGCCCGAGCAGGGCGCTTGGCTGCAGCCCTTCCGGCCGCTGTCGGCGCTTCTGACCTCGCGCTTATAGACAACAGAAGCGATAATGCGCGCGCAGCGTGACCAGAACATATTAAGGAGCTGACGTGTTCGCCTGGTGGGGTCGAACGGTGTACCGATTCCGATACATAGTGATCGGTGTCATGGTCGCACTGTGCCTTGGTGGCGGCGTGTTCGGGGCGAGCCTCGGTCAGCATGTCACCCAGAGCGGTTTCTACAACGAGGGCAGCGAGTCGGTGCGAGCGTCGCTGCTCAGCGACGAGGTGTACGGCCGGGACCGCACCAGCCACGTCGTCGCGATCCTGACGCCGCCCGATGACAAGAAGGTCACCGACAAGGACTGGCAGAAGAAGGTCGTCGGTGAGCTGGACCAGGTGGTCAAGGACCATCCCGATCAGATCGTCGGTTGGGTGGGCTGGCTGAAGGCCCCCGACACCACCGATCCGACCGTCAGCCAGATGAAGACGCAGGATCTGCGGCACACCTTCGTCAGCATCCCGCTCAAGGGCGATGACGACGACACCATCCTGAAGAACTACCAGACCGTTCAGCCCGACCTCGAGAAGATCAACGGCGGCGATATCAAACTCGCCGGCCTGAATCCGCTGGCCAGCGAACTGACCGGCACCATCGGCACCGACCAGCAACGAGCCGAGGTCGTCATCATCCCGCTGGTGGCCGTGGTGCTGTTCTTCGTGTTCGGTGGCGCCGTCGCCGCGGCCCTGCCCGCCATCATCGGCGGCCTGACCATCGGTGGTGCGCTGGGCATCCTGCGGTTCACCGCCGAGTTCGGGCCCGTGCACTATTTCGCGCAACCCGTGGTGACGATGATGGGCTTCGGTATCGCCATCGACTACGGGCTGTTCATCGTCAGCCGATTCCGGGAGGAACTGGCCGAAGGCTATGACGTCGAGGCCGCGGTTCGAAGATCGGTGATGACCTCGGGCCGCACGGTCGCGTTCTCCGCGGTGATCATCGTCGCCTCCATCCTGCCGCTGCTGCTCATCCCGCTCGGCTTCCTGAAATCCATCACGTACGCGGTCATCGCGTCGGTGCTGCTGGCCGCGTTGCTGTCGATCAGCGTGCTGCCCGCCGTACTCGGCATCCTCGGCACCAATGTCGACGCCCTCGGCGTGCGCACCCTGCTGCGGGTGCCGTTCCTGGCGAACTGGCCGTTCTCCCGCAAGATCATCGACTGGTTCATCGAGAAGACCCAGAAGACCAAGACCCGCGAAGAGGTCGAGAAGGGCTTCTGGGGCCGGCTGGTCAATATGGTGATGAAGCGGCCCATCGCGTTCGCCGCCCCCATCCTCGTCCTGATGATCCTGCTGGTCATTCCCATCGGGCAGCTCGCGCTGGGTGGCCTCAGCGAGAAGTACCTGCCGCCGGACAACCCGGTGCGTAGTGCCCAGGAACAGTTCGACAAAGAGTTCTCCGGTTTCCGTACCGAACCGCTGACCCTGGTGATCCGTAGCGACAACGGCGAGCCGGTGACCGATCAGCAACTGGCCACGCTGCGGTCCGAGGCCCAGACGGTGTCCGGTTTCTCCGGCACCGACAACCCGTCGAAGATGTGGCAGGAACGCTCGGTGCAGGAGGGCGGGTCCAAGGACCCGTCGGTGCGGGTACTGCAGAACGGTCTGGTGAACAGCGGTGACGCCCCCAAGAAGATCGAGGAACTGCGGGCGCTGACGCCACCTCGCGGCACCACGGTGCTGGTGGGCGGCACGTCCGCGCTGGCACAGGACAGCATCACCACCCTGTTCGACAAACTGCCGCTGATCGCGGTGATCCTGGTGATCACGACGACCATCCTGATGTTCCTGGCGTTCGGTTCGATCGTGCTGCCGATCAAGGCGGCTTTGATGAGCGCCCTGACCCTGGGGTCCACGATGGGCATCCTGACCTGGATGTTCGTCGAGGGCGGCCACGGTTCGGGCTTGTTCAACTACACGCCACAGCCCCTCCTGGCGCCGATGATCGGCCTGATCATCGCGGTCATCTGGGGCCTGTCCACCGACTACGAGGTCTTCCTGGTGTCCCGGATGGTCGAGGCCCGCGAACGCGGCCTGTCCACCGCGGAGGCCATTCGGATCGGCACCGCCACCACCGGCCGGCTCATCACCGGCGCCGCGCTGGTGCTGGCCGTGGTCGTCGCCGCGTTCGCGTTCTCCGATCTGGTGGTGATGAAGTACCTGGCCTTCGGCCTGCTCATCGCGCTGCTGCTGGACGCCACCGTCATCCGGATGTTCCTGGTGCCGGCGATCATGAAGCTGCTGGGCGACGACTGCTGGTGGGCCCCGCAATGGATGAAGCGGGTCCAGCAGCGGATCGGGCTCGGCGAGGTCGAACTGCCCGACGAGCGCAAGCGCCCGACGGTCCGGGATTCCGGCGAGCCCGCAGCCGACCCGGCCGCTCTGGTCGGGGTCGGCGCACCGCTGCCGGCCCTGCCCGCCCACGATCCCACCCATCCGGCCGCACCGCCCGCACCACCGGCGGGCGGACGACCTCCGGTGCGCCCGGCCGGACCGTCGGCCGCGGGCACCACCCGGATTCCGACCACCGCGCCCGCCGCGCCCGAGCCGCCGACGACGCGGTTCGCCGCGCAGCCCGAGTCGCCCGCCACCGTGGCGATCGACGCGGCGCGTAACGCGGTCAACTCCGCCGGTACCCAGGCGCCGGCCGATCGGGCCCGCCGGGGTGAGCCGCGCGACAAGCGAGAGATCGAATCCTGGCTGGGTGATCTTCGCAGCGGCGGGCAGGAGCGAAGCGACCCGGGAAGACAGCTCAGCGGGAATACTTCACCCCCGCCACCGGCGCGCCCGTCGGCACAACCGACGGTCGCGATGGGCGATCCGGGTGGCAACGCACCGACGACCGCCATCCCCGCCCAGCGTGACGCCGACCCGGCCACCGAGAAGTTGGACACCTCCAAGGTGCGCGACAAAGCCGAAACCGGCGACGATGCACCGACCCGTCGCAGTGGCGGGCTCAGCGCCGCCGACCTGCTGCGGCGCGAGGGCAGGCTCTAACCGGACTCGTCCCCGGCCCCAGGATCGGGGTCGGGGTCCGGCCCCGCACCCGATTCGGCGGCCAGCAGGGCTTCCTCGGCGTCCGGATCCGGTGCCAGCAGCACCCGCACCGCGCTGTTGGTGACCGCCAGTGCCGGCACCGCGAGCAGGGCGCCGACGATGCCGGCCAGCACACCGCCCCCGGCGATGGCCAGCACCACGGCCAGGGGATGCAGCGACACCGCGCGACCCATCACGATCGGTTGCAGCACATGCGCTTCCAGCTGCTGTACGGCGATGATGAGGCCCAGCGTGATCAAGGCGTACACCCAGCCCTTGGCGATGAGCGCGACGACGACGGCGATCCCGCCGGTGAGCACCGCACCCACGAGCGGGATGAACGCACCGAGGAACACCAGCGAGGCCAGCGGTAGCGCCAGCGGCACCCCCATGATCGCCAGGCCGGTACCGATACCGATCGCATCGACAAGGGCCACCAGGCAGGTCGCCCGCACGTAGCCGATCAGCGAACGAAACCCGGCCCGCCCGGCGTCCCGGACCCGGTCGCGCACCGTCGTCGGGAAGATCCTGGTGATGAAGGCGAAGATGTCGCGACCGCCGTTGAGCAGGAAGATCAGGGTGAACAGCACCAGCAGGGCACCGGTCACGATCTCGGTGATGGTGCCCGCGGTGGACAGCGCCCCGCTGGTCAGCTTGGCCTGGTTCTCCCGCAGCGCGGTGATGACCGAGTCGCCGGCGTGGTCGATCTGATCCTTGCTCAGATGCGCGGGCCCCTCCACCAGCCAGACCCGCAACCCGTCGATACTGCGCGTCACCTGCTCGACGAGATCCGGTGCGCCACTGATGAATTGACTCACCACGAAGGTCAGGATGCCGCCGACGACGGCGATCGCGCCGAGGATCACCCCCGCCACCGCCGCCCCGCGCGGCACCCGGCGCGTGTGCAGGAGGTCGACCGCAGGCATCAGCAGCGCGGCCATCATGGCCGCCAATGCCACAGGCACGAAGATGAGCTCGAGGTGCGTCATCACCCACAGCGCCGCCATCACCGCCGCACCGATGACCAGCAACCGCCAGGACCAGGCAGCCGCCTTGCGGATCACGGGGCTCACCGACTCGTCGGCGAGCGGATCGGCGGTGAGTACACCAGGGGAGCGGGTCATGCCCGGTAGCGTAACGGCGCGGCGCGCCACGCAGGCGCACGTTTCCGCATGACATCGGCCGTTACCCTGGAGGCGTGTCGCATGACGACGCGCCGATGAGCAGCGACCACCACCAGGCCTCCCCACCCGATGGCCGTCGCCGCGGCAAGTACTGGTGGGTGCGCTGGGCCATCCTCGCAGTCGCCGTCATCGTGCTGACCGTGGAACTGGTCCTGGTCTGGGACCAGCTGGCCAAGGCGTGGAAGAGCCTGCTGTCGGCGAACGGATGGTGGGTGCTGGCGGCCGTCGCCGCGGCGATGGCCTCGATGCACAGTTTCGCCCAGATCCAGCGCACCCTGCTGCGTTCGGCCGGTGTGGAGGTCAGGCAGTGGCGGTCCGAGGCCGCGTTCTATGCGGGTAACGCGCTGTCCACGACCCTGCCCGGCGGCCCGGTGCTGTCGGCCACCTTCGTCTACCGCCAGCAGCGGATCTGGGGCGCGTCACCGATGGTGGCCTCGTGGCAGCTGGTGATGTCCGGGGTGCTTCAGGTGGTCGGCCTGGCACTGCTCGGCCTGGGCGGGGCATTCCTGCTCGGCGCCAGCAAGAACCCGCTGTCCCTGATCTTCACCTTGGGCGGGTTCGTCGCGCTGCTGGTGCTGGCGCAGACCGTCGCAGCCAATCCGCAACAGATCGACGGCATCGGCGTCCGGCTGTTGTCCCGGTTCAACGCGGTGCGGGGCAAACCCCTCGACACCGGATTGGCCGGCTGGCGCAGGATGCTCACACAGCTGGAATCGGTCAGTCTCAGCCGGCGGGCACTGACGAATGCGTTCAGTTGGTCGATGTTCAACTGGATCGCCGATGTCGCCTGCCTGGCGTTCGCCGCGTACGCCGCGGGCGGACACCCGTCGCTGGCCGGGCTGACGGTGGCCTACGCCGCGGCCCGTGCGGTCGGCTCGATCCCGCTGATGCCCGGCGGCCTGCTGGTGGTCGAGGCAGTCCTGGTACCCGGCCTGGTGTCCAGCGGAATGACGCTGGCCCAAGCCATTTCGGCAATGCTGATCTATCGCTTGGCCAGCTGGATCTTCATCTCCACGATCGGCTGGGTGATCTTCTTCTTCATGTTCCGCACCGAGGCGGACCTGGACCCAGACGCCGACCCGCACCGGGAACCCGAGCCGGACGACACTCGCGAAACCGCCACCGAAAGCCAGGACATGACCTTCACCCCCGATCCCGACAACACCCGCAACCCCGACTCATGACAGCTCTGATGCGTTGGGCCGCAGTTCTTTTCAGCACCGTCGTGGTGACGGCCGGCTGCACCGGCAGCACCGGCGAGACCACGCGTTCGGCCACGCCCACCAGCTCCACCTCCCCCGCCCCGGCCGGTGAGCCGGTCGCCACCCCGCTGCTGGCCCGTCCCGTCGCCGCCCCCATCCCGGTGCCGGGCACCGACGGGCGGACCCATCTGGCCTACGAGTTGCTGCTCACCAACGTCCTCAGTCAGGACGTCACCGTCTCGACGGTGACGGTGCAGGGTGGCGGCGCATCACTGCTGTCCCTTTCCGGTGACGCGCTGGCACATTGGACCCGGATACTGGGCGCCGCCGCGAAACCCACCACCACCATCGGCCCCGCGCAGACCGCGGCCGTGTGGATCGATGCCACGGTCGCCCCGGGAAATATCCCGACCCGACTCGACCACACGATCACCGTGGCGCTGAGCCAGCCCGCTCCCCCGTTGCTACCCCCGATCATGACCGAGACGGTGGCCCCGGTGACGGTGCAGACCCGCAAGCCGGTGCAGATCGCGCCTCCGCTGCGTGGACCGAAATGGCTGGACGCCAACGGATGTTGCGAGATGACGCCGCACCGGATGGCCCTCAACCCGCTCGACGGCCAGCTGTGGGCCGCCGAGCGGTTCGCCATCGACTACGTCCAGCTCGACCCCGGCTACCGGCTGCTCAACGGCCCCGCCGGCAAGCTGACCAGTTACCCGTACTTCGGCACCGATATCCACGCCGTCGCCGACGGACCCGTGGTCGCCGTCCTCGACGGCCTGCCCGAACAAGTGCCGGGGCAGACACCGACGGGGCTGCCCCTGGATCAGTACGCCGGTAATCACGTCGTCCAGGATCTCGGCAACGGCAACTATGCGCTGTATGCCCATCTGAAAACCGGGAGCGTGAAAGTCCAACCGGGACAACGGCTCACAAGCGGACAGGTGCTCGGCAGCCTGGGCAACACCGGCAATTCGGATGCACCACACCTGCACTTCCACGTGATGGACTCCCCCGATCCGCTGCGTTCGGACGGGCTGCCGTTCGTGTTCACCTCGTTTCGGCTGGACGCCCAGACCGCGAGCATCGACGTCTTCGACACCCTGATCGCGGGCAAGCCGGCGCCGTTGCGGCCCGGCTCGCACGCCCGTGACGAATCCGAGGTCACCCCATTGGTTTCCGATGTGATGGACTACTCCGGTGAATAAACGCAGCACCGTCCTGGCCGCCGTGACCGCCGATGTGGTGGCCGTCATCGTCTTCTGCGCGATAGGCCGGCGCAGCCACGCCGAGGGGGTGACGCTGGACGGGGTCGCCCAGACGGCGTGGCCGTTCCTCACCGGCACCCTCGTCGGCTGGCTGGCAGCGCGGGGCTGGCAGCGACCCACCGCGATCACCCCGACGGGCCTGATCATCTGGGTGTGCACCGTGGCGATCGGCATGGTGTTGCGCGAGGCCACCGCCGCCGGTACCGCGTTCAGCTTTGTGGTGGTTGCATCCCTGACGACCGCCATCCTGCTACTCGGCTGGCGCGCCGCCGCCAAGGTGGCGTCCCGGTCCTGACCGGCACGGTGGCGTCCGGGTCCACCGGAGCCGAGATGGCGATGGTCAGCGTCGCACGCAGGCCGCCCAACGGACTGTCGGCGAGATCGAGTTCGCCCCCGTGCAGATCGGCCTGCTGGGTGACCAGCGCCAGCCCCAGGCCGGAACCGCCGGGCGCGGCCGTACTGCCGCGGGCGAACCGGCCCAGCACGATGTCCCGTTCGTCGGCCGGCACGCCTGCGCCGTCGTCGTCGACGATGATGTCGATGGTGTGGGACCGGCGATGTCCGGTCAGCACGACATGCTCGGCACCACCGTGGGTCGCCGCGTTGCGCACCAGGTTGTCCACCGCCAGGCGCAGACCGCCGGGCCAGCCCCACACGGTGCCCAGGTCGTCATCCGCCTCCACGGTGATCTCGACCGCGCTGCCGGTGCGCCGGTTCTCCCGCGCCACCCGGTCGAGCAGGTCGGTGACATCGATCGGCTCCCGGTCCTCGACCTGTGCGAGTTGGCCGGAGGCCAGTTGTCCCAGCGCGGTGATGGTGGCCTCGACGCGCAGCTGCGCCCGCAGCAGGTCGGCGACGACCTCGTCGCGCTCCTCGTCGGGCAGGTTGTGGATGCGCAGCGTGTCCAGGTCGGCGCGCATCGCCGTCAGCGGGGTGCGCAGTTCGTGGGCGGCGTTGGCCGCGAAATCCTGGGCGGCCTGAAGGGAATTCGTGGTCGCCTGTTGGGCGGCGGCCAGCCGGCGCAGCATTCCGGCCATCGCATCGGAGAGTTCCTCGGCCTCCCGCGCGCCGGTGACCGCCGGCATCTGTTCGCTGCCACCACCCAGTCGCGTGGTCTGCTCGGTGAGCTTGCGCAGCGGCCGTACCGCCGGGCCGGCCAGCAGCCAGCCCAGCCCGCCCGCGACGATCACGGTGAACACCCCGACCGCGGTGTAGAACGGGATCCTGGCCCGGTTCAGCAGGATGCTGTCGGCCCGGATCCCGATGGACACCAACACATTTCCGGCCTGTTGGGTCATCTTGATGGTGCGCACCCGGTAGTCCACGCCGTTGACCACGACGGTGTCGGTGCCGGGCGACAACGACGGCAACTGGAAGCCGCGTTGGAAGACCACCTGGCCGGTGGACATCGATCGGCCGGTGGTGAGCACGCCACGCTTGGGGTCGGCCAGCTGCTCGGGAAACATGCTCGCCTCGACGATCGAATCCAGCCGCCGGTCCAACTGCGCATCGTCATTGCTGGCCAGCACCACCGAGGTGAGGATGGTGAATCCGGCGACGACGGCGGCCGCGGCGACCGCCGAGGCCAGCGCCACCCGGGTGCGCAGCGATGCGGACCGACCGAAACGGGACAGCCGCACGCGCTACGCCTCCTCCCGCAGGACGTACCCGATCCCGCGGACCGTGTGGATGACCCGAGGATGGCCGTCGCGCTCGAGTTTGCGCCGAAGATAGGACACGAACACGTCGGCGACGTTGGTGTCCACGTCGAAGTCGTATCCCCACACCAGTTCCAGCAGCCGCTGCCGGGAGAGCACCACGCCCGCGTTCTCGGCGAGAACCGCGAGCAGATCGAATTCGCGCTTGGTCAGGTCCGCGCGATCGCCGTCGACGAAGACCAACCGCCGGGCGGTGTCTATGGTCAGTGGACCCACCGACATGGTGTCCGACGGCCGGTCGGAATGACCGGCCCGGCGCAACAGCGCGTGCAGCCGCGCCACCAGCTCACCCAGATCGAATGGTTTGGTCAGGTAGTCATCCGCGCCGGCCTCCAGGCCGGCGATCCGGTTGTTGACGGTGTCCCGCGCCGAGAGCACACAGATCGGGATGTCGTTACCCAGTGCGCGCAACGCCGTGACCACGGCGACCCCGTCGAGTTCGGGCATCTGCACGTCCAGCACGAGCGCGTCATGCGCTTCGGTGGACAACAGGCGCAGCGCCTCCTTGCCGTTGGCCGCGACCCGGACGTCGAACCCCGAATGCCGTAGCCCGCGAGCTACCGACGTTCGTACGTCCGGGTCGTCGTCGACCATGAGCACCATTCGACCGGTGCTCTCCGAGGAGACTGAGTCGAGGGCGCCAGGCACGCTACCTACGGTATGGCAGGCGCCGGTCCGGCGCCGCAGCGGTTCTTGAGATCCACCAGCGGCTGACGGATACCGGTCAGCTCCGCCTTGGTCTGCGGGTTCTGGTCCAGGTACTCGGTCACCTTGGCGCGGACCTGGTCGCGGGGCAGGCCCTCGAGGCTGGTGAAGAACCAGTTCACATCCGGGTGGGTGAAGAGGTACGCGGAGGTCCCCGCGGAGACTCCGGCGGCCACCTGAGCCAGGTCGCCGGCAGTGCAGTTGGGCGGATTGTTGGCGGGATCGTCAGCATGGGCTACCGAGATGGCCGACGAAAAAGCCCCGAACAACATCGCACCGGCGAGTGCGCCGGTGCCTACCGCGCCAGCAACCGCACGCCGCGCAGCACGAGCCGAGAGCAACATGGTCAAGCTCCTTACCGAATTCTGCATGTTCACCTGTGTCGGTAACCGTGTTCGGTGACCGACACCAAGAAGCTAAGCAGAATCCCGAGGGAGTTTCGCGGCTTGCTGACAACGAATCGTCAGAAACCACGAATTCCCAGGTCGCACCGCCGACTCAGCGGGTGCGCACGGGTCGCCCGGGCTACCGGGAAGCGATGGTGGCAGGCCCGGGCAGCGGTCCGGAACCCGATCCACCCGCCGCCGACGGCGCCGTGGCGGCCGGCATGGTGGCCACCGGGGTCCCTGCGGCACCGAGCGACTGTGCCGGAGCCAGGGTTGCCGGCAAACCTCCCGGGGTGGCGGGGGACGTTCCTGGGGAGGCGTTCTGGGCCGCCTGCATCAGGCCCAGCAGCTGCGGCATCGTGATCGGCAGCCGGCACTGGGTGGACAGCGACACCAACGGCTGTTGCAACTGCTGCATATCCTTGCCGGCCTGCGGGTTGGCGTCGAAGTACGTCTTGGTCGCGGCGAGCGACTGGGGCCCGGCAGGCTGTTGCGCGATCGTCGTCAGCGCCTGGTTGGTCTCGGGGTGAGCGTCGAGGTACGTCCCCGTCGAGTTCGCCACCGAGCCGATGGTCTTGGCGATCTGGCTGGCCGCGCACGGATCGGGTGCCGCGGTGGCGGCCGGGGTGAGCAAACCCACCGCCACCCCACCACCGAGCGCACTCACAGCGAACGCTCCGAACAGGGCACGACGTAGGGAGCGCGGGGCTCGGAACGTCATCGTCATGGGTCACTCCTTCACGGTGACGACTGCGATGCCGGTCGCGCAGCGGTGATGACCGGCGTTTTCCGCAGACTTTCGGGCCCCCGACCCGGAAACTCCTCCGCCATGATGCCATTCCCCGCCGACCGCGGGAAATCGGCGCAGCAAACTTTCAGCTGAGGGTGGCGCATACCGGCCCGGCCGGTGCACCGTGACCCGCTCCACACCGTGGGGACACCGGACAGCCCAGTCCCACGTCAGAGCCCGTGCGCAGCCGCACCCGCTGTTCACAGCGGGTCACGAGCGGGTTCAGGGCAGGTCAGGACACAGCGTGCTGCGGTAGGCTCCGGGCTACCAGCGGCGGGGAGAGAGGCGGAGGCTCGCCATCCAGCAGTTCATGTTGCGCTTGAGTAGCGGCCTGCGCAGATATCGCTGGGCGGTGTTTGTCGCATGGCTGCTGCTGCTCGTGCCCTCGGTCTATCTCGCGATGAGCCAGTCGGACAATCTCACCGGCGGCGGTTTCGAGGTGTCCGGATCGCAATCGCTCTACGTCCAGCGCCAGCTCGAAGCGCAGTTCCCCGAACAGGGCGCGTCGCCATTGGCACTGGTCGCGGTGCCGCGGGCGGACGCGTCGTTCGAGGATATGAACGCGGCCGTGGCCGATCTGCAGCGCATCGCCGCCGAGGTGCCCGGGGTGAAGGTCGTCCCGCCTGTCGCCGCCGCCGCCGGCGGCCGGCAACAGCCACCACCCGCCCCGGACCGGCCCTACGTCGTCACCCTGCAGCTGGATTTCAACAACAGCGGCGCCGTCGACATCGCCAAGCAACTACGCACCAAGGTCGGCATCGTCGGGGATCAGGCCGGGCAGACCCAGGATGGCAAGGTCCGGCTGTACGTCATCGGCCAGGGCGCCCTCGGCGCGGCGGCCCAGACCGCCACCAAACACGACATCGCCCAGGCCGAACAGTGGAACCTGCCCGTCGTGCTGATCGTGCTGCTGGCGGTGTTCGGGTCGCTGGCCGCCGCGGCGATGCCCATGTTGCTCGCGGTGTGCACCGTCGTGGTGACGATGGGCGTCGTCTTCTTGCTGTCGATGGTGTCGACCATGTCGGTGTTCGTCACCTCGACGGTGTCCATGTTCGGCATCGCGCTGGCGGTCGACTACTCCCTGTTCATCCTGATGCGGTTCCGGGAAGAGCTGCGCGCCGGCCGCGACCCTGCCCAGGCCACCGATGCCGCGATGGCCACCTCCGGCCTGGCCGTGGTGCTGTCCGGGCTCACCGTCATCGCCTCGGTCACCGGTATCTATCTGATCGGGACCCCGGTACTGCGCTCGATGGCCACCGGCGCGATCCTCACGGTCGCCATCGCGGTGCTCACCTCGACCACCCTGACCCCGGCGGTGCTGGCCACGTTCGGCCGGGCCGCGGCCAAACGGTCGGCGCTGCTGCACTGGTCGCGACGGGCCGACACCACCCAGTCCCGGTTCTGGACCCGGTGGATCGGCTGGGTCATGCACCGGCCCTGGCTGTCGGCGCTGCTGGCGTCGATCCTGCTGCTCGCCATGGCCGCACCGGCCTTCGCGATGTCGCTGGGCAACAGCATGCTGCGCCAGTTCGACCCCAGCCACGAGATCCGCGGCGGCGTCAACGCGGCCGCCGAAGCGCTGGGGCCGGGTGCACTCGGGCCGATCCGGATCCTGGTGACCTTCCCGACGGGCGATGCCGACGCGCCCCAGTCGGCGCCCGTGCTGGACGCCATCCACACCAGGATCACCCAGGCACCCGATGTCGCGACGGTGTCGCCGCCGGTGTTCGGCAAGGACAACCGCAACGCCCTGATGTCGGCGGTGCTGTCGGTGGACCCGGAGGACCTCGGGGCACGCAGGACGGTGGACTGGCTGCGCGCCGAACTGCCGAAGCTGCAGACCGACGGTGTGCGGGTCGATGTCGGCGGCCCCACCGCGTTGATCAAGGACTTCGACGATCAGGTCTCGGCCATGCAGCCGTGGGTCTTCGTGTTCGTCTGCGTGATCGCGTTCGTGATGCTGCTCATCTCGATCCGGTCGGTGTTCCTGGCCCTCAAGGGCGTGCTGATGACGGTGCTGTCGGTGGCCGCGGCGTACGGCAGCCTGGTGATGGTCTTCGAATGGGGCTGGCTGGAGGACCTCGGGTTCGCACCGCTGGCATCGCTGGACAGCACCATCCCGCCGCTGGTGCTGGCGATGACGTTCGGCCTGTCGATGGACTACGAGATCTTCCTGCTGACCCGCATCCGGGAGCGGTTCCTGCAGACCAACAACACCCGCGACGCGGTCGCCTATGGGGTGAGCACCAGTGCGCGCACCATCACCAGCGCGGCGCTGATCATGATCGCGGTGTTCATCGGTTTCGCGTTCGCCGGCATGCCGCTGGTCGCCCAACTCGGTGTCGCGTGCGCGACGGCGATCGCGGTGGACGCCACGGTGGTGCGGTTGGTGCTGGTGCCCGCGTTGATGGCGATGTTCGATCAGTGGAACTGGTGGTTGCCGGCCTGGCTGGACCGCATCCTGCCGTCGGTGGACTTCGAGAAGCCGCTCCCCAAGATCGATATCGGCGACCTGGTCCTCATCCCGGATGACATCTCCGGTCTGGTCGCCCCCGGCGGAGATCTACGCGTGGTGATGAAATCCTCGGCCAGACTCAAAACCCTTGCGCCGCAGTCGATCATCGTCGCCGATCCGTTGGTGTTCAATGGTTGCCGGCCGCGGGTGGCCCAGCTCGCGGGCGCACGCCGGTTCGCCGGCGTCGGTGCCGGTCGTGCCGGCGGCGGCGCCACCGGCGTGACGCAGACCGTCACCAAGCCGGTGCACCCGGTCACGATGTGGCGCGGCCGGCTCGCGGTGGCCCTGGACGCGCTGGAGATCGCCTCGGGCGCCGAGCGCTCGCCCGCGGAGCGGCTCGCCCGCAACGACTTCGCGCCGATGGAGACCACCAACGTCCAGCTGCCCACCGGGGACCGCCTGTTGATACCGACCGGCGCCGAGACGCTGCGTCTCAAGGGCTACCTGATCATGGCCCGCAACAGCGCCAAGGACTACGCGGATTTCGCCGGTATGGCCACATCGATGGACACCGAGACAGCGGCTTCGGTGCTGGCCGGGATGGACCGGTACTACTGTGGACAGCACCCGCGGTCGCAGTGGGTGGCCACTCAGCTGATCAGGCGGCTGGCCGACCCGCGCCCAGAGGACGACCCGGCCGACGCGTTCGCATCGGCCGATACCGATTGGCCCACGGTCCGGCGGATTTGCCTGTCCGTCGCCGTGGCGATGCTCGAGGAGACGAGGTGACGGTGGCCGCGAAGCCCGCGCAGACCTCGGTGCCCACCGGGGACCGTCCGGTGGAATTCTGGCCGACCTCGGCAATCCGCGCGGCCCTGGACAACGACGATCTGTCGGTGTGGCAGCGCATCGCCACCGCGATCAAACGCGATCCGTTCGGCCGGACCGCGCGCCAGGTCGAAGAGGTGCTCGAAACCGCACAGCCCTACGGTGTTTCAGCGGCGCTGGCGGAGGTCCTGGACAAGGCGCGGGCCCACCTGGAGGCCACCGAGCGCGCCGAGGTCACCCACCATGTCCGGCTGCTGTTGGAGCGCTCCGGGCTCAAGCCGCACGAGTTCGCGTCCCGCATCGGCGTGCCCGCCGACGAGTTCACCCGATTTCTCGACGGCACCACCAGCCCGGCGGCGTCGATGATGGTCCGGATGCGCCGGCTCTCGGATCGGTTCGCCAAGCTCCGAGCTCAGCGCGACGCGCAGTAGCGACCGCCTGCGTCGTCAGTGCGCGTTGATCGGCGTCACGTCGGCGACCAGCCACTTGCCGCCCTGCTTGGTCAGCACCACCCGCAGGGCCAGCACCGCGATATCGGTGGGTTTACCCGGTGCGTTCTGGGTGCCTCGCATCACCACCGCCACGCTCGCATCGGACGGGCCGATCGCCTCCACCCCCGCCGAGACGGTCTGCGCCTGGCCCGAGACGTTGCGACTGGTCAGGTCTTTCACGACCGCCGAGAATTCGCTCCGATAGGACTCCGCCCGGTCGGGTGTCATCAAAGCGGTGGCCCGGTCGATCGACGCGTTGGGACTGCTCGGGGTGAACGTGGCCGAGGCCTCGGCCACGCTGCTGGCGATCCCCACCACCTCGGCGCTGTCGTTGTGCAGATTGCGGTCGGGCACCGTCCACCGCGCGTATCCGACGCATACCGCGGCCGCCAAGGTCACGGCCGCGACCGCCGCCACCGCCAACCGCAGCGCCGGGCCGTCGTCATCGGTGCCGAGGGTGACCCCGTCGCGCCGGAACAGCACGGCGTTGACCACCACGCCCTCGACGATCAGCAGGCACAGCACCGAACACACCGACACCCACCACAGGGGCCAGGCCAGTGCGGCGCCGACGTAGAGCAGCGCGACGATCGCCGCGAGCGGGGCGAGGACATCGAAGAACAGCACGCGCAACCGGTTGCTCATCGAATGGTCTCCAGCCGCGAGATCAGCAGCCGGCCGTCCACATCGGAGACCCCGAGCCGCAGGTTCCACCGCACCGTCTGGGGTTTGCCACCGGCATTCTGGCTCACCGAGGTCGCCACCACCAGCACGGTGTCGGTGCGCGACGCCACCGCGGAGAGCTCCGGCTGGTCGGCGGCGGGTTTGTCACCCTCGCCCGGCTGGTGGTGCAGCGTCTCGATGGACACCGACTCGACCTGGCCGACGGTCTGCGCCTTCAGCTTGGCCACGATCTCCTTGAACGGCTCGACGGTCTGGTCGAACTCGACGTTGAGCTGGCCGACGGTGCCGTCGCGCAGCTTCTGCAGGTTGCCTGCCACGGTGTCGGGGTTCATGGTGACCAGCCCGCCGGTCCAGTCCGCCGCGGTCTGCAGTACCCGGGTGCGATAGGCCAGTTCCTCGGCGTCGCGGTGGTGTCCGGACCAGATCATCGCGGCCAGTACGGCGGCCGCCACCGCGATCACGCCGAACACGGCGGAGGCGACGCCGTAGCGGCTGATGGTCGGCGTCGGCTCCGGCGGCTCTTCAGTGAGCTGGTCAGGCATGGCCGTGAGGCTACCTGCCCCGTTGCTGGGGTCATCTTCTGGCAGGATGCGAGAGTGACATCAGATACTTCCCGGGTCGCTCCGCCACTGCCCTGCGCCGAAGCCATTCCATCCGGTATCGACCTCAGCTTCGTCGACCGCGGGGTCCGCCCGCAGGACGACCTGTTCGGTCATGTCAACGGCCGCTGGCTGGCCGACTACGAGATTCCGGCCGACCGGGCCACCGACGGCGCCTTCCGTACCCTGGCCGACCGCGCCGAGGAGCATGTGCGTGACCTCATCACCGAGGCCGCCCAGTCCGGCGGGGCCGGGGACGCGCAACGGATAGGCGACCTGTACGCCAGCTTCATGGACACCGAGACCGTCGACCGGCGCGGGCTGGCACCGTTGCGTGACGAACTCGCCCTGATCGACGCCGCCGCCGATGCCGACGCACTGGCCGCGGTGCTGGCCGGCCTGCAGCGCACCGGCGTGAGCGGTGGCACCGGCGTGTACGTCGACACCGATTCCAAGGACTCGACGCGCTACCTGCTGCACCTGTCCCAGTCCGGGCTGGGCCTGCCCGACGAGTCCTACTACCGCGATCCGCAGCATGCCGCGATCCTGGACGCCTACCCCGCCCATATCGCCCGCATGCTCGAGCTGGTGGATCAGAAGGATCACGCCGACACCGCGGCGCGCATCGTGGCGTTGGAGACCAAACTGGCCGCCGCACACTGGGATGTGGTGAAGCGCCGTGACGCCGACCTCACCTACAACCTGCGTACCTTCGCCGAACTGCCCAGCGAGGCACCGGGATTCGACTGGGCGGGCTGGGTCGGCGCACTGGGGGCCGACCCTGCTCAGGTGGTGGTGCGCCAGCCCGACTTCCTGACCGCGTTCGCCGCGCTGTGGTCGAGCGAGCCGCTGGCCGACTGGAAGGCCTGGCTGAGCTGGCGACTCATCAGTTCGCGTGCCTCGCTTCTGCCCGACGCGCTGGTCGAGGAGAACTTCGACTTCTACGGTCGTACCCTGTCGGGCACCCAGGCCATCCGGGACCGGTGGAAGCGCGGGGTGGCCCTGGTCGAGAACCTGATGGGCGATGCGGTCGGAAAGCTCTACGTGGAGCGCCATTTCCCGCCCGCCGCGAAGGCGCGGATGGACGAGCTGGTCGCCAACCTGCGGGAGGCCTACCGGGTCAGCATCACCAACCTGGACTGGATGACGCCGGAGACCCGGGAGCGCGCCCTGGCCAAGCTGGACAAGTTCACCCCGAAGATCGGCTACCCGGCCCGGTGGCGCGACTATTCGGCGCTGGTGATCGACCGCGGCGACCTGTACGGCAACTATCAGCGCGGCTACGCCGTGGAGTATGACCGGGAGCTGGCCAAGCTGGGCGGTCCGGTGGATCGCGACGAGTGGTTCATGACGCCGCAGACCGTCAACGCCTACTACAACCCCGGGATGAACGAGATCGTCTTCCCGGCTGCCATTCTGCAGCCGCCGTTCTTCGATGCCGAGGCCGACGATGCCGCCAACTACGGCGGGATCGGCGCGGTGATCGGGCATGAGATCGGGCACGGTTTCGACGACCAAGGCGCCAAGTACGACGGTGACGGCAACCTGGTGGACTGGTGGACCGATAGTGATCGCGCCGAATTCGGCGCGCGGACAAAGGCTTTGATCGAGCAGTACGAGGAGTTCACGCCACGTGCGCTGGCCCCGGATCACCATGTGAACGGCGCATTCACCGTCGGGGAGAACATCGGCGACCTGGGCGGTCTGTCCATCGCCCTGCTGGCCTACGAACTGTCCCTCGGCGGCAAAGAAGCTCCGGTGATCGACGGCCTGACCGGCGTGCAGCGGGTGCTGTTCGGCTGGGCACAGGTCTGGCGCACGAAATCCCGTGACGCCGAGGCGATCCGCCGGCTGGCCACCGATCCACACTCGCCGCCGGAGTTCCGCTGCAACGGCGTCATCCGCAATATCGACGCGTTCTACGATGCGTTCGAGGTGACCGACTCCGACGAGCTGTATCTGGAGCCGGCCGCCCGCGTGCGCATCTGGAACTAGATTGCGCGGTTAGAACATCTGCCAGTCGGACGCACCGTCGGGTGCGTTGTAGGTGCCCTTTGAGTTCTTCACCACGACGGCGTCACCGCTGCCGAAGTTGTCGTAGAACCACTGGGCGTTGGCCGCACTGAGGTTGATGCAACCGTGGCTGACATTGCGCTTGCCCTGATCGGCGACCGACCACGGGGCGCTGTGCACGAAGATGCCGCTGTTGTCGATGCGGACCGCGTCCTGCACGTGCAGCTTGTATCCCTCCGCGGAGTTCACCGGCACACCGTAGGTGGAGGAGTCCATGATGATGTCCGGGAACTTCTCCAGCACGTAATAGGTGCCGTTCTTGGTCTCGTGTTTACCGTCGGGCCGGCCCATCGAGACCGGGAACGTCTTCTCCACCTTGCCGTTACGGGTGACGGTCATGGTGTGGGTGGCGTCGTCGACGGTCGCGATGAGCTGTTCGGGCACCCGGAAGCTCGACTTGGTGCCCCCGGCATCGATGTTGACGACGGTGCCTGCCGGCCAGAAGGCCAGCGGCCGCCAGCGCAGCTGGGTGTCGGTGGTCCAGTAGAACCGGCCCGGCACCGGCGGGACCGATGAGATGTGGACCGCGTCCTGGGCCATCTGCCGGTCGGCGATCGGCCGCGCGAAGTTGATGTAGATCGGCTTGGCGGCTCCGGCGATCGCCCCGTTGGTGGGGTTGAACGTCGGCGGCGCGAACACCGGCTGGCCCGTGTACGGAGTCGGGTTCTGCCCGGCGGGGGTGCCCGCGGGAATCACCCCGGGGGGCGCCATCGGGTCGACGGGGGCGGCCAGCGGATCGGCCGGCGGCGGGGCCAGCGGATCGACGGGCGGCGGTGCGGGCGGATCGACCGGGGCCGGCGGGACAGGATTGGCCGGGAACGCGAACGGGTCCGGCGGTGCCGGCGCGGGTGGGGCGTCGACGACGCCGGGGTCGGGTGCGACTTCGGGATCCGCCCAGGCAGACGGGCTGCTCATACAGAATCCTGCGACCACTCCGGTCACCAGGATCGCGCCGGCGAGCTTGCGTCTCGTCTGCTGCGACATGCGTTACCTCCAGTACATTTCTGCAAACCAGTGTGGCATAGCGCCAAGACCCCATTAACCCTGGCGAGGCCGGGCAGACCCCTCATCTCCACCCGGCCGACGCCACTGACCTGGGGTTTAATCGGCAGCCCGGCGTCGGCCGTTACAAAGTGTGATGTTTGCGCAGGTCGGTGGCTACGACCGGACCAGCCGTGCGATGGCCGCCGACGCCTCGGCCAACTTGGCATCCGCCTCGGTGCCGCCCTCGGCCACCGCCTGGGTCACGCAGTGACCCAGATGCTCATCCAGCAAGCCCAGTGCCACCGATTGCAGTGCGCTGTTGACGGCACTGATCTGGGTGAGGATGTCGATGCAGTATTTGTCGTCCTCGATCATCTTGGCGATGCCGCGGACCTGCCCCTCGATCCGGCGCAACCGCTTGGCGTAGTTGTCCTTCTGCGACGAGTAGCCGTGCTCACCGGAGTTCACGTCCGTCATTTCCTCACCCCACCATCTGCTGCATCTGCTGTACCTGCGCCTGGCGTGTGGCCAGAATCGATTTCGCCAGTGTCTGGGCGTCGACGTTGCGCCCACCGGCGATCTCGGTCTGGGCCAGATCGATCACGGCGCGGTGCAGGCCGAGCATCGACTGCAACCACAGTGTGTCGAACTCCTGGCCGTGCAGCGACTCGAGCCGCCCGACCGTGGCGGGGTCGAGCGCGCCGGGTGCCGCGGTGCCCGGCGCCGCGGATGGACTCGCGCCGTCGTTCCACTGCACCAACAGCACCTTGACGGTGTCGCTCTCGCTCTGTTGTCCGGTCGCCACGGTGTTGGCCAGTGCCACCAGGTCGGAGTTCGACGAACGGGTCGGCGCGAGCCGCGCCAATTGGATGGCCTGTTGCTGCAACTGCATCAGATCTGTGCCGAAGGTGGTGTCCTCGGCATTGCTGCCCGCGGGCGCCTCGGTGATCACCGGTGCCGCACTGGTCTGGACGGGCGCCGGGGCGGGCGTTTGACTGGAGCAGGCTCCGACCGACGCGGCCACCGCCACCAGGGCCATCGAGAACAGAGCGCGCACCGCGTCCACTGTACCGGGTACCCCGGCGGGGTATCTGAATACGGTTTGGGCCGGTGGCGGCCCCGAATGCATACTTACGGAATGCCCTCAGACTCCCCCACGCCGGACATCAAACCCCGTAGCCGCGACGTCACCGACGGCCTCGAGAAGACCGCCGCCCGCGGCATGCTCCGCGCGGTGGGCATGGGCGATGACGACTGGGCGAAACCGCAGATCGGCGTGGGTTCGTCGTGGAACGAGATCACGCCGTGCAACATGTCGCTGCAGCGGCTGGCGCAGGCGGTCAAGGGTGGCGTGCACACCGCCGGTGGCTATCCGCTGGAGTTCGGCACCATCTCGGTGTCCGACGGCATCTCGATGGGTCACGAGGGGATGCACTTCTCGCTGGTGTCCCGGGAAGTAATCGCCGACAGCGTCGAGACCGTCGTGCAGGCCGAGCGCCTCGACGGCACCGTGCTGCTGGCCGGCTGCGACAAGTCGATCCCCGGCATGTTGATGGCCGCCGCCCGGCTCGATCTCGCCTCGGTGTTCTTGTACAACGGCTCGATCATGCCGGGCGTCGCCAAGCTGACCGACGGCACCGAGAAGGAAGTCACCATCATCGACGCCTTCGAGGCGGTCGGGGCGTGTGCGCGCGGGTTGATGTCGCGTGCGGATGTGGACATCATCGAACGGGCGATCTGCCCGGGTGAGGGTGCCTGTGGCGGCATGTACACCGCCAACACCATGGCCTCTGCCGCCGAGGCGCTCGGTATGTCCTTGCCCGGCAGCGCTTCTCCGGTGGCCATCGACAAGCGCCGCGACGAGTACGCGCGCCGGTCCGGTGAGGCCGTCGTGGAGCTGCTGCGCCGCGGGATCACCGCCCGCGACATCCTGACCAAAGAGGCCTTCGAGAATGCCATCGCCGTCGTGATGGCATTCGGCGGTTCCACCAACGCCGTGCTGCACCTGCTGGCCATCGCGTGGGAGGCGCAGGTCGAGCTGACGCTCGCGGACTTCACCCGCGTCGGGCAGAAGGTGCCGCACCTGGCCGACGTCAAGCCCTTCGGCCGCCATGTGATGAAGGATGTCGACGAGATCGGCGGTGTCCCCGTCGTGATGAAGGCGCTGCTGGATGCCGGGCTGCTGCACGGTGACTGCCTCACGATCACCGGCCAGACCATGGCCGAGAACCTCGCCCACATCGAGCCGCCGGACCCCGACGGCAAGGTGCTGCGCGCGATGAACAACCCGATCCACCCCACCGGCGGGATCACGATCCTGCACGGCTCATTGGCACCCGAGGGCGCGGTGGTGAAGTCCGCGGGCTTCGACTCCGACGTGTTCGAAGGCACCGCAAGGGTTTTCGAACGGGAGCGCGCAGCACTCGACGCTCTTGAAGACGGCACCATCACCCACGGCGACGTCGTCGTCATCCGCTACGAGGGCCCCAAGGGCGGTCCGGGTATGCGCGAGATGCTCGCCATCACCGGCGCCATCAAGGGTGCGGGCCTGGGCAAGGATGTGCTGCTGATGACCGACGGCCGGTTCTCCGGCGGTACGACGGGCCTGTGTGTCGGGCATATCGCGCCCGAGGCCGTCGACGGTGGACCCATCGCGTTCATCAAGGACGGCGACAAGATCCGCTTGGACGTCGCGAACGGAAAGCTGGACCTGCTCGTCGACGAGGCCGAATTCGAGTCGCGCAAGGTCGGTTTCGAGCCGCTGCCCCCGGTGTACAAGACCGGCGTGCTGGCCAAGTACACCAAGCTGGTCGGCTCCGCTGCCGTCGGCGCAGTGTGTAGCTGAGCCGGCCAGCGAACCGCCATCCGGCGGATCCGGTGGACAGCAAGTCCGAGCACCGGCAGATAACCGCCTGGGTCGGCCAAACCCGCGCTCAGTTCACCGTCGGTGGTGGCGGCGGTGGTTCGAAGGGTTGGTACCACCACCATTGGGCACGTTCCCCGGTCGGTCCGGGGTAGGACGGGACCGACGGTGCCGGTGTGGTGGGTGGGCGGGCCAGCGCTCCGCCCTCGAGTTTTCGGCCCTCGCTGTCGGTGACGACCAGCCGATCCGCCGGCCCGGTGAGCGTGATGCCCCCGCGATGGTGCAGCCGGTGGTGGAACGGGCAGAGCAGCACCAGGTTGGACAGTTCGGTCAGGCCGCCGTCCTCCCAGTGGGTGAGGTGGTGGGCGTGCAACCCTCGGGTGGCGGCGCAGCCCGGTACCACGCAGCAGTGGTCACGGTGCTCCAGCGCACGGCGCAGCCGGCGGCTGATGGTGCGGGTGGTCCGGCCGGCGCCGATCGGCCGGCCGTGGCGTTCGAACCAGACTTCGCAGGTGGCATCACAGAGTAGATATCGCCGCTCATTCTCGGAGAGCACCGGGCCCAGGTGCAGCGCAGCGACCGGCTTGTCGATGTCGAGGTGTACGACCACGGTGGTGTGCTGGCCGTGTGGGCGCCGGGCCACGTCGGTGTCCCAGCCGGCCTCAACCAGGCTCATGAACGCGTCCACGCGCGTCGGGAACGCTTCCTCGGCCCCGGTATCAGCAGGGTCGGCGGGGTGTTCGGCGATCAGCGCGTCATGGTGGGACTGCAGCGCGGCGTCGAACTTCGCGGCCTCCAGCCGCGGTAGCCGGATCCGATAAGTCGTGTACCGCTCCCCGGTGAAGGTTGTGGTGACCTCAGGCCCTGATTCAGGCGGTGTCTCCGGATCGGGTCGCGGTTCCATCGTGATCGCGGTACGCAACTGGCTGACCGTGGCCACCGCAGCGAGTTCGGCGTAATGCGCATCGGAGCCCTCGGCCGCACGTTCGGCGATCACCCCGACCTGATCCAACGACAACCGGCCCTCGCGCAGGGCTTCGGTGCAGCGCGGGAACTCCTGCAGCCGCCGTGCCACCGCCACGACCGTCTCGGCGTTACGCGGGGCGACCCCGGTCTTCCAGGCCACCAGAGCCGACAGGGAACGCACACCGGTCAGGCCACACAACTCCTCGCGCTCCAATTCGGCCACGATCTGCACCAGGCGCCCGTCGATCGCATTGCGCTGCCCGCACAACTCGGCGATCTCGTCGAACAACACCTCCAACCGCTGTCCGGCGGCCAAAGATGTTGCGGTACTGGACATGACACCATCATCGCAGAGGGGTACGACAAGTGAGCGCTACCGGCACCGTCCGTACAGCTCCGGCAGAAAGCCGGCCAGATGGTTCATCTCCTGTGCGCAATGCACCAGCAGGTCACGCGGATCGGGGAGCTGCCGGGCTGCGATCGGACGCAAGGCTCGGTCAGCCAACGCCATCCCGCCGCGCAGCGCCACATGCCTGCCACCCATCCAGAACCGTGAGCGCATCTCCGCACCCTCGGCGGTCGGCCGGACCTGATGTACCAGCCAGCCGATGTCCACCGGAATGTCCGCCGAACCCAGCCGCGCGGTGATGGCCAAACCGGTGTGCCCCAAAACCGACGGATCGACGAACTGTATTGCGCCTCTGGTGAATCCCGATCCGATGTACTCGTGCACGATCGACGTGCGCCCGAGATAGGTCGGGTCATCGCGACCGTCGAGCCAGCGCGCCGAGACATGCGCACGCGGATGCCACAGCTTGTACCGCCGGGCGTCGCAGCCATGCCAGCCGAACCACCACTGCCACATCGGCGGCGTCACACCGGGCATATCGGTGCGCACGGCCACCGTGAAGCCGCCGTCACCGACGGTGCCATAACCGTTCTCGGTCTGCTGATAGCCCTGCTCTGCGAGCCGATCCTCGAAATCGGGTAACACCGGGCCGGCCTGCGGGCCGTGCTCGAGGGCGTGCACCACATGACGGGGTAGCGGCGCCATCTCCGGACGGAAGAAGGACCCGAACTGCGTCTCGGCGTCGTCGCCCCGGTAACCGAGATAGCCCATCTCAGACCCGCCCCATCCAACTGTGGAAACGACCCTGCGGATCATATTGGGCGCGAACGGCATCGAGGCGCGCCATGCTCGCATCGGTGGCGAACCGCGCCGGTCGCTGACCCAGATTCTCGTCCGCCAACTGCACCCCGGTCGCCAGGTGCGCCATCTCCGCCATGTTCGTACGGGCCCAGTCGCCGTATCGAGTGTCGTCGGCCGGGTCGGACCAGGCGGTGTAGAGCGCCAGATAGATCTCGTCCTCCAGGCTGTAGGCCATGTCCTGGCGGGCGGGTGAGGGTCCCCAGTTCAGCCAGAGGAAATGCGAGGGATGCGGCGGCATGGTCTCGATGATCCGGCGGATGCCCGGCAGCAATTCGGTCGCCGGGGCGGACGTCCACATGTTGTCCGTGGCGTAGCGGTGCCCGGACGGGTAGTTGCTCATCACTGCCTCGAACCAGCTGGGCAGATCCGCCGGGGCGAACGGGACGGCGACCAGCGCATCGTCGCGCACCGGGCAGGAATCGAGCAGTGCCAGAGCGGCTTTGGCATCCTCCTCGGTATCGGCGAACACCGGTGAGGCGAGCACAATACCCGGGGCGCGCAGTCCGACGCCGGGGATCTCGGACGAGGTGACGATCTGCAGTTCCACACGCCGGTCCACGTCGGCACTGATAGCCCGCGCCCAGCCGAACACCTCGTCGGCAGTCTCGATCGGGTACACGTAGAGGCTGCTACCGCACACCGGGGGCTTCGGATAGAGCCGCAGATGGAAGGCCGTCACCACCCCGAAGAAGCCGGGACCCGACCCCCTTGCCGCCCAATAGAGTTCGGGATGATGCCGGGCGTCGCAGTACACCTGCTCCCCGTCGGCGGTCACCACCTCCAAGCCCAGTACGCTCTCGCATGCCGGCCCCACCACCCGGCTGTTCCAGCCGTAGCCGCCTTGCAGCAGATACCCGCCGACCGCCACCCCGCGGCAGTGCCCGGCGGGGAAGAACAGGCCCCGCTCGGCGAGCTCGACGGCCAGCACACTGCCACCTTTGCCCGGTCCGACGACGGCCGTCATCGCCGGCACGTCGACCACGCACGAGTCGAGCCGGCTGACGTCGAGCAGCAGACCGCCGTCACGGACATGGTTGGCCGCCCAACTATGCCCACCCGACCGAATACCCACCTTCACGTCGTGGGCGGCCGCGTAGCGCACCGCCGCGACCACATCGGCGACATCGGCCGCCTGCACGATGACGTCCGGAAAGCGCTGCGGCAGGCGCGCATTCCACACCGTCGCCCGGCGGGCGGGCTCATACCCGTCGTCGCCGCGGAAGAAGTGCCGTCCGTCGGGGAGGGCGTTCATGATCACTCCTCAGATTCACAATGCGGCTCATTGCAGTCCACAATGCGGGTCACTATAGTGAGCGGATGCCCGCAGCGGAACAGAATCGCGAAGACGGAATTCAGGTCCTACGACGGGCCGCCGCAGCGCTCGACGAGATCGCGACCGAACCCGGCCGGTTACGTCAGGTGGACCTGGAGAACCGGCTGGGCCTGGCGAAATCCACGGTCCGACGGATCCTGCTGGCCCTCACCGATATCGGTTATGCCGCCGTGGATGAGGCAGGCAGGTTCAGCCTGGGCGACCGCCTCGTCGGCCTCGCCGGATCCGACAGCGCCCACCTCGTCGCCGCTTTCCGTCCCACCCTGCAGCGCATCGCCGACGCCACGGGTGAAACCGTCGATCTCTCGGTGCTGCGCGGACGCGAGATGTGGTTCATCGACCAGATCGAATCGGGTCACCGGCTTCGTGCGGTATCTGCCATCGGCGTGCGCTTTCCGATCGACGGAACCGCCAACGGCAAGGCCGCCAAAGCGGTACTGGAGGGTGCTGCCGCCGAGGTGCAGTTCGATCTGGACGAGCACACCCCGGGCATCTCCGCGGCGGGGATAGCCGGCTGGACGCCCGGCGGGCAGGTCGTGGCGATCTCGGTGCCGGCACCCAGCGACCGGTTCCGGGCCAACCGATCCGTGATCGTCAAGGCGCTGCGGGCAGCCCGCGCACCGTTTCAGCACTGACGCAGCGCTCCTGACGCGGAGCCTCCGGCAACGTTCGCGCCGCAGCTCGCCCGTCCTGCGCCCACCGATTACGGACCCCATTTCTCCTGTAATGTGAGGTCGAGCAGTGGCCCACAACACATATCGAGATGCACGGAAAGAGTCTTCAGTGAACGACGTTCTCGCGCGGTCCGGCATCTTCCAGGGGGTTGCTCCCGATGCTGCCGCCGCCCTGATCGCGCAGTTACAGCAAGTCTCATTCCCCCGCGGGCACGCCGTGTTCGTCGAGGGCGAGCCCGGCGATCGGTTGTACATCATCACCGAGGGCAAGGTGAAGATCGGACGCCGTACGGCGGACGGCCGGGAAAGCCTGATCACGGTGATGGGGCCGGCAGACATGTTCGGTGAGCTCGCCCTGTTCGACCCCGGGCCGCGCACCTCCACGGTGACCACCCTGACCGAGGTGAAGGCCGTCACGATGGACAGGGAAGCCCTGCACGCCTGGGTTATGGGTCGCCCCGAGATCGCCGAGCAATTGCTGCGCGTCCTGGCCCGCCGGCTGCGCCGCACCAACAGCGCGCTCTCCGACCTGATCTTCACCGATGTCCCCGGCCGAGTGGCCAAGCAGCTGCTCGATATCGCCAAGCGGTTCGGCCGGCCGGAGGGCAACGTCCTGCATGTCACCCACGAGCTCACCCAGGAGGAGTTGGCTCAACTCGTCGGCGCATCGCGCGAAACGGTCAACAAGGCCCTCTCGGACTTCGCGCAGCGCGGCTGGATCAAGTTGCAGGGCAAGACGATCCTGATCTACGACTCGGCCCGGTTGGCCCAGCGCGCGAAGTAGCGGGTCAGGTCACGGGGCTAGGTCACGACGGCGACGGCGAAACCGTCCCAGCCCTTGGTGCCCACGGTTTGGATGGCCGCGGCGTCCAACCGGGGATGGCGGCCCATCAAGGCCAACATGTCGCGTACGGCGCGCGCCTGGACATCCGAGGGTTCCGGTTCCAGGACGCGGCCCATCCGGGTGACATTGTCGACGACGATGACCGCGCCCGGTGCGGCGAGCCGGACGGCCCACTCGACGTAGGCGCTGTTGTTCTCCTTGTCGGCGTCGACGAAGAACAGGTCGAACGGACCCTGCAACGTCGGCAGGGTGTCCAGCGCCGCACCGACGATCACCTCGACCCGGTCCGCAACCCCGGCGCGCTCGAAGTTCTTTCGCGCGACCTCGGCGTGCCGCGGATCGAACTCGAGTGTGACGACCCGCCCGTCCGGGCCCACACCGCGGGCCAGACAGATCGTGGAATACCCGGCCAGCGTACCGATTTCGAGCACACGCCCAGCCCCGGCGATCCGCGCCAGTAACTGCAGCAGATGACCGTGCTGCACGGACACCTCGATGGCCGGCATGGACTCCACGGCCGCGGACTCACGCGCCGCGCGCAACGCCTCGTCCTCGGTCTGCAACAACTCACCGAACAAGGCGTCGACCGCCACCGGATCTGCCATCACTGCACCCCTTCTTTCGCATAGAGCACTCGCAGTACATGCTGCACCTCGGGTCCCATCACCACACCGGCCAGCTCACCCATCGTCGTGACGAATTCCCGGCCGTGTGGCGCGCCCTCCGGGCACAGATGGTGGGCGAGCTCGTGTAGCACCACGAGTTCCCGCAGCGCCCAGGTGGTGTGCTGATCCGGAACCGCCATGGTCGCGGTGTCGGCCTCATAGTGCGCGGCCGTCAGTCCCCGTCTGGCCCGGACCGTGACCGGGCCGGCGCCGGGCCACCTCTCCCGGACCGCGGGCAGGGCCAGCACGTCGTCGACGTACCGGCGCACCGAATCGAGGGAGCCGAACCGGCCCTCCGGAGGCAGCGTCAGCGCGGTGCCGAAGAAGTCCACCGAACCGTTGCCGCGCTGGGCGGCACGGTCGAACATCGTGCGGATAAATCCTTCGGCGGCATACACTTTCGCGCGCTGGACATCCCGCGCGGTCACGGCGACGTCATGGCGACAAGGGGGTCCGGGCACCGGGCAACTCCTGGCTGGGCCCCAGCCGGGCCCGCTTCCCGGCGCGGTCACCGGCGCGCCGAGCCGCCGACGAGTAACCCGACGAGGCGCTGCTCGCCCGCCAGGTGCCGCGTGCCGAGGAGCTCTGCCGGTAGAACGATTTCAGTTCGAGATCCTTGTTACGCAAGGCCAGCGCCGTCCCCGGCCGGTCCTGCCGATCGGCTTCACGCTCGGCCTCGGCCTTGGCCTCGGCCAGCCGCTGCCCCACCCGGGCGCCGAAGGCCAGCTGGAAGTTCAGCCGGGCGGTGATGGTCGGTGTCGGCCGGTGCTCGCCCGAGCCGATATAGGCCTCGGATGCCTTGACCATCTGGGTCACCAGGCTGGCGTAGAGCGCATGGGTGGCGTCGATATCCTCGGCGAACCCGTAGGCGTGGACATAGGTCGAGTTGGTGGCGACATCGCATTTCAGATCGTTGGCCAGCCCGATCACCACGAACAGCTGCACGTACGTGCGCAGCCCGCGGGTGCCGGCCGACCCGATGGTGATGGTGCGCTGCTCGGGTAATTGCGCCTTGGTGCGCTGCGCCGAGTGGGCCCGGGCCAGCGCCAGGTCGATCGAGGTCGCCGTGGCCAGGCGCTGCGCGGCCGTCATGAACGCCTCGGCCTCATGCGGATTGTCGGTGCCCTCGGCCTGGCGCAGCAGGGCCGCGATCCGGGCCAGCATCTTGTCGCTCACGTTCGCCAGGTTAACGCTCCAGTCCGACAGCCTATTTCGTGATGAAGGTGTTCAGCGCGTCGGTCAATTGGGGGGATAATGGCGCCTTCTTGGCGTAGTTGGCCACATTGTCGGTCGGGTCGTCGCGCAGCACGTGGTTGACCCCCTTGAGCGCCACCACCGTCAGGGCGGTGTGCTTGAGCGCGCCGATCAGCCCCTGCTCCGCCGGGCAACTGGCCTGGTTGTCGGCGTCCGAGCAGGTCAGCAGCACCGGCGTGGCCGCGGGGATCTTCGCGGCCAGGGCCACCGGATCGATCGAGTCGGCCTCGACCACGGCCTTCACGTTCTTGGCGTTGAGAATCGCCGACAGGCCCTCGGGCAGCGTGTCCGGCGCGGTGCCCTGCGTCCGAGCTTGGGCCACTGCGGCATTCCAGGCCGCCACCACGGCGTCGGCCTGTGCCCTGGTCTTGGCCCCCGAGCTCACCGCGGCGTCGACGTCGGCATGAACCCGGCCGGTGATGATGTCCAGATAGCGGGCCGACAGCGGCTGGAACAGACCCAGCGCGTGGATCTTGGGCGCGTCCGGTGCGGTGTCGGTAGCCAGGTTCATCGCGTGAATGGTGCCCTCGCCCAACGCATATACCGACAGATGCGCCGTGTCGACGCCGGGCCGGGTGGCCAGGAACCTGATCGCCGCGCGGGCCCCGGCGGTGTAGACGGCGCTGCCGACCTCGGCCGGGTGGTCCTTGAACTTGCCCAGACCGGTTTTGCCGGTGCCGACCTTGTCGTAGCGCAGGGTGGCGATGCCATGGTCGGACAGATACTCGGCGAGCTGGCGCATGTTGCCCACCGGGCCGGCCACCGCGTTGTCGCCGTTGCGGTCGGTCTGGCCGCTCTCGGAGATCAGCAGCGCCGCGGGTCCCGGGGTGTTCTGATGGCGGAACGTGCCGTGGATCGTCAGGCCGTCGGCATCGAAGCTGATGTCCTCGTCGACCCAGCCCGTGGGCGGCTGCGGGTTCTTGGCCTCCGACGAGCAGCCGGCGACCACCAACGCCAGCGTGGCCAGCAGCAGCAGGGCCCGTCTCACAGCCTGGTCTCGATCCAGGTGGTCACGTCATCGAGCACCAGTGCGCGCTCGGGTTCGTTGAACACCTCGTGGTAGAGCTCGGGATACACCTTGAGGTTGACGTCCTCCGATGCCACGCACTCCACCAGCCGCTCGCTGCCCGTGACCGGGATCAACTTGTCCTGACCGCCGTGCACCACGAGCAGGGGTGCCGTCAGCGCGGAGGCCCGCTGCGGCATGCTCTCGCCCACGCCGATCAGCGCCTTGGCGATACCGGCGGGCAGGTTGCCGTGATGGACCAGCGGGTCGGCCTCGTAGGCCGCCACCACCTGCGGGTCGCGCGAGACGGCGTCGGCGGGCAGGTTCTCCACCGGCAGCCCGGGCAGCAGACTTCCGACCACCTTGGCCACCACCGTCATCACCGGGGACACCGCTTCCTGGGCGTAGACCGCCGGCCCGGACAGCACCATCGCCGCGTAATCGTCAGGGTGTTCGACGCCGTAGGAGAAGACCACGCCGCCGCCCATGCTGTGGCCGAGCACCACCCGTTTCAGGTCGGGGTGCGCCGCGGTCGCCAAGCCGACGAGATGGTGGAAATCGTCGGTGTACTCCGAGATGTCCTTGAGGTAGACCCGCTTGCCGCCGGACCGGCCGTGCCCGCGCAGATCGAGGGCATAGGTGATCAGCCCTGCCTCGCCGAACCGCTGTGCGACGTGGTCGTAGCGGCGGGCGTGCTCGGCGTAGCCGTGGCAGAGCACGACGATCCCGTTCGCCTCGGTGGACGGCGTCCAGACGTCGTAGACGATGCGGGTGCCTGCGACACCGTCGAAGCTGCGTTCACTGCGGGTAGTCGCCACCCGACGAGCGTAACGGGGATGGCCCACCGCCGGAGGCGCCGAGGTAGCCCCTGTGTCGGTATCGGTGCGTAAGCTCGTCAGCGTGAGCGTCCTCACAGAGACTCCGAAGAAGTTCGACTCCAATGACGCGTTCCTGGCGGACGCGCAACAGTACCGACGCGAGCTGCTGGCGCACTGCTACCGCATGACGGGCTCGGTGCACGACGCCGAGGACCTGGTGCAGGAGACGTTCCTGCGGGCGTGGAAGTCCTACGACGGTTTCGAGGGCAAGTCCTCGGCGCGTACGTGGCTCTACCGCATCGCCACCAACACCTGCCTGACGGCCATCGAGAACAAGCAGCGCCGTCCGCTGCCATCCGGGCTGGGGACCGACAGCTCCGACCCGACCACCGAGATCCTCGAACACCATGAGGTGCCCTGGCTGGAGCCGCTGCCCGACACCGCCGAGGTGGTGGAGTCCAAGGAGTCGGTGCGGTTGGCGTTCGTGGCGGCGCTGCAGCATCTCTCCCCGCGGCAGCGGGCGGTGCTCGTGTTGCGCGATGTATTGCAGTGGCGCGCAGCCGAAGTCGCCGATGCCATCGGCTCCTCGACTGCCGCGGTGAACAGCCTGCTACAGCGGGCGCGCGCCCAGCTCGACGAGGTGGGCCCCAGCGCGGACAACACACTGTCGGCACCGGACTCCCCCGAGGCCCAGGAGCAGCTGGGCCGCTACATCGCGGCGTTCGAGGCCTACGACATCGACAAACTGGTGACGCTGTTCACCCAGGAGGCCATCTGGGAGATGCCTCCGTTCGACACCTGGTATCGCGGCCCGGAGGCCATCGGCATGCTCTCGAAGCACAAGTGTCCGGCCGAATACCCCGGCGATATGCGATTCATCCCCACCACGGCCAACGGCCAGCCCGCGGCGGCGATGTACATGCGCAACCCCCAGACCGATGCGCACGAGGCGTTCCAGCTCCATGTCCTCGACATCACCCCGGCCGGGATCTCCCATGTGGTGGCGTTCATGGAGCCGCGGTTGTTCGCGACGTTCGGGCTGCCCGAACGGCTCTGATTCGGCGGTTATCAGTAGGTGGATCAGTGGGTGCAATCGAGCGTGACGTCGATGCTCTTGCTGATCACGATGGTCGTCTGGTGCTTGTCGCCGTAGGAGCCGGGTCCGCCTGGCGAGGTCCCCCCGGAGTTCAACGACGACGTGGTCATCGCGTTGTGCACCTCGACCACCGTGCAGTCCGGAAGCGGGTTGTCGCCGGCACGATCGACGGTCACCCAGTAGCCCGCGGATTGCAGGTCCGCAATGGTCGAGACGGCGTGGGTGTCGGGTAGCCAGTGCAGCTTGCCCTGTTCATCCACGATGCACCGAAGTGCTCCGCCGTCAGGTGCCGTCGCCGAGTTGCCGATCTGACCCGATCCGCAGTCGGCCCCGACCACCGGCGGCGCGTCGGCGCCGGCCGGTGTCGCCGGTCCGATCAGAACCGCGACCGAGGCCAGTCCGGCTACCACCAGAGGGCCTAAGAGAGAACGATTTTCAGTCACGGCGAACCTTCCCTTGGCAACCCTGGCGAGCCTGCCGCGCGCCAAGGTATTCAGACCAAGTTAGGTTCGGTCGGGCCCGTCCGCCGGAGGCGAACGACACCAGTCACCGGGGCCGAAGGTCCCTCGGCTACGCGAGGGCATCCATCGCCGTCACCGACCGCGGGCCGCAGCCTGTAGCCCCGCGATGTCGAATTTCCCGTGGGTGGCCAGCACCGCCGCCATCAGCCGGTCCTGGGACGCAGCATCGCCTTCGGTGACCAGGTCGTAGTACTCCGTGGGGGTGATCTGCCAGGACAGGCCGTACTTGTCCTTGAGCCACCCGCAGGGCTGCTCCGACCCACCCTCGACCAGCGCCGCCCACAACCGGTCCAGTTCCGCCTGGCCGGCGACCCGCACCTCCAACGACACCGCTTCGGAGAAGGTGAACTGCGGCCCGCCGTTGATCCCGACGAACCGCTGACCGGCGAGCTCGAATTCCACCACGACGGGCACATCCTGCGGGGATGGCGAGTCCGGGTGGGAGGCGATGGTGGTGACGATCCGGCCGTTGCCACCGAACGCGGCGATGTAGTGCGCGGCGGCCTCCTCGGCCTGGCGGTCGAACCAGAGGTTGGGCACGATCTGGGCGTTGATCTGAGTCATGAGGGGTAGACCCGCGCCGGCCCGCGGATTCATCGACACCATCCTGAACGATTCAGTAAAGCTATCGAATACGCAGTTCAATCGCGGTACATACGCAATTTCTAGAACCTGTTCTATGATCGCAATCCATGAAGACCAAGGGCGCCCTGCTGTGGGAACTCAATTCGCCGTTCAAAGTCGATGAGATCGAGCTCGGGGACCCCGTCGCCGACGAAGTCCAGATCCGGATGCACGCCGCCGGCATGTGCCATTCCGACTACCACATCACCACCGGCGCCACCCCGATCGGCCTGCCCGCACTCGGCGGCCACGAGGGCGCGGGTGTGGTCACCAAGGTCGGCAAGAACGTCACCGGGATCGAGGAGGGCGACCACGTCATCCTCGCGTTCATCCCGGCCTGTGGCGTGTGTCCGCCCTGCCTCAAGGGCTTCCGCTCCCTGTGCGACCGCGGCGCCGTCCTGCTCGGCGGCAAGGCGATCGCCGACGGCACCAGCCGTATCCATGCCGGGTCGCATGAGGTGTCGCCGATGAACCTGCTGGGCACCTTCGCGCCCTACATGACGGTGCACAAGGACTCGGTGGTCAAGATCGACAAGGACATCCCGTTCGAGACCGCCGCGATCATGGGTTGCGCGGTGCCGACCGGGTTCGGCTCGGCCACCAATGTGGCCGAGGTGAAGCCGGGCGAGACGGTCATCGTCGTCGGCGTCGGCGGTATCGGGATGAGCGCCCTGCAGGGCGCGGTCATCTCCGGCGCCAAGCACGTCATCGCCATCGACCCGAACGAGTGGAAGCGCGAGCAGGCCATCAAGTTCGGCGCCACCCACGTGTACCCGTCGATGTCCGAGGCGATCATGCCCGTCATCGACACCACCTACGGTCTGATGGCCGACAAGGTCATCATCGCGGTCGGCGAGATGAAGGGCGAGTACATCGAAGAGGCGATGATCCTGACCGCCAAGACCGGCACCTGTGTGGTCACCGGGATGGGATCGATGCTCGACGCCGACGTGAAGCTGAACCTCTTCCTGTTCACCATGTTGCAGAAGACGCTGAAGGGCAACATCTTCGGCGGCGGCAGCAGCCACGTGGAGACCCCGCGGCTGACGGCGCTGTACAAGTCGGGACTGCTGAACATCGACGATATGATCACCCGCACCTACAAGCTGGAAGATATCAACACCGGCTACCAGGACATGTTGGACGGCAACAACATTCGCGGCGTGATCCGGTTCGACGAATCGGACTGGTAACCCTCGCACGCAAAAAGGCCCCCGCTCACGCGGGGGCCTTTCGCTTGCGGGTGACTACTTCGGTGGCATCCGGATGCCGCCGTCGACACGGACCACTTCGGCGTTCATGTAGGAGTTGGTGATCAGCTCGATGATCATCGAGGCCAGTTCCTCCGGCTTGCCCAGGCGATGCGGGAAGAGCACCGACTCGCCGAGCTTGGCCTTGAAGGCTTCCGACGCCTCACCCTCCCCGTAGATCGGGGTGTCGATCAGGCCGGGGGCCACGGTGTTCACGCGGATACCGACGGCCGACAGGTCCCGGGCGACCGGCAGGGTCAGGCCCACGACGCCACCCTTGGACGACGAGTACGCGGCCTGGCCGATCTGCCCGTCGAAGGCTGCGACGCTGGTGAGGTTGACGATGGCGCCACGCTCGCCGGTGTCGGTGAGCTCGTTGCGGCTCATCGCGGTGGCAGCCAGCCGGATGCAGTCGAAGGTGCCGACCAGGTTGATCGCGAGCACCTTCTTGTACGCGTCCAGGTTGTGCGCCGACTCGAACTGACCGTCCTTGCCGATGGTGCGCTGGGCCCAGCCGATACCGGCCGAGTTCACCAGGGCGCGCAGCGGGCCGAGATCGGTGGCCGTGTTCACGGCGTCGATGATCTGGTCGGTGTTGGTGACGTCGACGGTGACGAAGACGCCACCGATCTCGTGCGCGAGTTCCTGGCCGCGTTCGGCGTTCAGGTCCGCGACGACCACCCTGGCGCCCTTGGCGGCCAGCTGACGTGCGGCGGCGGCGCCGATACCCGACGCGCCACCGGTGACGATTGCACTAGCTCCATTGATATCCACGCCCGCAGACTATCCCTATCCACCGGTGGGTAGGGAAGAGACCACCGACTGGCACCTCGAATTCACCTGGGCCGCGTACCGTGCCCGCAGTTTTGCGTAGGCACAGACAGGAGTCACCTTGACCGCCAGCCGCACCGCTGCCGGCAGCACCAATGCTGTCGATGCGCTCCGTTCCGACTACGACCAGACACCGTATGTCTCGAACTCCTTCCCGCAGTCGGCACCCGGGACATTGGCGGCCGTGGCCCACCTGTTCGGCTTGGCGCCGGCGGACGTCGGCACCGCCCGCGTCCTCGAGATCGGCTGCGCCGCTGGAGGCAACATCCTGCCGTTCGCCGCCACCCACCCGGACGCCGAGGTGGTGGGGATCGACCTGTCCGAGGTGCAGATCGCGCAGGGGCAGGCCCGCGTAGCGGCGCTGGGCCTGGAGAACATGCAGTTGATCGCCGGCGATATCGCCCGGCTGGACCTCACAAGCCTGGGGCGGTTCGACTACGTCATCGCCCACGGTGTGTACAGCTGGGTGCCCGATGACGTGGCCGAGGCGCTGCTGGCCATGATCCGGGCGACGCTGTCCGCGGACGGCGTCGCCTACCTCAGCTACAACTGCCACCCGGGCTGGAAGGCCAAGGAGATCGTGCGCGACGCCATGCTGCTGGCCGGCGGTGGCAGCCAGACGCCGGGCGAGAAGGTGCGGCAAGCCCGTGGGATGGCCGATTTCCTGGAGGAGGTGGTGCCGGCCGGTGGCGTGATGGCGAGCATCCTGGCCGAATGGCGGGCCTCCGACGACGGCTTCGGCGATTCCTACCTGCTGCACGACGAGTTGGAGGCCTTCAACACCCCGCGTTACTTCTACGAGGTGCTCGCCCGCACCAGCGCGCACGGGCTGGCGTATCTGGGTGAGGCCCGCCCGGAAGTGATGATCCCGGCCAATCACGGACCCAAGGTGGCCGAATACCTGGCCGCACACTGCGGTGGCGCGCAGGTTCTGGTGGAGCAATACCTGGACTTCGTCACCAACCGCACGTTCCGGCAGTCGTTGTTCGTCCACGCCGAGCGCGCCCAGCAGATCAGCTATGACCCTGACGCCGACCGTTTCCGCCGGCTGCACCTGGCCGCCACGGTCCCGCCCCTCGACGGGCCCACCCGGCTGGACACCTCTCGCCAGGAGTTCCAGCAGGCCGACGGCGCCACCTTGTTCACCAACGCACCGGCCATCAAGGCGGCCCTCGATGCGCTCACCGAACGCTGGCCGTGGACACTGTCCCACGACGAATTGGTGGCGACCGTGCGTGAGCGCCTCGTCGCCGCCGGGGAGCATCCGAGTGCCGATCTGCCCGCCCACATCGACGACCTGACCAGCGTCCTCGTCATGCAGGGTCAGGCCCACTACCGCCTCGATCCGGTACTGCCCGAACCGGCCGGCGAACCGGTGAGAATCGACGAATCGGCAAGGCGGATGGCCGAATTGACCCAACTCGACGAGGACGGGTCGACGTTCAACCCCTGGCATGAGACGGTGCCGCTGGAACCCCTGGACCGCCTCCTGCTCCCGCTGCTCGACGGCAGCCGCGATGACGCTCAACTGGTCGAGGCTCTGCTCACCGCCGGCGCCGGCACCCGGGAGGCCCTCGTCGAGCACGTGCACACGATGCGGCAACGGTTGTCGGAGATGAAGCTGCTGCGCCGGGGCTAACGCCGGTCCAGCAGCGCAACACCGCCGCCGGCGAGCTCACCTGAAAGGTGTGCGGCACGCCCCGTCATCGCCAGCAGCCCGGGCTGAACAGACCCGAGGCGGGCAAGGGCATTCGCGTTGAGCGTGCCGACATCCCAGCGCGCGGCGAACATGTTGCGGGCCAGGGCGATACGCCCCTGGCCGAGATAGGCGATGGTGTGCATCGCGACGTCCCGGACGGTCCACCCCGGACACAGGCTCGGCGCATCCCACTGTTCCGGGGTGAGACTTTCCAACAGATTCGCGAACGTCTCGCGTTCCGCGCAGGCGAGGGCACGGACGGTGGCCACTGCCTCAGTGTGCCTGATCGAGCCTGCGCACCGCGCCGGCCAGCCAACGCCCCACGGCGGCGGCCTGGGCGGCGCTCATCTCGTCGAACAGCACCGCGCGCACCAGTGCGACATGACCGGGTGCGGCGACCGCCAGCGCCTTCCGGCCCGCGGCGGTGATCTGCACCGTGACCACGCGCCGGTCATCGTCGGCACCGGGGCGGGCCACCAGGGCACGGTCGGTCATCCTGCGCAGCTGATGCGACACCCGGCTCTGTTCCCAGCCGAGCCGCTCACCGAGCTCGTTCATCGCGCAGCCGGGTTGTTTCTCGAGGGCGACGAGCACCTCGTAGTCGGCCAGTGACAACCCGCAATCGGCCTGTAACTGCCGATTCATCGCGGCCTGCAGTCGGGCGCTCATGGTCAGGTAGTCACGCCAGATCCGCTGTTCGTCGTCGGTCAGCCACATGGAATACATGACATATCATCTATTTTGTGGTGTCCAGTACCGGCACCTAGGCTGGCATCGAATCGCAAGGAGAACCCGATGAGCAATACCGCAACCATCGACATCCGCCGCGCCGGCGACCGGGCGGCCACGAAGATCTCATGGCTGGACTCCAAGCACTCCTTCTCGTTCAGCGATCATTACGATCCCGCCAACACCCATCACGGGCTACTGCTGGTCAACAACGACGACATCGTCACGCCGGGCGCCGGATTTGAGACCCACCCGCACCGCGATATGGAGATCGTCACCTGGGTGCTGCGCGGCTCATTGGTGCACCAGGACTCGACCGGGCACTCCGGGGTCATCTATCCCGGACTGGCGCAACGAATGTCGGCCGGCCGGGGCATCCTGCATTCCGAGAAGAACGACTCCTGGAAGCTCACGGGCGGCGAAACACATTCCGAGCCTGTGCATTTCGTGCAGATGTGGGTCGTCCCGGACGAGTCCGGTATCACGCCGGGCTATCAGCAAATGGAGATCGACGACGAGTTGTTGCGCGGCAAGCTGATCACCATCGCCTCCGGCATGCCCGAGCATCGCGACGAGACCGCGATCAGCATCCAGAACCGCTTCGCCGCGCTGCACGGTGCCCGCCTGCAACCCGGCGACTCCGTGGAACTGCCCCAGGCGCCCTACCTGCACCTGTTCGTACCCCGCGGTGAAGTGGCCCTCGAGGGCGCGGGCCCGCTGCAGGAGGGCGACGCCGTCCGGCTGACGGCCACCGGCGGCCAGCTGGTGACAGCCACCACCCCAGCCGAGATCCTGGTCTGGGAGATGCATGCGGGTCTGGCCGCGTAACCGACACCTCCTGTGCAGCGCCGCGGTGGTGCTGCTGGCCGGGTGCGCGGCCGGCAGCACCCCGCCACCACCCGCCGCCACGACAGCACCCGCCGCCGCGCCTGCCGGTTTGGTGCCGGTGACCGTCGCCGTCCCCGACGGCCTCGATCACCGGCCGTTCGACACCGCACGACAGGCATTGGTCCCGCCGGGGTGGACGGTATCGGTCTGGGCCAGGGTGCCCAAGGCGCGGCTGGCGGCGTGGGCGCCCGACGGGCGACTGCTGGTCTCGCTGCCCAGCACGGGCCAGGTGGTGTCGGTAGGACCAGGGCGGGTGACCCCGTTGCTGAGCGGTCTCACCCAGCCGCACGGCCTGTCCTTCACCGGCTCCACCCTGCTGGTCGCGGAGAGCGATCGGATCACCACCTACGACTACCGCGACGGCAGCGCCACCGGTCCCCGGCCGATCGCGGCCGGGCTGCCCGACGCACGCAGCCCGGAGCTGCGCGGCGCGTACTCGCACGCCCTCAAGAGCGTCACCGCCGGATCCGATGGCGCAGTGTACTTTTCGATCGGATCGACCGGGAACATCTCGGCACAGGACCGGACGGCCGACCCGCCACGGGCGACCGTCATGCGCGTTCCGCCCGGCGGCGGTCCCGCGACCGTGTTCGCCACCGGGGTTCGCAACGGCACCGGACTGGCCACCGCACCGGACGGATCGATCTGGACGGCCGTCAACAACCGCGACAACATCGCCGACCCCGCCACCGGAGTGGTCCACCCCGACTACGTCGCCGAGAATCCGCCCGAAGCCATCGCCCGACTGACACCGGGCCGCGAACTCGGCTGGCCGTTCTGCCATCCCACCGGCGGCCCCGCCGACGCCCCGTTCATCCGCGACGTCCAGACCAACGCCGACGGCGGCGCGCTCGACTGCGCGTCGCTGCCGCCCGTCGAGCAGACCATCGGCGCACATTCGGCACCGCTGGGCATGAGCTTCACCGAGGGCGTGCTGCCTGCCCCCTACGACTCCGGGGCGTTGCTGGGCGTGCATGGGTCCTGGAACCGGCAACCGCCGCGCGCCCCCGAAGTGTCCTTCCTGCCATGGCGCAACGGGATCCTCGGCCCCGCAGAGACGCTCCTCGGCGGGTTCCAGTCCGCAGACGGATCCCGCTGGGGGCGCCCGGTTTCCGCGGTGGTCGGACCCGATGGCGGGGTCTATGTCACGGATGACCTCGCCGACGCGGTATACCGCCTGGCGCCGCCGGGGCTGCGCTAGCAATTGTCTTGTGGCAGAAGCGTTATGCGGCCGTGACGTAAGTTGACAGTGAGCCGGCTGTGATTATCCTGAGCATCTGACCGAAGTTTGCCAGGAAGGATCGACGTGCTGAGCACAACCCGGTTTCTCCTGCGCTTTGGCGCCGGAATTGCGGTCGTCGCAGTCACCGCGGCGCTTGCCACGGCCATCGGATCCCCGGTCGCCCGAGCGGCAGACGGCCGCGCACTGCTGGCGAACGCGATCGCCACCACCCGGGGTGCGTACCTGGTGTACAACTTCGGCGCCGGCAATCCGGCACCGATGCTCAATGCCGCGGGCAGTTGGTACGAGATGAGCAACGGCGGACACCTGATGATCATCAAGGGCGCCTCGGCGCGGCTCACCCCGCGCCTGCTCGTCGATTCCCATGCCGGCTACCAGTCCCGCTGCGAACGCACACCGGGCGCACGTACCGGCGAAGGACTGCTGCAGTCCGCGGAGATCTACACCCCGATCGCGGCGTGGCACGCGCTGGGCCGGCCGACGATCGCCGTCAATGCCAATTTCTTCGACATCAGGGGGCAGCGCGGCGGCTCGTGGAAGACCACCGGCTGCAGTTCCCCGCTCGGGGCGTACGTCGACAACACAAGCGGGCAGGGCAAGGCCAACGCCGTCGTCACCGGCACCATCGCCTATGCCGGCAAGCAGGGCCTGTCCGGCGGAAACGAGATCTGGACCCCGCTGTCGACGATGATCCTTCCGGTGTCCGGGGCGCCGTTCGTGGTAAACCCCAGGGGTGCAGAGGATTTCGATGCAGCTACCCCGGTCGTCACCGACCTGATGAGCAAGGGCACCCGCTTCGTCGCGGTCAGCGGTCTGGGACTGCTCGCCCCGGGAGATACCGGTCAGATGAACGACCCCGGCCCCTCGGCGGCGCGCACGGCGCTGGCCTATGCGCGCGGCCGCGACGAGATGTACGTGTTCCAGGGCGGCAGCTACACCCCGGACCAGATCCAGGATCTGTTCCGGGGCCTGGGCAGCGATACGGCCATCCTGCTCGACGGTGGCGGATCGTCGGCGATCGTGCTGCGCCGTGATGCCGGTGGCATGTGGGCCGGGGCCGGCGTGCCCAAGGGGTCGTGTGACACCTATCAGGTGCTGTGCGACTCGCGCGAACGCGCGCTACCGGCCTGGCTCGCGTTCAATTGAAAACCGTTCGGCTAAGCGGCTTCTCCGGCCGAACGTGATGGCGCGCCCTCGGAGCTCTTCTTCGTCGTGCCGGAGTCCTTCGACTCCGAAGCGGCCGGCTTCTTCTTCGGGCTGAACGCACGGGTGATATCGCGGACCGCTTTGGTCAATGGGTCGGGCTTCTTGACCGTCGGCTTCGGATTCGCCTGTGCGGCCGGCTTCTCGTTCTTGGCGGTGTCGTCCTTCTTCGAGTCGGCCTTCTTGGCGTCGTCCTCCTTCGAGTCCTCCTTCTTGGAGTCGTCTTTCTTGGAATCGTCCTTCTTCGAGTCATCGGACTTGCTGTCAGCGACCTTGCTGTCGTCGGTCTTGGTGTCAGCAACCTTGGTGTCAGCGGCCGTCGCCGCATGCTTACCGGTGGACTCCGCGGTCTGACCGGTGGCGAGCGTCAAGGTCCGTGCCGCAGCTGACGGTAGCGCGTTGGCCTCGGCCAGCCCGGACGCCGCAGCGGTGGCCGTCTTGGTCAGCTCCTTCGCGAAGCTGCCGCTGGTGATGCTCTTCACCACCTTGACGAGCTCGTTGACGATGTTCGGCGGCGCCGCCGTCGGATGGCCACTGAAGAACTCCTTCTGGAACCCCTTGACCAGGGACTTGATCACGTCGTTGACCGCTTGGCCCGGATTCACGTGCGGGAACGTCATGAAGGGTGTCGGGGTGTCGGCGTCGGTGAGCGTCCTGGTGTACGTGCCGTCGGCATTGCGCACCACGTCGGTGTACCCGAGGTTCACCAGACTTGTCAGTGCCGGCGTCAGGGCGTTGGCGAGCCGGATCGGCAAAGTGCCCAGCGTGCCGAAGCTCACCGCGTTGAGCACATCGCCGGTGAGGTACAGCGGTTCCAACAGCGGCAGCGTCTTCGCCGGCAGCGTGAGATAGAGGTTGAGCGCCAGCGGATTTCCGGCGGTCACGTTACCCACCGCATCGCCGACTTCGTCCCCCACCTGGTTGAGGATGGTGTCGAGCGTCAAGCCGCGAAGGATGTAGGTGGCGCCCACCGTTCCGGCCATCAGGTTGTTGGCCAGCGAGAAGGGATTCGGCCATGCGGCGAAGTCGGAGAACGGCTGGTATTGCGCGGTCGCATCGATCTTGATCGGGACCAGATTCGCCCCGCCGACCGCCAGTCCGGTGTTGAGCAACGGAATTCCGCCGCTGCGCACAGCCCCCGTTTCCGGGGTCAGCAGGTCGATGCCGAGCAGATCCCCCAGCGGGTAGAACCGGGACAACAGACCACCGTTGGCCCGGCCCAGATTGTTCAACAGCACCATCGGCAGAATAGTGAAGCCACCGACCAGCGGATGCTGGCTCGCCTTGGCGCCGCCGGGCTGGAATCCCAACTCGCTCAGGATCTTCGAATACGACGCTCCGGTGGAGAAAGCACCGAGGCCGATACCGGCGACAATAGGGATGCGCACGTCGGTGACGTCGAGTAGTTCCAGCGGCAGGGCGTCGGTCACCGCGTGCAGCAGATTCACCGCCAGCTGCAGCGGTACGCCCAGCGGCCCGAGCACGTCGAGGGCGTCCTTGGCCTGCTTGAAGACGATGTCGAGCAGACCGTCGCCGCTGATATCCAGGTACGGTGTCGAATTGATGGCCTGGGCAACGGCATTGGGGGTACCGGGCGTCCACCCGATATCCAGCCCCAGCATCTTCAGCAGGCCGAAGGTGGGGCCCGGGGTGATGATCTTGACCCCGGCCACATCCGTGTTCGCCAGATCCACGATATTCGACACATCAAGCCCGATGAGACCGAGTAGCGCACTGAGCGAGACGTTGCCGGCCGAGTCGGTGATGTTCAGCAGGTCCAGGACGCCGACCAAGGCGTCCGATACCCCGGGGGGCAGCGCCCCGTCGAGCAGCGACCCGAGATCGATCTTCACCGCACCGAGCACCTGATCGAGCAGGTCCACCGGTATCTGGTTCAGCACATCGCCGATGTTGATGTGCAGCCCGCCGGTCAGGGCCGGCACGCTCACCCTGCCGACCAACGCCTTGGCGAGGGTCGCGTACAGGTCCTGCACCTCGTTGTAGACCGTATTACCCAGGCCGCCAGTGATATCCCGCAGTTCGCCCGGCTTCGGGAACAGGCTTGTCGACGCTGTGAGATGCAGCGGTTGATCGTGTACCAGACGCAACTCCGGACGCGTCTGCACCGGTTGGGGCGCGGCCGCTCCCACCGTCAGGGCGGTGACCGTCGCGGTTGCGGCCCCCACGACCGCGAGCCGCTTGGTCCGCTCCCCCGCCGCGCGATGTTTCCCCGTCATGCTTACGTGCCTCCCCGTAGCCTCCCAGCCGACGCACAGGACGGTAACACCCTGCCGGTGCCCGGATACGGTTTTGCCGAGAACTATCGCGTGCGCCGAAGTCTTGCGCGCGTTGGGTTTTGGTCAGGGTTGACGCATCACGACACGAAGAAGCCGATCTCGCAAAGCAGTGGGGATATGAGTCAGCAGGGCAACTTGAGCCTTGGGGCCCAGCCCTACGACATAGCGTGGCCGGGGCCGCCGCGAGGTCAGCGCGGTGTACACCACATCGGCCACCGTCTCGGGTGCGACCGCGAGCCGCTGCGAGATCGGCACGGACCTGCGCATGCCAGCAACGTGACGGGCATAAAGTTCACGGTATTGCGGCGTCAGGTCGGCCTCCACCTCGGACACCATGGCGTCGGCGGTGCGCCACATGTCGGTGTCGGTCTGCGCCGGCTCGACGAGCACCACCGGTATCCGCCACGGCGCCAACTCCATCCGCAGGGCGTCGGCGGCCGCCTCGAGCGCGAACTTGGACGCCGCGTAGGCACCCGTCAGCGGCGTCGACAGCCGGCCGTTGACGCTCGAAATGAACACCACCCGGCCGTGGGACTCACGCAATCGGGGCAACACCGCCCGAGTGACTGCGAGCTGACCGATCACGTTGACGTCCAACTGCTTTCGCCACCCGTCGGTGGTGACCGTCTCCATCGGACCGGCGACCACGATGCCGGCGTTGTTGACCACGGCGTCCAGCCTCGACGGCAAAGCCGCATCCAGCGCCGCGAGCTGTTCCTCGTCGGTGACGTCGAGCAGTACCCCCGTTATCCGCTCGTGCGCCGCGCCGACGGCGGCCACGTCGGTGCTCGAGCGGACTCCCGCGATCACCTCCCACCCGCGCGTGGCCAACTCTTCGGCGATGGTGCGCCCGATTCCGCGTCCGGCGCCGGTCACAAGTACTGATGGCATGTGGCCAGGTTATCCGGAGTCCTCGGGCCCGAAAAGCGACGATCGCTGGCGACGCCGCGAACGCGTCGTGCGACTACAGCCTCGGTGTGAGATCCAGCGACGTGACCGGCGTCATCTCCGTGATGAGCCACTTCGAGTCCCGGCGTTCCAGCGTCAGCCGATAGGACAGGTAACGCAGCGACGGGATGTTCTTGGTGACCGGGCTGGTGGCCACCGAGTTCGTGTACACCAGCGCGGTGGCCCGGTCCGGCCCGATGCTCTCGATGGCCGCACCGAGCACCTGGGTGCTGTTGGACACCTGGGCCTGCTTGTTCGGCGCCACGATCGCGTCGATGTACTGGCGGTACTGGGCCGCGAAATCGCCGCCCAGATACTTCTGCGCCCGGTCGGGCAGCGATTCCATATCGTCGGGCGTGTAGGTCCACAGCGTGGTGATGGCGCTGGTCGCGGTGCGGGCGACGTCCAATTTGGTGTGCACCAACGCGCGGTCGGACAGGTACTGCTGCGCCGTCGCACCGGCGAACGCGCCGGCCGCCACGAACAGCAGCGCCGCCACCGCCGCGACGATCTTGAGTGCCTTACCCGCCGGCCGGTGCGGCACCAGCACGGGTTCTTCGGCGGGCTCCGTGTCACCGGAATCCGCTGGGGCGGCGTCCGTCTCGGGGACGGACTCCGGGCCGCTCGCCGAAGCTCTACCCGCCTTACCCGTCGGCTGGGCCTGGGCTTCGTCGTCCTCAGACCCGGTGGTCAGATCACCTGAATCAGCCGGCTGATCTTCCACTGGCGCCCTTCCTGAATTGTCGTTGCCAACCAACGGCTTCCGGTCTCGATGGTCTGTTTGCCGTCGGGAGTCTTGCTGGTCGTCAGGGTGGCCACCAGGACGTCGGCGCTGCCGTCGTCGTTCCAGCGCTGCACACCGGCGGCGAGCACCGCACCCGTGGTGGGCTCCAGACGCGCCACCTGGATGACGATCTCGTTCTGCTTCTCGGTGAACGCCTTCACGAATTCGCCGGTGGCCTGCGCCTTGATCCGGTCGGCATAGTCGTTGGCATGGAACGGATCCATGGTCGTGTACACGGTCATGAAGTCCCGCACATACGCCAGTGCGGACGCGTCCCTGACCTCGGTACGGCGATCCGATTCGTGTGCCATCACCATCACCGTGCACAGCCCGATGACGGCGGCCAGCACCACCGCGCAGACGCCACCGACCACCGGCAGACCCCAGCGCCTCGGCGGACTATCCACTGAGACAAAGAGTTCGGGCTCATCCGGGTCGATCTGGCGGCGCGGGCTCATCGGGGACCACCGCCCGGGGTGGGCCGGGTGATCACCGTGAGGTTGCCCACCCGCCACTGTCCGCCGGACTTGACGAAATCCACCTGCACCGTCGCGGTGATGACGCGCAGGGTTTTCGGGTCGGCACCGCGCTGCCCCTGCATGGCCATCAGCATGGTCGCGGTGTCCGTGCCGACCTGTGTGACCGCGCTGTTGACGGTCCAGTACTCATTGGCCACGATCGGCGCCTTGCGCACCGACTCCTGTTGGGCCACCAGCTGCGGGCGATAGCCGTCGGTGGCCAGCGACTGCGCCTTGGCGAAATCGTCGGCCAGGGTCTGCGGGGTATAGCTGAGCAGTTCCTCGACGATCCGGGGGCCCTGCTCCGAGATCTGCGCTCTGGCCTCGTCCACCGCCCGGTCATGCCGGTATACGGCGCCGTAGCCCAGTCCGGCTGCGGCGCAACACAGCAGCACCGTCGCGGCCAGCCCGAGCGCGACCGGCCGGCGCAGATCGCGCGCCGGAGCGTCGACTCGCACCACCTCGGTACGCAGCAGCAGGTCGGCGAACGTGCGCCCGCGCCGATCCCACAGCGGCCACAGCCACCCGACCAGCACCGCGGCCGTGTCGAGCAGATGCGCGATATCGCGGACGATCAACCGGACGCTGCCCGCCGGAGCGCCGGTGCGGGTGAGCACCCGGATGCCGGTGACCGCGCGCCCCAGGGTCCATCCCGTCCATCCCGGTATCAGCCAGCGATTCACCAGCACCGCCAGCGTGACTACCGCCCCCAGTACCGCAAACACCCACCACTGCCAGCTCATCCACGGCGAGATCCAGGCCAGCATCGCCATGATGACCACCACGGCAACCCCGAAGATCACATCGATGGCCAGCGCCCCGGCCCGGCTCCTCCAGGAGGCCACCGGTAAGTCGGGGGTGGCGGTGGTTGCTGCGGTGTCCACGGCATCGTTCACGTCGAGCACCGCCGTCACGTCGTCACCTGGACGAGGTTGGCGATCTTGTACGTGCCGTCGTCACGCTGCATCGTCACCCGCAACCGGTAGCCCTGCTCCTGGTCCGCGGCTTGCGAATTGGTGACCTTCGTCCGCACCGCCACCAGGATGTCGACGGAGCCGTCGTCGTTGTGCCGTTCGACCGCGGCACGCAGGTCCGATACCGCGACCTTCACGTTCGCCGCTTGATACGCCTCCACCATCATGCCGCTGAAGAACCCGGCCTGAGCCCCGAAGTCACCGGTCGAGCACTCGATGATCTTGGCCTGGCTGGCGCCCATCGACGCCGTGTCCGGAGCCTGGGTGGCGGTCACGCAGTCCTTGGCGGCCTGCAGCGCGACGGCGTCATCGCGCCCGATCTGGGCGCTGCGGGCGTTGGCCTGCACCGCCAGGTAGCCGACCACGGACAGCCCGGCGGTCAGCACGAGCAGGCCGGCGGCGATCGCGGCCACCCATCCCGAGCCCAGCCGTTCCGGCCTCGGCTGGTGCGCCGGGGTCACCGGATCGGGCTGTGCCTCGGGAAGTGCCGCTATCGGTTCTTCTGGATCGTGGTCATCAGGGGTGGGGTTCAGCCGGCTGGCGCCAGCATCTCCTTCCATCCGCTATCTCCTGGCTTCATCGAGTTGTTGACGGTGTACTTGACACCGTCTGGACCGACCACCTCACCGCTGGACGGGCTGTACACCGCCGACGGTCCTGCTGCCGGAGTGTAGATGCAGGGGTTGGGTTGCTGTCCACTGCAGCTGACGGTGCCCTGGCCGGGAGGGGTGAGCGGGTCACTGGTCGGGGCGAAAACCTCCGGCGGCGGCAACTGGCTGGCCCCCAGCGGGTTGAGCCCGTTGTTGATCGACGGCGCCGGGATGACCCGGCCCGGCTCGACGGGGTGGGTGCAGCGGGCGCCGGCCGCCGGGCAGTCGACGACCTGGTTGGGGTCGCCGTACCACGGGTTGGTGCCCGCAGGCACATACGGCTCGTTGCTGCGGCACTCGGCCGGGGTGGCTGCACGCTTGCCCGGGAAGTCGGCGCACGGGTAGTTACGCGCGCCGCGCACCGCGTTCGGTGCGTCCTTGGGAATCTTGCAGTACAGGCCCGACGGGATCGGCTGGGTGGTGGTGTCGGCCGGCGACCGCCACTGCGAGGCCGGCAGGAATCCGGTCAGGCACGGCGGCGGAGAGTTGATCCCGAGGGCGAAGTGCAGCAGGCCTTTCGGCGCGAAGATCGTCGCGGTCTGGGCGATGGACGCGCCCTGGGGCAGCACCACCAGCACCTGCTCGACGTTCTTGTTGTACCGCTTGAGCATGTCGATGACGACCTCGAGGTTGGCCAGCGTCTGCGGCAGCGCGTCACGCACATCGCTGAACACCGCGTTGAGCTGATCGGCCGTCGGCGCCGCCTGCTGCAGGCCGCTGCGCAGCGCACCGTCCTGCTCCGCGGTCTGGCTGGTGATGGTGTTCAGGTTGGCCGCCCACCGGGCGATGGCGTCCCCGGAGTTCACTTGGCTGTCGATGATCGGCCCGGAATGCTCGACGATATCGTTCACCGAGGGCAGGTTGTCCTTGAAGTCACCGGCCAGTGCCTGGGTGGAGTCCACCAGCCGTTGCAATGACGGACCCAGTCCGCCAACGGCTTTCGCCGTCTCGTCGAGCAACTGGCCGATCTTCTCCTTGGGCAGCGCGGCAAGGCCCGCCTCGGCGGCGTCCAGCGCGGGACCGACCTCGGCCGGCACCGAGCCCTTGGTGATGGTCTGCCCCGAGCTGAAGTACTTGCCCTCGTCCTTCTCCGACACGATGTCCAGGAACTGCTCACCGACCGCCGATACCGAGTGCACGTTGGCCGACGCGTCGAGCGGGACCTTCTTGTCGTTGTCGATGTCCATGGTGATCCGCGCGCCCTTGGGGGTGGGCTGGACATCGCGCACCTTGCCGATGGTGGTGCCGCGGTAGGTGACGTTGGCCGTCTCGTACAGGCCTGCCGAGTTCGGCAGATCCGCGTAGAGGCGGTACATCCCGATCCCCGCGGCGGTGGGCAGACGCAGGTAGACCAGCGACAGCACCACCAGACCGACGATGGTCAGGGCAGCGAAGACCAGCAGCTGCATCTTGATGAACCTGGTCAGCAACATGTCTCACTCCCCCCTTTCGACCAGCGGACCACCGGGCGCGTTGTGCGGGTTCGGTGTGAATCGGATGTCCGGGATCATGGTCGCCGGATCGCGGCCCCAGGCCTGTTCCAGCGCCCGCAACATGCCTGACACCCCGGTGCCCGACAGCAGGCCGTTGTCCACCGCGGACAGCGTCAGGTCGACGGTGGCGGAGGTGTTGATGTAGTCGCCGCGAATGGCTTTCGGCACGTTCTCGATGTTGAACGGCACCGTCAACAGCAGTTTCAGCGCGCCCACCAGGTACGGCGAGGCCTTCGACAGCTGTTTGAGCGGACGCTGCAGGTTGACCAGGTTGGTGTGCAGGTTCGCGTTGGTGTTGCTCAACGTGTCGTCGGCGGCCGCCGACACCCGGCCCAGGGCCGTCACCGCGTCGGCGAACAGATCACGGGTGTCCGCGAAATGCTGGATCAGCGGCGGGAATTCGGTGAGCACCTGGTCCAGCGTGTCATTGCGGTTGGCGACGACGGCGAGCAGCCGGTTGGTGGAGTCGATGGCGCGGGTGATGTCGGCGCTCTGCTTGTTCATCTCCTGGGTGAAGGTGTCCAGCCGGTTGAGGAACTCCCGGATCTGATCGGCCCGGCCGGTCAGGATGTTGTTGACCTCGTTCTGGATCACCTCGATGTTGGGGATACCACCACCGGTCAGGATTCCCGAGATACTGGCCAGCGTCCGCTCGATGGTCGGATAAGCCGACGAGTTCTTCAGCGGCACGGTGTCACCGTTGCGCAGCGGCGTCGACGACGAATCCGGCGGGCTGTCCAACTCGACGTGCTGCGAACCCAACAGGCTGGTCTGGCCGATCTTGGCCAGCACATTGGACGGCAGCTTCACGCCGGGCTCCAGGTCCACCGTCAGGGTGGGGACCCAGTTCTTCAGCTCGATCGAGCGCACCCGGCCGACGAACACATCGGCCACCCGGACCCGGCTGTTGGCGTTGAGCGCCAGCGTCTCCGGCATCTGGATGTAGATGGTGGAGTGACCGTCCTGCGTTCCCGGTCCACCGGGCAGCGGGACGTTGGCCACACCGCGCCACTGCGAGCAGGAGCTCAGGGCCAGCGCGGCCACCGCCAGCGCGGCGGTGCGCCGACCGGTCGTCTTCCAATCACGGGTGCGCACTAGTTGCCCCCTCCGGCTTCGGCGGGCAGCGGCGGGCCGGCTGGTGCCGGTACGGCGGCCGGGGCCGCCGCGGGCGGCGCCGCGATCGCTCCCAGCGGGTCGCCGGGCAGCACGCCCGGGGCCGGCACCGGCGGTGGGCCCGGCTGCGGGTACCACGGCGGCGGCAACGGGCTGGACTCGTTGTACGCATCCGGCGGGCCGGGGAGGTTGCCACCGGGCGGCACACCGAACGCCGGCGGTGCGGGCGGCGCCACGATATCGGGCCCACCCATCAACTCCGCCAACGAATCCGGGGTCAGCATGTTCTGCGTGAACGGCTGTACCGAAACACCCTGCATACCCGGCGCCACGATCCAGCCCGGCTCGTGGTTGCCGTGCGAGAACAACGTGTCCCGCGACCAGATACCCGGCACCGTGGTGTCCTTGTACCCCGGCGGCGGCTGCAGTCGCGGTTCGGAATAGGCGATCTGTTTGGGCAGCGTAATCGCGGTGCTGGCCATGTTCACCCCGAACGGCAGGAAGTTGAACTTGATGGCGTCCAGGATGGGCGCCAGGTACTGGGCGCACAATTCCGCGGATTCCTGGTAGCCCAACCGGCTACCGGCCTGGATGGTGCTGCAGATGAAGTTCAGCGGGTTCGAGAAGTTCGTGACACCGGGCAGCACCGGGAGGGTCACGACGCCACCCTGGTTCGGCGACACGATGTTCACCACGTTGGACACCAGGTTCGGGTACGCGTGCAGGCCGGTCTCCAGACCGTTACGCGGCTCGGGTTGCAGGATCGTGGTGGTCACATCCGACAGGTTCTTGATGTCGGCGGTGAGCGGTTTGCCGTTCTCGTCCAAGAACTTTCGGGTGGTCGCCAGCACGTTGTTGAGATCCTGTAGCGCGGTGGCGACTTCACGATCGGTGTTGGTGAACGAGTTGGTGAACTGCGCCAGATTGTCGTTCAACGCCACGAACTGCTGGTCGTTCTTGTACAGCGCGTTGACGAAGGTGGCGAGGCTCTTGATCACCGCGACGATGTCACCGCGGCCCTGATGCAGCGCATCGAGTGCTTCGGAGAGGCCCTGAATGGTCTTGTTGAACTGCTCGCCCTTCCCGGCGAACCCGTCGGCGAACGATTCGATGATGTCGCCGAACGGGCCCTTGGGCTGCTCCTTGGAGGGCCCCAGATCGGCCAGGATCCGGGTCACCTGGTCGCGCAGCTCGTCGTACTCCACCGGAATCTGGTTGCGCTCCAACGGGATCGTCGCACCGTCGGCCATCGCCGGCCCACCGGTGTAGGGGGGCGACAGCTGAATCACGCGGGATGCCACCAGGCTGGGGTTGAGCACCGACGCGGACGCGTTCTCCGGAACCTTGTACTTGCTGTTGAAGTGGAAGACGACCTTCATCTTGTCGCCGTCGGTGGTGATCGAGTCGATCTTGCCGACCTGCACACCCATGATGAGGACCTTGTCCCCGGGGTACAACGCGAGCACCTCGGGGAAGTACGCCGTCACCGTGGTGGTGGTCAGCTTCCTGTAGACGTTCCAGCCCACCACGCCGGCGCCGATCGCCACCGCCACCACGAGGGCCGTGAGGATCACCGCCGTCCGGGAGAAGTGCGGCAGCTTGATGTTTCGGATGTTGAAGACGCTCGACATTACGGAGCCACCCCCTGAGATCCGGGCGGAAGGAACGGCGGGTTACCGGGCAGGGGTTCGGTGCCCACCGGGGACAACTGCTGGCCCGGCCCCGGCGGGGGCGGCGGCCCGGGCAGGATCGGTGCGGGCACCGCGCGACCGGGGATGTCGCCGGGGGGCGTGGGCACCCCGGGCGGACCGACGGGCACCTGGCGTGCGCCGGGCGGCCCGGGTGCGATCGGCACCGGTGTGCCGGGCACATCGGGGGACAGCTGGCCCGGGATCGCCGCGGACGGGACACCCGGGTTCGGGCCGATACCGCCCGGATTCGGTGCCGACGTCGCCACATTCGGCGCTCCGTAGTTGGGCCCGTACGGGTTGTCACCGTAGGGACCGACTCCCAGATGCGCGCACGGCAACGGATCACCGGGGCGGGGCAGACCGTCGGCCGGAGGCGTGTACGAGCATGGTGATCCCGGGGGCACCGCGGGTCCGGGATTCTCCGGGGTCCCTTCCAGCGGTGTCGGCGCGGGTGGCGGCGCACCGTTCTCGAAGCGGGTGCCGTTGGGGTCGGGGAACTGGAATGCCGGCAGACCGGAGTTGCGCCAGAACTGCTCGGGGTCGATACCGCGCTTCTTGAACGCCGCGTCGACGAACGGCTGCAGCAGCGTCGGCGGCAGCAGGTTGGCCAGCAGCACCTTGAAGTACGGACCCGACGCCAGCGCCTCGGCCAGCGAGACGACGAACTTGCCGGCCAGGCTGAGTGTGTCGGCCAGGTCGTTGCGGCGCTCACTGAGGATATCGCTGACCGTCTTCAACTGGGTGAGCACGTGGTTGAGGTTCGGGTTCTCATTGATGAACCCGGTGAGCTGCTGCGACACAGTTGAAATCCGCTCCAGCAGCATGCTGACAGCCTGGCGGCGGTCGTTGACCGCGGCCAGCAGCGTCTGCGCGTTGACCAGCAGCGCGTTCACCTGTCCGCTGCGATCCCCGAGGACGGTGGCGATCTTGCCCGCGTTGGACAGCAGCGCCTTGAGCTGCTCGTCGCGCTTGCCCAGCGAGTCGGAGAACTCCTGCACACCCTTGAGCGCGGCGCTCAGGTGCGGCGAGGTCTGATCGACGGTCTCGGAGAGCACGTTCAGCGACTGCTTGACGGCCTTGGTGTCCCAGCCCTGCGAGGCGCGGGTGACATCGAGGAACGCGTCGTAGATCTGGTACGGCGTCTGGGTCTGCTCCACCGGCAGGAACCCGCGCGGTTTCAGGATCTTGTTGCCCCGGGGCTCCACCTGAATGTTCTTGCGGCCCAGGATCGTATCGGTGCGGATCGCGGCGCGGCTCTCCGTACCGATCTGGCGGCCACCGAGGGTGTAGCCGATCTCGACTTTGTCGCCCTTGATGTCCATGCTCGTGACGTCGCCGACGTCGACGCCGGCGATGCGCACCTTGTCCCCGACGCTGAGTCCGCCGGTGTCGTTGAACTGCGCGTAATACGTCGGGACCGCGAACAGCATCGGCACGCTGGTCAAGCTCGAGCCGACCCCGATGACCAGCGCCACCGTGATGACACCCATCACGCCTTTTCGGACCCGGTCCGAACCCTGGATGGTCCTCATTTCGGCGTGCACCTGCCCGACGGCTGGGTGACCACCCGGACGGTGCGGACCGGCCCGCCCGGCTGAGCCCCGTTGAGCTTCAGCGAGATATCGCAGAGGTAGAAGTTGAAGAAGTCACCGTAGAGTCCGCCGGCGCGGCCGATGATCTTCAGCGACGCGGGGATCTGCTGCAGGATGCTGTTCACCTCGTCCTTCTGATCGATCAGCGGCTGTTGTGTGGTCTCCAGGTACCCGAGGGTGTCCCGCAGCAGCGGCCGGTTGTCCGCCAGCAGATCGCCGAGCGAACCGGCGGCGTTGCTGATGTCGGCGACCGACGAGGCGATCGGATCGGCCCGGTTCTTCAGGCCGGTGATCAGCGCCTCGAAGTTCTTCAGGGTGTCGTCGAACTGCGTCTGATGCTTGACGGTGGTCTCGAGCACGGTGTTGAGGTTGGTGATCACCTCACCGATGGCCTGGTCGCGGCTGGCCAGTGCTGAGGTGAGTTCCGCCGTCTGGTCCAGGATGTCGCTGATGGTGCCGCCCTGACCCTGGAAGATCGTGATGAGCGAGTTGGCGATGTTGTTGACCTTGTCCGGGTCCAGCGATTTGAACAGCGGGCGGAAACCGCCGACCAGGGCGTCGAGATCCAATGCCGGCTCGGTGCGCTCGCGCGGGATGGTGCCGCCCGGCGGCAGGATCTTGTCGCTGTCACCGCGGCGCAGCTCCAGGTAGCGATTACCGATCAGATCCAGGTAGCGGATCGCGGCGGTGGACCCCTGGAACAACTGCAGGTCGTTCTGCACCGCGAAGTCGACGCGGACGTGCTGGCCGTCGTCGATCAGGGTGACATCTTTGACCTTGCCGACCTCCACGCCGTAGGCGCGGACGAACTGGCCGCTGCGCAGCCCGCTGACATTGTCGAACACCGCTGAATAGCTGGTGGTCTTGTCGAAGCGGAGCTGGGCGAACACCACGAAGATGATCGCGGTGAAGGCGAGCAGCACCGCCGAGATCGCTCCCAGTTTGAAGATCGTGCCTTTGATACTCATGCGGCTCCCTCGCAGGCTCGGGTCCCGCATGCCGTTTGATCGATCGTTGCGCAAGCGCCACGCACCTGCTGTCTATTCGCTCCGCTCATGGGTTGATCGTGTTCTCCCCCACTTGGCGACCCCAGACGTACTCGGCGGCCAGCGGCTGGCCGAGTTCGAAGTGGTTGTAGGGCGCGATGCTGGCACCGGTGTCCATCACCAGGTACGGCATCGGCCACAGGTCGCGGGTGATCGGCTGCCAGCAACCCGGCCGGCCCTCGGGACCACCATGAGCATTGACCCGCGGGAGATTGTCCGGGTAGACGTAGGGGTTGCCCGCGCCGAGCAGCTCGGTGTTGGTGAGCAGCGAGTAGCCGTTACCACCGAGGGCCGCAGCCAGTTTGGGGGCGACGTCGTGGAAGTTGCGAACGGTGCACAACAATTCGGGGCTGTAGTAGTCCAGCAGCTTGCTGGTGGGCAGCAGGTCCTGCGCACCACGGACCAGATACGGCCCACCACGCTCGAAGATGTCCCCGGCGTTGTTGCCGAACCCGACCGCCGACATCAGCGCCTTGTCGATATTGCCGCGCTCGGCGTTGAGCGTCCTGGCGGTGACCACCGCATGGTTGAGCCCGTCGAACAGATCCGGAGCCGCATCGGCATACACCCCGGACAGATCCGCCAAACCCTTGGTGTCCCTGCGGATCTGCGGCATCCGGGCATTGAGCTCACCCAGGATGTCGTTCCCGTTGACCAGCGACTGGCCGAACTTGTCGCCCAACCCGTCCAGCGCCTGCGCGGCCGCGGTCAACGTCTGGTTCAGCTTCACCGGATCCAGCTGCTGGGCGATCCCCATGATCGTCTCGAACAGCGTGTTGAACTCCGTGGTGGTGCTCGTCGCGTTGATCACCGCACCCGGCTTGAGCTTGTCCGACGACGGATCGGCCGGCGACAGGAACGAGATGTACTTGTTGCCGAACACCGTCGTGGCGCGCAATTCTGCGTCCACATTGGCCGGGATCATGTTCAGATACCGCGGTTCCACATCCAGGAGCAGTTTGGCGCGCGACTCCTCGCCGTCGGTCACCACGCCCGCGGATTTCAGCCGCCCGATCGGCACCCCGTTGAAGGTGACCTTGGAACCCGGGTCCATCGACAACCCGGCCCGCTCGGCCATCACCACCAGGGAGGCCTTCTTGTCGAAATAGCCGCGGAACTGCGCCCAGGTCAGGCCGAGCACGACGGCCACCACGAGCAGCAGCACCAGCCCGGCCAGCTTGTAGGGCGGGGTCTTGGGCTTGTTCACAGATCCAGTGGGTGCGGTCATCTCGCTACACCGTCAGGTTGAAGTTCGGGTCGGTGCCGTACAGGGCCAGTGAGGCCAGCAGCACCACCATCACGATCGCGATGAGCGACGTACGCATCGACCTCCCCACAGCTTCACCGACACCCACCGCACCGCCACTGGCGAAATAGCCGAAGTAGCAGTGGTTGAGCATGATGATGACCGACATGATGATGACCTCCAGGAACGACCACATGACGTCGTCGACCCGCAGGAAGGTGTGGAAGTAGTGGTCGTAGGTGCCCGATGACTGGCCGTAGAACAGCGTCGTGACCGACTGCGCGGACAAGAACGACAACAGGATCGCCATGGCGTAGAGCGGGATGATCACGATCGATCCGGCGATCAGACGGGTCGACACCAGGTACGAGATCGACTTGATGCCCATGACCTCCAGCGCGTCGATCTCCTCGCTGATGCGCATGGCGCCGAGTTCGGCGGTGGCACCCGCACCGACGGTGGCGGCCATGGCCTGGCCGGTGACCACCGGCGCGACGACGCGGATGTTGGCCAGCGCGGCGAAGAATCCGGTGAACGCCTCCACACCGATGTTGCCCAGCGACGCGAAGCCCTGGATGGCGATCAGCGAGCCGGCAGACAGGGTGACGAAACCGATGATGGCCACGGTGCCGCCGATGACCGCCATGGCGCCGGTGCCCATCCCGATCTCGGCGACCAGACGCAGGGCCTCGCGGCGATAGTGCTTGAACGCGTGCGGGATATGCCCGACCGCGTTGACGACGAACCAGGCGACGTGCCCGATGCTGTCCAGGAACCGGCCCGGCGCACCCGCGAACCCGGAGGCTCGACCGAACGCCCGGGGAAACCGGGTCCGAAGAACTGCCGCTGTACTCATGTCGTCGTCCCGAATCGCACGCCGATGGTGGTCAGCACGACGTTGACGGCGAACAGCGCCACCACGCAGAGCACCAGCGTCTCATTGACCGCGGTGCCCACGCCCTTGGAGCCACCGGCCACCGTCAGTCCGCGGTAGCAGCCGACCAGACCGGCGATGAGCCCGAACAGGGTGGCCTTGATGACCGAGATCATCACCTCGGGAAAACCGGTGAGCAGGGTCAGTGTCGAGACGTAGGCGCCGGCGTTGACGTTCTGGATGTACACACCGAAGAAGTAGCCGCCGACCAGGCCGATCGTGATGACCGCGCCGTTGAGCAGGAAGGCCACGAAAGTGGACGCCACCACGCGCGGGGCCACCAGCCGTTCGATCGGATCGATGCCCAGCACCTCCATCGCGTCGATCTCCTCGCGCACCGTGCGCGCACCGAGGTCGGCGCAGATGGCGGTCGAGCCGGCGCCGGCGACCACGAGCACCGTCACCAGTGGTCCCAGCTGGGTGACCGCACCGAGCGCCGCACCCGCGCCGGAGACGTCCGCGGCACCGAACTCGGCCAGCAGGATGTTCAGCGTGAAGATGATGAGCACGGTCAGCGGGATCGAGACCGCAAGGGTCGGAAGGAAGGCCACCCGGATCAGGAACCAGCTCTGGAGGACGAACTCCTTCCATTGGAAGGGCCGGGTCACCAGAGCCTTGCCGGTCAGCACGCACATTTTGAAGAAGCCACCGACCATGGTCAGGGGCTTCTCCAGCTGATCGCGGACGTAGTCGACCAGGCCGTTGCTCGCGGTCACCGTGGTGCACTCCCCCCGAGATCGTCACGGTCCGCACGGAGCGGCATCACGTGTGGCACATACCCTCCCTGCCCATTTCCGGCCCCGTCCCCGAACATGTGATTCCCGTCTCCCTACTCGCGGGGAGTAAGACGGACCACAGGACTGTACCCGATCCGGTACCGGCGGTGTTGGGCAACTGATTTATTCACATCGCAACCGTTAGCAAAGCCATGCCGACTGGTTACCTTACCGAAGTTGCACTAGAAACCGTTGCCGCAGTGGAACTTTCGCCTGCGTCAACGACGGTTTCGGTACCGAACTGCATGCGCAGCTCTGTTTTCAGCACTTTGCCCGACGGATTGCGGGGCAATGCGTCGACGATCTCCAGCGCCTTGGGATGCTTGTAGCGAGCTAACCTCTCGGTGAGAAAATCACCGAGATCCGCCAGGGTCAAGCTTTCGCCGGTCACCGTCCCCAGCGCCACGACCGCGACCGGCACCTCGCCCCACTTGTGATGTGGGCGGCCGATGACCGCGACCTCCGCAATCGCGGGGTGAGCAGCCAAGACGTTCTCCACCTCGGCGCAGTAGATGTTCTCCCCGCCGGAGATGATCATGTCCTTCTTACGATCGACGACCCAGATGTAACCCTCGTCGTCCTGGCGTACCAGGTCGCCCGAGTGGAACCAGCCGCCGGCGAACGACTCAGCGGTGGCCTTCGGGTTGTTCCAGTAGCCGGACATCAGAGTGGGCGCCCGGTAGACGATCTCACCGACCTGGCCGACGGGGACATCGTTCATATCCTCGTCCACGATGCGGGCGGAAACGGTAGGGATCACCCGGCCGACCGAGCCGAGCTTGCGAATGGCGTCCTCACCCAACAACATACAAGTCACGGGAGACATCTCGGTCTGGCCGAACGCTGCCAGGATGCTGGCCCCCGGGAAGGCTTCGGCCATCTCCCTCAGCAACGTGTCCGATGCCGGAGCCGCACCCCAGGACAGGACACGCAGCACCAGGTTCCGTGGCTTGGCGCGCTGGGCGGCGCACACGGCCTGCCACTGCGCGGGCACCAGGAAGATGCCGGTGACCTTCTCCGCCTCGAGCACGTCCAGTAGCGCGCCGGGGTCGAACGCGCCCAGGGGGTAGAGCACCGTCGGGCGGCCGAGCAGCAGGCCGGTGATCATGTTGCCGATCCCCGCGATGTGGAAGAGCGGGACACCGATGAAGCCGATGTCGCTGTTGAGGTCGGCGCCGTTGGTGAACAGGTGGGTCAGCGCCTGCCCGGCGATGTTGGTGTGGGTGAGCACCGCGCCCTTCGGGCGGCCGGTGGTGCCCGAGGTGTACATGATCAGGGCCGGAGAGTCGTTCGGGATATCCACCGGCGCGGGGGCGGCACCCGGCTCACCGATGAGGTCCTCGTAGCTTTCGAGGCCCTCGTCGGCCGCGTCCCCGGCCACGATGACGGCGGCCAGTCTCGCGTCGAGGCCTCGCACGGCCGCAGCGACGGGCGCCAGCACGGGTTCGGTGACGACCACCTTCGCGTCACAGTCACTGACCAGGAACGCGATCTCCGGCGGGGTCATCCGGAAATTCACCGGCACCGCGATGGCCCCCAGTCGGTTGGCGGCCAGGAACGACTCGATGAACTCGGGGCGGTTGAGCATCAGGATGAGCACCCGGTCGCCGAAGCCCACGCCGCGCCGCTGCAGGGCGCCGGCCAGTGCGCTCACCCGCGCATCCAGTTGACGCCACGTGGTGGTCTGGCCGAGGTAGCGCAGTGCGGTCTGTTCCGGCTGCATGAGCGCATGCCGGGACAGCTGGTTGGACCAGTTCTGCTGACGGGCGAGATACGGCTGATCGGTGGGCAGCGGTGCAGCGGTCAACGGGAGCGCCTTTGCAGTCGTGGGGTTGCGCGTTCTTGATATTTGATCAAATCTAGTGTCGTGGCGGTCACACTATGACGAGAATGGCCGCTGAACAAACTCGGACAAACTCGCACCTCCGCGAAAGGCGACCCGCCCGAACTGTGAACGCACCCGCGAAACCCCTCGCGCTCGGCCGTCGCGAACAGCTGTCCGACGAAGTGGCCGCCCACCTGCGGGCGGCCATCATGTCCGGCACCCTGCGGCCGGGCACTTTCGTGCGGCTCGACGAGACCGCCGCCCGGCTCGGCGTCAGCATCACGCCGGTACGCGAGGCCCTGCGCACGCTGCGTGGCGAAGGCATGGTGCAGCTGGAACCGAACCGCGGTCATGTGGTGGCGCCGTTGACCCGCGACGATATCGCCGACATCTTCTGGTTGCAGGCCACCATCGCCACCGAGATCTCCGCATCCGCCGCCACCCGCATCACCGATGCCGAGATCGACGAGCTGTCCCGGCTGACCGACGAGCTGTCCGATGCCGTCACCGCCGGAGACGCCGAGGCGATCGCCGTGGCGGAGTACACGTTTCACCGCGCCTTCAACAGGTCGGCGGGCCGGATCAAGTTGGCCTGGTTCCTGCTGCACGCGACGCGCTACCTGCCGCACCACCTCTACGCCGCCGACCCGACCTGGGGTGCCGGCGCGGTGGTCAACCACCGCGAACTGGTCGAAGCGCTCCGGCGCCGCGATGCCGACGAGGTGGTTCGCCTGACACGCAACCAGTTCTCCGACGGCGCACAGCGGTTGACCAACCGCCTGGACGAACTCGGTCTCTGGACCTGAGTCAGGCGCCCAGTTCTTCGGCGCGCTTCTTGAGGTTGCCCGCCAGATGCTCGAGCGCATCGTTGGCGATCTTCTTCACCATGAGCGACGGCACACCCGGCATCGACACCTCCACGTCCATGTCGACGGTGAGCAGCGCCGTCGCACCCATGTCCACCACCGAGAACAGCTGTTCCTGCTTGGAGAAGATGTCGCCCTGCTGCATCACCGTCTGGATCTGAAACTCGGCGGGGTAGTAGACGGCCTGGATGAAGCTGCTGTCCATACCCTGGATCTTGGTGTCCATCCGCAGCTGGCTGGGCCGGCCGTCCTCATACCGCGCCAGGATCCACAAGCCGGTGATCTCTTCGTTCCACTGTGGATAGGCCTCGAAGTCAGCCACGATCGCCATGATCGCCGCGGCTGGGGCGGTGACCTCTTCGGTCTTGCTCACGATGGGCATCGGGCGATTCTATAAGGCCATGAACCCACCGCTCCGGGTCGCCGTCCTCGACGACTACCAGAACGTCGCCTTGCAGATGACCGACTGGTCACCGGTCACCTCGCGCGCACAGGTGACGGTCTTCGACGATCACCTGGCCGACGAGGATGCGCTGGTGGCCCGGTTGGCGCCGTTCGATGTCGTGTTCGTGATGCGGGAGCGAACGCCGTTGCCACGCAGCGTGCTGCACCGGCTGCCCCGGCTGCGCATGATCGCCTCCACCGGCAACGCGAATGCGTCGATCGATATGGCGGCGGCCGCGGAGCTGGGCATCCACGTCAGTCACACCGGCGGATCGGTGGCCTCGACGGTGGAACTGACCTGGGCGCTCATCCTCGCGGCCGCGCGCAACCTGGTGGCCGAACGGCAGGCGGTCGCCGAGGGCCGCTGGCAGATCGGCGTGGGCCGTGAGCTCGAGGGTCGTGTGCTCGGGGTGCTGGGACTGGGCCGCATCGGGCCACGGGTGGCGCGGATCGGGGCCGCCTTCGGTATGGACGTGGTGGCGTGGAGCACCAACATGACGCCGGAGGACGCGGTCACGGCGGGCGCCCGGCATGTGCCGCGTGACGAGTTCTTCTCGACCGCCGACGTCCTGACGGTGCACCTGAAACTGGGTGACCGGTCCCGCGGACTGGTCGGCGCCGCCGAACTCGCGGCCATGAAGCCGAGCGCCCTGCTGATCAACACGTCCCGCGGTCCCATCGTGGACGAGGCGGCGCTGATCGAGGCGCTGCGCTCGGGGTCGATCGCCGGAGCCGGTCTGGACGTGTACGGCACCGAACCCCTGCCCGCCGGGCATCCGCTGCGGACGATGCCGAACGTCGTTGCCACCCCGCATATCGGCTATGTGGCTGATCGGCCCTACCGGATCTTCTTCTCCGACGGTGTCACCGCCATCGCGGAGTGGCTGTCACACCACGGCGCCCGCGAGTAGGTCTCTGATCTCGGCCGGGATCGGCACCGGTCTTCTGGTGTCGCGGTCGACGTAGACGTGAACCCAGGTTCCGACGGCGGCAAGTGGCGCACCCGCCTCGAACAGCGCGGTGCGGTAGGTGACGCTGCTGGTGCCCAGCCGGGTGACGGCCAGGCCGACCACCAGATCCGCCGGGAATTTGAGCTCGGCGAAGTACCGGCAGCCCGATTCGGCGACCACGCCCAGCCAGGGGGCCGACATCGCGTCGGTGCCGCTGCCCGCGCCGATCCAGGCGTTGATGGCCGTGTCGAACAACTCGTAGTACACCGCGTTGTTGAGGTGGCCGAACATGTCGTTGTCCGTCCAGCGGGTCTGCACCGGCCAGTGCACCGGGAAGTCGGCACTCGTCAGATCCATGACGGCCAGTCTGTCAGGCTGGTGCGATGAGGATTCGTGGTGCGGTTCTGGAGACCATCGGGGCGCCCGCCCCCTACGCCGACTCGCGTCCACTGCGCGTGACCGAACTCGACTTGTCCGATCCCGGCGACGGTGAGCTGTTGGTGCGGATCGAGGCGGCCGGCCTGTGCCACTCCGACCTGTCGGTGGTGGACGGCAATCGGGTGCGTCCGGTGCCGATGCTGCTGGGGCATGAGGCCGCGGGGATTATCGAAAAGGTCGGTGGGACATCCGATCTCACGGTCGGTCAGCGCGTGGTGATGACCTTCCTGCCGCGTTGCGGGCAGTGCAGCGCCTGCGCAACGGACGGGCTGGCACCGTGCCTTCCCGGAAGCGCAGCCAATGCCGCGGGCACCTTGCTCAGCGGGGCCGTGCGGCTCGGCGACGGGGTGCTGCACCATCTCGGGGTGTCCGGTTTCGCCACGCACGCGGTGGTGGATCGACGGTCGGTGGTGCCGGTCGCTCACGACGTCCCCCCGGTCGTGGCGTCGCTGCTCGGGTGCGCGGTGCTCACCGGCGGCGGGGCGGTACTCAACGCGGGTCAGCCGAAGCCGGGCCAGACGGTCGCGGTGGTCGGGATGGGTGGGGTCGGGATGGCCGCCATGCTCACCGCGCTGGCGCATGACGATGTGCGGGTCATCGCGGTGGACCGGCTGCCGGACAAGCTGGTTCGGGCCCACGAGCTGGGTGCGCACGAAGTCTTCACACCCGAACAGGCCGAGACCGTACGGGCCGAGGTGGTGATTGAGGCGGTCGGACATCCGGCGGCGCTGGAGACCGCCATCGGGCTGACCGCACCGGGCGGCAAGACCATCACGGTGGGCCTGCCGCATCCCGATGCCCGCCTCAGCCTGTCGCCGCTGGCTCTGGTGGCGCAGGGCCGCTCACTGATCGGCAGCTACCTGGGCTCGGCGGTGCCCGCCCGTGACATCCCGCGTTTTGTCGACCTGTGGCGGGCTGGGCGGCTGCCGGTGGAGGCCCTGGTGTCCGCGACGGTCTCCCTGGATCAGATCAACGCCGGAATGGACGCGCTGGCCGCCGGCACCGCGGTGCGCCAGATCATCGACTTCGGCCACGGATGAGACGAGTGCGTCGACCCACCTGATACCACGTCGGACAGCAAGGGCAGCACACACGGACCGCCGAGATCGACATTCTGCCGAGAACCACTCGCACTTTGCGACCCAAATGTGCAGTTGGGCGGAAGGGGGGTCAGAACCAGGGGTCGGCCATCTCCAGCGTGGTCCGATCTAGGCTGGCCAGCAGGTCCAGTTGCGGTGCCGTCTTGGGCAATTCGTAGCGGAAGAAGAACGTGGCGGCCTGGCGCTTGCCCGCATAGAAGTCACCGGCCCGGTCTCCTGCCGCCAGGAACTGCTCCAGCCAGACCCAGGCGATCACGATGTGCCCGAACGCTTCCAGATAAATCGCACTGTTGGCCATGGCCGCCTCGATGTCACCGGAGGCGAACAGGCCCGCCGTCACCTCGGTCAGTCGCCGCCATGCGGTGTCGAGCTGCGCACCGAACTCGTGATCGCCGGCCGCTGCCACCGTCGCCGCGATACGCTCACCGAGGGCCGCCATGCCGGCACCGCCGCGCTGAGTCACCTTGCGCCCCAGCAGATCCAGGCTCTGAATTCCGTGCGTCCCCTCATGGATCGGGTTCAGCCGGTTGTCCCGGTAATGCTGTTCGACATCGTATTCGCGGGTATAGCCGTAGCCACCGAGGACCTGGATGGCCAGGTTGTTGGCCTCCACACACCATTGCGAGGGCCAGCTCTTGGCCACCGGGGTGAGGATATCCAGCAGATCGGTCTCCTCGAGATCGACCAGCCGCGCGCAGTACAGCGCCAGGCCCAGCGCGCCCTCGACATAGGATTTCTGCGCCAACAGCATTCGCTTCACGTCGGCGTGCGCGATGATCGGCACCTGCGGGGTGCTCGGATCCTTGACCAATCGGCCCTGCGGTCGCTCCCGGGCGTACTGCAAGGATTTGAGATAGCCGGTGTAGCCCAGCGATACGGCGCCCATCCCCACACCGAGGCGGGCCTCGTTCATCATGTGGAACATGTAGACCAGACCACGGTGCGGCTCACCGACCAGATAGCCCACCGCGCCGTCGAAGTTGAGTACGGTGTTGGTGATCCCACGCTGGCCCATCTTGTGATTGAGCCCGGAGATCGCGACGTTGTTACGGGTCCCGACAGCTCCGTCGGCACCGACCAGGAACTTCGGCACGATGAACAGCGAGATCCCCTTGGTGCCGACCGGCCCACCCGGGATCTTGGCCAGCACCAGGTTGACGATGTTGTCGCTGAGTTCGTGCTCGGCACCCGAGATCCACATCTTGGTGCCGAAGACCCGGTAGCTGCCGTCGGCCTGGGGTTCGGCACGGGTGGTGATATCGGCCAGCGACGACCCGGCCTGGGTCTCCGACAGCGCCATGGTGCCGGTGAAACGGCCGGCCAGCATCGGCTTGACCCATGTCGAAATCTGTTCGGCACTGCCGAATTTGGCGATCAGATTCGCGTTGGCGATGGTCAGCATGAGGTAACCGGAGGTGCTGACATTGGCCGCCGAGATCCATGCGAACCCCGCCTGGGCCACCGTCGCCGGTAACTGCGCGCCACCGAGTTCGGCGTCGAAACCCATGCCCAGCAGATCCGCCCGCGCGAACGCCTGCAGCGCTTCCTTGACCTCGGGGATGACCGTCACGGTGGTGCCGTCGAAGCTGGGTTCGCGGGCATCGCTGAGCTTGTTGTGCGGAGCGAAATAGCGTTCGGCCAGCTGCTCACACAGATCGAGCACACCGTCGAACGTCTCCCGGGAGTGCTCGGCGAATCGGGGCCGGGCGGTCAGCTCCTCCACCCGAAGCCATTCGTAGAGAAGGAAATCCAGGTCGCGTCGGGACAGAATGGTCGACTTCACCGGATCGTGCTCACTCCCCCGTCGACGGGGATCACCGCACCGGTGATATAGCTGCTGGCCCGGCTGGCCAGGAACACCGCGATACCGGCCATATCATCGGGTTGCCCGACCCGGCCCAGCGGCAGCAGCGACCCGACGGCGTCTTCGCCGGCCGACAACAGCGCCTTGGTCATCCGGGACGGGAACAGGCCGGGCGCAATGGCGTTCACCAGAATCTTGGGGGCCAGCTCCCCTGCGAGATGCTTGGTGAGCATGTGCACCGCCGCCTTGCTGGCGCTGTAGGAGAAGTTGTCCCTGCCCTTCTCGGGTACCAGGAAACCGTCGATGCTGCCGGTGTTGATCACCCGAGCCGGATCATCGTCGGTGGCGGCGGCGGTCAGCAGTGGCACGAGCGCGCGGGTCAGCAGGAACACACCCTTGACGTTGACGTCGAAGACCTTGTCAAAACCGGACTCCGGGAAATCCTCGAACGGCGCACCCCAGGCGGCGCCGGCATTGTTGAACAGGACGTGGACGGCGTCCTCTTTGTAGGTCACCGCGTCGGCCAGTGCCCGGACGCCCTCGGCGGTGCCGAGATCGGCGGGGATGCCCTCGACGGCGCCCAATGGGGACAACTCGGCCACCGCGGCGTCGAGCTCGGCCGCTTTGCGGGCCGCGAGGTAGACCTTGGCCGCACCGGCCTGCAGCAGCCCACGCGCGATCATCACGCCGATGCCGCGTCCGCCGCCGGTGACCACCGCGACCTTGCCGTCGAGCCGGAACAGATCACTCATGGCCGGCGCCACCCTCCGTCAATCCCTGGGCTCCCCCCAGGGGTTCCGCGTTGCGCACGGTTTCGTCACGGATCAGGCCGCGCAGCAGCGCGGTGCTGAACTCCACCGCGATCTCCTGTGCGGTACGGCGGCCGTGGGGTCGCAGCCACCGATAAGCGCCCAGTGTCATGCCGATGTAGCCGAGCGCCAGCACGTGCGAATCGCAGTCATAGAACTCACCGCTGGCGATCCCGCGGTCGATCACATCGCGCACATGCTCGTAGACGGTGGCCTCCGCCCTGCGGATGTAGTCCACCTGTTCCTCGGTGAACCACTCGCTGATGTAGGGGCCCTCCTGGAAATAGACGGCCGCCGCCTCCAGGTCATTGGCGATGCCGGTGAGCAACCGCCTGGTGAAGTGGTAGATGGTCTCGCGGGCGGACGCGCTCGGGTCATCGTGCAGCGCGTGCACGGTGAAGTCCGCGGTGGCCTTGTAGATATCCCAGAGGATGAGCGACTTGCTGGCGTAGTAGTGATAGACGGTGGCCTTGTTCAGCCCGACAGCGTCGGCCACGTCATCCATCCGGGTGCCGTGGTACCCGCGGGCGGCGAAGAGTTTGGCGGCGACGGCCAGCAGTTCTTCCCGCCGGGACAACCCGTTGGTGGTGGATGCCCCATTGGACGCCCCGTTCGACTCCGTGGACATGACAACTCACTATCTGCAGACCGGGAACACCGGGAACCAATCAACTGGTTGGCCAGTCTAGGCAATCGGCGGGATACGGTGTCGCACCCCGGCCCAATCGCGTTAGACTTTGCACACGCAATGGCCATGCTGGGGAGGCATCGATGGACCCGAATCCGGATTACGACATCAGCGACGAGGGCGAGTTCTTCTTCAGTTGGCTGGCCTGGGGACTGCGTGGCGTGTACCCGCCGCCCGCGTATCCGCCGGTCTGACGGACTCACAGGAAAGAGGCACCCGCCGCGGCGGGTGCCTCTTTTGCGGTGCGGGCCTGCGATTTGTGCACGTTTACCGGCGGTGGGCGCCGGCAGACGTGCACAAATCACTCACGCCGCGGCAGCCTTGACCGCCTCGCCCACCTCGTCCTTGAGCTTCAGGAACTCCGGTGAGCGGCGCAGCTCCCCGGCCTCGACTCCGGTGCGGGGCAACTCGGAAGGCAGGTCCAGTGCCACCTTGCCGGGGCGCCGAGTCAGCACCACGATCCGCGAACCCAGGAAGGCCGCCTCGTCGGCGCTGTGCGTGACGAACACCGTCGTGCGTCCCGACTCGGCGCTGACCTGCCGGACATCCTCCTGCAGACGCTCCCGGGTCAGTGCGTCCAGCGCGGCGAACGGCTCGTCCAGCAGGAACAGGGGTGTCTCGGCCGCCAGCGCCCGGGCGATCGCCACCCGCTGCTGCTGCCCACCGCTGATCTCCCAGATCTTGCGGTCACCGGTGCCGTCGAGCCCGACCCGTTCCAGAAGTTGTTCGCGCCGCTCGGCGCGCCGCTCCCGCGGCACCTTGGCGTACTTGAGCGCCAGATCGACATTGCCACCGACGGTCCGCCACGGGAACAGCCGCGGCTGCTGGAACACCACCCCCGACGTGACGCCGGGCGTCGGGGACGTCCCGGCCACCTGCACATCGCCCGCACTGGGCGATTCGAAGCCGGCGATCAGCCGCAGCAGGGTGCTCTTCCCGCATCCCGAGGCACCCACCAGAACGAGGAAGGCGCCCGGGTCGACGTCGAGGTTCACCGGCCCCAGCGCGGTGACCGCGCCCGACCCCTTGCCGTACCGGTGCTCGACTCCTCTGATCAGCAGCCGGCCGGACGGGTCACTTCCTGTCGAGGACATCCGGTAACCCCTTGGTGTAGACGGCATTCTGGAAGGTGCTCAGCGGGGCGGCGGCCGGGATCTGCTTCTGCTCGGCGAGGAACTGCGACGCGCTCTCCAGATTGGCCGCGATGTTGCCGGGCTTCCCGTCGGTACCCAGCCACTGATCCGAGGTCAACTCCTGAGGAGTCAGGTACACACCCTGTTTCAGTTGTCCCGCAACATCTTCGGGGCTCAGCCCGATCTCGGCGGCGATCGCCTTGGCCGCCGAGGCGGGATCATCCTTGATGACATCGAGGGCGCGGGCCTCCTGCCGGCGCCACACGTCCACCACATCGGGGTGCGCCGCGGCGAACTCACCGGACACCACCCCGAGGTCCAGTGTGGGCTTGCCGTCCTTGGCCAGCTGGCGGCTGGTGATCAGGTCCTTGCCGGTCTTACGCAGCTGATCGAGCGTGGGCAGCCAGGTGTAGGCGGCCGCGATATCCCCGCGGTCCCACGCCGCCAGGATGGCCTGCGGCTGCAGGTCGATCAGCTGAACATCCGCCGGGCTCAAGCCGTTCTGCGCCAGGGCGGCCAACAGGCTGTAGTGCGCGGTCGAGGCGAACGGCGTGGCGACGCGTTTGCCCCTGAGGTCGGCGATGGTGTTGATGGCGGTGCCGTCGCGGGCCACCAGGGCCTCGTTGTCACCGGCGACGTCGAGCACGAAGGCCACCTGGTACGGAATGTTCAGCGGGGACGACAGTCCGCGAGCCACCGGGCTGGAACCGATGGCACCGAAATCGAGTTCCTTGGCGATGAACGCGGTGTTGATATCGGCACCGGAGTCGAACTTCGTCCACTTGATGTTGTAGTCGGGCAGCGCGGATTCCAGCCACCTGTTGTTCTTGACGATCAGGTCACCGCTCGGAAAGGACTGGTAGGCAAGGCGAATGGTGGGTTTGGACTGGTCCTGCCCGGAGTGGTCCACCGAGCACCCGGCCAGCGTGAGCGCGGCGGCGGCCGTGGCCAACAGTGCCTTCAGTTTCATATCTTTCCTCTCCAGGGAACGGCCCGCCGCTCGGCAGCCCGCAGAATGCCGTCGATGACCAGACCCGAGATCCCGATGGCGAAGATCCCGACCAGCACGACCGGGGTGTTGTTGTAATTGCTTGCGTCCTTGACCAATCCGCCGATCCCGGGGATGCCGTTGAACAGTTCGGCGGCCACCACCGACGAGTAGGCCATCCCGACCGCCAGCCGGATGCCGGTGAACGTCTCGGGCAACGCCGAGGGCACCACCACATCCCGGATCACCTGGGTGCGGGTGGCACCGAGCGCACGGGCCGCCTCTTGCAGCCCGACCGGTGCGGCGACGACCGCCGAGGTGGTGGCCACCGCTGCGGGCGGCAGGGCGGCCAGCGCCAGCAGGGTGATCTTCGGGGCCTCGTCGATACCGAGCCAGATCACCAGCAGAAAGAAGTAGGCCAGCGGCGGAAGTGCCCGCAGAAACGTCAGCCATGGCTCCAGCACGCTGCGCAGCCAGCCGACCGAGCCCATCACCAGACCCAGCAACACACCCACCGCCACGCCGATGACGACACCGGCGAACACCCGGCGCAGCGTCATGTAGAGGTGCTCCCACAGCAGGTAGCCCGCGTAGCCGCGGGTGCCGTCGTGGGTGGTGGAGACATCGACGAAGGCCCGCCACACCGTGCTCGGATACGGCACGAAGGTCTGGTTCCAGATGCCTGCGGCGGCGACGATCTGCCACACCATGAAGAACACCAGGACCGACAGCAGCGGCAACCCTGCGCGGGTCAGGACCGCGCGCCCTCGGCCGGAACCTCCCGCGGGCGCACGCAGCGGGCCGACCGCCTCATCCGGGGTGATCGGGGTGATATCGACAAAGACCGACACGTCGGGCCCAACTTTCTGGTGGACGGCTTTCTGTGAACCGGTGATGTCGGGTACACGCCGCCCCTTTTATACGGGCGGCCGAACGCAGGGTGAAGAGCTCTGCTCACAGCGAGTTTTAAGCCGTTGCGCCCGCGCCACCCACCGCCGGCGAAACCGGCCGGAGACTCTCGTGTCCGGCCAGATGCGACCGTCTCGCTTTTCGTCGGTGACAATGGGGGGAGCACGGTAGGAGGCGACGTTGTCGATAGCGCCCGGTGAGCGGTTCGCCGGTTACACCGTCGTGCGCCTCCTCGGTGCGGGCGGTATGGGCGAGGTCTATCTCGCCGCCCATCCGCGACTCCCGCGCCAGGACGCCATCAAGGTGCTGCGCAAGGACGTCAGCGCCGATGCCGAGTACCAGGCCCGCTTCGAACGGGAGGCCGACTTCGCCGCCGACCTCATGCACCCCAACATCGTCCGCGTGTACGACCGCGGCGAGCACGACGGGCAGCTGTGGATCTCGATGGAGTACGTGGACGGCACCGATGCCGGGCAGCTGCTGCGGGGACAGGGCTCCGGTGGCCTGCCCGCCGATGAGGTGGTGCACATCATCAGCGCCGTCGCCGACGCCCTGGACTACGCACACCAGCGCAAGCTGCTGCACCGCGATATCAAGCCCGCCAACATCCTGCTCACCGATATCGGCGCCGAGTGGCCACGTGTGCTGCTCGCGGATTTCGGGATTGCCCGGCGGATGGGCGATACCAGTCGCCTGACCGCGACCAGCATGACCGTCGGCACCGTCGCCTACGCGGCACCCGAGCAGTTGATGGGTGAACACGTCGACGGCAGGGCCGACCAATACTCGCTGGCGGCAACGGCTTTCGAACTCCTGGCCGGGGCGCCGCCGTACCTGCACGACAATCCGGCCGCGGTCATCAGCCAGCACATCACGGCGCCGCCGCCCCTGATCGCCGGACGCCGGCCCGAGCTCGCGGATCTGGACCCGGTGCTGTCGCGGGCACTCGCGAAATCCCCGGAGGATCGGTTCGGAAGCTGCGCGGAATTCGCCTCGGCTCTGCGCGCCAGCATCGGCGGTCCCGGCGGCCTCACCGTCCCGGCCCAGGCGTACCGCACGCCCAGGCCCCGCCGTCGCCGCACCCGACTGCTGGCACTGGTGGCGGTGCTCGCGACGATCGGCGTCGCGGCGGCCGCCTATCTGCTGGGCGAACGTGAGCCGGTGACACGACACGCCGCACCGGGAGTACCCCAGGTGCCCGTGGTGCTCATCGGCGCCGACTGCGAAACGCTCGGCGCAGCCGGGCAGAGCAGTACCGGCGAGAAGGCCTACTGCGCCCGGCTGCCGAGCACCGGGGACACCATGTGGTCGATCTACTCCGGCACCGTCCCGGTCCCGACGGTCACCCCGGCCGCGACCGATCAGGTGTATCCGCCGGGTATCGAAGAGCAGGTGCGGGTGTGCGTCACCGAAACCGGCCAGGACCGCGCGACCTGCCGGGACAACGTCCGGCGCGGCAATCTGGTGGGTCCGCCATGACCGAGGTGCGTGGCCGGATCTGGCGGTCCGGCAAGCCGGTGGACGGGTTCACGTTCGAGGCGATCTCGGATTGTCTGGCGGCCGAGGACACGCTGGTGTGGGCCGATATCTACAACCCCGACCATGACGATCTGCGCAGGCTGGCCATCGAGCTGGGCTTGAACATCTGGGCGGTGGAGGACGCCACCGCACCGATGGAACGCACCAAGGTCTCGGTCTATCACTCGTACACCTTCTTCACCGTGTACGCGGTGAACACGGTGACTCCCACGGACGACAGCACAGCCACCCTGGTCAAGTGCCGGATCTCGGCATTCGTGCTGCCGCGCGGACTCATCACCGTGCGTCTGCCCGCGGTCGGGCCGGACGGGGCGACACCGTTCGACATCGACCTGGTGTCACAGCGGTTCGACGAACTCGGCGGGCAGGAGCACGGCACCGGCGCCCTGGTGCACGGCCTGCTCGACGTCGTGGTGGACGGCCATTTCGAGGCGGTGCAGGACCTCGACGACGCCATCGAATCCCTCGAAGACGAACTGTTCGACAACGACGGACCGCGGCGAGGCCTGCAGCGGCGCACCTACCGGATGCGCAAGGACCTGGTACAGCTACGCCGGGTGGTGCTGCCCATGCGCGAAGTGGTGAGCACCATCCAGCACCGCCGGCTGGATTCCCGGACGTCGCCCGAGCTGGATCCGCTCTACGCCGACCTGTACGACCACGTGCTGCGCGCCTCGGAGTGGACCGAATCGCTGCGCGACATGGTCACGTCGGTGTTCGAGACCAATCTGTCGCTGCAGGACGCGCGGCTGAACACGGTGATGAAGAAACTCACCGGCTGGGCGGCCATCATCGCGGTGCCCACCGCGATCACCGGCTTCTACGGCCAGAACGTCAATTACCCGGGGATCAACACCACGATCGGATTCGTCGCCAGTTCCACACTGATCGTCGTTCTGGTGATTCTGCTGTACGTATCGTTCAAGAGGCGCGACTGGCTGTGAACATTCGTTCACCGTTGCAGGGGGGCCCGCGCAAACGGGCATTGCGGATGCGAAACTCATGCATGCCAACCAACAGGCCGCATTTCCCAAGAACGGACTTGAGTCGATGATCATCGCGATACCGCGCGAGTCTCTGCCGGGTGAGACACGCGTCGCCGCCACACCGCACACCGTTGGGCAGATCATCAAGCTGGGCTATTCGGTAGTGGTCGAGTCCGGTGCCGGCGCCGCGTCCAGCTTCACCGACGCCGCCTACGTGGAGGCCGGCGCGCAGATCGGCGACCCGTGGGCCGGTGATGTGGTGCTCAAGGTCAACGCCCCCACCGATGACGAGATCGCCGCGCTGCGCGACGGGGCGACCCTGGTCTCGTTCATCTCGCCCGCACTCAAGCCCGAACTGGTCGAGAAGCTGTCCGCGCGCCCGATCACGGTGCTGGCCATGGACGCGGTACCGCGTATCTCGCGGGCCCAGTCACTGGACGTGTTGTCCTCGATGGCCAATATCGCCGGCTACCGCGCCGTGGTCGAGGCCGCCCACGCCTTCGGCCGGTTCTTCACCGGCCAGGTGACCGCCGCGGGCAAGGTGCCGCCGGCCAAGGTGCTGGTGGTCGGCGCCGGGGTCGCCGGACTGGCCGCCATCGGTGCGGCGGGCAGCATGGGTGCGATCGTCCGGGCCACCGACCCGCGGCCCGAGGTGGCCGATCAGGTCCGCTCCCTCGGTGGGGAGTACCTCTACGTCGACCCCGCGGCGGCCGAGGTGTCCGCCACCGGCTACGCCAAGGAGATGGGCGAGGACTACAAGGCCCGGGAGGCGGAGCTCTACGCCGAGCAGAGCAAAGACGTCGACATCATCATCACCACCGCGTTGATCCCGGGACGCCCCGCGCCGCGGATCATCACCGCGGAGATGGTCGCCTCGATGAAGCCGGGCAGCGTGATCGTCGACATGGCCGCGGCCAACGGCGGCAACGTCGAGGGCACGGTCAAGGATCAGGCCATCGTCACCGCCAACGGCGTGACGATCATCGGCTACACCGACCTGGCCGGCCGGCTGCCGGCGACGGCGTCCCAGCTCTACGGCACCAACCTGGTCAACCTGCTCAAGCTGCTCACCCCGGAGAAGGACGGGCGGCTCGTCCTGAACTTCGACGACGTGGTGCAGCGCTCGGTGACCGTGGTGCGCGACGGCGAGACCACCTGGCCCCCGCCCCCGGTGCAGGTCTCGGCGGCACCCGTTGCCGCGGCTGCCGCACCGGTGGAGCCCAAGCCGGTCAAGGAACCGATGCCCACCAGCCGCCGGCTCGGGCTCACGGGTATCGCCGCCGCGGTGCTGTTCGGACTGATCGCCATCTCCCCGGTCGCCCTGCAGGTGCACCTGACGGTGTTCGCGCTGGCCATCGTGATCGGCTATTACGTGATCGGCCACGTGCACCACGCGCTGCACACCCCGCTGATGTCGGTGACCAACGCGATCTCCGGCATCATCGTCGTCGGTGCCCTGCTGCAGATCGGCCACGGTGATCTGCCGATCACCGTCCTGGCCACGATCGCGATCCTGCTGGCCTCCATCAACGTCTTCGGCGGCTTCGCGGTGACGCGTCGCATGCTCGCGATGTTCTCCCGCAGCTAGAACCAGCGCCCTTCATTCGAACCAGTTTCGATGCCCATTTTGACCTGAATGGAACGGATTCCATGTTCACGGTAGAGACTGCCGCCACCTCGGCCTACGTCGTCGCGGCCCTGCTGTTCATCCTGGCCCTGGCCGGGCTGTCCAAGCACGAAACATCCAAGGCGGGCAACACCTTCGGTATGGCCGGCATGGCCGTGGCCCTGATCGCCACCATCGCGCTCGCGCTGGACCGCAAGATCGAGCCCCTCGGCCTCGGGCTCTTGGTCGGTGCGATGGCCATCGGTGCCGCGATCGGCCTGTGGCGCGCCCGCGTCGTCGAGATGACCGGCATGCCCGAGTTGATCGCGCTGCTGCATTCGTTCGTGGGCTTGGCCGCCGTCCTGGTCGGCTGGAACGGCTACCTACACGTCGAAAACGCGCCGGGCGGCGCCGAGGCCGCACACCTGGCGGGCGAAGGCATGCTGGGCATCCACTCCGCCGAGGTGTTCGTCGGCGTCTTCATCGGCGCTGTCACCTTCACCGGATCCATCGTGGCCAACCTGAAACTGTCGGCCCGGATCAAATCCAACCCACTGATGCTGCCGGGCAAGAACGTCCTCAACATCGGGGCGCTGGTGGTGTTCTTCGCGCTGACGGTGTGGTTCGTCATCTCCCCGGCACTGTGGCTGCTGATCGTCGTCACCGTGCTCGCCCTGCTGCTCGGCTGGCACCTGGTGGCCTCCATCGGCGGCGGCGATATGCCCGTCGTCGTGTCGATGCTCAACAGCTACTCCGGCTGGGCCGCCGCGGCATCGGGGTTCCTGCTGTCCAACGACCTGCTGATCATCACCGGCGCCCTCGTCGGCTCCTCCGGTGCCTACCTGTCCTACATCATGTGCAAGGCCATGAACCGGTCGTTCATCTCGGTCATCGCCGGCGGTTTCGGGATCGAGGCCGGCCCGGCCGAAGACAAGGACTACGGCGAACACCGCGAGATCACCGCCGAAGGTGCGGCCGAACTCCTCCGCTCGGCCAGCTCGGTGATCATCACCCCCGGCTACGGCATGGCCGTGGCCCAGGCCCAGTACGGTGTCGCCGACCTGACCCGCAAACTGCGCGAACGCGGGGTCAACGTGCGCTTCGGCATCCACCCCGTCGCGGGCCGGCTGCCCGGGCACATGAACGTGCTGCTGGCCGAGGCGAAGGTGCCCTACGACATCGTGCTGGAGATGGACGAGATCAACGACGACTTCGCCGATACGGCCGTCGTGCTCGTCATCGGCGCCAACGACACCGTCAACCCGGCCGCCGCCGAAGATCCGGGCAGCCCGATCGCCGGTATGCCGGTGCTCAAGGTGTGGAACGCCGAGAACGTCATCGTCTTCAAACGATCCATGGCATCGGGATACGCGGGCGTGCAGAACCCGCTGTTCTTCCGCGAGAACACCCAGATGCTGTTCGGTGACGCGCGCGACCGCGTCAACGACATCCTCGCCGCGCTGTAGCGCGTATCCAGCCGGAGCGCTGTAGGGCCCTGAGGGGTCAGGCTCGCAAACCGTAGGTGAGCAGCGTGGCCAACTCGGCATAGGCCTCGGCGTCGCTCAGGCCCGTCGCCGTGCGGACCTCGCGCTGCTGGATACGGACCATGATCGTCGCGACGAGATCCGCCGCGAACGAGGCGTGCACCTGGCGGTACGCACCGTTGCCGACACCTTCCTCGATCAGTTCGCGCACACGCTGCGCGGCGGCGCGGGTATTGGCTTCATAGACCTCGCGGGCCGGGGCGAACGCGTTGAGATCGGCCATGAACACGTCCGAGGCGACGGCCAGCTCCTCGCCGACGGCGATGAGGTACGCCGCGATGCGTTCGCTGCGGGTCTGCTCCAGGATCGCCTCGATGGCATTGGTCGCACGCTTGAAGAAGTGGATCGTCACCCGCCTGACCAGCTCGTCCTTACTGCCGGCCAGGGTGTAGAGGGTGGACTTCGAGCAGCGCAGTCTCGCCGCGATGTCATCCAGCGTGAGGTGACTGAACCCCTCTGCCAGGAACAGGGCCAGCAGATCGTCGAACAACGCGGTCTGCCGACGTGTCGCGAAACCGTCGTCCGCCAGATCGAACATCACCCAATAGTACTGCAGTGACGCTTTCAGTACTCTCAATGATACTGTTGACTCGACTTCAGTACTGTTTTGGAAAGGCGACCTCCCGTGGCTGTCGACCGCCTGCTGCCCACCGCAGAAGCACATGAGCTCATCGCGCTGACCCGCGATATCGCCGATCGGGTGCTCGACCCCATCGTCGACGCCCACGAGAAGGCCGAGACCTACCCCGAGGGTGTCTTCGCCCAGTTGGGCGCTGCCGGGCTGCTGAGCCTGCCGCAACCAGAGGAGTGGGGCGGTGGCGGCCAACCGTACGAGGTGTATCTGCAGGTGCTCGAGGAGATCGCGGCGCGCTGGGCGGCGATCGGGGTGGCGGTGAGCGTGCACAGCCTGTCCTCGCACGCACTGCTGATGTTCGGCAGCGACGACCAGAAGCGACGCTGGCTGCCCGACATGCTGTCCGGAGCGCAGATCGGCGCCTACAGCCTGTCCGAACCGCAGGCCGGCTCCGATGCCGCGGCCTTGCGGTGTGCGGCCGTCCGCGATGGCGATCACTACGTGCTCAACGGTTCGAAGGCGTGGATCACCCACGGCGGCAAGGCTGATTTCTACACCTTGTTCGCGCGGACCGGCGAGGGTTCCCGCGGGATCTCGTGTTTCCTGGTGCCCGGCGACACCGAAGGCCTGAGCTTCGGCCAACCCGAGGAGAAGATGGGTCTGCACGCGGTGCCGACCACCTCCGCGTACTACGACAACGCGCGCATCGAGGCCGACCGGTTGATCGGCGCCGAAGGACAGGGCCTGCCGATCGCGTTCTCGGCACTGGATTCCGGTCGCCTCGGCATCGCCGCAGTGGCCGTGGGTATCGCCCAGGCCGCACTCGACGAGGCGCTGCGCTACGCGAATGAACGAACTACCTTCGGGCGCAAGATCATCGACCATCAGGGACTGGGATTCCTGCTTGCGGCGATGGCCGCCGAGGTGGTCAGCGCGCGGGCCACCTATCTGGATGCGGCGCGGCGACGCGATCAGGGTCTGCCCTACTCGACACAGGCCAGCGTCGCCAAGCTGATCGCCACCGACGCCGCGATGAAGGTGACCACCGACGCCGTGCAGGTGTTCGGCGGGGTCGGCTACACCCGCGACTTCCGTCCCGAGCGGTACATGCGCGAGGCCAAGATCACCCAGATCTTCGAGGGCACCAACCAGATTCAGCGGCTGGTGATCGCCCGCGGGCTCACGGCCTGACGAAGGCGGGTTCCGGCGGGGAGGTCACCGTGACCGTCGTCCCGCGCCCCGGCGCCGAGTCCACATCCATGTCCCCACCCATCGCATCGACCCGAACGAGCAGCGATCCCAGGCCGATATGGCCGGCGGCCACCCGGTCGGCGACCAGGGACGGATCGAAACCGACGCCGTCGTCGGCAACCGTCAGCACCACCCGGTCGCCGACGCGCGCCAGCCTGATCGTCACCACCGTGGCGTGCGCGTGCTTGCCGACATTGGCCAGCAGTTCCCGGGCGGCCCGGTAGATCAGCGTCTCCGATTCCGGCTTGCCGACCTCCTCCAGATCGGCGATCACCTCGCCTTGCCCACGAGATTCGAACTGCCGCGCCAACTCCCGAACCCCGGCCGTCACACCGAGCTGCGCGAGCACCTGCGGGTGCAGTTCGGTGACGACGGAGCGCAACAGGGCCGCAGTCTGCTGCAGCGCCGAGTGCACCGCGTCCAGCGCGGGATCGGGCAGCCGTTCGCGGATCTCGTCGAGCTCCATCCGGGCGGCCAGCAGGTTCTGCAACGGGCCGTCGTGCAGGTTCTCGGCCACCTCGCGGTGACGCCGCTCGTCGGCAGCCATCGCCTCCGACACCAGTTGCCGGCGCACCTCCAGCAGCGCCTTGACCCGAGCCGAACGACGCGACAGCACAAGGCACAACGCGGTGGTCGCGACCGCCAGCCACATCAGGAAGCCGAAGTGGGTGTACACCATATTGGGCAGGCCGATACGGTCATCGCGCTTGGAGTAGACGATCCACACCGACAAATACGCTGCGGCCGTGAGCGTTCCGATGATGCCGGTCAGCCACGGCCGGTCTTGGAACGCCACCGAGATGGGCAGCAGGAAGAACACCGGCAGCAGCGCCGCGGTGGCACCTCCGGACACCAGGCACAGCACCACGATGACGAGGACGTCGACTCCCGTGGACGCCCAGTCCGCCCAGCGCGGCAGCGGACCCCGCAACGCCACCAGCACCCACACCACGGCGGCGATCGCGTACGTGCCCAGCACCACCGCATAGAGACCGGGCAGCCAGTGGTCGACCTCCCAGATCCACACCAGCACCGCGATCAACGCGATCAGCGGTAATCGCAGCACCGCGGAGACCCGGACCGGTTCGGCCGCGAAGAAGTCGACGATGCGCGCCACGTCAGTCGAGCAGCTTGCGCCGCATCGCCTCCGCCACCGCGGCCGCCCGGTCGCCGACGCCGAGCTTCTCGTAGAGCCGTTGCACGTGGGTCTTGACCGTGGACGGCGCCAGATACAGCTCCTTGGCCATCGCCGGGATGCTCAGCCCACTGGCGATCATGCCGAGCACCTCCCGCTCGCGGGCGGACAGCGTCGGCGCATCGGGCTCGTGGCGGCGCCGGATCTCCCCGGCCAGCGACGCGGCCAGCGCAGGGGCGATCACATCGCGTCCCCGCGCACAGTCCAGCACGGCGCTGACCAACTCGCCGCGGGTCGACTCCTTGGACAGGAAGCCGGCCGCGCCGTCCTGCAACGCCTTGTAGACGATGGCCGATTCGTCGTGGGCCGAGATCAGCAGCACCCGGGTGGGCAGCTGGTCGCGGGTCACCGCGGCCGCCACCTCGGAGCCGTCCATTCCCGGCATCCGGTAATCCAGCAGCGCCACCGCAGGTGTGTGGGTGCGGATGGCCTCCAGTGCGGCCACTCCGTCATCGGCCTCCGCGACCACCTCGATGGATCCGCTGGCCACCAGTGCCCGGACCACCCCGTCGCGAAACATCGGGTGGTCATCACCGACCACCACACGCACCTTCTGTGCCGAGTCCTGCATGCGAGTCAGCTTGTCACAGCTTGCGCCGACCGGGAGAGTCATCGGTATGGATTCCGACGAGCTGCAGTGGTTCGTCGTGCTCGCCGAAACCGAACACGTCACCGACGCGGCGGCCGAGCTCGGCATCAGCCAGCCGACGCTGTCGCGAGCGCTGGCCCGGCTGGAGGCCCAGGTGGGTGCGCCGTTGTTCGACCGGGTCAACCGCAGATTGGCGCTCAACGCCTACGGCCGGATCCTGCTCGAGCATGCCCGCCGCAGCATCGCCGAAATGCGTTCGGCCACCGAACGTATCGCCGCGCTGCGAGACCCGGAGACCGGCCTGGTGCGGCTGGCGTTCCTGCATTCGCAAGCCGGTGGGTTCGTTCCGGAACTGTTGCGGCGGTTCCGGGCCGAGGCACCCCGGGTGCGATTCGAGCTGTTCCAGGGTGCCGCCCACGAGATCGTCGAACGGCTCGCGGACGGACAGGCCGATCTCGCGGTCACCTCTCCGCGGCCGCCGGGCTTCCCGTGGCGCGGCCTCTACGTGGAGCGGCTGTGTCTGGCGGTACCTCGCGAGCACCCCTTCGCCCGACGGACCCGCATCCGGCTCGCCGACGCGGGCGCCGAGCCATTCGTCGGGCTGGCACCGGGATTCGGGCTGCGCCAGCTGACCGACGAACTGTGCGAGGAGGCCGGGATCGACCCGCCGGTGGTCTTCGAGGCCATGGAGATCCCGACGATGGAAGGGCTGGTGGCGGCGGGATTCGGGGTGGCGGTCGTCCCGGTGCCCAGACCGCAGCGCGCCGAACCCGGTGCGGCCTATGTTCCGCTCACCGAGGCGTCCGCCAAACGGCAGATCGGGCTGACCTGGAACGGCTCCCGGGAGGTGCCGCCCGCGGCGGCGCGGCTGATCGATTTCGTCATACAGAATCGTCATGAACTAACCTAAATTCATGCATTGGACACATCGTTTGGGCGGTCCTACCGTCGTCTGAGTGACTTCTGCGACGACCACGGCGACCTGGCGGGGACATGCACGTGGGTCGGCCGAGTACCGCAGGCTGCTGGCCGCGTTGTTCTGCGCGGGCGTCGCCACCTTTGCACAGCTGTATTCGCCGCAGGCCGTGCTGCCGCTGATCGCCGCCGATCTGGGCACCGGTGCCGCGCACGCCGCGCTGACCGTCTCGGCCGCCACCGTCGGCCTGGCGCTCGGCGTGATCCCGTGGTCGGTGCTTGCCGACCGGATCGGCCGGGTTCAGGCGATGACGATTTCCGTCGCCGCGGCAACGGTTCTCGGGCTGCTGGTTCCATTCGCACCGACCGCCGGCCTGCTGCTCGGCGGCCGACTGCTCGAAGGACTGATGCTCGGCGGTGTCCCCGCCGTCGCCATCGCCTACCTGACCGAGGAGATCGCATCCGGTCACGCCGCCCGCGCGGCGGGCACCTACGTGGCGGGTACGACGATCGGGGGCCTGGCCGGCCGGCTGGTCACCGGACCGGTCGCGCAGTACGTCGGCTGGCGCGCCGGCGTACTCACGGTGGCGGTGCTATGCGGCTTGGCGGCAACGGCATTCGTCAAACTTGCGCCGCGCGCACGCGGCTTCATCCCGTCGCGCAGCCGCGATCTGGGCCACAAACTGCTGGCCAATCTGCGCTCACCCCGGCAGCTGGTGCTGTTCGGCCAGGGTTTCCTGCTGATGGGCGGGTTCGTCGCGATGTACAACTTCCTGGGCTTCCGACTGATGGCGGCGCCGTTCCACCTGCCGCAGACGTTGGTCAGTCTGATGTTCCTGGCCTATCTGGCCGGGACCTGGGCTTCGGCACGTGCCGGCGTCGAAGCAGGCCGGCACGGCCGCCGCACCGTACTGCTCGCCTCTACCGCGACGATGATCGCCGGCACCGCGATCACGCTCAGCGACAACATCTTTGCGGTGCTGGCCGGGCTGCTTCTGGCCACGGCCGGATTCTTCGGCGCCCACTCGATCGCCTCGGGCTGGGTGGGGACCGCGGCCGCGGAGGGCAAGGCGCAGGCCTCCTCGCTGTACAACCTCTGCTACTACGCCGGCTCCAGCGTGGTCGGCTGGTTCGGCGGGGTGGCCTTCGACACCGCCGGCTGGCCGGCCGTGGCCGGGACCGTCATCGGGCTGGCGGTCCTGTCCGGTCTACTCGCCGCCGTGACGCTCAGAACAGCGGAACATCCTCGCCGGTGAACTCCTCGCCGAAGGAGGCGGGCGGGGTGCACCCATGCCTGCTTCCACTTGTCTAACCAAGTGGCATATCGTGACGGTCATGGACTTCGCGATGTCTGCCAAGGCGGCTGATTACCACAAGCGGCTCTCCGACTTCATGGTCGAGAACGTGTTCCCGGCCGAGGCGTCGTATCACGCCTATCGCGACCAGATGGGTCCCAAGGACCACACGGTGCCGCCGGTGGTCGAGGAACTCAAGGTCAAGGCCAAGGCGGCCGGGCTGTGGAACCTGTTTCTGCCCGCCGAGTCCGGACTGACCAACCTGGAGTACTCCCCGCTGGCCGAGCTGAGCGGCTGGAGCATGGAGATCGCCCCCGAGGTGCTCAACTGTGCCGCCCCGGACACCGGGAACATGGAGACCCTGCACCTGTTCGCCAACGAGGCGCAGCGCACGCAGTGGCTGGAACCCCTGCTCAACGGTGAGATCCGGTCGGCATTCGCGATGACCGAGCCCGCGGTGGCCTCCAGCGATGCCCGCAATATCGAGACCACCATGCTGCGCGACGGCTCGGACTACGTCATCAACGGTCGCAAGTGGTGGATCACCGGGGCGTCCGATCCGCGCTGCAAGCTGCTCATCGTCATGGGCCGCACCAACCCCGACGCCGCCAGCCACGCGCAGCAGTCGATGATCCTGGTGCCCATAGATACACCTGGGGTCACCGTCCTTCGGTCGTTGCCGGTGTTCGGCTGGCAGGACCAGCACGGGCACTGCGAGATCGTGTTCGACAACGTGCGCGTGCCGGTGGAGAACCTGCTGCACGAGGAAGGCAGCGGGTTCGCGATCGCCCAGGCCCGGCTGGGGCCGGGCCGGATCCATCACTGCATGCGCGCCCTGGGTGCGGCCGAGCGGGCGTTGGCGTTGATGATCGACCGGGTGCAGACCCGCATCGCCTTCGGTAAACCGCTGGCCGAACAGGGCGTGGTGCGCGAGCAGATCGCCAAGTCGCGCAATGAGATCGATCAAGCCCGGCTGCTGTGCGAGAAGGCCGCCTGGACCATCGACCAGCAGGGCAACAAGGCCGCGCACGTGCTGGTCTCCCAGATCAAGTCCGTGGCCCCGCAGGTCGCGTGCAATGTGCTCGACCGCGCCATCCAGGTACACGGCGGCGCCGGGGTGTCCGATGACTTCCCGCTGGCCCGCCTGTACGCCTGGCACCGCGCCATGCGCCTCTTCGACGGTCCCGACGAGGTGCACATCCGCACCATCGCCCGTGCCGAACTCGGCCGGGAGAAATCGGCGTTTGCGGCGGCTGTGACAAAGTAGTCAGCGTGGAACTGTCGGGTGCCTGGAACTTCCGTGACGTCGCCGAGCAGACCGGGATCCGTCCCGGCCTGCTGTACCGCTCCAGCGAATTGAGCCGGCTCGACGACAGCGGTCGTGCCACCCTGTCCGCGCTCGGCATCGCCGATATCGTCGATCTGCGCTCGCACCGTGAGGTGGAGCGCCGCGGCGGGGGCCTGCTGCCCGCCGGCGTGGCCGTGCATCTGCTGCCGTTCCACTTCGACGACGACAGCGAGCAGGACGCACCGCACGAATCGACCTTTCAGCGGGTGATGTCCGAGTCGCCCGCAGACGAGGACGTCGCCGAGTCGGCCAAGCGCTACATGGCCGAGGTCTACGAGGAGTTCCCCGCCCTACCGGGTGCCCAGACCGCGGTGCGGCAGGTCATCGCGATGCTGGCCGACCACAAGCCCGTGCTGGCGCACTGCTTCGCCGGCAAGGACCGCACCGGATTCACCGTGGCGACCGTGCTGGAGGCCGTCGGCATCGACCGCGCGGCCATCCTGACCGACTTCCTGCGCAGCAATGACGCGATCGCCCCGTTGCGCGAGCAGATCCTGGAATCGGTGCGCGCCCGATCGGACTCCTCCGAGGTGATCACCTTCGCCGAGGCCCGGCTGACCGACGAAGTGCTCGGGGTGCGCGAGGAGTACCTGGACGCGGCGTGGCGGGTGCGCGACGAGAAGTACGGCTCACTCGGCGGTTTCCTGGACGTCGCGGAAGTGACTCCCGACCAACTCGACCGACTGCGCGCCGCCCTGCATCAGTGATTTCGGCGCGCTGACGCGCGCTGAGCGCACGCGAGCGCGCCGAAATCACCAGGCAAGCACCGCGACGGCCCAGGCGATGGTGGCCAGCAGTGCCCCGGTGAACTCCACCCCGACCGACAGCGCCACACCTTTGACGGCGTGCACGGTGGACGCCCACGCCCGGCGCTGATCCCGGCGTTTGGCCAACTCGGCCAGATACACCCCTAGGACGAAACCGAGAACCAGGCCCAGCACGGGCACCACGAAGAACCCGATGACACCGAGCACCCCGCCGGCCACCAGGCTCCGGGTGCCGACCTCGGCGGCCCGCATCCGGCGCACCGGCCACGTGTACTTGATCACCTCGGCGGCGACGAAGCACGCCGCGGCGACCCCGAGGGTCACCCAGCCCACGGCGGTCTGCTCGACCAGCGCCCAGACCAGGATCGCGGCGAAGACCAACAGCCCGCCGGGCAGGATCGGTATCACGATGCCGGCCAGGCCGATGGCGATGACCACGGCCACCAGGACGACGCCGAGGGTGCTCACCGCTTCAGGCTACGGAACGAGGACGAGCTTGCCCCGGATCTTGCCGTCGGCCAGCGCCTGCAGACCCGCCGCCCCGTCGGCCAACGGGTAGCTCACCGGTGCGGGCGGGCGCAAGCCCGCCGCCACCAGTTGCGCCAGACCGGCACCCACCTCGGCCTGCGCGCCCGGGGACTGCCGGACGAACTCGCCCCACCCGACGCCGACCACGCTGGCATTGCGCAGCAGCAGCCGGTTCACCTTGACCGTCGGAATACCTTGTCCGGCAGCAAATCCGATGACCAACAGCCGGCCCTCGGGGGCCAGCACCCGGATGGCGTCATCGAACGCATCACCGCCGACCGGGTCCACCACCACATCCACACCGCGGCCGCCGGTCGCCTCCAGTACCGCCTGGCGCCAGCCGTCGGTCAACGGCAGGGCCACGTCGGCACCCACGCCGGACACGAAGTCCAGGGCGTCGGGCCGGTGCACCAACGCCACCACCCGCGCCCCCAACGCCTTGGCGATCTGGATACTCGCCACGCCGATACCGCCGGCCGAACCGAGGACCAACACCGTCTCCCCGGCCCGCAATGCCGCGCGGCGCGCCAGGGCGAAGTACATCGTGTAGTAGTTGCCCAGCAGAGCCGCCGCCGACGCGTCGTCGATGCCCTCGGGAGTCGGCACCACACTCGATGGCGCCACCGCCACCTGCTCCGCGTAACCACCCAGCATGGTGAATGCCGAAACACGCTGCCCAGCAGTAAATCCCGATTCGACAGGAGCCGAACGCACGGTTCCGGCCACCTCCATCCCCGGGGTGAACGGGGGTTCCAACCTCAGCTGGTATTCACCGCGCAACAGCAGCAGGTCCGGGAAGCAGACGCCGGCCGCGCCGACGTCGATGATCACCGCATCCGGGGATACGGGATCGTCGACATCGGTGTAGGCAAGCCCCTCGGTACCGGTCAGGGATTGTGCGACAAGGGCTTTCATCCGAGCTTGAAGCTCGCCGCCTGCGCGGCAGACATATCGGTGATCTCGCCCCACTTGGCCGCGATCTCGTCGACCGAGGGCACCTGGGTGAAGGTGACGCCGTCGTTCTGGAACAGCGCGGTGCGCTGCACTTTGCCACCACCGACGATGAACACCGAATCGGTGTCGGGCAGTTCCTCGGTCATCAGGTAGGCCACCACCGGCGCCACGTACTCGGGGGTCAGCTTCTCGAAGACCTCGGGCGGCAGGATGTCCTGGGTCATCCGGGTGGCCGCGATCGGCGCGACGGCATTGGTCTTGATGTTGTACTTCGCACCCTCCTGCGCCAACGTGTTGATCAGCCCGACCAGGCCGAGCTTGGCGGCACCGTAGTTGGCCTGTCCGAAGTTGCCGAACAGACCGCTGGTGGAGGTGGCCACCACCACCCGGCCGAAGCTCTGCTCGCGGAAATGCGGCCACGCGGCGCGGATCACGTTGTAACCGCCGTACAGATGTACCTTCAGCACGGCGTCCCACTGCTCGAAGGTCATCTTGTGGAAGGTGCCGTCACGCAGGATGCCGGCATTGCTCACCACACCGTCGATCTTGCCGAACTCGTCGATGGCGGTCTTGATGATGTTCTCCGCACCCGCGGACTCGGCGACGCTGTCGTAGTTGGCGACGGCACGACCACCGGCGGCCTTGATCTCCTCGACGACCTGGTCGGCCATGTTGTGTCCGGCACCGGACCCGTCACGGGCACCGCCGAGGTCGTTGACGACGACGCTGGCCCCTTCACGGGCCAGCGTCAGGGCGTATTCACGGCCCAGTCCACCACCGGCACCGGTGACGACGACGACGCGATCCTGCACTCCGGGCATGGGATTCCTCTCCACGGTTTTCTGTCCGGTTGTCGGACGACAACCTTCTGTATACGGAAGTCGGTTCGGCGGCGGTAGACCGGGTCCGCCGACGACGTGTTCCTGCCAACCGCCGATCAATCACCGCCATCGGGATTACCTCGCTGACCTGTGCGTTTCACCCATCAGAGGGCGCGAAAAGCACCTAAGACGGCAGAAGAGAGAAGCACGATCATGACGAACGGCAAGAACATCAGCATCACCGCGATCATCGCCGGCGGGCTGACCGCCGCCATCCTGGGCCTGGCGGCCCCGGCGTCGGCCGATATCACCCACCACGACTGGATCTACGACATCCAGCCGCACGCGTCGGCGCCGCAGGTGGACAACACGGTTCATCAGAGCCACTGACGTACCGACGAAACCGGGGGTATCCGAACGGATGCCCCCGTTTTCGTGCGTCAGAAGATCTTGCGGGCCAGTTTCCATGCCTTCTCGGTGTAGGGCGGATAGATCATCTTGGCCAGGTCCGGCCGGGTCGGCTTGGTCAGCACCGACTTTCGGTGGCTGAACTCCTCGAATCCGAAGCGCCCGTGATAGGCGCCGATGCCCGAGGGCCCGACACCGCCGAACGGCAGCCGCGTGGTGGCGAAGTGGAAGATCAGGTGGTTGACCACCATGCCGCCGGCCGGCACGTCCCGGATCACCCGCTCCCGGGTGTCCTTCGACCCGCTGAACAGATAGGCCGCCAGCGGCTTCGGCCGGGCGTTGACGAAATCGATTGCCTCAGAGAGGTTTTGTACGGTGATGATGGGCAGGATGGGGCCGAAGATCTCGTCGGTCATCAGCGGTTCGTCGAGCGCGGGGTCGAGCACGACGGTCGCGTCGATCTCGAGGGCCTCGGCATCGGATCCGCCGCCGATCACCACCTCACCGGTCGTGACGGCGAGCGCCCCGGCCAGTCGATCGAAGTGGCGCCGGTTCACGATCCGCTTGCCGCCTACAGCGTCGGCTTCGAACGCCGTCACGGCCTGTGTGATCCGGTCGACGAGTTCGTCGCGGATGCTGGCGTCGGCCAGCACGTAATCGGGAGCGATGCAGATCTGGCCGGAGTTGATGAGTTTGGTCCAGGCGATGCGCTTGGCGGCCACCTCGACATCCGCGTCGGCGGCGACGATCACCGGGCTCTTGCCACCGAGTTCCAGCGTCACCGGCGTCAGATGGGCGGCCGCACTCTGGTAGACCTTGCGCCCGATCTCGGTACCGCCGGTGAAGCACAGCTTGTCGAAGCCCTGGTCGATGAGTTCCTGGCTGACCGCACCGTCGCCCTCGACGACCACGACCGCGCGCGGATCCAGATAGCGCGGCACCAGTTCAGCCATCAGCGCCGACGAGGCCGGCGCCAACTCGGACGGTTTGAGCACGACGGCGTTGCCCGCGGCGATCGCGCCCACCGCCGGTCCGAGGGTCAGCGCGAACGGAAAGTTCCAGGCACCGATGACCAACACCGTGCCGAACGGCTCGTATTCGATCCAGCCGCGGCCCGGCAGCTGCGAGATCTCCAGGCGCCGATACTTGCGGCGGGCCCACTTCGCCACGTTTTTGGCGGCGTCACCGGCCTCGGCGGCCACGCTGGCGACATCGGCGAGCCACGCCTCGAACGGCTTGCGGCCGAGGTCCTCGTCGAGGGCGGCGGCGATCGCCAACTCGTTGTCGACCACGAGTCGCTGCAGGGCCAGCAGCTGCTGCTTGCGCCACCGCAGGTCGCGGGTGCGGCCGGTGGCGAAGGCCGCGCGGACATCGGCGACGATCGCCGGGATATCGGGAGCCGCGACCGGGGTGGTCGCTGGGGTCGCATCGGTCGTGGTCACGGGCGCGTCCTTCCGCATGAGATGCCCCGAATACTAACCACTTGGTTGGGCGGCCAGAAGACCCCGCCGCGCCTGTTTACCGGCGGACCGCGGTCACGAAGTAGGAGAACGCGTCATCCCCGGGGGTGTCGGGGCCGCCGGGCAGCGCCCAACGGCCCAGCCTGCGCATCTCGTCGGCCGAGGTGACCGCTGTGCTGTCCCAGCCGTGCTCGGCCAGCCAGACGGCGACATCCGCTCGGTCCGGGTCGTTGTACATCAGCTCACCCACATCGATGCTCTCGCCCATCCCGAATTTCTCCCGGATGGCGTCGAACCGGGCTCGCATCTCCTCGCGACGCTCCTGGGCCTGACGGGGCGCAGTCTCGACGGCGATCCGGCTGCCCGGCGCACTCAGCTCGGTGATCTGGCCGAACAGCCGGTCCTGCGCGTCGGCGGGCAGATACATCAACAGCCCCTCGGCCAGCCACGCGGTCGGCGCGCCGACGTCGAATCCTGCGCGGGTGAGCGCGCCGGGCCAGTCGTGCCGAAGGTCGACCGGCACCTGATGCAGCGTCGCGGACGGTCGGACGCCGTGTTCGGCGAGCACCGCGGCCTTGTATTCGAGCACCTTGGGCTGGTCGATCTCGAAGACGGTGGTGCCTGCCGGCCAGTCCAGCCGATAGGCCCGCGCGTCCAGCCCGGAAGCCAGGATCACGACCTGCCGGACGCCCGCATCGACGGCGGAGGCGAAGAACTCGTCGAAGAATTTCGTCCGCACCGCCTGGTAGCTGCCCATATGGGTGAAGATCGCCGCAGCCTCGGCATCGATCTCGGCCGCCTTGGCGACGAACTCCTTGTCCAGCATGAAGTTCCACACCCCGGCCTCGGTGCCGCCGACCAGAATCTTGGCGTACGGATCACTGATCAGGGGATCATCCCGGTCGGTTTCGGCCGCGCGGGCAGCGGCCACCATGACGGCAGTGGTTCCGACGCTGGTGGCGATGTCCCAGGTGTCGTCGTCGGTGCGCAGAGAACTCATTCCGCCATGCTACCGAACAACTTAGATTAGCTATACGCTAGCGCCGGCGCCAGTTACGTCGGCAGCGACCAGAGCTTGTTAGCCAGCAGCAGTTCGAACTTCTCGATAACACGTTCCAGATCTGCATGCGAGCCGACGTACCCGGCGTAGAAGCCCATCCCCCACATCACGGCGACAAGGAGCTCGACAAGCATCTCCACGTCGGTGTCGGTGGTTAGCTCCCCACTGTCCATCGCCTCGCGGACCGCCCACGAAAGGAACTCCCGCGAACTGGCCAGCGAGTCGTGGGTCTCATGGGCGAGCTCAGGATGACGCTGCGCTTCCAGCACCGAGGTGACCAGGAAGGCGGCCACCGAACGATCCTTGGTATCGGTCTGCATGACCGCCGAGAAGAATGCCGACAGCCTGGCCAGTAGCGTCGACTGGGCCTTGGCTCGCTCGAACCCGGCGCCCACCACCATGGCATTGGTCTGCTCGATCACCTCGCGATAGAGCACCCGCTTGCTCTCGAAGTAGTGATTGATGGCGGGCCTGGTGAGGTCCGAGCGGATGGCGATCGCCTGAAAGGTCGCGGCGTCATAGCCGAGTTCGCTGAACACCTCCCGCGCGGCCTGCAGGATACGCTCTCGGGTGTCTGCTGCTTTGGCCGCAGGCGGGCGACCCGGTCCTCTGCTGGCTATGTGCGGCACAGTCAAATTGTGCCACAGATTACCCACTTCACTACCGCGATCTTCACCTCGGCGTTATCTGCAGCTCGCGTCCAGCAAACGTTTGTTATCGTTGCTCCGGGCGCCGGACCGGCGCAGCCCGGCAATATCCGTGGACAGACCAAACTAAGGTGTCCCACCATGGGGGTTGGCGTGTCGAGGGATTCATATTTCGAAGCCGGTATCGACATCTTGTCCGACCTCGGCTACGGCGGCCTGAAACTGGCGGAGGTATGCCAGCGACTCGGTGTCACGACGGGCTCGTTCTACCACTACTTCACCAGCTGGTCGTCCTACACCCGAGCGCTCGTCGACAACTGGGTGCAGGTGAAGACCACCCAGATCATCGACGCGGCCCGAGCCGAATCCGATCCGCGGCGCAGGATCGGCACGCTGGTCGAGGAGGCGCTCGCCCTGCCGCACGGCGCGGAGGCGGCAATCCGGGTGTGGAGTTCCATCGACCCGACGGTGGGTGAGGTGCAGCGCACCGTCGACCAGCAGCGGTTCGACATCATGAAGGAATCGGCGCTGGAGATCCTCACCAGCGACCGTCAGGCGCATGTGTTCGCGATCGCCGCGGTATATCTGCTGACCGGCTATGAGCAGGCCTCGTTACCCCGCGATTTCGCAGACCTGCGCTGGTTGGCCGACCAACTGCTCGACGGGCTGGACTCCGGGATGTTCGGCACCGTTCCGGACCACTCGTGACCGTCTAACATCGTCGGGCATGCTCACCCCCGGTCTGTGGCTCAGGCTGTGGGGGAGGGTGCATGCTCGCGACCCCGAGTACGACGCCATGCGTCGCGCCGTGCGCGCCGGGCTGATGATGCCGGTGGTCGCCGCCGCCGGGTTCAGCGTCGGTGGCGTGCAGACGCCGCTGTTCGCGATTCTCGGCGCGGTCGCCCTGCTGATCCTCGTCGACTTCCCCGGAAACCGGCCCGCCCGGGCACTGGCCTACGCCGGGCTGGGCGTCAACGGGGCCGTCCTGGTCACCCTGGGCACCGTGATGGCGCCCGTGCCGTGGTTGGCCGTGGCGGTGATGTTCGTGGTGGCGGCGGCGGTGATGTTCGCCGGCGTGCTCAGTGAGATCGTGGCCGCCGGCCAGCGCTCCACCCTGCTCACCTTCGTTCCGGCACTGTGCCTGCCGCCGGGCCCGATTCCGGATCGCCTGCTCGGCTGGGTGATCGCCCTCGCCCTGTGCGTGCCCGCCGCGCTGTTCCTGTTTCCGCCGCGCCATCACAACGAACTTCGGCTGTACGCCGCCCGGGTCTGCGCGACGCTCGCCGACGCGCTGGACCGGGCCGAACCGAGCGCCGAGGACCTCGACGCCGTTCACGATGCGATGGACAAGCTGCGCACCACTTTTCTCGGTGCCGATTTCCGCCCGGTCGGACTGACCGCAGGCAGCCGGGCGCTCGTGCGGGTGATCGACGACCTGCAGTGGCTGTCCGACCTCGTGACGCGATCCCCCGGCACCGCGCTTGCCGAACTGCGGGACCCGATCGTGGCGGTGTTGCGTGAGTCCGCCGCCGTGCTGGAGACCGGCGGCCCGCAACGCGATGCGCATCGCAGCGCGCTGGCCCACGCCTTGGCCGTGCAGCGACTGCTCGCGCAGAGCCGGTACCGCGAGGACATCTGCGAGATCCTTGACGAACCCGATGACGCCGCGGCGCTGGGAATCGGACGAAAGCTGTTGACCCGCAGAACGATATCGGCGTGTGCCGGCGCGACAGGGCGGGTGATCGGACTGGCCGCCGACGCCGACGCCCGCCCGGTGTGGGCGCGAGTGCTGGGCCTGCGACTGCCGGATTCCGGCGCGGCCGCGCGGGTGCTGTCCGAATCCGAGGCGATCGCCAGCATCCCGTCGGGGTTGGTCGCGACACGGGCCGTGGTGGTGCGCAACAGTCTTCGCACCGGATTGGGGCTGGCCCTGGCCGTCGGGGTGACGCATCTGTTCCCCCTGCAGAACGGGCTGTGGGTGGTACTGGGCGCCATGTCGGTGTTGCGCAGCAGTGCCCTGACCACCGGGACCCGCGTCGTACGCGCGGTCGCCGGGACGGTGATCGGGTTCGGGCTCGGCGCGGCCTTCATCGCCCTGATGGGCGTGGACCCGGTGGTGATGTGGCTGGCGCTGCCGCTGGTCGCATTCGGGTCGGCGTTCGTCCCGGAGGTGGCGTCGTTCATCGCCGGACAGGCCGCGTTCACCATGATGGTGGTGATCATCTTCAACCTGATCCACCCGATCGGCTGGCGGGTGGGCCTGATCCGGGTCGAGGACGTGGCGATCGGCGCCCTTGTCGGCGTGGTGGTGTCGCTGCTGTTGTGGCCGCGGGGCGCGGCCGCGGCGGTGACCCGGTCACTGGATGCCGCCCGCGCGGCCGGCACGGCCTATATGAAGGCCGCGGTGCTCCGGGTGACGCGGGGCGCCTCCGAGGAGGCCGACGACCGCATCACCACACTCGGCCACGATGCGCTGTCTGCCGGCAGAACCCTGGACGACACGGTGCGCCACTATCTTTCGGAGAGCGGGGGCTCGACCGACCTGCGCGCGCCGGTGATCAGGTCGGCCAACCGAGCCACCCGGCTGAGGGCCGCGGCCGAGCTGATCGCCGATGTCGTCCCACCGCCCCTGGCGGTCTACCCCCAGGTGCGTGAAGCCCTCGAATCTCATTGCCACGCAGTGTGCGAACGGTTTCGCGGTGTCGAGTCCGTGCACTTCGGTCCGCCGATCAGCGACGATTTCGTGCGGGCCCTGCGCGCCGGCGCCGGTGCGGGCGAACTGGCGATAGCGGCCGCGCTGCCGCTGGTCACCGTCGCCGCCCATCTCGGCGAACTGGAACTGCTCTACCCTGAACCGGTCAGTGATGGGGCCGGAGCGCATTCGGCGGCACCGTCCCGAACCGGCCCGCGTTGAAATCCTCCAGCGCTTCGATCACCTCGGACTTGGAATTCATCACGAACGGCCCGTAATGGAAGACCGGCTCGCGAATCGGCTTGCCGCCCAACAGCAGAACCTCCATCGCCGAGCGGTGGGAGTCCTGGGAGCCAGCCGCGGCCAGCGCGATCCGGTCGCCCGGCCCGAGCACGGCCAGCTGACCCTGCTGGATCGGGTGACTCACCGGCCCCACCGAGCCGCGCCCGGACAATACGTACACCAGGGCGTTGAACCGCCTATCCCATGGCAGGTCAAGCCGCGCGCCCGGGGCAATCGTGGCGTGCGCCAACGTGATCGGGGTATGTGTACCGCCCGGCCCGGTGCGGCCGTCCACCTCACCGGCGATGACGCGGACGAGCGCCCCGCCGTCGGCCGAAGAGAGCAACTGCACCTCACGCCCCTCGATGGCCTGGTACCTGGGCGTGGCGAACTTGTCGGCACGGGGCAGGTTCACCCACAGCTGGATGCCGTGGAACACGCCGCCGCTCTCGACGAGTTCGGCCGGTGGCGTCTCGATGTGCAAGATCCCGGCCCCGGCGGTCATCCATTGAGTGGCACCGTCGGTGATCAATCCACCGCCACCGTGCGAATCCTGATGGGCGAAGCGGCCGTCGATCATGTAGGTGACGGTCTCGAATCCGCGGTGCGGGTGCCAGTCCGTTCCCCTCGGCTCACCGGGCTGGTATTCGATTTCGCCCATCTGATCCATATGGATGAACGGGTCGAGGTCGGCGGCACTTACGCCGGCGAACGCGCGCACGACGGGGAAGCCCTCCCCCTCGAAACCGCGTGGGCCGGTGGTGATCGAACGCACGGGGCGTTCGGTGTCAGCAGGTTCTGGCCCCGCGATGCGGGGCAAGGTCAGCGTGTCGGCTGTGATGGCAGGCATGTCCGGATTAACCGGACCATGGTCCGATTAATTCCCCGCACATTCGCCGCCTACCCCAGGACGGCGCGTGCGGCGGCTCGGGCGTCCGCGGCGCTGGCGGTACCCAATACGGCCTCGGCGGCGTCGCGGCACTGCTGCAAGGTGACCTGCGCGAGTTTGGCGCCCACGCCCTGGACCGCGGCCGAGGCCGCCGACAGTGAGGTCACGCCGAAGCCGGTGAGCACACACGCCAGCAGCGGATCCGCCGCCGCCTCCCCGCACACGCCGACCGGCTTGCCCACCGCGGCACCGGCGTTCACCGCCATGGCGACCAGTGCCAGCACCGCGGGCTGCCACGGATCGGTGAGGGTGGCCAGGTCCGCAGACATCCGGTCGGCGGCCATCGTGTACTGCGCAAGATCATTGGTGCCGATCGACAGAAAGTCGACGTGCTCGAGAATCCGGTCGGCCAGCAGCGCCGCGGCCGGCACCTCGATCATCACGCCCGCCATGAGCCCGTGTGCACGGACCTTGGCCGCAAAGCTCTTCGCCTCGTCGGCGGTCGCGATCATCGGCGCCATCACCCATGGCGGGTTGCCGGATCGCTGCGCCGCGGCGGCAATGCCCGCGAGCTGGCGATCGAGCAGCCCCGGGTTGCCCGTCGCGATCCGGATACCTCGCACCCCCAGCGCGGGGTTGGCCTCATCCGGGTGGCCCGCGAACTTGAGCGGTTTGTCGGAGCCGGCGTCGAGGGTGCGGATCACGACCTTGCCACCGGCGAAGGCCTCGAGTACCTCGGCGTAGATGCTCGCCTGTTCTTCGACCGTTGGTTCGGTGTCGGTGTTGAGGAAGCACATCTCGGTACGGAACAGGCCGACGCCCTCTGCGGGTGTCTGGCGGGCGGCCCGCGCCGCGGCACCGTCCTGGACGTTGGCGAGCACGGCGACGGCGTGGCCGTCCGCCGTCGCGCCCGGCCCGGACCAACCGGCTGCGGTCGCGGCGGCACGCTGCGCCTCGGCCACTTCCGCACGGGCAGCAGCATCATCCGGCGAGACGGTCACCGTGCCGCGGGTGCCGTCGACGAGCACCTTGGCGCCGACGGGCACGTCATCGAGTCCGGTGACGGCGACGACGCACGGGATACCCAGCTGACGGGCGATGATCGCGGTGTGGCTGGTCGGTCCGCCCAGCGTGGTGGCCAGGGCCACCACCAGCGACGGATCCAGGCCCGCGGTATCGGCGGGCGCGAGGTCTTCGGCGCACAGCACCGAGGGCACATCGGGTTGCGGGACCCCCGGCTCGGGCAGGCCCACGAGTTCGGCGATCACCCGATCCCCGATATCGCGCAGATCGGTGACCCGCTCGGCCATCATCCCGCCGATCTGGGTGAACAGCCCGACGAACTGGTCGACGGCGGCGGCCACCGCACGCACGGCCGGGGCGCCCTCGGCGATGCGCTTCTCCGCGGCACCCAGCCAGGCCCGGTCCTGCGCCAGACCGGCGGTCGTCGCGAGCACTTCGGAGGCGGCACCGGTGGCGCGACCGGCCCGCTCCCGCAGCCGTTCGGCCACGGTCGCGGCCGCGGCGGTGAACCTGGCCGATTCCGCCGGGCGCTCGTCCTCGCCCAGCGAATCGGCACCGAGATCGATGACCGGCTTGCGCCCGGGACGGATCACCGGGGCATAGGCCACTCCGGGCACTACGGGGACACCGGTCAGGACGAGGATCCCGGTGTCCGTCACAGATGGGGAACTCATGTGAGCCACGTTACAAGAAATCGTTGACAAGTCAACACAAACAAGCGTAAAACAACACATACCAACATTCGTCACCGGGTTAGCACCCGAAAAACCCACCCGATCCCAGACCTCGAGCACCGAGACCGGAGCCATGTACGCCGAAGAACGTCAGCAAGCGATCGCCTCCCTGGTGATCAGGCAGGGGCGCGCGTCCGTGGCCGAACTTGCGCAGGCCTACGACGTCACCACCGAAACCGTCCGGCGCGATCTCGCCGTCCTGGACAAGGCGGGGCTGGTGCGCCGCGTGCACGGTGGCGCGGTTCCGTCGCGAGCCCTGCACCTGGTCGAGCAGGATGTCGACGAACGCGACACCACCCGCTCCGATCAGAAGGACGCGATCGCCGCGGCCGCCGCCGACTTCTTCCCACTGTCCGGTTCCAGCGTGCTGCTGGACGCCGGTACCACCACCAGCCGGATCGCCGCGGCCATGCCCACCGACCGCGACCTCGTGGTGGTGACGAACTCCATCCCGATCGCCGCCCGACTGTCGGCCGTCCCGTCGGTCACGCTGCAACTGCTCGGCGGACGGGTCCGCGGCCTCACCCAGGCGGCCGTGGGCGACGCCACGCTGCAGGCACTCGATCACCTGCGGGTGGACATCGCCTTCATCGGCACCAACGGCATCAGCGTCCGCCACGGCCTGTCCACCCCCGACCCCGACGAGGCCGCCGTCAAACGCGCCATGGTCCGCAGCGCCAATTACGTTGTGGTGGCCTCGGATTCGTCCAAGATCGGACGCGAGGAGCTGGTGAGCTTCGCACCCCTGTCCAGCGTCGACGCGCTGGTCACCGACACCGAGATCACCGACGCCGACCGCACCGAACTGACCGGTCTCGGCATCGAGATCGTCCTGGCAGGAGCCGCGGCATGATTGTCACCGTCACACCCAATCCGAGCATCGACCGCACGGTCACCCTCGGCACTCCCCTCACCCGGGGGGCGGTGCACCGGATCGGATCGGTCACCAACGAGCCGGGCGGCAAGGGCGTCAACGTGGCCCGCGCCCTCGGACTGGCCGGACTGGACACCATCGCCGTATTACCTGCCTCCGATGCCGATCTCATCCTGGCCGCACTGCGGGCCGCCGGCGTCCCGTTCCGCAACGTGCCGATCCGCGGCCAGGTGCGGACGAACCTGGCCATCACCGAAAGTGACGGCACCACCACCAAACTCAACGAGCCCGGCGCTCCCTTCGAGGCGGCTGCGCTGCAGGAGCTGACACACACCGTGCTGCAGGCCGCCCAAGGTGCCAGCTGGGTGGTGCTGTCGGGCTCGCTTCCCCCGGGCATCCCCGTGCACTGGTACGCCGATATGGTGGCCGCACTGTCGGATTACGACTGCCACGTCGCCGTGGACACCTCGGACGCACCGCTGGCCGCTCTCGCGGCGGGTTTCGGTACCGCCGCCCCCGATGTGATCAAGCCCAACGCCGAGGAGCTCGCCGGCTTGACCGGCCACTCGGCCGCCGAGCTGGAAAGCGCTGCCGCCCAGGGCGATACCGGACCGGTGGTGGCCGCGGCCCGGCAACTGATCGACCGTGGCGCGGCCGCCGTCCTGGTCACCCTGGGAGCGGCCGGAGCCGTGCTCGTGGACGGCGACGGCAGTTGGCTCGCCACACCGCCACCCATCGTCCCGCGCAGCACGGTCGGCGCCGGGGACTCGTCGCTGGCCGGCTATGTGCGTGCCGCACTGGAAGGTGCGCCACCCGCGCAGCGGCTGCAGATGGCCGTCGCCTACGGCAGCGTCGCGGCCGCGCTGCCCGGTTCGGCACTGCCCGCGCCCTCCCAGATCAACACCGAAGCCGTTGCGGTGAGGTCACTCTCGCCGTCCGCCGCCTGATCCCGAACCCCGACAAGAAGGTCACGTCATGTCCCCCACCGATACCGCACAGCCGGTGATCACCACCGACCTGGTGCTGCTCGACACCGATGCCGGCACCAGCAACGAGTCCGTCATCGCCCACATCGCCGCACTGCTCGCCGCCGCGGGCCGCACCGGCGACGCCGACGGCCTGGTGGCCGCCGCCATGGCCCGCGAGGGTCAGTCGGCCACCGGTCTCCCCGGTGGAATCGCCATCCCGCACTGCCGCTCGGCCTTCGTCGACACGCCGACCATCGGGTTCGCCCGGTTGGCGCCGGCCGTGGACTTCGGCGCCCCCGACGGCCCCTCGGATCTGGTCTTCCTCATCGCCGCACCGGAATCCGGTGGTGCCGACCACCTCAAGTTGCTGTCCAGTCTGGCCCGCGCCCTGGTCCGCAAGGAGTTCGTGGAATCGCTGCGGACGGCCAAGACCGCGGGAGAACTCGTGGCACTCGTCGACGGGGTGGTGAACCCGGCCCCCGCCGGCGGTCCCGCCGCCGCCGTTGCGCCCGTCCCCGGCAAGACCACGTCGATCGTGGCGATCACCGCCTGCCCCACCGGTATTGCGCACACCTACATGGCTGCCGACGCCCTCAAGCTGGCCGCAGAACGGGCCGGTGTCACCTTCACCGTCGAGACCCAGGGCTCCTCCGGCAGCACCCCGCTGCCTGCCGACACCATCGCCGGCGCCGACGCCGTCATCTTCGCCACCGATGTCGGCGTCAAGGACAAGCAGCGTTTCGCCGGTAAGCCCGTCATCGCCTCGGGCGTCAAGCGAGCCATCAACGAACCCGACACCATGATCTCCGAAGCCATTGCGGCCGCGACCGATCCGCATGCGGCCCGGGTATCCGGCTCGGTCGAGGAGGCCGGCGCCGCGTCCGCGGCGAACAGCCTGGGCTGGGGCACCCGGTTGCGTCAGATCCTGCTCACCGGCGTGAGCTACATGATCCCGTTCGTCGCCGCCGGCGGCCTGCTGATCGCGCTGGGCTTCCTGTTCGCCGGCTACGACATCGCCAACGCACCCGAGGGGGCCAAAGGGCTGTCCTTCGGCATGAACTCACTGGGTGCGCACATCGCGACCGGAAACTCGCTGGTGAACCTGCCGGCCGGCGGGTTCGTCCAGTACCTCGGCGCGGTGTTGTTCACCCTCGGCGGCCTGGCCTTCATGTTCCTGGTCCCCGCGCTGGCCGGCTACATCAGCTTCGCCATCGCCGACCGGCCGGGTATCGCACCCGGATTCACCGCCGGCGCGGTCGCCGTCTTCGTCGGTGGTGGTTTCATCGGCGGTATCGTCGGCGGCCTGATCGCCGGGTTCGCGGCGCTGTGGATCAGCAAGATCAATGTGCCGCAGGTGTTCCGGGGTCTCATGCCGGTGGTCGTGATCCCGCTGTTCGCCTCGCTGATCGTCGGCCTGCTCATGTTCATGCTGCTCGGCCGCCCGCTGGCCGCGATCACCTCCGGACTGACCAACTGGCTCAACGGACTGACCGGCGCCTCGGTGATCCTGCTCGGGGTGATCCTGGGTCTGATGATGTGCTTCGACCTGGGTGGGCCGGTCAACAAGGCCGCCTACGCCTTCGCCACCGCCGGCCTCAACGTCAGCGATGTCGCGTCCCTGCGCATCATGGCCGCGGTGATGGCCGCCGGCATGGTGCCGCCGCTGGCCATGGCGTTGGCCACCCGGCTGCGGCCCGGGCTGTTCAGTGAGCCCGAACGGGAGAACGGCAACGCCGCGTGGTTCCTCGGTGCCGCGTTCATCTCCGAGGGCGCCATCCCGTTCGCCGCGGCCGACCCGCTGCGCGTCATCCCGTCGATGATGGCCGGCGGTGCCGTCACCGGAGCGCTCATCATGGCCTTCGACGTCACGCTCAAAGCGCCGCACGGTGGCATCTTCGTGTTCTTCGCGATCGGCCACCTGATGTGGTTCCTGGTCGCCCTGGCCGCCGGAACCGTGGTCGCCGCCCTCGCGGTGGTGCTCGCCAAACAGTTCACCAAGACGCCCGTATCCGCCTGATCCGTCCCACCCATCGCACCACCACCGCCAAGAGGAGAACAGCAATGCCCAGCAAGACCGTCGTCGTCGGATCCGCCATCGGCCTGCACGCCCGGCCGGCCGCCATCATCGCCGAAGCCGTCGTCAACGCCGGCGTCCCCGTCACCCTGGCCGTCGACGGTGGCGAGCCGGTGGACGCCGGTTCCGCGCTGATGATCATGACCCTCGGCGCCGGCAACGGCGCCCAGGTGACCGTGGCTTCCGACGACGCCGCCGCGCTGGCCACCGTCGCCGACCTGGTCGCCCAGGACCTCGACGCCTGAGGCGCGCCCGTGCGCGTCACAGAAAGCGCAACTGCCCCCTTCGTCGTCCCCGTAATATTGCTCTGACGTCAGCCTGCGAGACCCATCTGGCAGGCTGACGTTGCGCGAACACGCCGCCAACACGGGGCCTTCGCTTTGCTGCGGTTGTGCCTGCACATCCGCATCCGGGGATTGCAAGGGGAGTGGACAACGTGCGACGTATCGCCGCGCTGCTGGCCGCGTGCGTGTTGTTGGTGGGTACGGCCCCGCCGGCGGGTGCGGTCGAGCCACCGACGATCGATCCGGCGGCGGTACCGCCTGACGAGACCGGGCCCGATCAACCCACCGAGCAGCGGCGGGTGTGTTCGGCCCCGATCACGTTCCCGAACTCGAACTTCACCGACAAGCCGTGGGCCAACGACTATCTACGGATCGCCGACGCCCAGAAGTTCGCCACCGGCGCCGGTATCACCGTCGCCGTCATCGATACCGGGGTCAACGGCTCGCCGCGGGTTCCCGCCGAACCGGGCGGCGATTTCGTCGACAAAGCCGGCAACGGTATGTCGGACTGCGACTCCCACGGCACACTGACGGCCTCGATCATCGCCGGACGGCCCGCGCCCACCGACGGGTTCGTCGGTGTCGCACCCGATGCCCGCATCCTGTCGCTGCGCCAGACCTCGGACAACTTCCAGCCGGTCGGCTCCCGCAACGACCCCAACGATCCGAACAGCACCCAGACCGCCGGCTCCCTGCGCAGCCTGTCCCGGTCGATCGTGCACGCGGCCAATCTCGGCGCCCAGGTGATCAACATCAGCGAGGCGGCCTGCTACAAGGTCACCCGCCCGATCAACGAGTCCGGCCTGGGCGCGGCCATCAACTACGCCGTCAACATCAAAGGTGTCGTCATCGTGGTCGCCGCGGGCAACACCGGTCAGGACTGCACGCAGAATCCGCCGCCCGAGGCCGACCAGCCCAACGACCCCCGCGGCTGGAAACAGGTCCAGACCATCGTGTCGCCCGCCTGGTATTCGCCGTTGGTGCTCACGGTCGGCGGGATCGGCGAGACCGGACAACCGAGCAGCTTCTCGGTCTCCGGTCCCTGGCTGGATGCCGCGGCACCGGCGGAGAACATCATCGCGCTCGGCTACGACGGCAACCCGGTCAACGCGCTGGCCGGTACCGACGGGCCCATCCCGATCGCCGGCACATCCTTCGCCGCCGCATATGTGTCCGGGTTGGCGGCGCTGCTGCGTCAGCGCTTCCCCGAGCTCACCCCGGCGCAGATCATGAACCGGATCACCGCGACCGCCCGCCATCCCGGCGGCGGGGTCGACAACTACGTCGGTGCCGGCGTCATCGACCCGGTGGCCGCACTCACCTGGGATGTCCCGTCCGGCCCGTCTGCCGTGCCGTACCGGGTCAAACAGCTTCCGCCCCCGGTCTACATCGCGCCCCCGGATCGCAGACCCATCACCATCGTGGTGCTCACCGGCACCGCGGTGGCGCTGATCCTCGGGATCGGCGCACTGGCCCGGCGTGCCCTGAGGCGCCGATGAGAGAGTTCTTCGGCCAGTTCGGTTTCCGGTTCACCACCGCCCACCTGCTGTGGGCGGCGGTGCTGATTCCAGCCGTCGTCGTGGTGTCCATCCCGATGAACCTGCTGTGGCTCGGCATCACGCTCGGCGCGCTGATCGCGATCGCCACCACGCTCACCATCCGGGGCCGGCGGCTGACCGGGTGGATCGCGGCACTGTTCTCCTGGCGCCGGCGGCATACCGTCGCGCCACCGGCACCGTCGGAACCCGATGTCGGCGCCACGGTGCTGCCCGGTGACCACGTGGCGGTGCGGTGGGAGGGCGACGCGCTGATCGCGACCATCGAGCTGGTCCCCCGGGCGTTCACCCCAACGGTGCTGGTCTCGGGCGAGGCGTTCACCGACGATGTGGTGGACACCCGGCTGGTGGAGAAACTCATCGCGGCGCACTGCCCCGAACTGGAGGCCGATGTCGTGTCGGCGGGTTACCGCGTCGGCAAGACCGCGCCCGCCAATCTGGTGGCGCTCTACGAGCAGGTGGTCGGGCCGTATCCCGCCCCGGCGAACCGACGGACCTGGATCGTGCTGCGCGCCGACCCCGAACGGACCCGGCGACCGGCCCAACGGCGCGAATCCGGAGTCGCCGGCCTGGCCCGCTACCTGGTCGCCTCGACCACCCGGATCGCCGATCAGTTGGCGGGCAACGGGATCGACGCACGGTGCGGGCGCAGCTTCGACGACTTCGACCGTGCCACCGAGATCAGCTTCGAACGCGAATCCTGGTCCTCCATCAAGGGCCGCAGCACGTTCACCGCCGCATATGTGGCACCGGGCGGCCCGAATGTGTGGTGGTCGGCCCGTGCCGACCACACCATCACCCGGGTGCGTATCCGGCCGGGCAGCGCCCCGACCACGACGGTGCTGCTGACCACGCTGGCCAATCCGACCACGCCGCGCGGTTTCTCGTGCCTGTTCGGCGGGCAGCGGGCCGCACTGCTGGGCAAGAGCCCGGTCTCCGACCGGCATTACGAACTGCCGATCGGCTCGGCCGGTGTGCTGGTGGGTGAGACGGCCGACCGCTACCCGGTCTACATGCCGTTCGACGATGTCGACGTCAGCATCAACCTCGGTGACGCCCGGCTGTTCACCCAGTTCGTGATCCGGTCCGCCGCGGCGGGGGGTGTGGTCACCTTGGGCCCGCAGTTCCGCGAGTTCGCCGGGTTCGTCAACGCCCGCATCGGCAGTGAGGCCAAAGTGACGTGGCCCAATGCCACCACCTACCTGGGGCCGCATCCCGGTGTCGGCCGGGTGGTGTTGCGCAGCAACTTCATCGGAACCCCGCGGCATCGACAGCTACCGATCCGGCTGATCAATCCGCGTGAGGAGAGCCGGTACCAGATGGCGCTGGAGGGGGCGTCGTGACGCCCCAGCGAGAAGCGGAGCGGGATCGCGCATGACAGAGGCGAAGGTCGACACCGCCGCCCTCAAAGGCCTTGCGGGCGCCATGCGAAGCGTCTTCTGGTACCAGCCGGAGGCCCAGGCCATGCCACCCGATCAGCTTCCGCTGGCGGTGGCTGCAGCCGCGAATCTCAACGCCAATGCCGCAGCGCTGCAACAGCATCAGAAGATCGCCGAGGCCGAAGGCCAGCGGCTCAGCGAGATGCTGGATTCGGCCGCCACTGCCTACGACAAGGTCGACGAGCAGTACAAGACCGCCCTCGACGACCCGCAGCGCCACGCGGCGGTCGAGGCCATCACCGTGGCGCCGCCCTCCACGCCGCTGCCGCCCCTGCCGGACGGCCCGGCCGCTCCCGAGGCCCTCGACGGCGGCGGCTACAGCAACATCGAACAGACGCAAGCACTTCTGCTCAGCGGCAACGAGGCCTCCCTGCGGGCGGCCGCCGTGCAATGGGGACTGGCCGCCGCCAGCGCCGAGGGCGCCCGGCCGATGCACGACGCCAACGACTGGGAGGGTGAGGCAGCCGACGCGGCCCACAAACGGCTCAACGACTACGGCGACTGGTGCACCGATCTGGCTGCGGCGTGGCGCCGGCTGGCCGAGGCTGCCACCAAGGTCGCCGATGCCCACGTGACCGCGCTGACCGAGCACACCCCCCTGTACCTCCGGTACCAGGCGGCAAAGGAGGCTCTCGCGCGGTTGCTCGCCGAGGGCGACGCCCGGTCCCAGGTGCAGGCCCAGCACGTCCAGGCCGAGATGACCAAACTGCAGCAGCAATCCGACGAGGTGCGGCAGGACTACGCGGGCCACGCGACCTTCGATCAGGTGAAGGTCCGCGACCCCGGGTTCGCCTCGCGCGGTGGGGGCGGCACCGGTGCGGGCGGTTCCGGTGGCGGCGGCAATACCGGCGGTGGTGGAGGCGCTCCGGGGGCCGGCGGCCAGCCGATGGGAGCCCCGGCGCAGTTCGCCTCGTCCGGTACGCCGCAGGGCACGGATCCGGCATCCGCCGGTCAGTCCCCGTCGGGATCGTCGGGATCCGCTGCCGGCCAATCGGGTTCGGGTGGCAGCCCGTCCGGTAAGGGCGGCGCACCCTCGGGCGGCGGTGCGCCGTCGGGAGGTGGCCTGCCCGGCGGTGGGCTACCCGATGGCGGGCTGCCCGGTCTCGGGCTCGACGATCCGGGTGTGAGCCCCGCCTCCACCGGGGGTGGCGGCGGATCCGGCGCCGGCGCGGGCGGCGGAGGGGGCGCACCGGCGCTGCCCCTGCAACCCAGTGTCGGGGCCGAGACCGTCGGACCCGCGCCCGGCGGCGGCGCCCGAGGCGGCGGCTCGGGCGCGATTCCGGCGTCGGCCATGGGCGGCGGTATGGGTGGCGGCATGGGCGGAATGGGCCACGGTGCGGGTGGCGCATCACCGGGCAAGGAGAAGCGCCGCGATCCCAACACCTCCCCGGACGAGGACCTCTACACCGAGGATCGGCCCTGGACCGAAGGGGTCATCGGCGCCCGCCGGCGCCGCGATATCCCGGACAAGGACCCGAAGTGAGTTTCGAGCCGACCGACGATATGCACCCCCAGGTCGCCGCGGTACTTCGGCAGGCCGGCCGTCTGCAGGATCTGATGGACAGCCAGCTGCAGAAGATGGCGAGCGAATCCTTCACGGCGGCGGACGAATCCGAGACCGTCGAGGTCACCCTGAACGGACACCACCACCTCGTCGACGTCCATCTGTCCGATGGGGTGCTGCGCCTGGGTTCGGACACGGTCTCCCGCCGGCTCAACGAAGCCCTGCACAACGCCACCGAGGTGGCCAGCGAATCCATTGCAGTGGATCAGGATCGGCTCAACGAGGCCATCGCCGACATCACCGGCGATCCGCCGGGTATCCGTTGACCAGCGGTGACATGATGCTGACGTGGGCGACACCGACGACGGTCGCGGTGCGGTACCGATAACGGGACCGTGGTGTGGGTCGTGCGGCCGTACGGAGTTGCCGCCGGATTCCCGCTTCTGCAACAAGTGCGGCGCGCCTGTCACATCGGCACCGACGACGGCCGAGTACAAGCAGGTGACGGTGCTCTTCGCCGATGTCGTTCATTCGATGGACATCGCTGCAGCCGTCGGCGCCGAACGGCTGCGTGAGATCATGGGCAACCTGCTGAACCGCTGCACGGCCATGGTCAGCCGCTACGACGGGTCCCTGAGCCAATTCACCGGCGACGGCATCATGGCGGTCTTCGGCGCGCCGATGGCATTGGAGGATCACGCTGTTCGCGCCTGCCTGGCAGCGTTGGCCATCCAAGAAGAGGCGAAGCGGGTGGCGGCCGAGGCCCGCGATCGCGACGGCATCGATCTGTGGCTGCGGGTCGGACTCAATTCAGGTCAGGTGATCGCCGGTGAGATCGGCTCCGGGTCCAGGTACGCCACGATCGGTGTGCAGGTGGGCATGGCTCAGCGGATGGAGTCGGTGGCACCTCCCGGTGGGGTGATGCTCAGTGCGTCGACCGCGCGACTGGTGGCCGACTCGGCTGACGTGGGTGCAGCCGAGTGGGTGCACATCAAGGGTGCCGCCGAACCGGTGCGCGTCCACCGCCTGCTGAGCATCGGCGAACCGCATCGCGTCGCGGGTGCCGAGTCGGATCTGGTCGGTAGACGGCGGGAGCTGTCGGTCGTCGAAGGCGCACTGCAGCGCGCGATCGACGGGCACGGCGCGATCGTCGGCGTGGTGGGCCCACCCGGTATCGGCAAGAGGCGGCTGGCGCGTGAGGTGGCGGCCACGGCGCGCCGGCGGGGGGCACCCGTGTTCAGCGCCTTCTGCGAGTCGCACGCCGGCCAGGTGCCCTTCCGAGTCGTCACGCAGCTGTTGCGCGCCGCCACCGAGATCGGGGCTCTGGACCCCTCGGTCGCCCGAAATCGAGTGCGCGACCAGATGCCTGGCGCAGACCCCGACGACCTGCTGCTCTTCGATGACCTGCTGGGCATCGCCGATCCGGAGGCAATCCTGCCCCCGATCGACCCCGATGCCCGTCGGCGGCGGTTGAGCGCTTTCGTCGAGGCAGCGATGTTGGCCCGCACGGCCCCGGCGGTCTACGTCGTGGAGGACGCGCACTGGATCGATGAGGTCAGCGAGTCGATGCTGGCCGATTTCCTCACGGTGGTCCCGCAGACGCCCTCACTGGTGCTGATCACCTACCGGCCCGAGTATCACGGAGCGCTGGCCCACATGGCAGATGAGCACACCATAACCCTTGTGCCGCTGAGTGATTCAGACACCGCAACGCTGGTCGCACACCTCCTCGGCGCCGACGCCTCGGTTGAGGGACTGGGCCGCAGAGTCGCCGAAAGAGCCGCCGGCAATCCGTACTTCGCCGAAGAGTTGGTGCGCGACTTGGCCGAACGCGGTGTGCTGCGGGGCGAGCCGGGCGCATACCTGTCGGGGGTGGAGACGGGCGAGGTGACCGTGCCCGCCACGTTGCAGGCGACCATCGCCGCGCGCATCGACCGGCTCACTCCGGCGGCCAAGCGCACGCTGAGCGCGGCAGCGGTGATCGGCTCGCGATTCAGCCTCGACCTGGTCACGTGGTTGGGCGTGGAGCCGGTCGTGGACGAATTGGTGGCGGCCCAACTCATCGACGTCATCCGGGAACCCGAGTATGCGTTCCACCATCCGCTCATTCATTCGGTGGCCTACCAGGCGCAGCTCAGGTCGGACCGCTCAGATCTACACCGTCGGGTGGCTGCCGCGATCGAAGCCCGCGACCCGGATTCGGTCGAGGAGAACGCGGCATCCATCGCAGAACACCGGGAAGCCGCCGGCGATCAGCACGCTGCCTACGGCTGGCACATGCGCGCCGCCATCTGGGCGACCAACCGCGATATCACGGCCGCCCTGTCCAGCTGGGAGCGTGCCCAGACGATCGCCGACGCCCTGCCCGCCGATGACCCGGGCCGGGCAGCCATGCGGATCGCCCCGCGCACGATGCTGTGCGGGACCGGCTGGCGTGCCGGCGCCGACTCCGCCGGCGAGCGCTTCGATCAGTTACGGGAGTTGTGCGCCGCCGCCGGGGACAAGGCGTCACTGAGCATCGCCACGGCAGGCATGGTGGTGAGTTATGCACATCGAGACTGGGTGCGCGAGGCGTCGCAGCTGGCTTCGGAAGCGTGGACCCTCGCCGAGTCGGTAGAAGACGCGACGTTGACGGTGGGGCTGTCGTTTCCGCTCATCTTCGGCAAGATCGAGAGTGGGCAGTGGGGTGACGTCCTGCGGTGGTCGCAGACCGTTATCGATCTGGCAGAAGGGGATTCGTCGAAAGGGAACTTCCTTGTCGGGTCTCCGCTGGCTCTCGCCTGCGCGTCGCGGGGGATGGCCCGGTACTGTCTGGGCCGTCCTGCATGGCGCGCGGACCTGCGCCACAGCCTGCCTCTGGCGCAGCGCTCCGATGCCGCGTCCTACGCGGGAGCGGTCGGCTATGTCTACTTGCTGGGGATACCTTTCGGCGTACTGAAGCCCGATGATGATGCGCTGTACGAGATCGAGGATGCGCTCCGGACTGCCGAGCGCTCCAGCGATGACGTCGTGGTCGGATACATCAGGATGACGTTGAGTGTTGCGCTGATGCATCGCAGCGCAGCAGCACAGCGCGACCGTGGGCGAAAGCTCGCCATCGAGGTCGGCGAGGTGCTGGTGAAACGGCGACGCAACCTCTGCGATCTGCCGATCATCGAGATGTATGTGGCGCGCGAAGGGGCCAGGGGCGGAGACCGGGCGGGCGCGATAGCGATCATGCGCACCGTCTGCGATCACCTGTTCCGCGACGGCGGACTGCTGCTGTGGGGTATCCCTGCGACCGGCGTTCTGGTGGAGTCTCTGCTCGACGATTGCACCGCCGCCGATATGGCCGAAGCCCAGGCCGCGATCGAACGCTTGGCGCGGGCGCCCGCCGACGATGCTCTGGCCGTGCGCGAGATCTGGTTGCTGCGGCTGCAGGCGCTGCTGGCCCGCGCTCAGGGCGACGATGCGCGCTATCACCGATACCGGGATCGGTACCGCGATATGGCCGAAGCGCATGGGTTCGAGGGTCACCTCGGCTGGGTAGCCGATATGGCGTGACGCCTCGGGGTGGATCAGACGACCAGTACGCCGGCGGACTCGACACTGACCCGGACCCGGTCCCCCACCGCGAACGTCTGGCCGCCTCCCACCTGCGCAAGTACCAGCGGCCCCGCTGCCGGGCCATCTCCCAGAGTCACGAAAACCCTTGATATCGCGCCGAGGAACGACACCGACTGCACCGTCGCCGCGCCTGCCGGATCGGCGGTGAGGCGCACCGCCTCAGGCCGCACCAGCGCCGTGCCCGCGCCGGCCACCGACCCGGGCAGCGCGGCCACCGTGCGGTCCCACAGCCGCACCCGGCCGTCGTCCACCTGCGCCGGGATCCGGTTGCTCAGTCCGACGAATTCGGCCACGAACGGGGTGGCGGGCGAGGTGTACAGCTCGACGGGGGCGGCCAGTTGTTCGAGGCGGCCGGCGTTCATCACACCCACCCGGTCGGCGACGGCCAGGGCCTCCTCCTGATCGTGCGTGACGAACAGCGTGGTGATGCCGACTTCCTGCTGGACCTGCCGGATCTCGTCGCGCAACTGCGTGCGCACCTTGGCATCGAGTGCCGACAGCGGCTCGTCGAGCAAGAGCACCCTCGGCCGGATCGCGAGTGCGCGGGCCAGCGCCACCCGCTGCTGCTGACCGCCGGACAACTCTGCGGCATACCGGTCCGACTGTGCCGACAGTCCCACCAGCTCGAGCATGTCCAGCGCACGAGTCTGCCTGTCCCGCTTCGCGACTCCGCGCATCTTCAGCCCGAAGGCTACGTTGTCGCGCACCGTCAGATGCGGAAACAGGCTGTACGCCTGGAACACCATCCCGATATCGCGTTTGTTGGCCGGTGTCCGGCTGATATCGCGTCCGTCGACCCACACGCTGCCCGTGCCGGCCTCGTCGAGACCGGCCAGGATCCGCAGCGCGGTGGTCTTTCCGCAGCCCGACGGTCCCAGGAGTGCCACCAACTCACCGGGCTCCATCCGCAAGGTGAGCCCATCGAGCGCCCGTACGGACCCATAGCGGCGGGTCAGCTCACGCAGTTCCACCGCAACACCGGCGCTCATCCTCGACGCCCCCTTCTGGTCACCATCGAAAGAACAAGCAGCAGAACGAAACCGAACACCAGGGTGGCCAGTGAGGCAGCCACCGACGTCGGCCCGTCGGCCTTGCCGATCGTGACGATCTGCACCGGCAACGTCATATACCCCGACAGCGACGCCACCGTGTACTCGCCGAGCACCACCGCGATCGAGATGAACGCCGCCGCCACGATGCCCGACCAGATATTGGGCACGATGACCCGCGCGATGGTCGTGGTCCAACCCGCCCCCAGTGAGCGGGCCGCCTCGGCGAGGGTCTGCAGATCGATCGCCGCCAGGGCCGCGTCCAGTGCCCGGTAGGCGAACGGCAGCACCAGTACGACGTAGACGAAGGTGAGGGTCAGCGGGGATTCCCCGAGCAGGTAGGTCACCCACAGGTAGACGTTGCGCAGGCCGACGACGACCACCAGCGCGGGAATCGTCAACGGCAACAGACACAGGAACTCGACCGGCCCACGGGCCCACGGTGTGCGCAACCGCACCCAGATCATCGTCGGTACCAACAGCGCGAGCATCGCCACGACCGTCAGCACGGCCAGCAGAAGTGAGGTGAGGATCGCGCCGGTGAGCTCATCGTCGGTGACCAGACTGCGCCACGCCGCCAGGGTGCGCCCGCCGCCACCCAGGTCCCTGGTGGCGAAATCGGCCATCGCATAGAGCGGAACGAGGAAGAACACCCCGAACAGCATCCAAAGTGCGCCGCGCACAGCCCTGTTCACTGCAGCCACCTCGCGGTGCGGCGCACCAGCGCGTTGTAGGCCACCATGACCACCGCGACGACGACGATCATCTCCAGCGCCAGCGCGTAGGCGAACCCGGACTGGCCCAGGACGACTTCACTGGTCAGCGCGGCCCGGATCAACAGCGGCACGATGGGGCTGCCCTGGCTGACCAACGCTGCGGCGGTGGCATAAGCGGCAAAGGCGTTGGCGAACAACAACAGGACCGAACCGAGGAAGGCCGGGGTCAGCAACGGCACCCCGACCTCACGCCAGTACTGCCACGGCCCTGCCCCCAGACTGACGGCCGCCTCACGCCACTGCACCCGTAATCCGTCGAGGGCAGGCAGGAACACGATGACCATCAACGGGATCTGGAAGTAGCAGTACACCAGGATCAGCCCGGGCAGGCCGAAGAGCCAACCCGATCCGGCCAGATCCCAGCCGAACGCCTCTTGGGCCCACACCGTCAGCACACCGTTGAGCCCGATGGTGGCCAGGAACGCGAACGCCAGTGCCACCCCGCCGAACTGGGCCAGCACACTACATAGCGACAGCACCGCCCTGCGCAGCGTCGAGGCGGGCGGACTCCCGACGATCAGCCAGGCCAGCATCGCCCCGAACACCCCACCGATCAGCGCGGTGCTGCCGGACAACACCAGGCTGCGGCCCAGTGCCGCCAGCGGCGCCTCGGTGAACAGCGCCCCGATCCGGGCCAGCGAGAAATGCCCGTCCACGACGACCGCGTTCACCAGAACCGTCCCGGTCGGGATGATCAGGAACACCGCCACCACCGCCAGGAACGGCAGCAGCGGCAACGCCTCTCGGATACGGCGCACCGTCGGGCGCAGAATCAGCCGACTACCTTGGCCCAATTGGCTTTCAGATACTCGGTGGCCTTCTTGTTCTGCTCCACCGACACGAACGTCGCGGCGCCGTCGACCGGCGGCAGCGTGCCGTATACGGCGCGGTCGATGGAGCCCTTGGTCACCATCGAGTCCGCACGCACCGGTCGGGCGCCACCGGCCAGGTACAGGTTCTGCCCCTGGTCGCTGTAGAGGAACTCCTGCCACAGGCGGGCTGCCGCCGGATGCGGCGCATCCTTGTTGATCGCCTGGAAGTAGTAACCGGCGACGGCGGCGTTGTGCGGAATGATCACCTTCCAGCCGGGCACCTTCTTGGATTGCGCGACGTTGAGGTAATCCCAGTCGATCACCACCGGGGTCTGTCCCGAGGCGATGGTGGCCGGGGTCGGATCCACCGGGAGGAAGTTACCCGCCTCCTTCAACTTGCCGAAGAACTCGACACCGGGGGCGATATCGTCCGGCGACCCACCCTGGGACACCGACGCCATCATCACCCCGGAGAACGCGGAACCGGCTTGGGTCGGATCGCCGTTGAGCGCCACCTTGCCCTTCAACTCCGGCTTGAGCAGGTCGTCCACGCCGGCAATGACCCCCACACTGGTGGAATCGAAACCGATGGACATGTAGCCGCCGTAGTCGTTGACCCAGAGCCCCTTCGGATCCTTGAAGTCATCGGAGATCTCGCCGAAGTGCTCCACCTTGTACGGCGCGAACACGTCGGTGTTGGCCAGTGCGACCGACTGCCCCAGGTCGAACACGTCGGGTGCGGTGCTACGGCCCTTCTGCTGCTGGGCGGCGTTGATCTCCTCCTGGCTGTTGGCACCGGGCTGGGCCGAGTTCACCTTGATGCCGTACTTGGCGGTGAAGGCCTCGATGATGGCGCCGTAGTTGGCCCAATCCGGCGGCAGGGCGATGACGTTGAGTTCACCCTCCTTCTTGGCGGCCTCGATCAGGCCGTCCATCCCGCCGAAATCGGCGGCCGAGGTCGCAGTGCTCGCCTTGTTCGCGCTCTGCTCCTCGTTCTTCTGCGGCGGCGCGCAGGACGTGACGAGTGCGACGGTCAGCGCGGCGGTGGCGGTCATCGCGACAAGTCCTGATTTCCTCATGCGCGAACCCTCCGTTGAACAGACTGCCGGCCGGTGACGTGGTGGTGACAACATCTGCGTTCCGCGATGAATCTGCGATGAACGTAGACCGACCCTACCGGCGCTTTCGCCCCCGCGACGGCCCTTCGCCGAAGGCCGCCGCCCACGCCGCGGCGCAGGTCTGTCGGCGTGCCGCTCCGGCCAGAATCGGCGTTTGCGCAGGTCGGCGCATACTATCTGGGGTGTGGCTGAACGCGAGGCCCCAGGGGGAGCAGATTTTCGGGTGGATGAGACCGCCGGTCCGGCCGGTGCCGACGGTGCGCCCGACGCCGACCACCCCAGCTGGGTCGGGCATAACTCCAGCGTGTGGGACGACCCGCGGCTGTATGAACCGGTACCCGCCCCCAGCGACCCCCCGACCGGTCCGTTCGACGCGTTCAACACCGGAACGTGGACCTTCAAACCTCCGCCGGCGCCCTGGTATCGCACCCAGAAGGCGACACTGGCGATTCTTGCGGTGAGTGCCGCGGCCATTGCCATCGTGGTGTCGGTCGTGCTTCTCGTCTTCTCCGGCCCCGGGACCGACGATCCGGTGGATCAGGTGGACACCACCCCGTCGGCCACCCCGACGACCACCTCGGCATCGGTGCTGCCGCCCCCAGCACCCCCACCACCTCCGCCACCGCCTCCTCCCCCGCCGGCACCGGAGCCCGAGCAATCCGGCCCGGCACCGCGCCAGCACAGTGAACCGTCCTCGAAGCCGCGGATCAATGTCACCCGGTCCCCGATGAGTGTGGCGCCGCAACCCCGTACGCGATGACGGTTCCCGCCACCGACCTCTTCGCTGCGGCACCCGTCGCGGTGCTGGCGACCGTCGGGGACGGGGTACCGCACGTGGTGCCGGTGGTCTTCGCCGTCAGCGGCGACACGCTGTACACCGCGGTGGACGCAAAACGTAAGTCCACCCAGCGGTTGCGGCGGCTGGCCAATATCGAGGCCAATCCCGCGGTGAGCCTGCTTGTCGACCATTACGCCGAGGACTGGACCCAACTGTGGTGGGTACGCGCCGACGGCACCGCCGAAATCCATTCCCACGGCGACCAGATGGCGATCGGTTATGCGTTGTTGCGGGCCAAGTATCGGCAATACGAGCGCACCGCACTGGACGGTCCGGTGGTGGCGGTCACCGTCAGCCGATGGTCTTCCTGGCACGCCTGAGCACGGATCTAGATCAGGCCGAGCAACTGCAGGTCGGTGATGTACTTCACGATCACCGGCGCGCTGACATGCGGGATGTCCTTGTCCGCACCGATTTTCGCGTCCTGCACCGCGGCACGGAACACCTCGGTCGGCGCGATCGAACCGTTCAGCGGGGTCTCCGGGTGCTGGTAGTTGTGCAGTAGCGGCAGCAGCGAGGCCTGGCGCTGCTTGTCGGGCAGCCCGCGCAGCGTCGTCTCGAACCGGGACAACCACTCGGCGTAGTCGTCGACGCGTTCGATCTTGTAGCCCGCCTCGACCAGCCAGTCGACGAAGGTGTCCATGCTGATGCCAGCGTCGTACGGATTCATCACGTGATACGTCGCGAACCCGTCCTGAACGTGCGCACCGAGCGTCGAGATGGCCTCGGCGATGAACTCCACCGGCAACCCGTCGTAGTGCGACGCCTGCCTCTTGCCCGCGGCATCGCGTTGGTAGAACGATCCGGGTGCGATCCCGGTGGCCACCAGGCTGAACATCATCCGGGTGAACATGTCGGGCAGGTTCAGCTGTCCGGCGTAGGTGGTATCGGCCAGGATCATGTCGCAGCGGAACACCGACACCGGCAATCCGGCAAGATCGTGCGCCTCGCGCAGCAACACCTCACCGGCCCACTTGCTGGTGCCGTAACCGTTGGCATAGCTGTCGTTGATGGCCCTGGTGGCGCTCATGGTCCGGACATCGGCATCCTCGACGAACGTGCCCGGCTCGATCTGGTCGCCGACGCCGATGGTGGAGACGTAGGCGAACGGCTTGATCTTCGTCGTCAGCGCAATCCGGATCAACTCCGCGGTCCCCAACGCATTGGGGCCGAACAACTCGCTGTAGGGCAGCACGTGATTGACCAGCGCCGCCGGATCGACGATGAAGTCCACCGTATCGGCCAGCCGCTGCCAGGTGGCCTTGTCCAACCCGAGATCGGCCTCACCCTTGTCACCGGCGATCACCTCGAGATGCTCGGCAGCCAGTTCCCGGTAGTGCGCAAGGAGTTTCGGGTCACCCGAGTCGAAGGTCTTGTCCAGCCGAGCCCGCGCCTCCTCATTGCTGCGTGCCCGGACCAGGCAGATCAGCTTCCCGTCGACCAGGTCCATCCGCTCCAGCCACTCCAGGGCCAGATAGCGCCCCAGGAACCCGGTCGCACCGGTCAACAACACCGTGCGAATCTCGCTGCCCGCCTTCGGAAGCGACGGTGCCGCCGCCAACGTCGCGGAATCCAGGAACTTGTCCAACGTGAGCTCACTCGCGGTGACCTCGGCCGCATGCCGGCCGTGCACGGAGGAGAAGGTGGGCCGGCCGGTGCCACCGGCGCGCTGCGTCTCGATATGCGCGGCGATGGTCGCCAGATCCGAGGCCGGACTCACGATCACCGACACCGGCACCTCGACACCGAAGATCTCCTGCAGAAGATTCCCGAATGTCAACGCCGACAATGAATCCCCACCCAGATCGGTGAAGTGCGCATCCGGCGCCACATCCGAGGTCGCCGCACCGAGCAGTGCCGCGGCAGCGCGCACCACCGTCTCGATCACCGGCGCGTCGGCACCGGCAGATCGGAGCTCTCTCAACTCACGAGCCTGCCCGTCGGCGAGCTCGGCGTACAGCTCCTCGAGTGCGGGTCCGTAATGGGCCTTGAGCTTGGGCCAGGCCAGCTTCCGAATCCCGGTCAGCAGACCGTTCTCCACCGTGAACGGCGTGGTCTCCACCAGGAAATCCCGGGGCACCTCGTAGCTCTGCAGCTCCAGCGCCTTGGCGACATCCTGGAACGAGGCGGCGATGTTCCGCTTGAGCTCGTCGTGCGACCAGCGCGCCTGGGCATCCTCGGTGGGTACCACCACGGCCAGCAGATAAGGCTGAGCGCTGTTGCCGTACACGTAGATCTGCCGCACCAGCGGGCTGTTGTTGCTGAACGCGGCTTCGAGTTTGGCCAGGGTGACGAACTCGCCCTGGGCCAGCTTGAGCACGTTGTTGCGCCGGTCCACATAGCGGATCTCGTCCGGCCCGAGTTCGGCGACGATATCGCCGGTCCGGTAGAAACCGTCCTCGTCGAACACGCCCGCGGTGACCTCCGGCCGCTTGTAGTAGCCGGGGAACAGGTTGACCGTCTTGACCAGAAGTTCGCCGCGCGGATACGGCTGATCGGTGTGGTAGTAACCGAGGTCGGGGACGTCGACCAGTTTGTAGTCGATGGTCGGCGGCCGTTGCACCCGTCCGTCGAAGAACACCATGCCGGCCTCGGTGGAGCCGTAACCCTCGCGAAGGTGGATACCGAGGAACGACTCCACCCAGGACTTCAGCGCATCGGTGATCGGGGCGGAGCCGGTCATGGCGTCCACATAGCGCCCGCCGAGCAGGTTGTCCCGCATGTCGGCGAGGACCGAGTCCTCATCGGTGCCGTGCGCGGTGCGGCTCTGGAATTCCTGATAGAGCATCTCCCACACGCGGGGAACGAAGTTCAGCTCGGTGGGCCGGGCCAGTGCCAGGTCCTCCAGGAGGGTGGACAGGTCGGCGCGAGCGGCGAAGTAGCAGGTACCGCCCGCGGCCAGGGTGCTGTACAGGATGCCGCGGCCCATCACGTGGCTCATCGGCATGAAGTTCAGGTTGATCGAGGCGACGCTCGGGCCGAACCACGACTCGCTCGAGCGCTGCCAGAACGACGCGACCTGGCTTTCCAGATACATCGCGCCCTTCGGGGCACCGGTGCTGCCCGAGGTGTAGATCAGCAGGGACAGCGGGTTGAGGTCCGCACCGCTGGGCGCGGGGGCCTGTGCCAGCTCGCGGCCGCGCGCCAGCGCCTCGGACAGGGTTTCGACGACCACGGCTGCCGCGCTCAACGCCTCGACTGCAGCGGCCAGGGCTTCGCGCTGGTCGTCGACCTCCGGGTGGTAGTCGAACACGAGGACGCGCTCGGGTGCGTGGCCGGTGAGCGCGAGCTCGACGGCCTCGTCGACATATCCGATACTGGCAGCGATGACCCGCGGCTCGGTCTCGGCCAGGATGGGCGCCAGCGCGGAAGCGGACGAACTCGACTGCAGCGGAACGGAAACCGCACCGATCTGGCCCAGGGCCGTGTCGATGACGGTGTAGTCGGCACTGGTGAAGCCGAGGATGGCCACCCGGTCACCTGCTGCCACACCGGAGTCGTACAGCGCGGCGGCGGCCGAGCGAACCCGGTTCCACAGCTCCCCGTAGGTGACGGTCTCGAACCGAGGGAGGAGCGCGGCCGTCGTCCGGCCGGTGGCCGGATCGGTGACGAACTCGACGGCGCGCTGCCCGAGGGCCGGCCGGTCGGCGTAGCCCTGCAGGACGGTCTGGACGATCTGCGGGAGTCTGATCCCGGGGGCTTCGGCGGCCTCGGCGACGGTGGCGTCGGGTCGCGCCGCGGCGAACTGCGGATCATTGGCGATCAAGTCGGCGATGCGGCGTTCGAGCCGTTCGTCCTGGGTAGCTGTGGACATCACAAAACCTCTGAAACGTTCGGTATTTAAAGACAAATCAGGAGGGAGCGCATCTTTGGGCTCCACTAGGAATGACGAGCGAGGAGGTCGGCGAATTCCCACTCGCGGCTGTCAATGAGCTGAGAAAAGCCCTACAGCAGGCCGAGCAACTGCAGGTCGGTGATGTACTTCACGATCACCGCGGGGCTGACATGCGGGATGTCCTTGTCAGGACCGATTTTCGCGTCCTGCACGGCAGCGCGGAACACCTCGGTCGGGGCCATGGCACCGTTGACCGGGACGCCGGGCCGCTGGTAGTTGTGCAGTAGCGGCAGCAGCGAGGCCTGGCGCTGCCTGTCGGGCAGGGCCCGCAGGGTGGTTTCGAACCGGTCGAGCCAGTCGGCGTAGTCGTTGACGCGTTCGATCTTGTAGCCGGCTTCGACCAGCCAGTCGACGAAGGTGTCCATGCTGATGCCGTCGTCGTACGGATTCATCACGTGATAGGTCTCGAAGCCCGCGCCGACATGGGCGCCGAGTGTCGAGATGGCCTCCGCGATGAACTCGACCGGCAGCCCGTCGTAGTGGGCACGCTGCCGATTACCCTGCGCATCAAGCTCATTGAACGACTTAGGCGCCACACCCGTGGCCACCAGGCTGAACATCATCCGGGTGAACATGTCGGGCAGGTTCAGCTGTCCGGCGTAGGTGGTATCAGCCAGGATCATGTCACAGCGGAACACCGACACCGGCAATCCGGCAAGATCGTGCGCTTCGCGCAGCAACACCTCACCGGCCCACTTGCTGGTGCCGTAACCGTTGGCATAGCTGTCGTTGATGGCCCTGGTGGCACTGATGGTCCGGACATCGGCATCCTCGACGAACGTGCCCGGCTCGATCTGGTCGCCGACGCCGATGGTGGAGACGTAGGCGAACGGCTTGATCTTCGTCGTCAGCGCAATCCGGATCAGCTCCGCGGTCCCCAACGCATTGGGGCCGAACAACTCGCTGTAGGGCAGCACGTGATTGACCAGCGCCGCCGGATCGACGATGAAGTCCACCGTATCGGCCAGCCGCTGCCAGGTGGCCTTGTCCAACCCGAGATCGGCCTCACCCTTGTCACCGGCGATCACCTCGAGATGCTCGGCAGCCAGTTCCCGGTAGTGCGCAAGGAGTTTCGGGTCACCACTATCGAAAGTCTTGTCCAGCCGAGCCCGCGCCTCCTCATTGCTGCGTGCCCGGACCAGGCAGATCAGCTTCCCGTCGACCAGGTCCATCCGCTCCAGCCACTCCAGGGCCAGATAGCGCCCCAGGAACCCGGTCGCACCGGTCAACAGGACGGTGCGCACCTCACCTTTCGCCTTCGGAAGTGTCGGTGCCGCAGCCAATGTCGCGGCATCGATGAACTTGTCCAGGGTCAGGTCCGCGGCATGGACTTCCTTGGCTCCGGCGCCATGGACCGAGGTGAAGGTGGGCCGGCCGGTACCCCCGGCGCGCTGCGTCTCGATATGCGCGGCGATGGTCGCCAGATCCGAGGCCGGACTCACGATCACCGACACCGGCACCTCGACACCGAAGATCTCCTGCAGAAGATTCCCGAATGTCAACGCCGACAATGAATCCCCACCCAGATCGGTGAAGTGCGCATCCGGCGCCACATCGCTGCTGGCCGCGCCCAGCAGGGCGACCGCGGCGCGGGAGACCGTCTCCAGCACCGGCGCCTCGGCACCGTGCTGGCGCAGGGTCTGCAATTCGTTGGCCTGGCCGTCGGCGAGCTCGGCGTACAACTCCTCCAGTTCGGCGCCGTAGCGCTCCTTGAGCTTGGGCCAGGCCAGCTTCCGGATCCCGGTCAGCAGACCGTTCTCCACCGTGAACGGCGTGGTCTCCACCAGGAAATCCCGCGGGATCTCGTAGCTCTGCAGGTCTGCGGCCCGGGCGGTGTCCTTCAGCGACTGGGCGATGGCCGCCTTGGTCGCGTCGGGGTCGCTGGGCACGACGACGGCCAGCAGGTACGGCCGAGAGCTGTTGCCGTAGATGTAGATCTGCTGCACCAGCGGGCTGGTGGTGAACGCCGCCTCCAGCTTGGAGACGGTGACGAACTCGCCCTGGGCCAGCTTGAGCACGTTGTTGCGCCGGTCCACGTAGCGGACCTCGTCGGGCCCGAGTTCGGCGACGATATCGCCGGTCCGGTAGAAACCGTCCTCGTCGAACATCTGCGCGGTGATCTCGGGGCGCTTGTAGTAACCCGGGAACAGCTGGGTGGATTTGACCAGCAGCTCACCGCGCGGGTGCGGGACGTCGGAGAGCCGGTAGCCCAGTTCGGGGACATCGACCAGTTTGTAGTCCAGCACCGGCGGACGGGTGATCCGGCCGTCGACGAACACCGAGCCCGCCTCGGTGGAGCCGTAACCCTCCAGCAGGTGCTGGTCGAGCAGGCGCTCGACCCAGGCCTTGAGTTCCGGTGAGATGGGTGCCGAACCGGTCAGCGCGCTGACATAGCGCCCGCCGAGCAGGTTCTCGCGCATATCGGCGAGCACCTCATCATCGTCCGCGCCGTGCGCGGTGCGGCTCTGGAATTCCTGGAACAGCATGTCCCAGATACGCGGCACGAAGTTCAGCTGGGTCGGGCGGGTCAGCGCCAGGTCATCCAGGAAGGTCGACAGGTCCGCACGGGCGGCGAAGTTGACGGTGCCACCGGCGGCCAGTGCGCCGTAGAGGATGCCGCGGCCCATCACGTGGCTCATCGGCATGAAGCTCAGCACGATCGAGGGCACCTTGCCCTGACTGTCGTCCCAGTGTGCGTTGGCGGCCGGTCGCCAGATGTTGGCGACTTTGCTCTCCAGGTACATCGCACCCTTGGGCGCTCCGGTGCTGCCCGAGGTGTAGATCAGCAGGGACAGCGGGTCGTCTTCGGAGCCGGTGACACCTTCGATATCGGGCAGACCGGCACCGCGCTCCAGGACGTCGGCGAGCGCCTCGACGCTGACGCCGGAGCCCAGCCGGGCCTGTGCGGCCTCGACGGCCTCACGCTGGTCGTCGATCTCGGGGTGGTAGTCGAAGACCACCAGGTGCGCGGTGTTCGCGCCCGCCACCAGAGCGACGGCGTCATCGAGGTAGTCGATGCTCGTCGCGATCAGGACGGGTTCGGTCTCGGCGACGATCGGCTGCAATGCCGCGACCGACGCGCTGGTCTGCAGCGGCACCGAGACGGCGCCCAGCTGGGTCAGCGCGGTGTCGACGGTGGTGTAGTCGACGCTGGTGAAGCCGAGGATCGCGACCCGATCCCCGATGGCGACTGGATGGTTCTGCCAGGCGTTGGCGATCGCCTGGACCCGGTCCCACAGCTGCCGGTGGGTGATGGTCTCGAACCGCGGCAGTAACGAGGCCACCGTCCGCCCCGTCGCGGGATCGGCAACGAATTCGACGGCGCGCTGGCCCAGCGCGGGCCGGTCGCCGTACCCCTGCAACACGGTCTTGACGACGGCGGGCAGACGCAGGCCGGGCTCGTCGACGGCGGCGATCACCTCGGCGCTGGGCGCCGCGGCGGCGAACTGCGGGTCGGTGTCGTACAGGTGGTCGAGGCGGAGCTCGAAACGCTCATCGCTCATGTCGTTGGTCATGCGGAAACCCCCGATAACTCTTCAGCTCAATGAAATTCTGGTGCCATATGCCGGGCTCTGCGGCCCGGTAACCGAAACAACGTTAGCAAAACTAAAGATATGCCCGGTTCGCGGCGACGACCAGTGTGTTGTGAGCCAGCTAACTGGGCGTCGGAGTCTTGCGGGCTTCCAGCTGTGCTTCGTAGGCACCCTCGTCACGACCCAGCGCGATCGTCGCGGTCGTCATGACCACCACCGCCGCCGTCAGGGCGATGGACTCCCAGCCGTTGGCGTCCAGCTGCTCGCCGAGGATGAAGGCGCCCAGCAGCACGGCCGCCAACGGCTCGATCACGATCATGGTGGGCACCGAGGTCTGCAGTGAGCCGGCGTGGAACGCCGACTGCTGCAGCAGGGTGGCCACCACGCCCAGCGCCACCAGGACATAGGGCACCGGGGTGGCCAGCACCTGGGCGACGCTGTCGCGGGCGAGCAGGTGCGTCAGGACCTTGGTCATCACCGCCACCATGCCGAACAGCACGCCGACCCCGACGGCCAGCAGCACCGCGCGCTGCCAGCCCGGTCTGCGCACCGCGATCACCACGCAGGCGATGACGAGCAGGAAGCTGATCACCACCGCCACGGCGATCTGACGGGCGGGCGCGATGTGCTCGTTCGCCCGTGGATGCGCCAGCAGGATGAACACCGCCAGCGACAGCGTGAGCAGGATGGCCCACAGCCATTCACCGCGGGTCACCCTGCGGTGCGCCAACCGGGCGCTCAGGGGCAGCGCGAACAGCAGTGCCGACACCAGCAGCGGCTGCACCACCAGCAGTGAGCCGTGCGCCAGAGCGAGCGCCTGGAAGACGAATCCGGCCACGGCCGACGCCGTGCCCGCCCACCACAGCGGGCGGCGCAACAGGGTGGCAACCATGACGGTGCTCACCCCGTGCTCCGGGGGAACGTCGAGGGTGGCGCGCTGGCGCACCACGATGCCGACAGCGGCAAAGATCGCGGCGCACAAGGCGAACAACACCACCAGGGCAGGGCCTAGCACGCCCCAACCCTATGGGGTCAGCGGGCCGGGCGCCTAAGACCGCGGTCAGCGGGTCGGTCTGAACCCCAGTTCACCGAGCGCATCCGCTGTCTGCAGATCGTCGTACGCCGCCGAATACCGCTGCGCGAGCGCCAGCGCGATATCCGGGCGCTGCCACAGTTCCCCGGCGCTGGCGGTGGCCAGCCACAAGGTCAGCCCATGCGCCGCGGACGCGCGGTAGCGCAGCCAGATCTCGTCGGCCGACGGGAGTTCCGCCGCAGGCAGCTCGAGCGCCTCGCGGTAGACGGCGAGCAGGTCGCGCTCGTGCGCCCGGCGGTCCTCGGTGGTCACCGCACCCTGCAGGAAGTAGCCGAGGTCGAGCGAGAAGTTGCCGCGACGGGCCACCTGCCAGTCCAGGAAGCCCAGCTCCCCGGTCGGCAGGAGGTAGGTGTTGCCCACGTGCGCGTCCCCGTGCAGCAGCGTCGGTGCCCCGCCGGACGGGCCGGTCAACGTCGCGACGAAGGGCTTCCAGATACCTTCGATGAGATCCTCGATGCTCAGCGCATGCACCGAGGCGGGCGCATCGTCGCCGAGGCGTTCCAGCGCGGCGGGCAGCGGCGCGTACTGCATCCCGTCCCACTCCACGAACGGTTCGAGCCAGTCCAGGCCGGGCCGGGCCAGCCGCTCACCCCAGAACCTTCCGTGCAGGCTGGCCAGCCCGCGCACGCCGGCGGCCGCCTGCTCGACGGTCAGCGGCCGGGTCGCATCGCGTGGGTCGGCGTCACGCGCAGTCAGGTCCTCCATGACCAGGACGAAGTCTTCGGCCACTTCGTCGATGGCCGCGGCGAACACCCTCGGGTGCTCCAGCGGCAGGTCGACGTGCGAGGTGAAAAGTCGCGGCTCGTGCAGCAGCCCGCTGGTGAGTTTGATCAGTTCCCGGTGTTCGGGATCGACCGCCTTGACGAACACCGTGGGAGGCCCGGTAGGTCCGTCCGCGGTGTACGTCAACGCCAGCCGGGCCCGCCGGTTGGTGCCGTCATCGCGCATCGCGACGCTGACCTCGCCGACCACCGCACCGGGAAAGTCGCGGGCCAACGCAGCGGTCATCCAGTCCGCGCGGACCTCATCCCAGGAGCTCGGGACGGTCAGACTCGCCGTCACGGAATGAAGGCCGGCATCGAATCCCAGCCACGGACCGTCGACGTCGGCGACAACGCGGCGTTGGGTAGGTCGATCTCCCACTCCGGGAAGCGCTTGAGCATCTCCTCCAGGGCGATCCGGCCTTCCAGACGCGCAAGTGCGGAGCCGAGACAGAAGTGGGTGCCGACACTGAACGCCAGGTGCTGACGCTGCTCGCGGTGGATGTCGAAGACCTCACCGTCGGGCGGGAACTGGCGGCTGTCGCGGACCGCGGCGCCGATGAGCATCATCATCGAGCTGCCCGCGGGCACGGTCTGGCCGTAGTACTCGACATCGCGGGTGACATAGCGCGCGACGTGTGGCGCGGGCGGCTCGAAGCGCAGCAGCTCCTCGATCGCCTGCGGGATCAGCGCGGGGTTCTCGACGAGCTGACGCCGCTGGTCCGGGTGCTCGGCGAGCACCTTGGCCGCCCAGCCGATGAGCCGGGTGGTCGTCTCGTTACCCGCACCCGCCACCACGTTGATGTAGATGAGCAGTTCTTCGCGGGTGAGGTGGCGGGTCACGCCGTGCTCGTCGGTGAACTCGACGTTGAGCAGGTCGGTCATGATGTCGTCGGACGGGTTGTCCTTGCGCCAGTCGATATAGGTCTCGAAGATCGAGCCGTCGACCAGGCCCTTCTCAGCGGCTTCCATCGGTTTGCCCGCCTCGGTGCGCATCTGGGCGTTGCCGTGGTCGCGGATCATCTCCTGGTCGTCCTCGGGGATACCCAGCAGCGCACTGATCACCCGCATCGGCATGATGGCGCCGAAGTCGGTGATGAAGTCGATCTTGCCGCTGCCGACCAGCGGGTCCAGCGCCTGGGCGCAGTACTCCCGGATCTTGGGTTCCAGCGCGGCGATCTTGCGCGGCGTGAACATCCGGGCCAACAACTTGCGGTGCGTGGTGTGGATCGGCGGATCCTCGAAGATCAAGGCGCCCGAGGGAATCTCGATATTGGCCTTGATGAGCTCGATGATGGCGCCCCGCGCCGAGCTGAACGTCTCGTGGTCGATCAGCGCCTTGTTGACGTCGGCGAACCGGCTCAGCGCGTAGAAGTCGAACTGCTCGTTGTAGTAAAGCGGCGCCTCCTCCCGCAGCCGGGCGAACGCCGGATACGGGTTGGCGTTGAGTTCGACGTTGTACGGGTCGAAGTAGACGTCCTCTTTTGTTGCGTCAACCGTCACTGAACACTCACCTTCTCCGGAGGCTGCCGGGATTACTTACTCGCGTAAGTTACGCGGCTCACCGCCGCGAGGGCAAGCATCAGGTGGAGGCGCGCTGGATCAGATGCGCGACGTTCTCACTGCTGGGCTCTTGGCCGCTGGGATAGCCGAGCTCGGACATCATCGCCGCCACCGACACCTCGACGATGGTCTTGGCATCCAGCCCGACAGAGGTCAGCGGTGGCCCGCTCACCGCGCCCAGCGGGATCGCGTCGACTCCCATCACGGCGAGATCCTGCGGACAGCGCAACCCGGCCTCCCGAATACCGTGCAACACCACCAGCGCGGTCTCATCGCTCTGCGCGCACACCGCCGTCACCCCGGCGCCCACCCAGTCCCGCACCACCGCGGCCGCGTCACTGCCGTCGGCTGCAACGGCGCCGGTGACGATCTCGGGCAGGTCGCGCGCGGCCACCCGCAGTCCGGCCAGCCAGTAGTCGCCCAGCGGGCGCAGCGCCTCGGCCTCGGCGTAGGCGAACGCCAGCCTGCGGTGCCCGCGCGACACCAGATGCGCCACCCGCATCTCCCCGATGCTCAGGTGCAGCGCCCCCATCGCGTGCAACTGCGCGCTACCCAGGTGGATCTGGGGAATACCTGCTGCGGCAACCGCTTCCAGCGCCGCACCGCTGAGCGGGAACACACTGGTGACGGCGATCGGGTTCAGATCGGCGACCGCGTCGACGACATTGCGGCCATCATCGGTCTCGAACTGCAAGGACAGCACGATGCCGTGCCGGCCGAGTTCGGTGGTGAGCCGGCTGCCCACCTCCAGCAGCAGTTCACCCAGCGAGAACCGCGGCACCACGTAGAGCACCACCCCACTGCCGCCGCGGGCGAGGTTGCGCGCCGCGAGGTTGGGCCGGTAGCCGAGCTGGCGGGCCGCGTCGTGCACGGCGGCACGGGTCTGCGCCGAGATGGTCTGGCCCTTGACGTCGTTGAGCACATAGCTGACCGTCGCGGGCGAGACGTTGGCCAGACGGGCGACATCGGCTTTCGTCGGCCGTGCCGACTTTTTGTCCGGAGCCGGGCGTGCCGACTTCGGCTGCGCTGTCATCGGCCCATCATGGCAGGTCACCCGGCGATGGACCGGCCTCCCTGGGCAGCGTCAACACCGTGCCGAGCGACAGCACCGCGGCGACCATCAGATAACCCGCCGGCGCGATCACGCTGCCGACGTTGGCCGTCAGCCACGTCACGGCGTACGGCGTGGTGCCGCCGAACAGTGCCACACACACGTTGTAGCCGACGGAGAAACCGCTGTACCGGACCCGGGTGGCGAACAGTTCGACACCGGCGGTGACCGCCGTCGACACGTACACCGACTCGATCGCGGCCAGCGCGCAGTGCGCCCCGATCGCCGCCACCAGCGAGCCCGAGTTCAGCAGCAGGAACAGCGGATACGCCAGCACGATGAAGCCCGCCGACCCGGCGATCAGCAGCGGGCGTCGCCCGATCCGGTCCGACAATGCGGCCAGCGGCAGGATCAGGATCAACGCCACCAGGCTGGCCAGCGTGATCGACACGAACGACGCCGTCTTGCTGTGGTGCAGCGTTTTGATCAGGTAGCTCGGCAGGAACGTGAACACCACGTAGTAGCCGACGTTGAAGATCAGGAACAGGCCGATCACCGACATGATGGGCCGCCACGACGTGGTGAGCGCTTCGTACAGCGGCCGGCGCGCGATATCGGCGCGCGTGCGCAGGGCGGTGAACTCCGGGGTGTCGTCCAGGCGCAGCCGGATGTACAGGCCGACCAGTCCCAGCGGCGCCGCCAGCAGGAACGGAATGCGCCAGCCGTAACTGTCCATGGCCGCGGCGGGCAACGTCGCCTGGAGGACGGTGACGGTGACGGATCCGAGCAGGAATCCCAGCACCCCGGACCACGCCATGAACGTCACGGTGAGGCCGCGGCGTTCGGGGTCGGCGTACTCGGCCAGGTAGACCGCACCGCCACCGTATTCGCCGCCGGCCGAGAAACCCTGCACGCAGCGCAGGCCGAGCAGCAGTAGCGGGGCGGCCACCCCGATCGAGGTGTAAGTCGGCAGTAGACCGATCAGCAGCGTCGCACCGGACATCACCAGGATGACGACGGCAAGCACCTTCTGCCTGCCGATACGGTCCCCGAGCGGCCCGAAGACCAGTCCCCCCAACGGCCGCATGAAGAACGCCGCGGCGAAGATGGCGAACGTGTTGAGCAGCGCGGCGGTGTCGTCACCGGCCGGAAAGAAGTGCGCGGCGATGAAGGTGGCGAGGAATCCGTAGATGGCGAAGTCGAACCATTCGACGGCATTGCCGATCGAGGCGCCGACGACGGCTCTGCGCACTGCGCTGGACATGCCGACACAGGGTAATCAGGCACCGGCCGCGAGGCGCCGTTTACCGATTAGGCGACACGCTTAACCGCGGGGCTCAATCCCGTTGCCGTGGAACAGACTTCAGGCGGCGTCCGATTTCTCCGCCGAGGAGATCGCCGCCGTCGACCGTCGTGCCGCCACGCCCGTCGAACGGGCACGATGCCGACCCAGTGGATCCGCCACGAGAGACCTCGTTTCGGCCCGGCCACCGGACCTGTGAGCACCCTCTCGGCCGCCGATCCGCCGGCCGGGCACAACCGGAGCATTCTATGAGGCATGGATATGCATCTGATCGACAAGATCGCCGTCGTCTCGGGGGCGAGCAAGGGTATCGGCTTGGCGATCAGCCAGGCGTTCGCCGCCGCCGGCGCCACCGTCATCGCCGGGGCGCGGCACAACTCAGCGGAGCTGGAGGCGCTCGAGGCCGCCGGATCCGCGACCTTCGTCGCCGCGGACCTGGCCACGGCCGACGGCGCCACGGCGCTCGTCGCCGCCGCGGCCGCCCGCGGGGGCATCGACATCCTGGTGAACAACACCGGGGCGGTCGTGCCGCACATGGGTGGCTTCCTCACGCTCACCGACGAGGCCTGGCAGGCCTCGATCGAGGTCAACCTGCTCTCGGCCGTCCGTCTCACCCGCGCGGCGCTGCCTCATCTGCTCAAGAACGGCGGGTCGGTCGTGATGATCGGTTCGGTGAATGCGGTGATGCCCGACTACCCCATCCTCGACTACAGCGCCACCAAGGCGGCGCTGGCCAATCTCGCGAAAGGGTTGTCGGCAGAGTTCGGGCCCCGGGGTGTCCGCGTGAACGTCATCAGCCCCGGCCCGGTGGCGACCCCGCTGTGGCTGGCCGAGGGCGGTGTCGGGGACCAGTTCGGCGGCGGCAGCGGTGCATCCGCGCAGGATGTGCTGCAGTCCGTGGTCGCGAAATCAGCCACCGGGCGTGCCACCACCGCACAAGAGGTCGCCGACCTGGCACTGTTCCTGGCCAGCGACCGGTCCGCCAACATCACCGGCGCCGATGTCCGCATCGACGGCGGCCTGGTCACGACCACCGTCTAGGACGGCGCGCCACCTACCCGGCAAAACCGTTCTCGTGGTGCAGGATTGAGCACATGTACGACCTCGAAGACGCCATCACGTCGCGCCGGTCCAGCCGGCTGTTCCTGCGGGACAAGCCGGTACCGCAGGAGCTGATCGACGAGGCCCTCGAACTCGCCGTGCGGGCCCCGTCGAACTCCAACATCCAGCCTTGGCAGGTGGTCTTCGCCTCCGGCTCGGCCCGGGACCGCCTGGTCGAGGCGTTGCTGGACGAGGCCGAGTCCTCGGCGCCGAAGGTGCCGAAACTGCCGGAGCAATTCGACCACTACCGCCGTGACACCGGCGCGCTCGTGTACGGGGCGATGGGCATCGCCCGGCACGACACCGAAGGGCGCCGGATCGCGGTTCTGCGCAACTGGGAGTTCTTCCGGGCACCGCTGGCCGGCATCGTCTGCATGCACCGCGATCTCGACTTCGTCGACAGCCTCGGGGTGGGCATGTTCCTGCAGACCTTCCTGCTCGCCCTGACCGCGCGCGGGCTGGGCTCCTGTGTGCAGGTGTCGATCGCCGGCTATCCCGAGACCGTGCGCGCCCAACTCGGGATCCCCGAGGAGATGCGCGTGTTGTGCGGACTGGCGATCGGCTATCCGGATCCGGACTTCCCGGCCAATGGGCTGCACATCCCCCGCAATCCGCTGGCCGAGAACATCCGGTTCGTGCAGGACTGAGCTACTCGCCGGCGGCGGCGGACACGGCCTTCTTCGCGTCGGCACGCGTCTTGTACAGGCTGGCCGCCGTGGTGATCACCAGGGTCACGACGATGACGCCGAGGCTGGCCAGTGTCGGGATCTCCGGCACGTGCACCGACTCGCCGCCGTTGATGAACGGCAGTTCGTTCTCGTGCAGCGCGTGCAGCAGCAGCTTCACCCCGATGAAGCCCAGGATGAACGCCAGGCCCTGGGACAGGTAGACCAGCCGCTTGAGCAGATCCCCGAGCAGGAAGTACAGCTGCCGCAGACCCATCAACGCGAACACGTTGGCGGTGAAGACGAGGTACGGCTCGCGGGTCAGACCGTAGATGGCCGGGATGGAATCCAGCGCGAACAGCAGGTCGGTCGTGCCCAGCGCGACGATCACCAGGAACATCGGCGTCATGAGGCGCTTGCCATTGTCCTTCACCCACAGGCTCAGGCCGTCCCATTTGTCGGTGAACTTCAGGTGCCGCTGCGCGAACCGGACCACGCCGTTGTCGGCGTCGTCATCGTGTTCGGTATCGCGGACCAGTTTGATCGCGGTGTACACCAGGAACGCACCGAACAGGTAGAACACCCAGGAGAACTGCTCGATGGCCACGGCGCCGAGAGCGATGAAGATGCCGCGGAAGATCAGCGCCAGGATGATGCCGACCAGCAGCGCCTGCTGCTGGTAGATCCTGGGCACCTTGAAGCTGGCCATGATGATCAAGAAGATGAACAGGTTGTCCACCGACAGGCTGTACTCGGTGAGCCAGCCCGCGAAGAACTCCACGCCGTACTGCTGACCGTGGAAGAACCAGGTCCACAGCCCGAACGCCACCGCCAGGCTGACGTAGATGGTCAGGTAGGTGGCGGTCTCGCGTTTGGACGGTTCGTGCGGGCGCCGCCCGATCACGATCACATCGAAGAGCAGGATCGCGATCGTCACGCTGAGCGTGATGCCCCACTCGAGTGCAGAAACATTCATGGAATACGAGCCTCCGGTCGTCGTTCAACGGCCGAGGTCTCTTCCGCCGCGCCGGATAGGCGCAGCCCGCGGCACCGGTAACCCGACGTTGGATCACGTGATGACGACACCGCAGCGGTAGGAGTACTCCCCTCGCCGTCGATTGTGTCAGACGGGTCGGGCCAGGTCTAATCCCCGGGCCTCGGCACGGTCGACGAGGACCGAAATGGCCGACCCCAAGCCATATCTCGACCATGCCTGCGATCAGACGCGCGCGCCCTCTACTATGAGAGCTTCTGTCCGGCCAGTGCAGTGACGCACTCCGGTCAAGCCCACCCCCTCTGGCCGCGGAGTGCCCTTGCGTCTTGATCGTTACCGCGTGCGCGTCGCCGGCCTGGCAGCGTTGCTCATCGTTGCCACCGGCTTGGGCGTGACACAGAGCTCCCGCATCGTGGCCTGCCAGGACGGCTGCCGCACCCTGGCCGCAGGTCCCGACCTGGCCGCCGCCGAGGCGGCCCCACCGGCGCCGGTGCCCGCGACGGTCCGGGTGCTGCCGCAGCCCGGGGCCCAGGGTGTCCTGCCGGTCGGCCCGGTCCGGGTCACCGCGTTCACCGGGACCCTCACCGACGTGACGATGGTCAACGAGGACGGTACGACCGTGCCGGGTGTGCTGACCCCTGATCACACGGTGTGGAAGCCGGCCGTCCAACTCGGCTACGGCCGGACGTACACCATGACCGTGCGGTCGCAGGGGCCTGGCGGGATGCCGGCCGCGGAGACGTCCAGCTTCACGACGGTGTCGCCGAGCTACCAGACCTCGGTCTACCTGAACACCACCGGGTACGCGTCCCTGAAAGAGGGCGGCACGTACGGTGTCGGCACCGTTGTCGTGGCGCGGTTCGACGAACCGATCACCGACCGGGCACGCGCGGAACGGCAGCTGGTGGTGACGACGTCGCCACCGGTGCAGGGTTCGTGGAACTGGGTGGACGATCAGACGGCGCACTGGCGGCCCGAGCATTACTACGCGCCGGGTACCACCGTCACGGTGGCCGCGAACATCTACGGTGTCCCGCTGGGCGGCGGGGTGTACGGCCAGGACGACGAGAAGGTGTCGTTCAAGATCGGCGACTCTCATGTGTCGATCGCCGATGACAACACCAAGCAGGTCAGCGTGTTCGACAACGGGAAACTGGTGCGCACCATGCCGACCTCCATGGGCCGGGGCGGCACCGAGACCGTCGGCGGGACGACGCTGAGCTTCTGGACACCGCCCGGGGTATACACCGTGCTGGACAAGGCCAATCCGGTGATCATGGACTCCTCGTCCTACGGCCTGCCGGTCAACTCCCGCCTGGGCTACCGCGAGACCATCCCCTGGGCCACCCGGATCAGCGGTGACGGTATCTACCTGCACCAGCTCAACGCCACCGTCTGGGCGCAGGGCAACACCAACACCTCACACGGCTGCCTGAACCTCAACTCCGAGAACGCCGAATGGTTCTTCAACTTCTCGATGCCGGGCGACGTGGTCGAGGTCCGGCACACCGGCGGGCCGCCACAGCAGCTGCTGGCTCAGAACGGCGACTGGAGCGTGCCCTGGGATCAGTGGCGCAAGGGCAGCGCGCTGCCCTGAGGCGTCTCGCCTAGACGGCCCCGGCCCGGGGAGCCGACGTGCTCGTCGCGTAGGGGTCGGTCGTCGTCGTGGACGTGGTGCCGGTCAACTCGGGGAAGTCGGGAACCCAGCCGCCGTCGGTGGTCGTCGTGGTCGACCCGGGGCTGGACTCCCCCGGATTGATATCCGACGTCGACGGTCTGGTGCTGCGGGTGGTCGTCGTGGTCGTCGTGGTGGTGTACGACGTCGACGGGGCGTCGGCGGTGGTGGGTGCCGGCCCGCGGGGCGGTTCCACCGAATCGTGCGCCGTCTGCAGCACCGCGAACACCAGGACGATGATCACGGCGACCGCGCCGGCCCCGGCCGCGTACACCGCCCACGATTCCTCGTACCACGGCGCCTGCGCCGATTCCCCCGTCGCGGCGTCCTCGTCGTCTCCCACAGCCGGTGATCGTAGCCAGCGGCTGTGCCGGCCAGGTGTGTGACTAGCCCTTGACGATGTCCTGCCCCTGCACGGTCACGGCGACCGTCGCCAACGGCTTGGTCGCCGGGCCTTTGAGCACCGCACCCTCCAGGTCGAAGGTGCTGCCGTGGCACGGGCAGACGATCTTCCCGTCGGCGACGGACGAGACCGCGCACCCGGCATGGGTGCACACGGTCGAGAGCCCTTTGAAAACCCCGGCGGTGGGCTGAGTGAGCACCACGTCGTCGACGATGACACCCGACCCGACCGGCACCTGCGACGTCTTGGCCAGCGTGCCCGCAGCCTGACCCGGCGCCGACGTACCCGCCGACGATTCCGTGGCCGGCGGGGCCGCCTTCTGGCCCGAGCCTGAGCAGGCCGCGATCGCCGTGGCTCCCAGACCTATTCCGGCACCGGCCAGCACCTGGCGGCGCCCGACGGCGTTGTCCTGAGTGGTCATGAGCAATCTCCTCGCGTCAGTCGGCAAGTCCGTTGGTCTGGAGGAACCGAGGGGCTGCGGTCAACCAGATGTCGACGAGCGTAAGGAACACGGGGCCACCTATCACCGGAATCACCCCCGGCTACGGAAAACCACCCACCGCATGGCGCTGTACATGAACACGGCCTCACCGCCACCGGCGAAGAGGCGCGCCAGGTGGTACTCCAGCCCGAACGAGGCCAGTGCGGTGGGAAACGCGACGATGAAGGCCGCGTAGTTGACGGCGACGACCACCACATAGCTGGCCAGTTGCGGTCCGACCACCGCGTGCGAGCGGAAGTTCAGCGTCCGGTTCAGCACATAGCTCAGCGCGAAGGCCACCACGTAGCCCAGGGTCAGCGCCACCGGCAGCGGTACACCAAAACCACTGTGCAGCAAGGTCAGAATTGCCAGATCCACCCCGAAGGTGAAGCTGTTGATCAGTGCGAAGCCGAGGAAGGTCGGCGCGATGACACGGTCGAATCCGTACGGCAGGCGGGCGACGACGCGTTCACAGAATCGGTGAAACCGCTCGGCAAGTCGCGCCGGTGCCGACGCCGGCGCCGGTTCGGCGGTCACCGCTCCACGATGGCACCCGGATATGACCGACCCGTTATGCGCCGGCAAACATTCAGCGCTTGCCGGCGCGAGCGGCCAAAAGCTCTGTCCCGGTTTCTTGTTCGGCGAACTGCACGACCCGCCCCGCGACGGCGTAGTCGCAGGCCAGCGCCGACCGGCCGATCAGCACGGGGCCACCACGCAGACCGAACCGGCCGTCCACACCGACGTAACTGCCGGGCGGGATCGGCTCGCTGATGCAGTACAGGGTGGTGGCCGCGCCGGCGTCCTTGTCGTTGGCCAGCGCTCCGGCGACCACCTTGACCCCGCGCTGCACGATCCCCATCAGCGGGCCGCCGGACAGCTGCGGCAGATTCGAGTCCACCCATCCGGGGTGGGTCAACTGGGTGACGACGGGTGACCCCGCGGCCCGCAGCCGTCGGTCCAATTCCAGTCCCCACAGCATGACGGTGAGCTTGGACGCCGCATAGGCGCCCATCACGGTCCACTTGTGGGCGCGCAGGTGCAGATCGTCGAGGTGCAGTGTCGCCGACTTGTGCGCTTCGGACCCCACATTGATGATCTGGTCACGCACACGGTCCAGCAGCAGGTTGGTGAGCGCGAACGGTCCGAGCAGATTGGTCGCGATCGTCGCTTCGAATCCGTCGACGGTGTCCCAGCGTTGCCGGGTCAGCGTGCCCGCGTTGTTGATCAGGATGTCGATCTCGTCGACACCGAGGGTGTCGAGGCGGCCGGGGAAGGCACGCACCGACCCCAGATCGGCCAGGTCGAGTTCGGCCACGACGGTGTCACCGCCCATCTCCAGTGCCCGCTGTGCACCCAGTGCGGTGTTGCGGACGGCCAGGATCACGCGCGCGCCGGCACGGGCCAACGCGGTCGCCGTCGCCAATCCCACCCCATTGGTCGCACCCGTCACGATGATGCGCTTTCCGGTCAGATCGCCGAGCCGTCCCGGCGTCCACTGCGATGTCATAGTGCGAGGCTAACCGCGGATTTTGCCCTCGCAAGCACGGTGCCGACGGGCACCTGTGCTGGTAGCGTTCGCTGAATGTCACGGTGTTCGTGTCCGACGCGGTCAGGTGCCTGATGCGCACTCCTGGACGGTGGCGGCATCGCGGTGATCACTACCAGTGGCTGACCTCGTTCCTGGCCGCCCGCGAACTGCAGACACTGACGTGTCGCGTGGTGGCGTGGAGCATCCTCGCGCTCGGCGCGATCGCCGTACCCGCCACCATCTCCACGCCGCGGCACTCCGTGGCGTACGGGCCGCTGGCGGTGACCGTGGTCATCCTGTCCATCGGCGCGATGGCCGCCATCTGGCTGCGCGCGGAATGGCCGACCTGGCGTCAGTCGGTGTTCTGCGTGACGCTCGGGACGCTGCTGATCGCCGCCGGGTGCCTGATGCTGCCGAATCCGGTGCTCGCCCTTGTGGGTTCGACCGCGTTCGTGGTGACGACCGCGTACACGGTCTTCTTCCATTCTCGCCGGCTCCTGCTGATCATCTGGACGCTCCAGGCGGCCACGCTGGCCACCCTCGCCTGGCGGTTGTTCGTCGAGGATCCCGTCATGGCGGTCTCGTCGGTCGCCTTGGTGATGACCATCAACGTGTCCGTCGCCTCCGCTTGTGAACTGGCGCTCAAGATCGCCGGTTCGGAGATGAACACCGGGGGCATCGAGCCGCTGACCGGTCTGCTGAATCGGCAGACGTTCTACGACCAGGTGGCCACCCTCATCGGTTCGCGCAGCCGGCGCGACGATCGCTACTTCGTGCTCATCGTGGCCAACCTGGACAGCTTCTCGCTGCTGACCGCGATGTCCGGAAAAGCCGGCGGGAACCGCGCTCGTGTGGCGATCGGACAGCGCCTGCGTGAAACCGTCCGGGGTGACGCCGTCATCGGTCACCTCGGCGATTGTGAGTATCTGGTCGCCGATGTCTTCACCCATGCCGACCCCACCCCACTGGCCGACCGCATCCTGAGCACCATCAAATCGGCACCCTTCCAGCTGACCGCGAGCCTCGGGGTGGTCAGCACGCCGCTCCAGCCGCTGGCCAGGCACACGTCGCACGATGTGCTCGACGAACTGGTCACCATCGCGACCAACGCCATGTATGAAGCACGCAAGGCCGGGGGCAATCAGAGCTGCCTGCTCGAATCGCCGAAGCTGGCCACGGTGCGAGACGAGCCGGATGAGGACCACCGGGACATCGGCCGCTCGGCCTAGAAGCCGATCAGCCGCCCCAGCCGCGGGTGCCGTCCCAGCCGCCGCAGAGACCGTTGATGCACCCGCTGCCGAAGCCACCTTGCTGCGGGTTCCAGCCACCGCAGCCGTGCCAGCCGGGCCCGCTGCTGCAGCCTCCACCACCGCCGTGGCCGTCCGGACCGCCGTTACCGTGAGGTTCTGCCACCACTGAGGTCAGCGACCCCACTTCGGGCGCAGCTGCGCTCACGACCGCCGCCGGCGCGGCGAACGCCACCGCGGCGCACGCCACTGTCGCCAGTCGTCTCATTGCACTCATATCGCACACTCCCTCGACTCAGCGAGCGTCGGCGGACAGCGGTTGATTGACTACGATCTGCACCGGCATATGCGGTCCGTCTTGCAGCAGCATGACGGTGGGTGTCGCAATCGCCACCAGCGCGACCACGGACAGCAGGGCCGCCTCGGCGTAACGCTTTATAGTTAGCATGGCTAGATAGTCCCCCTAAGCAAGGCGCCTGACAAGGGACTTGTGAGTGAGGACACGCCCCAGTCGGATTCCCGGCCGCTCGTCACACCGGCGCACTGATTCATACCTGTGCCAACAGCACGAGGCGCCTCACTCATTCCGTCAGCGACGGCGAGACTTCACACCGTCAGTAAACGGGTGCGGAAGAGGTCGAGCACCTGGTCCAGCGCCGCTCGGGTGCGCTGGCCCGGTTCGTCGATGAGATGCTCGGTGAGCACCGAGTGCGGCGTAAGCAGGGCGTCGGGGTTGGCGTCCGCGTCATCGAGTTCCACAGCGACGAAGGCCTCCCCGAGCTGTTCGCGCAGGAAGTCGAACCGCTCGGCCGGCACCATTCGATCCGATTTGAACCGTAGGCCCAGCACCGTCAGCCCGGCCGCACACCGCTGCTTCACCACGGCCAGATCCTGGGGTGAGATGTCGATGGAGTGCTTCTGTCGTGCCGTCAGTGCCACCGGCATCGACGGCTGCGACAACACCGGGGCGAGCAGCACGTCATCGGTCGCCATCGCCAGCGCATAACCACCGGTGAAGCACATTCCGACGGCACCGACGCCGGGCCCGCCGCAGCGCTCGTGCTCGGCGCGGGCCAGGGCACGCAGCCAGCTGATGACCGGCGAGGTCCGGCCGGTCGCCAGGGTCACGAATTCCTTGCTGATACAGGCGGGCACCATCGTCTTGGCGAGGCTGCTGAGCGCGGTGAAGGTGCTCCGGTTGGGATCGAAGCCGGGTTCGCCGAACAGATGTGGAAGCACCGCGGTGCACCCGATATCGGCGACCTTCCTGGCGAAATCGAGCACCTTCGGCGTGATCCCGGGGATCTCGGCGATCACGATCACGGCGGGCCCGCTGCCCTTGCGGAAGATCGACCGCGTGGTGCCGTCGTGGGTGAACTCGGTGTGCTCGAAATCGGCGAGATCATCGTTGGGCACCGCAGTGGTCCTCTCCCGTACCGGACACGAGCAACAGCGGCCACCATACCGTCGTCTCGCCGGACATACCCCTCACATGTAGGGATCGATGATCTCCGCGCGCACCGGTTCGCTCGCCGAACCCACCGGGCGACTGAGCTTCTGCGCGTCGAGCACCATCAGTGCGACATGCAGGGAGGTGCGCGAGTCCCCGTCATCGAGTTCCACGCCCAGTGTCTCGCTGATCGAGGCGAGTCGCTTGTAGAGCGCGGGCCGGCTCATGTGCAGCCGCTGGGCCACCGCCACCTTGTTCCCGGCCAGCCGCAGGTATTCCCGAAGGACCGCGATATTCGACGGGTCATCGGACAGCAGCGCCCTGAGTTCGGTTTCGGCGAAGGCCTGCACCCGATGATCACTGCGCAGCAGGGAGATCAATCCACGCAGCCGGACATCGGCGGCCCGGTAGAACGGCCGCGGCTTCTCCCCCATCGACAGGGCGACCTCGGCGATGTGGGCGGCTTCGGCCAAGCCGTGGATCGCGTCGATGACCCGCTCCACCGGTTCGCCGACCGCCAGCGCCGAGTCGGAAACCCCTTCGACACGCCGTATTTCGCGACGCAGATCGTTGCCCAGCGCGCTCAGCGCCGCGTCCGCGGAACGAGTGACGCCGAGCGACAGCACGAGTCCGATCTCACCGTCGCGCCGGACCGAGAACAGGCCGGTGTGTCCGGAGGCGTTGACGGTGTGCATGACGGTGTCCAGCAGGGAGACGTTGCGCCGTTGCCCGGCAACGGGATCGGCCTGGGCTCGAATGTTCTCGGGCCGCTCCACCCGGACGGTCGCCGGCACGTAGCGGGCCGCCGAACGCAGCCCCAGGGCGTGCGCACGGGCCGCGGCCTCGCGCTCGTCGGTGACCCGGCTGCGCAGCACATCGTCGATCAGGCCCGTCTGGGCCTGATGCTGTAGCCCGGATCGGTCCCGCTCGATCATCCGGTGCAGGGCCAGCGCCACCCCGGCACGTTCCAGCACCATCTGGGTGCGCGCCGCATCGGCGGGCCGGCGGGGCACGATGAGCCGGCCCCACTCTTCGGCGCGCGGCCCCACCGAGGTCGACGCCCAGTGCTCGGTTCCGGCATTGCGCCGGGATCGGCGCTCCCAGTCGTGCAGCAGGTCGGCGGCGTGCCCGCGTGCGGACACCGCCAGCACCCGGTGCGCGAGATCCTCGAGCACCACCGGTTCGTCGAGGATGGCCGCCGCGGCGTCGACGATGCCGCCGACCGAGGCACGCTTCATGCTGAGGTCGGTGAAGGTCTCGTGCACGCGCCGGTCGAAGTCCACCCGGTCGAACTGATCGGTGACGATCATCCGGTGCACCGCCTCGGTCACCTCCACGAAGCGCACCTGGCGGTGCAGCGCCACCAGCGCCACCTCGCACTCTTCGGCGATCGCGCCCGCCTCCGGCGGCAGGCTCGCCCCGCCGAGTTCGACGACTACGGCGAGCACCCCGGCCTCGGCCATACCCGCCAGGTAGCGGCGCGGGTCCGCACGTAATGCGGCACCGGTGGTCAGCACCAGCTCACCGCCCTGCACCAGCGTCGACAGGTCGGCCATATCGCTGACGTGCACCCAGCGGACGGGTTCGTCGAACCGCCGGGAGCTCAGGATCTCGGGCTCGCCGTCTTGCAGCACCGGCAGTCCCAGGACATCGGCCACCGTGATGATCATTTACATAGTGTATCGACGAGGCGCAATCTGTAGACACTTCGTCACGCTCGAGGAGGGCCACCCGGCCGCAGACTGGGTGCAACCTCAACAGAAAGTGAGCACATCGCGATGCAAGCCACGGTTCAGCACTGGCTCAACGGCACGTTCTTCGAAGGCACCTCGGGTGCGACCGCGCCGGTGACGAACCCGGCGACCGGCCAGGTCACCGGCCAGGTCGCGCTCGCCTCGGTGTCCGACGCCCAGGCCGTCATCGACGCCGCCGCCGCGGCGTTCCCGGCCTGGCGGGACGCCTCGCTGGCCAAGCGCACCCAGGTGCTCTTCAACTTCCGCGAGCTGCTCAACGCCCGCAAGGGTGAACTCGCCGAGATCATCACCAGCGAGCACGGCAAGGTCGTCTCCGACGCCCTGGGCGAAGTGTCCCGTGGCCAGGAGGTCGTCGAATTCGCCTGCGGTATCCCGCATCTGCTCAAGGGCGGCTTCACCGAGAACGCCTCGACCAAGGTCGACGTCTACTCGATCCGCCAGGCACTGGGACCGGTGGCCATCATCTCCCCGTTCAACTTCCCGGCCATGGTCCCGATGTGGTTCTTCCCCCTGGCCATCGCCACCGGTAACACCGTCGTGCTCAAGCCGTCGGAGAAGGACCCCTCGGCATCCCTGTGGCTGGCCCAGCTGTGGGCCGAGGCCGGGCTGCCCGACGGCGTGTTCAACGTCCTGCAAGGCGACAAGACCGCCGTCGACGAACTGCTCACCAACCCCAAGATCAAATCGGTGTCCTTCGTGGGCTCCACCCCGATCGCCCAGTACGTCTACGCCACCGGCACCGCCGCGGGCAAACGCGTCCAGGCCCTCGGCGGAGCCAAGAACCACGCCGTCATCCTGCCCGATGCCGACCTCGACCTGGCCGCTGACGCCATGGTCAACGCCGGCTTCGGTTCCGCAGGTGAACGCTGCATGGCCATCTCGGCCGCCGTCGCCGTCGGACCGATCGCCGACGACCTGGTCGCCAAGATCGCCGAACGTACCGTCGGCCTCAAGATCGGCGACGGTACGAAGGATTCCGACATGGGTCCGCTGGTCACCAAGGCCCACCGCGACAAGGTGGCCGCCTACATCGACGCCGGCGAAGCCGACGGCGCCAAGGTCGTCGTCGACGGCCGCACCGTCACCGCTGACGGCGCCGCAGACGGCTTCTGGCTGGGCCCCACCCTGCTCGACAACGTCACCCCCGACATGAGTGTCTACACCGACGAGATCTTCGGCCCCGTGCTGTCGGTGCTGCGCGTCGAGAGCTACGACCAGGCCCTCGAACTCATCAACAGCAACCCCTACGGCAACGGCACCGCCATCTTCACCAACGACGGCGGCGCCGCCCGGCGCTTCCAGAACGAGGTCGAGGTCGGCATGGTCGGCATCAACGTCCCCATCCCCGTGCCCATGGCCTACTACAGCTTCGGCGGCTGGAAGGCCTCGCTGTTCGGCGACAGCCACGCCCACGGCACCGAAGGCGTCAACTTCTTCACCCGCGCCAAGGCCATCACCAGCCGCTGGCTCGATCCGTCGCACGGGGGCATCAACCTCGGCTTCCCCACCAACTAATCGATCGGGCAAGTGAGAAAATCGAAACCATGACTGTCACCGAAGAGACCGCCGCGCTGCCCAATGGGCTGACCGTCGCGGACGCCCGCGCCGAAGCCGCCCGCGCTTACGAGCTGGACCGCAAGCATGTGTTCCACTCCTGGTCGGCCCAGGCCGAGATCGCCCCGATGACGATCACCGCGTCGCAGGGGTCGTACGTGTGGGACGGCGAGGGCAACCGGCTGCTGGACTTCTCCAGTCAGCTGGTGAACACCAACATCGGCCATCAGCACCCGAAAGTCGTTGCCGCCATTGCCGAACAGGCCGCCAAGCTCTGCACGGTCGCGCCGCAGCACGCCAACGCGGCACGCTCGGAGGCGGCCCGGCTGATCGCCGAGCGCACCCCCGGGGAGCTCGACAAGATCTTCTTCACCAACGGTGGAGCCGACGCCGTCGAGCACGCGGTGCGGATGGCCCGGTTGCACACCGGCCGCTACAAGGTGCTGTCCCGGTACCGCGCCTACCACGGCGGTACCGACACCGCGATCAACCTGACCGGCGACCCGCGCCGCTGGCCCAACGACCGCGGTAGCGCCGGGGTGGTGCACTTCAACGGCCCGTTCCTGTACCGGTCGTCGTTCTACGCCGAGACCGAGGAGCAGGAATCCCAGCGCGCGCTGGAGTACCTGGACAAGCTGATCCAGATGGAGGGTCCGTCCACCATCGCCGCGATCATCCTGGAATCGATCCCGGGTACCGCGGGCATCATGATCCCGCCGCCGGGATACATCGCCGGCGTGCGCGAGCTCTGCACCCGCCACGGCATCGTGTTCATCGCCGACGAGGTGATGGCCGGCTTCGGACGCAGCGGAAAGTGGTTCTCCATCAACCACTTCGACGTGGTGCCGGACTTGCTGACGTTCGCCAAGGGAGTCAACTCCGGTTATGTCCCGCTCGGCGGTGTGGCGATCAGCCCGGCCATCTACGAGACGTTCGCGCACCGGCCCTATCCCGGCGGGTTGACCTACTCGGGGCATCCGCTGGCCACCGCCGCGGCCGTGGCGACCATCAACGCGATGGCCGACGAGGGCATGGTCGAGAACGCGGCCCGCATCGGTGCCGAGGTCATCGGACCCGGCCTGGTCGCACTGGCCGACAAGCACCCCAGCATCGGCGAAGTGCGCGGTGCGGGTGTGTTCTGGGCGGTCGAGCTGGTCAAGGACCGCCAGACTCGCGAGCCGCTGGCGCCCTACGGGGGTTCCAGCCCGGCGATGAACGCCGTGATCGCGGCCTGCAAGGCCGGTGGCCTGCTGCCGTTCGCCAACTTCAACCGCATCCACGTCGTGCCGCCGTGCAACGTCTCCGAGGACGAGGCGCGCGAGGGTCTGGCGATCCTGGATTCGGCGCTGGATGTGGCCGACGCCGCACTGTAGTCGGGTCAGCGAAACAGGTACGTCCCCAATTGCTCTCGAGTCTGTTCGGGGATCGGGGTCGGGCCGTCGTCGCCTAGCAGCACCAGCACCGTGTCGCACAGGCCGACACAGTTCTCACCGACGAACAACGCGGTCGACGACACGAACGACGTCCGGCCGATACGCCCGATGCCGAGGCCGGTGTGGATGGTCACCGGCCAGTGCACCTCCGACAGGAAGTGCACCACGTTGGTGGCCGTCACCAGCCGGACAGTGCGCGCCTCGGGCTGATAGATGCCAGGAAAGATGCGCGCGTTGAACTCGGCTCGCGCGCTTTCGTGTAGCGCCTCGAGCGCCAAGTTGTTCAGGTGCCCGTTCGCGTCCATATCCCCGTATCTCGCGATCGCCAGGCCGGTCACGGGGTAGAGCGCCTTGGACAGGCGGGCGGGGTGAGGGCGTGCCACGTCGCCCACCAGGGTTGCGTTGTCGGTGTTCACCCAGGCATTAGAACACCACGCCGTAGGCTGGTGAACGTGCCCGACCTTCACCCCGATATCGCTGTTCTGGCTCCACTGCTCGGCACCTGGGTCGGCCCCGGGGCGGGTGAGTACCCCACCATCGCGCCGTTCACGTATCTGGAGACCGTGACGTTCGGCCATGTCGGCAAGCCGTTCCTGGCCTACTCACAGCGCACCAAGGCAGCCGATGACGGTCGGCCCCTGCACGCGGAATCCGGCTATGTCCGCGTACCCGAGCCGGGCCGGGTGGAGTTACTGCTGGCTCATCCGACCGGCATCGTGGAGGTCCTGGAAGGCACGCTCACCACGCACCCGCTGCGAATCGACGTCACCGCGACGACCATCGGCCGCTCCGCATCGGCCAAAGAGGTGACCGCGCTGGCCCGTTCGTTCCGGTGCGACGGTGACGAATTGACCTACACGGTGCAGATGGGCGCGGTGGGCCAACCACTGCAGCACCATCTGTCGGCGACTCTGCGGAGGCAGTCATGAGCACGACGATGAAACCCGAAGGCCGGATCCGGGTGTCCAGTGACCTGGACGAGATCACCGATCGCGCGCCCGAGGACCACAGCGATATCGATTCCCAAGCGGTGGAACGTATCTGGGACAATGCCAGGTACTGGTACCAGGCGGGCATGCAGCCGGCCATCCAGGTGTGCGTGCGACACCGGGGCAAGGTGGTGCTCAACCGGGCCATCGGCCATGCCTGGGGTAACGGCCCGGCCGATCCCGTTGACGCCGAAAGAGTTCCGGTCCGGACCGATACCCCGTTCTGCGTCTACTCGGCCGCCAAGGCGATCACCGTCACCGTCGCACACATGCTCATCGAGCGGGGCAACTTCGCGCTGGAGGACCGGGTGTGCGACTACCTGCCCGGCTACACCAGCCATGGCAAGGACCGCACCACCATCCGGCACGTCCTGACCCACAGCGCCGGAATCCCGTTCGCCACCGGGCCGAAACCGGATCTGCGGCGGATGGACGACAGTGCGTATGCCCGCGAGATGCTGAGCCAGATGAAGCCCGTCTACCGGCCCGGTCTGGTGCACATCTACCACGGCTTGACGTGGGGCCCGCTGATGCGCGAGATCATCTCGGCGGCCACCGGGCGCAGCATCCGCGACATCCTGCACGACGAAATCCTGGCGCCGCTGCGTTTCAGGTGGACCAATTTCGGTGTGGCCGAACAAGATGTTGCGCTGGTGGCGCCGAGCCACGTGACCGGCAAGCCGCTTCCGGCACCGATCGCCAAGGCTTTCAAGCTCGCGATCGGCGGAACGCCGCAACAGATCATCCCGCTCTCGAACACTCCCGAGTTCCTCACCGGCGTCGTCCCGTCGTCGAACACCGTCTCCACCGCCGACGAACTGTCCCGATTCGCCGAAATCCTGCGCCGCGGCGGCGAACTCGACGGGGTGCGCGTGCTGGCCCCGGAAACACTGCACGGCGCTACCCGACAAGCGCGCCGCCTGCGCCCCGATCTCGCGGTCGGCGGGGCGCCGATGCGCTGGGGTACCGGCTACATGCTCGGGTCCAAGCGATTCGGCCCCTTCGGGCGCGACGCGGCGGGGGCGTTCGGGCACACCGGGCTGACCGATATCGCGGTATGGGCCGACCCCGACCGCGCCCTGTCGGTGGCCGTCGTGAGCAGTGGAAAACCCAGCGGCCACCCCGAAGCCAAACGTTATCCAGCGCTGCTGGACAGCATCAACCGCGAGTTCCCGGTCACGCCTTAGCGGCGGCCCGCACCAGTAGCCGCAGCAACACCTGCCCGATCCCCGCGAGCGGGATCTTCACGAGCGGGAACGACGCCGTGGAGCCGATGGTGTAGTCGATCCGCGTGCCCGTACCCGACGGTGTCAGCCGCACCTCTCCGGTGTAGCCGGGGAACGGCGTGCCCGAGAGCGCCTTGTAGCCGAAGACATGCGGTGCGTCAAAAGTGGTGACCTCCTCGACGATATCCGGCCCCGGCCCGGGGGTCTTGATCTGACGGACGGCGCCCACGCCGTTGGCCTCGGGGGTGCCCGGCCGGCCCAGGCTGACCTTGATGCCCGGCGCCCAGGACTCCATTCCCACGTGGTCGGTGAGGGTGGCCCACACCGTGTCGATGGGTGTGGCGACGGTTGCGCTTGAGGTGACCTGCATGGCCTCATCCTGCCCCAGGGTTCGCGACCCGCATAAGTGACGGCCGTCACGCTTACCTATGGTGAGGTGATGAGCACCGTCGCCGACGCGGACCGGGTCGCCGACCTGGCCCGCCGGGTCATCGCCGAACACGATCCGACTCAGGTCCCGATTCCGGAGTACCTCACTGCCTGCTACGACGCCGGCCTGTCCTGGGTGCACTTCCCGGAGGGCCTCGGCGGCCTCGGGGTGTCGCGCGGGTTGCAGGCCGTCGCCGACGGCATCCTGCAGGGCGCGGGCGGACCGATACCGCTGAGCCTGAATCCCATGGGCTACGGCATGGCCGCGCCCACCATCCGCGAGCATGCGCAGTCCGAGGAACTGAAACGGTCGTGGTTGCGGCCGTTGGCGGCGACCGAGGACATCTGGTGTCAGCTGTTCTCCGAGCCCGGCGCCGGATCCGATCTGGCCGGCCTGGCCACCTCCGCCGTCCTCGACGGTGACGAATGGGTGGTCAACGGCCAGAAGGTATGGACCTCGCTGGCACACCGGGCCAGGTGGGGTCTGCTGCTGGCCCGGTCGAATCCCGATGTGGCCAAACACAAAGGGCTCACCTACTTCGTGCTGGACATGCACGGCCCGGGCGTCGAGACGCGGCCGCTGCGCCAGCTGACGGGCCAGGCCGAGTTCAACGAGGTGTACCTCACCGACGCCCGGATCCCCGATGCCCACCGGCTCGGCGACGTGGGTAACGGCTGGAACGTGGCGATGACGACGCTGATGAACGAGCGCAGCGCCCTCGGCGGCAGCGGCAGCCGGCGCGGCGCGGGCACCATCGCCGACGCCGTCGCGTTGTGGGCGACGCGACCCGATCTGCGCACGCCGGTCCTGCGGGACCAGCTGACCCAGCTGTGGTTGCGCTCCGAAGCGCAGCGGCTGACCGCGCAACGCTCGCGGGCCACCGCGACCTCCGGCGGCCCCGGACCGGAGGGGTCCGTCGGCAAACTGGTGGGCGCCGAGCTGAATCAGCACATCTATTCATGGTGCATGGATCTGCTTGGCGCCGAAGGCATCCTGTACCACGGCTACGGACTGCACGACAGCGACGACCCCGAGGATTGGCGCGGGCCCGTCCAGCAGCGCTTCCTGCGCAGCAAGGCGAACACCATCGAGGGCGGGACGTCCGAGGTGATGCGCAACATCCTGGCCGAACGGATCCTCGGCCTGCCCGGTGATCTGCGGGCCGACGCCGGTATGCCCTGGAAGGAGATCCCCCGTGGCTGAGTTCGAGTTCAGTTCCGAACAAGCTCAATTGCGCTCCGCCGTACGTAAATTCAGTGCCGACAACTTCGGCGAGCAGCCCGCCCGCACCCAGATGGAATCCGAACCGCGGTTCGACCGAAAGGTCTGGCAGCGCCTGGGGTCGGAGTTGGGGGTGCTCGGCCTTTCGGTGCCCGAATCCGACGGCGGAGCCGGCGGCACCCTTGTCGATCAAGCGATCGCGGCGGAGGAACTCGGCGCCGCACTCGCGACCGGTCCGCTCTTCGGCACCGTGTACCTGGCCATCCCCGCACTGGTGGCTGCCCAACCCGGCGCGGCCCGCGACGAACTACTCGGTGCGCTGGTGGAAGGTACCCGCACGGCGGCCTTCGCCGTCGGCGACCGCGCCGGCGCCTTCGATCCCGACGCTGTCACAGTGACCGGGACCGACACCCTGACCGGCCGCATCGACCGGGTGGTCGACGGCGACGCCGACGAACTGCTGGTCGCGGCAACGGGTTCGGAGGGGGTGGCGTTGTATGCCGTGGCCTCCGACGGCGTCCATCGCGAACCGCTGGTCACCCTCGATCTCACTCGGCCGCAGGCCACCATCACCCTCACCGATGCGCCGGCCCGGCTGATCGCGGGACCGGACACCGCACCACGCATCATCACCCACGCCCTGCAGGCCGGGTCGGCGCTGCTGGCCGCCGAGCAGGTCGGCGCCGCGCAGCATCTGCTCGATCTGTCGGTGGAGTACGCCAAATCCCGGTTGCAGTTCGGTAGGCCGATCGGCTCCTTCCAGGCGGTGAAGCACCGGCTCGCGGAAGGTCTCGTCGACCTCGAACATGCCCGCTCGGCCACCTATCACGCGGTGTGGGCGTTGACCGACGGATCCGATGACCCCGCGCTGGCGGTCAGCATCGCCCAGGCCCTGGCGTCGGCGACGCTCGCCCGCATCGCCACCGACACCATCCAGGTGCACGGCGGTATCGGGTTCACCTGGGAACACCAGGCGCACCTGTACTTCAAGCGGGCCGTCACCGACGCCGCGTTGCTCGGCAGTGCCGAAGCGCATCGGAACCGGGTGGCGGAGCTGGTGCTCGATACCGCGGTCGCGGACAAGGCACCCCGGGTCGCGACGGGCTGAAGGGGTTGCCTCGACGGTGAGTGAGGCTAATTTCTAGCTTCCCTAAGCGTCGAGGCCGGCGATCTCGATGCCGGCCGGTTGTCGGACCCCGCGACTAACATCGCACACATGTTCGATGCATTGCTGGAGCGGTCCGCAGCGGCTGAGGCACTGGACCGGATGGCGACGGCCGTGCGCGCGGAGAACGCCGCGGGGGCGCGCCGGCTGGAGGCGATCGCCGATCTCTATGAGATCCGTGCCCCGGGTGCGGACGTGGAGCGACTGAACTGGGCGATCGACGGGTACGCCGGCCTGGCCGCCGAGGTGGCCGTCGGGTTGGGGATCTCCCGATCCCGGGCGGATGCCCAGCTCAGGGTGGCAATCGCGCTCCGCGACCGGTTACCGGCAGTGGCGACGGTGCATCTGTCCGGGGAGGTGGACTACCGGTTGGTCACCACGGTGATCAACCGCACCGACCTGGTCGACGATCCGGCCCGGCTGGCCGTGATCGACGTCCAGATCGCCGCCAAGCTGCTCGAATGGATGCGACTGTCGGGGCCGGTGCAGGAGCAGCGCATCGACGAGGTCATTGCCCGCAGTGATCCTGCAGGAGTCCGCACTCCGGGCCCGGCGCGGGACAAGCGGCGCGTCGATGTGGCGCCCGCCCCGGGCGGGATGTCCGATGTCTGGGCCCGCGTCGAGGCCGCCGCAGGTGCCGCGTTCGACACCCTGCTCGACAGGATGGCCGACAGCGTGTGTGCCGATGACCCGCGCACCAAACACCAACGCCGCTCCGATGCCATCCTCGCGATCGGGCTGGGCACCGCGCTGGCCTGCGAATGCGGCAATGCGGCCTGCCCGGCCGCCGACCCCGGCCGCACCGCCACCGCGGGCCGATTCGTGATCCACGTGATCGCCACTCCGGCCACCCTCACCGCCGACCCGCACGCGCCGGGATACCTGCCCGGGCACGGCGTACTACCCGCCGACCAGGTCACCGCTCTGCTGCGTGCGGGTGCCACGGTCAAGGGCATCCCCATCCCGGCGCCCGAGGCCGAACCCGGCTACCGGCCCTCCACCGCGTTGGCCCAGTTCGTCCGGACCCGCGATCTGACCTGCCGGTTCCCCGGCTGCGCCGTGCGCGCCGAATACTGCGACCTCGACCACACCGTGCCGTGGCCGGGCGGCCCGACGCACCCGTCAAACCTGAAGTGCCTGTGTCGTTTTCATCATCTGCTGAAAACCTTCCACGACGGCTGGACCGACACCCAGTACCCCGACGGCACCGTGGTCTGGCGCACCCCCACCGGCCAGGTGCACACCACCACACCCGAAGGCGCGCACTGGTTCCCCGCCCTGGCCACGCCAACCGGAACACCCGATATCCACACCGCCGCAACCCCGAACCCGCTCCGTGGACTGAAAATGCCCCGACGCAGGCAGACGCGCACCGCCGAACACACCCAACGTCTCACCCATGAACGCGGAACCAACCGCGAGCGCCTCGACCAACGACAGGCCGAACGACGCCTGTTGGCCTGGCAGCTCGAAGACCACCTCTACGAACAAGCCGCACTCGATGACACACCGATCCCGTTCTGAGACCGGCTCAGGCTATCGCGCCGGCGTCCTTGAGCTCCTCGATGCGGTCCCACTCCAGCCCGATTTCCATCAACACCAGTTCGGTGTGCTCGGAGGCCTGCGGGGCACGGGTCGTCTGCAGCGGCTCATGATTGAACTGCACCGGCCCACGCACCACCTTGAACGGTTTCCCGTCCGCACCTTCGACCTCGACGATCATGTCGTTGGCGATCGCCTGCTCGTCGGTACCCAGATCCACCAGGCTCTGGAACGGCGCCCACTGACCTTTCATGGTCTTGAGATGCCGGCGCCAGTACTCGAACGGCTTGCTGCGAATTGCTTCGGCGATGAGTTCCACACCGGCTTCGGCATTCTCGATCAGCGGCAGCACGTCGGAGAATCGCGGATCATCGGCGAGTTCGGCCAAGCCCAGATGCGCGAAGGTGTCGCGGATATAGCCGGTGGGGCTGACGATGCACAGGTTGATGGTGCCGCCGTCAGAGGTCTGGTAGTTGGCCATGAACGGATTCACCGATGCCGTGGTACCCGGCATCAGCGAGCGCATCGTCTCCCCGGTCTCCATGCCCTGGGTGACGCTGGCGCCCGCGGCCCACCACGCGGTACTCAGCAGCGAGACGTCAATCTCCAGGGCCTCCCCGGTGCGTTCCCGGTGAAACAGTGCCGCCGAGATCCCGCCAGCGATGTTCATCCCGCCGATCGAGTCGCCGAAGGCCGGGATACCTTGGGGCAGAGCACCTCCCAGTTCCTCGGGGGTGAGCGCGTGTCCGACCCCGCTGCGGGTCCAGAAGGCGGTGCCGTCGAATCCGCCGGTGTCGCGTTCGGCGCCCTTGTCTCCGTACGCGCTGCCGCGCGCGTAGATGATGTTCGGGTTCGCCGCACGGATGTGCTCGACGTCGAACTTGTTCCGCTGCCGCTGCGCAGGCAGGTAATTGGTCAGGAACACGTCGGCGGTCTTGGCGATCTCGTAGAGCACCTCCTGGCCGCCGGGCGTGGAGACGTCGATGCCGACGCTGCGTTTACCGCGGTTGGGATGTTCGATCAGCGGGTGCCGGTCAGGGTCCAGCGCGAAGCCGCCCATATTCACGAACCCCCGCTGGGTATCGCCCCGAAGCGGATGTTCGATCTTGATGACATCGGCACCCCAGTCCGCCAGGATCGCCCCCGCCGCCGGGACGAAGGTGAACTGCGCGACCTCTAGGACGCGTACACCTTCCATGACCTTGCTCATCCGAGTCCTCTCCGCCCACCTACTGGCGACCGTACCGTATTGACGACGGTAGATGGCCCGGATCCAGGGTCGCTACCGCCCCCGCACCCCGCGGTAGATGCCACGCCGGACGATCCACGGCTGCAGCACCCGCTCGATCGACCACGCGGGGAAGCGGAACGCCTGCCCGGCCGGGGTGAACACCTCCAGGCCGTCACGCTGCACTCCGAGGACCGAGCCCCAGCGGGTCGACGGGGCGCGGTAGTCCCGCGGCCGGCCACCGGCGAGATAGGCCTTGACGTTGCGGGCCACCAGACCGTCGGCCCGGCTGCGCGCCGACGCCCGCAGCGGATCGGTGGCCGCGACGTCGCCGACCGCGAACACCCCCGGATGCCCGGGCACCCGCAATTGCGGTGTCACGCGGACGAATCCCTGCTCGTCGAGCACATCGGCCGGTAGCCACGCCGTGTTGGGGCGAACCTTGCCGATCGCCCAGAGCACCGCGTCCGCGGCGACCGGGGACTGCCCCGTCGACCAGTGCACCGGGTCACCGGTGATGGCGTCGCAGCCGAATCCCACGGGGACCACCGCGCGATGGCCGGAGTGCAACGCCACCCCGGCCGCCCGCAACCGCTTCTCGATCCGGTTCCACACCCGCCAATGATGTTGGGGCAGCGCACGTTCACCGGGGTAGTACAGCGCGACACCGGAAGCCGGCAAGGCCACCGCCAGATTCGCCGCGGCACTCACCGCGGCGGCACCACCACCGATGATTGCGATCGACTCCGCACCGGCCAGCCGGTCGTGCACCGAATGCAGTTCCCGCCCAACATCATCGGCGGTCTGCCAGACCGGTCGCCGCCAGAATCCATTGGTCACACCGGTCGCGATGACCAGCACGTCATAGGGCTCCACCGCGGCCGCACCGACACGATCGACATGCACGGTGCGCGCCGCCAGATCCACGCCCGTGAGCACCCCGTGCACCGTACGCACCCGGTCCAGTCCACGGAACCGGCCGAACTCGATCCAGTAGTCGCGGGCCCAGTCGTCGGGCCGCGCCACCCGCACGCCCAGTTCCTGGCCACTGACCAAGCCCGGTTTCACCGAGATACCCACGACATCGAAGCGCCGGGCCAACCGAATGGCGGTGAGCACCCCGGTGTCGCCGAGCCCGGCGATCACGACACGTTGGCGGTCCATCACCGCACGCTAACGGCTCGCGGCCCGCAACCCGACCATTGACGCCACACCGCCACCGTCGTACGGTCACAGCACGGATCTACTACAGGGGGTAGGAGATGTTCCGTATCAGTAATTGGAGCTTCGCCCAGTGGGGTCTGCTCGTCATCTCGGTGTTCCACCTCACGCAGGCGATCATCGGATTCATCGCCGAACCCAGTTTCGCCACCGGCCCGGGAGCGCCGACCGTGCAGATCCTCGGCATGGACTACAACGGCTGGCACGCGCTCGCCGGCCTTGCCCTGTTCGGGCCCGGTCTGGTGTTCTGCCTGCGCAAGTCCTGGTCGGTGCTGTACCTGCTGGCCGGTGCGGTGGCCGGCGGACTCCCCGGCGTCTGGGCCCTGTTCTCCCATCAGGTCGCCTACGTGTTCACCTTTCCCCACAACATCACCGATGCGGTCGTGCACTTCGTCACCGCGGGGGTGATGGCCGGGGTGGCCGTCATCCAGATCCGGCTCGACGGCGGGCTGCGAAGGTCGCTGGCCGATCTGCGCCGACAGTGACAAATACGCACTTCTGTGTAACGTGAGCGGGTGACCGATGCCTACTACGAACTCGTCGACGACGCCGATCCGGCCGGGGAGCGGTTCCGCGCATCCGACCACGTGATCAGCACCTGGGGCGCCGAGATGCAGAATGCGGCACCGGTGTCGGCGCTGTTGGTCCGGAGCCTGGAGCGCTGCGCGCCCCGCGCCGACGCCCGGCTGTCCAGGGTGGTGGTCGATCTGCTCGGTCCGGTCCCGGTGGCCGGACCACTGTGGCTGCGCGCCGAGGTGAAGCGTGCCGGCACCAAGATCGAACTGGTCGCGGCGAAGATGCTGGCGCCCGGCCCCGACGGCACGCCGCGCCCCGTAGCCGAGGCCCGCGCCTGGCGTTTCCAGGAACACGACACCTCCGGGCTGGTGTTCACCCCGACTACGCCGTTGGTGCCGCGAACGGCGACCTATCCCCGGCCGGTGAACCCCGACCTGGGCCAGACCTATATCGACACTCTGGACTGGCACTGGGTCAACGATGTGCTCAACAGCGTCCCCGCCGAATGCTGGGTGCGGTCCAAGGTCGACCTCGTCAAGGGCGAAGCGGCCAGCCCGCTGCAACGCCTGTTCTGCGTCGCCGATATCGCCAACGGGATGGGGTCTCGGATGGACCTGACCACGTGGACCTTCCTGAACACCGACCTGACGGTGCACATCCACCGGGTGCCCGACGGCGACTGGTTCGGGATCCGCGCCGAAACGAGTTACGGCGCTGACGGTGTCGGCACCTCGGTCGGCACCCTGTTCGACGAATCCGGTCCGATCGCGGCCATCCAACAGGCCCAGCTGGTACGCAGACGCCCGGGCCGCTAGCTGATCGCGTCGATGGCCTTGTAGATCCGCTGTTCGCTCACCGGCCGGGGGGTACCCAGCTGCTGCGCCCACAGACTCACCCGCAGCTCCTCGATCTGCCAGGCGATCTCCCGGATATCGGCCGCCTGCGCGCGGGTGGGCGAAAGGGCTTGGACCAGAGCGTCATACGCGTCCTCGACGGCGTGCACGCGGGCCATCCGCTCGGCGTCCGCGCCCAGGCCGTGCGGCAACCGCTGCAACCGGCGTTCGATGGCGGTGACGTATCGCGTCAGATCGGCCAGCCGGCCGGCCCCGGCATTCGTCACGAATCCCTTGGGCAGCAGCCTGTCCAGTTGTGACCGGATGTCAGCGACCGCTGCCGCCTGGGCCGGACCGGGTTTGTCCGGTAGGGCCACCTGGACCTCATGGAACGCCGTCAGCACCTTCTCCGCCCTGGTGACGATGCCCCGGGTCATGGGGGCCAGCTCCGCGGCCACCCTGGCCTTCAACGCGGTGAAATCGGCAACGGTCCATACCGTCGTACGCGCCAGCGCATCCACCGCCGCATCGGTGCAGTCGTCCAGCAGGTCCGCCAGCGTGCCGTCCGGGTTCGCGCCCAGCGCCAACCGGGTTCGGGTGTCCAGGCCCCGCTCGATGGCCTTCACCGGCGAGGGCACGCTGCACCGCAACAACCGCCGGATGCCGGGGCCCATCGCGGCCTGCTGTTCGGCAGCCGAAGCGAACACCCGCACATCCACCGACTTTCCGCGGTCCACGAAGGCCGGGTAGCCGCGCACGGTGTGCCCGCCGGTGACGCGCTCCACGGTGCGGGGCAGTTCGTCGAGATCGGCGGGCCACACGGTCAGACCGGTGCGCTCCAGGCCACCCGCGACGGCCGCGGTCACCGCCTGCTGAATCGGTGCGGCCAGGTCTTCCTGAAGTGCGCCAAGGTCTTTGCCGCGCGCCACCTCCTTACCGTCGTTGTCCTCGACGGCGAACGTGACCCGCAGATGCGCAGGCACCTTGGTCAGGTCGAAGGCATCGATGGGCACCAGGATTCCGCTGATCCGGCGCAGTTCACGCTGCAGCGCGTCGAGTACCGAACCCGATCCGGGGTCCAGTGTGGGCAGCACTGCGCGGGCGGTGTCGGGGGCGGGCACGAAGTTGCGGCGCAGATCCTTGGGCAGCGACTTGATCAGCGTGGTGATCAGTTCCTCCCGCAATGCCGGTACCTGCCAGGCGAATCCGTCACCGCCGAGGCGGGCCAGCACCTGCACCGGCACATGGACCGTGACGCCGTCGTCGGCCGCCCCCGGCTCGAAGCGGTAGGTCAGGGGCAGCGCCAGATCGTCGGTGCGCCAGGCGTCGGGATGGTCGGCGGAGTCGTCCACCCGCAGCAGTTCCTCGCGGGTGAAGGTGAGCAGATCCGGGGTCAGGTGCCGCTGCTTCTTCCACCACCCGTCGAAATGTCGCGCCGATACCGCCGTGGCCGGCACCCTGGCGTCGTACAGGGCGTAGATCTCGTCATCGGTGACCATCAGGTCACGTCGCCGCGACCGTTCCTCCAGCTCCGCCAGTTCGGCGCGCAGCGCGGCATTGTCGCGGAAGAAGTGGTGCCGGGTCTGCCAATCGCCTTCGACCAGCGCGTGCCGGATGAACAGCTCGCGGGCGACGACGGGGTCGACGGTGCCATAGCCGACCCGCCGCCGCGGCACCAACGGCAATCCGTAGAGGGTGACCCGTTCGTAGGCCATCACCGCGCCGCGCACGGCGTCCCAGTGCGGTTCACTGTAGGTGCGCGCAACCAGATGTGCGCCAACGCGTTCCAGCGTCTCGGGGTCGATACGGGCCGCTGTCCGGCCGAACAGCCTGCTGGTCTCCACCAGATCCGCGACGACGATCCAGCGGGGCGGCTTGCGGGTCAGCACCGAGCCCGGCGCCAGGACGAACTTCGAATTCCGCGCACCCTGGTAATCGCGGGAGTCCCGGCCCTTGGTTTCTTCCCGCAGGCCGATATGCGAGAGCAGTCCCGCCGCCAGCGCAGCATGCACGCCGGCGGGATCGGCGGCTTCGTCGGATTCCTGGACACCGATATCGCGGGCGATACTGCGCAACTGCCCCACCAGGTCCTGCCACTCCCTGATGCGCAGATAGTGCAGGAACTCCTCGCGGCACATCCGGCGGAAAGCGCTGCCCGAACGCTCCTTGCGCTGCTCACGCAGATAGTGCCAAAGATTAAGGTACGACACGAAATCCGAGTGCTCGTCGGCGAACCGGGCGTGCTTCTGCCGGGCCGCCTCCTCCCGGTCGACGGGTCGTTCACGCGGGTCCGGGATGGACAGCGCGGCGGCCAGCACCAGCACCTCGCGCACACAGCCCTCCGCGTCGGCCGCCAGGATCATCCGGCCGATCCGCGGATCCAGCGGCAGCCGCGCCAGCCGCCGCCCGGTGTCGGTCAGCGCGCCCGCGCTGTCGAAGGCGCCGAGTTCCTGCAGCAGACCGACCCCGTCGCGGATACTGCGTGCGTCGGGCGGGTCGAGAAACGGGAACTCTTCGATGTCACCGAGGTCCAGCGCCGACATCTGCAGGATGACCGCGGCGAGGTTGGTCCGCAGGATCTCCGGGTCGGTGTACCGGGGCCGGCCGTCGAAATCCGCTTCCGAGTACAGCCGGATGCAGATACCCGGCGCGGTGCGGCCCGACCGGCCGGCGCGCTGATCCGCCGACGCCTGCGAGATCGGTTCGATGGGCAGTCGCTGAACCTTGGTGCGCCGGCTGTAACGGGAGATCCGGGCGGTACCGGGATCGACGACGTACCGGATCCCCGGCACCGTCAACGACGTCTCGGCGACGTTGGTGGCCAACACGATCCGGCGGCCGCTGCGGCTCGGGGTGAACACCTTCTGCTGATCGGCGGTGGGCAACCGGGCATACAGCGGGAGCACCTCGGTATGCGGTCCGACCGCACCGCGCAATGCTTCTGCGGTGTCCCGGATCTCGCGTTCCCCGGACAGGAACACCAGCACGTCACCCGCCGGTTCGGCGGCCAGTTCGTTGACCGCGTCGACGATGGCCTCGGTCGGATCGCGCAGTTCGGTGCGCACGATCTCGTGATCGGGATCGTCCGGATCGTCGGAGTCATCGGCTGCGACCGGCACTTCCAGCGGCCGGTACCGGATCTCGACCGGATACGTGCGTCCCGACACCTCGACGATGGGCGCACCGCCGAAATGTTCGGCGAATCGGCCCGGATCGATCGTCGCCGAGGTGACGATGACCTTCAAATCCGTTCGGCGGGGCAGTAATTCGCGCAGGTAGCCGAGCAGGAAGTCGATGTTGAGGCTACGTTCGTGGGCCTCGTCGATGATGATCGTGTCGTACCGCAGCAGGCGCCGGTCGCGTTGGATCTCGGCGAGCAGGATGCCGTCGGTCATCAACTTGACCAGCGTCGAATCGTCGGCCTGATCGGTGAAGCGCACGGTGTAGCCGACGGCGCCACCGAGCGGGACGCGCAGTTCGTCGGCGATGCGCTGGGCGACGGTGCGGGCGGCCAGCCGCCGCGGCTGGGTGTGCCCGATGGTGCCACGGATACCGCGGCCGAGTTCCAGACAGATCTTGGGCAGCTGGGTCGTCTTGCCCGAGCCGGTCGCGCCCGCCACCACGACCACTTGATGCGCGGCGATCGCCCTGGCCAGCTCCCCGCGGTGCTCGCTCACCGGCAGGTCGGGGTAGGTGATCTCGGGGACCGCCGCCAGCCGGGTGGCGATGAGTCCTTCGGCGGCGGCGAACTGCGCCACCAGCTTCTCGTCCGGGGCCCCGCGCAGATTCTTCAGTCGCCGGCCCAACCGGGCGGCGTCCCGGAACGTCAGGTCATCGAGGCGCGCGCGCAGCTCGGTGGCGGACGGTTCTTGCACCAGGACAAGCATAGGGTGCACGCTCGAGGGATCGACTCGACGGGAGCGCCTCATGAGCGATCAGCTGTTCGATTACTTCGGCGAGATGTTGCGGGCCTGCCTGGACACCGATCTGAGTTCGTCACCTCAGATCGGTGCCGACAAGTTCGCCAGGTTCCTCACCGACGATGTGCGTCTGCACGTCCTCCAGGGCCGGCTGGCCGCCACCGAATGGGGCCGGGCCGAGGGACGGGGACCGGTACACGTGGCCGCCACCCACATCGTGATCACCGAGCACGGCCTGCTGTACGCGGCCGTCGTCACCCTGCCCCAACCGCGCCATTACCTGGCGGCGCCGCGCGCCCTTCTCGATTGGGTGGCCGATCATGTCGCCGCCAGCCCGCCGCCGTCGGGTTCGGCCGCCGCGGTGGACTGCCGCCTCGACCACGACCTCGCCTCGATCTGGCAGTTCGAGAGCGCTTTGCGCCACCGACTGGATTCCGATCCGGTGCTGCGGGTGCAGCTGGCACCGGCGTTCGCGGCCTGAGGCCTGAGGCCTGCTAGCGCGGCGACCAGTAGGCCAGCATCTCGGCGAACGTCTCGAACGCCGGTGTGGACACCCCGTAGGCGACCTCGAAGTGCACGCTCAGCGGGAATCCGAGATCGGCGACGCCGTCGATGACCCGCTTGTACAGATCGAGCATCAGGGTCCGCTTCTCGGCGGGCTCCAGGCCGGCCAGCGTGGTCACGAACTCCTGTTCGGCGGCCACCGCGGGATTGCCGGGATCCTGGATGAGCCAGGTGATCAGTCCGACCTTGGACTCCATCTTGGGCACGAACCCGAACGACAGCAGGATCTCGGGCCGGTGATCGGTCTGCTCGGCGAACTCGGTCAGGAAGCCCACGATCGCGTCGGAGTACAGCAACTGCGTCATGCCGTAGGTGGCGCCCTGGCCGCATTTGAAGCTGAACCGGCCCTGTTCACCGTCGCGGGTGGGGATCAGGATGGCGCCGCGGTTGGGCACCAGATCGGCATAGATCGACAGCGCGTCGGTGGGTGCGACACCCTCCCCCTCGCCGTCCTTCATGGTGCGCGGCACGCCGACGAAGGCGATCCCGTCGAAACCCGCGCCGCTGAGCTCGGTGAGGCGCTGCCCCAGTGCATCGGGGCCCAGGAAGGACGTCACCTGGGTGCACAACCCGCGCACACCGGGCAGTTCCGGCCGGATCAGCGACCAGTACTCGAGGACGTCCATCTTCGGTTTCATCTCGACGGGACGGTCGTCGTCCTCGTCGATCATGCCGGGGATCATGATGTGGCCGAACCGGCCTGCCAACCCTGTCGCGGCGGCCAGATCGAGCACCTTGTGGGCCTCGTCGACGGCGTACTGCGGGCCGCGCTCCACGTTCGGCGGCACGAGTTCCAGTGCGATGGTCTTCAGAGGTGTGGTCGCTGGCACCCTCATACCCTACGGATCGAGTTGGGGGTCGTGGTAAACCTCCCCCATGGCTGAACGGGTGACCTTTCCCAGCGCAACCGGCCCCATGCTGGCCGGGGTGATCGACCTGCCCGACGGCCCGGTGCGGGGCTGGGGCGTGTTCTCGCACGGTTTCACCCTCGGCAAGGACTCACCCGCGGCAGCCCGGATCTGCAAGCAGCTGGCGTCCGACGGGATCGGGATGTTGCGCTTCGACGCGCTGGGGCTGGGCGGCTCCGAGGGCGACTGGGGCGACGGATCCTTCACCGTCAAGGTCAACGACGTCATCGCGGCGTGCAGGTTCATGGCCGACCGCGGGACTCCGGCGGATATCCTGGCCGGGCACTCCTGGGGCGGCGCGGCGGTCCTGGCCGCGGCCCGCCAGTGCCCGGGGGTGCGCGCCGTGGTGACCGTCGGCGCCCCGATCGATCCGTCGCACGTCGAGCACCAGTACGACGCCTGCCTTGAGCAGGTGTTCGCCGAGGGCAGCGGGCAGTGGATGGTCGGCGGCAAGACCCTGACCCTGAAGCGGGCCTTCGTCGAGGACGTCCGGATGGCCAAACTGCACGACAAGATCAGGGGTCTGAAGCTGCCGCTGCTGATCCTGCATTCCCCGACCGACAACACGGTGGGAATCAAGAACGCCAGCGATATCTTCCGCACCGCCCGGCACCCCCGCAGCTTCGTGTCCCTGGAGGGTTCCGAGCACCTGCTCACCGGCCCGGGTCAGGCGCACCGCGCCGGCCGCATCATCGGCGCGTGGGCCGATGCGTATCTGGGTGACCGTTAGCGCCTACCATCAGCGCACCACGTTGGTGACTTTCGTCCCTGTGGTCTGGCTTCCCCGAAGTCATAGCGTCATTGCACGTAGCAAGCCGCGACGGGCGGCACGGGGACAACAGGGCGGAAGTGCCACCATGACGATTCCCACACTGCCAGACCTCACACCGCCAGATCTCACGCTCGGCGTGATCGGCCGCACCGGCAAGGAGAACGAACACCGGTTGCCGCTGCACCCGGCGCAGCTGGGCCGCATCGACGCCGACCTACGCGACCGGATCTATCTGGAGGACGGTTACGGCGCCGATTTCGGCGTCTCCGATACAGAGCTGTCGGAGTCGGTAGCCGGGGTGCGCTCACGCGCCCAGTTGATCGCCGAGTGCGACGTCATCCTGTTGATCAAGCCGGACGCCGACGATCTCGACGAACTTCGGGGCGGGCAGGTCTTGTGGGGCTGGCCGCACTGCGTGCAGAACGCGACGCTGACTCAGCGTGCCGTCGAACACCGCCAGACGCTCATCGCGTTCGAGTCCATGCAGCACTGGAGCGCCGACGGGTCGTTCACCTTGCATGTCTTTCACAAGAACAACGAGATGGCCGGCTACTGCTCGGTGCTGCACGCGCTTCAGCTCATCGGCTCCACGGGCACCTATGGCCGTCGGCTGCGTGCCGCGGTGATCGGTTTCGGCGCGACCGCGCGGGGTGCGGTGACGGCACTGAGCGCGCACGGCGTCACGGACGTCGACATCCTCACCCACCGCGGTGTCACCGCGGTGGCCTCGCCGATCCACTCCGCCGACATCGTGCAATTCGACGAGCAGGCGACGGGCCCGGGCGGCCGATCGCAGTGCTACGCCCTCATCGACGGCGGGCGGACTCCCCTGGCGGAGTTTCTCGCCGAGCACGATGTCATCGTCAACTGCGTCCTTCAGGACACCGATGCGCCACTGACATTCCTGGTCGAGGACGATCTCGCGGCGTTCCAGCCGGGCAGCGTGATCATCGATGTGTCCTGCGATGAGGCGATGGCCTTCAGTTGGGCGAGGCCCACCTCGTTCGACCACCCGACCTTCACCGTCGGCACCAACATCACGTACTACGCCGTCGACCACAGCCCGTCCTACCTGTGGAATTCCGCCACCTGGGAGATCAGCGAGGCGCTGCTTCCCTACCTGCGATCCGTACTCGCCGGGCCCGAGGGCTGGAACGCCGACCCCACCATCCGCCGCGCGATCGAGATCCAGGACGGAAAGATCCTGAACCCGAACATCACCTCGTTCCAACGCCGGCAGGGGTGAGTACGCGCTAACCGCGTCCGGCGCGGATCATCTCCTCGCGCGGAACCACCTTGACCCGCTCCCGGCCCTGCTGCTCACCGAGGGCGATCTCGTGGGCATCGAGCCGTTCCCATTCCGCCCACGTGGTGTAGTCGACGCCCTTGCCGGAAAGATAGGCCAGGATGGCGTCGGGGTCGCCGACCACGGGTGGCCGCAGGCCCGGTAAGTCGGCCAGCAGACTGCTGACCGTCTCGGCCGCATCGGATTTCGTGTGGCCGATCAGCCCGATCGGGCCGCGCTTGATCCAGCCGGTGACATAGGTGGCGTCCACCACCATCCAGTCCGCGTCGAGTACCCGTCCCGCGTCGTGCGGGACCACCCCGGCGTGGTGGTCGAACGGCAGATCGGCCAGATGGGTGGATTGGTACCCGACGGCGCGATACACGGCCTGCACCGGCCAGTCGGTGAATTCTCCTGTTCCACGGACGGTTCCGTCGCCGATCAGCTCGGTGCGCTCCGTTCGCAGCCCTTCGACGCGGCCCTCGCCGAGCACTGCCACCGGCGCCTGGCAGAGGTGGAGGTGGATGCGGTGGGGCGCCCCGGTGGGCTCTTTGTCCATATAGCGCATCATCGTGTCGACGACCAGCTTCACCGATTTCGTCGAGTTGATCGCCTTCTGACTGGCCTCGTCGATCTCGAAGCCCTCCGGGTGCACGATCACATCCACACTCGGCGAGTGCGACAACTCGCGGAACTCCATGGGCGAGAACTTGATCTGGGCCGGGCCACGCCTGGCGAACACGTGCACGTCGGTGGCCCGGTTGAGCAGCAGACCCTGGTACACGTTGCCCGGGATCTCGGTGCTCAGTTGTTCGTCGGCGGGTTTGGCTAGCATCCGCGCGATATCGAGCGCGACATTGCCCGCGCCCAGCACCGCCACGCTCTGGGCCTCCAGCGGCCAGGAGCGGGGCACGTCCGGGTGACCGTCGTACCACGACACGAAGTCCGCGGCACCGTAACTGCCGGGCAGGTCGATTCCAGGGATGTCCAGTGGACGGTCCCCGCGGGCACCGGTGGAGAAGATCACCGCGTCGTAATGGCGGCGCAGGTCGGCGAGGGTGATATCGCTGCCGTAGTGCACATTGCCGACGAAGCGAATCTCGTCCCGGGACAGCACCCGGCGCAGCGCCTTGATGATCTCCTTGATCCGCGGGTGATCGGGCGCCACGCCGTAGCGCACCAGGCCGTAGGGGGCGGGCAACCGGTCGAACAGGTCGACCCGGGCACCGGGATGTTCGCCGGTCAGGATGTCGGACGCATAGATCCCGGCCGGACCGGCCCCGACCACCGCCACACGGATGTCACGCACTCAGCACCTCACTCAAGTAAGTAAGGCGAGCCTAATTTGATATGTCGGCGCCGCAAGGCCTACGTCGGAGACAATGGCGGGATGAGAATGCCCGCCGCCTTCTTCGGACACGGCAGCCCGATGAACGCGCTCGAGACCAACCGCTACACCCGCGCCTGGCAGCAGTTCGGCCAATCCGCGCCACGGCCACGGGCCATCCTGGTCATCAGCGCGCACTGGTACATCAACGCCACCGCGGTGACGGCGATGCCCCGGCCCCGGACCATCCACGACTTCTACGGTTTCCCGCGCGAACTCTACGACATGCAGTACCCCGCACCGGGTTTGCCGGATCTGGCCGGCGAGATCGCCGATATCGTCGAGCCCACCTGGGTGGGCTCCGACCTCGACAGCTGGGGTATCGACCACGGCACCTGGTCGGTGCTGGTGCACGCCTTCCCCGACGCCGACATCCCCGTCGTCCAGTTGTCGATCAATGCCGAGAAGCCGCTCGACTACCACCTCGACCTCGGGGCCCGACTGGCCCCGCTGCGCGACAGCGGCATCCTCATCGTCGGCAGCGGAAACATCGTGCACAATCTGCGCGCCATGGATCCGGGCACACCTGATTCCGGATTCGATTGGGCCGCACGATTCGACGAGGCCGCCCGAGAGCTGCTCACCGCTTCCCCCGCGGATATGGTGCGACTCACCGAACACCCCGACTACGCCGCAGCCGTGCCCACCCCCGACCATTTCATCCCGTCGCTGTACTTCGCCGGTCTGCTCGCGGCGGCGGAACCGTCCGCCGCCCCCGACATCCTGATCGACGGATATACCTACGGTTCGTTGTCGATGACGTCGTACGCCGCCTGACCGGGATACTGTGTGCGGCGTGGGTGCACGCATGGGTCGCTTGGCGCTGGTCCTGGTCACCCTGTTGACGCTCACCGGATTCGTCGCTCCGGCGGCCCGCGCCGACCTGCAGGCCCGTATCGCCGCGGCCGACAGCTATCTGGCCTCCCGACCGGGTGTGATCGGCTATGTGCTGCGGGACCGCAGCACCGGGCAGAGATACGCCAACGCGGGCGCGGACACCATGATCTGGACTGCCTCCACCATCAAGCTCGCGATGGTGGTCGATCTGCTGACCCGTGAACGCGCCGGGGCGCTGCGGCTTTCCGCCGCGGATCGTCAGCTGATGATCGCCATGCTGCGCGATTCGGACAACGATGCCGCCGATACGCTGTGGTCGCGCTACGGCGGGCCCGACCATCGGGCGTTCAACGCCGACTTCCCGCGGTACGGATTGACCTCCCTGCAGCCCCAACCGGGGTTCAGCGATGTGTTCCCCTATTGGGGCTTTCAGAAGGCCACGGCCAACGACCTCGACCGGCTGATGAATTACGTGCTGTCCCAGATGAATTCCGCCGATGCCGCGGCGATCGCCAGTGAGATGCAGCGGGTCAGTCCGGATCAACAGTGGGGTGTCTGGGGCGCCGGACCGGCGATGGCTCCCGGAAACAAGAACGGCTGGTCCCAGGAACAGGGCGGCTGGGTGATCAACTCCGTGGGATTCGCCGGGGCCGGCGCGCGCTTCACTCTCGCCATCATGAATGCACTCGGCGGCGAGGGCGGCTATGACGACGGCGTCGCGACGACCACCAGGTTGAGCCAGATCCTGCTCAGTTGATGCGCGCCGCCCGGATCGCCGGCGCACTCGACGCCGCCAAGAAGCCGCGCATATCGTCGGGATACCGCACGTCCGGTTCCACCGATTCGGCGAAACGGTAGGGCTGTGCGGCGATCACACCGGCCAATTGCTTTCTGATCCGCGACATCTCGGCCCGTACGGTGACCACCCGGGACCGGTCTCCGTAGAGGTCCTCCGCCAAGTCCGGCGCCGAACGGCCCGAGGGGCAGGTCGCGAGCACGTACAGGATCTCGGCATGACGCTGCGAGATGTCCCGCCGCCACGCCCCGAACTGCCCGGCCACCTCGAGCGTCGGGGCATTCGGATCGCGCAGATCCAGGGTCGCCCGCGTCGACGCCGCTAGGGCGTCATCCTCGCCGACCGGCCGCACCAGCCACCCACCACTCAACGGTTCCAGATCGCAGGACCCCAGCGCGGGAACCCAGGCCCTACCGGGTGTGATGTTGTGCGGCAGCAGGATCCGGTGATGCGGCGGGAGTGCACCGACAGCGGCGACCCAGCCGTCCACATCGACGGCCAGCGCGGGCCCCGCCATCCGGGCCAGGATCGGGGCGGCGACGGCCCGCAACTGGTTCAGCGTGCGGTCATGCGCCTCGCGCAGTTGGGATTCGGCCAGCCGGGATACGAGGTCGACCAACGCGATGGTGGTGGGATGCACCGTTGCCGCCGGCCCCGACACGTCGACGGCACCGATCACCTGACCGGTGCGCGGATCCCGAATCGGGGCTCCGGCGCACGTCCAGGCGTGGTGGCTGCGCAGAAAATGCTCGGCCGAGAAGATCTGCACCGCGCGCCGGGACACCAGCGCGGTGCCGATCGCGTTGGTGCCGACCGCCGCCTCACCCCAGTTGGCGCCCTCGATGAAACCCAGCCGATCCGCTTTCATCAGCACCCGGGGCGCCCCGGAACGCCACAGCACCCGCCCCCGCGCATCCGCGACCACCAGGATGTTGTTCCCGTCGGCCAGCACCGATTCCAGCCCGCGGGCGATGTCGTCGAGTACGGCCATCAGTCCCGAGGACTGCCGCAGCGCATCGAGTCCACTGCGGTCCACGTCCGGCGGGCAGTGATGTTCTGGGTCAATACCCTTACCCAGCAACCTGTTCCAGGATTCTTCGATGACCAGGCGTGGTTTCGCGGGAGACCGCCCACCGGCCATCGTGGCGTCGTACACCTCGGACAACAGCAGCGCGTAACTCCGCGGGTCATCGCCGAGCGCGACCGCGGGTTCGGGTATCGACGAACCGGGCATTGCCTCGATTGTGCTCTCCATCACACCCGCTGTCACGCGCGGGCGCCCGGGCCTCAGCGGTACACCATGCCACCGTCGATGAGACCGGCCTGGCCCGTCATGTAGTCCGCGCCGGGACCTGCGAGATAGGCGACGAAACCCGCCACATCCTCGGGCGTCTCGGGCCGGCCCAGCGCGATCGTGGCGGCGAACTTCTCGAACGTCTCGCCCTCCGCCGCACCGGTCAACTCGGCGAACCTCTTGTCGATCGCCACCCACATATCGGTGCCGACCACACCGGGGCAGTAGGCGTTGACCGTGATGCCGTCGGCGGCGTGCTCCTTCGCCGCGGCCTGGGTCAGCGCCCGCACCGCGAACTTAGTGGCACTGTACGGGCCCAGCATCGCGAACCCCTCGTGTCCCGCAATGGACGACGCATTGATGATCTTGCTGATCTTTCCCTTGTCCCGGTTCCCGAGTTCCTTGAACTTGGCGACCGCGGCCTGGATTCCCCAGAGCACTCCGTCGACGTTGACGGCCCACAGCCGGGCAAGTTCCTGCGGTGTCACCTCCGCCAGCGGTCCCACCAGGGCGATACCGGCGTTGTTCACCATCACGTCGAACCCGCCCAGTGCCGACGCCGCGTGCGCCACGGCGGCGAACACCGCATCGCGGTCCGACACGTCCGCCACGAATGTGGTTGATTTCGAACCGATCTGCGCGATCTCGTCGGCGACGGCGGCGATACCGTCGTGCTGGGTGTCGACGAGCGCGATATCGGCGCCCTGGCGGGCCAACTCCAGGGCGATACCCCGGCCGATTCCGCGCCCCGCGCCGGTCACCAAGGCGACCTTGTCCAGTAGTGGAGCGTCGATGGTGCGTGTCATGTGCTGTGCCTTTCGGTGTGTGGTTGTCGTACCGGTCAGCGGGACGGGTCGACGAGGACCTTCATCTTGGTGCCGGCGTGCAGGGCGTCGAACCCCTCGTCGACCACCTCGTCGATACCGATGGAGGTCACCCATCCGGTGGTGTCGTAGGCGCCCTGGGCCATCAACCCGATCACAGCCTCGAAGTCGGCTGAGGTGTAGCACAGCGATCCCTGGATGCGGGACTCGTTCATCACCAGCCTCAACAGCGGTGTGGTCAAAGGCTTCTCGTAGATCGCCACGCTGACCATCGGCCGTCGGGCACCCACACAGGCCAGTGCGGTTTCCACCGCAGGCGCCACCCCGGCGGCGTCGTAGACGGCGTCGGCGCCGCGGCCCGAGGTGTGCTCGGCGATGAATGCCGGCACATCCACAGCGGTCGGGTCCAGGGTGCGGGCGCCCAGCGCTTCGATGGCCGCCCGCCGGGTGGGTGTCGGCTCGACCACGTAGATGTCCTCAAGACCCTTGCCCCGCAAGGCGAACCACAGCCCGATACCGATCGGTCCGGCACCGAACACCATGGCCGTGCCGTCGGCGGGTGGCTCACCGAGGGTGGCGGCGTGGTAGGCCACCGACATCGGTTCGACCAAAGCGCCCAGTTCCAGGGAGACGTTGTCGGGCAGCTTGTGCAACATATCGGTGGGCACCACGGTGTACTCGGCCATCCCACCGTCGGACATCAGGCCGTGGAACCCGATCTGCGCGCAGATGTTGTAGTTGCCGGCCTGACAGGCGGGGCAGTGTCCGCACCGGTAGATCGGCTCGACCGCCACCCGGTCGCCCTCGGCCCAACCCTCGACCCCCGCGCCGACGGCGGTGATCGTGCCGGCGAACTCGTGTCCCATGACCAGTGGCAGCTGCTGGCCGGTCAGCGGATGGGGTGCGGTGGGGATGAAGATGGGTCCGGCGAAGTATTCGTGCAGGTCGGTCCCGCAGATGCCGTTGAAGCCGACCTGGATCTGGACAGTGCCCGGCCCGGGCTCGGGCCGGGCCACCTCGGTGACGTCGAGCTTGTGGGGTCCGTAGTACACAGCTGCTTTCATGGTGTCCGTTCTATGTGGCCTGGACCACAGTCCGAAAGAGTTGCAAGGGGTTGCACGCCGGCTCCATTGCCCGAGCTGCAACCCCCTGCAACCCTTGTGAGGCCTGCCGGGCCGGGTGTGTGCTGCCTCACATGACCCAGACCGTTGAACGTCCCGCTGCACCGCCCACACCGTCGCCCCAGGAGCGGGTCGACGCCTGGCTCGCAGATTTCGAACATGCCCTGGCCACCCGCGATATCGAGCGCGCCGTCGGCAAGTTCGCCGTCGACAGCTTCTGGCGCGACCTGGTGTCCTTCACCTGGAACCTCAAGACCCTGGAGGGTCGCGACGCCATCGGCGAGATGCTGGAGAACCGCCTGGCCGGCACCGACCCCTCCGGGTTCCGGACCCGCGAGACCCCGACTCAGGACGGGGAGGTGACGACCGCCTTCATCGAGTTCGAGACCGCCGTCGGGCGCGGGGTGGGGCATCTGCGCCTGAAGGGGGATGAAGGCTGGACCCTGCTGACCACGCTGCAGGAGCTCAAGGGCCACGAGGAGCACAAGGGCGTCACCCGCACCCTCGGCGCCGTGCACGGCTCCGACCCCGACACCCGGTCGTGGGCGGAGAAGCGACTCGACGAGGAGCGCACCCTCGGCTACTCCGAGCAGCCGTACGTGGTGGTCGTCGGCGGCGGGCAGGGCGGGATCGCGCTGGGTGCGCGGCTGCGCCAGCTCGGCGTGCCGGCCATCGTCATCGACAAGCACGAGCGGCCCGGCGACCAGTGGCGCAAGCGCTACAAGTCCCTGTGCCTGCACGATCCGGTGTGGTACGACCACCTGCCCTACCTGCCGTTCCCGCAGAACTGGCCGGTGTTCGCACCCAAGGACAAGATCGGCGACTGGCTGGAGTTCTACACCAGGGTGATGGAGGTGCCGTACTGGTCGAAGACGTCGTGTGTGGCAGCCACCTACAACGAGGCGGACCAGCGGTGGACCGTGGAGGTCGACCGCGACGGCGAGAAGGTGACGCTTCACCCGGCACACCTGGTGCTGGCCACCGGAATGTCGGGCAAGCCGAATGTGCCCTCGTTCCCCGGGCAGGACGTCTTCCTCGGCGATCAGCATCACTCCAGTCACCACCCCGGTCCCGACCGTTACGCGGGCAAGCGGGCGGTGGTGATCGGCTCCAACAACTCCGCGCACGATATCTGCAAGGCCCTGTTCGAGAACGGTGCCGATGTCACCATGGTGCAGCGTTCCTCGACACATATCGTGAAATCGGATTCGCTGATGGATCTCGGTCTGGGCGACCTGTACTCGGAGCGGGCGCTGGCCGCGGGAATGACGACGGAGAAGGCCGATCTGACCTTCGCGTCGCTGCCATACCGGATCATGCACGAGTTCCAGATCCCGATCTATGACGCAATCCGCGAGCGGGACAAGGATTTCTACGCGCGACTGGAGGCTGCCGGCTTCGACCTGGACTGGGGTGACGACGGTTCCGGCCTGTTCATGAAGTACCTGCGCCGTGGCTCCGGCTACTACATCGACGTCGGCGCCTGCGATCTGATCGCCGACGGCAGCGTCAAGCTGGCCCACGGCGGCGTATCGCACCTGACGCCTAATTCGGTGGTGCTGTCCGACGGAACGGAGCTACCCGCCGATGTGGTGGTGTACGCCACCGGGTTCGGCTCGATGAACGGCTGGGCCGCCGATCTGATCGGCCAGGAGGTGGCCGACAAGGTCGGCAAGGTGTGGGGCCTGGGTTCGGAGACCACCAAGGATCCCGGACCGTGGGAGGGCGAGCAGCGCAACATGTGGAAGCCGACCCAGCAGGAGAACCTGTGGTTCCACGGCGGGAATCTGCATCAGTCCCGGCACTACTCGCTATATCTGGCGTTACAGCTCAAGGCGCGCCATGCGGGCTTGCCCACGCCGGTGTACGGGCTGCAGGAGGTGCACCACCTGTCCTGAGTCAGCAGCCCCCGTTGACGGTGCGGTCGGGCCTGCCCTGGTCGTCGACAACGATGTCGACCATCCCACCCCGGGACAGGCCCACCCGCACCGTGTGGGCATCGATCCACTGAACGAGGTTCAGCGACATGGCATCCGAGTTCACACAGCCCAGGCTGCTCTCCCGCGACAACAGGCCGCGCCGGGTGTGCAACCGCAGTTCCCACGTCATATCCGGCGCGAAACCTGCTGTGCTCTGGTACACCACCACGTCCGCGCGACCGTCCGGCGAGGGGAAGGCGGACGGGGTGTTCATCGGACTGGCGAACGCGGCCGCGAACCAGCCGATGAACCCCACCGCCGCCGCGGCCAGTGCACACACCGCCACGCCCGCCCACTTCAGCGCTGTACGGCCCAAGCCCAGCCAGCAGGCCAGGGCCAGCAGCAGGAAGCCTGGCACGCCGAACAACATTGGGTGGTAAAGCCACGGTCGCAGCACGAAATACGGGTAGAGCAGGAATCCCCCGACCGCCAGGGTGCACAGCAGCGCACCGACCAGGGTCAGGATCGCCACCGTCGTGGCGCTCGAGCGTTTGGGACGAGCCACCCGGTCAAACTAGTCGATGCCGGGCGTCACGGGTTGATGGTGCGTTCGCCGATCTGGCGGCCCCAGACGTACTCGGCGGCCAGCGGCTGACCGAGCTCGAAGTGGTTGTAGGGCGCGATGCTGGCACCGGTGTCCATCACCAGATACGGCATCGGCCACAGGTCGCGGGTGATCGGCTGCCAGCAACCCGGCCGACCCTCCGGTCCACCCCGCGCATTGACCCGCGGCAGATTGTCCGGGTAGACGTAACCGTTTCCGGCGCCGACCAGTTCGTCGGCCAGCACCAGGGAGTAGCCGTTGCCGCCGAGCATATCGGCGAATTTGGGTGCGACGTCGTGGAAGTTGCGCAACGTACACAACAGCTCGGGGCTGTAGTAGTCCAGCAGCTTGCTCGTCGGCAGCAGGTCCTGCGCACCACGGACCAGATACGGCCCACCACGCTCGAAGATGTCCCCGGCGTTGTTGCCGAACCCGACCGCCGACATCAACGCCTTGTCGATATTGCCGCGCTGCGCGTTCAGCGTCCTGGCGGTGACCACCGCATGGTCGAGCCCGTCGAACAGATCCGGAGCGGCATCGGCATACACCCCGGACAGATCCGCCAAACCCTTGGTGTCCCTGCGGATCTGCGGCATCCGGGCATTGAGCTCACCCAGAATGTCATTACCGTTGACCAGCGACTGACCGAACTTGTCCCCCAACCCATCCAGCGCCTGCGCCGCCGCGGTCAACGTCTGGTTCAACTTCACCGGATCCACCTGCTGGGCGATCCCCATGATCGTCTCGAACAACGTGTTGAACTCCGTGGTGGTGCTCGTCGCGTTGATCACCGCACCCGACTTGAGCTTGTCCGACGACGGATCCGCCGGCGACAGGAACGAGATGTACTTGTTGCCGAACACCGTCGTCGCGCGCAACTGCGCGTCCACATTGGCCGGGATCATGTCCAGGTACCGCGGTTCCACATCCAACACCAACCTGGCCCGTGACCGACCCCCGTCGGTCACCACACCCGCGGATTTCAGCCGCCCGATCGGCACCCCGTTGAAGGTCACCTTCGACCCCGGATCCATCGACAACCCGGCTCGCTCGGCCATCACCACCAGGGCGGCCTTGTCATCGAAATAGCCACGGAACTGCGCCCACGTCAGACCGAAGACCAACACCACGACGGCGAGCAACACCGCGCCGGCGATCCGGTACGGAGGTTCCTTCGCATCGTTGAAAGGACCCTCATCGACGAGCTCCGGACCACCGGTATCGGGTACTGACACCTGTCGATTTCACCATGTCACAACAGTTTTCCGCATATGCGGACAGCTGTGATACTCACCGCCCGGGGCGGCCCGTTGTGACTGCGGTAACAGTTGTAAGGCTAGTGCCAGTCCCAGACGGACATGTCGCCTGCCGGGTAGTTCTGGCAGATGTCGGTGGTGTGGGCGGCGACGCCTTTGTTGTTGAAGAACAGTTTGGCCCAGTTGGGCCAGCGCCAGGACATTTGTTCGTAGAAGGCGTTGGTGGCGGTGTCTTCGGAGTATTGGCGGCGGCCGGCGTAGTCCATGGAGAAGAACCAGTGGATGCGGTCTTGGGCGCCTTGTTGGTCGGCGGCGGGTTTGTTGTTGTAGTCGATCATGTAGCGCTCGTAGTAGACGGGTTCGACGTCGCGGGCGGCGGCCATGATCTGTTCGGCGGTGCACGGGGTGCGCAGGATGCGGTTGGGGATGGGGTAGTCGTCGGTGGCATCGGCGGACGCAATACCGGAAGTGGCGATGCCGGTGGTGATGGCGCCGGCCAGGGCGGCGGCGGCCAGGCCTATCCGGGCGGTGTTCCGAAAGTTGGTGCGCATCATGATGATTTCCCTCCTAGGCGGCGTGGTCGATGTCGCCGCGTTTTTCGGGGCAGTAGTAGTCGACGGCCAGCCCCACGAACTGCCACACCTGCTCGGTGCTGCTGTCGCGGTCCAGCTGATTCCGTACGAACGTCGCCGTCTGCGCCGCATCGGTGTCGACGTTGTTGTACATCCGCTTGCACATGATCTTGCCGATCCAGGCGTTGTAATCCTTCTGCCCGTAGATCCCCACGGTGTGCAGCTGATGGGCGAAGTTGGTGTCGGGATCCCGGTCATACGCCGGGTCGGCACTCGCGACCCCTGCGGTCGCGAAAGCGATTGCCGCACCGGCCATCACCATGGCTACGCGTTTCATGACAGGACCTCCTGGGGGTTCTTCTGGATGGGTGCCGGCCAGTTCTCCGGGACCGGGCGCTGACGCACCCGCTGCGGCCACCAGAACCACTTGCCCAGCAGCGCCGCGATCGCGGGTGTCATGAACGACCGGATGATCAAGGTGTCGAACAACAGGCCCAGGCCGATGGTCGTGCCGACCTGCCCGATCACGGTCAGCTCGCTGACCGCCATCGAGATCATGGTGAAGGCGAACACCAGACCGGCCGAGGTGACCACCGATCCGGTACCGCCCATCGACCGGATGATGCCGGTGTTCAGGCCTGCGTGGATCTCCTCCTTGAATCGGGAGACCAAGAGCAGGTTGTAGTCCGCGCCCACCGCCAACAGGATGATCACCGACATCGCCAGAACCATCCAGTGCAGCGGGGTGCCCAGCAGGTGTTGCCACAACAGCACCGAGAGCCCGAAGGACGCACCGAGTGACACCAGGACCGTACCGACGATCACCGCGGAGGCGACGATCGCGCGGGTGATGATCAGCATGATGATGAAGATCAGGCACAGCGAGGCGATCCCGGCGATGACCAGATCCCAGTTCGCCCCCTCCTGCATGTCCTTGAAGGTGGCGGCGGTACCGGCCAGGTAGATCTTGGAGCCCTCCAGCGGGGTGCCCTTGATGGCCTCCTTGGCGGCCTGCTTGATGGCCTCGATATGCGAGATGCCTTCGGGGCTCATCGGATCGCCGTCATGGCTGATGATGAAGCGCACCGACTTGCCGTCGGGGGAGATGAAGTTCTTCATACCCGTTTTGAATTCGGGATTGTCGAACGTCTCGGGCGGCAGATAGAAGGAGTCGTCGTTGCGGGCCGCGTCGAACGCTTCACCCATCGCCGACGAGTTGTCCTGCATCGCCGACATCTGATCCTGTATGCCCTTCTGGGTCTGATACATGGTCAGCATGTAGGTCTTCATGTTCTTCATCGTGGCGATCATCGACGGCATGAGCGCCACCATCTGCGGCATCAGCGTGTCCAGCCGCTCCATATCGGGCATCAGCTTCTGGATGTCGTCGGTCATGGTGTCGATACCGTCGAGGGTGTCGAAGATCGACCTGATGGCCCAGCACGACGGGATGTCGTAGCAGTGCGGTTCCCAGTACAGGTAATTGCGGATGGGCCGGAAGAAATCGTCGAAATCGGCGATATGGTCCCGCAATTCGGCCACATCGAGGGTCATGGTCTTCATCTTGGTGACCATCGAATGCGTGGTGGCCGCCATCTGGGCCGTGATGTTGGACATCTTGGTCATGTTGTCGATCGTGACCTGCATGTCATCGGCCTGCTTGAGCATGTTGGCCATCATGTCCTGCTGGTACTTCTCGTTCATTTTCTGCGTGGTGCCCTGCATGCTGATCTGGAACGGGATCGAGGTGTGCTCGATCGGGGTTCCCTGCGGCCGGGTGATGGCCTGCACCCGCCCGATACCGGGCGTGCGGAACACCGCCTTGGCGATCTTGTCGATCACCAGGAAGTCCGCCGAGTTACGCAGATCGTGATCGCTCTCGATGAGCAGCAGTTCCGGGTTCATCCGGGCCTGGTTGAAATGCCGATCCGCCGCCGCGTAGCCCTCGGCCGCAGGCAGATTGCCAGGCAGATAGTTTCGGTCGTTGTAGTTGGTCTGGTAGCCGGGCAGTGCGACCAGACCGACGAGACACAGGGCCAGCGTCGCGACCAGGATCGGCCCGGGCCAGCGCACCACCACGGCACCGATCTTGCGCCAGCCGCGGATCCGCGCACTGCGCTTGGGCTCCAACGTCTTTCCGAATCGGGTCGCCACCGAGATGATGGCCGGGCCGAGGGTCAGGGCGCAGAACACCAGGGTGACCATGCCGACGGCCAGCGGGATACCGAGCGATTGGAAGTACGGCAGTTTGGTGAAGTGCAGGCAGAACGTCGCGCCGGCAATCGTCATACCCGAGCCCAAGATCACGTGCGCGGTGCCGTGATACATGTCGTAGTAGGCGGCTTCCCGGTCCAAACCCCGGGTGCGCGCCTCTTGATAGCGGCCGATCAGGAAGATCGCGTAGTCCGTCGCCGCGGCGATGGCCAGCGTCACCAACAGGTTCGTCGCGAACGTCGAGAGCCCGATGATGTCGTAGTAGCCCAGGAACGCCACCGCGCCGCGGGTGGCGGCCAGGCCCAGCACCACCATCACCAAGGTCAGCAGCACCGAGACCACCGATCGATAGATCAGCAGCATCATCACGATGATCACCGCGAACGTCAGCGCCTCGATCACCTTGAGGCTGCGGTCGCTGGCGATCTGCTGATCGGCCGTCATCGCGGCCGGACCGGTGACGTAGACCTTCACCCCGGGTGGCGGCGTCAGGCTGTCCACGGCGCCCTTCACCGCGTCGATGGACTCGTTGGCCAGGGACTCACCCTGGTTACCGGCCGTGTACACCTGCACGTAGGTGGCCTTGCCGTCGGCGCTCTGCGCACCGGCCGCCGTCAGCGGATCGCCCCACATGTCCTGGATGTGCTCGACATGCTTGGTGTCGGCTTCCAGCTTCTTGATCATCTCGTCGTAGAACTTGTGCGCGGCGTCATCGAGCTGGTGATCGCTCTCCAGCACCACCATCGCCGAACTGTTCGACTTGAACTCCTGGAAGTTCTCGCCGACCCGCTTCATCGAGATCACCGACGGCGCGGTCTCGGGGCTCATCGACACCGCTTTCATCTGCCCCACCACTTCGAGCTGCGGGACGATGACATTGAGCAGGGCGACGACCGCCACCCAGCCGATGATGATCGGGACGGCAAGCGTGCGTACCCATTTCGCGATGCCGCGACGGTCGTGGCCGGCGGCTCGCGGGGCCGCCGCGAAGGCGTCGGTGGGCGGCTCGTGCGGAGCACTCGTGTCGTCGTGAGGTGCACTCATGCGGATTTCACCAAGCAGTAGGTATGGGCGCCGACACCGTCGACAGTACGTTCGTCTTTGACTTCGTCGTCGACGGTGATGCGGCAGGAAAGACTGGAGCCGTCACCCTGGCCGGAGATCGTGGGGAAGACCGAGGGCGCGGTGGTGCTCAGCGTCAGCGTCCAGGGCAGCGCGACGTTGTCGGCGCGCTGCGGTTTGGCATCCAGGTCCATGTAGTTGACGTTCGCCGTCGCACCCGGCTCACCCCAGATCTCGTACTTGACCACCTTGGGGTCGAACGGCTCGCTCTCATCGGCGGCACTGTTCTCCGTGGAGACATAGCCCGGGCCGGTCCCGAAGAACGTGCGAACCCGCATCACCGTGAATGACGCGACGGCCACCACCACGACGATGACCAGGGGTATCCACACGCGTTTCAACACGTTCATCGCCCGACTCCGTCCGATCCGTGAACAGCCTCAGTTAGCCTAGCTACTCGACTGGACGAGATTAGCCAATCGGCTAAGTTAGGACAAGACGAACGTCAGACTCTGTGACGGCGGATACTGTCCGTGCAAAGATGCGCAGCAGGTCACACGCCGGATCAGGGACCAGATCCGGGAAAGGAGGCGGTCGGATGGCCAAGCCAGTGGCTCAGCGCGGCTTCGCGCGTGAACGCGTCCTCGACGCCGCCCTCAATCTGTTCGCCGAGCGTGGCGTCAACGGCACCTCGCTGCAGATGATCGCCGACCACCTCGGCGTCAGCAAGGCCGCGATCTACTACCAGTTCCACACCAAAGACGACATCGTGCTGTCGGTGGTCCGCCCGGTGTTCGACGATATGGACCGGCTGGTCCGCATCGCCGAGACCATCTCCAATCCGGACTCCCGCCGCGATGCCACCATCAGCGGTTTCGTCGAGATGGCGATCCGGCACCGGCGCATCGGCACCTTGTTCTACGGCGATCCCGCGGTGCTCGAGCTCGTCCGGGCGCACAAGGAGTTCGAGGATTGCGGTGATCGCCTGCGCGAGCTGCTGATCGGCCCGACCGTCGACGTCGAGACCCGGGTCACGATCGGGATGATCACCGCGGGCATCTTCGGCAGCACCACCGAACCGCACCTGAGCGATATCTCCGACGGCGATCTGCACCGCATCCTGCTCGACCGTGCCCAGCGCCTGCTGGCGGTCGCCGCCCAACCCGGCACCGCCGCTCTGCGCGGGTGAACACGGTGATGCTGCGACGCATGGGCCTTGCCGCGCTGGCCGCCGTCAGCCTCGCGTCCGCGACGCCGGGGGTGGCGCATGCGATGCCCAGTCCGCTGGATGCCCTGGTCTCCTCGGCCGCGCAACGGCTGCAGGTCGCCGACCCTGTCGCCGCGGTCAAATGGATCACCCACGGGGACATCGAGGATCCGGTGCGCGTCCAACAGGTGCTCGACGCCGTCGCCACGACGGCGGGCACCCGCGGGATCGACGCCGACTACGTCCGACGCATCTTCACCGACCAGATCCAGGCCACCGAGGCGGTCGAGTACCGCCGGTTCGCGGAATGGAAACTCGACCCCGCCGCCGCGCCGTCGTCGGCGCCCGACCTGTCCTCGTCCCGGTCCCGCATCGACGCGCTGAACACGACGATCGTCGACGAGCTTGCCGCGCAATGGGATCTGTTGCATTCGCCGGCCTGCGTCCCGGCCCTGCGCGAGGCGGCCGACAACGCGGCCACGGCGTACGGCCTGGACCCGGACTACCGGGACGCGTTGGCTTTCGCGACCCACTCATACTGCGGCTGAGGTCGGCGCGCCTCGCTCACCCCGGCGCTGCTTGGCCACACCGAAAGTGGCCACCGTCCGCACCAGTTGCTCCAGATCTGCCACCCGCCCGACCGGGACGCCCCCGGGCACCAGCCACACCGCGGGACCGCCCCGGGTGAGCTGCAGCTGGGGCACCGGTTCCCGCAGCACGGTGATCCGCGCACCGTCGCGCACGATCTGCGCCTGCAGCGGGGCGCCGTCAGTTCGGATCACGGTGAGCGCAGCGCGGCTCTTGCACACCTCGATGATGCCTGTGCGGTACTGGCCGCCCAGGCCGATCTGGACCATATCGTCGACCAGCGGAACGGTGAGATACACGGTGCCGCTACGGATCTCATCCAGATCAGGTACGCGAAGCAGCCAACGGGTGACAACGGGCATACCTTAATGATAACGATTTTCAGTAATGCCGCGCGCGGGGACCCGTCAGCGGGCGCCCACCTCCGCGGGCAACGGCGGCGGCAGCGGTGTCGTGGACGTCGGTGTCGTAGAAGTCGGCGCCGTGGACGTCACCGTGGTGGTCACCGTCGTCGCGGTGCCACTTGTCGTGGTCCCCTGCGGTTCGTGCACATCGGTGAGCGGCTCATTGCGGATGACCGTGCCGCTGGTGCTCACCTTCAGCCCGTTCGGGGTGACGGTGTAGGTGACGCCGTCGCTCTCGGCGACGTACCCGCCGTTCGAGGCGGTGGCGCTCAGAACCAGCTTGGCGCCGTCGCGCACCCGCACGCCGCGATACTCGTAGCCGCCGCTGGAGGTCTTGCAGATGGCGATGCGCGAACTGGAGGTGCTGCCGAACAGGACCGCGACCGCAGGGGCACTGCACCGGGCCGTGGAGTCGACGTAGCCCTGACTGTCACTGTCCGGAGCGGCGCCGGCCAACCCCGCCGCGGTCGCGAGCAGCGTCAGGCCCGCCGCGGCGGATGCGGCCAGGCGGACAACGGAGAGCGTGGAAGTAGGCATCACCTTCCACCTGACCACGACCCGAGTCCTTGCGCGAGCGTCAACGCCGAGGCAGCACCGAATCGTTAAGTTCCCGCAACACGCTCGCGCTGCGGTACCGCCCTGATCGCGGTGCGGATCGCCAGGTAGATCAGCGAGGACGTGACGGCGAAGAGGGGCCAGCCCATCGCGACACGCGCGATCGCGAGCAACTCGGCCTGATTCGACTCGTATAGGTGGTACTGGACGAAGAACCTGGTCCAGGACACCAGTGCCATCACGACGGTGACGGCGGCGAAGGCCAGCCGCGCCCGCCGGATGGCGCGCCAGCTGTCGTCGCGGCCGGTGACACGCGCCCAGACCACACCGACGAGTGGCCGCCGGATGAGCACCGACACCGTGAAGGCGATGGCCATGCCGAGATACATCCAGATGCCCGGGAGATAGAAGTCCCGGGCCTGGCCGGTGACGAAGGCCAGGCCGGCGCACACCAGGACCCCGGCGAACCCGAACAGCGCGGGACGGGTGGAGGCACGGCGCACCAGTTGCCACACCAGGATCACCACCGCGACGCCGACCGCGGCGGCAACGGCGGGCACCAGGCCGGCAACGGCGGAGGTCGCCGCGAACACGGTGACCGGAAGGGCGGTGTGGATGAGCCCGCGAACTCCCCCCGCATGGGCCAGCAGCGTGGCGGCCGGCGACCGCGTGTCCGTCATGTCCACCGAGGGTACGTGGGCGAGCACCAGGATTTGCTGTCTCGCACGTGAGTGAGTACTCTCTCACCTCGTGACCGTCTCCCGTCGCGATCAACTCATGGCCACCGCGCTGGCACTGTTCGCGGCCAAGGGTTATGCGGCGACGTCGGTGGCCGATATCCAGCAGGCCGCCGGCCTGGCCCCCGGATCCGGTGCCCTGTACAAGCACTTCAGCTCGAAGCGCGCCCTGCTGGAAGCGGCGATCACCAGCCGTATCGAGAAGATCGTGACCGCCCGGGAGGAATACGACTCGGGCGAACCGCAGGGCATGGTGGCCTCGGTCCGGATGGCGGGCCGGCTGATCTGGAGCAACCTGACCGAAAGCGAAGAGTTGCTGCGCGTCATGCTGCGCGAACCCGACGAACTCGGCGACCTCGACGAGAAGACGTGGCAGATCATCACCGACAACGCGTATCAACGTTTCGCCGACGAGCTCACCCGGTTGAACACGTCGGGCCGCACCCGCATCCCCGATCCCGAGGCCGCCGCCGCGGTGGCCATCGCCGCGCTGAGCTATTTCGCCACGCTCCGCGCCCTGACCACCCGCACCCCGGGCAATGTCGACGACGACCGCTATTTCGAAGCCTGGGTCGACCAGACCACCGCCGTGCTGGAACGCCACACCGTCCCCAAGAAACCTTGAGCAGCACTCGAATTCAGGAGCAAGCATGACTTTCTCGCTTCAACTGTCCGATGACGTCGTCGAGGTGCGCGACTGGGTGCACCAGTTCGCCGCCGAAATCGTCCGCCCCGCCGCATCCGAATGGGATGAGCGCGAGGAGACACCGTGGCCCATCATCGCCGAGGCGGCCAAGGTCGGCCTGTACTCCCCCGAGTTCTTCGGGACGCAGGCCGCCGAGCCGAGCGGGCTGGGCTTCCTCACCGTCTTCGAGGAACTGTTCTGGGGTGACGCCGGTATCGCGCTGTCCATCCTGGGCACCGGCCTGGCCGCAGCGGCGTTGGCCGGCAACGGAACTCCCGAGCAGATCGGCCAGTGGCTGCCGGCGATGTTCGGCACCCCGGGCGAACCCCAGCTGGGCGCATTCTGCTCATCCGAGCCCGACGCCGGCTCCGACGTCGGCGCCATCCGCACCCGGGCCCGCTATGACGAGGCCACCCGCGAGTGGGTGCTCAACGGCACCAAGACCTGGGCCACCAACGGCGGGATCGCCAACGTGCACATCGTGGTCGCCTCGGTGTATCCGGAACTGGGATCCCGCGGGCAGGCCACCTTCATCATCCCGCCCGACACCCACGGTCTGGCCCAGGGCCAGAAGTTCAAGAAACACGGTATCCGCGCCTCGCACACCGCCGAGGTCGTCCTCGACAACGTCCGGCTGCCCGAAGACCTGATCCTCGGCGGCCGGGAGAAGTTCGAGGAGCGGGTGGCCCGGGTGAAATCGGGTGCCTCCGCGGGCGGTCAGGCCGCCATGAAGACCTTCGAGCGCACCCGCCCGACCGTCGGTGCGATGGCCGTGGGGGTGGCGCGTGCCGCCTACGAGTACGCGCTCGAGTACGCCAGCCAGCGCGAGCAGTTCGGCCGCAAGATCGGTGAGTTCCAGGCGGTCGCGTTCAAACTGGCGGATATGAAGTGCCGCATCGACGCCGCCCGGCTGCTGGTGTGGCGGGCCGGCTGGATGGCGCGCAACAACCAGAGCTTCGACAGCGCCGAGGGCTCGATGGCCAAGCTGGTGGCCAGCGAGACCGCGGTCTACGTCACCGACGAGGCCATCCAGATCCTCGGCGGCAACGGCTACACCCGTGACTATCCGGTGGAACGCATGCACCGTGACGCGAAGATCTTCACCATCTTCGAAGGCACGAGTGAGATTCAGCGCCTGGTGATCTCGCGCGCCATCACCGGTCTGGCGATCCGGTAGCCCTCACTTCTGGGTGAGCAACACGTACTGGGCAGCCACCAACTGCTGGGTTTCGGGCAGCGCGACACCGTTCGCCTCGATCGCGTACTGGCCGGCCGGTGCCACGCAGTAGAAGCCCTTGGGACGAGCCGCGCAGTGACTCTGCGGCAGCGCCGGAACCTGGTCGGCCGGTTTCGCACCCTGCAACAGCACCTCGTTGTCGAAACCTTTGGTGATGGCCTGCGCCGTCTGCGAATCGCGGGACTGGTAGACATTGGCCTGGCCCATCGCCACCGCCGTGACACCGGTGTCGGCGAACAACTTCTTCGACGCGACGGGGTCGCTCTGGAAGTGCATGGCCGCCCGGGTCGGGTACACGGCATTCTTGGTCGGTTTGACCTCACCGGTGACCAGCACCGTGCGGGCCAGCAGTCCGGTCGGGTCCAGTGGAATCTGGGCCAGTGCCGCCACGTCCGTCGGGGTGAAGCCGTCGATGACCGGGCCCTGCGTGGCGATCGCCTTGGCGATCAGCCCGGTGGCAGCGTCCGGGCCGGCCGAGGTCTGCGTCAACTGGGTGAGCACGAAGGTTCCGTGCGGATTGAACGACCGCACCACGGTCCAGGGGTGATCCGATCCCTGCGGGGTGAAGGGATAGGAGACGGCCGTGGCTTCGGGATGGCCGGGTATCGGCGTGCGGTCCGGCCGGACCCCGCGGATCGGACTGGCTGCGGCGGCATCGGCCATCGCGCCCGCCGCCGCCGCGGCGGCGGCCGGGTCCGGAAACCGCAACACCGCGTTGACCAGAACGGCCTGGTCCGATTTGCGGGCGGACGCGAAGCCGCCGACGAAGCCGTGGCTCTGGGCCGCCTCGGCAATGGCCTCCGGTCCCAGTTGGGCCAACACGGCCGGGGTGTCCATGACGTAGTACGTGCCCAGGTAAGGGTCGATCAACGAGGCGTCGACATCCCACGGCCCGATCACGTACTCGGCCATTCGGCGCGCCTCGGCCGCGGCGCCCGCCTCCACAGATCCGGCCGCGCCCAACACCGGACGCGGTGCACTCAGGTAGTTACCCACGTCGAGCTGGTCGGGACTGATGACGGGCAGCGCCGAAGCCGTCGGTGCCGCAACCGAACTCGACGCTGCCGGACCCTCGTTGGCGTGCGAACATGCGGCCAGCAGTACGACGGTGGCAAGCGTGAGGCCGTGTTTCGTGAGGCGGCGCAACGCATCTGGTGTAGTCATTGCGTCCCGACCCTAGCGGGTCAATCGCCGGTTCGGACGAACTTGTCGGTGAAATCGCCGCCCTTGCACTCACCACCGGTGGACACGTTCTGACCCTTTCCGCTGAGCACGGGGATCGGATCCTGCCCCTCGCCCGGCAACGGGTACTCGGCGGTGATCTTGGTGTGAGTCGTGCCGCCCATCGCGCAGGGCACGGTGCCCTCCTCGTCACGCACCCATGTGCCGTCGGCGAAGACCAGCGTCACCACACCGTCCATGGCGTGGAACATGCTGATGCACCGATCGCCGGTGCGCAGGCAGTGGGTGCGGACCTGCAGGTCCGGCGCTCCGGGCGCGAAACCGCCCGCGGCGTAGACGGTGGACTCGTGGTAGCGCCCGTGTAACCCCGATGCCGGTGACGTCGTCCGCGGCGGCAGGGTCGCCGGGTCGGGCAGCGTGCTGCGCGGGTTCTCACCGGTGCGGGTGAAGGTGACCGTCCGCTTGCCGCTACCACAGTTATTCGCGGTGGATCTGGTGGTCTCCCCGGTCAGGGTGCCGTCGGGCTGCGGGGTGAGGGTGTACACCACCCAGACCTCGGTGGGAACGTCGGGACACTGCACCGACGCGGTGGCCACGGCGACCCAGGCGCCGGCGATCTGGTCGAAGGTCATATCCGAGACGAGCACGATGCCGCTGTCGCCGACATAGGACGCGGTGGCGATGCAGCCGTTCGAGCCGCACCCGGACCGGACGTCGTAGGTGCCCGTCGTGGCTGCCGCCCCCGGAACCGGATTGCCCTCCAGGTCGGTGCCCGGCCCGAAGTCGGCCCGGTACAAGCCGGTGAACCCCGATCCGGACGCCACCTGCGCGGCGGGGGCGGCCGGCGTGGCCGTCGGCTTGCCGTCGCGCGAGGACAACCGCACACCCGCGAAGACGGCACCGGCGACCAGCACCAGGGCGAGCACCGACAGCACCGCCACCAGTGGCTTGGAGATGCCCTTGGATGCCGGTTCCGCAGGTGGCACAGCCGCCGGAGGTTCCGGAGGTGGCGGGGTCGCCGGCAAGGTGGGGTGACTTCGGGGCTCCTCCACCGGCGCCGCGAGCTGGTACTGCAGCGCATGCGCGAACTCGCCGCAGGTGGGGTACCGGCCTTCCCGGGACTTGGCCATCGCCCGGGCCAGCACCGGATCCAGCCCACGCAGTTCCGGCCTGCGCTCACCCAGGGACGGCGCGGGCGCGGTGACGTGTTTGGTGATCACCACCGCGGGATTGCTGTCGGCATACGGCGTGGTGCCGGTGAGTAGGTGAAACGCGGTGCACGCCAACGCATATTGGTCGGTCCGGCCGTCCATCGGTTCGCCGCGCAGCTGCTCGGGTGCCGCATAGGCCACCGTGCCCACCGCCATGTTGGTCGCGGTCAGCTTCGTCGAGTCGTCCATCGGACGGGCGATGCCGAAATCCGCCAGATAGATGCGCGAGGTCTCGGATTCCAGCAAGATGTTGGCCGGCTTGATATCTCGGTGCAGTAGGCCACGCTGATGCGCGTAGTCCAAGGCCGAGGCGACGCCGGCGATGATCGGCAATGCCACGTGGGCGGGCATCCCGTTCGGGTAGTGGTCGCGCAACAACCGGGCCGCATCGGTGCCCGCCACGTAGACCATCGAGATCCAGAGTTGCCCGTCGACCTCACCGCGGTCGTACACGCCGAGGATGTTGGGGTGCGACAGGGTGGACACCAGGTCCGCCTCGCGCCGGAACCGCGGCGCGTACTCCGGATCGGCGGTGAGGGTCGCCGCCAGCACTTTCACCGCATCCTGGCGCGGCAACCTCGGATGGTCCGCGAGGTACACGCTGCCCATGCCGCCCGCGCCGAGCAACCGCCGGATGGTGTATCCGGCGAAAATCTGACCCTCGGTGAGCGACACGGGCAAATCGTATTCGACCCGTCGTAGGAAAGCGTCGGGTCTGTCAGGCAGGCTGGACAGGACATGACCATCACTGCTGCGCTGCTCGAGGACCCCACCGACCTGACCGCCCTGCGGGCGCTGGGTGCCGATCCCGACGAATTGTTCGTCTCCTTCGCCGATTGGGCGCAGCGCTGCGGGACCACGCTCTACCCGGCGCAGGAGGAGGCGCTGATCGAATTGGTCAGCGGCGCCAATGTCGTGCTGGCCACCCCGACCGGGTCCGGGAAGTCGTTGGTGGCCACCGGTGCGCAGTACGCGGCGCTGGCCGGCGGCCGGCGCAGCTATTACACGGCGCCGATCAAAGCCTTGGTCAGTGAGAAGTTCTTCGCACTGTGCGACGTGTTCGGGGCGGCCAATGTCGGCATGCTCACCGGCGACGCGGCCGTCAACGCGGGTGCGCCGATCATCGCGTGCACCGCCGAGATCCTGGCCAATGTCGCGCTGCGTGAGGGCGGTCCGGAAAGCACGGCCACCGACCTCATCGTGATGGACGAGTTCCACTTCTACGGTGACCCCGACCGCGGCTGGGCCTGGCAGGTGCCGCTGCTGGAATTGCCCCGCGCGCAGTTCCTGCTGATGTCAGCCACCCTGGGCGACGTCACCTTCCTCCGCGAAGACCTGACCCGGCGCACCGGCCGGCCCACGGCACTGGTGGCCGGCGCGCAGCGCCCCGTGCCGCTGTTCTACTCCTACGCCACCACACCGATGCACGAGACCATCGGCGACCTGCTGAACACCAAACAGGTGCCCATCTACGTGGTGCACTTCACCCAGGCCTCCGCCCTGGAGCGGGCCCAGGCGCTGATGAGCGTGAACGTCTGCACCAAGGAGGAGAAGGCCGCGATCGCCGAGGCCATCGGCAACTTCCGATTTTCGACGGCGTTCGGCACCACACTGTCCCGGCTGGTGCGCCACGGCATCGGGGTGCACCACGCGGGCATGCTGCCCAAGTACCGGCGGCTGGTCGAACAGCTGGCGCAGGCCGGCCTGCTCAAGATCATCTGCGGCACCGACACGCTCGGCGTCGGCATCAACGTGCCCATCCGGACGGTGGTGTTCACCGCACTGTCGAAGTACGACGGCACCCGCACCCGACTGCTCAAGGCCCGGGAGTTCCATCAGATCGCCGGCCGGGCCGGCCGGGCCGGTTACGACACCGCGGGCACCGTCGTCGTGCAGGCCCCCGACCACGAGGTGGAGAACCTCAAACAGTTCGCCAAAGTGGCCGACGACCCCAAGAAGCGGCGAAAACTGGTGCGCCGCAAGGTACCCGAAGGCATGGTGCCGTGGAGTGAGGCGACCATGACACGGCTGGTCGAAGCCGCACCCGAGCCGTTGACCAGCAATATGCGGGTGTCCACAGCCATGATCCTGGACGTGGTCGACCGGCCCGGGAACCCGTTCGAGTCCATGCGCCGGCTGCTCACCGACAACCACGAACCCCGCAAACGCCAGCTCAAACTCATTCTGGAAGCGGTGGGCATCGCCCGCTCGCTGCTGCAGGCCGGGATCCTGGAACGGCTGCCCGAACCCGAGCCCGACGGCAGAAGGTACCGGTTGACCGTCGACCTACCGCCCGATTTCGCCCTCAACCAACCGCTGTCGACCTTCGCGCTGGCCGCCGTCGACGTGCTCGACACCGAAGCGCAAACCTATGCGCGCGACGTGGTTTCGGTGATCGAGGCCACGTTGGAGGATCCGCGCCAGATCCTGGCCGCGCAGTTGAACAAGGCCCGCGGCGAGGCCGTGGCGCAGATGAAGGCCGACGGCATCGAGTACGACGAGCGTATCGAGTTGCTCGACGAGGTGACCTATCCCAAACCGCTGCAGGAGATGCTCGAGTACACCTTCGGGGTGTACCTGCGCACCAATCCGTGGGCCGCCGACGGGAAACTCGCCCCGAAGTCGATCGTGCGCGAGATGTGGGAGCGGGCGCAGACCTTCCGGGAGTTCGTCAGCGAGTACGGCTTGACCAGGTCGGAGGGAGCGGTGTTGCGCTACCTCTCCGACGCGTTCAAGGCGCTGCGGTCCGGGGTGGCCGCCACCGCACGTACCGAGGAGCTCATCGATATCGTCGAGTGGCTCGGTGAGCTTGTGCGTCAAGTGGATTCGAGCCTGCTCGACGAATGGGAGCAGCTCACCAGCGGAGACCTGCCCGATGCTGCGCCGGTGACCGTGCCGGTGCGTGCGCTGACGGCCAACGAACGTGCGTTCACGGCGATGGTGCGCAACGCGCTGTTCCGGCGGGTCGAGTTGTTCGCGCGCCGGCGCTGGGCAGATCTGGGCGCGCTGGATGCCGGTTCGGGCTGGCCGGCACACCGTTGGGAAGAGGTCGGGGCGGCGTATGCCCGCGAACATGACGACGTGGGCACCGGCGCCGACGCCCGGGGGCCCGCCCTGCTGATCTTCGACCGCCAACCCGAGGTGTGGCGGGTCCGGCAGATCCTCGACGACCCCGCCGGCGATCATGACTGGGGATTCGACATAGAGGTGGACCTGGCCGCGTCGGATGAGGAAGGATTTCCGGTGGTGCGGATGACCGGTGCCGGGCGGCTCGACTGATCGTCACCGGGCAGCACGTGGGGTTCAGATGAGGATTTCCTGGGTATTCCGTTCGTGCTCAGCGCGGGGCACTGGCGCCACCGCGGGTCGGGGACAAAGTGTGGAGCAGTGGTGAAGAATCGGATTGATCATTGGTTGGGCGCCGCGGCAGCGGCGGTGTGCGCGGCGGCGGGCTCACTCGCCGGCGCTGGTCAGGCTGTGGCGGATCCGGCCGACGCGTGTCCGGACGTGCAGGTCGTCTTCGCGCGGGGGACGTTCGAGCCGGCGGGTATCGGCGGTACCGGCAGGGCGTTCGTGGATGCGCTGCGGGCCAAGACCCCGGGCAAGTCGGTGGACGTCTACGCGGTGAACTACCCTGCCTCCCTCGATTTCTCGACGGCGGCCGACGGGGTGATCGACGCCAGCAACAAGGTGAAGGCCACCGCGTCGGCCTGCCCGAACACCTTGATCGTGCTCGGCGGCTTCTCGCAGGGTGCGGCGGTGGCCGCCTACATCACGGCCGACGCCGTGCCGGCGGGCTTCGCCCTGCCCTCGGGTCTGACCGGGCCGATGCCGCCGTCGGTGGCCGATCACGTGGCCGCGGTGGCGCTGTTCGGCAAACCGTCCAGTGGCTTCCTGCAGATGATCTACACCGGCGCGCCACCGATCACCGTCGGCTCCCGGTACGCGGACAAGACCGATGACTTGTGCATCCCGGAAGATCCGGTGTGCTCACCGACCGGTCATGACCAGGGCGCCCACGGTTCGTACGCCGCCCGCGGCCTCACCGACCAGGCGGCCGACTACGTGGTCAGCCGGCTGGGCGGCCGTACCGCGGCCCAGCCCATCGACCAGACCGGCCAGCGTTAAACCAGTTCGCGCAGCGTCTCGATCAGCTTGACCCGGGCGGCGGGCGTCTCGGCGATGGGCACGACGTTGAGTGCCGTCACACCCGCCTCCCGGAACGCGGCGACCCGCTCCTTGACGAATCCCGCTGAGCCGATGAGCGATACGTCGCGTACCAGCTCGTCGGGCACCGCCTTGGCGGCGGCCTCCTTCTCACCGGCCAGGTAGAGCTCCTGGATGCGGTCGGCCTGCGGTCCGTAGCCGTAGCTGGTGGCCAGCGAGTGGTAGAAGTTCTTGCCCTTCGCGCCCATCCCGCCGATATACAGCGCCAGATGGGGTTTGACGAACTCGCGGAGCGGTTCGACGTCATCGCCGATGGCGAGCACCGGCCCGGCGTAGATGTCCAGTTCGCCCAGCGCCGGATCGCGCTTGGCACGCCCGGCCGCCAGCGCCCGGCCCCAGACGTCACCGGCCTTCTCCGGCAGGAAGAAGATGGGCTGCCAGCCTTCGGCGATCTCCGCGGTCAGCTCGACGTTCTTGGGCCCCAGGGCGGCCAGCAGGATCGGGACCCGTTCCCGGACCGGCTCGTTGATCAGCTTGAGCGGTTTGCCCAGTCCGGTGCCGCGGTCCTTGGGCAACGGGATGGTGTAGTGCTCACCGTCGAACTGCAGCCGTTCGCGGCGCCAGACCTGCCGGCAGATCTGCACCACCTCACGAGTCCGGGCGATGGGCGCGTCGTACGGCACCCCGTGGAAGCCCTCGATGACCTGCGGCCCGGAGGCCCCCAGGCCGAGGATGAACCGGCCGTCGGACACGTAATCCAGTCCGGCGGCCGTCATCGCGGTCAGGGTGGGGGTGCGGGTGTAGAGCTGCATGATGCCCGAGGCCAGTTGCACCCGTTCGGTGCTGGCCGCCAGATAGCCCAGTGCGCTCACCGCATCGAACGAGTACGCCTCCGGGACGAACACGATGTCCAAGCCGGCGCGTTCGAGGTCGGCGACCTCGGCCGCGACCTCTTTGAATCCGCCGGCGTAGTTGATACCCAGCCCGATCTTCATGCGCGGTGCTCTCCGAGGGCTTCCCTCTGGATCTGCGGGAACTGGGCGGCCATCGCCTCGGACAACGCCTGCGCCCCGGAGAGCGGTCGGACCATCACCATGAAGTCGTCGATGAGGCCGGCGTCGTTGGTGTGGATGAAGTCGCAACCGGTGATCCGTTTACCGGACACCGTCGCCTCGAAGACCAGCGCGTGATCGTGTCCATCGTTGATCTCGCGGATGTAGCGGAAGTCCTCGAACACCCGCAGCACCCCGCGCAGGATGGCCGCGGTGATCGGTTTGCCCGGATACGGCTTGAAGGCCACCGGGCTGGTGAACACCACATCGTCGGCCAGCTGGGCGGCCATCGCGTCGGGATCGCGGGCTTCGACGGCTTGACGGAAGGGATGCATCCGGCACCTCACATAGTCACATTGTTGAATAGGTGTGGATGACAGTACAGTAGCCGGGTGGCACTACGCGACGCGGTACTGGCCGCCCTGCTCGACGGTGAATCGTCGGGCTACGACCTGGCCAAGTCCTTCCACGCCTCGGTGGCCAACTTCTGGACCGCCACCCCGCAACAGCTGTACCGAGAACTGGATCGGCTGGCCGCAGACGGCCTCATCGAAGCCCGGGTCGTCCAGCAGGAGCGTCGGCCCACCAAGCGGATCTTCTCGCTGACACCGGCCGGGCACGCGGCCATCATGGCGTTCACCGCCGCACCGCCGAAACCCTCGATCTTCCGCAACGAGCTGCTCATCAAAGTCAACGCTCTCGACGGCGGTGACGCCACCGCCGTCCGCGGCCTGGTGGCCGAGCAGCTCACGTGGTCGCAGACCAAACTCGAACGCTACGAACGGATGCGGGTGCGTCTGCTCGCCGGCCGGGATGAGGACGACCATCTCGCCAACGGCACGCGGATCGGCCCGTACCTGACCCTGCTGCGCGGCATCGCCTTCGAAGAGGAGAACATCCGCTGGGCGCAGCGCACGCTGTCGGTACTCGACAGGCGCGCGGCCTCAGAGCCGATACATCTCGCGTGACATCGCCGCCTCTTCGATGACGCGATCCCGCCTGGGCGGGTAGTACCGCCGCCGTCGCACCCCGGGGTCCGGCTGCCCGGACTCGGCGATCCATTCACGCGCCAGCACGTGCCACAACATCATCACCAGCCGGGTCATCACCAGCCGGCGGGCCGGCCCAGGTGTCCCGGCATGAGTTCCGGCACCGATCGATGCAGCCATGACATCTCCTCGTCGTCTCACCTGCCGGAAATCTAACATAAGAAATTGAAGTGCGCACTATGTTATTTCAGTTCACATAAGCATTGAGGAGCACTGCGGTAGGCTTCTCGGCATGTCCCGGCGCAATTACGGTCAGTTCTGCGGTCTCGCCCACGCCCTCGATGTGGTGGGCGAACGCTGGACGCTGCTGATAGTCCGGGAGCTGGCATCCGGGCCGAAGCGGTACACGCAGCTCGCGGAGGCGCTGACCGGTATCGGCACCAGCCTGCTGGCCACCCGGGTCCGGCAGCTCGAGGCCGACGGCGTCGTCACCCGCACGCTCGTCCTCGACCAGCCCACTGCGGCGGTGGCCTACGAACTCACCCCGTCGGGCATCGAGCTCGCGAAGGCCACCGTGCCGCTCGCGCTCTGGGGCGCGCGGCACCAGATGGCCGGCGTCGAGTCCGTCGAGGAGACCTTCCGCGCCGAGTGGGCGCTCGGCTTCCTGGCCGCCGCCGACGACGACGAGATACCCGCCGATTTCGCTGCGGTCTACCAGTTCCACATCGACGGCAGCAGCGCCTGTCTGCACGTCCGGGACGGCCGGCTGCGGGTCAAGGCCGGCGCCGCTCCTGCGGCCGACGTCACCGTCCGGACCACCGCCGCGACGTTCCTCGCGATCGCCGGGCGACACGTCACCTTGGGCGAGGCCATCGCCAGGGGTGATCTGGAGGTCACCGGCGACGCCGACGCGATGGCCCAGCTGACCGGTATCGTCGAGCGGCGCCTGCCGGGCGGTGCGTCCCTGCGTGCCTGACTTCCCCGGCCTGGAACTCACGGACGTTCGGGCGCGTTGGGGGAAACTGTGACTAGCGGAGATTACGACGACGAACTGCGGTCGGAACGGCAGTACGTGGACCGCCTGTATACCCGGCTGGACACCGAGCGCTCGGCGGCCAAACAACGCTACGACGCCGCGCTGCGCGGTGATATCGACGCCCAGGACGGTGCGACGCTGCTGGAACGCGATGTCGGCGTGCGGGCTCTCGCGCGGGAGATGAATCGCCTCGACGTCGCCGACAGCGGGCTGTGCTTCGGACGGCTGGACTCCGAGTCCGGCGAGCGGATGTACATCGGGCGGCTCGGCCTGTTCGATCCGGAGGACGGCTACGAGCCACTGCTGCAGGACTGGCGCGCCCCCGCATCGCGGGCGTTCTACACGGCCACCGCGGCGAACCCGGAGAGTATGCGGCTGCGGCGCCAATTCCGCACGCTCGGAAGGCGATTGGTCAGCTTCACCGACGAGGTGCTGGGCCGCCCCGACGCCGCCACCGGTGGGGACGCCGCGCTGCTGGCGGCGGTCAACGCCCCGCGCGGTGACGGGATGCGGGACATCGTCGCGACCATCCAGGCCGAACAGGACGAGATCATCCGGCTCGACCATCCCGGAGTGCTGGTGATCGAGGGTGGGCCCGGCACCGGAAAGACCGTGGTGGCCCTGCACCGGGTGGCCTATCTGCTCTACACCCGCCGGGAGCAGATCGAGCGGCACGGCGCGCTGGTCGTCGGGCCGAGCCCCGCCTTCCTGGAGCACATCGGCCGGGTGCTGCCCTCCCTCGGCGAGACCGACGTGGTGTTCACCACCACCGGCGACCTGGTGCCCGGTCTGCGGGTCACCGCCGAGGACGCCCCGGCCGTGGCGCGGATCAAGGGCTCGCTGCGCATGCTCGAGGTGCTCGCCGCGGCGGTCGCCGACCGCCAACGCCTGCCCGAGGAGCCGCTGACCATCGAGCTCTCGGATGTCACGGTGCGCATCGACGCGGAGACCGCACAGTGGGCCCGGGAAGAGGCCCGCGGCAGCGGCCATCCGCACAATCAGGCCCGCGCGGTCTTCATCGATATCGTCACCTACGTCCTGACCGAGCGGGCCATCGCCCGTATCGGCCGAGGCTGGCTGTCCCGGTCGGACAAGAACGCCTGGGAGCAGATGCGTACCGACCTGCTCGAGGACCTGGCCGAGAACACCGCGTTCCACGCCGCCATCGACGAACTATGGCCGCTACTGACTCCGGAATCCGTTCTTTCGCAGCTGTATTCGTCCAAGGAGCGGTTGCGCGCCGCGGGTGCCGACGAGGCGCTCTGGCGGGCCGACGGCCAGGCGTGGACGGTGTCGGACGTACCGCTGCTCGACGAACTGGTCGACCTGCTCGGCCGGGACAAGGCCGCCGACCGGGCCGCCGCCCGCGAACGCAAGAAGCAGGAGGCCTACGCCAAGGGCGTCCTGGACCTGATGGTCGCCCGCGAAGAACTGATGGACGATGAGGACCGGTTGCTCGCCCAGGACATCCTGGCGGCCGAGGACCTCGCCGACAGGTTCTCCGAACGCGATACCCGCGATCTCGTCGAACGCGCTGCCGCCGACCGGGATTGGACGTACCGGCATGTGGTGGTCGACGAGGCGCAGGAGCTGTCCGAGATGGACTGGCGGGTGCTCATGCGGCGCTGCCCCGCACGGTCGTTCACCATCGTCGGCGATCTGGCCCAGCGCCGCTCCGAAGCCGGTGCGCGGTCCTGGGATGCGATGCTGGCACCGTACGTCCCGGGCCGGTGGGTGTACCGCTCGCTGTCGGTGAACTACCGGACCCCCGCGGAGATCATGGCCGTCGCGGCAGCCCTGCTCGCGGAGTTCGCACCCGAGGTGACCCCGCCGGAATCGGTGCGGGCATCAGGCTTCGCGCCGTGGGCACGACAGCTCGACGCGGATGAATTACCCTCGGCGATAGCGCAGTTCGTGGCCGAGGAGGACCGCCTGCCCGGCACCTGCGTGGTGATCGGACCACCCGGCGTGCCGGGCACCGTACCCGCATCGCAGACCAAGGGCCTGGAGTACGACGCCGTCCTGGTGGTCGAACCGCAACGGATCCTGGCCGAGGGCGGTGCGCGCGGATCGGCCGACCTCTACGTCGCGCTGACCCGTGCCACCCAGCGTCTCGGCGTGCTGCACACCGGTCCGCTACCGGAGGCTCTGCGCGGGCTGTAGCCCGGTGTCGGTGTGGTCGGCCAGCACCAGGTTGTACAGCGGCGCGCCCCAGGCGTGCAGACCGTCGGTGGCCGGCGCGTAGCCGGTGTGGACGGCGATACCGGCGGCGGACATCGCGTCCTGGTCGGGGACGGCATCGCAGACCGGGTCGCCCACATCGCAGACGCTGACGGTCCGGGCGCCCATCCGCGCCGGCAGCGTCGAGGTGTCCGTCGACGCCAGGAACGAATGCTCTTGTGCGACACCTTTACCCACACCTGGCGCCAGCGCCGCCGAGCCCATGTTGATGGTGGTGTCACCGGGCAGCCGGTCGCCGTCGGCGACCAGCAGGGCGGCCACCACCTGGGGATCGTCGGCGAGGTCGTGCAGGTTGCGATGAATCACCATGGCGCCCTGCGAGTATCCCGCCAGGATCACCTTGGTCGTGGGGCACTGCGCGGTGAAGGCCGTCAGCTGATGGGCGGTGGCATCGGTACCCGCGTGCACGCTGTCCATGAAGTTCATCCACCCGCGTAGGCCACCGTCGGCCGGGACGGGGGCGGCCGGGTACTGCACGGCTTCGGCGGTGAGGGTCCGCCCACTGGCGGCCAGCGCCGAGCGCATCTGCAGATAGGACTGGTAGACCACATCGCCCATCCCGGCGTTGGCGGCGAGGGCGGCACCCTCGCGCTGGCCGGAGCCGGCGGCGCCGATCCAGTGGTAGTCCCCGCACCCGGGGGCTGCCGCGGCCGGGCCTGCGGACAGACCGATGAGACCGGGCGCGAGAAGCGCCCCCGCAACCACTGCTATCACCCGACGAATCACGAATACATGATCGTCACCAGCGGCTGCGCCGTTACGTGAGGTGTGGCACGCCGCCGGTGGCTACGGTGGCCACATGGGATCTGATGCGCTGGTCAGCTGGCTTGCCGACGCCGATCCTGCGCTGCGCTGGCAGGTCGAGCGCGACCTGATGAGAATGCCCGCCGAGGTCTGGCAGGCGACCCGGGCCCGCGTCGCGACCGAGGGCTTCGGTGCGCGACTGCTGGCGGCACAGGACCCGGACGGGCAATGGGCGGGCGGCGCGTTCTTCCCGGCCGATTTCGACACGGGCGAGCGAAGCGACGGGGAGGATGGTGCAGCGGAGCATGCGACCCACGGCCAGCCCTGGACCGCGACGACCTGGTCGCTGAACTCGTTGCGCGAATGGGGGCTCGATCCGGCGGTACTGCGCGGGCGCCGCACGGCTGAACTGCTCGCCGAGCACTGTCGTTGGGAGTATGACGAGCTGCCCTACTGGGGTGGTGAGGTGGACTGCTGCATCAACGCCTGGACCGTCGCCAACGGCGTGTGGCTCGGTGCCGACATCGACGGGATCGTCGCCTGGTTCCTCGAGCACCAACTACCCGACGGCGGGTGGAACTGCGAGTGGGAGGACGGGTCGAGGCGATCGTCGTTCCATTCGACCCTGAACTCGCTCAAGGGACTGCTCGCCTATGAGGTGGCGAAGGGACCCGACGATGCGGTGCGAACGGCGCGGTGGGCCGGGCAGGAATACCTGTTGGCGCGGGGCCTGTTCCGCCGCTTGTCGACGGGGCAGCCGGTCGCCGACTGGGTCGACGCGTTCGGCTACCCGTTCCGCTGGCGCTATGACGTGCTGCGCGCCGCCGACTACTTCCGCGAGGCCGGCACACACGACGGTGTGTCACCCGATCCGCGGATGGCCGACGCGGTGGCGCTCCTCCGCAGCGCTCGCCGGCCGGACGGCACCTGGCTGCAGGCGAGCCCGCTGCCCGGACGGGTGTGGTTCGACGTCGACGCCCCCGCCGGTGCACCCTCGAAATGGCTGACGTTCTTCGGGACCCGGGTGCTCGACTGGTGGGCCGGCCCCGAATCCCGCAGCTAATTAGTGTCTGTGAACGAAATAAGGGGTTTGCTCGGCATCCCGAACTCGACCTGAGTCCGCCCAGGTGCGCGAAGACCGATAGCATTGACCTGTCTGCGCGGTTGACGATGCCGTTACCGCGATCGTCCCACCGATGAAAATGATTCTCGGCGTGGGTAATAGAACAGAGCTATCGACCATGGGGCAATCCCGGGCAACGCCCGGGAACAAATGCCTGTCCGAAGGAGTTGCAGCGACACGTGGCCGACCCGAACCGGATGACCAGCCGGCCGCTTACCGTGCCAAGTTGCCAGCAAATTCACAGTTTCGGGCTGATCTGATGCGCCAGGGACCGCTGGCCGGACGGTATCCGGCCGTGGCCGCCATGGTCACGCTGGCGCTCATCCCCTATCTCGCGCTGTCGGCGGCACTCGACCCGCTGGTGCCGATCATCTCCGCAGATCTGCACATGACCGCGCAGCAGATGAGCCTGTCCGCGGGGCTGGGCAACGCTGCCTATGCCGTGGGCACGGTGCTCGCGGTCCAGTTCGCCCAGCACCTGCCCCAGCGCCGGATGCTGCTCGGCTACGCCGTGCTGCTCGTCGTGGGTTCGGTGCTGGCCGCCTCGGCGCAGAACGCGGGGATGTTCATCGGCGGTCACGTCCTGCAGGGACTGGCCACCAGCATGCTGCTCATCGCGGCCGCGCCGCCGCTCACCATCGGTTTCCCCCGCGACAAGCTGCGCAACACCGCCGTCATCATGAACATGTGCGTGTTCGGGGCCGTCGCACTCGGTCCGTTCGTCGGCGGTGTGCAGGCCGAATCGCAGGCCTGGCGGCCGCTGTTCTGGATCGTCGCCGCGATCGCGTTGACGGCACTCATCCTGGCCGCCCTCACCTTCGACGACGCGCCGCCCGCCGACCCGGACGCACCGCGCGACCTGTGGGCGATCGCCCTGGCCACCGCCGGCTGCACCGCGGCGTTCGTCGGCGCCGCACAACTGACCACCCACGGTTTCGGCGATATGGCCGTGACGGGCCCCATGCTCGGCGGCCTGGCGCTGATCGTCGCGCTGATCGTCTACCAGTTCCGGGCCCGCCGCCCGCTGCTGACCATCCGCACCATGCTCACCAGTTCCATCCCGGTCGCCGGCGTCGGCGTCGCCTTGTTCGCCGCGGCCGCATCGGTGGCCGCCACCGCACTGACCGCCAACGTCTTCCTGCTGAGCTTCAGCCCGGTGCAGGTGGGGCTGATCTATCTGCCCGAGCTGGGCGGCGCGGTGGTGATGGCCGTGGTGTTCGGCATCGTGATCTCCCGGCGTGCGATGCACTACCTGCCGCTGGTCGGGATGGCGCTGCTGGCCGCCGGGATCCTGGTGTTCCGGCTGTCGTTACCGGGCAATCAGCCGCTGGCCCTGCTCGGCTCGGCGCTGACCGGTCTGGCACTGGGGGCCACAGTGGCGCCGGCCTTGTTCGTCGCCGGTTTCTCGCTTCAGTCCAACAGCCTGCAGCGGGTGTTCGCCATCATCGAGTTGCTGCGCGCCGTCGCGGCGTTCATGGTGGCGCCGATCTTCGCCCACTTCGCGGCCACGGCCGCGGACGACCTGGTCACCGGCACCGGTATCGCCCTGTGGATCGGGTTCGGGCTGTCGATCGCCGGCGCTGTCTTCGGTGTCGCCGTCTACGCGCTGAGCGGAGCCCGTCCGCAGACCCCCGACCTGGACCTGTTCTTGGACGGTGAATCACCGGCCTGGTACTCGCCGCCGCTGCTGGCGCGCCTGCGCGGGCTTCCCGCACCGGCGCCGGAAGCCGAACCGGCACCGGCCGCGGCACCACCGCCACCCTCCTTCGCCACCGACTCCCCCGGCCCCGTGGTCATCGCCTACGACGGCACCGAGCGGGCCGCCGCCGCCATCACCGCAGCCGCGGCGGCGCTGCCACCCGGCCGCCAGGCCCTCGTGCTGTGCGTCTGGCAGCCCGTCGACGTCGGATTCACCCCCGCCGACGGCCGCCATCTGGAGGCCGACAAAGCCGCTGAGGTGCGCCGATCCGCCGAGCAGACCGCCGCCTATGGCGCAACGCTGGCCGCCGAGGCAGGATTTGCGGTGTGCAGTAAGGCAGTCGAGGCGTCGCCGACCTGGCACGGCATCGTCGCGACGGCCAAGGAACACCACGCAAGCCTGATCGTGCTCGGACCGCACCGTCGCAACGGATTACTGGGCCACCTGCAGGGCAGCGTCGCGGCGGCGGTCGTCGCGCACACCGATATCCCGGTGCTGATCGTCCCGCAGGCCTCGAGTCTCGTTGCGGTCGGCGACTGAACGGAGTCCCCAGATGAATCGTCGCGACATGATGTTGCTGACCGGTATCGGCGCGCTGACCGCCGCCATGCCCACACCCCTGGCGCAGGCCACCCCTGCCGCTCCCCCGCCCGCCGCGCCACCGGCCGGCGGCTATCTGTTCGCCGACGAGTTCGACGGGCCGGCCGGTTCGGCGCCCGACGCGTCGAAATGGGAAGTGGCGCTGGCCCGCGAGTCGATGGAGGATCCGACGTTCTGGGAGCTGCCCGGCAATGTCGGCCAGTACCGCGATGATCGCCGCAATGTGTTCGTCGACGGCAAGTCCAACCTGGTGTTCCGCGCCGCGAAAGACGGCAACACCTTCTACAGCGGCAAGCTGTTCGGGAAGTGGCGGGGCGGTATCGGGCACAACTGGGAAGCCCGGATCAAGCTGAACTGCCTCACCCCGGGCAGCTGGCCGGCCTGGTACCTGGCCAACAACGACCCCACCATCGGTGGGGAGGTCGACATCATGGAGTGGTACGGCAACGGCAAATGGGCCCCCGGTACCGCGGTGCACGCCAAGCTCAACGGCGGCGAGCACGTCAGCCAGACGATCAGCGTCGACAGTGCCTGGCACACGTGGCGGGTGCAGTGGGATGACGCGGGTATGCGGTTCTGGCGGGACTACACCGACGGTGCCCAGCCGTATTTCAACGTGCCCGCGCATGCGCTACCGGACTGGCAGTTCAATCAGCCTGGCTACCAACTGTTTCCAGTGCTGGATCTGGCGGTGGCCGGGTCCGGCGGTGGCGATCCGGGTGCCGGGACCTATCCGGCCGACATGCTCGTCGATTACGTGCGAGTCTGGTGACTCAGGCTTTTTCGGCTGCCGCCCGGACACGTTCGCGCATGGACGCGACCACTCCGCCGTCGTTGAGGATGTCGGTGCCGGTCAGGTAGCCCGCCCGGTCGCTGGCACAGAAGGCGAACAGTTCGGCCATTTCCTCGGCCTTGCCCCAGCGGGGCACGGCGAAGTCGGCCACCATGGCGCCGGCCCCCGCGTCCGCTTCCAGCTTCCCCATCTCGGTGTCCACCGACCCCGGGGACACCGAGACGATCCGCAGGCCGCGGGTGTTGAAACGCTCGGCCTGCGATGACGTGTACCACTTCACGAAGCCCTTGCTCACCGCGTAGGACATCCCGGAGCGGGCCTCCTCCGGGGCGATCGCGTACGCCGCGCGCATCGCGTCGGCGAAGGCGGGAGCGTCGGTCAGCGCCAGGGGGAACTGCGCTGCCGGAATGAGTTCCTCGGGCATCAGGTAGGCCGCCATCGACGCGACATTGACGATCACCGAGCCCTCACCCGCGATGGCGAAGAAGGCCTCGTTGACGTTGACGGTGCCCAGGGCGTTGGTCCGCATCACGTAGTCGGCGTCGCCCATGCTGGGGCTCACACCCGCGGTGTGGATCACCGAGGCAATCCCACCCAGCCTCGCCGCGGTCTCGAACAACGCCCCCACCGCCGCCGGGTCGGTGACATCGCAGTGCACCGCGGTGGCCGGCACGCCGAGACCGGACAGTTCGGCAATCGCGGTATCGAGCCGGTCTGCCCTGTTGTCGGCCAGCACCACGGTGTGGTCCCGCCCGACGATCTTGGCCGTGGCCCGTCCCATACCGCCCGCGCCACCTGTGATCACCGACACTCCACTCATAGTTAGACCGTATACGTAATTCGCGGGCACGTGTAGACCTCATCGGGGGACGACCACGGGTTCTCAAGGGCTCGGCCGAGTGCCACCCGGGGGCAGGCTGATACCAGGTACACACCTCTGACAAGGAGAACAATCATGAGGATCACGGTGTTCGGGGCGTCCGGGCTCATCGGTTCACAGGTCGTCGAACTGCTCACCGCGGCCGGCCATGACGTGGTGGGCGCATCGTTGCGGACCGGCGCCAACGTGCTGACCGGCGAGGGCCTCGCCGAAGCGTGCCACGGTGCCGACGTCCTCATCGACGTCACCAACTCGCCGTCCTTCGAGGACGAGCCCGTACTGGCGTTCTTCACCGCCTCGTCGACGAATCTGGTTCAGGCGGCCCGAGCCGCCGGCGTCGGGCATTACGTGGCGCTGTCCATCGTGGGCACCGATGGCCTGCCCGACAGCGGCTACCTGCGGGCGAAGGTGGCTCAGGAGCGGATCATCACCGACTCCGGCCTACCGCACACCGTCGTGCGGGCGACGCAATTCCACGAATTCGGCGGCGCGATCACCGATTCCCTGCGTTCCGGTGATGTGATCCATGCTCCGGACGCCCGGATCCAGCCGATCGCGTCGGCCGAGGTCGCCGCCGAACTGGCCCGGGTGGCCCAACAGCCGCCGGTCAACGGCATCGTCAACATCGGTGGGCCGGAGAAGATCGGCTTCGCCGACCTGGTCCGCGCGGTGCTGGCGCAGCGCGGTGAGGACACCCCGGTGGTCATCGATCCGGCGGCGACGTACTTCGGCACGGTCGTCGACGAGGACAGCCTGGTGACCGGGCCTGCAGCGGTGCTCGCCCAGACCCGGTTCACCGATTGGCTGGCCACCCAGTAGCGGTCAGGCCGGGTTTCCGTCCCCCAGCCGCTGCCGCAGGGTCGCCGCGCGGATCGTGAGATGGTGGCGTCCGGCGACGTTGTCCGCCTCGGCCGCCGCGTGCGCGTAAAGATCTGCCGCCGTTGCGTTTTCGCCCGCCCGCTCGTGCAGGTGCGCCGCCGCGGCGGTGTAACGGGGCAGCGCGGGATCCAGCTCGACCAGGGCGGCCAGCCCGGCGTGCGGCCCGTCGGCCTCACCTCACGGCCGGAACACCACCGTGATGCAGAACGGGTGTCCCGCCGGGTCGATCAGTACCCGCCACTTCTCCGGGTTGGGCTGGATCTCGGCCTTGGTGGCCCCCAACGCCAGGATTCGGGTCTCCTCCACGTCGAGGTTGGCGACCGCCAGGTCCAGGTGCAGCTGCTTGGGCATCTGCCCGCCGGGCCAGGTCGGCGGCCGATGGTCCTCGACACGCTCGAAGCTCAACAGGAACCCCGACCCCTCCAGCGCGACGACGTCCGCGGTGGACAGCACCACTTTGAGCCCCAGCACCTCCCGATAGAAATCACCGAGTGCCGCCGGGTCCGGGCAGTCCACCGCCACCGCGCCCAACCGAATGCTCACGACCATCCCCCGTCAGTACGTCAGACCGGGCGCGCACCTGCACGCCCGGTTACCTGACAACAACCTGACAGTAATTGCTCTTCCGGGCCCGCTAACCGCGGTACTTCGCCACCGAGTCGGCGTAGTCGTCGAGCAGGCGCAGCGCCTCATCGCGCGGCAGGCTCGGCAGCAACAGGTTCAGTTGCCCGAAGCCGAGGCGCTCCAAGGCGGACCAGTACTCGGGGTTCAGCGGGATGCCGAACGTGCTCAGCGGCACATCGTGACCGGCGCCGTCGCGCAGCTGCTCGATGCGTCGGGTCAGTCGCTCCACGGGGAGCGGATTGGAGATCCAACCCGCACCGTGCCGGATGACGCGCTTGACGGTGGCATCCGAGTCGCCACCGATGAGGATCGGCGGGTGCGGCGTCTGTACCGGTTTGGGCCGCAGGTAGGACGCGTCGAAGTCCACGTACTTGCCGTGGTATTCGGCGGGCTCAGTGGTCCAGAGCGCCTTGATCGCTTCGATCCGCTCGTCCAGCAGCGCGCCGCGCGTCTTCGGGTCGGTGCCGTGATGGCGTAACTCCTCCAGATTCCACCCGGCGCCGACGCCGAACACGAAGCGGCCGTGGGAGATCAGGTCGATGCTGGCGGCTTCTTTGGCGGCGATGATCGGGTCGCGCTGGATGAGCAGCGCGATACCGGTGACCAGCTGGATGCGGGAGGTGACAGCCGCGGCCGCCGCGAGCGTGACGAACGGGTCCAGGGTCCGGTAGTAGATGGCGGGTAGCTCGCCGCCCAACGGGTACGCCGATTCCCGGCTGGCCGGGATATGCGTGTGTTCGGCGATGGCCAGCGCGTCGAAATCCCGTTCCTCGATGGCCTGGGCCAGCGTGACGGTGTCGATGGTGTCATCGGTCACGAAGGTCGAGATTCCGAACTTCATCGATCAGCGACCGTTACCGAAGGTCGCTGTCACCTGACCGGTGGTGGCACGCTGCTGGTTGTCGTGCACCCACTCGTGATGGGCGATATCGGCCTGCGCGGGCGCAGCCAGTCCGACGACGGCGGCGGCGAACGCGGTGGCGATGACTCCGGTGAATCCAAACTTCTTCATTTCCAATCCCTTTCGTGGGATGCTCGGGTTGCTTCTGGCGTGGATAACGCCCGGCCCGGCCCGGTAATTCCGATGGCAGCAATTGACCGTCGAGTGGCAGTCGCCCTACGTATCCTCAGCGGCATGCACCTGATCGCGCTGGAAGAGCATTTCGCCTGGGATCCCGTCAGCGACGGCAACGAGGTGGCGGGCTGGTTGCGCACACACAATCAGCTCGGCTACGACCGGCTCTACGATCGCGGGCCGTTACGGCTTGAGCAGATGGACGCCGCCGGCATCGACTTCCAGATCCTGTCTCTGTTCGATCCCGGCGTACAGGAGTACACCGACACCGCGCTGGCGGTGGACTACGCGCGCCGGGCCAACGACAATGTGGCCGAGACGGTACGGCAGTACCCCCATCGATTCGGCGCCTTCGCGACGCTGGCCACCCAGAATCCGGATGCCGCAGCCGTCGAGTTGCGCCGCGCAGTCACCGACCTCGGCTTCGCCGGTGCGCTGATCAACGGTCACACCCACGGGCGGTATCTCGACGATCCCGCGTATGAGCCACTGTTCGACGCGGCCGAGAGCTTGGGCGTGCCCATCTACCTGCACCCGACCACACCGCACCCGGCGGTCATGGCCGCCTGGTTCGCCCCGTACACCGATCAGGGTCTGCACCTCGCATCCTGGGGTTTCGCGGTCGAAGCCGGTACGCATGCACTCCGGCTGATTTACTCCGGGCTGTTCGACCGGCATCCGAAACTCCAGATGATCCTGGGCCACCTCGGAGAGATGTTGCCGTTCACCGCCTTCCGCACCGACCGCTACTACGGACTGGGCGGATCAGGCGGCGATCTGGCCAAGCTCCCGTCGCAGTATCTGCGGGACAACTTCTACGTCACCACGAGCGGAAACTTCTCCCCGCCCGCCATGGCCTGCACACTGTCGGTGCTCGGCGCCGATCGGGTGATGTTCTCGGTGGACTATCCGATGGATGACAACGTCGCCGGCGCCGAATTCCTGGCCTCGTATCCGATGAGTGAGGCCGACCGCCGCAAGGTCGGCTACCAGAACGCGCTGCGACTGTTCGGCGACCGGATACCGGATCCGTCCCGGTGATGCGAGGCCATCGGCCGTTCACCCGCGCGAGTTGCCCAGCCTGGTGAGGAGTCGCCGCAGGCTGGTGGCCAGTGAGCTGGGCACGTGGTCGGGATCCATCAGCTCGTTCTCCGCGAGCGGGCTGCCTTCGCCGACAACCGTATCCGCGGTGAACCGGCGCAGCGTCCTGCCCTCGCCGATCAGTGCCTCGGTGGCCTCCAGGAAGGTCGCGCCGTCCTGCAGTGCTGCGTCGAAGTCGCCGGCGGCGACACCCAGATGTTCGCTGATCAGTCGGTTCCGGAAAGCGGTGATCGTCTGCCGGAGGGAGTCATCTGCCGGACCCGACTCGATGGCCACATCGCACTCACTGTCGAAGCCCATCGACCGGTTGTTCAGGTTGGACGAGCCGATGCGCAGCAACCTGTCATCGACGACCAGGATCTTGGAGTGGACATAGATCGGCGCGCCGGCGTCGGTCACCGGCCAATAGACGCCCAGCCGGTGCTGGTTGTCGGCAGCCCAGAGCTCTTCGAGCAGCAGCTTGCGCGCGCTGTCCATCGATTCCTGCTCCAACCGGCTCTCGGACCGGCGGGGCAGCACGATGACGATCTCCGGCCCGTCGGGATCCCGTAGCCGATCGGCGAGCGCATCGGCGAGACGCCGGGAAGCCAGGTACTGATTCTCCAGATAGACGGTCCGCCGGGACGCCGCGATGGCCGCCAGGTTCAGTGCCTCCACCTCGCGTACCTCGTCGCGGTCCGGGAGGTCCGGGATGGTCCGCGCGATACCCACGCCGACATCGGTCGCGTCGGGTTCCAGACCGCGCGGCCACGCCTGGTTCGTCACCTCCAGCCGGTCCAGGGACTGACCGGTGGCCGCCTCCCATCGGTCCCGGGCAAGGTCACCCAGCCCGCTCGCGGCCGCACCGTCGACCGCCGCGGCGATCTCGTGCCGGGGGCCGTAGTCCCGGCGGAACACGCTGTCATCCAAGTGTTCTGAGGTGTCCCAGCGTCCCAGTGTGAGGTCGATACCGCCACAGAAAGCCAGCACGTCGTCGATGACCACGACCTTCTGGTGGTGGACCGCACCGGTCGGATGCCGGCCGTCCACCGCGAATCGGATTCGCCTGCCGCTGAGCCGATTCAGTACCGTCACCGGCGTCAGCCCGTACCAGAGATCGTCGAACACCGGGAGCAGCCGCAGATTGGACTTCAGGACGTGGATCTCCAGGTCGGGCCGCTTCCACATCAGCCAGTAGAGCAGAGCCCCCAACTGATTGGGCCCGGGCAGCGTGGTCTCGCCCTGCTCCATGGTGGTCCTGCCGTCGAAATCCCAGCCGATCAGCATGATCCGATGGCGGGCACGCAGCATCGCGGCCTTGACGTGCCGTAAGTAGTCCGCGCCGTCGACGATGAAGGCGACCTTGCCGGCGTGTTCCACCCGCCAGCACGTCCGGCCCGGCTGGAGCACCAAATCGCCAGACACAGCCGCTGTCTACCACACCGACGCAGCTGGCGCTGGTCTGTGGCAGCGCCTACCCGGCGGCGCCGAGCTGCTTCTCGAAAGCGTGCACGCCGACCTGCTCGGCGGGCAACGCCCGGTCGTACAGCGCGGTGTATCCGGTCGACAGATACAGCGCCACCGCCTCGGGCTGGCGGGGGCCGGTGGTCAGGTACACCCGGCGATAGCCGCGTTCCCGCGCAATGCGCTCCAGCTCGGCCACCACGAGTTTGCCGTAACCGCGACCACGGTGCTCCGACGATGTCCAGATCCGTTTCAGCTCGGCCGTCGAGGCGTCCAGGCGGCGAAAAGCGCCCCCTGCCACCGGTATTCCGCCGGATAACCCCACCACGAGCACGCCGCCCGGCGGCGCGAACTGCTCGGCCGGATAGCTGCGCATATCGGCGTATTCGGTACCGCTCAGATCGCCGTAGCGCGCGCGGTACTCCAGGCCGAGCTCCGCCAACAGGGGTTCCGCCAGCGGGTCGTCCTGCCGCACCATCACGAACTCGACCGTCCCCGCGCACATCCAGGACACGCTACAAGCCGCTCACCGGCCGTTGCCGAAGGTCGACGTCACCTGGCCGGTGCTCGCGTGCTGCTGGATTTCGTGCACCCAGTCGTGGTGGGTGATATCGGCCTGAGCCGGCGCGGCCAACCCGACGAGGGCGGCGGCGAATCCGGTGGCGATGACGCTGGCAAATCCGAACTTCTTCATTTTCATCAGTCCTTCTGCTTGGGGTCCGCTTACCGGTTCGGGGTTCTCCTGGCCGGTCTGACTCTCATAACACGCAGGTCAGTACGGTTAATTCCGTTGGCAGAAATTGGCGCACGGTTGGCAGGATGTGGTACCGGGACGTCGCCGCCAGTCATCTGTCGAGCGCACGTCGGCTAAACACCGTGCAGGTGCACGGAGATACCGGAAGGGCACGGTTCGCTTCGCGGGAATTATCCGAACCGTGATCGACGTTTACCTCAATTGTCACACGGGTATCTCTGGCAACAGCGCCGGGGCGCCGGCGCACCCGTCCACAGAGAAAGAGCCGAATGGGTCATCATCATGAACACCGTCCTCTACTTCAGCGCCACCGGCGCCGTATATGAAACCCGCGCCTACACCCAGGCCGATATCACCCAGCTCATCCACGACCAAGGGCTGCAGTGCCTGACCAGCGCTGACCGCCAGTTCGACTTCTGGTTCAGCCCGACTTCCCGGCGGTGCCAGCGCCGCGTCAATCGCCGGGCCTCCGAACTACTCTTGGCGACCACGTCTTTCACCGCGAAAACGGTTCCGCTGCTGCGTGGCAGCATCGTCGTGGCCACCCATGACGCCGACGGCGACCTGGACGGTCTCAGCTGGGAACAGCTGGATCTGCTGGCCCGCCAGAACCGCACCGTGACCCCCAGGGACGAGCGGATTCTCAACCGGCGGATCATGCGCGACCAGCGCCGCGTCACCCAAGCCGTCCCGGCCTTCCACGCGCCCGCACCGCGAAGCGCGAGCCCGGTCAGATGACCACTCGGTTGCCGGGCGGGAACTCATCGGCCGCGCTCAGCTGACTCATATCGCATTCCCATCCCACTGAGATGTGCTGGCCCTGCGACGCACGTGTCATCGCCGGCCGACACGGGTACGCCGACCACGGTCACCACCAGTGCACAGGAGGAACGCAGTGATGTCCGTGAGCACGTCACCACGGGCCGCCGACCCGGTACCGCCCGTCGACGCCGCGAACCACCGCCAGCGCAATCTCACCTTTCTGGCGGTGGTGCTCGGCATGCTGCTGGCCGCCCTGGACCAGACCATCGTCGCGACGGCGCTCCCGACCGTCGTCGCGGATCTCGGTGGCGCCGGCCACCAGGCCTGGGTGGTCACCAGTTATCTGCTCGCGTCGACGATCGTCACCGCGGTGGTCGGCAAGCTCGGCGACATCTTCGGCCGCAAGAAGGTGTTCCAACTGGCGGTCCTGCTGTTCCTGGCGGGTTCGATCCTGTGCGGCCTGGCCCAGTCGATGGAGATGCTGGTCGCGTCGCGAGCTCTGCAGGGACTCGGGGGTGGCGCCATCACCGTGACGGCGGTCGCGGTGATCGGCGAGGTGATCCCGCTCCGGGAACGCGGCCGCTACCAGGGGGCACTCGGCGCGGTCTTCGGCGTCACCACCGTCATCGGCCCGTTGCTCGGCGGACTGTTCACCGACCACCTCACCTGGCGATGGGCGTTCTGGGTGAATGTGCCGGTGGCCGTCGTGGTGATCGCGATCGCGGCCGTGGCCATCCCGGAGTTGACCCGCACCGCGCGGCCGGTCCTCGACTATGCGGGCATCGTGCTCATCGGCCTCGGCGCCGCCGGGCTGACCCTGGCCACCAGTTGGGGCGGCACCACCTACGCCTGGGGCTCGCCGACCATCCTTGCGCTCTTCGTCGGGTCCGCCACGGCGCTCATCGCCTTCATCGCCGCCGAGCGGCGCGCCGTCGAACCGATCCTGCCCATCCGGTTGTTCGCCAACCCCGTCTTCACCGTCTGTTGTGTGTTGTCGTTCGTCGTGGGCTTCGCGATGCTCGGCGCGTTGACCTTCCTGCCGACCTATATGCAGTTCGTCGACGGCGTCTCGGCCACCGCCTCCGGGTTACGCACCCTGCCCATGGTGGCGGGACTGCTGGTGACATCCCTGGGCAGCGGTGTGATCGTCGGCCGTACCGGGCGCTACAAGATCTTCCCCATCGCGGGCACCGCCATCATGGCACTCGGCTTCGTGCTGCTCTCCCAGATGGATGCCGGTACCTCCACCCTGGTTCAGTCGCTGTACCTGCTGGTGCTGGGTACCGGGATCGGCCTGAGCATGCAGGTGCTGGTCCTGGTCGTGCAAAACACCGTCGACTTCACCGACCTCGGCGTCGCGACCTCCGGGGTCACGTTCTTCCGCACGATCGGCAGCTCATTCGGGGCCGCCATCTTCGGATCGATGTTCTCGAACTTCCTCGACGACCGCCTTCCCGCGGCGATGGCCCGAAGCGGCGCCCCGGCCCAGGCGGCCACCTCACCGCAGGTATTGCACCAGCTGTCCCACGACGTGGCCGCCCCCATCATCGACGCCTACGCCGACTCGCTCAGCCGGGTGTTCCTGTTCGCGGCACCGGTCGCCGTCCTCGGTTTCATCCTGGCGTGGTTCCTCAAGCAGGTTCCGCTGCGCGACACCGCCGCGAGCGGCAGCACCGATATGGGCGAGGGCTTCGGCATGCCGACCACCGAATCTCCGGAGAAGCTGCTCGAAGTCGCGATCGGGCGGCTGCTGCAACGCAGCCACGGCGTCGATCTGGAGGCGCTCGCACGGTCCCCGCGCAGCCGGGTGGATACCGCGGCCCTGTGGGCGCTGATGCAGATCTACCGGCACGCGTCGGTCACCGGGACCGCGGATATCGTCGACATCGCCGAGGAGCGCCGGGTGCCGCGCCAGATCCTGGAGCCCACCTTCGACCGGCTGGTCGCCACCCGGTACGCGACGCGGGTCGCCGACCAGTTCTCACTGACACCCGCCGGCGCCGCCGAGATCAACAAGGCCCGCGACCTCATCTCCAGCTGGATAACCGAATCACTGTCGCAGTCAGAGGATTTCAGCGCCGGTCTCGGCGGTCGGGCGGATCGCATGCAGGTGCAGGGCGCCCTCGACCGGATCGCGCGCGGCGTGCTGCTGGAACGGATCGCGGAGCGCGAGGAACCCCGGCCGCTGAAACTGGGGGCGCCGGCAGGCGAGCCGCCGACCCAGCCGTTCCGGTTCAATCGATCACCGTAGGAAGACACCCCGCGGTTTTCCGCGCCGCCGGAGTGGGTACATGGATCGCCATGAGCACACCAGTCAGCCCGCCGGGACGCGATGATGCACCCGCCACCATCGGGCTCCTCCTGAACTTTGCGGCATTGATCGCGATCACCGGGTCACTCGCGCTTGCGCTCGGCGGACACACCGCCGTGGCGGTGTTGCTCGCCGTCGTCGCTGCCACCGGATTCGTCGCCAGCCTGGTCCTCTTCGCGTTCGACAGCCGCCGCGCCGAGCAACCGGCCGACTGATGCGCTATCGCTGGTCGACCTGACCGTCTGCCACGCGCCACGTCCGGTCCAGCCGCACGTTCTCCAGCATCCGGCGGTCGTGCGTCACCAACAGCAAGGCGCCGTCATAGGTTTCGAGCGCCTGCTCGAGTTGTTCGATGGCGGGTAGGTCCAGATGGTTGGTCGGCTCGTCGAGCACCAGCACATTCACGCCGCGAGCCTGAAGCAGGGCCATCCCGGCTCGGGTGCGCTCGCCGGGTGAGAGCCCGTCGACCGCGCGCTCGACATGGTCGGCACCCAGCCCGAACTTCGCGAGCAGGGTGCGCACGTCGGCGGTCGACCACGACGGCATCTGCTGCTCGAAACGATCGAGAAGCCGCCCCGGGCCGGAGAACTCGGCCCGGGCCTGGTCGATCTCGCCGACGGCGATATTCGCACCGAGAGCGGCCCGGCCGTCATCGGGCTTTCGGCGCCCCAGTAGCAGCCGCAGCAAGGTCGACTTGCCCGCCCCGTTGGGGCCGGTGATTCCGATCCGCTCGCCGGCTGCCACCTGTAATGACACCGGCCCGAGCACGAAGTCGCCTTGGCGGACAACGGCGTTGTCGAGTGTCGCGACGACCGAGCTGGACCGCGGCGCGGCGCCGATGGTGAACTGCAGCGTCCACTCCTTGCGCGGCTCCTCGACTTCTTCGAGGCGGGCGATCCGGCTCTCCATCTGACGCACCTTCTGCGCCTGCTTCTCACTGGACTCGGTTTGCGCACGGCGCCGGTTCTTGTCGTTGTCGGGAGCCTTGCGCATCGCGTTGCGCACGCCCTGACTGGACCACTCCCGTTGGACGCGTGCGCGGGCCACCAGATCGGCCTTCTTATCGGCGAATTCGTCGTACTGCTCGCGCCGGTGCCGCCGCCCCACCTCCCGCTCTTCCAGATAGCTTTCGTAGCCACCGCCGAACACCGTCGTGGTGTTCTGCGCCAGATCGAGTTCCAGAATTCGGGTGACGCTGCGGGCCAGGAACTCTCGGTCATGGCTCACCAACACCACACCGCCGCGCAGGTCCGAGATGAAACGCTCCAGCCGGTCGAGGCCGTCGAGGTCGAGATCGTTGGTCGGCTCGTCGAGCAGCACGATGTCGAATCGCGAGAGCACCAGCGCCGCCAGACCCACCCGGGCCGCCTGTCCGCCCGACAGCGAGGTCATCTCGGTCGACTCCGGCGGCACGGCCTGCGGGTCGAGTCCCAGGTCTGCCAGCACCGCGGGCAGCCTTTCGTCGAGATCTGCCGCACCGGTGGCGAGCCAGTGATCCAGCGCGCGCGAGTAGGTGTCCGCAGCGGTATCCGACTCGGCAAGCGCCGCCGCCGCGGTCTCCATGGCCAGGGTCGCCGCCGCGCAGCCCGTCCGGCGTGCGAGGTAGGCGGCGACGGTCTCACCGGGCACCCGTTCGTGTTCCTGCGGCAGCCATCCGATGAACGCGTCGGCCGGCGCGACGCTGACCGTGCCCTCCAGCGGGGCGAGATCGCCGGCCAGGATGCGCAGCAGCGTGCTCTTGCCGGCACCGTTGGCGCCGACGACACCGATCACCTCGCCCGGCGCCACCGTCACGTCGAGGCCCTCGAAGAGGGTGCGGTGGGCGTAACCGCCCGCCACGTTCGAAGCGACGAGGGTTGCGGTCACAGACCCGCTTTGCTCGCCAGATCGATCGCGTACTGGTTCATGAAGCGGCCCGCTCCGGGGTCGCCCCGCCCGCACGACCCGTCCGATTCGCCGGGACGCTTGATCCACAGGTAGGCATCCGCGTGTGCGCCGGCGGTGGCGGTCGTGGGCGGCGTGCCGAGGGCCCGGCCCGCGGGATTGCACCACGAATCGCTGTCGACCGGTCCGACGCCGTTGCGCGAGGTGTCGATGACGTAGTGCGCGCCGTTGGTCAGTCCGGAGATCGCCTCGCCGTAGCCGATCTCCTCCTCGGTGGTGAAGAAGTTCGCGGTGTTGAGACTGAAGCCGCTGGCCTTGGCCACACCGACGTCGTTGAGCATGGCCGCCATCTTGTCGACGCTGGTCCAGCGGGAATGACCCGCGTCGATGTAGACGGCGGTGGCCGGGTTCCGGGTCAGGGTGTCGACGCCGTACCGGATCAGGTCGAGACGCTCCTGACGCTGATCGGCCGACAGACAGTCGGCCATGGCGAGCGCATCGGGTTCGAGGATGACCGCGGCCGGCCCGGAACCGATGGCCGCCGCGACTCCGTCGATCCAGCCTCGGTAGGCGTCCGCCGAGGAGAACCCGCCGGCAGAGAAGTTGCCGCAGTCGCGGTGCGGGATTCCGTAGAGGGCCAGCACCGGTCTGGTGCCCGCGGCCTGCGCGGCGGCGATGTAGGCCGCGTCGACCGCCGGGGTGGACAACCGGTCCATCCAGTACCCCTGCGGGGTGTTGGCGATGGCGGTCAACTGCGGACTGGGCGGGTCCGCACTCTGCGCCGCCCGCATGGCGGCCGACCCGGGGTTGACATAGAACGGCATTCCCGCCAGCGGGTTGGCATCATCGACCAGGCGGATGGCGGGGGTCTGCACCGGACCGGCGACGAGGCCCACGCCCGCCATGGCCGCCACGGTCAACAACGGAGCGACCCACCGAGCGACCACGCCGGCAGCTGAGGACATCACGCCCAAAAACATAGTGTCGCAACACAATGAGTGCCAATTACAGCGGCCCGCTGCGCCGCTCCGCAACGATGCTGGGGCCGCTGGTCGGCAAATCGTGAGGCGACGCGCCAAAAGCATACATACAGCACCCTTGCCGAGGAGTGACCATGACAGCAACCGCGCGGGGTTCCACAGACTGTTCGCTATGCGCGGCGGACAACCCTCAACTTCAACCTGAGGGTCGACTCGCCCGGTCGCGGCACCCCGTGGCCTCGCAAAACTCCGGCCCGCGTGCCGAATACAAACGGCACCTAGCCCACCGGCGGTGAGATAGAGTGCCCACCGGACCTGCCCCGACTCGAAAAAAGTATGTGAGCACGCACAGTGAAACGCTCCCACCGGCTCGCGGTGATCTTGGTGCTGGCGCTTGGCGTGGTCGGTGCCGACGGCGCGCTCCAGTCCGACCGAGGCGCCGTGCATACCACGGCCGTGTCGGCTCCTGCGCTGGCCGCCAGTACGCAGAGTGCTGAACGAGTTCGGTTGTACAGCAGCAGACCTGTCAGTGCGTGGCGGCGGGAGCAGGGTCAACCGCTGAGCGCGCTGGCAGCGGCATCCGACCGACTGATGGCGACCATCACCCGCGGCGACTTCGCCGGTATGCACGCGGTGTGCCGCGATGTGACCGCCATCAACCAAGGCATCCGCACCTCCCTGCCGACGCCCGATCGTGCCCTCACCGCTGCCCTGCGGCAGCTGACGGTTCACCTCGACGACTTGACCACGCACTGCGCGACCTTGAGCCTGACCTCACCCTTCAGCGAATTCGGTCGGCTGAACGACGATTTCAAAGGCGCCGCACGGTCCTTCGCGGCGGCCAAGTTCCTTCTGAAAGGCACCGAACCGCGCTGATCGCCGACCGGCCTAGCCGGTGGCCATCGCCGCGGTCTCCAGTTCGCGGATCGCCGTGCGCAGCCCGCGCCGCCGCCCGGTAGCAGGATCGACGCCGAAGCTCTCCCGCATACCGGCCCGGATCCGGAATTTCAGTTCGGAGTTCGTCTCCGGCGCGTCGTCGGACGTCGCCCTGAGGAGCTTGTCCGGAAGCGCGAGCTTGACGATGGTCCAGAACGACTGGAAGTACTGGCGCGGAAGCGATCCCGTCGTATACGGCAGATCGTACTTCTCGCACAGCGCCCGCACCCGCTCGCCGATCTCCGCGTAGCGATTGCTGGGCAGGTCGGGGAAGAGATGGTGCTCGATCTGGTAGCACAGGTTCCCGCTCATGAACGCCATCAGTGGACCCGCGCGAAAGTTCGCGGAGCCCAGCAGCTGGCGCAGATACCATTCCGCCGGCGTCTCGGTCTCGAACTCCTGGCGAGTGAATTTCTCTGCGCCGTCGGGAAAGTGCCCGCAGAAGATGACCATATAAGACCAGTAGTTGCGGATCAGGTTCGCCACCGCATTCGCCTTGAGCGTGCTCTTCCAGTTCTTGGCCGACAGTGCAGGAAAGACGAGGTAATCCTTGCCGACCTGTTTACCCACCTTCTTACCGATCACCCGGAGGTCTTTGCGGACCTCGACCCAGGACTTCTCCTTGGCACGCACCTTCGCGGTCTCCAGACCGTGTGCGGCGACGCCCCATTCGAAGAATGTGCCCAGTAGCAGGTTGTACACCGGGTTGCCGATCATCCAGCGTTCCCACCGCTGATCTCGCGTCAGCCGCATGATGCCGTAGCCGATATCGTCGTCGAGACCGACCACATTGGTGTACTTGTGGTGGATGAAGTTGTGCGACTTCTTCCAGTGTTCGGTGGGCGAGGTGGTGTCCCATTCCCACTCGGTCGAATGGATCTCCGGATCGTTCATCCAGTCCCACTGGCCATGGGTGATGTTGTGCCCCAACTCCATATTCTCGATGATCTTCGCCGTCGCCAGCATCGCGATACCGGCCCGGCGGGCCACCTTGTGGTGACTGGCGAACAGCAGGACGCGGGCACCGACGCCCAGACCGCGCTGAAGCTGGATGGCTCGCCGGATGTAACGGGCATCGCGCTCGCCCCGCGACTCTTCGATATCTGATCTGATCGTATCCAGTTCGCGGGCAAGCGCTTCCACATCGGCTGGCGTCAGATGTGCATACCGCTTGATATCGGTGATGGCCATGATTGTTCCCCTTAGACCTTGAGTGTGCAGTTACCGGATGCGGTCGAGACGCAGGTGTTGATCCGATCCCCGGCCCCGTGCTCGACGCCCGAGCGGAAATCGCGCACGTGCCCCTCCTCCAGGGCCAGCACACAGGTCTGACAAATCCCCATCCGGCACCCGAACGGCATCTGGATACCGACCTTCTCACCCGCTTCGAGAAGTGAGGTGGCACCGTCGATCTCGATCGATTTGCCGGATACCGCGAAGGTCACCGTGCCGCCCTCACCGCCTTTGTCGGTCCGCTCGATCGTGAACCGCTCGACATGCAGGGCAGCGTCGAGGCCCACCCGATGAAACGCGTCCTCGACATCGTCGAGCATCTGGGCCGGCCCGCATGCCCACGTCGACCGTGCCCTCCAGTCCGCAACCGCACCATCCAACCTGGTGAAGTCCAGATGCCCGGCCGTCTCGGTGAGCTGAAGGTGCAGCCGGTAACTGGGATGCCGCTTTTCGAGTGCCCGCAGTTCGTCTCGGAAGATGACAGACGCTTCCGACGGGGCGGAGTGCACGTGCACGATATCGGGCTGCTGCCCGCGGACCGACAAGGACCTCAGGATGGCGATCACCGGGGTGATACCGCTGCCCGCGCTGATGAAGAGCAGCTTCTCCGGCGGCGGGTTGGGTAAGGCGAAGTCGCCCTTGGGTTTCGCCAGCCGCACGATGGTTCCCGGCGCGACGCCGTTGACCAGGTGCGACGACAGGAAACCCTCCGGTGTGGCTTTGACGGTGATGGTGATGTGCTTGGCACCGCGCTGCGGTACCGAGGTCAGCGAATAGGACCGCCAGTGCCAGCGGCCGTCGACCCGCAGCCCGATGCCGACGTACTGCCCCGGCTGGTAGTCGGCCGCGAACCCCCAACCCGGTTTGATCGTCACCGTCGCGGTGTCCTCGGTCTCGCGCTGCACATCGACCACCTCGCCGCGCAGCTCGCGTGCCGACCACAGCGGGTTCAGCATTTTCAGGTAGTCATCGGGAAGCAACGGGGTGGTGGCGCGGGCGGTCAACCCGCGCAGTACGTTCACCTTCGGGCTGACAGCCGTCTCGACGTTCTTGGCGGGCCTGATACTCCACCGGGCCAGCCGGCGCATCGCTGTGACCATGCCGGTGTTATTACCCGCGAGTAAGGTAGTTCACACCTCACACCGCCCCGAAATCCGTCCCCGGCGTTCTCAGGTGCGTACCGGGCGCCGGTAGGTGAGTGTGTCGAACTCCCGTCCGTATTCGTCGACGGCAGTCACGTCCATCTCACTGACCAGGACGCCGGGCCGCACGTCGACCCGCAGGAACGCGTAGTTGCGGAACCGCACCCGCGACCAGTTGACCGCCTCGGCCTGCTTGCCACCGGCGGCGTTCCAGACATAGCTGTTCGGCACGCTCAGATCGTCGAGCACATGGCCGCGGTAGCTCTCCAGTTCACCGGGCTGGAAGCCGTATCGCGGGCGGCCGCCGCACCCGACGGTGTAATAGACCGTGCCCTCCGTGGCGGGATAGACCACGGAGTTGTCCAGGGCGACCCTCGTCGGTGCCCCGCCCCGGATCGGGTCGGTGCGCTCGAACACGTGATTGTGACCCTGCAGGACGAGGTCGACCTGGTATCGGTCGAACAGGTCGCACCATGCCGCCCGCAGGCCGCCGTCGCTGGCGTGTGCGTCGGTGGTGGAGTACGCGCAGTGGTGGAAGAAGCAGACGATGAAGTCGATATCCGGGTCGGCTCGGTACGCCGCGAGTGTCCTTGCCGTCCACGTTGTTTGGGCGCCCCCGGAGTATCCGGTGTTGGTGGTGATCTCGTAGCTCACGTCATTGGCGTCCAGCGACAGCACCGCGACGTTGCCGTAGACGAACGAGTACACCGACGGGCAGTTCGCGGGACCGTTGCCGGGAAAGTCCAGCCTGGCGAGATGGCCCCCGTACCCGTGTGTCCCGTACGCCGCCTCCATATCGTGATTGCCGGTGGCGAACATCCACGGCGTCGTCGAGGCGCTGCCTTCGATGGAGCCCAGGTAGACATCCCAGACGAAGGGGTTGAACTTGTCGAAGCCCGCGGGCGGCGTACCGCCAGGGCCGACGAACGCACCCGGCCTCCCCATGCCCGACGGATCGGCGTACGCGATATCGCCGGCCAGCACGTGGAAGTCGGGGCGCGCCGCGATGATCTGGCGCAGCACATTGGCCGTGTGCGGCACGTCCGGGTCGTTGTCGGGCTTGTAGTAGCGGTCGTCGTATTCACCGGCGGCGAGGCCGGGCGGCAGCAGCGGCGTGTCGTCGGTGCCCTGGTCTCCGATCATGGTGAACCGGAACGGGCCGGTGGCCGCCCTGGCGCTCGGCATCGCCGTCGAGGCCGAGCGCACATCGCCGAGGAAGCCGTCGTCGGTGCGCCAGCGGTAGTGGTGCGCCGCCGCGCCGGGCAGACCGTCGATCGGGGCGTGCACATAGAACTGTTCGGCGGCCAGCACGCCGCCGCGGCCATCGGGGATCTGGGTCACCAGATTCCGGATCTCGGCCTGCACCGTCGCGCCCAGGTCGGCCGTCGGGCCGTGGTCCAGGAAAACTCTCGTACCCTTGGGATTTCGGGAGAGCTGCGCGGACAACCGCAGCTGAGTCGAGGCATCCGAGCCGTACCCCACCCGGCGGTTGGCCACCCCCAGCGGCGCGTCGTCCGCGTAGGCGCGAACCCCGAACGGGGATCCGCCCACCGCGGCGATCGCTGCGGCGGCCGCCGCCCCACCGAGGAAGAGGCGGCGGGAGACCAGTCTGCTTCGCAGGTAGTTCAGGTGCCAGTCATGGCGCTCGGCCATGCTCATGGCGGCCGCAATCTCCACCGGGATCCCGGTGTCGGGTACGTCCCTGGCGTCGAGGGGTGAGTTGCGGGCCATTCCACCGATGGTGGCTCAGATCGCGCCGCCATGCGCACCGCACCGGGGAAACCCGGACCGAACTTCCAGCGAACGACCTACTCTGCGTGATGGGTCTCGGCTGCCGGGAAACGAAATAAGCTGCGCGGCAGCGCATTTTGACGAGTATGTAAATTCGAGCCGGCTCAGCCGAACCCGATACCGATGCCGAACTCACCGCCCGGATCGTCATCGTTGTGGTTCGGGCAGCGCACGTCGACGTACACGGTGTCACCGGTCGCCGGCGGCGCACCCGAGTGATCGGGATTGTTCACCGCGACCACCGTGCACGAGGACAGCGGTTTGGTGTCGTAGCCGTTCACCCAGTTGATGTGGACCAGGTAACCCTGGTCTTCGAGGTCGGCGATGACCGCATCGGCCCCCTCCGCGTGCGCGGCGGGGGCGGCGGTCAGCGCCGCAGCGATCAACACCGCCCCGACCAACATCCGCCCGCACCACATCCCTCCACGATCCACCCGATATCGCCGGGGGGCAACAGTGCGATCGAGGTCAGGATCAATCTCCCTGCAAGACACACCGTTTCGCCGTCGCCCGCCCGCGGCGGGCCTGCCCCGACTCGCTGATTCTCCACGCTCCTGCGCTTGCCCCAGGTTCCGGACTTTCCCAGCTGAGGTCCGACGTTGCTGCGCCGGTCCATTGAGAAGCCTTCTCAGCCTTGGCCAACGGGGCCGCTAGGATGGGTGAATTGGCCAAGGGGGGGTTGCTTTTGAGCGCCATTGAGACGGAAGGGCTGACACCCGAGTTCCGCGAACTCGTCCATGCGGCGGCCCGCCAGGAACTGACCAAGTGGGGTATCGATCGATTCAGCATCGTGGCGTTGGCGGATCGCAACGGTCTGCCGGTGGACGAGATCCTCGAGTTCTGGACGGATGAAGCGGCACTCATCATGGATGTGCTCCTGGACGGTGCCGGCCGCGAGGCGGCGCCCCCCGACACCGGTTCCCTTCGCGGCGATCTGTACGCGCTCGCCGTCGGGATGGCCGCGTATCTGGGATCCGATCAAGGCCACCAGATCCAGGGTTCGCACCTGATCGGCGAACCGTTTCTCGATGGCATCGAGATCCGGCGTACGTTGTGGCGGGTCCGCGTGCAGCGGCTCGGCATCGTGTTCGGCCGGGCGCGCGATCGTGGCGAGTTGCGCGACGGTATCGAACCCGCCGTCGTCCTCGAGCTGCTGTTGGCCCCGATCAATATGCGCGCCCTGTTCACCGGCGAACCGATCGATGAGCCGTACTGCCGGGTCGTCGCCGATCTGGTGTGGCACGCGGTGCGTTCCTGACCACCGGTGGTCCGCGGTTGGGCTCAGTGCCTGGTGGCGCGTTAATGTGCTGAGGTCAACCTCAGCGAACGCGCAGATAGAGAAGTTGAGCACAGCCATGACCGCAGCAGCAGATACCTCCGCACTCGAGTCCCGGGTCGGCCATTACTACCAGATGGACGACACGTACCTGGTGGGACGCGAGAAGATACGTGAGTACGCCCGGGCACTCCAGTCGGATCACCCCGCCCACTGGGACGTCGATGCCGCCAAGGCGTTGGGCTACCCGGGCCTGATCGCGCCGCTGACGTTCACCTCCGGCCCTGCCATGGCCTGCAACCAGCGCATGTTCGAGTCGGTGGTCGTCGGCTACGACATGTATCTGCAAACCGAAGAGGTCTTCGAGCAGCACCGCCCGATCGTCGAGGGCGATGAGCTGCAGATCGACATCGAGCTGACCTCGGTGCGCCGGGTGGCCGGCCGCGACCTGATCACCGTCACGAACACGTTCACCGACACCGCCGGCGAGGTGGTGCACACGCTGCACACCACCGTCGTCGGCGTCACCGGCGAGGACGTCGATCCGGCGATCAAGCCCGCCGTGCAGGGCGTGATGATGCACGGCATCAACATGCTCGGCGCCGAGCACCCCGAGGACTACCGCAAGACGGTGCGGCCCGAGGGCGAGATCCGGATCGCCGGAGGCGGCACCACCCGGACGCCCGGGTCACCGTCGTTCGACGAGCTCGCGGTCGGCGACGAGTTGCCGGTGCACCACACTCGGCTGTCCCGCGGCGACCTGGTGAACTACGCCGGCGTCTCCGGCGACGCCAACCCGCTGCACTGGGACGAGAACATCGCCAAGCTGGCCGGCCAGCCCGACGTGATCGCCCACGGCATGCTCACCATGGGATTGGGCGCGTCATTCTTCTCGGCTTGGTCGGGCGACCCCGGCGCGGTGACCCGCTACGCGGTGCGCCTGTCGCAGCCCGCGGTGGTGCCGGCTGCCGGCGGCGCGGACATCGAGTACAGCGGCAAGATCAAGTCGCTGGACCCGCAGACCCGCTCCGGTGTCGTGCTGGTCGGCGCCAAGTCGCAGGGCCGGAAGATCTTCGGCTTGGCGACGCTCAACGTCCGGTTCAGCTGAGGGCAGCCGGCGCGCACACCTTGCCGGCCGGCGCACCCGGAGAGATACTTAGTCCAATTAACGTTTCCTGGGTCCGTGGAAAGAGGAGCACACGGTGAACCTCTGGGGTGATCTCACCATTCTCGACGGGATGCTGGCCCTGTCTCTCGTCGCGTGCGTCTTCGTCTACATCCGCCGGTTGGAGAACCGCACGCCCGCGGCGATGGGCGAACAGGTCGGCGCCCACAAAGCCGTGCTGGCCAAACTGCGCAAGCGCGAAACGCTGTCCCAAGAAGAGTTCGACTACGCCACCGAACTGGTCGACGACGCCCGCTCGCCGCTCGCCTACGCGATACCCGCCGTGCTCTTCAGCTGTGGCTTCTTCTATGTGGTGGGCTGCCTCTACGAGTTGCACGTACACGGCGGCAACCCGTCGTTTCGCACCTTCATCGGCGGTATCCCGATGCTGACCTCGATGAACATCGCTGCTCAGCTGCGCCGGGTGGCCCGGCTGAAGAGGAACCTGCGGGATCTCAACCTGCGGGATGTCGAGGTGGCCGAGCCGGTCTATCGGGACTCCGGGGCCACCTCGGCGACGTCGTCGTCGTCCTCCCAGAGCAGGAGCTGACGGACCGAGGCGCGGGAGCCGTAGGGCCGGAGCATCTGGCTGGCGGGCCGGGGACGCACCTTCAGCGGCCACCAGAACCAGCGACCGAGCAGGGCCGCGATGGCCGGTGTCATGAACGACCGCACGATCAGCGTGTCGAACAACAGCCCGAGGGCGATCGTCGTACCGATCTGGCCGAGGATGCGCAGGTCGGCGAAGACGAACGAGGCCATGGTGGCCGCGAACACCAGCCCGGCCGCCGTCACCACCGCGCCGGATCCGGCCATCGCCCGGATGATGCCGGTGTTCACGCCGGCACCGATCTCCTCCTTGAATCGGGATATCAGGAGCAGGTTGTAATCCGAGCCCACGGCCAACAGCAGGATGACGGCCAGTGCCAGCACGATCCAGAACAAGTCGATGCCGAGGATGTCCTGCCAGATCAGCACGGAGAGGCCGAACGAGGCGCCCAAGGACAGCGCCACGGTACCGACGATGACGATCGCCGCGATGATGCTGCGGGTGATGAACATCATCACCAGAAGGATCAGGCTCAGCGCGGCGATCGCGGCGATCATGAGGTCGTACTTGGCGCCGTCCTGGATGTCCTTGTAGGTGGCCGCGGTACCGGCGAGGTAGATCTTGGAGCCCCCCAGGGGTGTGCCCTTGACCGCGCCCTGGGCGGCATGCCGGATGGCGTCGATATGCGAAATACCTTCGGGCGTAGCGGGATCGCCTTCGTGCGTGATGATCATCCGGGCGGCTTTGCCGTCTGGTGACATGAACAGCTTCATCCCGCGCAGGAATTCGGGATTGCTGAACGCCTCGGGCGGCAGATAGAAGGAATCATCGGTTTTCGACGCGTCGTACGCCTGGCCCAGTGCGGTGGCGTTCTGCAGTGCGGCGGCGGTCTGGTCGTTGATTCCCGAGGTGGTGGCATAGTTCGTCAGCGTGAGATCGCGGTTGGTCTGCTGGCTCTGGATCTGCGGCGGGATCAACGCGAGCAGCTTGGGTTGCAGCGCATCGAGTTTCGCGATACTGCCCGCGACGTTGCTCAACTGATCGGTCAGCGCGTCGATACCGTCCAGCGCGTCGAACACCGACCTGAGGGCGGCGCATGCCGGGATGTCGAAACAGTGCGGCTCCCAATAGAAGTAGTTGCGCAGGGGCCGGAAGAAGTCGTCGAAGTTGGCGATCTTGTCGCGCAGATCGTTGGCGGTCTGCACGGTCTGCGCGAAGGCCTTGGCCTGCTCGTCGGTGACGGCGCCGGACTGTTGTTGCAGCGCGTACTGCTGGCGCAGCACGTCGATCGAATTGTTGATCACGTCAACCTGTTTGAGCAGATCCGCACCGCGCGCCTGCTGGAAGGGCAGGTTGTTGATCTGAGCAGCGCTGCCCGCGCTGATCTGGAACGGGATCGACGTGTGGTCCAGCGGGGTGCCCAGGGGCCGGGTGATCGACTGCACCTGCGCGATACCGTCGGTGTGGAAGATCGCCTTGGCGACCCGCTCCAGCAGGATCATGTCGGTGGAATTGCGCAGATCGTGGTCGGCTTCGATCATCAACAACTCGGGGTTCAACCGCGCCTGCGAGAAGTGTCGTTCCGCCGCGGCGTAGCCGACGTTGGCCGGGGCACCCGCGGGCATATAGGGCCGGGCGTCGTAGCTGGTCTGATAGCGCGGCAGGGCGAGCAGACCGATGAGCGCGATCGCGACCGTCCCCGCCAGTATCGGCCCGGGCCACCGGACGATGGCGGTGCCGATACGCCGCCAGCCCATGGTGCGCATCGGCCGGGCCGGCTCGAACAGACCGAAATGGCGGCCGATGACCAGCAACGCCGGCGCGAGGGTCAGCGCCGCCACCACCGCGACGAGCACGCCGGTGCCGGCCGGGACGCCCAGACTCTGGAAGTACGGGAGCCGGGTGAAGGTCAGGCACAGGACGGCGCCCGCGATGGTCAGACCCGAACCCAGAATGATGTGCGCGGTCCCGTGGTACATCGTGTCGAATGCCGAGACGCGGTCCTGCCCGGCGTATCGCGCTTCGTGGAATCGGCCGAGCAGGAAGATCGCGTAGTCGGTGCCGGCGGCGATCACCAGCAGCGTCAGCAGGTTCGTCGAATACGTCGACAGCTCGATGATGCCCGCGTTCGCGAGCACGGCCACGACGCCGCGGGATGCGGTCAGTTCGATCATCACCGTGAAGATCACGAAGAACACCGTGGTGAGCCGACGGTAGAGCCAGAACAGCATCACCGCGATGACCCCGAGGGTGATCAGCGTGGTCTTCAGCGTGCCGTGGCGGCCCACCTCGAACTGATCGGTGACCAGTGGCGCCGCGCCGGTGACGTAGATTTTCAGGCCCGGCGGCGGCGGGGTGTGGTTGACGATGTCACGTACCGCATCCACGGATTCGTTGGCCAGTGACTCGCCCTGATTGCCGGCGAGGTAGACCTGCACCAGCGCCGCCTTGCCATCGGCGCTCTGCGATCCGGCCGCCGTCAGCGGATCGCCCCAGAAGTTGTCGATGTGTTCGACGTGCTTGGTGTCCTCGGACAACTTCTGCACCAGGCCGTCGTAGTAGTGGTGCGCTTCGGCACCGAGCGGCTGGTCGCCCTCCAGCACGATCATCGCCGAACTGTCGGAGTCGAACTCCTGAAACACCTTGCCGATTTGCTTGCTGGCCTGCAGGGATGGTGCATCGTGCGGGCTCAGCGACACGTTGTGCGATTCGGCCACGGTCTCCAGCTGCGGCACGAAGACGTTCGTGACGACCGCCAGGCCCAGCCAGAAGAAGGCGATCAGCACCGAGAACCGTCGGATGAAGGAGCTCATCCGGATTTGTCCAGGCAGTAGGTGAGGGCGTTCAGGGTGTTCACCGTTCTCTCGTCCTTGACCGCGTCATCGATCTTGATCCGGCAACCGATCGAGTCACTGTCGCCCTGTGCCGTGACGTTGACGAAGACGGCCGGTTGAGTGGTCGTCGTGTCATAGGCCCAGGGCAACGTGACACCATCGGCGCGCTGCGGTTGCGCGTCCACGTCCAGGTAGGTGATGGTGGCGACGGTGCCCGGCGGGCCGAACACCTCGATCACCACGTGTTTGGGGTTGAACGGCACGATGTCGTTGTCCGAGCCGCTGGGGGTGGACGTGACATCCGTCGAGGCGAAGATTCCGTGCAAGCGAAAGACCGTGAAGCCCGCGATGGCGACCACCGCCACCGCGACGAGAAGCATCCAGCGTTTTCCCAGCTTTCGACTGAACGAAACCCGCTGCATCCGTGACCCTTTCGTGAGCGGCGACAGGCGCGGACCGTAGAGGCTTTTAGGACGGCTAATCAACCAGGTTGACGGTACGACAAGAGAGCGGGCATCACAACACCGAGCTGCGACCTACCCGAGCACGCGGGTGCGTCCCGCGATGGCCCGAGGTGGGCGTGTGTGCGCCAGATCGCGTGCTGCGACCCGAGTGGCATTACGGGACAATGACTCTCGGTCGTCCCGGTCGATTGTTCAGGCCAGGCCTGTCGCCGACCTGCGCCGCCGCGAGATCGCGTCGACGCTTGCCGCGAGTAACAGGACCCCGCCGGTCACCAGGAAGTTGATGTAGGACGACTGGTTGAGCAGGCCCAACCCGTTGGCGATGGTGGCCACCACCACCCCGCCGATGACGGCGTCCAGGGCCCGGCCCTTACCGCCGAACAGGCTGGTGCCGCCGATCACGGCCGCGCCGACGGCGTACAACAACACGTTGCCGGCGCCCGACGATGCGGACACCTTGCCGCCGTAGGAGGCGGCGATGATGCCACTGAGCGCTGCCAGCGACGAGCAGACCACGAACACCGACATCCGGATACGGGCGACGTTGATACCGGCCCGGCGCGCCGCTTCGGCGTTCCCGCCCACTGCATAGATGTGCCTACCGTAGGAGGTGCGGTTGAGGACCACGCTCAGCGCGATGAGCAGCGCCCCCACCAGAGGCAGAACATAAGGAATGCCGCGTATCTCGACGTTCGGGTTGACGCTGCGGTTGAGGTTGAGCACGTAGGCCACGCCGAGTGTCACCACGGCCACCCCGATGATGCGCGCGATCACCACACCGATCGGCGGATGGACCAACCCCTGGGTGACCTTGGTACGGTGCCGATACAACTCGAGACCAGTGAAGCCGGCGACGATCAGCAGCGCGAACAGCCATCCCGCGGTGACCGGCATGTTGTCGATGGTGATACCGCGGATGACAGGGTCGTCGACGCGGATCGAGCCGCCTTCCCCGATGAGTTTCAACGTCACGCCCTGCAGGCCGAGAAAGAAGGCCAGCGTCACGACGAACGACGGAATGCCGAGTTTGGCACGCAGCAGGCCGATCGCCAGGCCGATCGCCGCACCGCACAGGACGCCCGCGAGCACCCCGGCCCACCAGGGCCAGCCGCCGTTGACGATCATCAGACCCATCGCGCACGCCGACACGCCTCCTGCCACGCCCGCGGACAGGTCGATATCGCCGAGCAACAGCACGAACACCAGTCCCATGGCGAGCACGCAGATCGAGCCGGCCTGGGTGACGAGGTTGGCCAGGTTCAGTGCCGAGGTGAAACGCTCATTGGCGAGCCAGAACACGGTGAACAACACGATGAGGCCGAGGACGGCGGGCAGCGACCCCATGTCGCCGCCGCGCACGCGCCGCAGATAGCTGCGCACCGCATCGCGGAAGGATTCGTCGGTACGGGCGTCGGCAGCGAAGTCCGCGTCGGCCAGTTTCGGATTGAGCGTGGTCATCGTGTGGTCCTCACATCGACTGTGCGGCGTCGGCCGGTGCCAAGCCGAGGCCGCCTGAGCGGCCCGCCGTGATCAGTTCCACCACCTGGCTGTGGCTGACCTCGGCGGCTTTCACCTCCGCGGCCACCCGACCGAGGTACAGCGCGCATATCCGGTCGGCGACCTCGAACACGTCGTTCAAGTTGTGCGAGATGAACACCACGCCCACACCTTGGTCGGCCAGCCGGCGGACCAGGTCGAGGACCTGCCGGGTCTGCGCCACACCGAGCGCGGCGGTGGGCTCGTCGAGCAGCACCACCTTGGCCTTCCACAGGACGGACTTGGCGATCGCCACCGTTTGACGCTGCCCGCCGGACAGACTGGACACCGGCTGGCGCACGGACTTCACCGTGCGCACCGACAGCGATGAAAGTGCCTCGCGGGCAAGCGCTTCCATCTTCGCTTCGTCAAGTGCACCGTGTCGCTTGAGCTCACGCCCGAGGAACATGTTGGAGACGATGTCGAGGTTGTCGCACAACGCCAGGTCTTGGTAAACCACCTCAACCCCGAGTGCCGACACGTCGTTGGGTCCGTGCACCGTGACCGGGTTGCCCTCGAACACGTAGGTTCCGCTGTCGAGTGGGTAGATCCCGGCGATGGCCTTCACCAGAGTGGACTTGCCCGCGCCGTTGTCTCCGACCAGCGCGGTGACCTCTCCCGGATACACCTGGAAGTCGACGTCGTGCAACACGTGCACGACACCGAAACTCTTGTTGACGCCGCGGAGTTCAAGCAGGGGTGCGTTCGGTACGGACACGATGCCCCTAGAGCCCCGCAGCGTCGCACGCCGCCACGAACTGCCCGGTGCAGACATCGCCCTTGGCCTGGCCACCGTCGTCGAAGACCACCTTGACGGTGTCCTTGGTGATGGCTTTCGGCGTCAACAACACCGACGGCACGTCCCGGTTGCCCTTGTCGTCACGAGATGTGCTGTTGGTCTTGGGTTGTTCGCCTTTGGCCAGCGCGATCGCCGCCTGCGCGAGCGCCCCCGCCTCTTCCTTCGCCGATTTGTACACGGACATGCATTGAGAACCCGCGAGGATGTTCTGCAGGCCTTCGACCGTGGCGTCCTGACCGGTGACCGGCACCTGCCCGGCCCGCCCGTTCTTCTCCAGGATCGAGATCACCGATCCGGCGAGCCCGTCGTTGGCCGCGTACACGCCGTCGACCTTGCCGTCGGCGCCGGTGTACATCTGCTCGAAGATGGTGACGGCCTTGTCGTTGTCCCAATCCGGTACGGCCTGCTCAGCGACCACCTTGATGGTCGGCACCTTGTCCACCACCGAGTGCGCGCCACCGGTGAACAACGTGGCGTTGTTGTCGGTCGGCGATCCGTTGAGGAACACCACGTTCGACTGCTTGCCCGCGAGGCAGTCGACCAGCCCCTGGCCCTGCAGCTCGCCCACCTTGGTGTTGTCGAACGAGACGTACGCATCGGCAGAGCCACCCAGGGTCAGCCGGTCGTAGTCGATCGTCTTGACGCCCTGGCCGGCGGCCTTCTGCTGAATGGACGCGCCGCTGTCGGAGTCCAGGTTGACCAGTGCCAGCACCGTCACGCCGTCGGCGATCATCGCGTCGGCGATGGTCGCCATGTTGTCGGCGGATCCCTCGGCGTTCTGGATGGAGTACGGCACGCCGGCCGCCTTGAACGCGGCCTCCAATGCCGGCCGGTCCTTGGACTCCCAGCGGACCGACGACTTGGTGTCGGGCAGGATCACGCCGATCTTCTGCCCCTTGGCGTCACCTGTGCCGCCGCCACTGCCCCCGTTGTTGCCGCCACACGCGGTGAGCGTCAGGCCTGCCCCGACCACGACGGCGACCATCAGACCGGTGATTCGCTTCATGCAACCGTCCCTCATCACATCCGCCGATACCTCGGCCTTTTGTTGTTTCGGACAACTTATAGCGTGATGTGCATCACGTCCAGCGGTTCGGGTCGCGACTTCAGCGCGCACCCATCAGATGCTCGATGGCCAACTGGTTCAGCCGGACGAATCCGAACCCCTTGGCGCCGAAATAGGAATCGGCATCGAAATCCTCGTACGCCGAGCGGTCGGCCAACAGCTCCTGATACGTCTCGCCGGCGCCCATCGTGGTTCGCCGGAGCTCGTCGACCCGGGCGACCCGGCGCGCCTCGATGACCTCCGGGTCGGCGCGGAAAGCCGCGGCACGTTGTTTCAACAGCAGATACATCCGCATGTTGGCGGCGGCGGACTCCCAGACCCCGCTGCTGTCCTCGGTGCGGCTGGGCTTGTAGTCGAAATGCCGGGGGCCGGTGTAGCTGGGGCCGCCGTCCACGCCGCCGTTCTCCAGGAGGTCGACGAGCGCGAAGGCATTGGCCAGATCTCCGTGGCCGAACACCAGATCCTGGTCGAACTTGATCCCGCGCTGGCCGTTGAGGTCGATGTGGAACAGCTTGCCGGAGTACAGGGCCTGACTGATGCCGTGCACGAAGTTCAGCCCGGCCATCTGCTCGTGGCCGGTCTCCGGGTTAACCCCGACCAGTTGCGGATGGGCCAGCGACTCGATGAAGGCCAATGCATGCCCCACGGTCGGCAGCAGGATGTCGCCGCGCGGCTCATTCGGTTTCGGTTCGATCGCGAAGCGCAGCGCGTACTTCTGATCGAGCACGTACTCGCACAACAGGTCCAGCGCTTCGCGATAGCGTTCGAGCGCGGCCCGGACGTCTTTGGCGCTGTCGTATTCGCTGCCTTCGCGACCGCCCCACATCACGAACGTCTCCGCGCCGAGTTCGGCGGCGAGATCGATATTGCGCAGCACCTTACGCAGCGCGAATCGCCGGACGCCGCGATCATTGCTGGTGAATCCGCCATCCTTGAACACCGGATGGGTGAACAGATTGGTGGTGACCATGGGCACCACCAGCCCGTGGGCCGCCAACGCCGAGGTCAGCCTGGAGATGGCGCGGCGGCGCTGGTCGTCGGCGCTGCCGAACGGGAACAGGTCATCGTCATGGAAAGTGAGGCCGTATGCGCCCAGCTCGGCAAGCCGCTCGACGGCCTCGACCACGTCCAGCGCCGGCCGGGTGGCCACGCCGAACGGGTCGGACGCGACCCAGCCGACCGTCCACAGGCCGAAGGAGAATTTGTCCGAGCGTTTCGGGGCGAGGTCGCCCGTGGCCGCGGCGGTGGATTCGAGGATGGACATCGCATGCTCCTGAAACTGGATTTGTTGCTTGTCCGAACATAAGATGTGGCGTAGACCACTGTCAAGGGAGGATTCTCGAATGGGAGTCGGCACCAACACCGACGATGTGCGGCGCCGCAACCTGTCCGCGGTGCTCACGCTGGTGCACCGTGCCCGCGCACTGACCAGGTCGGAGCTGACCCGCCGAACAGGATTGTCCCGATCCACGGTGAAGGACCTGGTGGAAGAGCTGGTCGGCGCCGGCCTGATCGAGGAGTCGCAGGCCGCACCGGCCAGTCAGGTCGGCAGGCCCAGCCCCATGGTGCGCCCGCAGACCGGCGCCCTCGCCGTCGCGGTGAATCCCGAAACCGATGCCATCACCATCGGTGTGGTGGCCTTGGGTGGCACCGTGCTCGAGGCCACCAGGTACCCGACGAACGGCGTACCCAGTGTGAGCGAGACCGTCACCATCACCGCCGACGCCGTCGCCCGGATCGAGGCCGGGCTGGACCGCCATCAGCGTGTCATCGCGATCGGTGTTGCCGTTCCCGGCCTGGTACACGCCACCAGTTCGGTGGTGCGGATGGCCCCGCATCTCGACTGGCATGACGAGGAACTCGGCCAGATGCTGCGCGCGGCAACGGGATTACCCGTGTTCGCGGCGAACGACGCCAATCTGGGTGCGCTCGCCGAACACATCTTCGGCGGCCATCCCGACGCGCGTCACATGATCTACGTCAACGGCGGCGCCAGCGGAATCGGCGCGGGCTTCGTTGTGGCGGGTGAACTACTGGAAGGTGCCGCGGGCTACGCCGGCGAGCTCGGTCACACCTACGTCGGCGGCGCCGGTCCGTGTCACTGCGGACGCATCGGGTGCCTGGAGACCGAAGTGAGCGAGACGACCACGAAAACCCTGGCGCACCAGGCGCAGTATCTCGGCATCGCACTCGGCAACGCGATCAACCTGCTGAACCCGAACCTCATCGTCCTCGGCGGATTCCTGAGCGCCTTCCCGACGCGGGCCGCGGCGGCCCTCGACACCGCGGTCACCCGCCACTCCATGCGGGTACCGCACGAGCAGGTGCGCATCGTGTCGGCCAACCTCGGCTCGGGCACGTTGATGATCGGAGCCGCCGAAGCGGCCTTCGCGTCATTGCTCGCCGACCCCGCTGCGCACTGTCCCACCAGCGGTGGACGCGCGATCAGATGAGGCCGAGTTTCTCGGCCAGGTCGAGGACGGCTTGTGCCCGGGCCCGGGTGGGGCCGACGCTGCCGTCGTACGGTCCGGCGGGTGCGTCCAGGTCGGCGAGCGTGCGACGGGCCTGGTCGATGTCCAGCGGTGACGGACTGAGCAGCCGGTTGATCGTCTCCGCATGGTCGAGATCCAGACACAGCCGACCAGTCATACCGGCGGCTTTGGCCACGGCGGTCTCCCGAGCGAGGTGGCGCGTCTGGTCACGCAGGGTGGGGCCGTCGATCGGTGCGGGCAGACCCGCAGCCCGACTGGCGATCACCAGCCGGGCGCGCGCATAGGCCAGCACCGTCGGCTCCTCGCTCATGCCGGTGTCGCGGCGAAAGTCGCCGACACCGAACGCAATTCGAGAACATCCGGGGGCCCGCGCGATATCGGAGACCGACTCGATTCCCAGTGCCGACTCCACCAGCGCCACCACCGGTGTGCCGGCCGGCAGCCGCGCGGCGGTCGCGGCGATATCGTCCCCGGATTCGCTCTTGGCCAGCATGACGCCGGACAGCCCACGGGCACCGGCCAGGGCCTCGAGATCGGCCGACCAGTCGGGCGTGCTCACACTGTTGATCCGCACCCACCCCTGCGCCCCGGTGTTGAGCCATTCGACCACCGCCAGGCGACCGGCGGGTCTCTGCGCCGCTGGCAGTCCATCCTCGATATCCAGCACGACCACGTCGGCACCGCCGGCGACCGCGGCGTCATATGCGCGGCCACCGTCCGGAATCCCCGGCTGCAACAGCCAGGACCGGGCCAGCGACCAGTGCGGCTTGCGAACTCGTCCCGTTACCTGTGGTGAAACTGTCACGTGTGGGGCCCTCTCGCTCGGCGACGTCGCATCCATCGTCCAAGCCCCATCTCGTAGGTACCAGATTGCGCACATAAAGTTCACGACACGTTCGCGCACGGCAGCAGGAGGAACCCATGGCGGTGGCCACGGAGGCGATGGTGGTGCAGGCCGAGCGGCGCAGCCTGCACGCCTACATGTTCACGATGCTCGGTCTGGCGGTCCTCGGCTTCGCCGTGTACGCGATCACGCGCGTGTCGGCCACCCAGCTCGACGGGGTGATCTCGTTGATCAACGCGGCGGCCGCCTTCATCGCGGCACGGCTGGCGGTGACCGCGGCACGACCCGCCGATGCCGACAACCCCTACGGTCGTCTGGCGCTGGAGAACCTGTACGCCCTGTTCCGTTCCCTGATGATCCTCGGCGTGGTCATCGTCGGTCTGGTCACCAACGCGGTCAAGGTGATCGACTATCTGGTGACCGGCGAGGGCAGTGAACCGGAGTTCGGTGTCGCGGCGGTGTACACCGCGGTGTGCGTGCTGATCTGCCTGGCGCTCAAGTGGAATCACGAACGGCACAACCGCGCCGTCGGTGGTGCGTCGGCACTGCTGCGGGTCGAGGCGACGGCAGCGAAGATGGAAGCCATCATCAGCGGCGGCATCTGCGCTTCGCTGGTCGTGGTCACGGTGATCCCGGAAGGCACCGTCGTCACGTCGGCCGACTTCAACATCAAGGACATCGCCGACAGCATCATCGTACTGATCCTGTGCGTCCTGCTCATCGGTGAGCCGGTGCGCCAGATCCGGTTGGAGTTCGGGCGGCTGTCCGGCCGTCGCGCCGATCCCGATCTCGATGCCGCGGTGCGGGACGCGGTCAGCGCGGTGGACGCGGCCCATGCCCACGAGCTCGATCACGAGCTGACGCTGGTCGACGCATTGGCCATCAGCCGGGGCAAGACGATCGAGATCGACCTGCGGGTCTCCTATGCGGGCACGATGTCCGTCGCCGAACAGGACGAACTGCGGGCCCACACCTATCAAGAGCTCCGCGACCGCATCGGGCCGCTGCGGCTGACGCTGGTCTTCAGCGACCTACCCATTCACGCCGTACCGACGCTGGATCGGCGACAGGCGTGACCGTAAGACCTGCACGCCGGGTCCGGTCAGGGCGTCGAACGCCACCACCCGACCGCAGAGCGCCAGCATCACCGATGCGCCGGATCCGCTGATCAGATCGCCACCACCCCAGGTCCGGCCGGTGTCCTCATCGCGCAGCGCGATACCACGCAGCCGACGCTGCGGGAAGAAGCCGAATTGCGTCGGGCCCGTGAGGAAATCGATGACGCGGGCCACGTGCTGCGGATCTGGGCGGTGGGCCATCCCCAGGGGGATTCGAATATCGGCACCATGGACCAGCACATCGGTCAGACCCGACAGCGGGCCGGTGACCGGTGGGCTGAGCCGGTGGTCGGCCTCCCGGCGCAACGTGGCGGCGATATCGGCGGCCGAGGCGCGCGCCCGGTGTCTCGCGAGCGCGTCGATGCCGCGATTCATCCCGCCGTGTCGAACCCCACTGGCCAGAAAGCCCCAGAACCCGTCGGTGAAATCGCTGACCAGATGTGCGGCAACGGTTTTGACATCCCAGCCGCCACACAGGCTCGGGGTGGCCAGCTGTTCTAGATCCAGCCCGTCGATCAACGTCGCGATCGCCCGCCGCTCATCGGCCACCGCGACGAAGACCCGTTCGCGTTCGTCCCCGCTGAGGCGCATGACCACAACCTAGCCATCCCGGCGGATCGACTCAATCCGATAAACCAGGGTGATCCACGGGATTCACGAACGCAGGATTGCGTCGCCGTACCAATGGCACAGCAGCAGCGCAACTTCCACGTCCAGCACGTCGGCGGCGATCGGTCGGCCGCGGCGCTCGATTGCTCGCGCCACCCGATACTTCACCGAGTTGAAGTGCAGGTGAAGCTCCCCGGCCGCCGCCGTGAAACTCTGCCCTGCGCGCAAGAACACCCGCAGGGTCTCACGCAGACGCTCGTCGCGCGCATCGGCGGAGGCCAGCGGCCCCAGTACCTCGTGCACCCAGACCCGCGCCTCGGCCAGATTGCCACCGGCCAGACCGGCCAGCATCAGTCCCGGCTCGGCGGCGCTGACGGCCCGGGCAGCACCGGTGCCCGCAGCGGTCAGCACCGCACGCACGAGTTGCGCCTGCCGATGAGAGCGGCGGAACCCGTCCACTCCCGGCAAGGGTTGGCCCGCAGCGAGATTGACCGACGGGTTCGCGGTGTCGGGCGGGGGTATGCCACGGTCGGATTCCAGCGGTATCCACGCCCAACCGGTCAGCCGGTCCGCCGACACGAACAGGGCACGATCCCGTGCACCGACGGCGGCGGCGTATTCGTGGACGTGACGTTCCAAGACGGTGAGCTCGTCCTGCTCGGCGGATTCCTCGCACCACAGCACCAGGGCCAGGTGATGTGCCCGCAGCGGGTAACGCAGCGCCGCGGCGACCGCGTCGACATCGATATCGTCGTCGCCGGCCAAGACACCCCGGATCTCAGCCGCCCGCAGGTGGTTCCGACTCTGTTGCCACCGGTCGTGCTCGTCCTGGTAGATGGTGAGGACCTGCTGACTGATCCAGTCGATATAGCGGAACGTCACGGCGAGGATCTCGTCGAACACATCGAGCCTGCGTTGCGGATCCAGTTCGGCGGCCCGGATCTCCTCGAGCAGGATCTTGAGCACCTCCTGATGGCCGATGCGGTATGCGCGCACCAACGCGTTCGCCGCCACATCCCGCTGTGCAAGCCGCCGCGCATACTCCAGCGCAGCCGTCGGCGCCTCCACATGCTCCACCGGGATGCCGTGGCGGATCGCCGAGAAGACCGTGTCGATATTGGCGGCAACGTTGTCCCGCATCAGTTGCACCAGCTGCGCGTCACCGCGCAGGTCGGCAACCTCCTCCATCAGGACCGCCTGGGTGCGGGCCGTGACCTCATCGAGCTTGGCGACGAGTCGGGTGACCACCGCCGCCGCGGAATCAGCCACCGAATCCCCGGCACCGCGCTCGATCATGCCTGCGACCTTACTTGTCTTCCGAGTACAAAGGGAGGCCGGCAGTTGGTGGTCCGAGTATGTCGTTTTGGGCATGCGAGCCTCCTAGCCTTGTGCTGAGCGGTTCTCATTCCGCAGACACTGAGCGTCTTGGAGCAGCCCATGTCCATCGCAGCGGCAGTCGACGGCCCCGCCACCACGTCACCCGAACCCCATCCGCTGCCGGATCCGGGTGCGCCGGTGCCCACGCTGGCCCTGCCGACGGTGACGCTCCTGGTGGTGGCGTGGACGGCGTTCGCGGCGTCGACGATCGGCTACCTCCACGGCTGGTTCCCTGCCGGGGCCACCATCGCGATCAACGCCGCGGTGACCTTCGTGATGTTCACCGTGAGCCATGACGCCATCCATCACGCGATCAGCAGCACGCGGTGGCTCAACGGGTGCGTCGGGCGGCTGGCGTGGCTGCTGGTGGTCCCGATCATCTCGTTCCCGACGTATGCGTTCCTCCACATCGAGCACCATCGGCACGCCAACGACGACGCGAACGATCCCGATGCCTGGGCCTCGCACTCCCGGTGGTGGCAGATGCCGCTGCGCTGGCCGTTCCCCGAGCTGATGTACTCCGGGTTCATCCTGCGCACGGTGCGCAGCCGACCGAAATCCGAAGTGGCCGAGACCCTGGGGCTGCTCATCCTGTGCCTGTCCGCGCTGGGTGTCGCGATCGTCACCGGCCACTTCTGGACGCTGGCCGTGGTATTCCTGATCCCCCAGCGCATCGGGCTCATCGTCTTGTTGTGGTGGTTCGACTGGCTGCCCCATCACGACCTGGCCGACACGCAGCGCAGCAATCGCTACGGGGCCACGCGTGCCCGGGTGGGCATGGAGTGGCTGTACACCCCGCTGATGCTGTCGCAGAACTACCACCTGGTGCATCATCTGCACCCCTCGGTGCCGTTCTACCGGTATCGAAAGACCTGGCACCGCAATGAGGAGGCGTACCTGGAGCGTGGCGCGGCGATCACCACGGTGTTCGGCCAGCACCTCAACGCAGGCGATTACCGTGAGTGGAAGCTGCTCAACAGCAAGCTCGGCCGGGTGGTGCCGGTCCACATGCCGCCACGGTCGAGCGCGCCCCACGCGGTGCTGCACAACATTCCGGTTGCCTCGGTCGACCCGATCACCGCGGACAGCACCTTGGTGACCTTCGCCGTGCCCGAGGCGCTGCGCGACGAGTTCCGGTTCGAGCCGGGCCAGCACGTCACCGTGCGGACCGATCTCGGCGGGGTGGGTGTCCGGCGCACCTATTCGATCTGTGCACCCGCGACCCGCGCCCAACTACGTATCGCGGTCAAACACATTCCCGGCGGGGCATTTTCGACATTCGTCGCTGAGGAACTCAAGGCCGGGGACGTGCTGGAGGTGATGACCCCCAGCGGCCGGTTCGGCACCGCACCGGAGCCGCTGGCCCGGCGGCACTATGTGGGCCTGGTGGCCGGTAGCGGGATCACACCGGTGCTGTCGATCCTGGAGACGGTGATGCAGATCGAGACCGAAAGTCGGTTCACCCTGATCTACGGCAACCGCACCAGGGAGTCGACCATGTTCCGGCATGATCTGGCCCGGCTGGAGTCCCGCTACGCCGACCGCCTGGAGATCACCCACGTATTGTCCGACGAGCCGCTGCACACCCCCGCGCTGCGTGGGCGGATCGACCGAGACAGGCTGCAATCGCTGCTGAGCACCAGCCTGGCGCCCGACACCGTGGACGAGTGGTTCATCTGTGGACCGATCGGGATGAGCACCGTGGCCCGGGATGTGTTGACCGGCCACGGCGTCGCCGACGGGCGCGTCCACCTGGAGTTGTTCACCGGCTATCCGCAGCAGGCTGCTGCGCATCGTGACCATGCCTCGGCCACAGTGACTTTCACCTTGTCCGGACAGCAGGCGACGGTCGAGCTGACCCCCGGGGACTCGGTCCTGGAAGCCGCGCTGCAAGTCCGCGGTGACGCCCCCTACTCGTGCATGGGTGGCGCCTGCGGCACCTGCCGCGCCAGGCTGTTGCACGGCACCGTGGTGATGGATCAGAACTTCGCGCTCGGGTCCGCCGACCTGGAGGCCGGGTATGTGCTGACGTGTCAGGCGCATCCGACGAGTCCGACGGTGTCGGTCGACTTCGACGCGTGATGCCGACGACCGATCCCGGACTACTGCTCTTCCCACGGCAACAGCACGCACTTGCCCGTCGTGTGCCGGTCTTCGATGAGCCGGTGCGCCTTCGCGGCCTGCGACAGTGGTAGCTGCACTCCGAGCTGGATTCGGAGGCGCCCGGATGCCACATGGTCGGCGAGTTCGGCGAGCGCAGACGTGACTTCGTGCCGGTCGCCGTGCAGATAGGGATAGAGGCTGAAGAATCCCAATGTCTGGTTGCCGAACAACCGTCCAGCAGCGAACTCGGCCTCGAAATCTATGACCGGAGTGGTCTTGTCGGCGCCGCCGTAAGCGCTCAGCCGGCCGAAGGGCGCCAGCGCGGCGACCGCTTGGGTGAACGCGCTTCCGCCGACGTTGACCAGCGCGGCGTCGACGCCGCGACCACCGGTGGCGTCCAGCACCGCTTTGCTCCAGTTGGGTTGCGTGTAGTCGATACATGCGTCAGCGCCCAGTTCGGACACCATCTTTCGCTTCTCCGCCGAGCTGGCCGCGCCGATCACCGGTCGCGCACCCCGGATCTTGGCGAGCTGCAGGGCAATCGAGCCCAAGCCACCCGCCGCGGCGAGGATCAACACCGACTCGCCGGAAGCGAGCCGCACTCCGTCACGAAGCAAGAAGTAGGCGGTGACTCCTTGAACCAGCAATGCGGTGCTCTCTGCGTACCCGAGTCCGGGAGGCAGTGGGCGCACCGCTTCTGCCGCCGCGACGACGTACTGTGCGTATGCGGCCGGCTCCGCTCCGGAGAGGAAGCCGAATACTCGGTCGCCGACCGCTGCGCTTGCGACACCGTCGCCGACGGCCTCGACAACGCCGGCGAACTCCGCCCCCAAAAGGTGAGGCAATGCGGGCTGAAATGGGTAGTTGTTGCGGCGCTGGTCGATGTCGGCGAAGTTGATTCCCGCCGCCTCATTGCGGACCAGCACCTGGCCGGGACCCGCTTGAGGGATGGGGACATCCTCGTAGATCAGGCACTCGGGCGGCCCATAGCGGTGGATCCTGACGGCCTTCATCGTACCGCTGGTCATTGAACTCTCCTCTATCGAAAGCGCGCCGCGGGGACGCTTGACCGAGATTTAGTTGGTATCATCAAACTATAGTCAGAGTAGTTGGTTGGCGCCAACTAACTGTCACGCGGGGGATGAGACACATGCCGACTCAGGAACAACCCACTCAACGCATCCACATCGCAATGGCCAAGCTGGCCCGCTTCCTGACCCGCGCCGAGACGCGCACCACACTGCTGGGCGACTCCGGCCGCGACCTGACACCCATCGACGTCGAGCTACTGCGGACCATCGTTGCCAATGGCCCCATGCGGGCATCGGAGCTCTCCGATTGGCAGGCCGTCGACAAATCCACCATCACCCTGCAGGTTCGTCGGCTCGTACAGCGCGGATTGGTTGCGCGGGAACCGGATCCGACCGATCGCCGGGCGGTGCTGCTCACGGCGACCGCCCAGGGCCTGAGAACGTGTCGGCGGATGGACGCGGCGGGAGTCGAGTTGCTCGAAGCCGTGGTCGGCAAGTGGCCGAAGCGCGATCAGGCCATGTTCGCCACGCTGTTCTGCCGGTTCGTCGACGACCTGAGCGCGGGACCGACGGAGTAGACAGCCTAGGTCCGCGCGACGGGGCCGGCTGCGTCTAGCCACCCGCCGTCAGCCGGGTACGGTGCCGAATCCTTGCATTTCCCTGGTGAACTCGAACGGCTCATCATCGGCGAAGGTATCGGTCGAAAAGTCCCGGTGGGCCATGGCCCCCCAGGCTCGGCGGCGCTGCATGGCCAGGTTTCCGGCGTCGTACAGCGGGAAGACGACGGCCTCCCGGTACAGCTTCGCAAGTGGGAAGCGCTTGTCGAGCGCATTCACCCCGACGATCCTCATACAGTCGAAGACCACGCTCTGCATCAAATCTCCACAGAACGTCTTGTTCATCCCGCTGAGCGCATGCCCCTGGGCGGGATGGCTGTCCAGATAATGCGCCGCCTTCCAACAGAAGTAGCGGGCCGCCTCGATGCGCGCCGCGACCTCGGTGAGCAGGTTGCCGACCGCCTGGTGGTGGATGATCGGGGCAGAACCGCCACCGGTGTAGGTCTTCGCCCACTTGAGCGCGAAGTCGTAGGCACAGCGCGCCACGCCGACCGCGGCAATGCTGGCTATCGGAGCGGACCAGGTGAAGTTGCGGTTGATCAACAGATCACCATCGCCGTGGGCCAAGACGTTCGTCTCGGGCACCACCACGTCACGGAATGTCATGGTGACGTTTTGGCAGGTCCGGTGGGCCAGCTTGTCGATGACTTCGTACTCGATGCCGGCCGTGCCCCTTTCAACGACGAAGACGCTCAGCGCACCTGCGCTGCCCCTGGTGCAGTCCGTGCGCGCGACGCAGACATTGAGGTCGGCGCCCTGGAGGTCCCAACCGCCGGAGTTGCACGGCCAGTGCTTCTCGCCGTTGAGCGTGTATCGCCCTTGCCGGGGATGGTGCCGGGCCAGCAACTGGATGCCCGCTGACGGGCTCGGGTGGTCGAAGTTGGCGGTGCCGCCACGTTCGCTGACCACCCAGCCGGCCAGGAAGGAGCCGTCACGGTCGGAGGCCGCTCGAGTGATCCACCGGTCGCGTTGTTCGTCGCTGCCGTGCCACAGGATCGGCATCAAGGCCAGGCCGTTGACGAGGATCGTCGTCGGAAATCCGGGGTCGACCGCGCAGAGTTCCTCGATCGCGATGAGGAAATCGACATTCGAAGCCCCTCCCCCACCGTATTGGCGGGGTAAGAACATGGTGGTGAAACCTGCCTCGGCGGCGTGCCGATACACCGGGCGCATGGCCAGGAACGCCTCCTGGGGGTCGCCCAACCCGTCCGCGCGCTCCGCCACCGGGCGCAGTACTTCCGTCGCGAACTCCCGCGCCCGGCGTTTGAGCGCGCGCTGTTCGGAGGTCATCGCGAAGTCGATGGGCATGCAGCTGCTCCTTATCGCCGGCGGCTCGACGAACCTGTGGGTAGCCGCCCCGGCCGGGGCCGAGGGTGTCGATGGGTCTGGGGAACGCTCAGCCGCTCGTGAGCCCCAAGGCGCCGCGCAGCCCGTAGTCATTGCTCGCGATGTCTTCCAGCGTCGACCGATCGAGCACCTCGAAGTAGGCCTCCAAGGCATCGGAGAAGACGCTCCGAGCCCCGCACACCCCGGCGACCCGGCAATAGCGGGCAGGGCCGAGGCACTCCACGACGGCGAAGTCCGATTCCATGGTGCGCATCACGTTGCCGACGCTGATCGTGGAGGGGTCGCGGGCCAGTTCGACGCCGCCTGAGCGTCCACGCGTCGTCCGAACCAGCCCCGCCGCCGACAACCGTTGGACCACTTTGTCCAAGTGGTTTCGGGAGATTCGGTGGGCCGCGGCGATCTCAGCGACCGACCCGCGCCTGTCAGGTGCGACGCGCAGATAGAGCAGCACCCGTAATGCGTAGTCGGCGTGGTTGGTGTGCTTCATGTGGCCGCGGCTTCCCTTGACGATTGCACCGTCTTACTGTGCCACGGTCGATCCTCCGCGGCGCGGTTTGCCCGTGGCCGCTCGACGGCGGCGGGCCGACCCACCCTGCCGGGTCCGACGGTGTGGACACCGTCGGACCCGGGCGGTGGTTTCCACCTCAGCCGGCCATGGTGCCGATGCTCTCGTGCTGCTTGCCGAACTTGACGTACTCGTCCTCCATGATCGCGCGCGGGTTGAAGTCGGGATCGGCGATGATGCCGTGCACCCGACGGCGCTGCATGCCCATGTTGCCCCCGTCGTAGATCGGCAGAACCGCTGCCTCGCGCAAGATTTTGCCGAATCCGTTCTTGGTTTCCAGGCTGTTGACGCCGACGATCTGCATGCACTTGTAGACGCAGTCGAACATCAACTCGGTGACCTGGATCTTGTTCATGGCTCCGACCAACTCGGCGTGTTGATCGTGCTTGTCGAGGTAGTCGGCGGCCCGCCAGGAGAACGTGCGGGCCATCTCGATCTTGGCGGCCACGTCGCCGAGCACGTAGCCGACGTTCTGGAACCCGATGATCGGGGCGATCCCGCCGGCGGTGTTGTTCTTGGCCCAGTCGAGCGCCATTTCGTACGCGGCGCGGGCCATGCCGACGGCGGCGATCGCCGCGACCGGACCCGACCATGCGAAGTTGCGGTTGATCACCAGATCGCCGTTCCCCTGCGCGCCCGGCAAGAGGTTGGCGGCCGGGATGCGGGCGTCTTCGAACACGATCTCGGCGTTGGACGCGAGCCGGTGACCGATCTTGTCGAGGTGGCGGAACGTGACCCCCGGGGTATCACGCTCCAGGACCAGTGCCGAGAGTCCTTCGGTGCCACCCCTTTCAGAGTCGGTCCGAACGATCAGTGTCCCGGCGTCGACGCCCCGTTCGTCCCAGCCGGCCGACGACGGCCAGTACTTGCGACCGTTGACGACGTAGTCGTCACCGTCACGGACGGCGGTCAACCCCACGCCCGCGGGCCGTGGTAGCTGGATATCGAAGTTCGCTGTCCCGGAGGGGTTTCCCGGCGGCTCACTGGCGGTCCAACCGCCGAGGTATTCGCCGGTCGGGTCGGACGTGGCGGCCCGAAGGAAGCGCTCCTTCTGTTCGTCGCTGCCGTACCAGGCGATCGGCATGAGTCCCAGTCCGTTGCACAGCACGGTACAGGCGAAACCGGGATCGACGACGCAGATCTCTTCTGCGGCGATGACTAGGTCGACGCATGAAACCCCGCCGCCCCCATACGCCTTCGGCAACATGCACATCGCGATGCCAGCGTGATATGCCTCGACGTAGGCCGGTTTGGTCAGTTGAAAACCCTTCAGCGGATCGGGTTCGGCATCCGCGGCCGCGACCGCGGGCGCCAGTACCTCCTCGGCGAAGGTGCGCACCTCGTATTGCAGCTTTCGCTGGTCGTCGGACATGGTGAAGTTGATCGTCATGGCTACTCCGGTGTGTGTGGGAACGCAGTGCAAAGGTCCGCCGCGCCGTAGAGGCAGACCACCAGAGGTTCCTAAATCGGTATTTCAAATACCGTGTTCTTGCGTTTCCTCGGCGTTGCTGCGGATTACACCTGCCTCACGGCACGTCCCGTTGCCATGTGAGGCGCGTGTAATCCATGAGAAGGAGAGGCCGTCGAAGCAGCGCTGTCAGCCACGCGCCTCGACCATCCAGCACGCCGCGGGGTAGCGCACTTCGCCGTCGACGACGAACTCCGAGTACGCCTCGTGAAGTGCGGCGATTACCTCAGCACGTGTCTGGGTATCGACGGTCCGCAGTGCCCGGCCGACCGATCCCATCTGGGTCAGGTACGGCAACAGGTCGTGTTCCGGCATGGTGCAGGTGACGTCGACCGGGCGAATATCGATGCCGGTCCACCCGCCGGCGCTCAGAACGGATCGGGTCCGATCCGGATCGGCGAAGGCGACCGGCCCAGGGCTCCCCGCGATCACGGGCTTGAGGTCCGGCAGCAGGTGCGCCGACGCACGTTCGGCAGTGGTCATGAACGGGTTGTCCTTCGGATGACGCCAACACACGAACGTGAGTCGGCCACCGGGGCGGGTGGCGCGACGCAGATTTCCGAATGCCGCGATGGGGTCGTCGAAGAACATCACCCCGAAGCGGGACACCAGGACGTCAAAGGTCTGTGCCGGGAAGGAAAACGCTTGTGCGTCACCGATGATGAAGTCCACGGACAACTGCCGCTCACGCGCCCGCGTTCGGGCCAACTCGATCATCGGTTCGGAGATGTCGATTCCGGTGCAGAGGCCCCCCACGCGCTCGGCGAGGGCCAGTGTCGTGGCACCGGTGCCGCAGCCCAGATCCAGGATTCGTGCGCACGGTTCGGCCGCCGCGGCCACGGAGTCGACGATGAGGTCCTCGAAGGGCTTCAGTGTCTGGTCGAGTACGGGCTGCAACGTCACCCACGCTCGGCCGTTGTCGCCGTTCCATGCCTGTAGCTGAGCAGCGTTCACCCGCTCGGTCATCGTCGACTCCCTTGCTCACGAACTGGACTTGACCCACAATTTCAGTTCAAGTCAACTTGAGCGCAAGAGGAGCCCACGAGCGGTGATCGACATCTCCGAAGTCGCGAAGCGCTCGGGCTTGCCGGCCTCGACGCTCCGGTTCTATGAGGAGAAGGGCCTGATCGCCTCCGTCGGTCGCCGGAGCCAACGCCGCCTCTTCGCCCCTGACGTATTCGACAAGCTGGCGCTCATCACGCTCGGTCGGGCTGCCGGCTTCTCCCTCGACGAGATCGCCACGATGCTCACCCCCGGCGGACCACTGCAGCTCAACCGAACGGCTCTCACCGCCCGAGCAGCCGAGATCGACAGCACCATAAGCACACTCACCGCCATCAGCACAGCACTCAAGCACGCCGCGGCCTGCCCGGCCCCGGATCACCTGGAGTGCCCGACCTTCCGCGGCTACCTCGACCTCGCCGCAGGCGGACTACTCAGTGAGTGGGCGCGCAGCAGGCGCCCGAAGTAGAGCCTGGTGTCGCTTGGGTCTGCTCACGGTGGAGTTGGCTCACCGCGCACGTAACCACTGCTGCTGGCGCCGAACGAACTCCGCATCGACGACGGCACCGTGCCCCGGCACGTAAACGGCGCCGGGTCCGCCGATTTCCAGGACCCGGTCCAACGTCAGCGCCCACTGGGTCACATCGGACCCGGATGTCACCGAGGGATCGCCGGACTCCTCGACCAGGTCGCCGCAGAACAGCACTGTCGGGTCGGTAGCGTGCAGCGGCGGCACCCGCACGACCAGGTCATGGTCAGTGTGGCCGATCCCAGGATGCTCAACCTCGACGGTGCGGTCGCCGAGCTCGATCGAGGCCTGCGCACAGAGGTGCTCCGGAATGCGTACCGCCGCGATCACCGCGTCGATATCCGCCTCCGCGGCACCATATTCGAGGGCGTGTGACCGCAGGTAGTCGGTGCGGTGCAACATCGTTTCGGCGACGGCCGGCATGGCGTGAACGGCGGCCTCGGCGAATACCGCGGAGCCGAGGATATGGTCGAAATGGTCATGCGTGAGCACCAGATGGCGTACTCCGCGCTGGTCGAAACGGCGCACATCGGCCTCGATCGAGCGGGCTTCCTCGAACGTGGTTCCGCTGTCGATCAGCAACGCACCGTCGTCGCCCAAGACCAACCCCACGGTGACGTCAAGAAACTGGAGCCGGCAGCGGTAGACGCCCGTCGCGAGCGACTCCCAGTCCTGATTCATAGTGGCTCCAGCCTTCCACGTGATCGACTAACGCATGGCCCGGCCGGCCGAACCCAAGGTCTGCGCGGCCTCGACGACCCGCGCTGCCATCGCGTGTTCGGCCGGTTTGCCCCATGATCTCGGGTCGTAGGCTTTTTTGTTGCCGTAGCCGCCGTCGACCTTGAGCACCTGGTCGTAGCTGCCCATCATGTGCCCGGCGATCGACCGGGTGAACGCGTACTGGGTGTCGGTGTCGATGTTCATCTTGACCACACCGCTGGCAACCGCGGACGCGATGTCCTCGGAGCTCGACCCCGATCCGCCGTGGAAGACGAGGTCGAACGGCTTGGACCGCCCGACTTCCCCGCCGATGACGGTCTGGATCTCCTGCAGAAGTTCCGGGCGCAGCTGGACCGAATCCGGGTGGTAGACACCGTGCACGTTGCCGAACGTCAACGCGGTCAGGTACCTGCCGCGCTCCCCCGCGCCCAACGCCTCGATGGTCGCGCGCGCGTCATCGACGGTGGAGTACAGCTGCTCGTTGATCTCATGGGATATGCCGTCCTCCTCACCGCCGATCACGCCGACCTCGATCTCCAGCAACGTGTTCGCCGCTACCGACGCCTCCAGTAATTCCGCTGCGATACGCAGGTTTTCGTCCAGGGGCACCGCCGATCCGTCCCACATGTGCGACTGATAGAGCGGGTCGAGGCCACGGCTGCGACGCTCGAGCGCATCGGCGAGCAGCGGCCGGACCCAGTCGTCGAGGTGCTCGGCGGGGCAGTGATCGGTGTGCAGGGCCACCGTGACCGGGTAGTGCGAGGCGACCTCGTGCGCGTAGAGCGCGAGGGCCCTGGACCCGGCGAAGCGGCTCTGAACCACGTTGCCGGACAAGTAGAGTGCCGTGCCGAGCGACACCTGGATGATGCCGTCGCTGTCGGCCTCCGCAAAGCCCTGCAACGCAGCGTTGAGCGTCTGGGAGCTGGTCACGTTGATCGCCGGATAGGCGAACCCGCCCTCCTTGGCCCGATCGAGCATCGCCACGTACTGGTCGGGGGTGGCTATCGGCATGGTGGGGGTCCTGTCAAGAGGGCGGGGTTGGGTATCACGCGCAGCCGCACGAATGGCGATGGTGAAACGTCGTCGGCACCCGTATCCGTTGCGGCTCGGCATCGTGCCCTCGTATCCGGCGCAGCAGCAGTTCCACCGCGGTGGCGCCGATCGTCTCGACGTCCTGCGCCGCCGCCGTGAGCTTGGGCTCGAAGAGATCCGACCATTCGAAGTCGTCGTAGCAGACCAGTGCCACGTCGGACGGGATGGACAAGCCGAGGCTGCGCACCGCTTTGAGTGTGCCGATGGTCATGGCGTTGTTCAGGGACACCAGCGCGGTGGGCCGGTCCGCGCGCGACATCAGCTCGCAGACCTCGCGTTCCGCCACGTCCGTGCTGGACTGGCCGTCCACCACCAGATCGGCGTCGACCGTGATACCGCGCTCGGCGAGGGCCGCGGTGTAGCCGTCGAACCGCTCGGTGGTCGACGAGATCCCGGCCAGGCCGCGTACGACGCCGATCCGCCGGTGTCCGAGGTCGAGCAGGTGCTCGGTCAGCGACTGCGCCGAGGAGAAGTTCTCCGGACCGACCTGATCGCAGGCGATGTCGACACAGCGATCGATCAGGACCAGTGGGGTTCCCGTGCGGGTGACCTGCGGGAGGGTGACCCGCTCCGAGCCGGCCGCCGGCGCCACGATCATCCCGTCGACCTGCCGGTCCAGCAGCGAGTCGGTGACACGTCGCTCCGAGTCGACGTCGTCGTGGGAATCTCCGACGATCAGGACGTACCCGGCATCGGAGAGCGCACGTTCCACCGCGTGCACCAGACTCCCGAAGTACGGGTTGGTCAACGCGGAGATCGACAGCCCGACCGTGTGCGTGCGGCCGGCCGCCAGTGCTCGCGCCACCACGTTGCGGCGGTAGCCGGTCTGCTCGATGGCCGCCTCGACGCGCAACCGCGTTGCCGTGTCGACCTTGCGGGTGCCGTTGAGCACGTGCGAGACAGTCGAGGCCGAGACGCCGGCGATACGGGCGACATCGCCCATCGTGGTCACCGGAGACGCACGATTCGGTCGGCGCGACCTGAGGTCGACTCGATCAGTTGGGCGTTGCGTTCGTCGGACCCGAACGCCCAGAACGCCGCGTCCTCCGGGGACTTGCCGTGCGCCTCGTGTCGGCGGACCAGCCGGGCGTGACGAACGTCGGTGTCGGGGGCCAGGAACCAGACCTCGTCGAGGCAGGCTCGCGCCGCGGGCCACGCGTCGCATTCCAGCAGGAGGTAGTTGCCCTCGGTGACGACCAGGGGCACCGTGGGCGGGACCGGAATGGACGAGCCGATCGACTCTTCGAGTTCGCGCCGGAACCGGGGCGCGTACACGATCGCGTCGTCGGCGCGCTGCGCCCGAAGGGCGGCGATCAACCGGGCATACCCGTCGTCGTCGAAGGTGTCGTGCGCACCCTTACGGTCCCGACGGCCCAGGTCGATCAGCACTTCGTTGGCCAGATGAAAACCGTCCATGGGGACCAGCACGGCGGTGTCCGGGCCCAGCGCGGTGACGAGACGTTCGGCGACGGTGGACTTCCCGGCTCCGGGGGCGCCGGTCAGGCCGAGAATGCGGCGCTCGCCCGGAACGACGAGGGCCGTGGCCCACTCGACGAGCTCCTCCAACGTGGCGTCCTGTACGTCTCGCTCGATGGTCACCGTTCTCGCTTTCGAGTCTGCTGGGTGGGGAGTTCGCTCAGCCACGCCCGTGGTCCGATGACCGAACACCGGAGAGCGGCCACCCGAGCCGAGCGATCGATGCGCTCGGCCACGCCGCGCCCGCTCTGGGTCGAGAAGTACGAATATGCACCATGGAAGACATCGCCGGCACCGAGTGTGTCGACCACCACCACCGGTTCCACCGGCACGGACCCGCGCTCGCCGGCGGACCACCACTGCACGGGTTCGCCGCCGTGCGTGGTGACGACGGTGCGAACACCGCTGCGCACCAACGCCGCTGCGGTGGACGCGGGGTCGTCGGCGCCCGGCATCCGGAAGTCGTCCGAGCACACCATGTCCGTCGCGTAGCTGACCAGCTCACCCATCACCGGTTTCCATCGGCCGGCGTCCACGACGAGGGTGACGCCCCGGGCCGCCGCGAATTCCGCGGCAGCCCGGGCGATCAGTGGGTGGTGGCCATCGACGAGCACCACGTCGGCGTCTGCCAGCAGCTCACCCAGGCCTGGCGGTGGTGACGCGTCGGAGGTGACCGCGTCGAGTGAGACCACCGACCGGTCACCCGTCGATTCGACGACCGCCACCGATGACACGGGCACCGCCCGGCTGGTACCGGTCGCCGCGTCGACGACCCGCACGCCGTACGCCGCGAGATCGGCTCGGATCACATCGGCGACGGGATCCTCGCCGAGCGCGGTCACCAGGATCGCGCGGCCGCCCAGCGCCGCGAAGGTGACGGCGGCGTTCGCGGCTGGTCCACCCGCAGCGACGAACTGCGCGGTGGAGGTGATCTTCTGGTTGACCGCAGGGGCTGCTCCGATCCGGTGGATCACGTCGAGGGTCGCCAGTCCGACGAAGACCCCGACCGGCGCCCCCTCAGAGTCCGGCGCGTTCCTCATCGGTGGGCTCCTCTGCACCGGTCATGAGCGCGACCACCTCGGACATCGAGCGCTTCTTCGGATCGACGACGCCGGCACGTTGCCCGAGCCGGTGGATGTGGATGCGGTCGGACACCTCGAACACGTGCGGCATGTCGTGGCTGATGAGCACCACGGGGATACCGCGGTCGCGGATCGACTTGATCAGGTCGATGACCTGTCCGGACTCCCGAACCCCGAGCGCGGCGGTCGGCTCGTCCATGATGATCACCCCGCGGCCGAAGGCCGCCGCGCGCGCCACCGCGACGCCCTGGCGCTGACCCCCGGACAACGTCTCGACGGCCTGGTTCACGGACTTGATGCCGATCTTCAGATCCGCCAGGTGCTGGGATGCCTCCTGACGCATTCTCGGCATGTCCAGGCGACGGAACAGGCTGCCCGCGATGCCCTTTCGCCGGACCTCGCGTCCGAGGTACAGATTCGACGCGATGTCCAGGGCCGGCACCACCGCGAGATCCTGGTACACCGTCTCGATTCCGGCCGCTCTGGCGTCTCGGGTGCTCTTGAACGACACCGGTGTTCCGTTCATCAGGATCTCGCCCGAATCCGGTATCACCGCGCCCGCCAGGGCCTTGATCAAACTGGACTTCCCGGCACCGTTGTCACCGATCACCGCGAGCACCTCGCCCGCGCGCAGCTCGAAGTCGGCGCCGTTGATGGCGGTGACGTTGCCGTACTTCTTGACGAGACGGCGGGCTTCGAGGACGGGTGCGCCTGTCGCCTGAGGGGTCATTGTGATCTCCTGCGCGCGAATTGATCCACTGCCACCGCGACGATCACGAGGATTCCGGTCGCGATGTTCTGGTACAGATTGTCGACGCCGGCCTGGGTGAGACCGTTGCGCAGCACACCGACGATCAACGTGCCCACCAGTGTTCCGCCGACCCCGCCGCGCCCACCGAACAGGCTGGTGCCACCGATGACCACCGCGGTGATCGTCTCGAGGTTGGCGTTCTGGTACGCGTTCGGGTCGGCATTCGGGATGCGGCCCAGGGCCGCCCACGCGGCGATGGCGGCGATCACGCCCGTGGTGAGGTAGACCGAGAACAGCACCCGCCCGGACTTGATTCCGGACAGATTCGACGCCTGCGGGTTACCGCCGACGGCGTAGATGTGTTTCCCCCAAGCGGTTTGGGACAGTGCGTACCCCATGGCGAGGTAGACCAGGAGCATCGCCAGCACGCCGTAGGTGGTGGAGAACGATCCGATCCGGAAGGACGTGCCGAGGAACGTCAACGGTCCCTGCGGCACGCGGTAGGTCTGCGAACCCGCGAGCAGCCGGGTGCCCGCCAGGATCGCGGTGAACGTGCCCAGCGTGACGATGAACGGCGGCAGGCGTAGCACCGTGACGAGCCCGCCGTTGAGCGCCCCGAACACCATGCACACCAATAACGTCGACCCCAGCGCCACGACCGGTCCTGCCGCGCCGGCAGTTTGGGCCATCACGATGGTGCCGAAAACGGCGACCGCGCCGATCGATAGATCGATACCGGAGGTGAGGATGATCAGCGTCTGGCCCACGGCCAGAATGCCGACCACCACGGACTGTTGCAGGATCAGCGAGACGTTCTGCGGGTTGAGGAACGAATCCGAGACCGCGCTGAAGATGATGATCGCGATGACCAGCGCCACCAGCGGACCGAGCAATGGTTCACGCAGGATGCTTGCCGCGTTGAACCGGCTCGATACCGAGGGCTTTGCCGTCGCTGATGCTGTCGCAGGTGCGCCGGTGGTCATGACTCGGCTCAGCCCCAGCAGTTCTTCTCGCCCCAGGCGGTGTCCTTCGACTCGAGTCCGGGAACCGGCTTGTCGGTGACGAGCTGCGAGCCCGTGTCGTTGAAACCGCTCGGCTTGGTGCCGTCCTTGGCGAACTTGACCACGGCGTCGACGCCCTGCTCGGCCATCTTGGCCGGGAATTGCAGCACGGTGGCGCCGATCTTCCCCGACTTCACGTCCGCGATACCCGTGCAGCTGCCGTCAATCGACCCGATGGTGATCTGGCCTGCGCGGTTGGCGGACTGGATCGCCTGGTACGCACCGGCCGCGGCGGGCTCGTTGATGGTGTAGAGCGCGTTGGCGCCCGGGGCGCGCTGCAGGATGTTCTCCATCGCGGTCTGCGCCTTGGTCTGGTCGCCGTTGGTGCTCTCCCGCCCGACGATCTCCGGTGAGTCGTTGGTGATACCGAAGCCTTCGAGGAACCCGTCGTGCCGGAAGGTGTCGACGGTGCCACCCGGGGTGCCATCGAGCATCACGACCTGGGGAGGTGTGTTACCGAGCGCGGCCTTGACCCACTTGCCCTGGCTGACGCCCGCGGCCTTGTTGTCGGTGGCGAAGGTGGCGTCGACGGCGTCCTCGGGATCGGTGGCGGTGTCGAGTGCGATGACCACCACACCGGCGTCGCGCGCCTTCTTGATCGCGTCGAGCACCCCGGTGGAGGAGTTCGGGGTGATCAGGATGCCCTTCACGCCCTGGCCGACCATGTTCTCGATGGCCGCGACCTGACCCTCGTTGTCACCGTCGAACGCACCCGCGAGGGCGATCAGCTGGGCGCCGTCCTTGTCGGCCTGCGCCTTCGCGGCCTCTCGCAGCTTCACGAAGTACGGGTTCGAGTCGGTCTTGGTGATGAGGCCGACCTTGACGCTGCCCGAACTCGATCCGCCGCAACCGGTGAGTCCGAGTACCAGCGAGCCGGCCGTCAGCACCGCTCCTACTGCGAGCGTGCCCTTGTTGCGCTTGTCGAACATGCGGACCCCCTTGTCCTGGATGTGACGCCGATCACGCGACGTTCTTCGGCAGCCTAGGGGTAGGCAAGCGCTTGCGCATGCGCTTTCGCGAATTGGTTCCGGCCGATGTGCGGCCCGGTGAGTTGACCCGGGACGCACCGGTCGGCGCCACTACCAACCTCAGGGCGCGTCGAGCAGCGCGGTTCGCAGCTCGCGACGCGACGCGACGCCGAGCTTGGCAAAGATCTTGCGCAGGTGCCATTCCACGGTGCGTGGGCTGATGAACAGCTGCCCGGCGATCTCGATATTGGTGTAGCCATCGCGCGCCAGGCGCGCGATGTGGTTCTCCTGCGTCGTCAGCTCGGACGTGGTCTCGGTGGCGACACGGGTGTGCACCGTTTCGCCGGTGGCCGTGAGTTCCCGACGTGCCCGGTGGGCGAAGCCCTCCGCGCCCATTCGGGTGAACATGTCATGGGCGATTCGAAGTTGTTCGCGCGCGTCCGCGCGCCGCTTCTCCCGGCGCAGCCATTCACCGTAGATCAGGTGGGTGCGCGCCAGATAGACCTCGGCGGGACTGCGCTCCAGATGCGCGAGAGCCTCGCGGTAAGCCGCGTCGGCGACCGACCCACTTGACGTCAATGCCGTTGAGCGAGCACCTATCCCGTGGGCCGTGGGAGTACCGCTGGCGTTCGTTCGTTCGAGTAGCCGCTCCAGCGCTTCGGCCGCGGCGTCGTCTTCGTTGCACCGCGCCGCGGCCTCGATCAGTTCTGCCAGCAGATAGCCGCACATTCCCAGGTCGTCGAATCGCGCCCCGGATGAGGCTGCGTCAAGTGCCGCACGGTAATTGCCCAGCCCGCTGTGCAGGACGGCCTCCGCGTACAGCGCCACCGAGACGTCATATCCTTCACCGCGGCGTTCCGCTTCCTTGATTGTTGCGTCTACGCCCTCCCGGCAGAGCTGCTCCTGCCCGCGGTACGCGGCAAGGTAGGTGTTGATCAACGGCCGCACCGGAGCGCCGGTCGCGGTGATGATGGCAGCGGACTCCTCGAGGACTGCGGCGGCCTGCTCGAACTTTCCTGCCGTGACACAGATTCCGGCGTAGGTCACCAGGGCCACCGGCAGCATGGTCAACGCCCCGGCGGCGCGCAGCTCCTCGACTTCACGTGCAACGAGGAAGTTGTAGGAATCCTGGTCGAACAGATCCAGGCAGACCCGAGACGTCAGGTCGTGCCAGCGGGCGTCAATCGCCCCGGCCTCGAGCTCACGCCGATACTCACTGATGCCGTCGTGCAGCAAGGTCACCGCAGGTGGGTAGCCACGGGTCAGGCGCACGACGAGGCCGTCCAGGAGCAGGTCGATGGCGCGCGGGGGGCGTGGCGCCGGTGGTGCGCCACGGGCGGCAGCGGCGACGGCCGGCGCCGAATTGTGCTGCTCGGTCGACATCCGGCCGACGAGGATCGAAGCCATCACGGCGCCGAGGTAGGCCTTGCGCGACTCCAGAGGATCAAGCAGCCCGATGCGCTTGGCCGCCGCCAGCAGGAGTGGTGGGGCATCGACGCCGCGGCTCGCCGCGAACGCCATCTTGGCGCGAAGCAATTCGCAACGGGCGACTACGAGTTCATCGTCGGTGGTGTCTTGCGCCGTGGCGACCAACTGAGCCGCCGGATCAGGCATGCCCGCGTCAAGTTTGGCCATGGCGGCATCCAGCGCACGCCTGGCCCGCCCGGGCGGATCCGGCGTCAGGCCGGCGGCGAACTCCAGGAACGACGCAGCCGCGGCGATTCCGCCGCGTGCCCGTGCCCGGTGCGCCAAATGCTCCAGTTCGTCGGCGATCTGCGCGTCCGGTGCATCGGCGGCGTGGGCCCGGTGCCAGGCGCGGTAGTCGTCGGCAGCCGACCCGGCGATGCTCGAAGCCAACGCAGCATGTGCTCGACGTCGAGCGGAGGCCGACGAACTGCGATAGCTCGCTGTGCGGATCAACGGATGGCGAAACCGAACACCGCCTTCCGCGACGATCAGGCCGGCGGCCTCCGCCGCCGCGACCGCCTCCCGGCCGACGCCCAGTCGGTGGGCGGCCGCCCAGAGCCATTCCGGTCGGCCCACCGGCTCGGCAGCAGCCACCAGCAGTAGGAGTCTCGTGTCGGCGGGCAGCCCTTCGATCTGCCGGACGAAGGTGCGCTCGATCTGCGTCTGCGTCGACGTAGCGTTCGGAAGCCCGTAGCCGCCGGCCAAGTCGTCCCGCGTGAGGGCTTTGTGCAGTTCCAACAGCGCGAGCGGGTTCCCAGCGGCCTCGCTGAGCACCGTCTCGCGCACCCGGTCGTTGATCCGACCCGGCACCACGCTGGCCAGCAGGAGCCGGGCCTCGTGGTCGGCCAGACCCCGAAGCACCAGCTCGGGATGACCGGCCAAGGTCTGGTCGGCACCTGAGTCGCGGGTGGCGAACACCATGGCCACCGGGTCGGCCAAGATCCGCCGAGCGACCAAGGCCAACGCCTGCATCGATGCGGAATCCACCCATTGGGCGTCGTCGATGACGCAGAGCACCGGGGCGGCGGCGCCGGCCTCACCCAACAGCGTCAACACCGCGAGCCCGACCAGGAGCCGGTCGGGTGCGACCCCGGCTTTGCGCCCCAAAGCCACCTGCAAAGCGTCGGCCTGCGGTCCGGGCAACCGACCGATCAGTCCCATCACCGGCGTGCACAACTGCTGCACGCCGGCGTACGCGAGCTCCAGTTCCGTCTCGGCGCCGCTGATCTGGAGTACACGGACACCCGACGCGCCCTCGACCAGATTCGCCAGCAACGCGGTCTTGCCGATGCCCGCCTCACCCCGCAACACGACGACGCCGCCTTGACCCCGGCGCGTGGCGGCCAGAAGCTCGGCGAGCGCCTGCTGCTCGCGGTGTCTGCCCACCAGTGCCACGCGGGAATCGTCGCACGACGCGGGCCCAGAGTCGACGTCAGCGAACGCCGGGACGTCGCGAGGCCACCGTTGCCAAGCCGACTCAGGCGTTGGTCTTGTGTAATTTGAGAATTCGTCCGGTGATCGGGTTGGCGATCGCGCGGAGGTAGGCGTGGGCGACTTCCAGAGCCGGCACCGGAGTGAACCCCGGAAAGAAATCGTAGTAGGCCGGAGATTCGGTCAATACGGTCGGGCTGACGCAGTTGATTCGCACACCGCGGGGCAACTCGGAGGCTGCGGCTTGAACAAAGCCCTCCACCAGCCGATTGACCGTTGCCCCGACCGTGCAGGCCGGGGCCACTTCGTCACCAAGCACCCCGGACACCAACGTGAATGACCCGTTGTCGGCGATGAAGGGCAAGCCCGCGCGGACGAGGTTGATTTGACCCATTCCCTTGGCGGCAAAGGATTTCGTCCAATGGTCGTCGGTGGTCTGAGGCAGCGGCGCCGGAAACACGTCACCGGCCGCGTTGGCCACCGCGTCGACCGACCCAAGCTTGGCGAACAAGGCATCGAGGCTGGCCCTATCGCTGAGGTCGGCGCGAAACATCCCAGAGGTGCGACCGACGGTGAGCACCTCGTATCCATGCTCGGCCAGTACTTGTTGGACCGCGCCGCCGAGCGCACCACTTCCCACCACCACAACCTTCATCGGGTCTCAGCCTCTCCTGGTTTGCGTATTCAGTCCGGCATCGCGGCGACGATCTGGTCCTGGGTCAGTGGCAACGTCCGCACCCGCACGCCCAACGCGTCGTACACGGCATTGGCGATGGCGGCGACGGTCGGCCCCTGTGACGTCTCCCCGACCCCGAGACTGGGATTACCGTCGCTGGGCATCAACTCGACGTCCACGTGCGGCACTTCGGAGAAACGCAGGATCGGGTAGCTCTCCCAGTCAACGCTGGTGATCGTCAACCCATCGAAGCGGACTCGTTCCTTGCACGCCCAGCTGGTCGCCTGGATCGCGCCGCCCTCGATCTGATTCCGAGCACCGTCGGGATTGATCACCAACCCGGCGTCGACGGCGATGACGAGCCGGCGCACCCGAACCTCGCTGACCGCTTCGACCTCGGCGATCACCGCACAGTATGCGCTGCTGTTCTTGTACCGGGCGTAGCCGATGCCACGCCCGAACGATTCCGCGGGCGTCCACTGGTCCCAACCGAAACGCCGTGCCGCCGAATCGATCACTGACCGGGCGCGCGAATCCTGCAAGTGGCTCAGGCGGTACTCGAGTGGGTCCCGTCCGGCGGCCTCGGCCAGCTCGTCCATGAACGATTCGATGGCGAAGACATTGACGAACGCGCCCAACGCGCGCATCGCCGAGGTACGCAGCGGCATCGCCAGTATCTGATGGTTGATCACCCGGTGGGCGGGGAAGGCATAGCCGGGTACGGAATTACGGCCGGCCGCGCCGCCGAGCTGGAGTGGGGCCTCGGGTCCTGCGACGATGTCCTGGCCATCCGGGCGGTGGCTGGCCGCGAGCAGCCCGATCGGCGACACGAACCCCGGCCGGGTGTTGTGACTGCTTCCCCAGATCTCGTGCCGCCAATCGAGTACCTCACCGCGTGCATCGACGTCGGCCGCCACGCGCACCACCGATGCCGGACCGAAAGGCGCCCACGTCAGTTCATCGGCGCGCGACCACGCCACCTGGACCGGACGGCCCGGCACGGCCATCGCCATCATCACCGCGTCCATGGCCGCGTCATCGGCACCATTGTGGCCGTAGCAGCCAGGCCCTTTGACGTGGTGCACGGTGATGTGGTGCTGGTCGATACCGAAGGCACGGGCCAGTTCTCGCCCCAGCACGTAGATACCCTGGCTGTGGCTCCACACCTCAAGAGTCGGCTGCTCACCCACCTCGAAACGGGCCACGGCGCACGAGGGTCCCATCGCCGCGTGGGCGAGGTACGGCCGGTGGAACACGGCCTCATGCGACGCGGCGACTTGTCGTGCCGGGTCCGGGGGGACGGTGGCTGCGAACTCGGCGAGCACCGTCGACTCGGCCGGCGCGGAGGTCAGGAACGCCGCGAGGTGGTCCTCATCCGGCAAGGTGGGGCGCTCGACCCAGGTGCTGTTCCCCTGCAGCAGCTCGGCGGCGTGCACCGCGACTTCTTCGCGTTCAGCGATGACGCCGAGCACGTTGCCGTCGCGGACGACGGTGACGACTCCATCCACCTCAGTCACCGAAGTGGCATCGACCTCGCTGAGGGTGGCCCCCCGCGACGGCGGCCGCACCATGCGTGCGTACAGCATCCCGTCAAAAGTCATGTCGTGCACGAACCTGGGTGTGCCGCACAGTAATTCTGGTAGATCGACGCGCGGGACACTCGTACCCACCACCCGATAGGAGCTGAGCTCCTTGGGTTCGAACGCGCCGGTGGCGTCACGGTCCAACAGGGCGTCGTCGGCGAGTTCCCAGTAACTGGTGGACCTGCCGTCGACAGCGGTGATGGTACCGTCGCCGACATCGAGCGCACCGCGTGCCACGTCCAGTCGTTCCGCGGCCACGTCGAGGTAGATCGCTCTGGCTTCGGCGCCCACGACGCGTAGTGCCGCACCGGAGTGCTGCACCGACATACTGGCCGCGGTGTATCCCTCGTCGGGAGACAGCCCGGTCTGGGCATCGAGCATCCGAACACGGGCTACGTCGACATCGAGTTCTTCAGCGACGATCTGGGCCAGCGCGGTCAGTACGCCCTGACCGAGTTCGACCTTGCCCGAACGTACTTCGACCACCCCAGTCGGCAGGATTCGAAGCCACGCCCCCAGTCTCGGGTTGGCCCGCAGCGAGGTGGGCAGCTCGCGGACGTCCGGCGTTGTCATTCCATCGCCTGCGCTGCGCCCCGGAGCTCTTCGGCCGCGGCCAGCACCGCGCGGACGATCCGGTTGTGGGCGCCGCAACGACACAAATTGCGGTCCAGACCGGCTCGCACCTGCTCCTCGGTCGGATGATCGTTGTCCGTGAGCAGCCCGACGGCACCGACCACCATGCCGGAGATGCAATAGCCACACTGTGCCGCCTGAGCCGCGACGAAGGCACGCGCAACCGGATGGGGCCGCTCAGGTGTGCCCAGACCCTCGATCGTCGTGATCGTACGGCCGTCGACCGCCCACATCGGCACACTGCACGAGTAGTCCGGGCGCCCGTCGATGAGTACCAGGCACGCCCCGCACAGGCCCTGCCCACAGCCGAACCGAGTCCCTTTGAGTCCAAGGTGATTTCGCAGCGCATACAGCAGCGGGGTATCGCCGTCGGTGTCGACCTGCCGGCGCACACCATTTACCTCGATCGTGTGCATACGCCGCTACGCCACCGTCGTTCCCATTGCCGATCCGGACAGCCGCTTGTCCAGCGAGGGGAACACCCTGAACGTGTTCGCAGTGATCGCGTTGAACTCGGCATCGCTGAGCGCGGCGGAGGTCAGAAAATCGGCCAGATAGTCCTCGTGCACCGACGGCGGTGACAACGGATAGTCCGTGCCGAACAGGATGTGGTCGGCGGTGGTCAGCTCGAGCAGCGGCCCCAACGAGTGGGCGGCATTCGCCGTGTCGTAATAGAGGCCGGCCAATTGCGAGAGGATATCCTCGGCGGTAACCCCCTGCGGATTCGGTACCCAGGGCAACGGGCCCAATGCCGCAACCCGGGCCCACACCGCCGGCAGCGCGCCACCCCCGTGGGCGAGGATCATCGTCATGTTCGGGTAGCGCTGGAAGACCCGCGAGAACACCGCATCCACCACGGTGCGCGGGGTATCGAACACGAACTCCAGCACGGGGCCGGGTCGGCCACATGCCGTCGACTCGAGTCCCGCAGGAGCCGACGGGTGGACAAAGACGGTCGCACCGCGCCGATCCAGTTCGGCGAACACCGGGTCATAGATCGGATCGCCGAAATAGGTTCCTCCGGTATTGGTGGACATCACGAAACCGTCGGCGCCGAGTTCATCGGCGGCGCGGGTGATCTCGTCGACCGCCCCCCGAGGATCCCCGCAGGGAATGGTCGCGAGAAAGCCCAGCCGGTCCGGCAGCATATCGGCCAGCGCCGCCCCTCGATCATTGATATCCCGTACCCGCTCGAGCGGAGAATCCACCGGCATGGACAACAGCTGCAGTGCTATCCCGTGGGCGTCCATGAACGCCAGCGCTTTCTCGGCCACCCATTCTGGCGCCGGCGGGCCGAGGAAGCGATTGGCCGCCAACCAGGCGTGCTCCTGCTCCCGCCCAGCGGTGCTGAGCACGGGAAAGTTGTGCGAATGCACGTCCACGAAACCGGTCGTCTGCCGCCCGCTCACCATGACTCCGCTCGTCAGTACAGTGCTCATTCGTCCTGCTCGTACGCGGTGAACTCTGCCTCGTTCGGTGGCTTCGCGAACCAGTGACAATCACTGGTCCGCGACCGCGGGGGCTCTGCTGAACTGAGGCGCATGCCAGCCGAGGACACCTTCGACCCGACCGTGACATTCGCGCAGCGGCTTGCGATACGCCTCCACGTCAATGGCGACGACGTCACCGCCGAAGTACAGGCGCGGACCACCCTTCTCGACTGGCTCCGTGAGTCACTCGGCTTGACCGGCGCCAAGAAAGGCTGCAACGAGGGGGCGTGCGGGACGTGCACGGTCCTGGTCAACGGCGATCACATGAACAGCTGTCTCACGCTGGCCGTACAGTGCGACGGCCACTCCGTGGTGACGGTCGAAGGGCTGGCCGCTCCGGGCGAGGACCTGCACCCGGTCCAGCGGGCGTTCGCCGAATGCGATGCCTTCCAGTGCGGATACTGCACGCCGGGTCAGATCCTGTCCGCGGTCGCGTGCATCGCCAACGGGCACGCGAGCGACGAGCACACCGTGCGCGAGTGGATGAGCGGCAACATCTGTCGCTGCTCGTCGTATCCCCAGATCACCGCGGCGGTCCTGGCCGCAGCCGCGACGGGCCGCGACCGGTGAGGGATTTCGGCTATGCCCGCGCGACCGACGTCGCCGCCACCGTGGCCACCCTCGATCACGGCAACGCCACCGTGATCGCCGGTGGTACGGAACTCTTGAATTGGTTGCGGCTGGGCATCTCGGAGGACGACAACGTCCTCGACATCGGTGCCGTCGACGAGTTGCACGGCATCACCCGCCGCGGTGACGAGCTGTTCATCGGCGCCTTGACGACGCTCAACGATCTGGCCGCACACCCAGCAGTCGACAACGGCGCTGCGGCGTTGGCGTCGGCCTGCCGTCAGGCCGCATCCGCGCAAATTCGCAACCGCGCTACCCTGGGCGGCAACGTGCTGCAGCGCACCAGATGTCCCTACTTTCGCGCGGAGGCACCGTTGCCGTGGGCCTGTAACAAACGGGTCCCAGGGAGCGGATGTTCGGCACTGACGGGCCATCACGAGCGACAGGCCATCTTCGGCTGGACCGAGCAGTGCGTGGCCGTCCAACCGTCCGACCCGGCCGTCGCACTGGCTGCGCTCGACGCACAGGTCGATGTGACCGGTCCGGCCGGAACCCGCAGCATCGCGATGACCGAGTTCCATCTGACGCAGGAAGAGGCGGCCGCCCAGGGCGATCCGCTGCGCGAGCACCGTCTGGAGCCGGCCGAACTGATCACCGGCTACCGCCTGACGTTGTGCCCAGAGGAAGGGCAGGCGTATGTCAAAGTTCGCGAACGCGCCTCGTACGAATACGCCATCGTGTCGGCCGCCGCGACGGTCCGTAGCGAGGCCGGCGTCATCCGCGCGGCCCGGGTGGCGCTGGGCTCCGTCGCACAGAAGCCCTGGCGACTGACCGACATCGAGCCCCAACTCGTCGGACTCACCCTGGACCGGGCCGTGCTGATGCCCGTGCTCACCCGGGCCATGGCGGCCGCGAAACCCCTGCCCAACAACGGCTTCAAGATCGTGCTGGCCGCGCGCGCGGCGGTGCGAGCGCTGCTGATCGCCGGCGGTACGCCATGACGTCCACCAAGCTGCCCATCACGAGGTTTCCCCGCGTGGAGGCCACGGCGAAGGTCACCGGCGCAGCCCGATACACCGCCGACCACCACCCCGAGGGGATGCTGTATGCCGTCCTGGTGGGCGCGCCGGTGGCGGCCGGACTGCTACGCGGGGTGGACACCGGCGCCGCGGTGTCCTCGCCTGGTGTCGTCACCGTGCTCACCGCCTCGGACCTGCCGGACTTCCCTCTGCTGTCGGAACCCGCCGGGGTGACCGTCATGCCGTTCACCGACAACGTGATTCGCTACGAGGGGCAGCCGGTCGCGATCGTCATCGCCGAGTCCGTCGAGGCTGCCGAGGCCGCGCGCACCCTGGTGTCGGTCGACTGCGCGCCAGCGGATCCGGTGCTGCTCGGTGCGGGCGCCCGCGAGGCGGCCCCTGGCGAGTTCGGCGGGGAATTCACCAAGGGTGACATGGACGCCGCCTGGGCGGACGCCGTCGTCCGCATCGAGCAGACGTACCTACTGGCGCCCCGGCATCATCACGCCATGGAGACCTCGGGCACCGTCGCGCAGTGGGACGGTGACGACCTGACTCTGTGGGACACCGTGCAGGCCAGTTCCACGGTGCCGCCGGTGATCGCTGCCGCACTCGACCTCGACCCGGGCCGTGTCCGCGTCATCGCCCGCCACATCGGCGGGGGTTTCGGCTCCAAGAGCTACGTCTGGCCGCACGAGATCTTCGCCGCGGCGGCCGCCCGGATCGCCGGCAGACCCGTCAAGCTGCACCTGCGCCGAGCCGACCAGTTCAGCAATGTCGGCTACCAGCCATGGATGGAACAGACGATGCGGTTGGCTGCCGAGGCGTCAGGACGGCTCACCGGCATTCAACACATCGCGGTGAACAACGCCGGAATGGTCGATACCCATGTCGAACCCGCGACGCTGTCGAGCCGGAACCTCTACGCGTCGGACGCGATCCGTACCCGGCAGCTCATCGAACGGGTGAACCTCAATGTGCCGACGCCGATGCGGGCACCGCTCGAAGGTGCGGGCCAGTGGGCGCTGGAGTCCGCGATGAACGAACTGGCCGAAGCCACCGGGGTGGATCCGCTCGATGTGCGGTTGGCCAATTTCGCCGAGGTGTCGCCGACCGACGGTCGCCCCTGGTCGAGCAACCGATTGCGGGAGGCCTACGCAGAAGGCGCGCGCCGATACGGATGGCGAGATCGTCACGAACGGGCGCGCACCGACGGGCCGTGGCTGATCGGGCACGGCATGGCGACCTCCACCATGGGCAGCTTTCGCTTTCCGAGCGCGGCTCGGGTCCGGTTACGCGGCGACGGTTCGGTGGTGGTCGAGGCCAATGTGCCCGATATCGGCACCGGGGCAACAACGATTCTCAGTCAGATCGCCGCCGAGGAGCTCGGCGTTCCGCTCGACCGCATCGAAATGCGCTGGGGTGACACACAGTTGCCGGCCGCGGGGCCGTCCTACGGCTCGGCGACCACGATGAGCGCCGGCAGCGCGGTGGCCGCCGCCGCCCGCGAGGTGGTCAAGCAACTCGCCGACCGCGGCATCGAAGGGATCGACGAGCTGATCGGCGAGGGCCGGTTTGCGACTCCGGGCGGCGTCATGAATCTCGACGGCGAGCACACGCCCTCGGCGCTGCGCACCTGGGGCGCGATCTTCGTAGAAGTGGGGGTCGACCGCGATTTCGGGCTGCTCCGGCTGCGGCGTGCGGTCGGCGTGTACTCAGCGGGACGCATCCTGAACCCGGTGACCGCGCGTGCGCAGATGATCGGCGGCATCATCTGGGGCTGGGGCAAGGCCACGCTGGAGGCAAGCGACCAGGACCGGGTCCACGGGCGCTGGCTGGCCAAGAACCTGTCGAACGTGGCGGTCCCGGTCAACGCCGACATCCCGACCGACATCGACGTGTCGTTCGTCGACGAATACGACAACGCGGCCAGCCTGATCGGTGCGCGCGGCATCGGCGAGCTCGGCGCCACGGGTGTGGACGCGGCGGTGGCCGCCGCGGTCCACGACGCGGTGGGTATCCGGGTCCGCGAGCTGCCGATCCTGCCGTGGAGACTGCTTGGCGCGCTGGAGGGATCGTCATGACCAAGACCTGGTTCATCACCGGTACATCCCGTGGGATGGGCCGCGAGCTGCTTCTTCAGGTATTGAGACGCGGCGATACCGTCGCCGCGACGCTTCGGCGGCCCGAACAGCTCGACGACCTGGTGGCACACTTCGGGGATCGGTTGTGGCGGCGCGCGCTTGACGTCACCGATTCCGACGCCGTCCGCCACGTTGTCGGTGAGGCGTTCGGCGATCTGGGGCGTATCGATGTCATCGTGTCCAACGCTGGATACGGGGTGTCCGGAGCGGCGGAAGATCTCGGGGACGATCACGTCGAAGCGTTGATCGCCACCAATCTCACGGGCTCGATCCAGCTTGCCCGCGCGGCAATACCGCACCTTCGTGCGCAGGGCGGAGGCCTGTTGATGCAGATGTCGAGTATGGGTGGGCTGGTCACCTTTCCGTCTTACTCGGTCTATCACGCCACCAAGTGGGGTATCGAGGGCTTCTACGACGCCCTCGCCTACGAGTTTGAGCCGTTGCGCATCGCCACCACGCTGATCGAACCGGGAGTCGTACGCACCACCTTCTTCGATGCCGCCGAGCGGATTCCGGCGAGTGCGCCCTACCGGGGTGGGCCGGCCGATCAACCACCACCCACAACTGAGGAGATGACCGACAGCCCGGAACTCATCGCCGCAGCAATCATTCGGGCCGCTGATGCGGACCCGCCGCCGCGGCGCCTGGTGCTCGGCTCCGATGCGTGGACTCTGATCACCCAGGGTTTGTCCAGTCGCCTGATCGAGGTCTCGGCGCAGAGGGACAACGCGGTCTCTGCTGACTTCCCGGCAGAATCGGGCCCCCAGTAGCGTTTCGATTCCGGCGATGATCCCATGCTGTGGGAGAGGTTCTCCCCCGTTGTCCCGCACTGACTCGAATCCGTGCACGGATCTGTAGTTTTGGCAAATAATTGATGCGTCCCGCGGACAATCGTGCCAAGATCGCCACTGGGGGCATCTGGTGCAAAGACCAATGGGACGGCCGATCGGAGTTCGCGGATCAGAGACGCGAGAGCGAATAATCGCGGCTGCCCGCGAAGTCTTCGGTGAAGTCGGATACGAAGGCGCGACGACAGGCGAGATCGCACGCCGAGCGAGCGTCACGCGCCCGGCGCTGCGTTGCTACTTCCCATCCAAGCGGGCCGTCTATGACGGAGTACTGGCCGGGGCGAGTGCTGATATCGCTGCGGCGGTCGCGGCCGCCGCACGCGAAACGACACTGCTCGAGCAACTCACCGCGTTCACGGCGATGATCGTCTCCGACCGGCGCCGAGCCACGTTCTTCGCCACCGTGGTCCTGGACTCCTACCGCCACCCCGACTTGAAGAATCGCCACTGCGCACCGCGCGAAGATGCCCTGGAATTCTTGACAGCGGCGGTGGGCGACGCTGTCGAGCGGGGTGAGCTGGCCGACGACACCGACACGGCTGCCGTGGTGGAGATGCTCTACGCGGTGATGGTCGGCGCCAGCCTGCACGGTGGGTTTGCCGACGCGGAGATCGAGGACACCGCGGCGGTCGAGAGGTTGCGCAGACTGTTGTCCGGGGCATTCGGCGGCTGACGGCGGTGCGGCGTTCTCCGGCACGCCGATATGTCGAACATCGGCGCCGCCGAAGTGGCATGCGGGCGAATCGCTTTTCATGCCAATCGGATTCACTCGTCCTTGCGCCGTAGAGGCCGACACCTTCGCTTGCCGGACAGGAAATGACCGCGACGAGGCAGACCGGCTACGCTGCCGTCTCATGGGCACGCGCCGAGGAGTCATCGCCATCGCAGCTGCCACCGGCGCGCTGGTGGTGGTCGGCGGCGCGACACTCGCTGCGCTCCACCTGCAGGCCGACGAGACCCCCGGTTCACCCCTTCCGAGCCAGCCGGCGACCACGGCCTCGCCGTCATCGTCCAGTGGGCTCGCCCCCGGTGCCCTCGCCGAATATGACCAGCAGCTGGTGACCAGCTTGCGCTCCCACGGGCTCAGCATCGCGAACCCGTCCATGACGGCGCGCGATGCACATCTCATCTGCGCACGGCTGCAGCACGGGCAATCCGTGGCGGAGGTGAAGCGGGACTATACGCAGGTGTCACAAGGTGATTCGGCCGTCGCGGATCTGTTCGTCTCGACGGTGATGAAGATCTATCCCAGTTGTCCGTGACCACGGGCGCGCTTGCGCTGTGTGAGAGCCGGCCGAATCGGCTGTTCGATCGCGGTCGAGCCGCGGCCGCCGCCGCGTAGGCGGTCACTTCTGGGCCAGGGCCTCCACGATGGCGGCGCAGAACGCCGGGAGATCGTCGGGCGAACGACTGGAGATCAGGTTTCCGTCGACCACGACCTCGCGGTCCACGACCGAAGCGCCCGCATTCTGCAGATCGATGCGAAGACTCGGGTAGGAGGTCAACGTCCGTCCCTTGGCCACACCCGCGTCGATCAACGTCCACGGGGCATGGCAGATGACGGCGACCGGCTTGCCCGATTCGACGAAGTCATGCACGAAGGTCACCGCCTTGGCATCACTGCGCAGTTTGTCGGCATTGACCGTGCCACCAGGAATCACCAACGCATCGAATTCGGCGGGCGTCACCTCCGCCACCACACGCTCGACCGGAGTCTCCCCTGCCGGCTCCAAGTCATGGCTACGCATACCGATCGAACCACCGTGCAGTGACAGGAGTTCGGTACTGGCCCCGGCGCCGCGCAACGCCTCCCGAGGTTCTTCCAGCTCACGACGCTCGACGCCGTCGGTGGCAAGTATCGCCACCCTCTTGCCCTCCAACCGCGCAATGCTCTCCTCCAGCGCCTGTTCGGCCTGTCCGGCGAAATCAGCCAACTCCGCGATCGACTCGTCGCCTTCCTCAGCGCGCATGGCGAACTCCCCACTGGATTGCGTTCGGATGAGATGGTTGCCTACCCCTGCCTTTCGGTTCCGAAACGCCACCAGGCCGAAAGATACGCGTCGTCCCGCGAGGCAACACGGATAACAGCAGTCACATTGTTAACATCGCGCGGTGTCCGACTCGTCGTGGATGACCAACCAGCCGCGCGTCAGCCCGGTGTCCCGCCGTGACGCGCTGCGCTACGCGGCCGCTGCGACGGCCTTGACCGGACTGGGTGCGGCAGCGGCACGTGCCGGCGCGCCCACGGCGTCGGCCGCCGCACCCACGCTGATCGACTTCGCCATGCGTCAGATTCCGGCCCGCGACATCCTGGCAGCGGGGCACGCCGGGGTGATCAATTACGTCTCGACGTCACGCCCGGGCTCGTCGATGGGTGCCAAGCCGATCACCCTGCCTTACGCGCAGTCGCTGGCCGCCGCCGGGCTGGCGATCGTCAGCAACTATCAATACGGCAAGCCGGGCGGAACCGCACCGTCGGACTTCACCCGGGGTTACGCCGGCGGCGTGGCCGACGCCCGCACCGCATGGCAGCTCCACACCGCCGCCGGTGGCGGCCAGAGCGCACCCATCTTCTTCAGTGTGGACGACGATATCGACCGCGATACCTGGAACAATGTTGCACTGCAATGGTTTCGGGGAATCAATTCGGTACTCGGCGTGCAGCGCACCGGCATCTACGGCGGTATCAGGCCATGCCAGTGGGCCACCACCGACGGCGTCATCGGACGGTCCCGTTCGCCCGGCCACGTCTGGGCGTGGCAAACCCGGTCATGGTCGGGCGGTCAGATCTACCCCGCGGCCGTGCTCTACCAGCGCGTGGTGAGCACCGCATCGAATCCAGGCCCGGTGGTCGGCGGGCTCGAAGTCGATGTCAGCGATGCCCTGGCCCAGGATGTGGGCCAGTGGAACCTGCATCCGTGAGGGCTGAGCCAACAGAAGCCATCGCTCACCCTTCTGCCGCTCGGCCCGCCGATTAAGCTGGGGTGAACGGTGGGCGCAGCGTTGACCCCTGGTTCAGGATCTGGTGGAGGACATTTATGCGCTGGCGGCTGCCGAAATGGGCGATGACGAGCATGGCGACCGTCGGGGTGGCACTGCTCGTGAGCGGTTGCGAGGCGCAGGCCGAGGGTGCGCCTGCCACCGCGGAGAACACTCCGCCGGCGACATTCGCTCCGCAAGCCCCGCCCGGCGAGCCGGCGGCGCCACTGGCCGGACTCGACGCCCGTGTCCGTCAAGCCACCGCCGACGCGGCGAAGTCCGGGGCCGATATCGAGGCAGTCGTACTGGACCGCACCACCGGCCAGACCGTCTCCAACGGGACCAACAGGCCCTTCCCGATCGCGTCCGTGGTGAAACTGTTCATCGCCGACGACCTGCTGTTGCAGGAGGCGCAGGGTAAAACGACACTATCGGCGTCCGACCGCCAGCTGCTCGACCTCATGCTGCGCTCGTCCGACGACGGCGCCGCCCAGACGTTCTGGGACCGTAGCGGGCAAAACGCCGTCATCGCACGCATCAAAGCCCGATACGGGTTGCCGGGCACGACAGCGCCGTACAACGAGCACTGGGACGTCACGCAAAGCACCGCAAACGATCTCGTCCACTACTACGCCATGCTGTTGGACGGCAGCGGCGGGCTGCCACCCGAACAGGCCGGCATCATCATCGGCGACCTCGCGCAATCCACGCCGACGGGAAGTGACGGGTACCCGCAGCGGTTCGGCATACCCGAGGGGCTCTATGCCGAACCGGTCGCGGTAAAACAGGGCTGGTTCTGCTGCTGGAACGGCGCCAACCAGTTGCACGTGTCCACCGGTGCCATCGGACCCGACCGCCGCTATGTGATGGCGATCAGCTCCCTGGATCCCGACGACGCCGCCACCGCCCGCGCGACCATCACGCAGGCCGTCAAGACGATGTTCCCGGGCGGGAAGATCTGAGACGCAGCCGGATTCAGGAGCCGGCTCATTCATCCGTACGCGGCATCGAGGAAACGGCCTCGCACCTCAGGCGTCGGGATCGGACAGGTGTCGTAGCGGCCACCGACGAGGTAGCGTCGCGCGGCGAAAAGTTCATAGAGCCTGTCGCGTACCCGCGCCGGAATCACGCGTCCAGCCAGCGCCAGTCGCCACCAGCCGCCGAGATACGCTGCGACCCGCAGCAGCGCCGCCGAACGGATCTCCACCGCCTCGGTGGGCCGGCCGACGTTGCGGATGTACACCGCCGAATCGATGCCCACCAGTTCCGGATGGCGCGCCGTCACGTCGCGGGCGAAGTCACTGTCCAGGGCTGCGAACCGTAGGGTGCCGCGGCGATCGAATCGCAGGATGGTGCGTACCGCGCTGTTGCAGACGCCGCACACACCGTCGTACAGCAGGACCGGCGCGTCGAGCGAGGGCTGCGCTGCGTTCATCCGGACCTCCCCTCCAGAGAAGCCATACCGTCTCGTCGATCATCGCAAACATTGACCTGGTCTTCTGCGGACTGTTCCCAGGATCACGTCAGCGCCATGCCGGGGATGCGCGCGGATCGCTTCGAGGTCGGCCTCGTCGGACACGCCTTGGAAGTCGTTTCGCGTGGTGGACTTTCGCCTCGTCCGGGCACTGGGGGATCAACCTCAGAATCGCGGGCTCCCTCGACGACGGGGCGCCTTAGGCTGGATAGGTCATTGCTGCGCAACCGGAAGGAGTTTCGAGTTGCCGAGCTCTGACGAGTACGACTCGAACGCCATCGCCCGGGTGAATGCGCGAGCCTGGAATATCGAGGTTGCCAACCATCATTGGGCGACCGTGCCTCTGACCGACGACGAGTTCCGCGACGCGGCGCGCCACGGGTTTCCGGTGTCGTTGACAGGATCTCGGCCGGTGCCCGTCGAGTGGTTCGGTGACCTCACGGGCCGACGGGTGCTGTGCATCGCCTGCGGGGGTGGACAACAGGCGGTGCTGCTCGCCGCGCGCGGCGCTGTCGTCACTTCCTTGGAGAACTCCACCCAGCAACTGCAACACGACCTCGACACCTGCGCCAGGTTCGGTCTGTCGGTGACCGCCGTCATCGGTTCCATGGACGATATGCGTATGTTGCCGGCGTCGGCATTCGACATGGTGGTGCTCGGCATGGGGTCGCAGTTCGTGGCTGACATTCGCCCGGTGTTCGCGCATGTGCGCCGCGTCCTCACCAGCGAGGGCGCCTTCATCGGGGCCTTCATCAACCCGGTCTGCTATGTGTTCGACTGGGCCGCTCAGCTGGCCGGCCGGCTCGAGGTGCGGCACCGGGTGCCGTACTCGGATCTGGCATCGCTGACCGAGGAGGAACGGCTCACCCTCTTCGGACCCGACGCACCACTGGAATTCGGACACAGCCTCGAACAGATCATCGGCGGTCTGTCAGCGGAAGGCCTGCGTATCAACGGATACCTTGAAGAGTTCGACGCGCGCGAACAGGTGGGTAAGTACTTTCCGAGTTATTTCGCGTTGCGCGCTGACTGAGCGGCCGGTGACGGTAGGCCTTGGCCCGAAAGCAGAGCGGTGACCTTGCTGCGCTTGGCGTCCAGGTCGCGCAACTGGCCATCGATATCGCGCAACGTCGCACGGATCACCTCGGCCACCTGCGGGCACATATCCAGGTCGTCACCGTTCATGCACGGCAGCACTTTTCGGATGGTGTCGGCGCTGAACCCCGCATCGATCAGGGCCCTGATCCGTTTGACCGATTCGACGGCCGATTCGGGGTAGTCGCGGTATCCGTTCGAGTGACGATCGGACTGCAGCAGGTGCTGCTCCTCGTAGTAGCGCAGCGACCGGGGCGATACGTCGCAGCGTTGTGCCAGCTCGCCGATCCGCATGGTGCCTGCCTATGTGATGGTGGTCTCACGAAGTTGACCTTGACGTCCATGTGAAGGTTTAGCGTCCACTCTATGACGCATCCACACCTCGTCGCCGACCCCGACATCATCGCGACCGGAACCGGCGCGCCGCTCGTGCTCGCCCACGGTGCGGGAGGCAGCGTCGGCGCCAACTTCGGGCAGGTGATCGAGGCCTTGTCGGACACCCGCACGCTCGTCGGCCTGAACTATCCGGGCTCGGGCGCAACACCCGAGGCCCCAAATACATTGGACGTGAACGTTCTCGCCGATTCGTTGGTGCGGGCGGCCGTGGACGCCGGGTTCGAGAAGTTCCCCCTTCTCGGCTTGTCACTGGGGACGGCCGTTGCGGTGACGGCCGCGGTCCGTCACCCGGATCGGGTGACCGGACTGCTGCTCACCGTCGGATTCGCCCAGCCCGACCAACAGCTCCGGCTCGTCGTCGACACGTGGACCGCGCTGGCGGCGCGTGATGATCGCCGGGCGCTGGCCGGTTATCTGGTGAGTCTGTCGTCCCCTGCGGTGCTCGGCGAGTTCGACCGGCAAGCCGCCGATACCGCCATCGCGGCGACGCTGGAGAACTACCCCGCCGGCGGCGCGGACCAGGCGCGGTTGGCGGCCTCGGTCGACACCGTCGCAGCGTGCCACCAAATCGGCATACCCACAGTGGTTTTCGTCGGCGGCCAGGACCGTATCGTGCTGCCGCAGACGACACGTCAGTTGGCCGAGGCGATACCGGGCGCGACGCTGATCGAGTACGCCACGGCCGGGCACATCTTCACGCCTCCCGAGGCATCCGTCTGGATCGACGACATTCGCGAGTTCCTGCGCGATCACGAGTTGTGAGCGTCTGCCTCAGGTGACGCGCGGCCCGCGCGTGAGTGCACCGGCATTCCAGCACGGACGGGCGTACCCTCCCACCGTGCACGTCGACATGATCACCACCACCGTGGCGCTGGGCTGAGCCGTGAGCACACACCTCGCTGTCCTGGCCACACTCGCGCTGGCCATCCTGTTCAGCCCCGAGACGCTGGTGTTGGGATTGATCGTCGCCAGCGACAAGAAGGTGCCCAGGCAGGCGTCATTCGCCTTCGCGGTCGGCGCCATCGCCGGTATCGCGTTCGCCACCGGCATCGGCGTGGTGATCGCCCACCTGACCGGGGGCGCGTCCGCCGCGCACCACAACTCGTGGCCGGGCTTCCTGGTCCGTGTCATGATCGCCGTCGCCCTGCTGGTGATCGGTATCTACCGGGCGGTCGCCGCGGTGCGGCACAAGCCGATCGCCGACGTGTCCGAACCCGACCACCAGCCGAGCCGGCTGCGGACCCGAGTCACCGAGCGCTTCCCGGCGCTGGCGCGCCAGCTGAACCCGCAAGCCGACCTGCCGGTACGCCAACGGATCACGCGGGCAGCGATGGCTGGGTTCGCCGTCTGCGGGCTGCACCCGAAGGTCTTCCCGATCGCCATCGCCGCCGGGCATCAACTGCTGGAGATCAGCGACCGCTCCGAACGAACCCTGGGCATTGTGGTGTTCGCCGTGATCGCGGTGGTCCCCGCGCTGGCGCCGGCGGTGATCGAGCTGGTCAGCCCAGGCGCGTCCGCGCGCATCAAGGACGGCTACGAGCGGCTCATGAAGGTTCACGGGCGCTGGATCATCGCGGTCCTGCTGCTGGCCGCTGCGGCGTTCGTGGGCCATAACGCGTTCGAGCACCTGCCGAGGAGCTGACGGGGTGCGCCCGGCGGACGCTGATCAGTCGCGGTAGACATACCCGAGCAGTAGCCTGCTCAGTTCGTCGACGAATCTGTCCGCGGGAATCGGCGGCCGATCGACGGTGTAACGGATGGTCAACTGAGTGGCGGTGTGCACCACGAACCATGTCGTGGTATCCAGGTCGTGGCGTCGAAGCCGGTCCTGGTTGGCGAGCAGTTGATGGTAGACGAGGTCACGTGCCCGTTCCAGCAGGACGCCCAGCCTGTCGGCCTCGCCGAATCGGGGTACCTGTTCGACAGCGATTCGTAGCAGATCCGCCTGCGGGGCAAGCGCATCCACCAAAGTAGTCAGTGCCGCTCGGGTGCCGTCTTCGGCTGATCGCCCCGCCATGGTTCGGAAGACCGCCGAAACGTTCACACTGATCTCCTCGGCAAGCCGATCCACGACGGCCGAGGTGATGGCGTCCTTGTCGCTGAAGTACTGATAGAGCGAACCAGGGCTCACACCCGCGGCGCGGGCGATGCGATTGGTAGACGCGCCGTCGTACCCATACGCGATCAAGACGCGAGCGGCAGCCTCGAGAATGCGGTCCACCATCGCGCGCGAGCGCTCCTGCCGGGGCAGTTTGCGCGGGCCAGAGCGTACGACGGACATCCACGAAGTGTGGCACAAGACACGAATTGAAGACGAGCTATCGCTCACGTTTGACTGACACCATGGCCAACGTCATCGCAACGGCAGACGAAGAACTGCACCCGCCCGGCGCCGCAGCGCACTGGCAGGAGAGTTACTACTTCAATTGGGTGGATACCACCGGTGCGGCGTTGGGCTTTGCCCGCCTGGGCTATCGGTTCGCCCAGCGCCAGGCCGACGCAGTCGTCATCACCATGCGCGGGGGCCGACGAGAACTGGTCTACGGTGCCGTCGACCAACCGATCGATGGTGACCCGATGGCCTTCCGCAGTGCCGACGGCCTGACCGTCGGCCGCCTGACCTTGCGCTGCACCGAGCCCCTGCGGCGATGGCGGATCACCCTGGACGGACGAGACGAGATCGATCTGACGTGGACAGCGCTGGCACCAGCGTTCGACTTCGGCCACAACGGCACCGAGGTCATCGCGCACCGGCATTTCGAGCACCCCGGCACGGTGTCCGGCCGGTCGGTGATCCGCGGCCGGGAACACCAGATCCGTGGCTTCGGCACCCGCGATAAATCCTGGGGTCCGCGGGATTGGGGCAATATCGCCGGCTGGGACTGGATCTCGGCGCAGTTCGGCGCCGACCTGGCCTTCACCGTCACCCAGACCACCGTCGACGGCCAACTCGCGCAATCCGGTTTCCTCAGCCGCGCCGGCCGATCATGCGCAGTGGCCGGCTTCGACCTGCGCTACGTCTCCCCGGGGACACACAGTGCCCGGGACGCCGAGATCACGATCGTCGACGACGAGGGGACCTCGATCGAGGTCACCGCACGCGGGATCAGTCAGGTCCCGTTGTTCAAGAGTGGGCTGCTCCTGCGCGAAACACATGCCCGGTTCGAGGCCCGCCTCCAGGACGGTTCGCACCTGCCAGGTGCGGGCGTCCTCGAACACACCTGGCACGCAGGACGGCGCGAGCTGCTCACCAATCTGCCCGCCCTGCTCCCTGTCGTCAAAGACGCTGTCGTTTCGAGGTTCCGGTGATCGTTGCACTCTCCCCCGATACTGATATCGCCGTCGAGAACATCGGCGGCAAGGCAGCAGGCCTGGTTCGGCTCCTGGCTGCAGGGCTACCCGTGCCGGAGGCGTGGTGCATCCCCGCGGACATCTCACTGGACCCGGTCACCCGGACCGCCTGCCTCGACGAGGGCCTCGCGCGCTGGTGGAATGAAGTCGAGACGCTGTTCGGCGGAGCACCCTGGGCGGTACGTAGCTCGGCCGTCGCCGAGGATCTGGCCGACGCCTCCTTCGCCGGGGTGTACGAGACCGTCCTTGGTGTCGATTCCCTGGACGGTCTGCGAGAAGCGGTGCACACCTGCTGGGCATCCTTCGACGACACCCGCGCCCACACCTACCGGGACAACCTAGCAAAGACGAATGCCGACGGAATCGCACTGATCCTGCAACGAATGATCAGCCCGGACACCGCCGGAGTGCTTTTGACCGCAAACCCGTTGCGGCCGTTCGCTGCCGAGATCGTCATCGATGCCGCATGGGGTCTGGGCGAAACGGTGGTATCGGGCCGGACAGACCCGGACAACTTCGTCCTCGACCGCGCCAGCGGTGTCATCCGCAGCCGCGCACTCGGCGCCAAGGCCCTGGAAGCGGTGTGGGACCGCGGCGTGCACGAACGCGATGTCGATCACGCGCGGCGTCGCGAATTCTGTTTGACGACAGCCGAACTACGCACGCTGCACGATCTTGCGACGGTCGTCACCGAGCGCATCGGCCCGCGCCGCGACCTCGAGTGGGCCATCGCGGACGGACGCCCGTTCGTCCTGCAGGATCGGCCGATCACCAACCTCCCGAGCGAAGAGCCCGTCGATGTGTGGTCACGACGTTTCGGGGACGAGTACCTGTCCGACTGCACCCTGCCACTGCCCGAAGATCTGATGCTGCCCTGGATCATCGAGATGAGCATGAAGGAGATGGCCGGCCTGCAGGGACGCCGCGATATGGCCGGGATGGCGCCGGTGCGCCTACACCACGGTTACGCGTACTTCAGCGGTGCGTACTTCGTCGAAGGCCTGCGGATGCTGCCGCGCTCGATGCGGTCCAACGCCGCCGACCAGTGGTTCCCACCGCTGGTGCTGGACCGGGTTCGGGCCGCCGCATGGGATCCGCGGCTGCTGGCCGGGTTCGCCCTGGCCCCGTGGCGCGATCGCCGGCGCAGCGGCCTCAAGAACAACCTTGTTGCACTCGAAAAGCACTGCGCAACAATCGAGAAAGATATCGTCCCGAAACTCGACCAGGACTACGGCACGCTCAGCGAGCACCAGTGGCGCCGCCAGTACGACGAGGTCAACGCGCTCGGCGAGGAACACTTTCGGACCGTGCGCTGGGGCATGACCCTCTACAACAGCTTTCTGCACGGCCTTCTGCAACAGCTGCTGCAACGCTGGTGCGCCGACACCTCGGGCGAGCTCTACCAGAACGTCATCAGCGGACTGGACGACACCAAGACCGCCACCATCAACACCGAGATCACCGGACTCGCCCACACCGCGCTCGACGATGCCGAGCTCACCACCCTGGTGCGCAGCGGCGCGGCCTACGACCATGTCCGCCGCCACACCGCGGACGCGCGGTTCTGGCAAGGCTATGACGACTTCCTGCTGCGACACGGACATAGATCCGACAGCCGCGACATCGCGCGGCCCCGCTGGCGGGAGCAGCCGCACCTGATAATCGAACTCGTTCGGGCGCAGCTTCGCGCCACCGACACCGCCGCCGACCGCCTGCAATCGACTTCGTCGCGACAACGTCGGCATACCGCGGAAGCCGACGCACTGGCCAGGCTCGGCAACGGTCCACTGGCGCAGCTGCGCAAGCCGATGCTGATGCACCTGATGGCATTGGTCCAGGACTACACGCGCTACCGCGAGAACCAGCGCTACCACCTCGACTACCTGCTCACCCACCTGAGATCCCTGGTCCTCGAACAGGCGAAACGTCTTGTTCGCCAGGGTGTACTGCACGACCCCGATGATGTGTTCCTGCTGCGCGGCGAGGAATTCTTCGCCATACTCGACGGCCGCGCGGCACCTGCCGAGCTGGCCGACACCCTCAATGCGCGGCGCGCGGAGTTCGCGCGCAATTCCGCCCGACTGCCGGCGACCTACCTGTACGACGACATCGAAACCGAGGTCGACACCGAACCCTCCGATCAGCACCCGGACCTGCCCGACGGCGCGATCGGCGGGACCGCGTTCTGCCACGGGCGGGCAACCGGACCGGCCCGGGTGGTGCACACCCTGGCCGACCTGGGAAAGGTCGAAGCCGGCGACATCCTGGTTGCCCCCAACATTGACCCCGGGTGGACCAGCGTCTTCCCACTGCTGTCCGGGCTCGTCGTCGAAACCGGCGGCAAGCTCAGCCACGGTGCGATCCTGTCCCGCGAGTACGGCATACCGGCCGTCGGCGGTATCACCGGAGCCACGAAGACCATCGTCGACCGGGCCCAGATCACCGTGGACGGACGCACCGGATCGGTCAGCCTCTGACCCGCGTGTCGGGTCGTGCGGCGGAGCCGTCGGCCCAACAGTTGCACGAGGTTCGCGCTCGGGAAGCGCTCCCACTCATCAGTAGTCGGCGAACACGAAATCATCTGCGGCCGTATGCGCGCGCTTCGCGGCGCTCGGCCCGAATTGGCTCTGCACCGTCTGGCTCGCCACGAGTCGCTGCGCCAGGTGCGTCAGGCCGATCCCAGCCCGGCTTTTCGGGTGCATCAGGCGGATGCGGCGTGGAGTCAGCTGCTTCTGCGCCGCCTCGACGTAGGGGCGCACCAGCCTTTCGTAGGCGGCGAAAGCCTGCGAGTGATCTGCGGTCCGGTTGATCTCGCCGGCAAGGACATACGCCGCGACCAGCGCCAGGGCCGTACCTTTGCCCGTGAACGGCGTCGGGCAGAAGGCGGCATCACCCAGCAGCACGAACCGTCCCTGTGACCACGCCGACGCTTGCACCTGGCTCATCGGCCCGAAGTAGAAATCGTCAACCGCCTCCAAATCCGCAGTGATGCGATCAGCGATCGCGCCCCGGCCCTCAAGGGCTCGGCGTAGCAATGCCTTTCGCATCGTGGGCGTGTCCTCGGTGATGGCGTGGTCACGCCTGAGAAAGGTGACGAGGACCGTGGTTTCGTCCTCGTTGCCCGGCCGCAGGGTGATGAATGTGCCGCCGATGCCGTTCACCGAATGAGCCCACCCGTCATCTTCTTCGCGTCGGGGAATCTTGAAGAACGCCATACAGGCGCCCAAGTAGCGAAAGCTGGTGTGCGCGGCCATCACCCTGTCCCTGGTCGACGAATTCATCCCTTCCGCACAGATGACCAGCTCGAAATCCTCGGTCTCGCCGTTGTCGAAGGTGGCCGCTATGCAGCCGGCCTTCTCTTCCAGCGCGGTGACGAATCTCCCGAAGCTGTACTCACAGTGGTCCTTTGTGGATTCGAAGAGGACCTGAGCGAAATCTCCCCGCAGGATCTCGAAGTCGTTCGTCAGCGTTCCCAGCGCACCCTTGGGCAGAACGGCGATCACCTTGCCGTCGGCATCGAGATACTTCTGGCCGCGTTCCTGAGTGTTCTTGGCTTCGATCTGGTCGGAGAGCGCCATCATCTCGATGACGTGTTGACCCGCGCCCTTGATATCGACGTTCTGACCACCGTCCCGCAGAGCTTTTGCTCTTTCGACGATGACGGTGGCGTAGCCGTACTTGTGCAGCCAGTAGGCGCACGTCGGACCGGCGACGCCACTGCCGCAGATCAGGATCTTCTTCGTCGTGTGCATGCATCCTCGCCTATTTCGGGTTCGTCCTTGCAACGCGTTCCGCGTGCCTTCCACTGTCGGCTCCGCCGGTTGTGCTGCCAACCGACAAATGGACACGTGATATCGAAAAGTCGCCAACTCGGGACTACCCGAGTCGAGAGCGCAGCTACTGACCGCCGCGAAGACCGGCTTGATAGCGACCCGGGGTTTGACCGACGACGGCGGTGAACGCCTCGATGAAACTCGTCGGGTTGGACCACCCACAGGCGATCGCGGTGTCGGTGACGGACCGACCGTTGGTGAGCTCGATCAAGGCGTGGTGGATGCGCAAGATCGTGCGCCAGCGGTGAAAACTCATCCCGAACTCGTCACGGAACAGTCGGCTCAGGGTGCGCCCGCTCGCACCCGCGGTCCGTCCCAGCTCGGTCAGAGTCTCGCTCCGGGCGGGGTCGGCGCGCAGCAGCTCAGTAACGACGCGCAGCCGGTCGTCGCGCGGTTCGGGCAGGTGCAGGGACTGATCGGGGGCCTCGACGAGCTCGTCGATCACCACCGCGCGCAGCCGTTGGTAGGCACCGGAGCTCGCGTCTTGCCGTTCGGTCAGCGTGAGGAGGGCCTCGCGCAGGAGGGGATTCACCGCGAACACGCCGGGGTGTGCCACGAGAGCGCCGCACAGCGGCTCCGGAATGACGACCAACCGGACATCGGTGCGGCCGTAGAAGCGATGCGAGTGCTCGAATCCCGGCGGCGTCCACGTCACCCGGTTGGCCGGCGCGACCCAGGTGCCCCGCTCGGTCGTGGTGGCCAAGACACCGGAGGCCGGATACACCAGTTGGCCATCGCGGTGCGAATGAACGTCGATGTGGAAGCCGTGGGCAAGCCAGCCTGCACCGTGCGATATCTCCGCGGGGCGCGTCGGAGGCGTTGTCACGCTTGGCGACTTTCCAGCATCAGCCGTCACATTACCGGTGGCGTCCCGCTGCGCGGGTTCCACCACGCGTCCGTCGGTCGCGGTAGCACAGTGATGAATTCCGTGCCCGAATGCGAGGTGGGAGTTGTTCGATTGCGCTCGGCATCAACGCCGGTCGCCACGCAGCAGACTGAGCTGGACAGGATCGCGCAACAAAGCCAAAACGCCCTTGGCGATCATAGTGACCGAGTCCAGCTTCAGGATGTCAGTCATTGGCCCTCCGCAATGGCGGCCCGCGAAGACGATCTCGGGATGAACGTCATGACGGGAATGGACCTGGCCTTGGCGCCCGCGACCTCCTCATACTTGGCATAGGGACCCGGTGCGCCTTTGGCACGAGCAAAAAGGCGATCGCGCTCTTCGCCGTAAACCTCCTCAGCGACGAACTGTCCTCTGATCCCCCGGCCATACAGTTCGACGATCGGGTTCGCCTTGACGTTGTGATACCAGGCGGGATTTCGGGCCGAGCCAAAATTGGAGGGGATCAACACGACTCGGCCTTGGTCGGTGAAGTACACCACCGCATTGGTCCGACTGATGCCCGTTCTGGCGCCGACGTGGCTCACAAGTACGGCGGGAAAGGGCCATACGCACGAGACCCTCCCGCCGGTGAGCCGCATCAGCGTCGGGTCGATGCGGGCGCCGAGGTCCCGGACAAACCGCAGGCCCAGCGACGAGACGGCCACCTGGGCGATGACGCGGTGTGCGAACGAATGGCCAAGGCCGACGTCGGGAATCGACATGTGCACCTCCAAGAGTAGTTGACTCTGGACACGTCACTGGGCCCCAGTTCGGTTCAATACCCAGGGAATTCGCAGCCACGTGGTAGCCGACGATCAGCACGGCCGCGCCCAACCCACACAGTTCACCCCCCTCGGGACGACACTTACCCAAACCACCACCCCCGATACCAGCGCGGCGGCCCGACCACGCGAAGTGACCCGACTACTCGGGGAACACCACCAGGGTGGACACTATGACGTGGCCCTTTCTGCAACAGTGTTCAAAGTCGAACTTGGCGTCTCCGATGTCGATCACGGTTACTACGCCGATCACACACTGACCGTGGCCCGCCATCCCAGTGAGACCGATGAGCGGATGGTCGTGCGGTTGTTGGCGTTTGGGCTGCGCGCACACCGGCTCAGCGACGTCGACGGCGAGTTGGCATTCGGGGCGGGCCTGTCCACCCCCGGCGTACCCGACTTGCGGCTCGCGGACTACACGGGCCGCATCCTGGAGTGGATCAACGTCGGCCAGCCCGACGAACGCGCCTTGAGCAAGGCCACCAGCCGGGCCGACCAAGTGCTGCTGTTCCCGTTCGCCGCCGGCGTGGCCACCTGGTGGCGCACCGTGGGGCCCAAAGTGGCGGGGCTGCCGAACCTCTCGGTCCTACAGATACCGCACGCCCCGGTGCAGCAACTGGCCCAGACTGTCGATCGGCGGGTCTCGGCGCAGGTGATGGTGATGGAAGGTCAGGTGACGATGACCGTGGGCGGTGTCGACGTCACCTTCACGCCCCAACCGTTGGAGTGAACGTCTGCGGCCGAGGTGCTCGTCGATACGGCGAGGTCCCCCTATGCGGATCCGGTCGCGCTACTGACGCCGTCGATCGCCCATCGTCGTGCATGGGCTTCGAGCAACTCAGGGTGGTCGGCGGGCGCTGGCCGCTGGTTCCGTGCGTACACCTTCGCCCGTGACGATGCTTGTCGCGACCCGCTACCGCGATCGAAGCAGGCTTGACCATTCAACCGCCTTCCACCCGGATGAGGTCGGCATCGACACCACCGCGGTCGAGATGCGCATGCAGGAATTGGGGTGTGGTGGGCAGGCTCAGGTGCAGATCCGACCGCATGCTGATCTCGACGCGGGCGCGGGTCATCATGAAGTCCAGCACGTGCCCGCCGCGCGTGTGGTCACGGTCGAGGTAGTGCAGATGGTACCCGGCGACGGTGACACCTGGACTGCCGACCAACTGCTGGCGCACAGGTTCGCAAGCCAGCTCACTCGCGAGTACAAGGTCGACGACGACCTCTACTCGGAGGCCGAAAAGTACTTCGGCTCAGCAACATTGGTCGACCTGGTGGGGCTCTATTTACGCACCTGCTCCCTACTCAACGCCTCGCGTCAGCCATACCGTTCAATGTAGTGCTTCGACTTCAAAGTGTCTTACGGCGTCATTCCCTGGCGACATCGCGCGCCGGTTGCCGCGCCCCGGTGAACCGTTCGGCCAGAAGTTGCACGCGTTCGGCGACGTGGTCGTCACGCAGTCGACCGGTGACGCCGAGGGTGACCGTGCCATGCAGGCACGCCCAGAAGACTTCGGTGAGGGTGTCGACGTCCTGCCCGTCGGCGACGCGACCGACCGCCCGATGCAGCGTCGCGAACGCCGCCGTCAGTTGCGGTGGCGTGTCGTCGGCGCCAAAGTGCAGGGCCGTCGCGCGAGTGAACATCGCCTCGTAGAGCGCGGGGTTGTCGCGAGCGAAACCCAGGTAGGCGTACGCGATCCGGACCAGGACAGCCTCGGCAGCGACTTCAGCGTCCGCGGCGGCGGCGAGGACCTCGGAGAGTTCGGCAAAACCGTCGAGGGCCACAGCGTCGGCGATCTGCTCCATGCCGGCAAAGTGCTTGTAGAGCACAGGCTGACTGTATTCGATTTCGGCGGCCAGCCGGCGGGTGGTCACCGCATCCCAGCCCTCGGCCTCGGCCAGTGTGCGCGCCGTACTGACGATGAGTTGGCGCCGAGCGGACTGCTCGCGCTCACGGCGGTCCTTTGTGGCCACGCCAAATGCTATCACCGCTAGCGGGAATAGCAGCGCTAATGCTACGGTTGAGCGAAGGGTTAGCATTGCTAGCACTTTTCCGCAAAGGAGTGAGAAGTGGATGTGGACCTGCTGATTCATGCCGCTGCGCTGGTCACAGTGCTGGCGGCGTTGCTGATGTGGCTACTGCTCTACACCCGGCTCAGCGCACCCCTCAACCGGCAGCTGACGGCGGCCGCCGAAACCGGCGAGGTGTTACCCAACGGGCGTGCGCTGCAGGTGAAATGGGACTCGTTGATCGACGCGCGTGCAGCCCTGCAGGGTATAGCCGTCGCCGCCTCCTGCGTGGTCCTACTCGCCTGATCACCACCCCGTCACAGGCACCACCTATCCCCTCGTCGCCGCGAAGGAGCCCTTCGCCATGTTTCAGCTGAGGATCTACCGCCTGCGGTCTCCAGAGGCTCTTCGGCGCTACGCAGACGTGCACTGGGCCCGGCACCTGGCCACCTTCGCCGTGTTCGGCGTCACCACCTACGGGGTGTGGACCGAACACACCGACAACGCGAACCGCCTGGTGGCCTTGATCGGCTACCAACCGGCCGCGGATCCCGACGAGATCACCCGCCGCGTCATGGCCAGTCCGGAATTCGCCGCCGACATGGCCGGCTTCGACATCACCGACATCCTCGAGGTCCAGACCACACTGCTCGACCCCACAGCCTTCTCCCCCATCCACTAACCGAACCCCAGGAGCATGAACATGTTCATCACCACCGTCGGATACATCCTCGCCGGTATCCTCGCCGCTGCCATCATTTTCATCGGCGCACGCTTCCTCATCGCGCCCCGCACCGCCGCCGCAGGCTACGGCGTGCTACCCGATCTCGACCGACCCGGCGTCCGTGCCTACCTGAGCGTCAAAGGCATCCGCGACATCACCACCGGATTATTCGTCATCATCCTGATGCTCAGCCACGCAACCCATCTCGTCGGCTGGGTCATGCTGGCCGCGACCCTCATCCCCATCGTCGATGCCGCCATCGTGCTGCGCAGCGGCGGAGCGAAGTCCATCGCCTACGGGGTGCACGGCGGCACCGCGGCGGTCATGCTCATCACCACCGCGCTACTGCTCGCCTCTTGAGCCGTATCACGCCACATGCACCACCGATCTTCGCCACCGATGGGCACGCGAGGACCGAGATGAGAACCGATCTGTTCTCCCCGCCAGTGCCGAGAAAGTTACCGTCACCGCTGAGTCGGTCACCCGGCTCCCCCGTGGTCACGATTTCGCTGCTGGCTCACCGGTTTTGATGAACGGACTCACCGCTTTGCAGGTACTGGACAATCTCGAAGGCCTCGCCGGCAGGTGATACCCATAACCGGCGGTGCCGGTGTCTTGGGAGGCTCACCGTGCGGTGCTGTCCCGCCCCGTCGTCTCTGCTGCGGCTAGGCGGGCGTACTCAGAGGGCGAACATCCCGCCACCCGTGCGAACGCAGTGGTGAACGCGGTCGCAGACTGGTAGCCCACCACCTGAGCCACGTGCGCCACGGCTGGGCGCTCGGTCCTCAGCAGGTCTTTGGCCAACGCCACTCGCCATTCCAGGAGGTACTGCATGGGTGTCAATCCCACTGTCCTGGTGAATTTTTGAGCGAAGACTGCGCGCGAGACCGCGGCCACGCCGGCGAGGTGTTCGACGGTCCAGCCCCGTGCGACGTCGGCGTGCATTGCACGCAGCGCTGGGGCAAGCACCGGGTCCGCCAGACCCGCAATCAATCCCTTGCCGCGGCTACCAAGCTCCGGCGCCGCGGGAACCCGTGTGGCTTCGATGACCAGCACCTCGACGAGGCGTTTCAGGATCACGTCGCGACTGGGTCCGTCGGTATCGGCTTCCTCGGCGATCAGTTCGACCAGCCGGGTCAACCTGGCTGCGCCCGGTTGCCCGGCCCTTACGAGGATGACCGGTGGAAGTAATGCGACCAGTAGGGCCGCGCTGGCCGGATCGAAGCGGAAGTACCCGCCGAGCATGCGCATCGTGATCGGCTCAGATGTGTCGCCATGATAGGTCTCCCCCGAGTGGTCGAGCGGTGTGAAGATCGGGGTGGCGTCCGGGCGGCTGCGCATGGTGAACTCCGGTGTCTGCGGGAAGAGCAGGAAGTCACCGCGGCGAAGTTCGATCTCGTCGAGGCCCTCGGGCTCCAGCAGGCACGACCCGTCGAGCATCAGACAGAACGCGGGGTCACCGTAACGAGGCTTTTGGACGCCCCACTGGCCACCACCTGTGATGATCTTGGCCAGGACCGCCTCGGGACGCAGCAGCGACATCAGCTCCTCCATCGGTTCCGTGTCGCCCATGCCGCAGACGCTAGCGTGGACTCCGTTCCACTGCCGACATGCCTATCCGGACGAGTCAGGTCAGGTCGACTGGGCCAGCGCCACGGCATCGGGTCCCGCGGGAAACCTCAGCTGGTCCGATGTGTCGTTGGCGGCCTTGAACACCACGTCCGCGACGTCGCCGGGGGTGGTCACCTCGCCGGGCTGACCAAACGCTTCCATGATGGGTGCCACGAACGGAACGTAGTCCTCGGGGGTTTGGCTCATGCGGCCGGAGCCGTTGCTGGTGAACGCCGTCGACGGTCCGTAACCCGGTTCGACGAGCTTGACCCGCACCCCGAAGAAGCCCAGCTCCAGGGCCAGTGACCCGGAGAACCCCTCGATTGCGGACTTGCTGGCTGTGTATACCGCGGCGAGTGGCATCGCGGCGAGCGTAGTGCTTGAGGTGACGTTGACGATGACGCCGGAACGGCGTGACCGCATCTGCGGGACGACGGCCTGGGTTACAGCCATGGCTCCGAAGGTGTTCGTGTCGAACAACTCTCGTGTGGTGTCCATCGGGGTCGCCTCGAACACGCCGATACCGCCGATGCCTGCGTTGTTGACCAGCACGTCGATCGGCCCGGCGGTCTGGACCGCGTTTGCGATGCTGTCCCGGCTGGTGACGTCGAGCGCAACTATCTTCAGCCGATCCGAACTCGGCAGCACGTCCTGACGTGGTGTCCGCATGGTGGCGACGACGTTCCACCCCTCGTCGAGGAACTTTCGTGCAGTAGCAAGGCCGTAGCCGGAAGAGCAGCCGGTGATGAGTACTGATGTCATGGCTAAAAGCTAATGAGCGCGGGCGGTCCCGAACAACACCGTCCCGTCTTGAATAACTTCGCGATCGTCTTTTGGTGGTCCAGCCGCTATGCGACTGGGGTTGGTGGGTCCCGGTCCACTGTTGGGTGCCGCAGCGCCATTCACGAAGCGCTTCATTTCCTGCACCCGCGCCAAGTGGCGCAGTCGACCAGGTGTTGAGCGACCGCTCTGTGGCGCTTGCTATTTCGGATGAGCGAATGTCTGCGGCGTGCGCTCACGCCAAAGGTCGAACACCTGGGCGCGGGGCAGATTGCGCCAGACGTTGCGCCATTCGTGCGAGTCCCTCGGCGCGCGTCATCGTGCCGACGTAGCCCAAGTCGCGACGAGCGGCGTCGTCGTTGGTGGTGAATTCCCGCCCAATCAACCGCACCATCGTGCGGGTCAGCGGCGGGTCGCCCTTGTCGGTGCGCAGCGCCGCGAAGGTTTCCATGAGTCGTCCGAAGGTGAACGCGACACGGTAAGGCACGGAGCGCAAGCCATCGATCGAGTGACCTTCCAGTTTGGCGAGCCCAGCGATGAATTCGCGGAAGGTGACCAGGTCGCGGTCGTTGATGAAATAGGGGCGCCCGCCGGTGCCACGCTCCAGCGCGCACTGCACCGCCTCGACGACATTGTCGACATGGATGGTGGACACCGGGTATTCGCCGCTGCCGATGAATGCGAATTGACCGGACTCGATGGCGTGCGGAAGCTGCTTGCTGAACGGCCCCCCGGGACCCCAGAGGGCGGGCGGGCGAAGGGCGATCGTGCGGAAGCCGGGGCCGTTGGCGGCCAACACAGCCGCCTCACCCTGCGACTTGCTGGCGATGTAGCCCGAGAAGCTACGCGGGTAGGTGGGCGCTGATTCATCGATATTGCTGGCCGGCGTGCCTCGATCGTCCATGGTTACCGCGGCGGCACTGATGTAGACGAACGTGGCAGCCCCGGCAAGCCGGGCTGCATTCAAAACAGCCTCAGTGCCAGTGACATTCGCGCTGAAGTACGGGGCGCGCGGCCCGGCGAAGCGGAACAGCGCTGCGGCATGAACAACCGCGTCGACCGCGGGCAGCGATAGTTCGTCGGGTTTGTCGAGGTCTCCTGGCACTGGTGTCGCGCCCAAGGCGCGCACCACGTCAGCCGACGACGCCGAGCGCGCGAGGGCGAATACGGTGTGTCCGTCCTGGACGAGCCGTGGGATCAGGTGGGCACCGAGGAATCCGGAGCCGCCGGTTGCGGCAATCTTCATGCTGGTTTCTCACTTTCGTCGGGAGTACAGATGGATTGCACTGCGCGTTCGCGCAGGGTCGTGACGACGATCGGATCTGGCTGCCGCTCCCGCGCCATCACGTAGAGAGTCGACGCGGCGTGCGCCGAGGACCAGATGAGGTCCGCTGCCGCTTCGACGTCCATGGCGAGGTGACCGTCAGCGTCAATGGCCGCGATGCGCTCCACGAGAAGCGCGCGTCCTGCATCGGCGGCGGGAATGGTGGCCCCTTGCAAGACACGGACCACCATCGCGGCGTATAGCCGTGGTCGTTCGGCGGCAAAGCGCACGTAGTTGTCCCAACCCTGCCGTAGCGCCATTACCGGATCAGCGGAGAGGGCTTCTGCCTTCTTGCTCGTGAGGAACTGCGCGAACGCCTCGGTGATCGCGGCGCTGAGAAGGCCGTCCGCACTGCCGAAATGGTGATACAGGGTCGGGGCGGTGACGTCTGCGATCGCGCACACCGAACGCGTCGAGAAACCTGCCTCCCCCTGGTGTTCCAGAACCTGCAACGCCGCGGCCACCAGCAGCGATTTCGTATCCACGATTCGAAATATAGCATCGCTATAGTTCCAGCGCTATAGCGGTGCTATATTTCTTTTTCGCGCGGCGCAGGCGAGGTAGTCAGAAGGGGGTCCTACGGCGCGAGTGGCGCGCAAAAGCACCGGAGAAAGTGACGGTATCTGGTGCCACTGAAAGTGGCGCTGCGCCGCTCCGAAGGCATCGGCGACGGCGTGCGGGTAGGGCTGCACATCGGCTGGCAGGGCGTCAGTGGTCCATGCGAAGGTAGGGCCATGACCACGTTCGTCATCGATGCACGGGTGGCCATCGACCTCGCCACTCACGGTGCGACCATCCCACCGGAGCACAGCCTGACCGCTCCCACGCTGCTGCGCTCTCAAGTCCTCGCCCTGGTGTACGACTCGACGCGCCGCGGCGATATCGACGAACGGGCGGGCCGAAAAATCCTCCACGATGTCCGCGGGCTGCGCATCCGGTTCCTCGGCGACCGATCCCTAGAGGACAGCGCATGGCAGCTAGCCACCAAACTGAACTGGCCCAACGTCCACCAGGCCCAGTACATCGCACTCACTCAACTGCAGGCCGACGCGCTGGTCACCGCAGACGACGACCTCGCCATGGCCGCAAGGGCTTTCGTCAAGACCGCATCCCTCGCCGACATCTTGCGGTCCTAGACCAGGGGTTGATCCCAAGCCCCTCATTTGGCGAGCGACAGTCGGCCGAAGGAATCGCAGTTGGAGGGAACCACAGCATGCCGGCCAACGCTGAGGTTCCGCACCTGGGCCCCAGAACCTGCTGATCTCGTCGGTGCCGGTTCCAGTTGCGCCGTCCGTGGCGAGCAGAAATGCGTTCATCTGGAAACGTTGTTCAGACCCTGGCTAATCGCCAACGTAGTGCACATCGGTTCTACCCGATATGCCGAGTCAGTCATGACGGACCAACGGCGCGGTCACGGGCGGAGGAAGTTCTCGGCGTTCCACAGCATGGCGCATAACAGCCGCATCGCCTACGCCGCGGGTTTCACCGGCCTGGGAGTCGGCTCCACCCGCTTTGCCGCCGAATTCATGCTCGACCATCTCAGCGGCGCATCTACTGCCCGCACGGCACTGAAGATCGTGCGGCGCAAGCCGCTGCCGTTCCCAGCTGAGCCGCTGGCGTCGCTGAGCGTCAACGCGGTGCGATGGTCGCCCGACCACGCCGACCACAATTTCGGAAGGCGCAATGTGCTGCTGCGCAACCCTGGATGCCGTGGGGCTGGGCTTCGACTCCTGACTCACGTGACGGCCGCGCCGACCGCGGATCGACAGCACCCGACATCTCACTGAGCGTGGCGGTGTGGTGTGCCGTTGCAGCTCAACGACGTCGCCAGACGAGCCGGCGCCGTCCGTACCGACCTCACCGACGGCGATCTGATCCCGCTGATGTGCGGGATCGCCTATGCGGCCGTGGCACACCCCGGCCCCCGGCCGCCCGGCGTTACCTCGAGATGCTGCTCACCGGTCTGCGGACCTGACCACCACGTCAGCATGCTCGCTGCGGGCGGCTTCACGTCCTTCGGTGAGCGTCGCGTTGTCCGTGTTGCCGGTGCAGACAAGGCGTCTCGATCTCGCCTGGGAATCCTGGGAGGTCTAGCGTGGGCGGAATGGGTTTGTTCAGTCATGAGGAGTTCCGAGCCCCGGCCGCCGGCGCTGGTGGTGGGGCTGTTGAGCAAGCTCGGGGTGCTCAGGTGAGCGAGTACGAGGTGGACGAACCCGTGGTGGTGGGGCCGGGGTTGCCGCCTGAGGACGGTTCATGCGGTCAGTTCGCTGTGCAGTTTCACGTCTCGACGTCAATGCTGCTCGGGCTGAAACGTATTGCAGATATGCGTGGGGTGAGCGTGCCGGAGGTATGCCGGCAAGTGGTCGGTGTGTTTGTTGCCCAGCAGGAGGGCGAACTGGGTGCATTGCTTGCTGCGGAGGCGGAGGCGGCTGATTACCGGCCGAGTTTGGGACAGGCGTAGCCGCGCCCGCATCAGGGCTGCCGCCTGGATCTGATCCTTGCTCCGATGAGGTCCGGCTACCTCCGAATAGCCCTGGCGCTCAAAGCTCCAGGGCAGGTAGCCACCCAGGCCGACCTTTCACGTCACATGCCCCTCGGTGTCCGCAGCCGGGGCAAAGGGGTGTGTCTCGGTCAGTACGCCTCAAGGTCAATATCGAAGAGCGACACGGGTCCGAGGATCACGCCGTTCTCTTCGACGTAGCGGTCCCACAGCTCGAGCAAGTCGGCCAGTTTGTCGGGCCGGGCGGCGGCCAGGTCGTGGACCTCGCCGGGATCGCGCGAGAGGTCATAGAGCTGCCAGGTGCCTGGGCCGTAGGGCGCGGGCAGATGAAGCGCCTTCCAGTCGCCCTGGCGAATTGCGCGGCGCCCGAACAACTCCCACCCGGTGCCAGTGTCGGCATCATGCACCACGTCCGCCTCGCCGGACAGGTAGGGCACCATCGATCGGCCGCGCATCGGCTCCACCTCCTTGCCCCGATACTCGGTAGCGGGGTGCGCGGCACCGGCGAGCTCCAGCACGGTTGGGGCGATGTCCATAACGGTGGTGAACGCGGTGCCGATCTCCCCCTGCCGGGCAAAGCCCGGCCAGGTGACAAAGCCCACCACCCGGATTCCGCCCTCGGTGGTGAAGGCCTTGTGCAGCCGCGACGGCGCGGTGGCGGCCTGCGCCCAGCGCGGGCCGTACCAGGCGTAGGAGGTGGGGCCGCCAAGGCTGTCCACGCCGTTGTCACAATGCTCTGCGACGAATGCTTCGATTTCGGGGCCGCGCAACGGCATGGCCTCGACGATCGTCCCCTCCGCCCCGTTGTCCGAAAGAAAGACGACGACCGTGTTGTCGAGCTCGCCGGTGCTGCCGAGGTAGTCGATCACCCGCCCGATGTTCCAGTCCATCCTGTCCACCATGGCGGCGTAGACCTCCATCTTGCGGGCGGAAACGGCGCGCTCCTCGTCGGTCATGTCCGCCCATTCGGGGGCGCCGTCGGCGACCACCGGGTGCGGCTCGACGTCGGGTGGGCACAAGCCCAGCCGGGTGAGCGCCGCCAGCCGTTCCTCGCGCAGTGCGTCCGGTCCGGCGTCGTAGCGGCCGTGGTAGGTGGCGATGGTCTCCTGCGGCGCGTGCAGCGGCCAGTGCGGCGCCTGGAAGGGCAGGTAGGCGAAGAAGGGTTGGTGTTCAGTGTCCTGGGGGCGTTCGCGGAGATACCGAAGCAGCGTGTCGGTGTACGCATCCGATGAATAGAAGTCCTCGCCGACCGTGACGAACTGATCGTCTTCGGTGAACATCGTCGGCACGGGAGAGAGCCCGCCGCCACCGCGGGTGCCGTAGTGGCTGGCGCCGGCCGGCAAAAGGGCGAAGGAGCGGTCGAATCCCCTTGCCCACGGCGACCTGTCGATCGTGGCGCCCAGATGCCACTTGCCCGCCATCAGCGTCTGGTAACCGGCGTCGCGCAGCAGTTCCGGCAGCGCCACGACCCGGTCGTTCAGATACCCCTCGTAGCCGGGGGCGCCGCGGAATTCGGGGGCGGCCATCTCGAGCATCGTGCCGATTCCGGCGACGTGGTGATCGGTTCCGGTCAGCAGCATCGCCCTCGTCGGCGAACAGGCCGGAGCGGAATGGAAATCGGTGAGCCTGATGCCCGTGTGGGCCAGACGATCCAGGTTCGGAGTATTGATTTCGCCGCCGAAAGCGCCGATGTCGGAGAATCCGAGGTCGTCGGCCACGATGACCAGGAAGTTGGGACGAGTCACGCTGAAGCATCCTGTCACGGCCCAGCCAAGACCCGCCCCTATTCAGCCCTGGTCCGCATTCGTGGTCGTGAGCCGTGGTTCAGGCGGCTGAGTTCGGCCACTTGGCACGTCGTCCTAGGACGGGTTGCCGACGACGTCCATGGCCCCACCCCGGGGCCCACGGGAAGCATCCCCGTTCGTCAGCCCATACCAATTGCAATGCAGGGAAATCACGACCAAAGAGCTCGACGGCGAACCTCATATGGATATCCGGGTGCTCCACCTGAGCCACCTCGATGAGGAATCGATCTTCATAGTCGATGTGCATTGCCGGGGCAAGCTCGACGCCGTCGTCGACGATCATGTGCGCGATCGAGTTGAGCACTCGACAGGAGACGTTTGCGGGCAGCCCGGTCATCAACAGTTCTGGAAGACCGCGACTGTGTAGTCCCACCGTGTACGCCAACGGTCGCTTGTCACTCTCGACGTATTGAACAGCCCACCCGTGGTCCTGAATTGTCGCGCGCAGGTGGTCCAGGTACTGCTCCGTGGTGCCGTCCGGGTTGTCGCATTTCCAGCACATCGCGGCCCCTTTCGTTGTGGATGCCGCCAGCATGCGCGCACCCTCCGACATGTGTGCGGGGGCTCGGTCCGACGATCGATCAGCCGCGCGGTGTCGTGGTGATGTGTACGTGGTCGAAGTGACCGTATCCCGTCGCCTGGGGCCCGGCCGGCGTGGAATAGACACCCCGCCAGATCACGTCCTGTAACCCGAACGAAGGTCCGTTGGCCAGTACGAACGCGCGGATCTGGTCGCCGAGCGCGATACCTTCCGGGCTCTCCGGGTGGGGAATCATGATGTCGATCGCGAGACCGCGCGGATGCCACGGCTTCGAGTCCGGCCGTACCCCGTCGATGGTCGCGATCTGGGGGAAGTGCGCGCTGATCATTCGGGCAGCAAGGACGGTATTGGGTTGTAGGCCAATCTCATTCGCGACACCCATGGGCAGTGCGGCGGGATCGTCTGGGATGGCAGCCGGGGGCGGCGGAGCCAGGTCGCCCGCCGGCAGGTCTGGCATCGCGACGATCGCGGGATCCTGCGCAGGCGGCGTTTCCGGCGGCAGTGGCGGTGCAACAGCGCTCTCGATCACCGCTTGCTGCTGCGGAGTCAACAGGGCGTACTGTGCTTCCGCTGCGGCGATACGGCGCAGCAGATCCTGCAGTGCGGTTTGCAGGTCCGCGCGTACTGCGGCAGCTCGCTCCGCCGCGGTGCGCGCGTCTGCGGCCGAGCGCTGTGAGACCAAGGCGGCGGCAGCGGCGCGCTCGCGCGTTTCGCGGTAAGCCCTCAGCTGATCGGTGGCGGTGGCTTCCATCGTGTGTTGCAGCGAGAGCCCGTCGATGAGACGTTGCGGCGATGACGCCGTGAGCGCTGCAGTCATTTGACTGTGACCACCGCCCATGTAGGTCATCGCGGCCAGGCGATCGACGGCCATCTGATGCGGCCCCAGCCGGGTGTCCGCTGCCTCCAATGCCGTGAGGTCGGCGCGCTGGCGGTCCTCAGCTGCGGCCTGTTGAGCCTGGGCAGCGTCGGCGTCGCGCTGAGCCGTGGTGACGGCCTCCCGGCTGCGCACCGCCTGCGCAGAAAGCTCATCGAGCTTGGCCAACGCGTCGTCCGCAGGTTCGGCATGCGCGGCGCCCATCGCCGCGGCCGTCACCAGGAGCGCCGATCCGGCGCCGCACATCGCCCGTCGAAGGCGATCGCGAATCCCAGTCATGCGGATTTGTCACGATCCTTCGGTCATGGTGCGGCCTAGCCCGGCTGTCGATGTCCCGGGACAGGCTACGAACTGTGCTCGACGATGTCTAGCTGTCGCGCTGACAGTCTTCTGCAGCGCGCCGAGGGTGGCGGCATTGGTGGCCGCTGTGCGACGCCCTCTCGCGAGACCGATAACGACATCGGATCAGCGAGCAGACCGGACCCGTTGCTGATCCACACCCGATTGAACGCCTTGCCAGGATCCACCGCGACGATCACCGTGGACGGATCAAGCGCAACCTCTAGCACCGACATGAGCAGCCTCCTCCGAACCGGACCTCCTACGAGAATCCGCCCAGTAACTACCTCATGGCCTACCAGCAGAGCGTCGTCGCTCCCTGGTCAGGGACTGACTTCCAAGGTTCATGGAGATCGCGACTTTCCCTTGCGTCCATCCAATGCCCACGCGATTGAGCGTTCGCCGCTACACGTCAGGGCGCAGAATCGTTGTCGGCTTGAGGGATCCGCCCTGGGGGAACTCTTGGCTCCGCAACCTCTTAGCGCCACCAAGGCGAGGCCGTTATGGCGCCGGCCCCGCAGAACACGTTGCCGTCCGGATCGGCCAGCACCATGCACCCGACATCCGGACCGGCAGTGTGCCGGCCCAGTTCCGCGGCGCCCGCAACGATCAGGCGAGCTGCGTCTCGGTCCTTGTCCTGGGAATGCAGAAAGCCGAAGATTCTCACTTTCATGTCCAATCGGACATCGGATCAACCTTCAACTTGAGAATGGAACATCAAACTCGAGAAGCCACACGACGACGTGTGGCTTCTACCGCGCCATGTTCGTGAACCGCGACAAGTGCAGCTGGTGCGCCACAGTGATATTCGCCGTCGGCCCGTTCCGGTGCTTGCCCAGGATCAGATCGGCCTCGCCACCGCGCGGGTCGTCCCGGTCGATCGCATCCGGGCGGTGCAACAGGATGATCATGTCAGCGTCCTGCTCCAGCGATCCCGACTCACGAAGGTCAGACACCTGCGGGCGCTTGTCGGTGCGCTGCTCCGGACCACGGTTGAGCTGGCTGATCGCCACCACGGGTACGTGGAGTTCCTTGGCCATCAGCTTGAGGCTTCGGGAGAAGTCCGAAACTTCCTGCTGGCGTGATTCGTATTTCTTGCCCGAGCTCATCAGCTGCATGTAGTCCACGACGATCAGTCGCAGATCGGCTTTCTTCTTGAGCCGTCGCGCTTTCGCCCGGATCTCCATCATGGTGAGGTTCGGCGAATCGTCGATGTAGAGCGGCGCTTCACTGATCTCACTCATCCGGCGCGCAAGCCGGGTCCAGTCATCGTCGTTCATCCGGCCCGAGCGCATGTCACCGAGCTTGATGTTCGCCTCCGCCGACAGCATGCGCATGACGATCTCGGACTTGCTCATTTCCAGCGAGAAGATGACGCTGGCCATCCGGTGCTTGATGGAGCAGGACCGCATAAAATCTAGTCCAAGCGTGGATTTCCCGACGCCCGGACGCGCCGCCACGATGATCATCTGGCCGCCGTGCAGACCGTTGGTGACCTCGTCGAGATCGATGAATCCAGTGGGCACGCCGTGGGCCATGCCCCCCGCCGAGGCGATGGCGTCGATCTCGTCCATCGTGGGCTGCAGCAGGTCCTCCAGCGGCACGAAGTCCTCGGACTGGTTGCGCTTGTCGGTGACGTCGTAGATCTCGGCCTGGGCGCGGTCGACGATGTCGTGCACATCGGCGCCGTCGGCTCCGGCGTAGCCGTACTGCACGACGCGGGTACCGGCCTCCACCAGCCTGCGCAGCAGCGCCTTCTCGGCCACGATGCCGGCGTAGAAGCCGGCGTTGGCCGCGGTGGGCACGGTGGAGATGAGGGTGTGCAGATACGGGGCGCCACCGATGCGGCGCAGCTGCCCGCGCCGGTCCAGCTCCGCGGCGACGGTCACGGCGTCCGCGGGCTCACCGCGGTCGTAGAGATCGAGGATGACTGTCGCGACGTCTTGGTGCGCGGGCCGATAGAAGTCACCGGGCTGCATGCGCTCCAGCACGTCGGCGATGGCGTCCTTGCTCAGCAACATGCCGCCGAGGACCGCCTGCTCGGCGGCCATGTCCTGCGGGGGCTGACGGCCGAAATCCTCCCTGGGCGGCTCGTCCATACCGTGATGACCGAGGTCGTTCACGACTGCCACTAAGCGTCCCTCCCCCTTCGTTATGTGACCGAACATACGTTCGGCGATAGTCGTCATGACAATAGGACGCGCCCCCGACAAGTCCAGCCAAAGCCAGTCGGGGTTCGGCGCCACTGCCTGGCGACGGGCCAACATTAGACGTTGCTGTGGCCGGTGCAACCGAGCCTGTGGATGAAGGTGTGGATGGCGTGTGGACAGCCTTGGACAACCGTGTTGAGCGGGTGGGGAGAACTTGTGGATTAACTCATCGGTAGCCGAACAACCTGCAGGTCAACGCTACCGCCAAAGTGTCTCAACTTGTGGATGCAAAGTCACCCGGCGTGTCGGCCGTGGTTGCCGGGTCGGGCGTGTTGCATTGCGCCGAAGCGCCGAAGAGGTTAACAGACAGTTTCCGTTGCTGAGGCCATAACTGGAGTTGCGTTCGCTGGAGACACAGCAACGCCCGGGCGGAAGCTCTGAGCTTTCCACCCGGGCGTTGCAGAGGTACGTGAGGAGTACCGAGCCTACTCGGCGACGACGTTGAGCGGGACCGACACGGTCACGCCCGTGTGCAGCCGCACTCCGACCGGGTGCGTCCCGACCGCTTTGATGTGCGCCTTGGGCAGGTCGACGGTGCGCTTGTCCAGGTTCGGGCCGCCGGCCTTCTTGATGGCCGCGACCACGGAGGCCTGGGTCACCGAACCGAACAGCTTGCCGCCCTCGCCGGCGCGGACCGCCAGAGCGACCGGGCCGAGGGCCTCGATGGCCTGCTTGAGCTCGTTGGCGTGCTCGACGCCGCGGATCTCCTTGGTTTCGCGGGCACGACGGATCTCGTCGGCCTGACGCTCGGCGCCACGGGAGGCCACGATGGCCAGCCCGCGCGGGAGCAGGTAGTTACGGCCGTAGCCGTCCTTGACCTCGACGGCGTCGCCGGCGACACCCAGGTGGTCAACTTCTGCGGTGAGAATCAGCTTCATGATGTGGTTTCTCCCTTACCGCGTCGACGAACCGAACGGCAGCAGAGCCACCTCACGGGCGTTCTTCACGGCGACGGCAACGTCGCGCTGGTGCTGGACGCAGTTGCCGGTCACCCGGCGGGCACGGATCTTGCCGCGCTCGCTGATGTAGGTGCGCAGCAGCGCGGTGTCCTTGTAGTTGATGTCCTGCCCCTTGCCCTTCTTGGAGCAGAACACGCACTTGCGGGTCTTGACCGGCTTTTCGGGTGCCGGCCGCCGCTTGGTACTACCGGATTTGGCCATGGGTCTATCTCTTTCTCAAATGTTCGTCTGTGTATGTCAGAAGGGCGGTTCTTCGTCAGCGCCGCTGTAGGAGCCCGCCGCGGGAGCACTGCCCCACGGATCGTCCTTCGGCTCCGCACTGCGCGGCTGACTCGATCCGCCGCCGAATCCACCACCGCCGCCGCCACCGCCACCGCGGCTGGCCTTGTTGACCTTGGCCGTCGCATAGCGCAGCGAGGGGCCGATCTCATCGACCTCGAGCTCGACGACGGTGCGCTTCTCGCCCTCGCGGGTTTCGAAGGACCGCTGCTTGAGCCGGCCGGAGACGATGACCCGCGACCCCCGGGTGAGGCTTTCGGCCACGTTCTCGGCCGCCTCCCGCCAGATGTTGCAGCGGAGGAACAGCGCTTCGCCGTCCTTCCACTCATTCGTCTGACGGTCGAACGTCCGGGGAGTGGACGCCACCGTGAAGTTGGCGACGGCCGCTCCGGACGGCGTGAACCGCAGTTCCGGGTCGGCGGTCAGGTTTCCGATAACGGTGATGACAGTGTCACCAGCCACGAGGTCCTCCTGGGCAGTGGGCAGCCTATGTTGGGCGCGAGCCTACGCAACGCACCCGACATGGGCGGCGTGTATCGGCCTAGTGCTTGTCGGTCCGCATCACCTTGGTCCGCAGCACGGACTCATTCAGGTTGAGCTGGCGGTCCAGCTCGGACACCGTGGCCGGCTCGGCCTTGACGTCGACGACGGCGTAGATGCCCTCGGCGTGCTTGGCGATCTCGTAGGCCAGCCGGCGACGGCCCCAGATGTCGACCTTGTCGACGGAACCGCCATCCTTGCGGATGACGTTCAGGAACGTCTCCAGCGACGGAGCTACGGTGCGCTCGTCGAGAGTGGGGTCAAGAATGACCATGATTTCGTATGGACGCATGAGAAACCCATCACCTCCTATGGTCGTTGCGGCCACGGCGTGTCCGTGGCAGGAGGGTCGCCTGCGTCGGCAACCTGACCAGGCTACAGGCAGGCCGCTGATCTGCGAAATCGCGCGATACCCAGCCCTCGTTCCCGACGTTTTGGTGGCTATCGCGACGCATGAACCGCCGAAACGTCGGAACTCGCGTCAGCGGGCGGCGTCGGCCATCTCGGCATCCGAGGCAGGCTCGGGCCCCACCAGAACCTGGCGCGGTCGCAGCCGCTCGGGCAGCCACTTCGGGAAGGCGTCGGGCGCCCCGTCGAACACTCCGCCCGACGGGTCGTCGATGGTGCCGTGATGGCGCACCAGGTCCAACTCGGGCCGGTAGATCTGGCGGATCACCAACGCGATCAACGCGAACACCGCGATATCGCGCAGCAACACCGTCGCAGTGAACCACTGCTCCGGTAACCCGCGGTTCTGCTCCCCGTAGAGGAACAACATTCGCGGTATCCACACCAGCGCATCGATCGTCATCCACGCCAACAGGATTCGCCGGTGCGGCAGGGCGAGGACGGCCAGCGGCACCAGCCACAGCGAGTACTGCGGGCTCCACACCTTGTTGGTCAGCAGGAAGGCGGCGACCACCAGGAAGGCCAGTTGCGCCACCCGCGGCCGGTGCGGTGCGGTCAGCGCGACGTACGCGATCCCCGCACAACACACGACGAACAAGACCGCTGTCACCGCATTCGTGACCGAGGGCGGCTCCCAGAACCCGAGATCGGGATCGAAGCCACGCCACCCGGTGAACGACTTCACCACGTTGTACAGCGAATCCATGTCGTCACCGCGGCGGGTGTTGAGCCGGAAGAATTCCGACCAGCCGCGTGGGAACAGCAGCAGGACAGGCAGATTCACCACGATCCAGGTAGCCACCGCGGTCAGTGCCGTGGTTCCCGTGGCCCGCCACCGCCCGGTGCGCAGCGCCAGGATCACCAGCGGCACCAGCAGCAGCAACGGGTAGAGCTTGAGCGCCACCCCGACACCGATGAGCACACCGGCCACAGCGGGTTTTCGGCGCGCCCACGCCAGCATCGCGCCGGCCGCACATGCGGCGGCCAATGCGTCGAAGTTGGTGAAGATCTGGAAGATCACCAGCGGTGAGGCCGCGACCAACGCCGCATCCCAGATCCGCCGTCCGGCCAGCAGGGCCGTCGCCCACACCGTCGCCAGCCACGCCAGCCCCAACCCGAACGCGGAGATGTTGAAGAACATCACCACCTCGGCCACCAACGGCAACGAAACCAGCTTCGTCAGAGCCGAATACGTCTTGGCCAGCGTCATGGACAGGTACTGGTAGATGCCCGTCAGCACCGGATATTCCATATAGCGGATCGCCGGGCTGCCGTCGTACTGGACGTTGGGTTTGCCGGTGCTGTCGGTGTCCACCCAACTCGACTTGTACGGAAACTTGCCCTGGTTCAACAGTTCCGCGGTGTAGAGCGGCACGGTGTCGGAGTAGCAGAACTCGTAGTAAGCCCGCTGATTCTGCCAGTTGGCGACACGCTGGGCCGCGGTGCCGGTACTCGTGGACTGCAGGCACGCGGCCTTCGTCGAATAACCCAGCGCTAGGAAGATCACACCGATCACCAGCATCACCCGCAGCGGGGTGAAGAACCGCGTGCGCCCGATCAGCGCGTGCCGCCCCACCGGCCCACCGATGGTGTGCGAAAGCGCCGCACCGATCACATCCGTGCGGCTGGGCAGGTCCCGGTCATGGGCACTGCGCAAATCACGCGCCAGCGGTGCCGGGGAAACCGTCTGTGACTCGTCCGGTTCGGTCACGGTGGCGGCGGCGGGCCGGGCGGCGGCGCCGGCGCATTGGGGTCACCCGGCGGGGGCGGTCCCAGCGGCACCGTGGTCGGCGGACCCCACGGGATGGTCACACCGGGCGCAATCTCCAAGGTCGGCTGGATGACGGTCTCCGACGGCGGGGGCGGCACCGGCGCCACGGGCGGCGGCGGGGGTGCCTGCGGCACGCCGGCGTAGCCACCGATCTCGGTCGGCTTGGGGAAGGTCTCGTTGTCGGTGCCCTTGAGTGCACCGTCCATCGTGGCCTTCCAGATGTCGGACGGCAGCCCGGACCCGTACACCGGTCCGCCCCATTCGTTGACCAGAGGCTTGGTACCCGAGGTGGTGCCCACCCACACCGCCGTCGACAGCGACGGCGTGTATCCGACCATCCAGGCGTCCCGGTTGGCGCCGGTGTCACCGAGCTGATTGGTGCCGGTCTTGGCCGCCGAGGCACGGCCCCCGGCCAGGTTGTGGCCTCTGGACCAGCCGGCGATCGGCTGCATCGCCGCGGTGACGTTGTCGGCCACGGCCTTGTCGATGCGCTGCTCGCCGCTGTTGTCCTGCTGCGAGGCATCGAAGAGGACCTTGCCGTCCGCGTCGACGACCTTCTGGACGAAGTGCGGCTTGTGGTAGACGCCCGAGTCGGCGAGCGTCGCATACGCCGAGGCCATGTCCACCACCCGGCTCTGGTACTGGCCCAGCACGATTCCGTTGTTGGGCGGTCCGCCCTTGCCGTCCTCGCTCAAGGTGTGTTCGACACCGGGGAAGCTCTCGGCGACACCGGCGCGGTGCGCGGCGTCGGCCACGTCCTGCGGCCCGTTCTTGAGCTTGAGCATCAGCCGGTAGTAGCTGGTGTTGAGCGACCGCTTCAACGCCTCGGCGATATTGCAGACCCCGCAACCCTCGCCCTCGACATTGGTGATCTTGATGCCGTTGACCGTCACCGGCGAGCTGTCGATCTGGTAACCCAGGCCGATACCCTGCTGCAGCGCGGCGACCAGAGCGAACACCTTGAACGACGACCCCGTCGGGAGACCGGCCTGGGCGAAATCGAAACCCTGGGCGTCGGAGCCGCCGTAGTAGGCCTTGATGCCGCCGGTCTTCGGGTCGATCGAGACCGCGGCCGCGCGCATATCGGGCATCTGCCCGTCGAGCGTCTTGGTGACGGCGTCCTCGGCCGCCTTCTGCGCGGTCGGGTCGATGGTCGTGGTGACCTGAAGGCCCTCGGTGTTCAGCGTCTGCTCGTTGATGTTGAACAGGTCCAGCAGTTCCTTGGTGACCTGCCGTTCGATCAAGCCGTTGGGACCGGTGGTCTGGTTCGCCGCGCTGGCCTGCTCGGGCGGCACCGTCGGCGGGAACACCTGGGCGGCCCGGTCGGTCTTGGACAGCGCACCGATGTCGACCATGCCGTCGAGCACCCAGTTCCACCGCTCGGCCGCACCCTCGGGATCCACCGCGGGGTCCAGCGTGGAGGGCCGCTGGATCAGCGCCGCCAGAAGGGCGCCCTCGGCGACATCGAGTTGTTCGACGGGTTTGTCGAAATACGCCTTGGCCGCGGCCGAGATGCCGTACGCCCCGCGTCCGAAGTAGATGATGTTGAGGTAGGACTCCAGGACCTGGTCCTTGCCCCATTCCCGCGACATCTTCGTCGAGATGACGAGTTCCTTGGCCTTACGCACCAAACCGCCCACCCCGGAGCGGGCGTCGCCGACCAAGGCGTTCTTGACGTACTGCTGGGTGATGGTCGAACCGCCCTGCAGGTCACCGCCGAAGATGTTGTTCTTGAAGGCGCGCGCGAAGCCCGACAGCGAGAAGCCCGGGTTGCTGTAGAAGTCGCGGTCCTCGGCGGCCATCACCGCATCGCGGACGTGCACCGGGATCTGATTGATGCTGACGTCATTGCGGTTGCCCTCGGGCGGAACGATTCTCGCCAGCTCGCTGCCGTCACTGGCCAGGATCGTCGACACCTGCGCGGTGCGGATGTCACCGGGTTTGGGCACGTCGACGATGAGATAGGCCATCGCGAACGTGACGAACGGCAGGACGAGGAACAGCACCAGCCCGAGATAGACGGCGCGGCGCACCCACTTCCACTGGAAGCGGCCGCGCGTTGCCTTCGGCGGGCCGGGCGGAGGTCCGCCCGCGGGCGGACGGGGGGGTGCCGGCGGCGGTGGTTTGCGCGGCGGTGCGCCGTCCAACGCGGCCTTGACGACATCGATCGGGTCACGCAGGTGCGCCTCGGTGGTGTTGCGCACGGGCGGCAACAGAGTGGTCTGACGGTCATCGGGCGGTACGTTCGCCCGGCGGTGTGCGCCCGGTGCAGCGGTGTGCTCGCGTTCGGCATCACCCGCTGACCTCGTATGGCGCCCTTCGCTATTCACTGGCCGTACGCGCGCCGGAACGCGCCGTTCGAGTGCGGGGCGCCTTGGGGGCCTTCGGCGACCGCGGCGCGCCGAGCACATAGGACTTGACCAGATGGTTCCAACTGCAGGTCCGGCATACCTCCACCACATGTACCGCGAATTCGTCGTAGCGCGTCGCCAACAGCACCAGCTCCTCGGCGGTGCGGGCAGAGCCCGACACCGGACCGAGATGGTCACCGAAGACCCAGGACACCAAGGTGAGCTGCTCCTTGCGGCAGATCGGGCACATCACCGAACTGGGTTTCCCGTGGTACTTGGCGGCACGCAATAAGTAGGGATTGGCGTCGCACACCTCGGTCACCCCGGTACGTCCGGAATACACCTCGGCCAGCAGGGATCGGCGCCGGAGCGCGTAATCCACCACCTGTCGCTGCAATCGCACGCTCACCAGAGTACGTCGGGACCCCGGCAGCGGAGCGAGGACGGCCGCTGAAGAACGCTGTGCGTCGGCGCTGTCGCACCCCCGGCAATACGATCTTCGCCATGGCTGCACGCACACGGGCGAAGGACAGTGACCGTGACGCGACCTGCCGACTTCTGGACAACGCCCTGGCCGACGGGCAGCTCTCCGGGGAGGAGCACCGGCGCCGGGTGCAGACCGCCGTGACGGCCACCACCCTCGGCGAGCTGGAGGCCCTCGTGGCCGATCTGCAGCCGGCCGAGCAGGACCGCCCGCCCGCCCGCACCCGCGCCAAGCGCACCGTGGTGGTGGCCGCCGTCGGTATCACCGCCGCGGTGCTGGTCGTCCTCGCCACGGCGGTCGACTGGGGCGGTGCGGACGCCCCGGCCGCAGACCCTGGTCCGGTCGCACCGGTGCCCGAATCGCCGGTGGCACTCGCGCCGCCGGCGCCGACCGTCGCACCCGACACCGTGCCCCCGGCCGTCATCACCCCGGTGCGCGACCTGCACACCGTCGAAGGCCTGAGTGCGGTCATCGAGGCGATGCGCGCCCGGTTCGGCGACACCATGGGCTACGAACTCGCCATCGGGACCGACCAGGCAACGCTGGCCCGGCCCGACCCGGCCGATGCGCAGTCGAAGGTGGTCTACCCCTACCGCGGCGGCTGGGACGACCCGTCCAAGCGGGCGCGGTCCGATGGCGACGACCTGACCGATCTGGCCGCCTTCGACATTCCGGCCACCGCCGCGGCGCTGGCCGCCGCCCCGGCGACACTGAACATCGCGCCGGCCGACGTGTCGAGCAGCTATCTCGATATCGACCACGTCGCCGCCGAGGGCGGGCTCGAGCTGCTGGTGAGGATCACCACGAAATCCGGCTCCAGCGGTTACCTCTATCTCGATCCGTCCGCGAAGGTGAAACGCCTCGAGAATCCCAGCTGACCTGCAGTCAGAACATAGGAACTTCTACGATCATCGCGTGGCGACACGGCAGAGCGCAGCAACCCGGGCCAAAGACACCGACCGCAACGACACGTGCAAGGTGCTCGACACCGCGCTGTCCGAAGGTCAGCTGTCCATGGAGGAGCACCGCGAGCGCGTCAGCGCGGCCACCAATGCCGCCACCCTCGGCGCGCTGCAGAATCTGGTCAGCGATCTCCAGGTGGGCAATGCCCCGGTCACTCTGCCCAACCTGAAACCGGAACGGAGCCTGGCAGGCACCGCCGCCGGCGGGGGCTGGGGCCTGCGGGTGGCGACGGCCGCCGTGCTGGTGTTGCTGGGCATCGCCATCGGCTGGGGCCTGTACGGCAATTCGTCCTCACCGCTGAGTTTCACCACCGACCCCGGTGCCAAGGCCGACGGCATCCCGGCCACCGTCCTGACCCCGCCCAGGCAATTGCAGTCACTCGGCGGGCTCACCGGCCTGTTCGAGCAGATGCGGCAGAAGTTCGGCGATACCAAGGGCTACAGCATCACCATCTTCGAGGATTACGCCTCGTTGACCCGCCCCGATCCGAAGGAGCCGCGGCGGGCGCTGAACTACTACTACCGCGGCGGTTGGGACGATCCGTCCGAGACCAGCGTGAGTGACGGCGACAGGGTGGTCGACCTGGGTGCCTTCGACATCCCGAAGATGGTGGGGATCATCCGGGGCGCCGCGCAGAGCGTGGGCATCAACCCCACCGAGGTGAAGAGCACCCACGTCAGCATCGAGCCCAACAGCGATATCACCGCCCCGCCCGGCGCCATCGAGATCAGCGTCTACGTCTCACCGAAGTTCGGCAACAGCGGCTATATCGAGCTCAACGGCGACGGCACCATCAAACGCGTCAACTACGCCGGCTGACACCGATACGTCGTGCGGCATATCGGGCTCACGTAGCGCCGAATATATCGGCGCGATACAATTGCGCGACGTGTCGAGTCGACGTGACATTCGTCCGACTTTGACAAGTACGTCCAAGGTTCGCTCTGAGGGGGAGGTGATTCGGTGCTGGAGCTCGCCATTCTCGGACTGCTGCTCGAGTCGCCCATGCACGGCTACGAACTACGCAAACGGCTGACCGGGCTGTTGGGCGCGTTCCGGGCTTTCTCCTACGGCTCCCTCTACCCGGCACTGCGGCGCATGCAGGCCGACGGCCTGATCGTCGAGGACGCGGCACCCGAAGGCACCCTCAAGGTCCGTCGGGCGCGACGCGTCTACCAGCTCACCGAATCGGGCACGCAACGCTTCACCGAGCTGGTCGCCGACACCGGGCCACAGAACTACACCGACGACGGTTTCGGGGTACATCTGGCCTTCTTCAACCGCACCCCGGCCGAAGCCAGAATGCGGATCCTGGAAGGCCGGCGGCGCCAGGTCGAGGAACGTCGCGAGGGCCTGCGGGAAGCCATCGCCCGGGCCAGCAGTTCCTTCGATCGCTACACCAAGCAGCTGCATCAGCTGGGCCTGGAATCCAGTGAGCGCGAAGTGAAATGGCTCAACGAGTTGATCGCAGCCGAACGGGTGGCGCAGGGCCGCCCGGAGTCACAACCCTGATCAGCCCTGCTCAGCATCCAGCACGAAGTTCAGTAAGAGAAGGAGAGCGTTACATGTCTGAGTCGAACGAAGTTCGGGTCGCTATCGTCGGCGTGGGCAACTGCGCGTCCTCACTCGTCCAGGGCGTCCAGTACTACAAGGATGCCGACGAGAACGCCTCAGTCCCCGGCTTGATGCATGTCAAGTTCGGCCAGTACCACGTGCGCGACGTGAAGTTCGTCGCCGCGTTCGACGTCGACGCCAAGAAGGTCGGATTCGACCTCTCGGAGGCCATCTTCGCCTCGGAGAACAACACCATCAAGATCGCCGACGTGCCGCCGACGGATATCGTCGTGCAGCGCGGGCCGACCCTGGACGGCATCGGCAAGTACTACGCCGAGACCATCGAGATCTCCGACACCGAGCCCGTCGACGTGGTGCAGGCACTCAAGGACGCCAAAGTCGACGTGCTGGTGTCCTACCTGCCGGTCGGCTCCGACGAGGCCGACAAGTTCTACGCCCAGTGCGCCATCGACGCCAAAGTGGCGTTCGTCAACGCCCTGCCCGTGTTCATCGCCTCGGATCCGGTGTGGGCCAAGAGGTTCGAAGATGCCGGCGTCCCGATCGTCGGCGACGACATCAAGAGCCAGGTCGGCGCCACCATCACCCACCGCGTGATGGCCAAGCTGTTCGAGGACCGCGGCGTCACCCTGGACCGCACCTACCAGCTCAACGTCGGCGGCAACATGGACTTCAAGAACATGCTCGAGCGCGAGCGCCTGGAATCCAAGAAGGTCTCCAAGACCCAGGCCGTCACGTCGAACCTGACCGGCTCGCTGGCCGGCAAGATCGATGACAAGAACGTGCACATCGGCCCGTCGGACCACGTCGCGTGGCTCGATGACCGCAAGTGGGCCTATGTGCGTCTGGAAGGCCGCGCCTTCGGCGATGTGCCCCTGAACCTGGAGTACAAGCTCGAGGTGTGGGACTCGCCGAACTCCGCCGGCATCATCATCGATGCCGTGCGCGCCGCGAAGATCGCCAAGGACCGCGGTATCGGCGGCCCGATCATCCCGGCCTCGGCCTACCTGATGAAGAGCCCGCCCAAGCAGCTGGCCGACGATGTCGCCCGCACCGAGCTGGAGAACTTCATCCGCGGATAGCCCCAACCGGCGATTTGTGGAGTCGTACCCGTAATGATTGCGGGTATGACTCCACAGATCCCGGATGACGACCTGGCCGACCTCGACGAGTTCGGCCTCTTGCACGAGAACGCCGCACAGATCGGCGCCACCGTGATCCCGCCGGTGACGCGCGTCGACGCCGGCCGGGTCAGCTTCCTCAAATGGGGTACCGAGTCACCCCGGGTGGTGTTCCTGCACGGCGGCGGACAGAATGCGCACACCTGGGACACCGTCATCCTCGGGCTGGAGGTACCGGCCCTGGCCGTCGACCTGCCCGGGCACGGCCGCTCGGCGTGGCGGGCGGACGGTGATTACGGCCCCAAGCTCGGCGCCCAGGCCATCGCGCCGATCCTGCGCGAGCACGCCCCCGACACCCGGCTCGTGGTCGGCATGTCGCTGGGCGGGCTGACGGCGCTGCGTATCGCGGCGACCGAACCCACGCTGGTGCCCGAGCTCGTCCTCGTCGACGTGACACCGTCCGCTCCCGAGCGGCACACCGAGATGACCAAGGCTCAGATGGGCACCGTCGCACTGGTTCAGGAGAACCGGACCTTTCCCACCTTCGAGGCCATCCTGGAGGCCACCGTCGCCGCAGCACCACACCGGGACCGGAACTCGTTGCGGCGCGGGGTATTCCACAACGCCAAACAGCTCGACGACGGCTCCTGGACGTGGCGTTACGACTCGTTCCGCAAGGGCGACGGGTTCAGCGGCCTGTGGGATGACGTACCGGCCATCAGCATGCCCACCACGCTCATCCGAGGTGCCAACTCGTTCTTCGTCAACGACGAGGACGCCGCGACCTTCGCCCGCACCGCCCCGGGCTTCCGGCGCACGCACGTCGTCGACGGCGCGGGACATTCCGTGCAGGGCGATCAGCCCGCGGCCCTGGTCGCACTGCTCAAGGATGTGCTGGGCTGACCCCGAGACGTTTGCCAGGCGTTTACCAGCTGATTGCCAGGTTCACGTAGGTTCGCCACCACCGGCCGCCCAGCCCGCGACCGGAATCCGGGGGAAGGACCTGTGCACCCATGTCGCTCGTACCGCTGAATCTCTTTGTCGCGCACCAGGGTCGGTCGTCGCGCCAGCATGTGACCTGCCGAAATCGGTGCGGGGACGCCTGTTCCAGGCCCGCCCCCAACACCAGTGACAACGCCTACTTCGGCGATATCGTGGCGGCGATGTCGCGGCGGTCGGTGCTGCGCGCGACCGGCGTCGCGGTGCTGGCCGTCGGAGCCGGATCGGCACTCGCCGCCTGTGCCGGCGAAACATCCACCGCACCTTCGTCTTCCACGGCGGCAGCCGGCGAACCGCTGCCCGGGATGCGCTTCGAGAGCGTCGCACCCAATACCGAGGACGCCGTCGTGGTCCCCGACGGCTACCAGCAGCGTGTGGTGATCGCCTGGGGTGACCCGGTCCTGCCGGGCGCGCCGGTGTTCGACATCACGCGCCAGACCGGCGCCGCGCAGCGCGCACAGTTCGGGTTCAACAACGACTTCGCCGCGCTGCTGCCGGTCGAGGGTGTCGCCGGGCATTACCTGCTGGTGAGCAATCACGAATACGTCAGCCCGCAGTTCATGTTCCACGGCTACGACGCCGACGCGCCGACCCGCGAGCAGTTCGACATCGAGACCGGCGCGGTCGGCCTGTCCGTCGTCGAGGTGCAGCGCAGCCCGCAGGGTGGGCTACGCCCCGTCATGGGCCGCTACAACCGCCGCATCACCGCCGACACACCGTTCGCCCTGACCGGGCCCGCGGCCGGATCACCCGCCGTGCGGACCGCCGCGGACCCGGCCGGGCGCACTGTGATCGGTACCTTCGCCAACTGCTCGGGTGGGGTGACCCCGTGGGGCACCGTCCTTTCCGGCGAAGAGAACTTCCACACCTATTTCGGCGCGGCCGAAGGCACGGCACCCGCCGACCCGGCCCGGTACAAGCGCTACGGCGTGCTCACCGAGCCGTCGGAACTCAAGTGGGAGAACTTCGATCCGCGCTTCGACCTGGCCGAGACACCGCAGGAGGTGAACCGGTTCGGCTACGTGATCGAGATCAACCCGTGGGATCCGGCGTCGGTCCCGGTCAAACACTCGGCGCTGGGTCGCTTCAAACACGAGGCGGCCAATGTCTACGTCACCGGCGACGGCACCGTCGTGGTGTACACCGGTGATGACGAGCGCTTCGACTACATGTACAAGTTCGTGTCGGACAAGTTGATCCAGCCCGGTGATTTTGCGCACAACATGACGCTGCTCGACGAGGGCACGCTGTACGTGGCGAAACTGTCCAGCGACATCCCGGCCACCGAGATCGACGGCAGCGGCAAGCTGCCCGCCGCGGGCGCGTTCGCCGGCACCGGGACCTGGATCCCGTTGCTGCACTCCGGGCCCGCCGGTAAGGCCGAGTCCCTGGTCGAAGGCTTCTCGGCGCAGGACGTCGCCGTGTTCACCCGGCTGGCCGCCGACAAGGCCGGCGCCACCAAGATGGACCGCCCGGAGGATTTCGAGGCCAACCCCAAGACCGGCAAGCTCTACGTCGCGCTGACCAACAACGACAAACGCGGCGCCGAGGGCAAGGCCACACCGGATGCGGCCAACCCGCGCAACGAGAACAAGAACGGTCAGATCCTGGAGATCACCGACGACCACGGCGGTACCTCCTTCACCTGGGACCTGCTGCTGGTGTGCGGCGACCCGGCCGCGGCCGACACCTACTTCGGTGGTTTCGACAAGACCAAGGTGAGTCCGATCTCCTGCCCCGACAACGTCGCCTTCGACGGGCACGGCAATCTGTGGATCTCCACCGACGGGAACGCGCTGAAGTCCAACGACGGGCTGTTCGCGGTGGCCCTGGACGGAAACCGACGCGGCGAGACCAAACAGTTCCTGACGGTGCCGATCGGTGCGGAAACCTGCGGACCCGTCGTCACCGACGACCTGATCACCGTCAGCGTGCAGCATCCCGGCGAGGGCGACGATCACAGCCTGGACAACCCGCTGTCGCACTGGCCCGACGGCGGCACCGCGCCGGCCCGGCCGGCGGTGGTCGCGGTATGGCGGGACGGTGGCGCGATCGGGCTGTAGCGCTACCGTTGGTCCCTATGACTCGTATCGGCGTTCAGCTGCAGCCCCAGCACTCCCCCAACTACGGTCATCTCCGCGACGCCCTGCGCCGCTGTGAAGACCTCGGCGTGGACATCGCGTTCAACTGGGATCACTTCTTCCCGCTCTACGGCGATCCCGACGGTGCGCATTACGAATGCTGGACCATGCTGGGGGCCTGGGCCGAGCAGACCTCGCGGATCGAGATCGGCGCGCTGGTCAGCTGTAACTCCTACCGCAATCCCGAGCTGCTCGCCGATATGGCCCGCACCGTCGACAACATCTCCGACGGCCGGTTGATCCTGGGCATCGGGTCGGGCTGGAAGGAGAAGGATTACGACGAGTACGGCTACGAATTCGGCACCGTCGGAAGCAGACTCGACGACCTGGCCGCGGCCATGCCGCGGATCACTTCCCGGCTGGGCAAACTCAACCCGCAGCCGGTGCGCGAGATCCCCATCCTCATCGGCGGTCAAGGTGAACGTAAGACGCTCAAACTGGTCGCCCAGTACGCGCACATCTGGCATGGATTCACCACCGCCGAGACCTACCCGGACAAGGCCGCCGTGCTGGACCGGCATTGCGCCGACGCCGGACGCGACCCGGCCGCCATCGAGCGGTCGGCCGGCGTCGACCGCAGTGGCGACGGCCTGATCGCCAACGCCGAAGCGGTGACCGCACTGGGTGTTTCACTGCTGACAGTCGGGGTGAACGGCCCGGATTACGACCTTTCGGCGGCCGAAGAACTGGTCCGGTGGCGCGACAGCCGCCGGTGACATGCCCAAGCGGTACGGCGTCAACGAACGTGACCAGGTGGTCGCCCACGTCGCGCAGCTGATTCTGACCGGCAAGCTCCGTTCCGGAGACCGGTTGGACCGCAACGAACTTGCCGCTGCGCTGGGGATGAGCCGGGTCCCGGTCCAGGAGGCCGTCGCACAGCTCGAGCACGACGGTGTCGTGGCCACCCGCTATCACCGCGGCGCGTTCATCGCGCGTTTCGACGCGCGCGTGCTGCTGGAGCACTACCACCTGTACGGGGTGCTCAACGGTCTCGTGTCGGCGGGTGCGGCCGCCGAGGCGAGCACCGAGACCATCGGACGGCTCAAGGACCTCGTCGGCGCGCTGCGCAGCGAGAACTTCCACGACATCGCGTGGGAGTACCGGCAGCTGCTGGTCGAGCACCATGCCGGACCGCGGTTACAGGCCGCGATCGGTGCGGCGCAGACCTTCATCCCCCGGGCGTTCTGGGCCGACCACCAACACGTCGGGCCGGTGCTGTTGGCGCACTACGTGGCCGAGACGAACGCCATCGCCGTCGGGGACCCCGATGCCGCGCGCGCCGCGTGTGAGAGGGGCGCGGCCCACATGGGCCGGGTCATGCTCGCCGAGCTGGTGCGCCGCGGCGTCCTCGCACCGCTGATACCGTCCCGCGGCGTGCACCGGGATTCCGAATGAGCCGAACTCGCCGCCTTCCGCCGCGCACCGGTTACGTTGCCACGATGACGTCTGTTCCGAACCGCGTCGGCCGGGCGGTGCTCTGCGTGCTGATCGCCATGATGGCCGGTGCGCTGGCGTTGGCCGCACCCGCGCACGCCGACCAGTGCGCCCCGCCCGGCGTCGACAGTGCCAGTGCCCTCCCGACGAACCTGGCGGCCGCCGCCAAGGGTCCCGACGCCGACAGGTACACCACCGCCGGCGTCGAACCGCTGCAGAGCATCGACATCAAGACGCTGGGACTCGGCGTCCCCGGGGTGCTCACCGTGGGCACCCTGTCCGATGCACCACCGAGCATCTGCATCAACTCCGCCGGCCAGTTCACCGGATTCGACAACGAACTGCTGCGCGCCGTCGCCGACCGGATCGGCCTGAAGATCAACTTCGTCGGCACCGACTTCTCCGGCCTGCTCGCCCAGGTCGCCTCCCGCCGTTTCGACGTCGGGTCGTCCTCGATCACCACCACCGACGCGCGGCGCAAGACCGTCGGCTTCACCAATGGCTATGACTTCGGCTACTTCTCGCTGGTCGTGCCGTCCGGGTCGCCCATCGCCGGGTTCTCGCAACTGGCCAAAGGGCAGCGGATCGGCGTCGTCCAGGGCACCGTGCAGGAAGCCTATGTGGTGGACACCCTGCACCTGGATCCGGTGAAGTTCCCCGATTACAACACCGTCTACGCCAGCCTGAAGACCCGTCAGATCGACGCGTGGGTCGCGCCGTCGCAGCAGGCGGTCGGCACCGTGCAGCCGGGCGATCTGGCCGTCATCGTCGAAAACACCTTCAGCCTGGACAATTTCGTCGCCTGGGCCGTCGCGAAAGAGAACAAGGCGCTCATCGACGCGCTCAACTCGGGGCTGGATGCGGTGATCGCCGACGGCACCTGGGCTCGGCTGTACGCCGACTGGGTGCCCCGCGCGTTGCCGCCGGGTTGGAAGCCGGGCTCGAAAGCCGCTCCGGTGCCGCAACTTCCGGACTTCGCGGCCATCGCGGCCCAACACGCGGGCGCACCCGCCGCGGGCGGCGCCGCGCCCAAATCCACCCTGGCCCAATTGGGTGCGGCGTTCCTGGACTGGGACCTCTACCGGCAAGCCATCCCCGACCTGTTCAAGACCGGGCTGCCGAACACGTTGATCCTCACCGCCGGCGCCGCCGTCATCGGGGTGATCCTCGGTCTGGTGCTGGCCATCGCGGGCATCTCGCGCTCGAGGTGGCTGCGCTGGCCGGCGCGGGTGTACACCGATATCTTCCGCGGCCTGCCCGAGGTGGTGATCATCCTGGTCATCGGGTTGGGTATCGGACCCATCGTGGGCGGCCTGACCGGGAACAACCCCTACCCGCTCGGGATCGCCGCGCTCGGGTTGATGTCGGCGGCCTATGTCGGCGAGATCTTCCGGTCCGGCATCCAGAGCGTGGAGGCCGGACAGTTGGAAGCCTCGCGCGCACTGGGCTTCAGCTACCGCTCGTCGATGCGGCTGGTGGTGGTGCCCCAGGGGGTGCGCCGCGTGCTGCCCGCGCTGGTGAACCAGTTCATCTCGCTGCTGAAGGCGTCCTCGCTGGTGTACTTCCTCGGCCTGGTCGCCAACCAGCGGGAGCTCTTCCAGGTGGGACGTGACCTCAACGCCCAAACCGGTAACCTGTCCCCCCTGGTGGCGGCCGGCTTGTTCTACCTGCTGCTGACCGTCCCGTTGACCCATTTGGTGAACGTCATCGACGAGCGCCTGCGCACCGGCCGCCAGCCGGCCCCGGTGCAAGAGGAGATGATCTGATGGCCGACCCAGGGGCGAGCGAAGCGACGGGGAAAGTTGCGGTTTCCTTGGCAGCCAAGGACATTCACCTCTCGTTCGGGCCGAACAAGGTGCTGCGCGGGGTGGACGTCCAGGTACCCGCCGGCAGCACCGCCGCGATCATCGGGCCGTCGGGCTCGGGGAAATCGACGCTGCTGCGCACCCTGAACCGGCTCTACGAACCCGACCGCGGTGACATCCTGCTCGACGGCCGTTCGGTGCTCAAGGACAACCCCGATGTGCTGCGCCAGCGGATCGGCATGGTGTTCCAGCAATTCAACCTGTTTCCGCACCGCACCGTGCTGGACAACGTGACGCTGGCGCCGCGCAAGCTCAAGGGCATGTCCGTCGAGGCGGCGCGCGAGGTCGGCCTGGCCCAGCTGGACCGGGTTGGTCTGCGGCACAAGGCCGATGTCCGGCCGGCCACGCTGTCCGGTGGCCAGCAGCAGCGGGTTGCCATCGCGCGGGCACTGGCGATGTCGCCACAGGTGATGTTCTTCGACGAAGCGACCTCTGCGCTGGATCCCGAACTGGTCAAGGGCATCCTGGAATTGATCGCCGAACTCGGCTCGGGCGGGATGACCATGGTCATGGTCACCCACGAGATGAGCTTCGCGCGGTCCACCGCCGACACCGTCGTGTTCATGGATCACGGCAAGGTCGTCGAATCCGGTCCGCCGGAGCAGATTTTCGAGGCGGCCGAAACGGAACGGTTACGCCGTTTCCTGTCGCAGGTACTGTGAGGTCCGCGTGACGGGAAACTTCGTCACGGAGCCGACCCGGCAGGAACAGACAGGTTAGACTAGCGAATTATGGTCGAGACCGAACCGCAGGTCGCTGAGCTGGCCGGGGAGCTCCAGCGGGTGCTTTCCAAGCTGTTCTCCGTGCTGCGTCGCGGTGACACCACCAACAAGAGCCAGGCCGGTGACCTCACGCTGGCCCAGCTGTCGATCCTGCTGACTCTGCTGGACTGCGGGCCCATCCGGATGACCGAACTGGCCGCCCATGAGCGCGTCCGCACACCCACCACCACCGTCGCCATCCGCCGCCTGGAAAAGCTCGGGCTGGTCAAGCGTTCCCGCGACCCGTCGGACCTGCGTGCGGTCCTGGTCGAGGTCACCCCGCGCGGCCTCGTCCAGCACCGCGAGGCACTGGAGGCCCGGCGCACGTTCCTGGCCGAGATGTTGGCCAAGCTCAGCGAGGACGACCAGCGCACGCTGGCCGCCGCGCTCGGCTCCCTGGATCGGCTGGGCGATCAACCCCCGACCGAGAAGTCCAACTAGCCCAACCAGTCGAGTACCGCGGCAGCGGTCCAGGACTGCTGCATGCTGCCGAGCGGCTCGCCGGTGAACGGTTCGTAATACTCGGCGAACGTGCCATCGCTGGCCTGGCGCAACCCTTCCCGGCGCAACACCGACGACCGCTCGGCCCAGCCCCGCCGGGCGAAACACCACGAGAACAGCCATGTCATCACCGGCCACACCGGGCCACGCCAGTACTCCCGCGGCCGGAAGTCCCGCGATACCGGCGAGGTGGACGGGATCAGCGAGTACTTCAGGTCCGGATGCCCGCAGAACCGCGGGCCTTCCAGCAGTTTGAGCAGGGCCCGCTCCTTGTCGTGCGGCAGCCCGCCGCACAGCAGCGGGGAGAACTGCGCGACCGTCTCGGTGGCCACCCACTTCTCCGACCTGAGATCGAAATCCCTTGCCGCACCGGATCGTTCATCGGCAGTCTCGATCACACCGGCGCGGAACCGGTCGGCCCAGGCGTACAGGTCGCGGACATCGGCGTGCGGTCGCTTGTAGTCCTCACCGATCTCGGCCAGCACGGTGCAGGCCACCGAGAAGACCGCCGAGACGAAGACGTCCTCGACAGCGAAACTCATCACCTTGGGCAGCAGCTCGTCGTCGTAACGCGCCGACTTCATCTCCTCGAGCAGCCACAGGTAGCGGTCGTACTCCAGATCCGACGGACGCTGTGTCGAGTCGGTGTTGATCTTGTTGTCCTCGCGCTGGTATTCCGGCACGTTGCCCGGAATCACGTTGGCGTACGCACTGTCCCAGCGTGGCGAGTTGTCCATGCCGGATTCCCAGCCATGGTAGAGCGTGACGCGGCCGTGGCCCTGCTGATCGCGGCTCTCGGCCAGCCACCGGTGCCAGCGCACCAGATCGGCCCAGCGCCGGTCCAGGAACGCCTCGGCGACGGCCCGGGTGGAGCGGCCCCTGGTCTTGGCGCGGTCCAGGATCCGCTGCACGGCGATGGCGTGCACCGGCGGCTGGGTGATGCCGGAGGTGTGCCTGGTGCGGGGGGCGTTGGCGGCCAGCGCCGAGGTGGCCCACCGGGCCGGGCCCGGGAAGTAGCCGTCCACCCCGTTGGCGAACACGATGTGCGGGATCATGCCGTTGCGCCACTGTGCGGACAGCAGAGTGTCGAGTTCGACGACGGCCCGCTCGACGCTCAGCGGCGCCAGACCGATCGCGACGAAGGCGGCGTCCCAGCTCCACATGTGCGGGTACAGCAGCGGTGCCGCGGTGGTCATCACGCCGAGGTCATTGCCGCGCAGCAGATAGGCCGCGCGGGCGGCGAGTTGCGTGGGGGCGAAGCTCGGATCGGGGGGCATCGCATCAATCATGCGACGCCGGACGTCATTCTGCAGATTGGCACGTCGCGATCGGTACCCTCGACTGGTGCCGACCGCATTGATCACGGGCGCCGCCGGCGGCATCGGCTCCGCCATCGCCGCCGCGCTCGCCCCCACCCACACCCTGCTGTTGGCCGGCCGGCCCTCGGCCCGGCTCGATGCGCTCGCCGAACGTCTCGGTGCCCCGACCTGGCCGCTGGAGCTCACCGACCCCGACTCGATCGAGGCCGCCACGGAGGTGCTCAGCGAGCTCGACGTGCTGGTCCACAACGCCGGCGTGCTCTACCCGGGGCGGGTCGGGGAATCCTCGGCCGAGCAGTGGCGGGCCAGCTTCGAGGTGAACGTGACCGGTGCGGTGGCGCTCACCCTGGCGCTGCTGCCCCAGCTGCGGGCCGCCCGCGGGCAGGTGGTGTTCATCAATTCCGGTGCCGGCCGCACCGTATCCGCAGGTATGGCGTCCTATTCGGCGAGCAAGTTCGCGCTGCGGGCGTTCGCCGATTCGCTCCGTGCCGACGAACCATCGCTGCGGGTGACCTCGGTGTTCCCGGGCCGCACCGATTCGGAGATGCAGCGCGATCTGGTCGCCTATGAATCGGGCGGGGAGAAGGACTACGACCCGGCGCGGTTCCTGCGCCCGGAAACCGTCGCCGAGATCGTCGCCCATGCCGTGGCCACCCCGGAGGATGGCCACGTGCACGAGATCGTCGTCCGCCCCCGCTGACCTCAGGCCGGGACCATGCCGTGCGGGTCCAGCACGAACTTCTGCGCCACGCCTGAGTCGAACGCGGCATAGCCTTCCGGGGCGTCCTCCAGCCCGATCACGGTCGCGTTCACCGCATCGGCGATATGGGCCTTGTCGTGCAGGATGCTCATCATCAGGCCGCGGTTGTACTTCAGCACCGGGCACTGCCCGGTGTAGAAGCTGTGGCTCTTCGCCCAGCCCAGCCCCAGGCGGACCTTCAGCGTGCCGTGCTTGGCGTCGTCATCCGTCCCGCCCGGATCACCGGTGACGTAGAGGCCCGGGATTCCGAGCGATCCACCGGCCCGGGTGGCGCTCATGATCGAGTTCAGGACCGCCGCGGGTTGCTCCCCGGCCCCGTGGCCGTGCCCGCTGGCCTCGAATCCCACTGCGTCGACGGCACAGTCGACCTCATTGGTGTGCAGGATGTCGGCGATCTGGTCTTCCAGCGTGGCGTCGGCGCTGATGTCGATGGTCTCGCAACCGAATGATTCGGCCTGCTTGAGGCGCTCGGCGTTCAGGTCACCGACGATCACCACGGCCGCACCCAGCAGATGTGCCGAGTACGCCGCGGCCAGACCGACCGGCCCCGCGCCGGCGACGTACACCGTCGACCCCGTGGTGACGCCCGCGGTCTTGGCGCCGTGATAGCCGGTGGGGAAGATGTCCGACAGCATCGTGAGATCGCGGATCTTGGCCAGCGCGGCATCACGGTCGGGGAACTTCAGCAGGTTGAAGTCGGCGAACGGCACCATGACGTAGTCGGCCTGGCCGCCGAGCCAGCCACCCATGTCGACGTAGCCGTAGGCCGAGCCCGCGCGGGCGGGGTTGACGTTCAGGCAGATCCCGGTCTGCCCCTCGCGACAGTTCCGGCAGCGCCCGCAGGCGATGTTGAACGGCACCGAGCAGATGTCCCCGACTTCCAGGAACTGGACGTCCGAACCTTTCTCGACGATCTCGCCGGTGATCTCGTGGCCCAGGGTCTGGCCGATCGGCGCCGTGGTCCGTCCGCGCACCATGTGCTGATCCGACCCGCAGATGTTCGTCGACACGCACTTGAGGATGACGCCGTGGTCGGCCTTGCGGCTCATCCCCATCGCCTCGGCGACCTCGGCGGGCACCTCGAGTTTCGGGTACGGCAGTGTCTCGACGGCCACCTTGCCGGGACCCTTGTAGACGACGATCCGGTTATCACTCATCGCGCACTCCAACCCGGACCGCGATCACCGTATGTCGTTCTCTCAGACGGGATTTCCGCCGACATCGCGCGGTCCTGGAGCCCAGTATCCGCGCGCCGATATGCGAAAAGGCGAATACGTGCTCATCGGCAGCGGAAACTAACCGAACGGTGGGGACCATGCCCCACCGCTCGGGGGTTCCCCTCAGACGACGAGGTTGACCAGCTTGCCCGGCACCACGATGACCTTCTTCGGGGTGGCCCCGTCGAGGAATGCCAGCACCTTCTCGTCGGCCAGCGCCGCGGCCTCCAGGGCCGCCTTGTCCGCATCGGCCGGCACCGTGATCTTGCCGCGCAGCTTGCCGTTCACCTGAACCGGCAGTTCGACGGTGTCGTCCACCAGATAGCGCTCGTCGGCGACCGGGAACGGGCCGTGCGCCAGCGGGGTCTCGTGGCCCAGGCGGCGCCACAGTTCCTCGGCCAGGTGCGGTGCCAGCGGGGCGACCATCAGCACCAGCGGCTCGACCGCCGCGCGGGCCGTCACCCCTTCCTTGGTCAGGTGGTTGGTGTACTCGATGAGCTTGGCCGCGGCGGTGTTGTTCCGCAGTGCCGCATAGTCTTCGGCCACCCCGGCGATGGTCTTGTGCAGGGCGCGAAGCGTGTCGTCGGACAGTGCCTCATGCTCGGCGACCCGTTCGGCGCCGGTGGTCTCGTCGACCACCGCGCGCCACACCCGCTGCAGGAAGCGGTGCGCACCGACGACATCCTTGGTGGCCCAGGGCCGCGACGCCTCCAGTGGTCCCATCGACATCTCGTAGACGCGCAGGGTGTCCGCGCCGTACGCGTCGCAGATCTCATCCGGCGAGACGGAGTTCTTCAGGCTCTTGCCGATCTTGCCGAACTCCTGGTTGACCTGCTGGCCCTCGAACCAGAATTTCCCGTCGCGTTCCACGACTTCGGCGGCGGGCACATAGCTGCCGCGCGCGTCGGTGTAGGCGAAGGCCTGGATGTAGCCCTGGTTGATCAGACGGCGGTAGGGCTCACTCGAGCTGACGTGCCCCAGGTCGAAGAGCACCTTGTGCCAGAACCGTGAGTACAGCAGGTGCAGCACCGCGTGCTCGACGCCGCCGACGTAGAGGTCCACGCCGCCCGGGTCATGCGGGCCGTGGATCTCGGGCCGCGGGCCCATCCAGTAGGCCTCGTTCTCCTTGGCGCACAGCTCGTCCGGGTTCTGCGGGTCGGTGTAGCGCAGCTCGTACCAGGAGCTGCCCGCCCACTGCGGCATGACGTTGGTGTCCCGGGTGTAGGACTGCAGCCCATCGCCCAGATCGAGTTCGACGTGCACCCATTCGGTGGCCTTGCCCAGCGGCGGCGACGGCTCGCTGTCCGCGTCATCCGGGTCGAAGGACACCGGCGCATAGTCCGGGATGTCCGGAAGTTCCACGGGGAGCACAGATTCCGGCAGCGGGTGCGCCCGGCCGTCGGCGTCGTAGACGATCGGGAACGGCTCACCCCAATAGCGCTGGCGGGCGAACAGCCAGTCCCGCAGCTTGAATTCGACGCGCGCGCGGCCGCGGCCGTCGGCCTCCAGCCGGGACACCACCACATCCTTGGCGTCCGCGACGCTCAGCGCGTTGAGGTAGTCGCTGTTGACCAGTTCTCCGTCGCCGGTATACGCCTGCTCCGAAACATCGCCGCCGGCAATGACTTCCACGATCGGCAAACCGAATTCGGTGGCGAACTCCCAGTCCCGCTGGTCGTGACCGGGCACCGCCATGATGGCGCCGGTGCCGTAGCCGGCCAGCACGTAGTCGGCGATGAAGACCGGAACCTGTTGTCCGTTCACCGGATTGGTGGCGTAGGCGCCCAGGAACACCCCGGTCTTCGACTTGTTCTCCTGGCGCTCCAGGTCCGATTTGGCCGCGATGGCCGCGCGGTAGGCCGCCACCGCCTCCGTCGGGGTGGCCGCGCCGTAGGTCCAGCGCTCGTCGACTCCGGCCGGCCAACTGCCCGCCGTCAGCACGTCGACCAGATCGTGTTCGGGGGCCAGCACCAGATACGTCGCGCCGAACAGCGTGTCGGGCCGGGTGGTGAACACCTCGACGTCGCCGGCGTCAGTGCCGAACAACGCGCTGGCGCCCGTGGACCGGCCGATCCAGTTGCGTTGCATGGCCTTGACCTTGTCCGGCCAGTCCAGGTGGTCCAGATCGTCGAGCAGCCGGTCGGAGTAGGCGGTGATCCGCATCATCCACTGCCGCAAGCGTTTCCGGAACACGGGGAAGTTGCCGCGGTCGCTGCGGCCGTCGGAGGTCACCTCTTCGTTGGCCAGCACGGTGCCCAGCCCGGGGCACCAGTTGACCATCGAGTCGGCGCGGTAGACCAGGCGGTGACCGTCGACCAGATCGGCGCGCTCGCCGGCCGACAGCGTCGCCCAGTCCCGGCCGTCGGGCACCGGGCGGGCCCCCGAGGAGTATTCGGCGATCAGTTCGGCGATGGGGCGGGCGCGGTTGAGGGCAGGGTCGAACCAGGCGTTGTAGATCTGCAGAAAGATCCACTGCGTCCACTTGTAGAAGTCCACATCGGTGGTGGAGAAACTGCGCCGGGTGTCGTGGCCCAGACCCAGCCGGCCCAACTGGCGCCGGAAGTTGACGATATTCGCCTCGGTGCGGGTGCGCGGATGCGTGCCGGTCTGTACCGCGTACTGCTCGGCGGGCAGACCGAAGGCGTCGAACCCCAGAGCGTGCAGCACGTTGCGCCCGGTCATCCGGAAGTAGCGCGCGTACACGTCGGTGGCGATATAGCCGAGCGGATGCCCCACATGCAGCCCGTCACCGGACGGGTACGGGAACATGTCCTGGACGAACATCTTGTCCGCGGGCACGGATCCGCCGTCGGCGGGCGCGAGCGAACCGACCGGGTTCGGCACGTTGAACGTGCCGAGCACGTTCCACCGCTCCTGCCAGTCGGCCTCTATCGCACCGGCCAGTTGCGCGTTGTAGCGATGGCTCGGAGCGTCGGCATCAGGGGAGGCGTCGGTGTCCGCCGGGGCGTCTGTCACGCCAAACAGGGTATAAGCGCCGCTCGAGGTGGCTTCGGCCACGGGTTGGTAAAGGTTCCGTTGCAGAGCGGTCAGCACACGGTTGCAGCTCGGTTCCGGCCCTGGTGACCACGCACCGGGCGCGGATACAGTCGGCCCCTGACTTGGGGAACGATCTGGAAGGACCGACGTCAGATGAGGAAAATTGGCGACGGCGGGGCCGTCCATCAGACTTCGCACCGCTGGCGGATTCTGATCGCTGGAACCGCGGCCGGTGTGGCCGGCGTGGTCGGGCTGGCCGGCAATGTCGCCGGTGCCGAGCCCCTGGCCCCACAACCGGCGCTGCCCGCACCCGCCACCGTCACCCAGACGGTCACCGTCACCCCGAACGCGAACCCGCTGGTGCCCGCACAGGCCGCGGGCGTGCCCGCCACCGCCCCCGCAGCCCCCGCCGCGGTTCCACCCGCCGCCGGACTGGCCGCGCCGGCCACGCCGGGCGTCTCGGTGGCCCCGGTCGCGACCGCGACCGCCACCATGGCCCAGCCGGTCACCATCCCGCTGAATCCCGACAACTCGGGCACCATCAAGGATTTCCTCAAGGCCAAGGGCGTCACGCTGGAGCCGCAGAATCCCCGCGATTTCACGGCCCTGCACATCGTGCTGCCGATGCCGACCGGCTGGTCGCAGGTCCCCGACCCGAACGTGCCCGACGCCTTCGCCGTGATCGCCGACCGGGTCGGCGGTGACGGCCTGTACACCTCCAACGCCCAGGTGGTCATCTACAAGCTCGTCGGCGACTTCGACCCCCGCGAAGCCATCCGGCACGGTTTCGTCGACAGCCAGCAGCTCACCGCCTGGCGGCCCACCGACGGCCGCATCTCCGTCATCAACGATGTGCCGACCTCGTGGATCGAGGGCACCTACCGCGAGAACAACATGACGCTCAACACGTCACGGCACAACCTGATCGCGACGGCCGGCCCGGACCGCTACCTGGTGTCGCTCGCGGTGACCACCGGGGCCAGCGTCTCGGTCGCCTCCGGCGAGGCCACCGACGCGATCATCAACGGGTTCAAGGTGCTGCCGCCCGGTGCCGTACCGGCCCCTGCGCCCGCCGCCCCCGCCGCCGCCCTGGCCGTCCCGGGTGCAGCCGCCACACCTGCCGCACCGGTGGCTCCCGCACCGGCGGCACCTGCCGCTCCCGCGGCCACCGGAGCCGTCGCGCCGCTGGCTCTGGGCCTCCCCGGCTGACGGGTCACGCCCGCCTCGTATCCTGGGGGGCATGCTCGTCGCCGCCGTGTTGTGTCTGTGTGCCGCGGCTGCCACCGCTGCCGTCGCCGGCTGGACGCTGAGCCGTCCGCATTCGGACGATCCCGTCCGCCAGATCCTGCGGGCCGTCGCACCCACTCAGTTCGCGGCGGCGGCCATGCTCGCCACCGGTGGTGTGGTGGCACTGGCCAAGCCCGGCACGATGGCGTTCCTCGTACTGATGGTGTGTGTCGTGGGTGCGGTCGGCACGGTCGCCGCCGGATGCTGGCAGAACGCGAAGCTGGTGGCCAGGGCCGAGGCCGCCGAGGAACTCGCCCGGGCACGCTCGGGCGTCGACGGCTCGGCCGGGTGCGCGGGATCGTGCGCCTCCTGCACCCTGTCCTGCAGCTGAGTCAGTTCCGGCTGATATCGATCGGGTGCGTCGCAAGCATCGACAGCGGTAGCGGCTGGCGACGCAGGACCCGGGCCCACAGATCGACCTTCGGCTCGACGTGGATATCCGTCGGCAGCGCCGACAGCACGATCCAGTCGTCCCGTTCGATCTCGCCCTCGAGCTGACCGATCGTCCAGCCGGAGTACCCCGCAAAGATCCGGACTCCCTCGACGACGGGGGCGATCGCATCCGGATCGGCATCCAGGTCCACCATCACCACCCGGCCCTGCACGTGGCGCAGCCCGGGCACCTCGGCCGCGCTCATCCCGGCCCGCAGCGTGGCCAGGCACAGCGCGGAATCCCGCTTCACGGGGCCGCCGATGAACATCGTCTTGGGTTTGAGTGCGAGCTTCGCCCACTGCGGCAGCACGTTGTAGACCGCGGTCTCGCTGGGCCGGTTGAGCACCACCCCGAGCGTGCCGCCCTCGTTGTGCTCGACGATGTAGATGACGCTGCGCCGGAACGTCGGCTCGAGCAGATCCGTCTCGGCCAGCAGCAGCGTTCCGGCGCGCACACGAGGTGCCGTCGGAGCCGTGTAATCCTCCGGATCCTCTGAGTGCGCCACCCGTTCATCATCGCACCAGCGACCGCGCGCGGTGACGAACGAGCACGGCCCGCCGGGATATTTGTAGTGTGGATTCTGGGTGCGGATCGCACGGTCCCGGCCCGGACAGGATCTGACACCACATGACGGACACCCGCCCACCTGACACCGGCTGGCAGGCGATCCGAGGTATGCCAGAATTCCGTCGGCTGCTCGAGTTGCGGGCCACCAGTCAGTTCGGTGACGGGCTGTTCCAGGCGGGACTGGCCGGCGCCATCCTGTTCGGTACCGAACGCGCGGCCACACCGACAGAGATCGCGCTGTCCTTCGCCGTGACGTTCCTGCCGTATTCCTTGCTCGGTCCGTTCGCGGGTCCGCTGCTGGACCGGTGGGATCGCCGGTTGGTGCTGGTCGGCGCGAACGTCGGCCGGTTGGCGATGGTGCTGGTGGTCGGCGCCGCACTGGCGTTCAGTGCCGACGATCTGGTGCTGCTGTCCGGTGCGCTGATCGTCAACGGGTTCACCCGCTTCGTCTCGTCCGGGCTGTCGGCCGCCCTGCCGCACGTGGTACCGCGCGACAAGGTCGTCGCGATGAACTCGGTGGCCACCGCCACCGCCTCGGTGGCCGCCTTCCTCGGCGCCATCTTCATGTTGGCGCCACGCTCGTTGCTCGGCGCCGACGATGTCGGCGCGTCGGCGGTGATCTTCCTGGCCGCGATACCGGTGGCCGGGGCGCTGTTGCTCTCGGTGCGGTTTCCCCCGCACGTCCTCGGCCCCGACGACACTGCCCGCGCGGTACACGGGACGGTGGCCTACGCGGTGTTCACCGGCTGGTTGCACGGGGCCAAAACCGTGGCCGCGGTGCCGACGGTGGCCGCCACGCTCAGCGGCCTGGCCGCGCACCGGATGGCCTTCGGCATCAACACCCTGCTCGTGCTCGTGATCGTGCGCCATGTCGGTGACAGGGACGTCGCCGGTATCGGACTGGGCACCACGGTGGTGTTCGTCGGCGCCGCGGGTATCGGGGCCTTGCTGGCGACCCTCCTGACCCCCGCGGTGGTCGGCCGCTGGGGCCGCTATCGCGCGGCCAACGGCGCGCTGGCACTGGCGGTCGTGGTCCAGTTGTGCGCGGTCACCCTGGCGCTGCCGGTGATGATCGGGTGCGGGTTCATCCTGGGCGCCGCCGGGCAGGTGGTGAAGCTGTGCGCCGACAGCGCCATGCAGATCGACGTCGACGACGCCCTGCGCGGGCATGTGTTCACCGTGCAGGACGCCCTGTTCTGGGTCTCGTTCGTGGTGGCGGTGGCAGCCGCGGCGGCCGTCATCCCCGTCGACGGTCGATCGGCACCGCTGGTGCTGGCCGGCGCCGGGCTCTACCTCGCCGGGCTCGCGCTGCACGCGTGGCTGGGTAGGCGGGTCGGCCCGGCGGAGGACCGCGGCTAGAGTCCACCCCATGGCTGGAGCAGCACCGATCGTCGCCGATCTGCGGGCCGAGAGCGATGTGCTCGACGCACTGGTGGCCGAACTGCCCGCGCAGGGCTGGCACACCCAGACCCCCTCCCCCGGCTGGACCATCGCCCATCAGATCGCGCACCTGTGGTGGACCGACCGGACCTCACTGCAGGCGGTCACCGACGAAGCCGCCTTCACCGAGGTGCTCGCCGAGGCGGCAAAAGATCCGCTCGGCTTCGTCGACGCGGCCGCCGAGCGGTTGGCCACCACCGCCCCGGCCGACCTGCTGGCCGGGTGGCGCGCCGACCGGACCCGGCTGCACGAGGCCTTGCTGAAGGTCGAGGACGGCCGCAAGCTGCCGTGGTTCGGACCGCCGATGAGCGCCGCCTCGATGGCCACCGCCCGGCTGATGGAGACCTGGGCGCACGGGCTCGACGTCGCCGACGCCCTCGGCGTCCGCAGGGAGCCGACGGCACGGCTGCGCTCGATCGCCCACATCGGGGTACGCACCCGTGACTTCGCCTTCAGCGTGCACGGGCTGACCCCGCCAGCTGCCCCGTTTCACGTGAAACTTCAAGCGCCCGACGGGGATTCGTGGTCCTGGGGGCCCGACGACGCCGCCCAGTCGGTGACCGGGTCGGCCGAGGACTTCTGCATGCTGGTCACCCAGCGCCGCGCGCCCGCCGATCTGGACGTGACGGCCGTGGGCGACGAGGCCACCACCTGGCTGACCATCGCCCAGGCATTCGCCGGCCCGCCGGGCGCCGGGCGCGGCTGAGTACGCCTCAGATCTCACTGGCCGAATCCGCCGCCCCATCGCCGTCGCTGTCGGTGAGTTTCACATCCCACTGCCCGTCGGCGTCGCGGTCGGCATAGGCCACCTCGCCGGCGAGCACCCGGTCGGCCAGGCCGTCGGCATCGGTGTCCAGCAGCCGGTCATCGGCCTGTCCGTCGGCGTCGAAGTCGACCAGCGGGCCGCCCGTCTGTTCCACCCCGTCCAGACCGAACCACCGCACCCGCCCGGCCCCGTCGACTGCGACCGCCCATGCGCCCGAACCGTCGTCGGTGAAAAGCGTTGCGGCCGCGCCCACATCGTGGACAGCGTGGTCGGCGAGTCCGTCATGGTCCAGGTCGGCCAGCGCATCGTCGATACCGCCGTCGCCGTCGAGATCCAGGCCGATGCCATCGACTATCCCGTCGCCGTCCACATCGACGACGGGTTCCCCGGTGAACATCGTCGCGCCGCCGTCACCGTCGGCCAGGCAGTAGTCCATACCCTGTCAGACGCATCAGGCCTGCTGCGCGTTCCACCATTCGCGAAGTTCTGCCACCGCTTCGTCGTGCTCGAGGGGGCCGCGGTCCAGCCGCAGTTCCTTGAGGTACTTCCAGGCCTGCCCGACCTGCGGCCCGGCCGGGATGTCGAGGATCCTCATGATCTCGTTGCCGTCCAGATCGGGGCGGACCCGCTGCAGGTCCTCCTTCTCCGCGAGCTCGGCGATCCGCGCCTCGAGATCGTCGTAGTTGGCCTGCAGCCGGGCGGCCCGGCGCTTGTTGCGGGTGGTGCAGTCGGCCCGCACCAGTTTGTGCAACCGGGTCAGCAGCGGGCCCGCATCGGTGACGTACCGGCGTACGGCGGAGTCGGTCCACCGCCCGGTGCCCGTCGAATCCGCGTAGCCGTGGAACCGCAGGTGCAGGTACACCAGCTGGGACACATCGTCGACCATCTGCTTGGAATACTTCAACGCGCGCATGCGCTTTCGGGCCATCTTGGCGCCGACCACCTCGTGATGGTGGAAGCTCACCCCGCCGTCGGACTCGTGCTTGCGGGTGTCGGGCTTGCCGATGTCGTGCAGCAGTGCTGCCCACCGCAGCACCAGGTCGGGCCCGTCGTCCTCGAGGTCGACGGCCTGGCGCAGCACCGTCAGCGAATGCCAGTACACGTCCTTGTGCTGGTGGTGTTCGTCGATGGCCATCCGCATCTGACCGACTTCGGGCAGCACCACATCGCCCAGCCCGGTCTGCACCATCAGGTCCACCCCGGCGACCGGGTCGGCACCGGTCAGCAGCTTGTCCAGTTCGGCGGCCACCCGCTCGGCGGTGATCCGTTCCAGTTGCGGCGCCATGTCCAACAGCGCCTCCAGGACGCGGGGCGCCACCGTGAAGCCGAGCTGGGACACGAACCGTGCGGCCCGCAACATCCGCAGCGGATCGTCGCCGAAGGACACCTGCGGCGCCGACGGCGTGTCCAGCACCTTGGCGCGCAGCGCCGCCAGACCACCGAGCGGGTCGCAGAACTCCGCGGGACCGTCTTCGCCGATCCGCACCGCCATCGCGTTGACGGTGAAGTCGCGGCGCACCAGATCCTCGTCCAGGCTGTCGCCGAAACGCACCTGTGGATTGCGCGTCACCTGGTCATAGCTGTCGGACCGGAAGGTGGTGATCTCCAGCCGATAGCCGTCCTTGCCGACCCCGATCGTGCCGAAGTCGATACCGGTGTCCCAGAGTGCGTCACCCCACCCGCGCAGGAACTTCAGCATCTGCTCCGGGCGGGCGTCGGTGGTGAAGTCCAGATCCGTGTAGTCGCGGCCCAGCAGCGCATCCCGGACACTGCCCCCCACCAGGTACAACTCGTGGCCGGCGGCGGCGAACGTGGCGCCCAGATCAACCAGCAGATGCCGGTATCGGCTCAGCGCCAACCAGGCGCCGGCCAGCAGTTCGGCATCGGCGGCGTCGGGAGTCGCGTCGTTCGGCACGGTCGGTGAGTCTAGTGACCGGGCGCGGGACGCCGATCAAGCGCACGAGGAACGAGAGCGCGCTGAGAAGTCGCGCCGTCGGCCGGGGTCGGCCGATAACGACCCGGCGACAGCCCGGCCACGACCGGGCCAGTGTGGCGGGAAGGGCACGCCGCTGCAGCTACTATCGCTTGGGTGTCGGACGGCGAACAAGCCAAACCGCGACGGCGCCGAGGGCGTCGCCGCGGTCGCCGTGCTGCCGGTCCACCCGCACCCGCCGCCGAGCAGTCCGCTGCGAACGCCGACCAGCCGGCCGCCGAGTTGACACCCACTCCGGCCAAACCAGGCCAGAACCGTCCGCAGCGCCCGCCCCGGCGCGCCCAGGAACGACTGCGCACCGTGCACGAGACATCGGCGGGCGGCCTGGTCATCGACGGTATCGACGGGCCCAAAGAGAGCCAGGTCGCCGCATTGATCGGCCGGATCGACCGGCGTGGCCGGATGCTCTGGTCACTGCCCAAGGGCCATATCGAGATGGGTGAGACCGCCGAACAGACGGCGATCCGCGAAGTCGCCGAGGAGACCGGGATCCAGGGCAGCGTGCTGGCGGCGTTGGGCAGCATCGACTACTGGTTCGTCACCGAGGGGCGCCGGGTGCACAAGACAGTGCACCATTACCTGATGCGATTCCTGGGTGGCGAACTCTCCGACGACGATGTCGAGGTCACCGAGGTCGCGTGGGTTCCGATCGGGGACCTGCCGGCCCGGCTGGCCTACGCCGACGAGCGCCGGCTGGCCGAGGTCGCGGGCGAACTGATCGAGAAGCTGCAATCCGATGGCCCGGCGGCGCTGCCGCCACTACCGCACAGCTCCCCGCGACGACGTCCGCAGACCCATTCGCACACCCGGAACCGTCGCCAGGAAGACTCGTCCGGCCGGCGGGCGAACGGATGCGGAAACGGCCCGTGAGTTCGGTGGCGGTCCGGCGTACCGGGTCGCTTCGCCCCTCACCGCTTCTTCGTTTCCCCGGGTCGCTTCGCTCCTGCCCGCTTGTTCGACTTCCCCGGTCGCTTCGCTCCTGCCCGCCGGTCCACGTCTTCCGCTTCCTCGCTGCCGCAGTACTGCTGATCCTGGTCGCCACCCCCGCCGTCTCGCCGCGCGCGGCCGCCGGTGAGCCGAGTTCCGCGCAGTTCCTGCACCTGCAGATCGACCGTGTCACCCCCGATATCGTCACGACCACCAGCGATGCCGTGGTCACCGTCGCCGGCACCGTGAGCAATGTGGGCGACCGGCCGGTGCGTGACATCGTCGTCCGGCTCGAACACGCCGCCGGCGTCACCGCCGCCCCCGGGCTGCGCAGCAATCTGTCCGGAAACCTGGACCAGTACGAACCCGTCGCCGACTTCATCACCCTGGCGCCCGAGCTGCAGCGTGGTGAGAAGGTCCCGTTCACCCTGAGCTACCCGGTGCGGGCCGGCGGCCAGCCCTCCCTGCACATCGACAAACCGGGCGTGTACCCCGTCCTGGTGAACGTCAACGGCACCCCGGACTACGGCGAGCCGGCCCGGCTCGACGATGCCCGCTTCCTGTTGCCGGTGCTCGGGGTGCCCGCCGATCCGACGGACACCGCCGGCACCGACGGGGCCCCGCCGGTCGGCGCCGTCGTGGCACCGGACACCACCAGACCGGTCGCCACGACGGTGCTGTGGCCGCTGGCCGATCGGCCCAGGCTGGCGGCCGGTATCCCCGGTGGCACCACGCCGGTGCGGTTGGTCGATGACGACCTGGCCACCTCGCTGGCCTCGGGTGGCCGGCTGGACACCCTGCTGACCGCCGCCGATTTCGCCACCAGCCCCGAAGTGGATCCCGACGGCACCGTCCGCACCGCGCTGTGTCTGGCGGTCGATCCGGACCTCCTGGTCACCGTCAATGCGATGACCGCCGGCTACGTGGTCAGCACCACCCCGGACGGCGGGCTGAACGCACCCACCCGGCCGGGCGCGGGCAAGGACGCGGCCGTCGACTGGCTCAACCGGCTCAAAGCGTTGGCACAACGCACCTGCGTGACGCCCACGGTGTACGCGCAGGCCGATGTGGACGCGCTGGCCCGGGTGGGCGACCCCACCCTGAACACGGCCGCGACCACCGGCGCCGCCGACATCGTGGACCAGATCCTCGGTATCAAGTCGGTGCGCGGTGCCGCCCTGCTCGGCGACGGGCCGATGACCGAGCGGACCGTGTCACTGCTGGCGGCGCAAGGCCCGACGGTCGCGATCGCCGCGGCGCCGCTGACCGCGAGCGGCGAGGACACCGTCGCGCTGGACCCGCGCCGCGACGCACCGCAGGTGGTCACCGCGCCGTTCGACCCGATGGTCGGGGCCGCGCTGGCCGGGGCCGGGACAGACCCGCAGACACCGACGTATGTGGACTCGTCGCTCACGATCCCGCTCGCCCATGACTCGCAGGTGGCCCGCCTGCAGGACGCGCTGGGTTCGCTGCTCTGGCGGGGCCTGCGACCGGATATCGAGCCCCGCACCCAGATCGTGATGCCCCCGCTGGCGTGGAATCTGCGGCCCGACGAAGCCCAGGCGGTGTTCACCGCGATCTCCAGCACGCTGCGCGCCGGTCTCGCCGTGCCGCGCCCGCTCCCGGCGCTGATCGACGAAACCCTGGCCGCGGCCCCCTCGGCGGCCGGACGCCCACCCGCCATCGACGGCAATCCGCGGGCCCGGTTCGACGACGACGTCATCTCCGGTATCGGCTCGACCACCACACGGCTCTCGGAGCTCACCGCCGCACTGACCACCGATCAGCAGACCGGCCTGACGGGTCCGCAGTACACCGCGCCGCTGCGCGAGGACATGTTGCGGGCGCTGAGCCAGACCGTACCTCCCGATGCACGCAACGGCCTTGCACAGCAACGGCTTTCGACCGTCCAGCGCACGCTCGCGGATCTGACCGGGGCGGTCACCATCGTGAACCCCGGCGGGTCCTACACGTTGGCCACTGAGCGCAGTCCACTGCCGCTGGCCCTGCGCAACGACCTGCCGGTGCCCATCCGGGTGCGGTTGCACATCGACGCTCCGCCCGGGATGACGGTGACCGACCCCGGCGAGATCGAACTACCTCCCGGCTACCTGCCGCTGCGGGTGCCGATCGAGGTGCACTTCACCCAACGCGTCGCCGTCGACGTCGCCCTGACCACAGTCGACGGGATGCCCCTGGGTGAGCAGGTCCGGTTGTCGGTGCATTCCAACGCCTACGGAAAGGTGCTGTTCTTCATCACCTTGACCGGCGGCGTCATACTCGCACTGCTGGTCGGACGCCGGCTGTGGCACCGGTTCCGCGGTCAGCCCGACCGCGCCGACCTGGTGCCGCCCACCCGTCCGGTGCGGGAACACCGGCCCGACCCGCTGGACACCGCACTGGCCCACGCCCCGGACGACGACACCCGATGAACGCACCGCAACACTTCCCGCGCCGCGCCACGTCGCCCGCTCCCCCGCCGCCGCAGCGCACCGAGCTGTCGGATTCGGCGGTCGTCTCGCGGTCCTGGGGTATGGCGTTCGCCACCCTGATCAGCCGGATCACCGGCTTCTTCCGCATCGTGCTGCTGGCCGCCATCCTCGGCGCCGCGCTGTCCAGTTCGTTCTCCGTGGCCAACCAGCTGCCCAATATGGTGGCCGCGCTGGTGCTGGAGGCGACGTTCACCGCCATCTTCGTCCCGGTGCTGGCCCGCGCCGAACGCGATGACGCCGACGGCGGAACGGCCTTCGTGCGCCGGCTGGTCACCCTGGCCACCACCCTGTTGCTGGTCACCACGATCATCTCGGTGGCCGCCGCACCGCTGCTGGTCGACCTGATGCTGGGCAGCGACCCGCAGGTGAACCGGCCGCTCACCACCGCATTCGCCTACCTGCTGCTGCCCCAGGTCATCTTCTATGGCCTCACCTCGGTGTACATGGCAATCCTGAACACCCGCAACGTGTTCGGGCCGCCCGCCTGGGCGCCGGTGGTCAACAACCTCGTGGCCATCGTGACGCTCGGGGTGTACCTGCTGGTGCCCGGCGAACTGTCGCTGAACCCCGTCGAGATGGGCAACGCCAAGCTGCTGGTGCTGGGCATCGGCACCACGCTCGGTGTCGTCGCGCAGGCCGCGGTGCTGCTGGTGGCCATCCGCCGCGAGCGGATCAGCCTGCGCCCGCTGTGGGGTATCGACGACCGGCTCAAGAAGTTCGGCACGATGGCCGCCGCGATGGTGCTCTATGTGCTGATCAGCCAGATCGGCTTGATCGTCGGCAACCAGATCGCCAGCTCGGCCGCCGCGTCCGGCCCGGCGATCTACAACTACACCTGGCTGGTGCTGCAACTGCCGTTCGGGATGATCGGTGTCACCGTGCTGACGGTGGTGATGCCGCGGCTGTCCCGCAACGCCGCCGCCGAGAACGGCCCTGCGGTGCTCGCCGACCTGTCCCTGGCCACCCGGCTGACCATGATCACGCTGATCCCGATCGTGGCGTTCATGACCGTCGGCGGCCCGGCGATCGGCACGGCACTGTTCGCCTACGGCAACTTCGGCGAGACCGACGCCGGCTATCTCGGCCAGGCGATCACCCTGTCGGCGTTCACGCTGATCCCCTATGCGCTGGTCCTGTTGCAGCTGCGGGTGTTCTACGCGCGGGAGCAGCCGTGGATCCCGATCGTGCTGATCCTGGTGATCACCGCCGTCAAGATCGTGGCCTCGGTGCTGGTCGGGCACCTGGTGCAGGATCCGGAGCTGGTGGCCGGCTACCTCGGGCTGGCCAACGGGCTCGGTTTCCTGGCCGGCGCCACCGTCGGCTATCTGGTGCTGCGGGCCAATCTCGCACCGCTGCTGCCGCCCAGAGCCGGCGGCCTGATCAGCGCGGACGTCGTCCGCACCATCCTGGTCACGATCACCGCCTCTCTGCTCGCCGGGCTCGCCGCGCACGTGGTGGATCGCCTCCTCGGGGTCGAGAAGCTCACCGAACACGGCGGAGCGGCCGGATCGCTGCTTCGGCTGCTCATCCTCGGCGTGATCATGCTGCCGATCATCGCCGGCGTATTGCTCGCGGCCGGGGTGCCCGACGCCCAGGCCGCGCTGCGCGCGGTGCAGCGGCGCCTCGGACGAGTGCCGACCGCGCCACCGGCACCGGGTATCTCCCAGCGCCCGGTACCTCCCGTCAATTACGCTGTTCAGAGCAATTCGTATGCACCTCAGCGCCCCGCCGGGACGGGCACGCGGAAAGGAAACATGGTGGCCGACCAACCCGGCAGCGGGTTCTCTCCCGGCGCTGACTCTCCGTTGGAGACGAGCGCCGGTTCCGGCGCGACCACACGCATCCCCACCGCCGGGGCCGATTCGCGGCCTGCGGTGGCAGATGACCTTCAGCCCGACGTCCCCGCCCGCGAGGCCCTGCCGTTCGATCCGCCACGTGAACCGGCGCTCGAGACCACCTCCCCGCCGGCCGGGGACGACGACGTACACCTCATCCCCGGCGCCACCCTTGCCGGCGGCCGGTACCGGCTGCTGGTCTTCCACGGCGGGCCGCCGCACCTGCAGTTCTGGCATGCCCTGGACACCGCCCTGGACCGCCAGGTCGCGCTGACGTTCATCGATCCCGACGGTCAGCTGCCCGAGAGCCAACTGCAGGACATCCTCAGCCGCACCTCTCGGCTGAGCAAGATCAACTCCCCGGGCATCGCGCAGATCCTGGACGTCGCCCGGACCGGGGCCGGCGGTTTGGTGGTCTCGGAGTGGATCCGCGGCGGCTCCCTGGCCGAGGTCGCCGAGACCACACCCTCACCGATCGGCGGGGCGCGCGCCATTCAGTCACTGGCCGCCGCTGCCGAGGCGGCCCACCGCAGCGGGGTGGCACTGTCGATCGACGATCCCAGCCGGGTCCGGGTGAGCATCGAAGGCGATGTGGCGTTGGCGTTCCCCGCGACGCTGCCCGACGCGACGCCCGAGGACGATATCCGCGGGATCGGCGCGGCGCTGTACGCGCTGCTGGTGAACCGCTGGCCGCTTCCCGAGGCCGGCGTGCACAGCGGGCTGGCCCCCGCCGACGTCGACAGTGCCGGGCAGCCCGTCGAACCGCGCTCGGTGGATCGCGACATCCCGTTCCAGATCTCGGCCGCCGCGGCACGCGCGGTCCAGGAGGGCGGCGGCATCCGCAGCGCCCCCACCCTGCTGAACCTGTTGCAGCAGGCCACCGCCGTCGCCGACCGCACCGACTACATCGCGCCGGTCGCCGGAACCGAACCGCCCGCCAACCCCAGCCCGTTCAGTGCGGTGCGGGCCAACGACCCGGAGTCCCTCGCGCGCCGTCGCAAGGGCCTGATCATCGGGCTCTCCGCGGCCGCCGTGATCGTCGTGATCGCACTCGTCGTACTGGCGTCGGTACTCAAAGGCATCTTCGGGGACGTCGGCGGTTCGCTCGACAAGGGCGACCTGGGGCTCAACGCCCCGAGCAGCACTGCCAACGCCGACGCCGGAAGTACGGTCAAACCGGTGCGCGCCACGGTGTTCTCGCCCGAGGGCGAAGCCGACGCACCGACCCTGGCCGGGTTGGCCATCGACGGCAATCCGGCCACCGTCTGGCCCAGCGACACCTATTCCGACCCCAACCCATTCCCCAATTTCAAGAACGGGGTCGGTCTGATGCTGCAGCTGTCGCAGCCGACGACAATCGGATCCGTCACGGTGAACACCACCGGCACGGGCACCGCCGTCCAGATCCGGGCCGCCCAGTCCGCGAACCCGGCCAAGCTGGAAGACACCACCGTCCTCGCCCCGGCCACCCCGCTGAAGAAGGGGGCCAACACCATCACCGTCGAGAACGCCTCACCGACGTCGTATGTGCTGGTGTGGATCTCCACGCTGGGCACCGTCGACGGGAAGAACCGCACCGACATCTCCGAGATCACCCTCAAAGCCAAGTCCTGACGGTTATCCCCAGCCTGTGCATTCCGGAAGGAGCAGGTCAACGCCTTATCCGGGCATACGCCAGAAGATCTGTCGGGAGGACCACCGCCGCCTCACTAGGGTTCGGCTGTGGGGAGTTTCGGGGGGAAGTCTGGCTGGGAACGCACGGATGCGCAGTTGCTGGCGGCACACGTCGCCGGCGACCGGTTCGCTTTCGAGGAGCTGTTCATCCGGTACCAACGGCCGCTGTACCGACTGGCCCGGTTCACCACCCACAGCCCGGAAGACGCCGGTGACGCCCTGCAGGACGCGATGCTGTCCGCGCACTGCGCAGCGGCGACCTTCCGGCATGGTTCCTCGGTGAGCAGCTGGCTGCACCGCATCGTGCTCAACGCCTGCCTGGACCGGTTGCGTCGGCGCAAAGCCCGCCCCACGACGCCGCTCGAGGACGGTGACGGGCCGGTGCACGACGCCACCGCACAGGTGGACACCGCGATCGTGGTGGCACAGGCGCTGATGCGGCTGCCCGTCGACCAGCGTGCCGCGGTGGTGGCCGTCGACATGCAGGGCTTCTCGGTGGCCGAGACGGCCCGGATGCTGGGTGTCGCGGAGGGCACCGTGAAGAGCCGCTGTGCCCGGGCCCGGGCCAAGCTGGCCCGCGCCCTGGCCGAACCGGCCGAGCGGGCCTTGCCGGTCGCGCCATGATGGAGCGGTGCAGAGTGCTGAACCGGGAGAGGACCGGGTCCGGGCGGAACTGGCCGCGCTGGCGGCCGATCCCGATTCGGCGCCCGAGATACCCGCGCCGGTCAGCGCTCGGGTGCTGACGGCGCTGCGGGCGGCCGGACCGGCTCACACCGACCGCCCCCTGCGCTGGCGCCGGACCGCGCTGTGGTGCGGAGCGGCGGCGGCGCTGTTCGCCATCGGGGTGGGTGCGGCGGCCTTGATCGACACCTCGGCCCCGGCCCGCAGCACCGGACCCACCGCCGAACTGATCACCGTCACCCGCCGCAGCGCCCCGATGCCACTCCCGGATGGCGAGATCCTGGCGCTGCTGACCCGGCCCGCCGATCTCGGTGCCCTGGCGGACCCGCAGCGGTGGTCGGCATGCCTGAGCGGGCTCAGGCGGGACCCGGCCACGCCGGTGCTGGGTGCGACACCGGTCACCGTGGACGGCCGGTCCGCGGTGCTGGTGGTGTTGCGCACCGAAGAATCGGGACCGGTGGACAGCGTGACGGCGGTGGTGCTGGACGCCGGTTGTGGTGCTGCCGACACCCGGCCCCTGGCCGAGAAGACACTGCACCGTCCCTAGGGCGCGGTGCGAGATCACCTCCGGGAACACGGGGGCCTACCCTGATGTTTGAACTCACGCCGGTTTCACACGGCAGAAAGGCTTCGCACCCACGATGTCAAGCTCCTCTGAGATCCATGACGTGATCATCATCGGCTCGGGCCCCGCCGGTTACACGGCCGCGGTGTACACCGCCCGAGCCCAACTCAAGCCCGTGGTGTTCGAAGGTATCCAGTTCGGTGGCGCGCTGATGACCACCACCGAAGTGGAGAACTACCCCGGCTTCCGGGACGGCATCACCGGCCCGAACCTGATGGACGAGATGCGCGAGCAGGCGCTGCGCTTCGGCGCGGACCTGCGCATGGAGGACGTCGACGAGGTCGACCTGTCCGGCCCGATCAAGAAGGTGACGGTCGGCGACGCCACATACCAGGCGCGCGCGGTGATCCTCGCCATGGGCGCAGCGGCCCGCCAGCTCGGTGTCCCCGGTGAGCAGGAGCGCATCGGCCTCGGCGTGAGCACCTGTGCCACCTGTGACGGATTCTTCTTCCGCGACCAGGACATCGCCGTCATCGGCGGCGGGGACTCCGCGATGGAGGAGGCGACGTTCCTCACCCGCTTCGCGCGCAGCGTCACCCTGATCCACCGGCGTTCGGAGTTCCGGGCGTCGAAGATCATGCTGGAGCGCGCGCAGGCCAACGAGAAGATCACCTTCCTCACCAACACCGCGGTGACCGAGATCGAGGGCGAACCGAAGGTGAGTGGAATTCGCCTGCGGGACACGGTAACCGGTGAAGAGTCCAAGCTGGCGGTGACCGGCGTGTTCGTGGCGATCGGCCACGACCCCCGCTCGGATCTGGTGCGCGGCCAGGTGGACCTGGACGACGAGGGTTACGTGAAGGTCATCGGTCGCAGCACCGCGACATCGGTCGACGGTGTCTTCGCGGCGGGCGATCTGGTCGACCACACCTACCGACAGGCCATCACCGCCGCCGGGTCCGGCTGTTCGGCTGCCATCGACACCGAGCGCTGGCTCGCCGAGAACGACTGACCCACAACCGATTCAGCCTTTATCACCCCGATCAGGAGGACGACATGAGCGAAGATTCCGCAACAAGCACCGTCACCGACGCCTCGTTCAGCCAGGACGTGCTGTCCAGCTCCACCCCGGTGCTGGTGGACTTCTGGGCGACCTGGTGCGGGCCGTGCAAGATGGTCGCCCCGGTGCTCGAAGAGATCGCCAAGGAGAAGACCGGCGACCTGCGGGTGGTCAAGCTCGATGTGGACGCCAACCCGGAGACCGCCCGTGACTTCCAGGTGGTGTCGATTCCGACGCTGATCTTGTTCAAGGACGGCCAGCCGGTCAAGCGTATCGTCGGTGCAAAGGGCAAGGCAGCCCTGCTCCGGGAGATCGCGGAGCACGTTTAACAGGTAACGCGCAGGCACTCCCCGTTCCGGGAATTTTCCGGATTCTCGCGCGTATCTGCGACAATGCTGTCAGTCCGTCCAGCAGTCGTCGGCTTGTGCCGGCTGCAGCGTATGTGAAAGGCCAGGTATGTCGATTCTGCGTCGAGGTGACCGTGGAGTGGCGGTCACCGAGATCAGGTCGGCGCTGGCGGCACTGGGCATGATCGACAACCCGGATGCCGACCTGACCACCGGTAGACACGTCGCGCTGGACGTGTTCGACGAGGATCTCGATCACGCCGTCCGCGCCTTCCAGCAGCACCGTGGTCTGCTGGTGGACGGCATGGTCGGTGAGGCCACCTTCCGGGCTCTGAAGGAAGCGTCCTACCAACTGGGCGCCCGTACCCTGGCCCACCAGTTCGGGGCCCCGATGTACGGCGACGACGTCGCGACCTTGCAGGCCCGGCTTCAGGACCTCGGGTTCTACACCGGCCTGGTGGATGGTCATTTCGGCCTGCAGACGCACAACGGCCTGATGTCCTATCAGCGCGAGTACGGACTGTTCCCGGACGGGATCTGTGGCCCGGATACCTTGCGCTCCTTGTACTTTCTGGGCTCCCGTGTCACCGGCGGCTCGTTGCACGCCATCCGCGAGGAGGAGCTGGTCCGGCGCTCGGGCCCGCGGCTGTCCGGAAAGCGGATCATCATCGATCCGGGTCGCGGCGGGGATGACCACGGGCTGATCATGCAGGGCCCAGCGGGTCCGATCAGCGAAGCGGACATCCTGTGGGACTTGGCTACTCGACTCGAGGGCCGAATGACGGCCATCGGTATGGACACCTTCCTGTCCCGGCCGGGGGGCCGCAGCCCGTCGGATGCCGAGCGGGCCGAGACAGCCAACAGCGTGGGCGCGGACCTGATGATCAGCCTGCGTTTCACCAGCCACGTGAGTCCCGCCGCAAGTGGGGTGGCATCGTTCCACTTCGGTAACTCGCATGGCTCGGTGTCCACGATCGGACGCAATCTCGCCGATTTCATCCAGCGGGAAGTGGTGGCACGCACAGGTTTACGTGACTGCCGCACCCACGGCCGCACCTGGGACCTGCTGCGCCTGACCCGAATGCCCACGGTCCAGGTTGATTTGGGTTACATCACCAATCCACACGATCGACAGTTGTTGGCTTCCAGCACGACTCGCGACGCTATCGCCGAAGGAATGCTGGCCGCGGTCAAGCGGCTGTACCTACTCGGCAAGAACGACCGCCCGACCGGTACCTTCACCTTCGCCGAGCTGCTCGCACACGAACTGTCGGTCGAACAGGCCGGCCGCGTTTCACCCAGCTAGCGCTGCACCCGGGTCAGCCGCAGGGCACCGCTCCGACCGGTACCTCCATGCGGGCCGACTCGAGCAGACGTTCCAGCGCCGCTTCGACACCAGCCTTCCAGCCCAATCCCTGCTCGAGTTCGAGCCGCAGCCTCGGCACGTAAGGGTGCGGTGCCACCACCTCGAAACCCGCCTCGGTAAGAAGGTCGGAGTCGATGATGCACTGCTCCGTCGAGCAATCCCCGAGCACCTCGACCACCGGGAGCAGATCCGCCGGCACGGCGGCGGGATCGAGTGTCAACATCGCGGAGGTACGGCCGAAGGCCTCCAGCGCCCTGACCCCCCGTCGCACCAGATCCGCGACCACCGCTGCGATCAATCCGCGAGGCAGTGCGCCGGTGTCATCGGACACGTCCACACCCAATGAGGTGAGCAGCACGGCATCCGGGCTGACCGGGCCGGTGGGGAAACGCCGCGCGCGCGGCACCGCACCCGGCGGAGCATAGAAGGCATACCCCAGACACGCCGAGTCGCTGCGCAGATCTGGTGGCGCGACGTCCTGCTGGCCCGGGGCGGGAGCGCACTCGACCGCGATCTGCCCACACGATCCCCACTCGAGCATCACCATGGAAAGCCAGGCTTCCTTCTCGAATTCGGGATCGGCCAGATGATCGTCGCCACCCAGGGTCGAGGGGTCCACCTCCCAGAACACGCACTGCCGGGCGTGCTTGGGCAGTTGATCGAACGCCTCAAGCCGGAGTGGCGTGATTCGCGATGACACTTCGACCCCCGACTCTCACAAAATCCCGGCAGATGACGCTACGACCGCTTGCGCTGCCCCTCCAGGATAGGAGAGCCCGCCGCGGACGGCCGGGCCAGGCCGGTTTTGGCGTCCGGCAGCACGTTGACGACGAAATACATTGCCGGACATGGCATCTCCCGCGCAGGGCCGGTGGACGCCGGCCGTCCCGCGGTCCAGTGTCACAGTGACGTAATTCGCCTGTGTCCTAGGGTCCACCTCGACAACACCCATTTCGGCCATTTACGACTTGGCGGCGTTCATCAGTTCGACGATCCGCTGCAGATCGTCGACCGACCCGAACTCGACGACGATCTTGCCCTTGCGCTTGCCCAGGCTCACCGTCACTCGCGTGTCGAAGGCCGTGGACAGCTGCTCGGCGACATCCTGAAGCCCCGGCATCTGGATCGGCTTGCGCCGCGGCGAGGACGGCTCCGCCGGACCGTTCCGGTTCGCCAGCGTCACGGCCTCTTCGGTGGCCCGCACCGACAATCCTTCGGCAACGATCCGCGCCGCCAGCTCCTCCTGGCGCTCGGGTCCACCTTCCAGGGCGAGCAGTGCGCGGGCGTGGCCGGCGGACAACACTCCGGCGGCAACTCTGCGCTGCACCGCGATGGGCAGGCGCAGCAGCCTGATCATGTTCGAGATGAGCGGGCGGGACCGTCCGATCCGTACCGCCAGTTCGTCGTGGGTGACGTCGAACTCCTCGAGCAGCTGCTGATATGCGGCCGCCTCTTCCAACGGATTCAACTGGGCCCGGTGGATGTTCTCCAGAAGCGCGTCACGCAACATATCGCCATCAGCGGTCTCGCGGACGATCGCCGGGATGGCGGACAGCCCGGCCTCCTGCGAGGCGCGCCACCGCCGCTCCCCCATCACCAGTTGGTAGCGCGCCCCGTCGCCGGTGCCGGACAACGCCCGCACCACGATCGGCTGCATGACGCCGAACTCTTTGATGGAGTGCACCATCTCGGCGAGTGCTTCCTCGTCGAACACCTGCCGGGGCTGGCGGGGGTTCGGCTCGATCAGCTTCGGATCGATCTCCCGGTACACCGCACCGAACTCCGATACCGCCGCCGGGCCACCCGCTGCTGGAGCGGCAGGGCCGGCCGCGGGGCCACCCATGAGCACATCGGCGGCCGCGCTCCCCAGCTTGCTGCCCAACGGATCTTCATCGGCGGGGCCGGTGGGGATCAACGACGCCAGGCCACGACCCAGACCGCTGCGCTTCTTCGATGGCTGATTCACGCCTGTCCCCTCTGCTGATCGACAACCTGTCCGCGATGGGCGATCTCACGGCTGGCGTCGAGATAGCTCATCGCTCCCCGCGAACCGGGGTCGTAGTCGAGGATCGTCATCCCGTACCCGGGTGCCTCGGATACCTTCACGCTGCGCGGAATGACCGTCTTGAGCACCTTGTCTCCGAAGTGTGCGCGCACATCCTCGGCCACCTGATCTGCCAGTCGGGTCCGCCCGTCGTACATGGTGAGAATGACCGTGGTGACGTCGAGCTCCGGGTTGAGGTGCGACTTCACCATCTCGATATTGCGCAGGAGCTGTCCCACCCCCTCCAGGGCGTAGTACTCGCACTGAATCGGGATCAGCACCTCGGGCGCGGCAACCAGGGCGTTGATGGTCAACAGGCCGAGCGACGGCGGGCAGTCGATGAAGACGTAGTCGAAGCTGTGCTGCTTGAGTTCCATGAGCGCCGTCCGCAGCCGTCCCTCGCGAGCCACCATGCTGACGAGCTCGATCTCGGCGCCCGCCAGGTCGATGGTCGCCGGCACACAGAACAGGCTCTCGTTGTGCGGGCTGCGCTGCAGCGCGTCGTGCAGGGGGATCTCACCGATGAGAACTTCGTAGGACGACGGGGTGCCCTGCCGGTGCTCGATGCCCAGCGCCGTGCTGGCATTGCCCTGCGGATCGAGGTCGATGACCAAGACCTGTAGACCCTGCCGAGCCAGTGCCGCCGCCACGTTCACGGCCGTGGTGGTCTTGCCGACACCGCCCTTCTGGTTGGCGATGGTGAACACCCGCTGGCGTGACGGCTTGGGCAGGCTGCCGCCGCGGTTGTGCAACAGCCGGGTGGCTCGCTCGGCTTCTGCCGCAATCGGGGTGTCCGCGCCCGGGTCCCCGTTCCACGTGCCTGCTCCGTCCGCGGTCCATGTTTCACGTGAAACATCGGGACCGTCTGGTCGCTGAGCCGGTCCCGGCGTCATCGCTTCCTCCTGTTGGATCGCACCGATCGATCCGTCCGCGGGCTTCGCGTTGCCGCGACCACGGTTACGGGTGGATTCAAATAGTCCACGCCACATCTCACCACCCTTACGTCGGTGGCACCAAGCGAGCGCAAGGCCCGCTCGTGATCCACGATTTCCTGCTCGGCCCGCTCCCCCTTGAGGGCGAGCATCCGCCCGCCGACACGCAACAGAGGCATGCTCCACCGAGCCAGCTTGTCCAATGAGGCGACCGCTCGTGACGTCACCGTGTCCAACTCCCCTACCTCATCCCGAACTCCCGGATCCTCCGCGCGGCCGCGAACGACCGTGACTTCCAGACAGAGATCGTCGACGACCTCACGCAAGAATTCGCTTCGACGTAGCAGAGGTTCGACGAGGACCACCCGGACATCCGGGCGTGCTATCGCCAACGGTATACCCGGCAGCCCCGCCCCACTCCCGATGTCGGCCACCCGCTCACCGGGACGCAACAGTTCCGCCACCGCACCACTGTTGAGCAGATGACGATCCCACAACCTGTCGAGTTCAGCCGGTCCGATCAGACCCCACTCGATCCCGGCCCCGGCAAGGATCTCGCCGTAGCGGCGGGCCAGATCGGCACGCTCACCAAAGCACAAGGCCGCCGACTGGGGAGCCGGACTCAGTTCGCCATGTTTCACGTGAAACATCCTCCGGATGACCCAGGCCGACGGCCTTGTTTTTGTATGGCTGGAACTACATCCCTGTAATTCAGGCCGGCAGTACGACGACGCGGCGGGAGGGCTCCGCGCCCTCGCTCTCGCTGCGCACACCGTCGACCGCGGCCACCGCGTCGTGCACGATCTTGCGCTCGAACGGTGTCATCGGCGCGAGCTCTTCGCTCACACCCGAGGCCACCACGCGCCGGGCCACCTTGTCCCCCAGCGCCGCCAGCTCGTCCCGACGACGCCGGCGCCACCGCGCGATATCCAGCATCAGCCGGCTGCGCTCACCGGTCTTCTGGTGCACCGCCAACCGAGTCAGTTCCTGAAGGGCATCGAGCACCTCGCCCTTACGCCCGACCAGTTTGTTGAGGTCGGTACCGCCGTCGATACTGACGATGGCCCGATCGCCCTCGACGTCCAGATCGATATCGCCGTCGAAGTCCAAGAGGTCCAGCAGCTCCTCCAGATAGTCACCGGCGATCTCGCCTTCGGCGACCAGACGGTCTTCGAGATCGTCCGTGGGTTCCGGGGCAGCCGTATCCGCTTCGTCGACCGCATCCTCGGTCCGCTCCGTGGTCTCCGCATCAGTCATGTCGTTCTCTCCTTAATCTGCCGCGTCCGCTTCCGGGGACCTTCACCCCAGTCGCCTGGCCGTCGGCCTGGTCTTCTCCGCCTGGCTTCACCCGCCCGCGCCGCGGTCAGCGGGACTAGCGCTTCGGCTTTCGGTTCGGGCGCGCACCTGGGCGGGGCGTCTTGTTGGCTGTACCGGTGCCGGTGCTCGTGTCCTCCACCTTGCCCGGGGAATCCTCGACGGAATCCGGCACCGCCGAATCCTCGACACCCTCGGATTCGATGAGTTCCTTGGCCGGCCGCTTCGCACGATTGGGCTTCACGCCCGGCGCCGGGGCGTTCGCCGCGCGCCGTGCGATGGCCTCCTGCTTCTTGGCCTCTTCTTCTTGCTCGATCTTCCCGAACACATAGTGCTGCTGACCGAACGTCCAGATGTTGTTCGCGAACCAGTACAGGATGATCGCCAGCGGAAGGAACGGACCACCGACCACCACGCCCAGTGGGAAGACATACAGCGCCAACTTGTTCATCATCGCGGTCTGCGGGTTGGCCGCCGCTTCCGGACTCTGCCGGGCCACCGAGGCGCGGCTGTTGAAGTAGGTCGCGATGCCGGCCAGGATCATGATGGGCACGCCCACCGCGATCACCGAGGCCCGGTTGAATTCGGTGAACGCGTCCAGACCCGTCTTCTGGATCATCGTCGCGCCCAGCGGCGCACCGAACAGATTCGCATCGAGGAAGTGCGCGACATCGGAAGGGCTGAAGACGTAGTTACCGGTGGCCCGGTTCTGCTCCACCGTCAGGTGGATCTGACCGAAGCCGCCCTGGGTCCGGTTGAAGGACCGCAGCACGTGAAACAGCCCGAGGAACACCGGAATCTGCGCCAGCATGGGCAGACAGCCCAGGATCGGATTGAACCCGTGTTCCTTCTGGAGCTTCTGCATCTCCAGGGCCATCTTCTGGCGGTCCTTGCCGTACTTCTTCTGCAGTGCCTTGATCTGCGGCTGCAGCTCCTGCATCTGGCGCGTCGTACGGATCTGGCGGACGAACGGCTTGTACAGAATCGCGCGCAGGCTGAACACCAGGAACATCACCGCAAGTGCCCAGGCGAAGAAATTCGAGGGTCCCAGAATCAGGGCGAACAGCTTGTACCAGACCCACATGATCGCCGACACCGGGTAATAGATGATGTCCAGGCTGAACCAGTTAAACAAGAGAGTCGCTCCTGACGATTACCGCTGACGTTGGCCCCGCGGTGTGGTCACACCGCTCGGGTATCGGATCCCATCCGCCGCGATGCCATGGCCCACATTTGGCCAGCCGCACCACGGCCAACCATCCCCCGCGGATCAGGCCCCATTCGGTCAAGGCATCGACGGCGTACTCACTACAGGTTGGGGTGAAGCGGCATGAGGGCAACCGCAGCGGTGACACCATCGTCCGGTACAGCTGGATGACGAAGATGACGCTTCTGGCTGCCCTTCCCTTCACGACCCGGCTCCGGCCGTGATCCGGGTGTGCTTGAGAGCCACGCGCAGCTCGGATTCGAGCCGCGCGGAAAGGGCGTCTCGGCTGCCGGGCAAGGCGCGAATGACCACCCGGTCCGAGACGTCCAGATCGCCGAGCATGGCGCGCGCCACATGGCGTAGCCGACGGGACACTCGATGGCGTTGCACCGCAGTGCCGACAGATTTCGACACGACGAGACCGATCTTCGGGCCGTCTGTGCGCTCACCGGAATCGCCCGACCCACCGCGCAGAGCATGCACGACGAGATCAGGCTGAACAGCCCTTACTCCTTGACGAACCGTGACACCGAAATCAGTCGACCGTGTCATCCGGTTTCGGGCCGGAAGCACCGCCCTGAGCCCTGATCGAATCAGGCAGTCAGAGAACGGCGACCCTTGCCGCGCCGCGCGGACACGATGGCCCGGCCGGCACGGGTCCGCATGCGCAGACGGAAACCGTGCACACGGGCCCGGCGGCGGTTGTTCGGCTGAAAAGTCCGCTTGCCCTTGGCCACGGCTGTCTCTCCTTGTTACATATGGGACCGCGACCTCACCACCACGAGTGTTTCGTAGCGATGCGATCACGACCACCGTTGGTAAGCTCGTCGATCTCATGTACTAACCGGCGCGGTCCCCGGATACCCGGGTCGCAGCCGTATCACCACGTGCGGGCGACTGCTCGAGGGTACTGACGAGATTTCCCTGGGTCAAACCTGCGCTCGTCATCCTCTGCCACCGCTCCCCCGCCTGTGCGCGTGCTCACTTTCGAATCCCCTGTGAAATCACAAAAGTCACACGCGTCACCAACATTACGGCCCTCGCCAGGTACCTCTCGGCAATGTTGCAGAACGGTTGGCACTCGGAGAGAAAACTGTTAGCTTCTGGCAATGCCGTTTCGATAACGACGCGGCGCCGGACACCAGAGCGAGGACAACCGCCGGCCGAGAGCCCACACGCGACAACGCACGTGACGAGCTCCGACACAGGTTTCCCCGCGTACGAACAAGCCAACAGACGACGCGACAATCAAGGCTGGCCACTCTCCACAGACTGTGGATAACCATGTGGACAGTTTGTCGTCGTCGATCCTGGGCACCGCCCAGGCCAGCCGCAAGGGGGTAAGCGTCGTTGGCCGCGGACCCCGATGCTTCCTTCGGCACGATCTGGAACAACGTCGTCGCCGAACTCACATCGTCACTGACCGCACAGCAGCGCGCCTGGCTCCGGATGGTGCAACCTCTGGTCATCACCGAGGGATTCGCCCTGTTGTCGGTTCCGACGCCCTTCGTCCAGAACGAGATCGAACGGCATCTGCGTGAGCCGATCGTCGCGTCGCTGAGCCGTCAACTCGGTCAGCGGGTCGAGCTGGCCGTGCGGATCTCCACGCCGGAACCCGAGGCCGAGCCGGTGGCGGCACCGTCGCCGACCGACACCGAGGAAGTCGACGACGACCTCGAGGCCCGCACCAGCGCCGAACAGAGCTGGCCGACCTTCTTCAATCGGTCTCAGCCCGCCAATCCCGAACCCGATGATGTCAGCCTGAACCGGCGCTACACCTTCGAGACGTTCGTCATCGGCGCATCCAACCGCTTCGCGCATGCCGCGACGCTCGCGATCGCCGAAGCGCCGGCACGCGCGTACAACCCCCTGTTCATCTGGGGCGAATCCGGCTTGGGCAAGACCCACCTGCTGCACGCCGCGGGTAACTACGCCCAGAAGCTCTTCCCCGGGATGCGGGTCAAGTACGTCTCCACCGAGGAATTCACCAACGACTTCATCAACTCGCTGCGCGACGACCGCAAGGCGTCGTTCAAACGCAGTTATCGCGATATCGACGTGCTGCTGGTCGATGACATCCAGTTCATCGAGGGCAAGGAAGGTATCCAGGAAGAGTTCTTCCACACCTTCAACACGCTGCACAACGCGAACAAGCAGATCGTCATCTCCTCGGATCGGCCGCCCAAGAAGCTCGCCACCCTCGAGGACAGGCTGCGCACCCGGTTCGAATGGGGCCTGATCACCGACGTGCAGCCACCGGAGCTGGAAACCCGGATCGCCATCCTGCGCAAGAAGGCGCAGATGGACCGTCTGGACGTGCCGCCCGACGTGCTCGAGCTGATCGCCAGCCGGATCGAACGCAATATCCGCGAGCTCGAGGGCGCGCTGATCCGGGTCACCGCGTTCGCCTCGCTGAGCAATACCGCGATCGACAAGGCGTTGGCCGAGATCGTGCTGCGCGACCTGATCGCCGATGCCAGCACCGTGCAGATCAGTACCGCGACCATCATGGCCGCCACCGCCGAGTACTTCGAGACCTCTCTCGAGGAGCTCCGTGGGCCCGGCAAGACCCGCGCACTGGCTCAGGCCCGACAGATCGCCATGTATCTGTGCCGCGAACTCACCGACCTGTCGCTGCCCAAGATCGGTGAGGCATTCGGTCGTGACCACACCACTGTGATGTACGCCGAGCGCAAGATCCGCGACGGTATGGCCGAACGACGCGAAATCTTCGACCACGTCAAGGAACTCACCACCCGGATCCGTCAGCGCTCCAAGGGCTGACGCTTCCCTGCCGGCTCCCGATGTGAGCCGAACGTACGAACTTTCACCCGCCTCGCCGTTGCGCGGTGCTCTTTCGTGCACCCATCGCCGGAGAATTTTCCAAAAAACTTCCGTCCCGGCTGCCCCCTTTGTCACAAGAATCGGTGTGGATACCGCTGTGGAGAAGTTGCGCGCAACCGGCCGGACAACCGTCGTTCACTCCACACCGCCGAAGTTATCCACATTCACACCCAGCGTTCGCCTTGTGATTCCACAGCCTGCCCACACCCGCGCGGGCGTCCCGACCAGCACCGCCACAGGGCTATCCCCAACCTGCACAGGCCCTATTACTGTTGCTTGTATATCTACTTAGTTCCTTCTTTAGAAGAAGGCTGTTGGGGACAGAGCATTCCGGCGATCCGTGCGCGCCCCTCCGGAGCCTCGGTCTCGGCGAGCGAATCGCTTTCAACTTCGCGTCGAACGCTCTACGGTGGTGATTCGATAGCCGGCATGGTCGCCGATCACATCGCGACTAGGCTCGGAGCGACACTGCGCATCCGCGCTCTTGTGCTTGTTTGATGCGGTAGATCGAAGGGACGTTATGGACGTGGTGACGACGAGCGTTGGTCTCACCGATTTGAAGTTCCGCCTGGTACGTGAGGATTTTGCCGACGCGGTCGCCTGGGTCGCTCGTAACCTGCCGAGTCGCCCGACCGTCCCGGTGCTGGCCGGCGTGCTGCTCACCGGGTCCGACGACGGGCTGACGATCTCCGGATACGACTACGAGACGTCGGCCGAAATTCGGGTTGCTGCTGAAATCGCTTCTCCGGGAAGCGTTTTGGTATCGGGTCGGCTGCTCTCGGAGATCACCAGGTCGTTACCGGCCAAACCCGTCGACGTCAGCGTGGAAGGCACCCGGGTCGCCCTGAGCTGCGGTAGTGCGCGATTCTCGCTGCCGACCATGGCCGTCGAGGACTACCCGTCGCTGCCCGCTCTGCCCGACGAGACCGGTGTGATCTCGGCTGATCTGTTCGGTCAGGCGATCGGCCAGGTCGCCGTGGCCGCCGGCCGCGACGACACCTTGCCCATGCTCACCGGTATCCGCGTCGAGATCAGCGGGGAGAAGGTTGTGCTGGCCGCAACGGACCGGTTCCGGTTGGCCGTGCGCGAGCTCACGTGGTCGACCTCGGTCGCCGGGGTCGAGGCTGCCGTCCTGGTGCCGGCGAAGACGCTGGCCGACGCCGCCAAGGCCGGCACCGCGGGTACCGAGGTGCACCTGGCGCTCGGTGCCGGCGCGTCCGTCGGTAAGGAAGGCCTGCTGGGAATCCGGTCCAACGGCAAGCGGACCACCACCCGTCTGCTGGATGCGGAATTCCCGAAGTTCCGCCAGCTGCTGCCCACCGAGCACACCGCGGTGGCCACCGTCGGCGTCGCCGAGCTCACCGAGGCGATCAAACGTGTCGCGCTGGTGGCAGATCGTGGGGCGCAGGTGCGGATGGAATTCGACACCGATGTGGTCCGGCTGTCGGCGGGTGCCGACGATGTCGGTAAGGCCGAGGAAGATCTGCCGGTGGAATTCTCCGGCGAGCCGCTGACCATCGCGTTCAACCCCGGTTATCTGACCGACGGGCTGAGCTCGTTGCATTCCGAGCGTGTGACGTTCGGCTTCACGACACCGAGCCGTCCCGCAGTGTTGCGGCCGGCAGGCGAGAATGATGAGACTGTCGGTTCGTCCGGGCCGTTCCCGGCCGGACAGACCGACTACGTCTATCTGTTGATGCCGGTACGTCTTCCTGGCTGACCGGTCCTACCTCGTGTAAAGGGGACATATATGCAGCTCGGGTTGGTCGGCCTGGGGAAGATGGGCTTCAACATGCGGGAGCGCCTGCGTGGAGGGAACCATGAGGTCATCGGTTTCGACCCGAGGCCGGAGGTCACCGACGTTCCCAGCCTGGCAGCACTCGCCGACGCTCTGACCGCGCCGCGGGTCGTGTGGGTCATGGTGCCCTCCGGTGATATCACCCACCAGACCATCGTCGAGCTCGCCGAGCATCTGCAGCCCGGTGACCTGGTGATCGACGGCGGCAACTCGCGCTACACCGAGGATGGTCCGCACGCAAAGCTCTTGGGCGACAAGGGAATTTCCTTTATCGACGCGGGAGTCTCCGGTGGCATCTGGGGATTGACCGAGGGCTACGGATTGATGGTCGGCGGCAGCGACGAGGATGTGGCACGCGCCATGCCGATCTTCGACACCCTGCGTCCCGCCGGTGACGTCGCCGACGGGTTCGTCCATGCCGGCCCGGTCGGAGCAGGACATTTCACCAAGATGGTGCACAACGGTGTGGAGTACGCACTGATGACGGCCTACGCCGAAGGGTACGAGCTGCTCGCGGCGGAACCGTTGGTGAAGGATCCGGCCGCGGTCTACCAGGCCTGGTCGAACGGCACCGTGGTGCGGTCCTGGCTGCAGGAGTTGCTGGCCAAGGCGCTCAAGGAAGATCCCGAGCTGGCCAACATCACCGGCTACACCGATGATTCCGGGGAAGGCCGTTGGACCGTCGAGGAAGCCATTCGGCTGCGGGTGCCGGTACCCGGTATCGCGGCCTCGTTGTTCGCCAGATTCCTTTCCCGGCAAGATGATTCGCCGACGATGAAAGCCGTGGCAGCGCTGCGTAACCAGTTCGGTGGGCATGCCGTCAAACGGATTTCCGAGTCGGGCTGACCCGGGACGACGATTTGTACGTACGTCATGTGGTGTTGACGGATTTCCGTTCGTGGCCGCGGGCCGATCTCGAGCTGGGTCCCGGTCAGACGGTGTTCGTCGCACCCAATGGCTACGGTAAGACGAATCTTGTTGAGGCACTGTGGTACACGGCGACCCTCGGATCACACCGGGTGGCCAGTGACGCCCCGTTGATCCGAGCCGGCGCCGACCGCGCGGTGGTCTCGACGATCGTGGTCAACGAGGGACGCGAACTCGCGGTCGACCTCGAGATCACCTCGGGCCGGGCGAACAAAGCCCGGCTCAACCGCTCGCCGGTGCGCAGTCCCCGTGAGGTGCTCGGCGTGCTGCGGGCGGTGTTGTTCGCACCGGAAGATCTGGCGTTGGTGCGTGGTGACCCGGGCGAACGACGGCGCTACCTCGATGAGGTGGCGACCACCCGGCGGCCGCGGATAGCCGGGGTGCGGGCCGACTACGACAAGGTGGTCCGGCAGCGCACCGCGCTGCTGAAATCCGCCGGAGCGGCCCGGTACCGGGGTGACAGCAGTCTGGTGGACACTCTTGACGTCTGGGATGGTCACTTGGCATCCCATGGCGCACAACTCCTTTCGGCACGGGTCGATCTGGTGAATCAGCTCGGCACGGAAGTGGAGAAGGCCTACCAACTGTTGGCACCGGCGTCGCGGCCGGCCGCGATCCACTACCGCAGCGGCACCGAGGCGGTGGAGGCGGAAGCGTCGTCGGGCACCGTCGACCCGGGCGCCTACGAGGCGGCGCTGCTCGAGGAGTTACGCAGGCGCCGCTCCGCGGAACTGGAACGCGGTGTCTGTCTGGTGGGCCCGCACCGTGACGACCTCGAGTTGCGCCTCGGTGATCAGCCCGCCAAGGGTTTCGCCAGTCACGGCGAGTCGTGGTCGATGGCACTGGGGTTGCGGCTGGCCGCCTACGAACTGTTGCGCATCGACGGCACCGATCCGGTGCTGTTGCTCGACGATGTGTTCGCCGAGCTCGACAGTGCGCGCCGGCAGGCCCTGGCGAAGGTCGCGGCCTCCGCGGAGCAGGTACTGGTGACCGCCGCGGTCCCAGACGACTTGCCCGGGGATTGGGACGCGCGCCGCATCGAGGTGGGTATGCGCGACGATGACACCGGACGGATATCGGAGGTGCTGTCATGACCGATCAGACCCCGCCCTCGGATGCTCCAGAATCGGAGGATCCCAGGGACATGGTGCGGCGGGTGCTCGAGGAAGCCCGCGGTGCCGCGCGTAGTCAAGGCAAGGATGTGGGCCGCGGTAAGACTTCACCTGCCCGGCGCACCGGTCATGCGGGAAAACGACGGAGCTGGTCGGGTCCCGGACCCGATGTCCGCGACCCGCAAGCGTTCGGTGCCGCCACCCGTGACCTGGCCCAGAGCCGTGGCTGGTCGAAACAGGTCGCCGAGGGTTCGGTGCTCGGTCAGTGGACCGTCGTGGTCGGTGCCGATATCGCCGATCACGCCACACCGACCGGATTACGTGATGGTGTCCTGACGGTCGCCGCCGAATCAACGGCCTGGGCCACTCAGTTGCGGATGATGCAGGCGCAGATCCTGGCCAAGATCGCGGCCGCCGTCGGCGACGGCGTGGTGACCTCGATGAGAATCCTGGGTCCGCAGGCTCCGTCCTGGAAGAAGGGTCGCTACCACATCTCCGGCCGCGGACCGCGCGACACGTACGGATAGGTCGGCTGAAAGCCGCCAGAACCTCATAAAGGAGTTTCTCAGGCGTGCGGACGCACCCAAGAGCGCGAAATTCCACAGGCGCCGCGTTTAGGTAGGTGAAAACGCCGCCGCAGAGTCAGTCCAGTGCGGGTCAAACGGTAGACTCGGACGAGATCTGCGGGCGGTAGTCGATACCGCCCCCCGCGAACCCCAAGGAGACGCGTCCAACGTGGCTGCCCAAGATCAATACGGTGCCGAGTCGATCAAGGTCCTCGAGGGCCTGGAAGCGGTCCGTAAGCGCCCCGGCATGTATATCGGATCCACCGGCGAGCGCGGTCTGCACCATCTCGTCTGGGAAGTCGTGGACAACGCCGTCGACGAGGCCATGGCCGGTTTCGCCACCAAGGTGGATGTCCGGATCCTCGAGGACGGCGGCGTCCAGGTCACCGACGACGGCCGCGGTATCCCCGTCGCGATGCACTCCACCGGTATCCCCACCATCGATGTGGTGATGACGGTCCTGCATGCCGGCGGAAAGTTCGAAGAGGGCGCCTACCAGGTATCCGGCGGTCTGCACGGCGTCGGCGTCTCGGTGGTCAACGCCCTGTCCACCCGCCTGGAGGCCGATGTCCGCAAGGACGGCATGGAATGGTTCCAGACCTATGACCGGTCGGTCCCGGGCACCCTGCGCCAGGGCGAGCCGACCAAGAAGACCGGAACCACCATCCGGTTCTGGGCCGACCCGGACATCTTCGAGACCACCACCTATGACTTCGAGACGATCGCCCGCCGCCTGCAGGAGATGGCCTTCCTGAACAAGGGCCTGACCATCGAACTGACCGATGAGCGCGTGACACCCGAACAGATCGTCGACGAGATCGTCAGCGATCACGCGGAGGCCCCGAAGTCCGCCGAGGAGAAAGCGGCCGAGGTCGCCGCACCGCACAAGGTCAAGCACCGGGTGTTCCACTACCCGGGTGGCCTGGTCGATTTCGTCAAGCACATCAACCGCACCAAGACCGCGATCCAGCCCAGCGTCATCGATTTCGAGGGAAAGGGCCCGGGCCACGAGGTCGAGGTCGCGATGCAGTGGAACGCGGGCTACTCAGAGTCGGTGCACACCTTCGCCAACACCATCAACACCCATGAGGGCGGTACCCACGAAGAGGGTTTCCGCGCCGCGCTGACCACCGTGGTGAACAAGTACGCCAAGGAAAAGAAGCTCCTCAAGGACAAGGACCCCAACCTCACCGGCGACGATATCCGTGAGGGTCTGGCCGCGGTCGTCTCGGTGAAGGTGGCCCAGCCCCAGTTCGAGGGTCAGACCAAGACCAAGCTCGGTAACACCGAGGTCAAGTCGTTCGTGCAGAAGATCTGCAACGAGGAGCTCCAGCACTGGTTCGACGCCAACCCGGCGGAAGCCAAAACCGTTGTCAACAAGGCGGTCTCGTCGGCGCAGGCGCGGATGGCGGCCCGCAAGGCGCGGGAACTGGTGCGTCGCAAGAGCGCCACCGATATCGGTGGCCTGCCCGGCAAGCTGGCGGACTGCCGTTCCACCGACCCGAGCAAGTCCGAACTCTATGTGGTGGAGGGTGACTCGGCCGGCGGCTCGGCCAAGAGTGGCCGGGATTCGATGTTCCAGGCCATCCTGCCGTTGCGCGGCAAGATCATCAACGTCGAGAAGGCCCGTATCGACCGGGTGCTCAAGAACACCGAAGTCCAGGCCATCATCACCGCGCTCGGTACCGGTATCCACGATGAGTTCGACATCGCCAAGCTCCGCTATCACAAGATCGTGCTGATGGCCGACGCCGATGTCGACGGCCAGCACATCTCCACGCTGCTGTTGACCCTGCTGTTCCGTTTCATGAAGCCGCTGGTGGAGAACGGGCACATCTTCCTGGCGCAGCCGCCGCTGTACAAGCTGAAATGGCAGCGCTCCGAACCGGAGTTCGCCTATTCGGACCGTGAGCGTGACGGTCTGCTGGAAGCCGGAAAGAAGGCCGGCAAGCGGATCAACGTCGACGATGGTATCCAGCGTTACAAAGGTCTCGGTGAGATGGACGCCAAGGAGCTGTGGGAGACCACCATGGATCCGTCGGTGCGAGTGCTGCGGCAGATCACTCTCGACGACGCTGCCGCTGCCGACGAGTTGTTCTCCATCCTGATGGGCGAGGACGTCGAGGCGCGCCGCAGCTTCATCACCCGTAATGCCAAAGACGTTCGCTTCCTTGACGTTTAACGTCAGAAAAACGCGATAGGAATCAGATGACTGACACCACTCTGCCGCCTGGCGACGACGGCGCAGCGACTGACCGCATCGAACCGGTCGACATCCAGCACGAGATGCAGCGCAGCTACATCGATTACGCGATGAGCGTCATCGTCGGCCGTGCGCTGCCCGAGGTCCGGGACGGCCTCAAGCCCGTGCACCGCCGCGTGCTCTACGCCATGTTCGACTCGGGCTTCCGCCCCGACCGCGGGCACGCCAAGTCCGCCCGCTCGGTTGCCGAGACGATGGGTAACTACCACCCGCACGGCGACTCGTCGATCTACGACACCCTGGTCCGGATGGCCCAGCCGTGGTCGCTGCGTTACCCGCTGGTGGACGGGCAGGGCAACTTCGGTTCGCCGGGTAACGACCCCGCTGCCGCCATGCGTTACACCGAAGCCCGGCTCACCCCGCTGGCCATGGAGATGCTGCGTGAAATCGATGAGGAGACAGTCGATTTCATCCCGAACTACGACGGCCGGGTGCAGGAGCCGACGGTTCTGCCCAGCCGGTTCCCGAACCTGCTGGCGAACGGCTCCGGCGGTATCGCCGTCGGTATGGCGACCAATATCCCCCCGCACAACCTCAACGAGCTCGCCGAGGCGGTGTACTGGTGCCTGGAGAACCACGAGGCCGACGAGGAAGCCACGCTGGCCGCGTGCTGCGAGCGGGTCAAGGGCCCGGACTTCCCCACCCACGGTCTGATCGTCGGTTCACAGGGCATCAACGACACCTACACCACGGGTCGCGGGTCCATCCGCATGCGCGGTGTCGTTGAGATCGAAGAGGATTCGCGCGGCCGGACCTCGATCGTCATCACCGAGCTGCCCTACCAGGTCAACCACGACAACTTCATCACCTCGATCGCCGAGCAGGTCCGCGACGCGAAGCTGACCGGTATCTCCAATATCGAGGACCAGTCCAGTGATCGCGTGGGTCTGCGAATCGTGGTGGAGCTCAAGCGCGATGCCGTCGCCAAGGTGGTGCTGAACAACCTCTACAAGCACACCCAGCTGCAGACCAGTTTCGGTGCCAACATGCTGTCCATCGTCGACGGGGTGCCGCGCACCCTGCGCCTGGACCAGATGATCCGGTACTACGTCGAGCACCAACTCGATGTCATCATCCGGCGCACCCGCTACCGGCTGCGCAAGGCCAATGAGCGCGCCCATATCCTGCGCGGTCTGGTCAAGGCCCTCGATGCGCTCGACGAGGTCATCGCGTTGATCCGGGCGTCGGCCAACGCCGATGTCGCGCGCAGCGGGTTGATGGAGCTGCTCGACGTCGATGAGATCCAGGCCCAGGCCATCCTCGATATGCAGCTGCGCCGGCTGGCCGCCCTGGAACGTCAGCGCATCGTCGACGATCTGGCCAAGATCGAAGCCGAGATCGCCGACCTCGAGGACATCCTGGCCAAGCCGGAGCGCCAGCGCGCGATCGTCCGCGATGAGCTCAAGGAAATCGTCGAGAAGCACGGCGACGAACGTCGCACCCGGATCATCGCCGCCGACGGGGACGTCACCGACGAAGACCTCATCCAGCGTGAGGATGTCGTCGTCACCATCACCGAGACCGGCTATGCCAAGCGCACCAAGACCGACCTCTACCGCAGCCAGAAGCGCGGCGGCAAGGGTGTGCAGGGTGCCGGCCTCAAACAGGACGACATCGTCAACCACTTCTTCGTCTGCTCCACCCATGACTGGATCCTGTTCTTCACCACACAGGGCCGGGTGTACCGGGCTAAGGCGTACGACCTGCCCGAGGCGTCCCGCACCGCGCGCGGCCAGCATGTGGCGAACCTGCTGGCCTTCCAGCCGGAGGAGCGCATCGCCCAGGTCATCCAGATCCAGAGCTACGAGGACGCGCCGTACCTGGTGCTCGCCACTCGTAACGGCCTGGTGAAGAAGTCCAAGCTCGTCGACTTCGACTCGAACCGCTCGGGCGGCATCGTCGCGGTCAACCTGCGCGACGGGGACGAACTGGTCGGGGCCGTGCTCTGCTCGGCCGAAGACGACCTGCTGCTGGTGTCCGCGAACGGGCAGTCCATCCGGTTCTCCGCGACCGACGAGGCGTTGCGGCCGATGGGCCGGGCCACCTCGGGCGTGCAGGGTATGCGGTTCAACGAAGACGACCGGCTGTTGTCGCTCAACGTGGTGCGCGAAGACACGTATCTGCTGGTCGCCACGGCCGGTGGGTATGCCAAGCGCACCGATATCGAGGAGTACACGGTCCAGGGCCGCGGCGGTAAGGGCATCCTGACGATCCAGTACGACCGGCGCCGGGGCAGCCTGGTGGGTGCCTTGATCGTCGACGACGACACCGAGCTGTATGCGATCACGTCGGGCGGCGGTGTCATCCGCACGGCGGCGCGCCAGGTGCGCAAGGCCGGGCGGCAGACCAAGGGCGTGCGCTTGATGAACCTCGGTGAGGGCGACACACTGATTGCCGTTGCACGCAACGCGGAGGGCCCCGAGGAGCCCGAGGACGACGAGACGCCCGATGAGTAGCGTGAATGCTGATTGCCATCGGCCCCCCGGGGCCAGAGCTAAGGAGCACCTCTGGTGACGTCCCCAAAGGAACCGGGTCACTCACGGGCGGGTGAGGGCCCCGGCGGCGCCAACGGCGCGGCCGGCGGACCCTCAGCGACGCCCGACGGTGAGGTGCCCCCGTGGCAGCGCGGCCCGGCGGCCCGGGCCGGTGCGGCCCGCCCGGCCGAGCAGCCGCCCCGCCCCGCTGAGGGCGGCGCCAGACCGGTCCCGCACGCCCCCGGTGTGGACGCCCGGTTGAACCGTTTCATCGCCGGTGGTAATGCCCCGGCTCGCGACACCCCGCAACGTGACGCTCCGCAGCGCGAGACCCCCCAGCGCGAGACAGAGGTGATCCCCGCGCGCGTCGAGGCACCGCGGCCCGAGCCGACCCGGTCGGAGAGCTACGCGAGTGAGCTCCCCGACCTGTCGGGCCCGGCACCGCGTCCGGTACGCACGTCCGCCCCACCGGCGCCGGCGCCCGCGGCCGAGTCCCGGCCTGCTCCGGCGGCCACCCGGGTGCAGGTCGCCAACCGCAAGCAGGGTCCGGTGCGGGCCAGCATGCAGATCCGGCGGATCGACCCGTGGAGCACCCTGAAGGTCTCGCTGGTGCTCTCGGCGGCGCTGTTCTTCGTGTGGATGATCGCCGTGGCGTTCCTCTACCTGGTGCTCGGCGGTATGGGCGTGTGGAGCAAGCTGAACAGCAACGTGGGCGATCTGCTCACCAGCAACAGCGGGACCGGCGGCGAACTCGTCTCCAGCGGAACCATTTTCGGTGGCGCGGCGCTGATCGGCCTGGTGAACATCGTGCTGTTGACGGCAATGGCGACCGCCGGTGCGTTCATCTACAACCTCACCACGGACCTGGTCGGCGGCGTCGAGGTGACCCTCGCCGATCGCGACTGATTCCACCGGTTTGGGAAGACGGGTGCCATTACGGTAATCTCGTCGCTCGGCCGTAGTGCGGTACATACGGGCCTATAGCTCAGGCGGTTAGAGCGCTTCGCTGATAACGAAGAGGTCGGAGGTTCGAGTCCTCCTAGGCCCACGGAAGGGTTACACCTTGAGGCTGGTGGTGGTGCTGGCGGTGATTGCAGCCGCAGCAGTCGTGTGGCGTTCGCGACACGGCGCCGAAGTGTGGCACACCGCCGATCACCCGTAGAGGGGCCTTAGCTCAGTTGGTAGAGCGCTGCCTTTGCAAGGCAGATGTCAGGAGTTCGAATCTCCTAGGCTCCACAACCTCTCTTTCTCGCCGCGCCGTGGATGCGCCGGCCTCCCCTCGACCACCGATCGGATTCGGTTGAGCGCGCGCAATTTTCGTTAAGGTAACCGCCCGATCTCTTACTCCGCGTTTAGTAAACCGGGCATCCTCTCATCAACCCGCCACAGCTCGATGCTGTGAAACGCATAGGGTTCGAACGGTTACCGTGCCGTGTTAAAAATGTGACCTTTGTAGCCCAACGTTACCGAAGTGACATCGCGTCTCGATCCACGTGATGCCATCGGGGAACAAAGGGGAACGACATGACCATTGCGCTTTACCACCAGACGCTGCCGGACTGGGCCAACCGCCGGAACCTCGGACGTGCCGTGGTGCGCACCGGAGACGTGATTGCGACGGTGCTGCGGCCCGTGGTGGTGGCGGTGGCCATCCTGATCGCCGCGATGTGGTGGTCGATGCCGCGCGCCGCGGCCGATCCGGTCACCACCGTCCTCAACGATGTGGGCGTCGGCAACAACGGACCGATCAGTTCAATGATCGCGCAAGTGGGTGAGATGTTCTGCCCGCTGATCGCGCAGGCCGGCACCAACTTCGCCAGTGGCTCCTACAAGTCCAACGGCAACCCGATCGGCGGTGCGATCGCGGGTGGGGTGACCAACGCCGTCATCCAGAACCAGTGCCCGTCATGGATCAACGACATCGCCAATGGGCATCTACCCGGCGTGCTGACGGGTGCGAGCTCGGCACTCAATCCGCTGCAGTCGGTGACCGGTGCGACGACCAATCCCCTACAGGCACTGACCGGTGCGGCGACCAATGCCGCCCCGCTGCAGACCCTCAGCGGGACGGCGGCCGCCATCCCGGGACTCTCGACCGCCGGGATCCCTTCCGTCCCGACGACAGGGCTGCCCGCGTTGACCGGCGCGGCGGGCTGAGCGGCGCTACGGCTTCGGCGCGACCTCGACGCTCGGCGGCAGCGGCGAGGGGTCCGGGCGGGTCGAGCGGCGCACGATCGAGAAGGTCGCGGCTCCGCCCGCCAGCACCACCGCGCCGATCACGATCCACAGCAGCAGCCGACGGCGGCGCGGTTCCTCGAGGGCCTCGTCGCTGCGGAGCTTGCTCCCGAGCCAGGATGCCGACGACGCAGCCGATTTCAGGCCGACGCCGAGGCCACCGACGGTGAGGTCGACAGGGCCCACCACGGAGTACTTCAGGCCACGCGCGAGTCGTTGTCCCGACGTCAGCCGGACATCCGTGTCAGAACTCATGGGCACCTCTTTCGCAGGCGAACGGGAAACGCCTCCAGCCTGCCATCAACGGCGCCGGGGCGGTACGGGATGTGCCCGCACGGGGTGCGGCTGAGGGGCCGTGAAATCGGCCCCGATGAGCGGGTGGCAGACTGCAACCCGTGACGAGCCCCATTCAGACAGCCACCGCGACGCTGCACACCAACCGCGGCGATATCAAGATCGCCCTGTTCGGTAATCACGCCCCCAAGACGGTCGCCAACTTCGTCGGCCTGGCGCAGGGCACCAAGGACTACAGCACCGAGAACGCCTCCGGCGGAACCTCGGGTCCGTTCTACGACGGCGCGGTGTTCCACCGGGTCATCGACGGATTCATGATCCAGGGCGGCGACCCGACCGGCACCGGTCGCGGCGGCCCGGGCTACCGCTTTGCCGACGAGTTCCACCCGGAACTCCAGTTCGACAAGCCCTACCTGCTGGCGATGGCCAACGCGGGGCCGGGCACCAACGGTTCGCAGTTCTTCATCACCGTGGGCCTGACCCCGCACCTGAACCGCAAGCACACCATCTTCGGTGAGGTCGTCGACGAGGAGTCGCAGAAGGTCGTCGACGCCATCGCCACCACGTCCGTCGACCGTAGCGACCGGCCGACCGAGGCCGTCGTGATCGAATCGGTCACCATTTCCTGAACTACGCACGACCAGCGCACGTCCGCAGCACGCGGGCGTGCGCTGTTTTGCGTTATCGGCCGGTGTAGCCGGCGTCGGTGAGGGCGTCGAGCACGTCGAGCGGGCTGGTTCCCAGGTCCCAGCGGGTGAACACGTAGAGCCGGTCGTCGGTGGTGTCGACCTCGAGCAGCCGGACCTTGCGGGCGAGTCTGCGGAATTCGGTGATCCGGACAATGGCGATGTCCTCCCGCCGCAAAATCCGGGTGTGCCACCATCCCCGCACCGCGAGCCCTTCACCGGAGATTGCCAGCTTCGGGCGTGTGACCCACGACATAGTTGCAAACGCCAGCAAACCCACCGCGGCAAAGCCACCGAGAACACGTCCCGGACCGTCTGTGACCACAGTCACAACGGCTACGGCCATCAGTAGACCTGCGAATCCGATCGCGGCGATGGCCGCGGGTGCGGGGCCCCAACTTGTTTGCTGCATGGCGTCAATACCTGGTCTCACCGTGCGGTTTGCAGTTATCCACAGGCGCTATCCCCAATGGGGATGAATAACAACGTTGTGATTGGATGACGCTGCGGTTGCGAGACGGGTAACACTCCGGAGCCAAAATGAATTCATTCCGGCGCGCTGCGGTCTCAGCGCCACCGCATGGTGAGCAACAGACCTGAGATCATGAAGGCAAAGGCGATCGCGTAGTTCCACGGACCGAGGTTCGCCATCCAATTCAGCCAGGTCGGAGCGTTCAGTCCGGTGGCTCCCAGCTGGAACACCAGCAGCCAGAACAGGCCGACGAGCATCAGCCCGACGAACAGCACCACAAACCACACGCTCGACGGCCCGGCCTTCACCTTGACCGGGGTCCGGCTCACCGGGTTGATGGTGAAGTCGTTCTTCTTGCGAACTTTGGACTTGGGCATGGTTACCTTTGGAGACGATGGGTGATGACGGCCGAAAATTCAACCCCGAGCCTAACGCAGCGCCTGCCCGCGTCGAGAATTCTGCGAGGTCGCGTTCGGCCTGGCGATTCGGTGTGCCGGTGGTCTGTCTGCTCGCCGGCCTGCTGCTGGCGACCACCCACGGGGTCTCGGCCGGAGGCGAGATCCGCCGCAGCGACGCCCCGCGGCTGGTCGATCTGGTGCGCGAGGCACAGAGCGGGGTGGATCGGCTCACCGCACAGCGGGACCGACTGGTATCGGCCGTCGACAATCATCATGGCGGCTCCCCCGGTGCCACGGCCGCCCTGCAGGCCATCACCCGGCGGTCCGATCAGCTGGCCGCGCAGGCCGGATTGAATCCGCTGCGTGGGCCCGGACTGGTGGTCACCCTCAACGATGCGCAACGCGACGCCGAGGGCCGCTTCCCCCGGGACGCCGCACCCGACGACCTGGTCGTCCACCAGCAGGACATCGTGGCGGTCCTCAACGCGCTGTGGAGCGCCGGTGCCGAAGGTATCCAGGTGCAGGACCAGCGCATCATCGGCACGTCCGCGCCGCGCTGCGTCGGCAACACCTTGCTGCTGGGCGGGCGCACCTACAGCCCGCCCTATGTCATCAGCGCGATCGGCGACGTGCCCGCCATGCAGGCCGCGCTGACCGCTGCCCCGCTGGTCACGCTGTACAAGCAGTACGCCGTGCGGTTCGGCCTCGGTTACACCGAGGTGCCCGGCTCGGCCGTCGAGCTGACCGGCTACTCCGCGCCGGTCCGGATGAAGTACGCCAAGCCGGCCGGGCCGCTCGGGTATTAACCGCTTTGCGTGCCCAAGTAGCCTGACCGCATGCAGGTTCTGGTCGTCGACAACTACGACAGCTTCGTGTTCAACCTGGTCCAGTACCTGGGCCAACTCGGCGTGCAGGCGCAGGTCTGGCGCAACGACGACGAGCGCCTGGCCGACCCCGGCAGCATCGCCGAGCAGTTCGACGGAATCCTGCTGTCCCCCGGCCCCGGAACCCCGGAGCGGGCCGGCGCGTCCATCCCGCTGGTGCACGCCGCCGCCGAAACCGGCACGCCGCTACTCGGGGTGTGTCTGGGGCACCAGGCCATCGGGGTGGCGTTCGGCGGCACCGTGGACCGGGCCCCGGAACTGCTGCACGGCAAGACGAGCCTGGTACATCATTCCAATGTCGGCGTGCTGCAAGGACTCCCGGATCCCTTTACCGCCACGCGCTACCACTCGCTGACCATCCTGCCGGAGACCAAACCCGATGTCCTGGAGGCCACCGGTCACACGGACAGCGGAGTGATCATGGCGGTCCGGCACACCGAGCTGCCGATCCACGGGGTGCAGTTCCACCCCGAGTCCATCCTCACCGAGGGCGGGCACCGGATGCTGGCCAACTGGCTGGGCTTCTGCGGCGCCGCCCCGGACGAGCAGCTGGTGGCCAAGCTCGAGCAGGAAGTCGCCGACACCGTCCGGAGGGCAGGAGCGTAGCGACCCGGGAAATAGGCTGCGCGGGCAGGAGCGTAGCGACCGGGGAAATAGGCTGCGCGGGCAGGAGCGTAGCGACCCGGGAAGCTACGAGGCGAAGCTCAGGGTGATCGAGTCGCCGTAGCCGACACCGCTACCCGGCGCCGGACTCTGTGTCACCACGGCGTTCGACCGCAGCCCGCTGTTGTCGACGTTGGCACCCTTGATCAGCACACCGGTCCACCCCAGTGCCCGTAGGTTCGGTTCCGCGTCCACCCAGAACTGACCTACCAAGTTCGGCATCGTGAACTGGTTGCCCAGGGACACCTTCAGCGTGACCGGCGCATCCAGCGGCACCACCGTGCCGGCGATCGGATCGGTGGCCACCACCTCCCCGGCCGGGCGCGGGCTGGCCACCGGAGCGGTCAGGATCGCGGTGAAGCCGAGGATCTTCAGGTTGGTCGTCGCGCCGTCGGCGGTCTGATTGGTGACATCGGGCAGGGCTTTGGTCTGCGGGCCGGTGCCCACCACGACGGTGATCTCGTTGGTGATCGCCGACGTCGAGTTCGCCGGCGGCACTGTACTGACCACCCGGTCCTTGAGCTCGGGCACCGAGGACGACGGGGCCTGTTTGAACTTGCCGAAGCCGGCGTCGGTGAGTTTGCGCACCGCGTCGGCGTAGCTGAGGCCGGACACGTCGGGCACCTCACGCTGCTCGGGTCCGGTCGAGACGTTGATGGTGATCTCGTCCCCTGCGCTCACCGAGGTGCTGGCATTCGGGTCGGTACCGATGACGTGATCCGGCGGAACCTTCGAGTCGGGGTTGCGCTGGACGTTGGTCTTGAAGCCGCGGTTCTGCAGTGTCGCGATGGCGTCGGCCGACGCCTGGCCGGCCACATCGGGGACCTGCACGTCGCGGGGCTTGCCGCCGATCGCGTTGATTGCGATGGTGACCACCACGGTCAGCACGGCCAGCACGGCGACGGCGATCAGCCAGCGCCCCACCGATCCCCCGCCCGAGGGCGGGTGGTAGGTGCCGGTGGCCGGGATGTGCTCGGTCGGCAACGCCCGGGCGTGCGGCTGGCTGATGGTCAGGATGTTGGTGCGCTCGGCGTCGGTGAGCACCTTGGGTGCCTCGGGCGCTTCGCCGCTGTGCACGCGGATCAGGTCGGTGCGCATCTCGGCCGCGGTCTGGTAGCGGTTCTCCGGATTCTTGGTGAGCGCCTTGAGCACGACTGCGTCGAGTTCCGGGGAGATGCCGGGGTGGCGCTTGGACGGCGGGTCGGCGTCCTCGCGGACATGCTGATAGGCCACGGCCACCGGCGAGTCACCGATGAAAGGTGGTTCCCCCGTGAGGATTTCGTACAGAACGCAGCCCAGGGAGTACACGTCGGAGCGGGCGTCGACGGGCTCGCCGCGGGCCTGCTCGGGGGACAGATACTGCGCTGTGCCGATCACGGCGGCGGTCTGGGTGACGCTGTTGCCGGTGTCGGCCAGGGCGCGGGCGATGCCGAAGTCCATCACCTTCACAGCGCCGTTCTTGCTGATCATGATGTTCGCGGGCTTGACGTCGCGGTGGATGATGCCGTGTTGATGGCTGAAGTTCAGGGCCTGGCAGGCGTCGGCGATGATCTCGATGGCGCGCTTGGGCTCCATCGGTCCGTCGGTGTGCACGATATCGCGCAGCGTCACCCCGTCGACGTACTCCATCACGATGTAGGGCAGCGGGCCGTTGGGGGTCTCCGCCTCCCCGGTGTCGTATACGGCGACGATGGCCGGGTGGTTCAGCGCGGCGGCATTCTGCGCCTCGCGGCGGAACCGCAGATAGAAACTCGGGTCGCGGGCCAGGTCGGCACGCAGCACCTTGACCGCGACATCCCGGTGCAACCGGACGTCGCGGGCGATGTGGACCTCGGACATCCCACCGAAGCCGAGGATCTCCCCGAGCTCGTAACGGTCCGACAGATGCTGAGGTGGGGTTGTCACGGTGACCCGCTGGGCGGCGCGCCGCTGGCCGGCGGCACGCCGATGACGGTGGTGCTGGTGGAGGTCTCCTGCTGCACCGGGCGGTCCTTCTTGTCCTGTGCGTTGAGCACGATCAGCACCGCGATGATGATGGCCAGCGCACCCAGCACCCCGGCGGCCCACAGCAGTGCGCGCTGACCGGGTGAGAAGGTACGGCGCGGCGGCGGCGTGCGGTGGCTACCCGTCACCGGGCGGGGCCGTGCGGCGGTCGGCGGAGGCCGGTACTCGGCGGCCGCGGCGGCCCGGGCCTGGGTGGTCGACGGGATGGCTGCGGGGGTGGCCCGGCCGATGGTGGGCGCGTGGTTGGGCCGCGGCGGCCGGCGCCCGGCGCGCACCGCGGCCACGGCGTCGGCGAACGGACCGCCCGAGCGGTACCGGTGGTTGGCTTCCTTGGCCAGGGTGATCTCGATGAGCTCGCGCACGTTGGGCGGCAGATCGGCGGGCAGCGGGGCGGGCTGCTCCTTGATGTGTTTCATGGCGACGGTGAGTGCGCCGTCGCCGGTGAACGGCCTTTTGCCGGAAAGGGATTCGTAGCCGACGACACCGAGTGAGTACACGTCGCTGGCGGCGGTGGCGTCGCGGCCCAGAGCCTGCTCCGGCGCGATGTACTGCGCGGTGCCCATCACCATGCCGGTCTGGGTGACCGGGGCTGCGTCGACGGCCTTGGCGATACCGAAGTCGGTCAACTTCACCTGGCCGGTCGGGGTGATCAGGATGTTGCCGGGCTTGACGTCGCGGTGCACCAGGCCCGCGGTGTGCGCGACCTGCAGGGCCCGGCCGGTCTGCTCGAGCATGTCCAGGGCGTGCCGCAGCGACAGCCGCCCGGTGCGTTTGATGACGGAGTTCAGCGGCTCCCCGTTGACCAGTTCCATCACCAGGTACGCGGTGCGGCCTTCGCCGGCCTCGATCTCGGTCTCGCCGTAGTCGTAGACGCTGGCGATGCCGGGGTGGTTGAGCATCGCGACGGTGCGCGCTTCACCGCGGAACCGGTCGACGAACTCGGAGTCCTCGGAGAACTCGGCCTTGAGGACCTTGATCGCCACCTGGCGGCCGAGCCGGGTGTCGAGTCCTTCCCACACCTGGCCCATACCGCCGGTCGCGATCAGACGCTGCAGCCGGTAACGGCCGGACAGCGTCACACCCACCCGGGCCGTCATGATGCCTCCCGCAGAGCAGCGGCGATGGTGGCCCGCCCGATGGGGGCAGCCACCGCACCGCCGGTGGCGGACAATCGGTCTCCCCCATTCTCCACAAGCACGGCGATGGCCACTTTGGGGGCCTGTGCCGGGGCGAATGCGATGTACCACGCGTGCGGCGGGGTGTTGCGGGGATCCGTGCCGTGCTCGGCGGTGCCCGTCTTCGATGCGATCTGCACGCCGGCGATGGCTCCCTTCTGCTGTGTCACCTGCTCGGCGCCGACCATCAGATCAGTAAGTGTAGCCGCGACCTGCGGCGACACAGCCCGCCTCAGCTCCTGCGGGGCAGTGGTGGCGATATTGGAGAGGTCCGGGCCCTTGAGGGCGTCGACCAGGTAGGGCGTCATGGTGACGCCGTCGTTGGCGATGGTGGCGGCCACCATCGCGTTCTGTAGCGGTGTCACCGCGACATCCTTCTGTCCGATGCTGGACATACCCAGCGCGGCGCCATCTTCGATGGGGCCGATGGTCGAATTGGCCACCTGCAGCGGGATCGGGGCCGGGGGTTCATCGAGTCCGAAGGACCGTGCGGTGGCACGCAGTTTGTCGGCCCCGGTGTTGATACCCAATTGCACGAAGGCGGTGTTGCAGGACCGCGCGAACGCTTCCCGCAGCGTGGCCGTCGGGCCGTTGCCGCAGGTCGATCCGCCGTAGTTCTCCAGCGTGGCGGTGCTGTCCGGTAACGGGATGCGCGACGCGGCGGTCAACTGGGTGTCCGGGGTGGAGCCGGCCGCCAACGCGGCCGCGGTGGTGATCACCTTGAACGTCGAACCCGGGGGGTAGGTTTCCGAGATCGCGCGGTTCACCAGTGGGGAATCCGGGTTGTCGCGCAGCCGTTGCCACGCCGCGGACTGCTCGCTGCCGTCGTGGCTGGCCAGCTCGTTGGGGTCGTACGACGGTGCGGACACCATCGCGAGGATCTTGCCGGTGGCGGGCTCGAGTGCCACCACGGACCCCTTGCACGGGCCGTCGCAGCCGCGCTGCATGGCGTCCCATGCGGCCTGCTGTACCTGGGGGTTGATCGTGGTCGACACATTGCCGCCGCGTGGGTCACGGCCGGTGAAGAAGTCGGCCAGGCGCCGTCCGAACAGGCGCTCGTCGGAGCCGTTGAGCACGGTGTCCTCGGCGCGCTCGAGCCCGGTGCTGGAGTACTGCAGCGAGTAGAAGCCGGTGACCGGTGCGTAGGTGAACGGGTTGGGGTACACGCGCAGGAACCGGAACCGGCCGTTGGTGGACACCGAGTAGGCCAGCAGCTGGCCGCCGGCCGAGATCTGGCCGCGCTGACGGGAGTATTCGTCGAGCAGCACCCGCTGGTTGCGGGGGTCGGCGCGGTAGCCGTCGGCAGCGAACACCTGGGTGAAGGTGGCGTTGGCGAGCAGCAGCACGATCAGCGCCATGATCGTGACGGAGAGACGACGCAGAGAGGTGTTCATGCCTTCGCGATCACCTCCGTGCTGGCGGCGGCGATCGGGGTGGGGTTCGGTCCGCGGCTGGCGGTGATCGGCCGCCGGGCGGCATGCGAGATCCGCATCAGGATGGCCAGCAGGATGTAGTTGGCCACCAGAGACGAACCGCCGTAGGACATCCACGGGGTGGTGAGGCCGGTCAGCGGGATCAGTTTGGTCACCCCGCCGACGACGATGAACAGCTGGATGCCCAAGGCGGACGCCAACCCCGCGGCAAGCAATTTGCCGAAGCTGTCACGCACGGCGACCGCGGTCCGCAGGCCCCGGATGATGACGATGGTGTAGAGCATCAGCACGCCGGCAAGGCCCACCAGGCCGAGCTCCTCGCCGATGGCCGCGATGATGAAATCCGTTGAGGCAGCGGGGACTGTGCCCGGCTGGCCGTTGCCGAGGCCGGTGCCGAAGATGCCCCCGGTGGCGAAGCTGAACAGGGATTGCACCATCTGGAACCCGGCGCCGTCGGGGTCGGCGAACGGGTCGATCCAGTTCTGCACCCGAACCCGGACATGACCGAAAAGCTGGTAGGCCACCACGCTTCCCAAGGCGAACAGCACGAGACCGATGAGCACCCAGGACAGCCGGCCGGTCGCCACGTAGACGAGCACCAGGAACGAGGTGTAGAGCAGCAGAGAGGTGCCGAGGTCCTTCTCGAAGACCATCACCCCCACCGAGGCGACCCAGGCCACCAGCAGGGGCGCCAGATCGCGCGGGCGGGGCAGATCCATTCCGAGAACGTGCTTTCCGGCACTGATGAACAGTTCGCGCTTGTCCACGAGTACGGCCGAGAAGAAGATCAGCAGCAGGATCTTGGAGAACTCCGCGGGCTGGATGGAGAAACCGGGGAACTGGATCCAGATCTTCGCGCCGTTCTGCTCGGAGAACCTCGAGGGCAGTAAGGCCGGAATCACAAGCAGCACAAGGCCGGTCAGTCCGCAGAGGTAGCCGTAGCGGGCCAGCACGCGGTGGTCGGGTACCGCGATCACGATCACCGAGAAGGCGACGACGCCGACGAGCGTCCACAGCATCTGCTGGTTGGCCGTCGGGCTGTCCGGGTTCATCGGTGCGGCGGCCAGGTCGAGGCGGTGAATCATGACCAGCCCCAAGCCATTCAGCAGCGCGACCACCGGAAGCAGCAGAGGGTCGGCATAGGGCGCGAATCGGCGGACGGCCAGGTGCGCGCCCGCGAACAGGGCCAGGTAGGCCACGGTGTACTGCAGCAGATCCCAGTTCAGGCCCTGCTCCTGATTGGCCTCCACGATGAGCAGTGCCACCGTGGTGATCACCGCGGCGAAGCCCAACAGCCCCAGTTCGGCGTTGCGCCGGTTGGGCAGCGGCGGCGTGACGGCGACGGGTGACTGGGGCGCGGTGGTCATGACGCCGTCCGGCAGGTGGTGCCCGGCTCCGGCGGTGAGGGAGGCAGGGCCGTGACGGTCGATGCCTGGGTGGGACTGGGACTGGGTGGGAGCGGCGTGGCGGTGGGCTGCGGTGTCGGAGCCGGGGTGGGAACGGGGGTGGATGCGGGTGCCGGTACAGGCGTGCTGCTCGTGGGCGCCACGGGTGTTCCCGAGGTGGTGGGAGCCGGTGCGACTGGCGAAGTGGGGGCAGGACTCGGCGTCGGGGTGGGCTTCGGCGTCGTCTTGGCTGTGGTCGCGGGCGGCGCGCAGATCGGCAGCAGCGAGCTGCGGGCCAGTTCGTTGATCTGGTTGATCGCGTCATCGAGCGTGCCGGCCGGCAATCCCGCGGTGACCTGGGCGCGCTCGGATTCCCGGATATCGTCGACGCCGAGCAGTGCGCAGTCCAGGTTGGTCTTGGACTGGCCGAAACTGATCAGCGACAACTCGTTTCGTTGGTTGAGGCAACCGACCAGAAACGGTTCCTGAAGTGAGAGCCCGAGAAACGAGCCCTGCACGCCGCGCATGATGGAGACGGTGCCGTCCTGCTCACCGACGTAATAGTTGTTGCGGATGATCTCCCGTGCGACCGCCAAGCCGGCCAGCACGATCAGCAACACCACGACTCCCGCGATCACCAGACGCCGCTTGGAGCGGTGTGCTTTTGGGAGTTCCTCCGGTGCGGTCAGTACCCTTTTCGGGGCGGTCCGGCGGGGGTTGAACGCCGATGCCCGTCCCGCCGAGGTGTTCGGCGGGAGGGTGTCGTCGTCCACCCCGGAGACCGCGCCGGCCAGGATCGGCTGGGTTTGGCCGTAGTCGTAGTCGACGACATCGGCCACCACCACGGTGACGTTGTCGGGGCCGCCGCCGCGAAGGGCCAGCTCGATCAGCCGGTCCGCGCTGTCGACCACATCCGGTATCTGCAGGGCCTCGTGGATGGTGTCGTGGCTGACCGGGTCGGACAATCCGTCCGAACAGAGCAGGTAGCGGTCGCCGACTCGGGCCTCGCGCACGATGAGCGTCGGTTCGACCTCATGGCCGGTGAGAGCCCGCATGATCAGTGATCGCTGCGGGTGGCTGTGCGCCTCTTCCGCGGTGATACGGCCCTCGTCCACCAGGGTCTGGACGAATGTGTCGTCCTTGGTGATCTGGCTCAGCTCGCCGTCGCGCAGCAGGTAGCCGCGGGAATCGCCGATGTGCACCAGGCCCAGTCGGCCGCCCGCGAACAGGATCGCGGTGAGCGTGGTGCCCATGCCCTCCAGCTCGGGATCGGCCTCCACATGGGCGGCGATGGCCGAGTTGCCCTCGTGCACCGCATCGTTGAGCTTTTTGAGCAGGTCGCCGCCGGGTTCGTCGTCGTCGAGATGAGCGAGTGCCGCGATCACCAGCTGCGAGGCGACCTCACCGGCGGCGTGGCCGCCCATCCCGTCGGCCAGCGCCAGCAGGCGTGCCCCGGCGTACACCGAATCCTCATTGTTCGCGCGGACCAGGCCGCGGTCGCTGCGTGCTGCGTAACGCAATACAAGTGTCACGGCCGCAACTCGATTACCGTCTTGCCGATTCGTACCGGCGTTCCCATCGGAACCCTTACCGCCGTCGTCACCTTCGCCCTGTCAAGGTATGTACCGTTGGTCGATCCTAGGTCCTCGACGTACCATTCCGAGCCCCGTGGGGACAGCCTGGCATGCCGTGTCGATGCGTAGTCGTCGGTGAGCACCAGGGTGGAGTCGTCCGCCCGGCCGATGAGCACCGGCTGGCTGCCCAGGGTGATGCGGGTGCCCGCCAGCGCGCCCTCCGTGACGATCATGTGCCGGGCGATGTGCAGGCGCTGCCTGTTGGGCAACAGCGAGCCCCGCAGGGCCAGCCCGCGCCGGACCATCACCGCCCCGGTTGGGGCGTAGATATCGGTGCGCAGAATGCGCAGCACCGACCAGATGAACAGCCACAGCAACAGCAGGAAACCGACCCTTGTCAGCTGCAGTACTAGCCCCTGCATCTGACGTCCTTCCCGCCTGGCCTATCGACTTTCGGCACCGTCACGATACTGGGGCGCTCGCGGGCTCGAGGGCCAAGCGGTGCGCCTCTCCCCAGCTCGGGGCGCTCAGTGGACGCGGACGATGATCTCGGAGTGGCCCAGCCGGATCACGTCTCCGTCGGCGAGCTGCCACTCCTGCACCGGCGCATTGTTCACCGTGGTGCCGTTGGTGGAGTTCAGATCCGACAGCAGCGCGATCTGACCGTCCCAGCGGATCTCCAGATGGCGGCGCGACACCCCGGTGTCCGGGAGGCGGAACTGGGCGTCTTGGCCGCGACCGATGACATTGGCGCCCTCACGCAGCTGGTACGTGCGGCCGCTGCCGTCGTCGAGCTGAAGCGTCACGGTGGCGGCGCCGGCGGCGTAACCGCCGTAGGCCCCGGCGGCCGGAGCTGCGGGCTCAGCGCCGTAAACCTGCCCGTAGTCCTGGCCGTAGCCCTGTCCGTATCCGTAGCCCTCCGGTTCGCCGTAGCCGGCGTCGGGGTAGCCCGGGGCGGCCGGCGGTTCGCCGTAGCGGCCGTAGTCGGGTGCCTGCGGGGCCGCGGGCGCGGCGTAGTCCTGGCGGCCGTAATCGGCGCGGCCGTAGCCCTGGTCCGGGTACGGCGGCTGCTCGTAGGACGGTGCCGGCGGAGCGGGCGGACGGCCGTAGCCCTCGTCCGGACGCGGCGGGGCCGGCGGGCGGCCGTAGTCGTACTCGCCGTAGCCCGGCGGCGGCGAGGCCGGCGGCTGCGGATATCCGGGCGGCGGCGGCTGGCGGTAACCCTGATCGGGGTAACCGGCGGGCGGCTGCTGGCCACCCTGCGGGCCGCCATAGCCGGCGGGCGGACGCTGCTCGTAGGACGGCTGGCCCGGCGGGGGCGGGTAACCCTGGTCTGGGTAACCGCCCTGGCGCGGCGGGTAGCCGCCCTGGTCAGGGTAGGCAGCCGGGTCTGGGCGCTCGGCGGCGTGGCCGGCGCGCGGCTCGTCCTGCTGGCGGTAGCGGTCGTCGTACTGGTCGTCGCCGGGCCGCCCCTGTCCCTGGCCGCGGTAGCTCGGGTTGTCGGTCATCGCTGGTACTCCTGGTTGTGCGGTGGACGGGCGGTCGTGCTGTGGTGGGACGGGCGTGCCGGCGGCCGAGTCGGGGTTCACCGCGCCGCGGGCACGAAACTGTCCGGTGTGCAGCGTCGATGAGGCCTCGAATCTGACGACCACATCACCATACGTTTGCCAACCCTGCTCATGAATAAAACCTTGCAGGTGCCGGGCAAAAGTCGTAGACGTCCGTTCCGGATCCGCGCTCACCTTCTGGTAGTCGGTGTCACTGAGCGTAATGATGTAGTCGTTGGGGGCCAAAATGCGGCCGCCGCCGACCGGCTGGGCGTGGGCCTCGGCTTCGCGGCGCAACAGGGCTTCGACCTCCTGCGGAACGATCGATCCGCCGAAGACCCGGGCGAAAGCGTCGCCGACACTCGACTCGAGGCGACGTTCGATACGGTCCGCCAGACCCATCTCACCGCCCCATCTGTTGTCGTCGTGCTGTGCCCCCGCGCATGGAGTGTCGCTCTGGCCACACTGCTCACACGCATGTTATCGGCCAAGTGCGCCGATGCGGGACCAACAGAACTCTGAGAATCACGTCACGCCAGGTCAGGGCGGGTGATCTTGATTCGGATCCAACGGTTTGGGTCCGGTGCCGGTGTGGTGATACGGTTGCGCGGTCAATCCGGGCGAGTGGCGGAATGGCAGACGCGCTGGCTTCAGGTGCCAGTGTCCTTCGGGACGTGGGGGTTCAAGTCCCCCTTCGCCCACAAAGAGGAGTTCAACGAACTCCAGGCGCAAAGGTCACGAACCAGAAATGGGTCGTGACCTTTGTGTTTGTGGTGCACATGCTGCCCGCTCTGAGACGAACCGGGGCGTGGGGACTTCAGATTGCAAATCCCGGTCGGTACAGCGAATCCGCTGACACCGCGCTGACGCGGAGCTCGCCTCCCGGCTGATTGTGTCGCTCGATGGAGATTGCTCCGCCTTGATTCTGTCGGAGGAAAGCTCACGATTAACCCGGGCCGTATGAATGGTCTGCCATCAACGGCAATCGGTTACGTTGGGCCGGAGAGTGCGAAGCCTTGCGCCGCGCAGCTTCCGAGTCGAGTCGAGGGTGTGTATGGCAACGTCACCGGTCGGGGGCGCTGGATTGGGCGGAAGGATCACGCCGCGGGGCAAGCAATCTGATGTCGTGTACTTTGACCCTGGGCAAGATCTCGTAGTGCTAGGCACAGCTGGCACGGGGAAAACAACAATGGCGGTGCTGAGGGCAAAGTACCTCGCTCACCCGATGACCCCGAATCACGGCCCTGTCCTTCTCGTTACTTACAACAACGCGTTAGTACGCTATCTGCGCCATCTCGTTCCCGATGCACTTGGCGATGTAGCGGTCGAGACGTATGCGAAGTTTGCCAGGGGGTACCTAGCCAGCATAGGAAAAATGCCATCAGGTTGGGGAAACATACTAGAGGGCGGCAGGCTCCGCACGACAGTCGCGCGTGCCGTCACAAGTGCGCGGCTTGAGTTCGCCCACAACGCTTTCTTTGACAGGCATACGGGGTTTTTCGTCGATGAGCTTGCCTGGATAGCCGACATGGGGATCGAGGCCCTAGACGATTACCTCAAGGCAGACCGGGTCGGGCGGAAGACGGCGCTCATGCCTGGGCACAGGTCGGCCGTGTGGCGAATTCGAAGTCACTACCTGCAACACCGTGCCGCCGATGGTGTGCCCTATGACTGGCATGATTTGGCGTCAGCAGTACGCGTCGGATTGGGCAATGATCTGAGGCCGAGGAAATACCGGCACATCGTAATTGACGAGGGTCAGGATCTGTCACCGGAAGCTATCCGGTCGCTAGTAGCGGCAGTGCAACCCGGCGGGACTGTGTGCTTTTTTGGCGACTATCACCAGCAAATCTATGGGCAGGGACTGTCTTGGCGCAGATGCGGTTTGCGAGTTGGCTCGGTCGATAGGTTCGCGGACAACTTGCGAAACACTACCCAGATTGCCCGCGTCGCGATCGCGATGAGCACGATGCCGCACATGGCTGCGGCAGGAGTTGACGACCTTGTCGTTCCGGTGGAGCCTGCCGCTGACGGCACTATTCCCACGTTGCTGAAGTGTCGAGACCGGGCAGCCGAGATTTCGGAGGTACAGCGCGTTGCTGTGAATCAATCCGCGGTTGGAACCGTCGGAGTTTTGGCGCGCACGCTGGAGGATGCTTCGCGGGCTGTTGCCGGCGTCCCCGGAATCCGAAGACTGAAGGAGTCTCCGTCGGAGTGGTGGGATCCATCCCCTGGCATCTATTACGGCACATACCATTCCGCGAAGGGACTAGAGTTCGATGTCGTGATCCTGCCGTTTGCGGATAGCGATCGATTGCCCAATCAGGAAGTGGTTAACACCCTCGGTCTGACTGATGCATCAAGCCGCGACGGAAAGTCCCTGTATGTGGCGGTTACCCGCGCGAAGGCTGAATTGCTCGTGACCTACACGAGCGCGCTCTCGCCGCTCCTGCCGCGAGAGCCTGGACTTTGGGCGGAGGTGGCCCAGTGACGAACAGTATTGTGGATACGCTCAATTGGTTGCAGCTAAAACGAGTAGCTCATTTCACTCCATCGAAGAATTTATTTCACATCATTCAAGATGGGCAGATCCGGAGTAGCAAAGACTTAGCGGACCGTGCGTCTGAATACTTTGCTCCCACCGATCTGGAGCGGTTCGACCGGCACCCAGACAAGACGTGTGTCAGCTTCACGTACCCGAACGGGTACTACCTCAGTCGCGCTCGCAAGAAGCCGCAATACTCCCGTTTTCCAGACTGGGTGTGTTTGCTCATTCAGGTTCGTGTGCTTGAGCGTTCGGGAGTCTTGTTCTCCCCTTGCAATGCTGCGACGGGGAGAGGTGCGTACGCGAAGGAGGGGCCTGCGGCGCTGCAGGCTTGTTTCAGCAGTTCGACCCCATCGGGATTCACGCGCGGGCAACGCCACCACCCACGTGCGGCTACCGATCTTCAGGCAGAAGCGCTGATACCAGGTCCTATTCCGTTGTCAGACCTAATCGCGATCGTCGCTCCGTCAGCTGATGCGGCCGGCAATGAGTACGCGCGCCTAGCGATTGGCGGGCTGAATCCAGACGGATTGGACTGGCTGATAGCGCCGGTGATGTTTGATCGGGATGGTTTGTCGGCGAGCCTGCGCTATGGGTCTCCCGCCGTCACGGAAGAACCTTGGTCTCCGCAGGCGGTCGAAAGTTGAAACCAACGATCGCCAACCTAGGAGCGTGCTCACGCGGTGTGTTCCTGGGCGCAGCTGTGGGTGATGCACTTGGGTGGCCACAGGAGCAGAACTCGGGATTTGTTGGGGGGCAGAGTAATCGACAGGTTGACCCAAAGCCCGAATTTCAAGACTGGGTTCGTTACAACGGAGGGCAGTATCGACGATATTTGGACCCGATCTCCGCTGGTGAGTACAGCGATGACACTCAACTGATCCTAGCTGTGGCTCGCGCCCTTCAGACCCCAGACTGGTTCGCTACGTTAACCAGGACCGAGTTGCCTCTCTTCTTGTTGTACCAGCGCGGCGCAGGCGCTTCGACTTTGCGTGCTTGCCGTAGTTGGGCAGCAGGGAGCGCGCCATGGGAAGGCGGCACCTCTGAGAAGTCACAGAAGGCACAGCAGCGGTATTTTTCCGCGGGAGGTAACGGCGTTGCAATGCGAATTGCTCCGCACGCGGTCTCATGCGGAACGCTGGACAGACTCGAACTCGTCGGGCGCGTCATCAAAGATGGAGTTGCTACGCACGGTCATCCTCGGGCGCTGGTCGGAGCAGCTGCGTACGCGGTGGCTCTTCACAAACTCCTAACAATCGATGGGCCTCTTGAATATGGTTCTCTGGCAACAGAGTTGGTTGAAGACACATCCTGGCAAGATGCCGAACTGGCAATGGACGCCCTGCCCGAGGGGTGGGTGAAGGCGGCATCGCAGTTCCAGGCTGACGTACTTGAGTGGTGGCGAACTGCTGTCGACGAAACCCGCGAACTTCTGTCCCTAGCTCAACGAGGTATCGAGTCGGGTGTTCTAGGCAACGATGTTGACGTGCTCAGTGGTCTGGGTTGCTTCGACAAGCGAGTAAACGGAGCAGGCACTAGATCGTGTGTCGGCGCTGTCTACCTAGCCTCGCGGACAGCACCCCGACCGATAAGCGGCCTCGTGGGTGCCGCGTTCCTTCGGAACGCAGACTCCGACACACTGGCATCCATGACGGCGGGACTTTTAGGAGCCTTGCACGGCCCAAAATGGTTGGGGAACATGGGAATTGCGGTCCAAGATCGGCGCTACATCGAGGGAATGGCCGACAGGTGCGTGGATTTGGCGCTGGGGAGTGAACACTATGAGGCAATGCCCCCGCCACTTCGTGACCGCGATCTGGCGGGATTCCGAAATGCACTCGCCAGCCGCGAACCCCAGACCTTTCTCGATGGGCGACAAATCACTTCTAGTAAATCGTTCGCCCTCGAGTCGAAAACGGGTGCGAATGTTCAGCGCTGGGTACTCCAGCTGGATTTGCAGAAGGTCGTGGTCGATATTGTGGACAGCACGATAGTTGGCCGCAATCATGCACGAGGATCAAGTTCCCCGGTTGAGAGTCCGCGAGCCGCTGCTCTGCAGTGGGTCTCTCTTCTGGCACCCGATCTGGACCAAATAGACAGCTTTTACGGATCTGGCGGCCTCGGCCTCGATACTTTCCGGCCGAGTTCCAACGAGTTATACATCGGCAGATTCTTGAGGTTCGTTTTTCTCGCAGGTTACAAGGACGACTCTGGCGCCCATAGGCCTGTACTGCTCAACATTGAAGTCAACGACTTCGATGCCGTGGTTAATCGAGTTGGTGCGGAGGCCGCAGACCACAGTTCGGCCCGAGTCAAAGATCCTGTCGGCAACGATATCTGGATTACCCGGACTCGATGAGAAGGTTCGGGGTGACGTGGAGTCTCTCCCGGCGCGACACAGACGCAAGTTGGCTGAGGTGTTACCTGCTCGAATCGACGGTGAGCGACAAGCGGGGCGGATTGCTCTGCCGTCGGGCACCGAAGCGAGTCCTCGCGGCGAATAATCGTGTTGGCTTACTGAGTGGATTCAGCTTGCACCGTTCTTGCACCGCCAGCGACGAGCGAGATGGGGCCGGTCGAACGGACTGCGTCAGCGCGCAAGTAGCGTGGAGAGATCGTGATGAGCTAGGTGGTGGCCAAGTAGGTCACGAAGCTGGGTGCGGTTGAAGAAGTGCCACGTTTGAGGCGGATTGTAGGCGCTGCGCCGGGATCGGATTTCATTGAGCGTTACTGGGTTGTCGAGCGCTGCGACTTCATCGACGTGTATTGCTACGGCATGACCTGATCCAGCGAAGTACGCGTCGAAATCGGTGGCGGATATCGCCGCCTGGCCCAGATGCCTGGCCTTGATGATTTCGGGCAAGGCGACGTCCACCTTGCGAACGCGACATGTGGCGACAACGGCCCCGACGGGCATGGTTGCGTAGATCGCGATCGGCTGCCCGGCAGAGACCTGTGGGCGAATACGCCGGAGTTCGACGGTTTTTGAGCCGCTGAGGATGTTGTCCACATGCCCTGGCTTGATCGACAGCAGCATCAGGCGTGTGAGTTCCGTGGGATGAGCGCTAACCACGACCGAATGCCTCCCCTACAAGGTCGCTAAACCACATTGCGTTGATCTTGTTTGCCGACACTAGCTGTAGGATCCGACCGGTCTTGCGTTCGATTTCACGAATTCGTTTGAGTGGAATCGGTGCGGGCAGTAGTTCGGTGTCTGTGATGCGGAGCGCGCGCACTGTGCCATTGCTTTTTGCAGAGGCGCGAAGCCGATCAAGGTCATAAACCCCCAGGCGACGATACTTGCGGTAGGCAGCCTCCGGCGCCAAGTCACGGACTTCAACGAGCGAGCTGATCGCAAAGATCTCCCTATTCGGATCAGTTGCGTACCAAAGGATTCGGCCGGGCGAGTTCTCGCCCGACTTCGCTCCTCGAAAGTACACGTGCTCGCGTTGAATGCCGAGGTCAGATTGGCGCTCAAATAGCTGCGGCGGGTAGCCGAATAGATTCGTGGCAAATCCGGGCTTGATCGACAGGATCCAAGTGTCCAGATCGCAGTCGAGTAATCGTAGGGGTCGCAACTGGTGCTCTAGCTGGTATGCGGTAGATGGCGTATATGGATCCTGAATAACTTCATTCAGGGCTCGGAGGGCAGCCTGTTCTGCGCCAGTCAGTGCGGCCAGTATCCGCGACCAGCGTTCGCGGAGCTCGCTCCCGGTCAGCGCTGCCCGGATTGTGACGGCGATCATTCCGCCCGGAAACGGGTGATAGCCGTCTTCAAGAAGTGCCTCGAATAGTGAACTGTCCAGACCCTCGTCGCTTACGACTATCGCCCCGGCGCGCTGGTCAGAGGCAAGCGCACGGAGATGCCCCACAAGCTGGGTGGCGACGCTGCTCTGTAGTGGGCAGTTGTGAATCCTCAAAAGCGAGACCGTCAGCTTGTCAGACTTCGAAGTGGTGCCGATTAGCCCGATCGGTAGCCCGAGTGGGTCCCGTAATAGAAGTCGATGAGAGTGGGGCCTGCGCGCCGCTAGTTGGTTGCACGTAGCCGAGTATTGAGCGCGTCTTTCTCCCCGCGCGGTATTGATGAAATCCTTCAATTCCGAATCGTCCGATCCCGCTTCGGCCAGCGTATAGCCAGTCGATTTCAGTGCTTGGGGCGAATACGACGGTTGATCTTCAAGTTCATCTATTCGGACGACGAGCTCGAACGGGTTCGTGATCGTCACGCCAAGGTCGCGTGCGGCTTCCCCGAGACGCGACTTGGCGTTGCGGTCCTGTGTCACGACGATTTCGATGCCGGCTGCCATTGCATAGGCCACGTGGCGCGCATCGCTTTGGTCTTGTATCGACTCGGGAGGCTTCGGTAACCGCTGTAACAAAAGGCCCACCTTCTCATCGGCAGTCGATGCTGCGACAGGGAGCTGAGGATAGCCTTGCGCGATCTGGATCAACCTTTGACGTTCTTTGTCGTCAGAGTTGCGATTGAGTTCGTTCTTGAGCTCCGGGGTCACAAGCATCTGCAGTCGACCCGAAACTCCTTTAATTGCCTGGGCAACTTGGCTATCGGGATGGCGACCGTGGAGGGCAAGAAAAATGTTGGTGTCTATCACGACTGGGATCGTTGTCTGTGTCCCGCCCTGCCACGTCAAGAGATCGGCATGTCCGAAGTCCAACCACCAGTCTGTTAGCAAGTGTCCGTCCGCGCTGCGGCCCTTACGGTCACCTTGTGCGACGAACCCGAGTCGCGGCCACACGTCGTTGGCAGGGTAGTCCCGCCGACAGCGAGCGGAGATGCCGCGAAGATGTGGGTACTGATGACGCAGTTCATTTACTAGCTTCCGCGCCACGCCCTGCTTGCGCGCGGTCGGCGATACTGCCAGATGTGTTAGTGCGAGTGTTCCACGGGGCGTGCGAAACGCGGCGTATCCGAGGAGTTGGGTGGACTGGTCTTGGTTTGCGTTTAGCGCGGTGTTGTCCAAGATGCAGAGAATCCGCCCTTGAGCGGCGTACTCGTCCCATGCCGCGTATGGAAGCATCCCTAAGGTTCGAGCTTGCGAGTCACCGAGTTTGCGAGCTGCGGTGAGTAGGTCAGTTTCGGGCGGTGGCGCCAGAAACGTTACGTCCGCGTCTTCCACGCCTGCCATAGAAGAGCATCGTATGCCGACTAGGTCTCAGTAGAGCCTCCAAACATGGCGGGATTTGTGATGGCTTCGCCGATAACCAGGACCTACGTCAACTGGCACGGCGATCGTGAACCGCGCACCGTCCGCGCGGTTCGTTCGTCAATGTCGGATCGGGTGGCGGCGGTGCGTGGAAGCGTCCCCATAACGAAGGTTTCGAGACGCTTCACCAGCCGGTTTGCCACCTGGGATTTCAAGATCTCGAAAGCGTGAACCGAAACTGTCCCGTGGCCAGTGGTAGAGATCAAGGCATGCACCGCATGCACCGCATGCTCGGCTACGCTCGGGTCTCGACGAGCGATCAGACGGTTCGCAGCCAGGTGGACGCTCTTCAGAGGGCTGGCTGTGAGCGGATCTGGACGGACACCGCCTCCGGTGCCCGCGCGGATCGACCGGCTCGGCCGATCGCTACCGCATCTGCTGGACCTGTTGGAGCAGATGGCTTCCCAGAATGTCGGGTTGCGCTCGTTAGCGGAATCAAGGCTGAAGCAGCTCTGGAGCAACCTCTGAGCCGTCTGAAGCAGCTCGTCATGTCGGCGATTACCGCCGGGTCCGCGGCATTGGGGCAGGCTGCCGCAACCGACCTCGTTCATCTGGGAAGCCCAGCGCTGCAGACGTTTTGAGTGTAAAAAAGTCCATTGTCGACGATGCGACGCAAACTCACTCAGACTGTAGATCCCCAATCTGCTCATCAAGTCGTCGCACGGCATGCCCGGAGTAGGTCTCGGCCACCTGAATCATCTCCTCGACAACTTTCATCAGCGGTTTCAGCGCAGACCCGTCCACTGTGAACGCGACCTGCTCATAACGACCCTGTAAGCGATGGTTGCGAAGTTCGCGCAATGCATCGGCGTGCTCGGGGGGAGCGTTGTCCAACTCGGTCCACGAATCAATCCACTCCTGCCGTTGCACATGGCTTTTGGTCCGTTGTTGCTGGAGAAGCATTTGAGCTTGGATGGAGAGTTCGGCTGCGGAGAACGCCAGATCGGATGCCACCGCAGGCCGGGTTTCGAGGCACTCCAATGCAGTATCAAAGAACTGTCTTGCTCGGAGAAGTAGCCGAGTCACGCGTTCCTTGTTGTAGCGGAAGTCGAACTTGATGCATTGATGACCGTTCACGACCGCGAAGCAGACGTATCCGCTGTTGGGGCCTACGTCTTCGGGTTCCACACTGTGAACGGCATCAATGTCTGCAGCCGTCACGTCCTCGCCTTCGGCGATGTCACGCGTGAAGCGGACTTGTGCCACGATCTTGGCCTGATCATTGAGACGCACCAAGGGGTGCGGTCGGTCAGGATTTAGCTCGATCACAACCTTTCGGACCTCATCCCGGTCCAGCGCAAGGCCGCGACGGGTGATCTCCGGCTCGACGAACAACTCAAATATCCAGTTGACCAGATTCGTCGAGAAATCGTCGGGCAGCTGCCCGGAAGTCATTGCGACAACCGCCTAGTGGGACCTGCTGCGGCATGCTTGATGGCTCTCACATGGATCACTGTTCCATTCGCCTCCGACGTCGCAGATCTGAGACACGCGGTGTGAGACAAGAAATGAGACAGCTCGACCAGCGACTATGCAGCAGAGGAGCGGCGCGCTGAGCCCTGTCTCGCTTCTCTACAAACAAGACACGGCGCGGCCCTGAGGACATCGGACATCTCGGCTCGGGAAGACCGTGAGTGGTGGTGTCCCGCCCTGCGGTCACGTTGGCAGTATGAGCACGTTGATGTCGGTGGGCCCGGAGATCGGGTACTCGCCTGGCTCAGGGAGGTCGTAATGCACCGTCTGGATGGCTTTCTCCGTGAAAATCTGCAAATGTACGAGGCCGGGGCTGAGGTGCAGTTGCTGCTCTTCGGGAGGTGTGCCGAGGTAGGCGCCGACTGCCAGGGTCCCAGTTGTCAGTTCCAGCTCCCCGTCGAAGGCCCGCTCTCCGAGGCCCACAGAATCTGTTCCGCGATAGACCCGCACACGGACAAGCCGCTCAGTCGTCTCGGATTCGTCCTGACTCATCGTGTAAACGTCGATCGAGTGAATCGTTGACCAGCACCAGATCTCGGTCTTGAAACCATCGGGGACTCCAGGCCGATCGTCTGTGTCGAGATCCTCGATACTGATCGTGCTACCCCACGGGTCCACTTCGACGTCGAGGAGCAGTTCGTTATCACTCGCCATTGTTTCCCTCCATCGGTGCTTCGGTCGGCCCGGGTAGACATACTGGTAGAGGACGTTTCACCGCAGATCAGTGCTCACCATGTCGGCCGCTATCGGCCTTATGGCTTTTTGTGGTTTATTTTGCTCTTTTTCTTCTTCTTCTTGTCGTTGGTCTTCTTTTTGCCTCTAGTGCCCGAATCGCGGTCAGCGCCGTTTTGATTGCTGCCTTGGCGGGCGGTGTTCAGGGCGTTGTTGCGGTGCAGGTTGGCGGTGTCTTGGGCGTGTGTCTGCTGATCGACGCGCTGGTCGCTGGGTGACGATAGGCGTCGTTGCTGGTCGTTGTAGCGCTCCTGTGCGCAGGGCCCGCAGCGGGTTTTGCCGTCGGTGCCCCGGTAGGCGAATTCCTGGGGGTCTCCGCCTTTGAGCCCGTGGCGCTGTGTCAACGCCTGTAGCAGTTTGCGCTCTTTGGCGCTTTCGATCTCGTCTAAGTGGCGGACGCTGGACCGGCCGTTGCGGCTTTCTTGGACCGAGGCCGGCGGTGACTCATCGCGAACCTTGCCCGTCTGGGGCTCGATCTTGCGGGTGTTCAGGCGCCGGTTGGTCGGAATGTTCTTTGGGAATTCGTGGGTGAGCTGTCCTGGGATGGTTTCGAACTTGTGCTGGGTATGACCGGGCATCTCGACCTCGTCATACACTCCGGCCGGGGCCTTGGTCGTGTAACCACAGTCCAGTTTGCATCCTGGATCCAGTGTCTCAGGAACGTAATCCTTCGGCGTCGAGGCAGTGCGTCCGGCATCTGGAAGGTTTGTGCGCAGCGGCGGATTCGGCAGCTCGTGCGGTGGCGCGTTGGCCGCGGCGGGCGTTCCGACACCGGGTGTAGGGGTTACCGCGCCGGCGATGTCGTTGGCGAGCTGCGGTGACGGGGTGGGGGTGACCGGTTTCACCACTGTGGCGTCGCGCAGGGCGCCTTCGGCGAGGTCGTCGCCGAATTTCTGCGCCCCGCGTTCAACGGCGGCGGTCAGACCTTTTTGGATGCTGCGGGCGGGGCTGATGTAGTTGGTGACTTCCAGGAAGTCACCGGTTGCCCCCAGGAGCTGGTTGGTGGGATCGGCGGCCGCGGCTTTCTGCACCAGCCCCGTCGTCCCCGAGAGGACCAGGCCAGCCCCGAGGCCGGAGCCCACTCCGGTCACCACAAGTGCGCCGCCGCCGATGATTTCGGCGGATTCGACCGGGTTGTTCTTGATCCCGGTGACCAGTGCGCTGCCGGCAGCTTGCAGAGCCGCGCCGTTGGCGCCGCTGGTACTGGCGTGAGTGAACGCATCACAGGCCGAGATGCACGGGTCGACATACACCGGCCACACCGTGGCGGCATCGGGGTGGATCACCTGGGCCAGCAGATACAGTCCGGGCCGGATCTGCTGTGTCACAAAAGCACTCGGCACAAGAGTGCCGTGGCTGTCACGCGCCTGCGGTGCGGCGATCGTGGCGATGGTGGTGGCCGCTGGGGTGGCCTGGTTGACGGTGATGGTTCCGTCGGTGTGGGCCAGCATCACCGTGTCGGCCGGGGTGCGCAGGAACATCGGCACTGTGGGCAACGCCTGCCCATCGGCGGTCGCAACCCCCGAAGCTGTCGTAGCGTTCGCGGCAGGCTTGGGGATGCGGGTGATGGTGCGCCCACCCGCGCCTTTGTTTTCGGCGATCACGCTGAAACCGGCGCCGCGATCCGGGTAGACGACCTGGCCGTCCGCGGTGGTCTCGCCGGCCCCCAAACCGGCGGGCAGCACCAGTTGCACGCGACGCCCGTCGGTGGTGGGCAGATCCCAGCCCGCCACCGGATCAGTAGGAATGTTCGCCGAGCGCGCCGCCGCGCTCAGCGCGTCATCCGAGGCCATGGCGGTCCCGGTAAATGCCGAGGACGCGGCAGAGGCGATCGTCTGCGCATCCGCTGGGGACGGCTTCTCAGCGGTGCCGGACTCGGTAGGCGACACAGCAGCGGTGAGCCAGTGCACCCCGCCGGCAGTCAGAGCCACCGTCACGACCAACGCGAAGGCGACCTGCCCCCACCGACCGACACTCCACCACGGCCGGTCTCCCGGCAGAAAATCCCCCACGATCCAGTTCCCCCCACATAGATCACCACCACCCCGTCAGCTACGACGGGCATCTGCAAGGTGTAGTCGGGAACCAACCCCAAAGCCGAACGGTGATCTAGCCCACAGCAACCAATCCCTGCCAATCCGCGGCGCGATCATAGGCGGATACCAACCCAGAAAAGGCAGCCATTACCAGCGGGAACGCGAGATACATTTACCCGACTACGACCTCATAGTCGCGCACGTCAAGCAACATTTCATGCGCTGGGCCGAAGAACCTCGACGGGCCGCCGTAGCCCTCGATTCGAGCAACAACTACAAACCGGCCCGCCAATCGAGACAAGAAGTGAGCCGTCCAAGTTCTTCAGAAACGAGACGACACCGCGGTACCAGAGTTTCCATGCTGTGGCGTCGTGTCAGCCCCTTCGGCGGACGTTCAGGTCGGCGGCGAGTTCGTGGAGCGAGCGAATCTGTACGTCCTGCGGACGGCCAGCTCCGAACAGCTCTACTCCGTCATGCGAGCCTCGGTGCGCGGGTGGCATCCAGGCGTGGTCGAACTCGTCGAGCCCGTCGGGGTGTCCACCGTGTTCAGTTCGTGGGTGCGCCGGTGGGCCGGACGGGCGGTTCAGGCCACGTCTCTTGGCGAAGATCGACCAGATGCATTTCGCATCAGCGGACCTGCCGCGCCAACACCTTGCCGAACTCGATGAGCCGCGACACCTGCTCATGGCCGTGACGGTTCACCGTCTTGCTGAAGTCCAGTTCGTCGGAGAATATGGCGGTCTTCTTCTTCTTCTTCTGTACCGCATTATCGGGAATCGCGATGTAGATCCTGAGTTCGACACTGTGCAGGGACATTCCGTCCGGCTCCGGCCGGTGGTGCACCTCCAGGGAGACATCGTGCACCCAGGACAAGGGAATGATGCGCAGCTCGGACTCGAAGAGCACGACTTCAGAGTCGTCCTCGTCAAGGATGTCATCACCCATCCAAAGGACCAGTCGAAGCCCATCGGTGAGCGTGATCTCCTGGTACAGGGAGTCGCCCCAGTCGCGGCGCTTGATGCTCCTGTGCATAGTGAAGCCGAGCACGGCGTCGAATTCGACCAAACCGTGCAGCGCGCCCAAGGCCATCGCCGGATCGCGTAGGTAGGCAGACGCTGCTTGCTCCAATTCTTGGTGCGGCGCCCAGTCGGCACAGGGCTGTAGAGCGCCGATCAGGCGCTTGACGCCGGCCGTCACGACGTCCAATCTTCCAGCGTCGTCCCACAGCTGCGACCATTCCGTTGCGGGGTCGATCACCCTCTGCAATGCCGCGATCGCGGCGGCGCGCAGCTCGCCCGAAACCTCGAAACGTGATTCTGCCCAAAGGGTTTCCGGTCCGTAAGCGATGGGCTCAGTGGGTGTGTCCGGCAGCAACGCGGCGACGGTTGCGGCCCCCGCGATGACCTGCACACAGTCATCGACCTCGAGGTAGCTGCCACTGTGCGCCTTGGCCAGCGTGCGCTCGATGAAAGCCAGCCGCTCCTCGGGTGCGGTCTGGTCGTAGGCGTTGGCCCAGTCCGCCGCCCCGTCGGAATCGAATACCCCGGTCCCCCATGCGCCCATATCCCGGATCTCCTTGCTCGTCATTCGTCGGGCGTCGTCCCAGCGCAACAAGCGCCGCGCGCTCGCCTGTAGCCGCTCAGCGACGTCGTGTTCGGCCGCGGCAGCACCGGGTTCGCGGTCCTGCCACGCCACACTCGCCTTGGCCAGCCGGTACACCAGATGCGGCGGGATCGGCCGGCCCCGGCCGCGAGCCTCTTCCTGGTAGACCCAGTGCAGTGCGCGATCGACGGCCTCAGCCAGTGCGGCGGCGGCATCCGTGCGGGCCGCACCATCCGCCCGATCCCATCCGTCGATCGCCGACTCCAGGGCATCTCTGCGTCGCTCAGGCACCGTGGCTCGCATGCCGTCGCTGACCCAGACGCTGGGTGGATGGTCGACCACCGGCAACCACATCAGCGGCTGGCGGTCGGTGAAGTAGGCATCGAAGTCCGGCTCGTCAGGATAGCGCCCGGACCCGTCCGGCCAGACCACCTGGAGGAAGTCGACTGCGTTGGTGGCGTTGAAGAACAGCGCAGTGCCGAATTGACTTGCGTACCAGCTCGGGTGGATCGGCATCAGCTTGATCCAGTAGTCCTCCGGCTCGACGTCGCGCAGCCCAATCAGACCGGGGAACCTGTCCCCAGAGCGCAACGGCAGTCCGCTGGCCCGCGCTCGATCTGCGAGCCCATTGAGGATAGACATCATCGCGTCGAGGTCGCCGACACCGTAAACCGCCAACTCGGGCTGGCGGTGCGTATGCCACATCCCCGCAGTGAACACGTACGGCGGCGGATCGTCTGCACTGGTCTGGCCGATTCCGAGGCAGCTGTGGCCGTGACGCTCCACGTCAGCGATGAGCTTGCGGTCGACGTCGTCGTATGAGTCGCGATTCCCGTAATCGACACAGCCGATGCACCTGCAACCAACGTCAGACACACGCCCCCCCGGCGATTGGAACACCCCCACGCTTCGAATCTAGCAACGCCAAGGAGTCTCGGGGCAGCTGGCGGCTTCAGTGAACCTGGCGGACAGCGGATCCCGGCAGGTAAAGATGAGGGGCCCGGTTGGCGCACCGACCACTGTCTCTCCCCTGCAAGTGGCCAGCTGGCCCGGCCGCCGGGGTGAGAAGCGGCCATGCACCCGCACGAGGACTACCGCGACTCGATGTGCCACCTCGTGTGAGATTGATGTAAACGATTTGGTCTCACTGAGGCAGGCGGTTTCCCTGCAGGAGGCCGCCGGATTGACTGGGAACGGACATCGTCGGTCAAGCTATGTGGGCCGCGCGGCGCGCGAGATTGTCCGGCGAACGACCGCTATTCGGGCAGCCACGTCCCCATCATTCATAGGCCGAGCCTGCAAGGGATCCCGACGTTGGCGGGGCCTCTGGCCCCTACTGACGGAGAGGCCTGCGGATGCTGCCGATCGACGCGATGTCGCTCTGGCCGCAGGTGAGCAAAGACTGGGTCGCGACCGAAGAACATCGGAAGCCCGGAAAGTGGTTAATTGCACGCGGATTGGTCGAGGAATGCTTGGCTGTGCCGGACCGGGCGGGAGTCGAAGGCGTGGAGTTCCTGACCATCGCCGCTGACCAACGCCAACGCCACGATCTGACGTTCCTGCAGTCAGCCAGCGCCGGCGATCCGAGGGTCACCGAGGTTCGCGATGTGCTGCACAAGCACCTCGAAACGTTGGTGGATCGAGCGCGCATGTCGGGCGCCGTCAGAGCAGATATCACCGAGGCCGACGTCTTCCTCATGATGTGCGCACCCATCCACATCGTCGAAAACCTCGCAGCCCCACCGCCGCTGCTGTGGCAGCGGTATCTGGCCATCATCTTCGATGGGTTACGCACTGACGGCGCCCATCCGCTGCCGCAACCGGCGCCCGTCGCGCCCTGACCCGACCGCTCTCCCGTCTCTTGAGGAGAGCGGGCGCAGATCCTGTGTAGCGTTCGAGCGCGCTCGAACTCCTAACGTCGCGGGTATGACAACACCGACGCCATCACAGACCTGGATCATCACCGGAGCATCGAAGGGCCTCGGTCGTGCCTTGACCGAGGCCGCCCTTGCCGCGGGAGATCACGTCGTGGCCGCAGTGCGTAACCCCGACAGCGTCGTGGATCTGACGAACAACTATGGCGGCCAAGTCAAATGCGTGGTATTTGACGCTCGAGACACCACTGCGGCCGCGGGCCTCGTCCAGGTGGCGGTCGAGAGCTACGGCAGGTTGGACGTCGTGGTGAACAATGCCGGCCGCGCCATCGTCGGCGCCGCGGAGGAAGTCACCGATACCCAGCTGCGCGACCTGATGGACCTGCACCTGTTCGGTCCCGCCGCCTTGGTGCGCGCGGCGTTGCCATTCATGCGCGCGCAGGGAAGCGGGACGATCGTGCAGATGAGCAGCCAGGGCGGCCGGATGTCCTTCCCGGGAGTCTCGACCTATTCGGCGTCGAAGTTCGCGTTGGAGGGATGGTCAGAGGCCTTGGCCGGCGAGGTCGCGCCGTTCGGAATCCGCGTGATGCTGGTCGAGCCCAGCCGCTTTCGTACTGCCTTCAACGCCGCCGACGTGCTCGACTTCGCCGACACCTCGCAGACCTACCGCGAGATACTGGCCGATGTGCGAGCCGATATGGCTGGTGCAGACGGGAACCAGGAAGGCGACCCCGTCAAGGCCGCGCAGATCATCGTCTCCCTGGCCCACTCCACGGAAGTCCCCCTCCGGCTGCCGCTGGGTGCCGAGGCCGTCGAGCGGCTCACCGCGAGCTACCAACGCGGTCTGGACGGGGTCGACCGGTGGGCCGAGCTGGCGCGCAGCGCCGACTTCGCCGACGCCGCCACCTCGGTCCGTCCGATCTAGGATCGGGTATGTCCACCGACGACCTGATGACCAGGGCCCTCGCCTCACTCGGCGAGATCGACGGCCCGATGTCGGTCGAGGTGATCCATCGGCTCGCTGACACCGGTGATCTCAGCGAGCCGATGACCATCGCCGAAGTCGCCGCTCTGCTCGACGTCTCCGCGCACACCCTGCGCTACTACGAACGCGCCGGCCTGGTCCACGTTGACCGCGACAGCAGCGGGCATCGCAGCTACCGACCCGAGGCAGTGCGCCGACTCGTCTTCCTCACCCGGATGCGGTTGTCCGGCATGGCAATCCGCGATCTGCAGCACTACATCTCGCTCGTCGACGGCGGCGATCAGACCGTACCTGAACGCCTCGACATGCTTCTCGAACATCGCGACACCATCCGCCGCCAGATCCGCGAACTCACCCTCTCCCTCGCCGCCACCGAGTACAAGATCGCCACCTACGGCGGCACCACCGGTGACACCGGCTAACTGCGGGTCGGTCCCTCACCGCGCCCGGCCCAAATCAGGCCGTTGATCGTCGACTCTTGGCTCCACATTCGGCAGACCGGATGAGCGTTCTTGGCGACCGTGGTGAGGAAGGCTGATGAGCGGAACGCCATCACTGTGTGCGAGTTCTCCCACCGATCGGCGTGACCGTGCCTCCGCGATCCGTTGCTCGCTGCAGCGTGGGCCGCGTCGGTGAGATGGCTGGGCTCTGCTCATGAAAGGTTGCCCGATAGCCACCACTCTTACGAGATTGACATTCCAGTCATGTATATGTGAGGGTGCGCCATCGAGGTTGTGCTGGGATCTTCCGCATCTGTGACGGGTGAATATGCGCTGCACAGTATCGGACGAGATCGCCGAGATTGTTGCTGTGGGCTAGATCACCGTTCGGTTTCGGGGTGGGTTCCCGACTACACCTTGCAGAAGCTCGTCGTAGCTGACGGGCCGGGGATCTGAATTTTGGGGGGAATGGTCGTGGGGGATTTTCTGCCGGGTGACCGGTCGGGGTGGAGTATCGGTCGGTGGTGGCAGGTCAGCTTCGCGTTGATCGTCACGGTGGCGCTCACCGTGGGCGGGGTGCACTGGCTTTCTGACCGAGGCCGGCCCGGTGCCGGTGCGGGGTCGGTTTCGCTAGCTCAAGGATTCGCCGATGCCGCGTGGGCCGCCTTCAGTGGATCCACCACCGTCACTGCGACCGATGCGGCGTTGACGGCGGGGCAGCGGTCGGCGGGCTTGCCGACCGACCCTGTTACCGGGTTGACCTCGAACACTGCGGCGGGGCCGGTGCAGGTGGTGCTGCCCGCAGGTTTGGGTGCTGCCCAGCACACCTCCGGTGGGCAGGTGGTCTACCCCGATACCGGTGCCGGGTTCGACATGCTGGCCGAGAACACCGCCACCGGGACCCGCACGGTCGCCCGCATCAACACTCCTGGTGGGGTGCGGATGGTCACCACCTTCGTGCGCACCCCGGCCGATACGGTGATGCTGGCCCACACCAACGGCTACCTGACCATCAACCGGGCCACCCCGACCGCCGAGACCGTCGGCATGTTCGCCCCGGCGGAAACCCGCGACGCCACAGGCCGACTCGTCCCGTCGTCGTACGTGGCGCGTCAACTACGACCCGGCCTGTACCAACTGTCGGAGGTGATCGATCCCCGCCCGGACACCGTGTGGCCGGTCTTCGTCGACCCGCCGCTGCATGTGGGCGGTATGGGTGGGGCACCGCTGCCGACCGGACTTTTCGATTCTTTCACCTCCACGATCAGCAGTGCCGCCAGCGCAGTAGGGGATGCGGTCACCACTGCCGCGTCGGCCACGGTGTCCGGGGCCAAAGCTGTGGGCACGTTCGTGAAGAACAACCCAATGGAAACCGCGATCATCGTCGCCGGTGCCGCGGTCGCGGTCACCGGTGTGGGCGGGCCGGCCGGGGCAGCCGCGATCGCCGCCGCCGTCGCCAATGTGAGTGCCGCCGGTTTGCAGATCGCCTCAGAAGCCATGCCCGACAACCAAGCCCTGGGTGTGGCTTCCACGTTGGCGGACGTCGCGACGATGTTCACCCCGACCGGGGCGGCGAAGAAGATCGCCGAAGAAACGGCCGAAGTTGTCGCTGAACAAGCCCTCAAACACACCGACGACATCATCGATGCGACCAAAGTCGTACCCAACCCGGCTCAGGTCCGCGAGGAGATCGCCGCAGCCGCAGCGGCCGGGAAGCCACCCCTGCCCGGTGTAGGGACTCCGAAAGCACCCAACGCGCCACCAGCGGTGAAGGCGCCCGAAGCTCCGGCGACGCCGTTGGGTGAGCGGGTTCCATGTGCGGGGCAGTCGTTCAGCCCGGACACGCTGGTGCTACTCGCTGATGGATCAAAGCGACCGATCGCGGCCCTACAGGTGGGGGATCGAGTCTGGTCCACCGACCCGGACACCGGACGCACCAGCGGCCAGACGGTGGCCGCGGTGCTGGTCAACCACGACACCGACCTGCTCGACCTCACGCTCACCAACCCCGCCGATGTCACCTCCGTGGTGCACACCACCGCCAAACACCCGTTCTACAGCCCTGTCCGCGCCCAGGCGCAGACGACTGGGTCGACGATCACCGGGTTGGCCAACACCACCACCCAGGCGCCTGCAGACACTGCGGGGTGGGTTGACGCCACCGACCTGCGCCCCGGCGACCAGCTAGCCACCCCGTTCTACGACAGCGTCGTCCACGTCGCCGGCCACACCCAGGTCGCCGGCACAGCCGACATGTGGGACCTCACCATCGAGACCACCCACACCTTCTACATCGCCACCCCCACCGCCAACGTCCTGGTCCACAACTGCCCGACGCCCCCGGCAACGCCCCCCGGACCCGAAACGCCCAGTATCAGTGCAAGTTCGCCTGCCGCTGACACAGCTGGAGTGAGGCCCGGAAACATTCCGCGTAGCGAGCGGGTACCTCCCGCCAGCGCGTCGAAGCGAGATGCGGCCCTCGAAGCGAGCGCGGCTCGTAACGGAGGTAAACCCCAATGCGCCTACTGTGGCAGCACGAGCGCCACCACTCATATCGACCACGTCGTCCCGCGCGCGAAGGGTGGAACTAACGAGCCGCACAATCTCGCGCCAGCATGCATGAAAACCTGCAATCTGCCCAAGAGTGACAAACGGCCGGAGGATTTTCTTCGTGATCTTGACGCGCGGGGGGTGACGCGCTCTGATGCCGATCAGAAGTTTCTCGATGAAGCGATTCGGATACATCAGCAACGCTCGTCGGGTACGCAACAGCGCCTATCGTCGCCAGCCGATCAACGTGCCGACCAAGAGACTCGCGTGCAAACTGTGACGGATCGGCAGCGTCAGTCCGCACAGGAATCCGCGCAGCGGACCAGTGAGCCAAATGCTCGACAAGGGAGCGATTCTGGATCGAGGATTCACGATGGAAGCTCATCGAAAAAGGGGAAGAAGAAGAGCCACAAAAAGAGCAAACCGAACCACCCGAAGCCAAGCGGCAAGTAAATAAGCAGGTTCCGAACAGGAAGGGTGCCGATCCAAGATGGCCCATGAACGTATCGACATCCTCACCGAGGTCGCCGTCGCGGCGACACCTCCGCACGGGGCTCTGTCCATGCTGTTCAAAGTAGATACTGACGACGATCATTCCTGGCCGCCAGCGGATTGGGAGGCGTTGTGGGTGCGACCTGAATCTGACGGCCAAGCGTATCGAATCCTCAGCATTCCCCTTCTTGTCTTCGGGATCGCGGTGGATGACCTCGTTTTGGGCACCTCTGGTCCGGAGGGCAACGTTGTATTCGACCGGAAGGTCGAGTCGGGAGGGCACTCCACCATCCGCATTTTTATTGACCACCAGGCCGAGGAAGACATCCTCAGTTTCCGTATCGCAGCCATCATTGATGAAGTGGAGGCCGCGGGGTGCGTGGTGCGGCGCACGGGATGGGATCTGATCGTCGCCGTCGACATCCCTACCCTCGATGCGTACGAGCACGTGTACGACGACTGCCTGATTCCCCGGGGCGAAGCCGGCGAGCTCACCGTCGAGTCGGCCTGCATGACTTTCGACACCTAGGACAGCAAAACGGTGAATCGTCCTGCCCTTCGTTACCTGCGGACCCTAAGCGACACTTTGCAACGAGAGGATTTCACAGTGCTGACGGGCCACCCCAGTTTGGAAGTCATCGACGCCAACCTGCGCACGGACAAGCTCAGCTACCAGGTCAATCAGATGCTCCACCTGGACCCGCGACGCAGCGAACCCGTACTACCAGAGGGCGTTAAACGCGAACTCGCGGCTCGCATCAGCAGCGAACAATAAGCACCTAATAACACTCAGAGGCGTCACTGGTGGACCCGTTCTTCTTTGAAGGCGAGGATCCCGCATCGGTGCAGGTTTCAGCTGAGCGCGGGTGACCTGTCTGTAGACGCGGTCGTTGAGGCATGGTGATGCCCTACGGCTACTTGTGGACAGGGGTGGCGGAATACCTGTTCAACAGGAACCGCCCTATAGCCCCGTCGTTATATTTGAATCCGCTTCTGCCGCAAGAATATTCGCCGCGCAAAGGATGTAGTAATGGCACGAACACCGCTGCACATGTACGACATGGAGTATGAGATCGATGAGTACCTGGGGTTGATTGCCAGCGGAGAACATGACGTCAACGCCCAGGATGCCGACGGGAAAACGCCCCTGCATTACGCAGCCGAGCAAGGACAGTCTCAGATCGCCTTAGCGCTGCTGGATGCCGGAGCGGATCCCAATCTGCAGGAGAAGATCCACGGCAACTCGGCGTTCGTGCAAGTGGTGTCCTATTGCGATGTGCCCACGATCAAGAAGGCGATCGCGCACGGTGCGGATCCCACCATCGCCAACCATCACGGCGTCCGGCCGATGGACCTGGCTGGTCGCCACCCGGAAGAGGTGATCCCGCTCTTGGATGAGGCAGCCCGCGCATTCCTCGCCAAGGACGGCGACACGGCATAACCCTCGTTCGAGGGTTATGGGTCGGACACGATCGCGAGGAGCTTTTCTGTGGAAGACGTCAGCAAGTTTCTCGTTGGCCGGACCGAGGAATACGCCAACGCCGCTGAAAGACCCACGGGCACAGTGTCGGTGCCCTCAGGTCGGCTGCGGATCATCGATCCGTTCTTCGAAGCCCGCTACGGGTGTGTGTTGTGGGTGCCACCTGGACAGCACCGAGCGTTTATCACCTACATTCACATCGATGATGACCTCGGCTGGTGCCCGGCCTACCTGTCCTTCAGGTTCACCGAGGCCCAGCCGGCCACCGTCGCGTTCGCCGACTTTCTCATCGCCCCACCCATCTCGATGGTCACCGGCGCGGTCAGTGGCAGCGACAACGCCATGATCGCCGTCTACGACGCCGACGCGAAGATCGACCCGAAGGCATTGGTACAGGCTCTGTTCGTCGATCTGGATACCCTCACCCGGACACCGATCGGTGCCACCAACGTCATCACCGACAGCGGCGCTCATGTCGTGGCGTGTCGCACCGGACGCGACGGCGCCTTCCCGATCCTGGCCACCCGCACCGCCGAAGGTGACCTGACCGCCATCCACATCGACTTCTACTGGGTCGACTTCGACCCCGGAGACGACATCTACTAATTCCAACTCCTGTCATCTGCACCGCCCTCTACCACCACACCGGCGGGCTTCCCTCGGCGCACACCAGCTGATCCAGACTGCCCCGCTGCGGTGGAATACGACTCAAACCGGGATGTGACCAGCCGCCACTGGAGACAAGGAGCAACCGAGCTCATGGAACCATTCGAACCATTCGATCTCTTCAAGGGCGACAGCGAAGACGTCGACCACACACTCCTGCTCGACGCAGATGAGTATCTTCCCGTCGAGGACGTCGTGGACGATGCCGGGCACATCGCCAACGGGCATTTCTGGACTGCGGTCGCCCGATACCTGATCAGTCAGCACCAACCAGCGTTAGCCAGCACCATCGAATTCGATCCCGAGGCCGGAACATTCGCCGCCTACGGTGACCGTGACAGCCTCATTGAGCTGCACGCCCTCCCCGCGGTCACCGACCCCGACATCATCGCCACACTCATTGACGCCGCGGGGAACGACCTCTTCACGTAACGGCCGCGCCATATTCGCGAATATGTCTCGATTCTGAAGAACTTGGATGGCTCATTTCTTGTCTCGTTTGGCGTGATCGCGTGTTCGTTGCTGAGTCCTGGCGGATCAGCTGTTGAGTGGGGCGCCCCGATCCGCATGAGACATTGCCCAGTGTGCGGTGTTTGGCCCGTGACCCCGCGGTCTACCTGTCGGGGCTTCTCCGCTTTCAAACACCTTCCTTGGTGAACGGCCACATCGACCATGAGTACGCCGCGTACCGCTTCGCGTTCATTGCTGTGGGCTAGATCACCGTTCGGTTTAGGAGTTGGTTCCCGACTACACCTTGCAGATGCCCGTCGTAGCTGACGGGCGATGTTGATCGATGTAAGGGGAACTGGATCGTGGGTCGTTGGGGATTTTCTGCCGGGATGGATCATCCCGACATGCCGGGGCGGATCGCGTTTCTATTTAGTAAGGATGGTCAATCATGAAATCTCACCCGCGGTCTGCGGTACGTGCCATCAGCACCGCGCTGGTGGTGGTGGTTTTGGTTTCTTGCGGCCAGCCCATTCGGAATGTGTCGTCACCGCCCAGCGACCCTGCCGCGGGCACGTGTCCGGCGGCGACTGCGGACCGCTGGGCCACTGCACCCCCAACGGGGGACGGTCCCGGCGTCCGAGTACCCCAGCCGCCCGCATGGGACTCTGTGCCCGAGCTGATCACCGCCGCTGCACCCATCGTGCTGCGCAACATGAGCCTTCAGCAGGGGAACTACGCGCCAGCGCTCACTGCCGTGGTCGGGGACTCTACGAATCAAAAGACGCCACAACTTCTGCTGGACGGCAGTTACAAGGCCCTCACCAAGAACCACACCAACCCCCAGCTCAAGAGCCAGCAGAACACCGTCGTATGCGGGTACCCCGCCCTCACCCTCAACTACACCGTGGATGCGGCGCCAGGCGGTCCCACTCAAACCGTGACCGCGCTCGTCATTGCCCCCACAGTCGGCGCCAAGCTCTACACCGTGGCCGTCACCAGTGTGACCACCCAACCCAACGACCCGACGTATCAACGTGATTCACAAGCCATGCTGAACGGCACCCAAGTCCTAGCACCCACGTAAACGTTCGGTCTGTCAAAACAACGGTGGCAGCGGCTCGGTGCTGAAACACGGCGCCTGCCTGGGTGAAGTGACCGTGTCTCGCTATGCGCAGGCCTGGCGGCGTGAACTTGGCACCCGCACCACCACTGAACTCGGTGCGCGTCAAAGGCTGTTCCGTGCCCTCAGAGAGGGGATTGACACCGCGACGCCTGCATATCAGGTGTCAGTTGTCCTCGGGCGTGCCTAGCGGTCGAACTTCCCAGCCAAATACTCTGTCCGGCAGGCATTTCGGGCCAGCTTGCCCGACGTCGTGCGCGGGATGACCCCGGCAGCGACCATCCGTATGTCGGCCACGCGCACCTGGTGGTTCCGTGACACCGCGGCACGTATCGCGTCCACGATGGGGCCGGGTTCGGCCCGGCCCGACCCGGCGGCGCGTTCGGCGACGATGACGAGTTCCTCGCTGGCGGTGCCGGGTACCGAGAATGCGGCGACGTAACCGGAGCGGACGGCGGGGGAGGCGGCGCTCACCGTGGTTTCGATATCGGTGGGGTAGTGGTTGCGGCCGTCGACGATGATCATGTCTTTGATCCGGCCGGTGAGGTACAGCTCCCCGTCCAGATAGACACCGAGATCACCTGTGGCAAGCCACAATCCGTTGTCGGGGACATCGTCGGCGTGGCTGTCGTCGCGCAGCCGGGTCTGCAACTTGTTGCCGAACACACGCAGGGTCTCTTCGGCCCGGCCGAAGTAGCCGCGCCCGACATTGTTGCCGTGCAGCCAGATCTCACCGACGGTCCCGTCGGGAAGCTCTTCGCCGTCGGGGCTGGCGATCACCGCCCACTGGTTAGGGATCGGCTGACCACAGGACACGTGGGCCACCGCACCGTCGGCGCCGGCATCGACCACCACGGCACGGCCGGCGTTGAGCTCGGCGCGGTCCAGATAGACCGCCTCGGCTGCCGCGGACGGGGCGATGCTGGCCACCGACAGGGTGGCTTCGGCCATACCGTAGGACGGTTTGATCGCGGTGGCGGGCAGCCCGTAGGGCGCGAATGCCGCGGTGAACTTCTCGATGGAAGACAGCGTCACGGGCTCTGAGCCGTTGAGGAGGGTGACCACGTTGGTGAGGTCCAGGTCGTCACCACTGGGCGGCAGGCCGCGTTCGGCGGCCAAGTCGAAGGCGAAGTTGGGAGCCGCGGCGAAGGTGCGCCCGTGGGCGGACTCGATGCCGAGCGCCTTGATCCAGCGGTAGGGCCGGCGGACGAAGGCCATCGGGTCCATCAGGGTGATGTGCGCGCCGCACAGCGCCGGGAACATGATCATGATCAGTCCCATGTCGTGGTAGAGCGGCAGCCAGCTGACACTGCGCACGCCCATGTCCAGATCGCCGGCCAGAACCATCTGCAGCACGTTGGTACAGACGTTGCGGTGGGTGATCTCCACGCCGGCGGGCGTACGGGTGGATCCCGAGGTGTATTGCAGGTAGGCGACGTCGTCGGTCTCCAGCGGTACCGGCGAGAAGGTCTGGGCGACGGCGTCGGGCACCGCGTCCACGGCGATCATCCGGGGACGTTCGGCGGCGGGCAGGGTACGCAGGAAGTTGCGTACGGCCTCCGACCCGGCGGTGGTGGTCAGCACCACCGTGGGTTTGGCATCGGCGAGCACCGCGGCCAGCCGTTCGGTATGCCCGGCCAGGGCCGGCGCGAACAGCGGCACCGCGATATTGCCGGCATGGATCGCCGCGAAGAACGCCGCCACGTAGTCCACGCCCTGGGGAGCCAGGATGGCGACGCGGTCACCGCGGGTGGTGACCTGCTGCAGCCGGGCGCCGACCGCGCCCACCTTGGCCCACATCCCGTTCCAGCTGAGCTCGATCGCCCGGCCTTCGGTGCCTTGGGTGTAGTCCAGGAACCGGTACGCCGGCGCATCGCCGTAAACCTCGCGATTGCGGTCCAGAAAAGAGGTCAGTGTGATGCCGTCGGGTATGACGATGGTGCCGTCTGGCCGGACGTATTCTTCGATACTCGGCACGGCAGATTCAACGATCTTGTCACTCAACGCTTCCCGACCCATAGCACAAATATAATAGCAGCGCTAACTATTCGGTGAATCGTGGAGTGATGGGAGTTCTCACTCCGGTGCCGTTCTGTGACGTACAGCGCATAGCGATGAAGCGTACCGCCGCCTGCGGCAATGCCCGACGCCGTGCGTGCCGAGCCTATTCGTTTCATGGACATCGCGGCCGCGCATCTGTTGCGGTGCGCCACTCGCGGCAAACCGTTGGGCGCCATGGGCTCTGTGCCCACGCCAGTTCAGCACCGTCGATGGTCGGTAGTCCGCAAACCGAAGACCTTCGGGCGGAGATCGCCTTCTGTGTGATAGCTCACTAGCCTGAACAAAGTTGAAACAACAGCTTGCTCGAAACCACATGGAATGTGGACCGGCGGCTGTACAGCGGCGGCCGGGCATCCCGAGAGTGAGGAAGTTGCCCATGGCGTCGACTCAGAACCGGGCCGGCAACCTTTTTCGGGCTCCCCGCCGCGGGGATACCGTGCTGACGGTGGCGACCCGGTGGTACGACCCTGCGGTCATCGTGGCGACCCTCGACGGCGTCGTCGATGCGGCGAACGTCGACACCGTCGTCGACGTGGTGTTGGACCGGGCCATGCTGTGCTGCTCGTTGATCGTCGACCTACGCGCTGTCACGTACATGTCCATTTCCGGACTTGAGGCGCTGCTTCTCCTGCATGGGCGCTGCGAGATCGCGGACACCAGGTGGACGATCATCCCCTCGGATGCGGTCCAGCGGCTTTTGCATCGATTCGACACCACCGGCGTGGTGCCGACGACGACATGTCTGGAAGACGGGTTCGCCGCCGCAGAACTCCATGTGCCCATCGTGCAGGTGGCGGGACCCGGCGACGAGGGCCGGATCGCCTGAACCGGTCATCGAAAACCGTTGCGGCACGGCGCCGCCCGGCCCTCACAAAGCGTTCTCGGGACCGAACACGGCCCGGACCTTGGGTGTGCGTCCCCAGGACCGGCTCAGTGCGGCGACGACCGCCAGGCCCGAGGCCGGGTTGGTGCCATGAGTGGCGTCTTCTCGGCGCTGGGCGCGCACTCGGCTGGTGTCCTCGACGGCCACCGCTGTGGTACCGAATGCGTTGGCAGGACAGTACTTTCCACCAGTTCCGAAGCGACGGTGGCAGCTGCGGAGATCATCGCCGGACCACCCCGTATCCGGGCGGTGGAAACGGTACCGGTGCGGCGGCGGTATGCTGACCACGTCTGGCTGAGCAAGAGCCGTCCCGATCCTTCGGCGCCCCTGGGTGCGCGGATCGGTGTCAATCGGCCCATCTTGGCAGAGCGGACAGATCGTGAAATCAATCCCCGACGTGGCTACCACGGCACCGGCCTCAGCGCCGATCGGCCGGCACGGTGACGGCCCGCGCGGGTCCGGGGGATGGCTGGTCGAATCCGGCGCCGGCGACTGGGGTGCGGAACGGGCCTATCTCGACGCGACATACGGGACGGCCCTGTCCATCGACGGCCTCGGTCCGGGGAGTTCGGTCCGGCACCGGTACGGCACAGCCAGTGGATTCACGGTGGACGAGGTGAGCCTTCGGCGCGGTGTCCGGCTGGTCGCTCGGCCCGAGACCGGGGTGATGATCGCGCTGGCGGTGGACGGCGCGGTGCAGTTGGGGGACACCGAACTCGGACCCGGCGAGTCGGTCCTGGCGGATGAGCGGCGCGGTTGGTCCGCCACGGCGCGCTCGGGCACCGTCGTGCTGATCATGCTCGAGGCGTGGCTGATTCAGCGGGCAGCGGATGAGCGGGGTGCGGGACTGCTCGCGATGCGCAACCTGCACCCCCGACCGGTGCTGCAGCAGTTGGGCGAAGCCTGGCAGCGCAGCGTGCACTACGTCGTGGAGATGATGGACGCGCGGGCGCCCCGCGCTCTCGTCGATGCCGGCGGCCAGGTACTCGCCGCCGCGGTGCTCGCCTGCTTCGCATCCCCGCCCGCGCCACCCTCACCGGCGGGCGCGCACGTCATGGATCTGCCTACGCCGTTGCGGCGCGCCATGGCCTTCATCGCCGCCGGCGCGCGCGAGGCGATCGGCGTCAACGAGATCGCCGAAGCGGTGCATCTGTCGCCGCGGGCCGTCCAATACCTGTTTCGCAGGCACCTCGACGAAACTCCGACCGAACACCTACGTCGGGTGCGGCTCCAGCGCGCCCATCTGGACCTGCTCGCGGCCGACCGAAGCGGCACCACGGTGTCCGAGGTGGCGCGGCGCTGGGGATTCGGCCATACCGGACGTTTTGCGGTGCTTTACCGGGAGACTTATGGAGTCAGCCCGCATATGACATTGCGTGGTTAGTGAGAAGGTGTGCAGATGACGGAGATGACGGCGCGGTGACGCACAGCTACGACGACGCCCTCAGGACGGCCATGGCGGACCTGGCCGGCACCGCCGAGGACGCCCGCAAGCCGATCGAACGCACTCTGTCCGAACTGACCGAGGCCGCGGTGGCGCTCATCGAGGGCGTGGACTGTGCCGGCGTGCTGTTGATCAAGGACGGTGAATTCTCCTCGCTCGCAGGTACATCGGACGTCGCGAGAGCACTCGACCACGCACAGCGGGATACCGGTGAGGGGCCCTGTGTCGACGCGGCGGAGCGCGATGTCATCGTGCGTTGCAACGATCTGCGCAAAGACGGTCGCTGGCCGCGCTTCAGTGAGGTCGCGATATCGACCGGCGTGCTCAGCGTGATGTCATTCCGGTTGTACACCAAGGGTGTGGACAGCGGTGCGCTGAATCTGTTCGGCTTCGGAACCGGCTCGTTCACCGCCGAACCCGAGGCCCTGGGCGCCATGCTGGCCACGCACGCGGCCATCTCGCTGGTGGCGGCCAACCGGCAGCAGCAGTTCGACTCGGCGCTGGCCAGCCGGGACCTGATCGGGCAGGCCAAGGGCATCATCATGGAACGTTTCGACGTCGACGCGGTCCGGGCCTTCGAGCTGTTGCGCCGGGTGTCGCAGGAGTCCAACACGCCGGTGAAGGTCATCGCGGCCCGGCTGGCCGAGCGCAGTTCGACGGATGACGACGGGTCGGTCGTCGGGTCGGTTTGAGAGTCAGCCGCAGCGGGCAATCCTGATCTGGGCGCACCAATGGGGTGCACCGCATCGACAGGAGTACGACCATGATCGGGACCATCATCAGCGCTCTCGTCGTCGGATTGATCATCGGCGCCCTGGCTCGGCTTGTCATGCCGGGCAAGCAGGACATCGGCATTCTCATGACCATCGGACTCGGCGCCCTCGGCTCGCTCATCGGCAGTTGGGCGACCTACCAACTGGGCTACCACAACGCCAATGGCGGGTGGGAGATCATCCCGTTCGTCGTCGGTATCGCCGTGGCCGCCGGGCTGATCGCGGTGTACCTGGCCGTCCGCGGCCGGTCGCATCACGTCACGCACTGATACTTCCGCGACACCGAAAGCCCCGGCCACGGTCGGGGCTTTCGCATGTCCGGACTTCACCCAAAAACCACCAACCTTTTTCTTGACTAATTCCAGATAAGGGGTGAGACTCGACTGCGTGGGTACGTCAGAGGAATTCCAGCAGATGTTGCGGGACGCCTCTCTGCGCGTCACCCGTCCCCGGGTCGCCGTGCTGGGCGCCGTGCACGGTCATCCGCATGCCGATACCGACACGGTCATCCGTTCGGTGCGGGCGGACCTTCCCGAGGTGTCGCATCAGACGGTGTACGACGCGCTCAATGCGCTGACTGCGGCAGGCCTGGTACGGCGAATCCAGCCTTCGGGTTCGGTGGCTCGCTATGAGTCCCGAGTCGGGGACAACCACCACCATGTGGTGTGCCGAAAGTGCGGCGTGATCGCCGACGTCGACTGTGCGGTCGGCGAGGCGCCGTGTCTGACGGCATCCGACGACCTCGGTTTCGCGATCGATGAGGCCGAAGTCATCTACTGGGGCGTTTGCCCCGATTGTGCTATCGCACAAACTGTTTGATCACCTGTAGTCAGTCCGACAGCCCCGGAAAGGTTTCACATGCCAGAGACATCCCCACCGATCGGTGAAGCCCAGACAGAGCCCGCCGAGAGTGGTTGTCCCATGCTCATCAAGCCGCCCGTCGAGGGCGGCAGCAACCGCGATTGGTGGCCCAACGCGGTCAACCTGAAGATCCTGCAGAAGGATCCCGACGTCATCAACCCGCTGGACCCGGACTTCGACTACAGCGCGGCCGTGCAGACCCTCGATTTCGATCAACTCGCCGCTGACGTCGACGCCGTGATGACCGATTCACAGGACTGGTGGCCCGCGGACTTCGGGCACTACGGACCGTTCTTCATCCGGATGTCCTGGCACGCCGCCGGCACCTACCGGGTCGCGGACGGCCGCGGTGGTGGCGGTAAGGGCATGCAGCGCTTCGCGCCGCTGAACAGCTGGCCCGACAACGTCAGCCTGGACAAGGCCCGCCGTCTGCTGTGGCCGGTGAAGAAGAAGTACGGCAAGAAGCTGTCCTGGTCCGACCTGATCGTGTACGCGGGTAACCGCGCCATGGAGAACATGGGCTTCAAGACCGCGGGCTTCGCGTTCGGCCGCCCCGATTACTGGGAGCCCGAAGAGGACATCTACTGGGGCGCCGAGCACGAGTGGCTGGGCTCCCAGGAGCGCTACGCCGGTTCGGGCAAGGACCGGACCAAGCTGGAGAACCCGTTGGGCGCCAGCCACATGGGGCTGATCTACGTCAACCCCGAAGGCCCCGAGGGCAATCCGGATCCGGTGGCCGCCGCCATCGATATCCGCGAGACCTTCGGCCGGATGGCGATGAACGACGAGGAGACCGCAGCGCTGATCGTCGGTGGTCACACCTTCGGTAAGACCCACGGCGCCACCGAGGTGGAGAACGGCGTGGAGCCCGAAGCCGCGCCGCTGGAGATGCAGGGCCTGGGCTGGGCGAACTCGGGTCTGGGCAACGAGACCGTCAGCAGCGGTCTCGAGGTCACCTGGACCCACACCCCCACCAAGTGGGACAACTCGTTCCTGGAGATCCTCTACGGCAACGAGTGGGAGTTGTTCAAGAGCCCCGCGGGTGCCAACCAGTGGCGGCCCAAGGACGGCGGCTGGGCCAACTCGGTACCGATGGCCCAGGGCAACGGCAAGACTCATCCGGCGATGCTCACCACCGACCTGTCGATGCGGATGGACCCCATCTACGGCGCCATCACCCGGCGTTGGCTGGATCACCCGGAGGAGCTGGCCGACGCGTTCGCCAAGGCCTGGTTCAAGCTTCTGCACCGTGACATGGGGCCGGTCCCGCGCTACCTCGGGCCGCTGGTGCCCAAGGAGACCTGGCTGTGGCAGGACATCGTGCCCGCCGGCCAGAAGATCGGCGATGCCGATGTCGCGACGCTCAAGGCGGCCATCGCCGAGTCGGGTCTGACGGTGCCGCAGCTGGTCTCGACCGCGTGGAAGGCGGCCGCGTCCTACCGGCACAGCGATATGCGTGGTGGCGCCAACGGCGGGCGGATCCGGCTGCAGCCGCAGCTGGGCTGGGAAGCCAACGAGACCGACGAGCTGGTCCCGGTGATCGCCAAGCTGGAGGAGATCCAGGCCTCCGCGGGCGTGCCGGTGTCCTTCGCCGATCTGGTCGTGCTGGCCGGCAACGTGGGTGTCGAAAAGGCTGCCAAGGCAGCCGGATTCGATGTCACCGTGCCGTTCACCTCCGGTCGTGGCGATGCCACCCAGGAACAGACCGACGTCGAGTCGTTCGCCTACCTGGAGCCCAAGGCCGATGGCTTCCGCAACTACGCGGGCAAGGGTCTGCCGCTGCCGTCGGAGTACGTGCTCATCGACCGGGCCAACCAGCTGAACCTGTCCGGTCCGGAGATGACGGTGCTGATCGGCGGCCTGCGGGTGCTGGGCGCCAACTACCAGGGCACCGACCTCGGTGTGCTCACCGACAAGCCGGGGCAGTTGACGACCGACTTCTTCGTGAACCTGCTGGACATGAGCACCAAGTGGACGCCTTCCTCGGCCGAGGACGGCACCTACGTCGGCACCGACCGGGCCACCGGTGCGCCGAAGTGGACCGCCAGCCGCGTCGACCTGCTGTTCGGGTCGAACTCGCAGCTGCGGGCCCTGGTCGAGGTGTACGCCGAGGACGACGCGAAGGAGAAGTTCGTCAAGGACTTCGTCGCCGCGTGGACCAAGGTCGCCAACTCGGATCTGTTCTAACTGCAGCCCCTCGATCCAGGCCGGTCCCTTCGGGGGCCGGCCTGGACCGTTTCACGGCCGAGGCGTGAAGTAGTGGCCCTGTGCCAGATCTTCCATCAGGCCGATTTCGGTCGGCTCCCAGCCCAACGCTTTCCGGGTGTGCACGCTGGAGGCCGCCACATCGAGGGCGAAGAAGGCACCGAGCCAGCCGAAATGGTCGGGCCGTGCCGAGCGCACCGGCAGATCGAGATGGGCGCCGATCGTCTCGGCGATGACCCGGGTGGGGATGCCCTCCTCGGCGACCGCGTGCACGATGCTGCCGGCCGGGATATCGCCCTCGAGCGCCAGCCGGAACGCGCGCGCCGCGTCGAACCGGTGGACCGCCGGCCACCGGTTGGCCCCATCGCCCGGATACGCCGCCACCCCGGTCTCGCGGGCGATGTCGATGAGCCGCGGCACGAAGCCGTGATCACCCTTGCCGTGCACGGTCGGTGGCAGGCGCACGGCGACCACGCGGACCCCGCGTTGCGCGAAGCCGAGTGCGGCCGCTTCGGACTGCCGGGGAATTCCGGGCGATGCCGGATCGGCCTCGGTGATCAGCCCGGCGGACCTCACCACCGCCATCCCCGAGGTGACGACCAACGGGCGGTGCGAGCCGGCCAGCGCCTCGCCGAGGGCCGCTATGGCGGCTTGATCCATCGCGCTCGCCCGTTCGAAGTCGGTGAAATCGTGGTGGAACGCCAGATGCGCGACGGCGTCAGCGCCCTCGGCTGCTGCCCGCAGGCCGGCGAGGTCGGTGAGGTCACCGCGGTGCGGGACGGCGCCCGCGGCGGCGACGGCGGCGGCCGACTCCGGTGATCGGGCCAGACCGGTGACCTCATGACCGGCGCCGACCAGCTCGGCAACGAGCGCCGATCCGACGAAGCCGGATGCTCCGGTGACGAAGATACGCATGGGATCCTCCAAGTGATGTCAGTAGCTGTCATGGGAGTAACGCCGATGACAGTCGCTGTCATTCCCTCGGGCTAGGATCTCTGCGTGAGCCGGTGGCAGCCCAACGCCCGTGGCCGTCTCGAGGAGGCGGCACTCGAGCTCTACGCGTCGCACGGTCTCGACGCGACGACGGTGGCGGAGATCGCCGCACATGCCGGGCTCACCGAGCGCACCTTCTTCCGGTACTTCGCCGACAAGCGCGAGGTGCTGTTCTCCGGGCAGGCGGCGCTGATCGAATCGATGACCGGCGCGGTGGCCGGGATGCCCGCGGGCACCGCGCCCCTCGACGCCGTGGGCGCCGGACTGCATGCGGCGGCGCGCATCATCGGTGGCCGGCGGGACGGTGCCCGTCGCCGGCAGGCGGTGATCGACGCCAATCCCGGTCTGCAGGAACGGGAGCTGAGCAAGCTTGCGACATTGGGCGCCGCCCTGACCGAGGCGCTACGGGGGCGCGGGGTGCCAGAACTGGCGGCACGGGTCACCGCGGAGGCGGGTATCGCGGTGTTCAAGGTGGCATTCGAGCGGTGGATCCGGGCCGAGGAAAGCGAGCTGACGGAGGCCGTCGAGGAGGCTCTCGAGGCGCTGAAGGTGCTGAGCGCGAACGGCTAAAGCCGTTCCCTTACAGCGGGAATCGGCCTAACATCAAGAGGTGTCATTCCCGGTATGGGCCGGCGAATGGGGAGCCGCTCCGCACCGCGCGTACGGGCGGTCGACGTCGCTGAGCAGACGGCAGGCACGGCACTGGAGCCGGCGGTTCTCCGGGGTCGGGGTCAGCATTTCCGCGCCCCGGCTGCGGGAGTTGGTCGCGGGCACCGCCGAAGCGGGCCACGAGGCGACCGATGCGGAAGTGACCGACGTGCGGTTCGCGCTCACCGCCCTCGATATCGAACAACAGCGCCACCAGGCCACGATGCGGCGCGCCCGCGCGAGTGCCGTGCAGGCGGCGATCTTCGTCGCGGTGGCGCTGATAGCGCTCAACGCGATGCTGTGCCTGGCCTACCTGATGCTCAGTGCGGTACCGCATTGACACCGGGGCGCATCGCCGCGCGGATCACCTCGAAGTCGCTCTGCTCTATCGAGAACAACCCGAACCGGAACCGGTAGCCCCAGCGTGCCTTGTCGACGATGAAGTCCAGTCGATCCAGGAGCGCACGGATGGGAGTCTCGGTACACGTCACGAACTCGACCCGGCGTCGCCAGTGCTCGTTGTCGGCCTGGTACGGCGCGTCGTCGGACACCCGACCCAGCGCCGTGAACGCTTGTAGCGGTGCACCTTCGGGGTAATCGGTCTTCGGTGAATAGAAGGCGATCCAGTCATCGCGGGCCAGTCTGCGCAGCCCGTGCGGCTTGCCGTGGTTGGCCTGGGTGAAGCCGCCGGCGACGCCGCGTTCGACGTGACCGCGACTCACGGTGTTGATCCAGTACGTCACGCCCGCAGGGTAGGCGCGGACCCCGACAGGTTCAGTCGTGCTTCTTCTTGCCGAACGGCAGCACGTGGACGATGCCCACCACGATGACGCCGACGACGAGGCCGACGACGGCGGACGCCGCAGTGTTCGTCAGCCAGGCCAGCACGCCGCCGATGCCCTGCACTGCGTGGTGTACGAAGTCTTCGGCGTGATGCACCAGACCGTAGGGCGCATGCCAGCCGAGGTTGTCGGTGCCGGTGAGCAGGATGTGCCCACCCACCCACAGCATGGCGACGGTGCCGATGGTGGACAGCGCGGCCAGCACCTTCGGCATTCCCGAGACCAGCCCGCGGCCGATCTTCTGCGTGAAACGGGATTGCCGTTGCGCCAGGCTGAGCCCCACATCGTCCATCTTGACCAGGACGCCGACGATGCCGTACACGGCGGCGGTGATCACCAGCGCGACGATGACCAGGATGATCAGCCGCGGCACGAACGGCTGATGGGCCACCTCGTTGAGCGCGATCACCATGATCTCGGCGGAGAGGATGAAGTCCGTCCGGATGGCACCGGCCGTCATCGCCTTCTCGTCGACCGCCGCGGCGGATGCCGCCGCGGCGTCAGAGCCGTGCGCGTCGTGATGCAGGAACCGGCCCAGCACCTTCTCGGCGCCCTCGAAACACAGGTAGGTCGCGCCGACCATCAGGATCGGCGTCAGCAGCCACGGTGCGAACTGGCTCAACAGCAGCGCCGCCGGGAGGATGAACACCAACTTGTTGCGCAGTGACCCGATGGCGATGCGTTTGATCATCGGCAGTTCGCGGTCGGCGGTGATGCCGTGGACGTATTGGGGAGTCACCGCGGTGTCGTCGATCACCACGCCCGCGGCCTTGGCCGTCGCCTTGCCCGTGGCCGCGCCGATGTCGTCGATGGACGCGGCCGCCAACCGGGCCAGCGCGGCGACGTCGTCGAGTAGTCCGAACAGCCCGGCGCTCATGCCCGAAGGGTACCCGGTACGCAGGAACCGCTCAGGTCGGCCAATAACAGAGCATCCGCTCTGTTATTGTGGCGCCATGGCCCGCCCGCGCGTGTACGACCCGGACGCCGTGCTCGACGCCGTCGAGACGCTGGCGGTCCAACAGGGTCCGGCGGCCGTGACCGTGCGCGCCGTCGCCACCGCCGCCGGCATCTCGAACGGCGCGCTCTACCACAGCTTCTCGTCGCGGTCGGAACTGCTGGGCCGGGCCTGGCTGCGGGCCGGTAACCGGTTCCTGCAGGTTCAGGACGCCCTCATCGATCAGGCGCCGGACCCGGCGGCCGCCGTGATCGCCGCCGCCGGGGCGCCTGCCGTGCTGGTGGACCGGTACCCGAATTCCGGTCGCCTGGTGCTGACCGTGCGACGCGAGGACATCCTGGATGCCGAGTTGCCCGACGAACTGGCCCGCGAACTGCATCACCTGCAGACCCGGTTGGTCGACACGATGGTGCGACTGGCCGACGGCCTGTGGCACCGTCGTGACCGCGCCGCGGCGGACACCATCACCACCTGCGTCGTCGACCTGCCGACCGCCATCCTGCTCACCCGGGATCGACTGGCCAGCCCGACCGCCCGCCACCACCTGAGCGCGGCCGTACGCGCCGTGCTCGATATCGGACCGCCACCCGTGAAAGGAACCCGACCATGACAGCCACCCTCGAGTACACCGACAAGATCGCCGTGCTCAACCTCGGTGACGACGAGAACCGTTTCACCCCAGACTTTCTCGATACCGTCAACGCGCATCTGGACACCGTGCTCGCGGACGGGGCCGCCGGGCTGCTCACCACCGCGAGTGGGAAGTTCTACACCAACGGGCTGGATCTGGACTGGCTGGCGGCCAACGCCGACCGCACCCCGTGGTACGTCGGACGGGTGCAGGGCCTGCTGGCCCGGATGCTGACCCTGCCCATCCCGACCGCCGCCGCGATCGTCGGGCATGCGTTCGGCGCCGGGGCGATGCTCGCCGTCGCGCACGACTTCCGGGTGATGCGCGCCGACCGCGGCTTCTTCTGTTTCCCCGAGGCCGATATCCGGATCCCGTTCACCGACGGGATGGCGGCGCTCATCCAGGCCAAGCTCACCCCGCAGGCCGCCGTCGCATCGATGACCACCGGCCGGCGATTCGGCGGTGTCGACGCACAGGCCTACGCCATCGTCGACGGCACCGCCGGTGAGGGTGCGGTGGACGGTGCCGCTCTCGACATCCTGCGGCCACTGGCCGGGAAAGACCCCGGCACGCTCGGGGCGATCAAGCAGACCATGTTCGGTGCTGCCGCCGAAGTCCTGCGGGCCGGCCGGTAGCCCGGTCGGCAGGGGGCGCAACGGCATCCCGGTGACGGTGGCCGCCGCCGCCCCCTGGTAAGGATTGATCATGGGAACCAATCAGCGCGCCACGATCGTGATGGCCGATGACGAGATCACCGAGTTCATCGAGCGCAGCCGCACCGCCACCATGGCGACGGTGCTGCCGAACGGCCGGCCCCACCTGGTGGCGATGTGGTACGCCGTCCTCGACGGTGAGATCTGGTTCGAGACCAAGGCCAAATCGCAGAAGGCGGTGAACCTGCGCCGCGATCCGACCATCACCGTGATGATCGAGGACGGGTTGACCTACAACACCTTGCGCGGAGTATCGATCGACGGCACCGCGGAGATCATCGACGATCCCGAGACCAACCTGCGGGTCGGTATCAGTGTGTGGGAGCGCTACACCGGTCCCTACACCGACGAGATGAAACCCTTTGTGGACCAGATGATGAACAACCGGGTCTGCATCCGGGTGGTGGAGTCGCGGCGGCGCAGTTGGGATCACCGCAAGCTGGGACTGCCGGAGATGCCGGTCAGCGGCAGCACCGCCCAGTATCTGGCTAGCGACCCGGCGGCGGGCTGAATCCGCCGCTGGTCACCGCGGTCGCCATGCCGCTGCCGATCGGTCCGCTGCGATCGAACAATGTCGCGGTGCCGGTCGCGACGCCGGCACTGCTGTAGTGGGTCAGCGCGGTGAGACCGATATCAGGCCCGACGGGCAGGCGACTCAGCGTCAAGGTGTAGTCGGCGTTGATGTAGTGCAGCCCGGCCGGCCCGAAATGCGTCAGTGAGCTCACCACGTCGCCGGCCATGGCCGCCCGGGTGAACGGTGTCATGGGTTCGCCGTCGACCACCGGTGCCGTGTTGCGCACCCATGCGTGTTTGGGTCCGGTGTGCTGCCAGGCGGTCAGATCCGAACTCGGTTCCGACCCGGCTCCGTGCGCGACGATCTGCATGGGCCGGGCGTCATCGTGGTCGGGCGGCGGCGCGGCCGGGATGGCGATCTCCGATGTCCAGATATCGGTCGGGGCGGGCTCGCCGCGGCGCAGGAACACGGTGCTGGCCCGCGCCACCATGACGTCACCTTGAAATGCCTGAGCATCAACAACTTTGATGCGCTTACCGGAGCGGACCACCTGGGTGCGCACCGCGACCGGCTCAAGTGCGGCGGGCCGGAAGAGGTCGACGGTGAGCCGGGCCGGCTGCATCTGCGGGTCGCCCGCGTCGCGGTCGAGGACGAATCCGAGCAGACCGCCCAGCACGTTGCCGCTGATGGTCTGACCCCATGGGCCCTGCGCGAGCGGCGTCGGCGCGAACCCGTTCCCGGCAGCCCGAAAGTAGGCCGCGGGCAAGCTCACTCCGGGTTCTTCGCGATGTATTGGGTGACCATCGAGCAGTACGACTCGATGGACAGCCCGTCGGCACGGGTGGCTGCCACCGTCTCGGCGACCAGCCGCGTCCCCAGGCCGCGCCCGCCGAATGCGGGATCGATCTCGGTGTGCGTGAACACCCGCACCCCGTCGCGGTCGTGGAAGTCGACCAGACCGACCTGCCTGCCGTCCAAGGAGATGGTGAACCGGTTATCGCCGGGCGTCACCACGGCTGCGGTGTGTTCAGCGCTCACGGGGTTTGAGCCTAGCTCCGGGCAGCACGGGCGCGGGCAGTCGGGGCAGCGCACCGGCATAGCCCTCGACGGCGCCGAACCGCGCATCCCCGGCCTGCCAGGCCTCGCGGTATTCCACGATGTCCTCGTGGGTGCGGCCGACGAAGTTCCACCACATCACCAGCCGCTCGGGAAACGGCGGACCGCCCAACAGGATCAGCCGTGCGGGTGCGTCCGCGCGGTTGACGATCTGCAGGCGATCGCAGCCGGGGGATTGGTAGGCGAGATCGGCGACCTGCAATTGATCGCCGGCGACCTCGACCTCACCCTGGTCCAGCAGCGCACCGTGTTCGAAGGCCGGGTCGACGTCCAACTCGATGGTCGCCCCGGGGGCCACATCGAGTTGGGCGCCCAGCAGCGCGGTGGCGGTGGACACCGGCGAGCGGCTTACGCCCAGCTCGCCGAGGAACACCCGCAGCGTGGCACCTCCGATGGAGACGGCGGGCGGCGCATAGTGCGCGAAATCGCGGCCGCCGTCGCGGGCCGTGTCGGGCAGCGCCACCCACAACTGGACGCCGTGCAACACGGTGGTGGCCGCGGTCGACACCTCGGAATGGCAGATACCCGCACCGGCGGTCATCAGGTTCAGCTCACCGGGCCGCACCATGGCGTGTACCCCGGCGCTGTCGCGGTGTTCGATCTCACCGCGGAAAAGCCAACTGACGGTCTGCAATCCGGTGTGTGGGTGGGGCGGGACGTCCATTCCGGGACCGCCACGCACGTCCTGGGGACCGTAGTGGTCGGCGAAACACCACGCCCCCACCATGGAGCGTTCCTTTGCGGGCAGCGTGCGCCGCACCGTCATCGCTCGCGGGCCGCCCAGTGGCACCTGGCGAGCGTGTAACACACCGCTGAATCGCGATGCGCCGCAGTCGACTTCATCCGGGTTCGCATCCGCGTTGCTCACGCTGCCACAGTAGCCCCGGCGTACGGCGGGGAGCGGAAGTTTGGGGACGGTACCGGCATGGCGCCTCTCGGCAAGTGGTCGCTCGAGGCGACAGTTCTGATGTGGTACCCGGGGCATGACCGGCACCGTCGGAGTGTTCAACGGGCCGGGGGCCGTGGCTATTCCGCCGGTCGCGCGGTGAGCAGTATCACCGCGGCGGCCACTCCCGCGGGTATCGCCGCAGCGGTAAAATTACCCGCAAGTAACTTAGGGAGACCAGAACCACATGCACGAGCGTGCCAGGGTGACTGCGGCAGGACTGGGCGTGATGGCGGCGCTGTCGGTGGTTTTCCCGGTGGGTACGGCCGCGGCCGACGCCACCATCATGCCGTTCACCAGCACCGTGCGGGCTTGCGATTACACCCCGGCGGAGCGCACGTGGGCCACCGGTTATGCGCGACCGCTGGCGCATGTGCGGACCGAGGGCGACACCCTCGTCGTCGATGTCGAGCTGTTGACCGCACGCCCTGACACCCAGTACTTCGCCCGGGTGTTCCAGATGCCGCGGGCCTCGAACGACTGCGGTGTCGCTCCGGTGTTGCTGCAGACCGACGGGGTCGGCGCGGCGCACGCGACCATTCGCACCGCGGTCAATCCGGGCGCCACCGGAGTCTGGATCTCCGTCGAACGTCCCAGTGCGTATTCGCAGCAGCCTGCCGAGGCGTACACCACGGACTTCATCGCCAAGATCTGAGAGCCGAGAAGGCCACTCCCGCTACCGGCCCCTCGAATGCGGTAGCGGGAGCAGCCGGTCTCAGGCCGACTCGAGGTAGAGCCGGCGTGCCCGGACGGGATAACCGTTGCGTTCGGCCAGCGATCGCAGCTGCCGTAACGCGAAGGTGCGGCCGCGCCCCCCTTCTGGGATGACGATGCCTGCCCACAATCCTTCGGCGCGGGGCAGTTCGCAGGCTTCCCTGGCGCAGGCCCAGCGGCGCGGGCACATCCGGCAGATCGCTTTCGCATCCTCGTCGGCCACCGAGGTCCAACGCTCGGGATCCCGCGTGCACTCGCCGATGGGCAGTCCGTCTGCACTCAATGGGCTCATGGTGATCCTCCTGTCGGCGGCGGGTCTGCCGCATTGCAGACGAATGTAGAACACAAACCGTAGCAATGCAACAGTTTGAGGACAGCGAGGGTGTGCCTTCAGCTGAACTGTTTACGCAGGCAAGCTACGTGAACTGCTTACAACGATGCAATTTCGCAGCTCGGATGCAACGGAAGCAAGGGTGTCATTGCAACAGTTTTGTGGCGAGTTGTAGATGGTGCCGCTGTTGTTTCGCTACTATTGCCGCACCGAGTCGCATCCGGTCCAGGGTTCAGGGAGGTCACGCGCGTGGTCGAACCCGACCTTGGCGAAGACCCTGGAATGGTCCGTGCCGGTGCCGCCGCCGCCGCCCGTCGCCGCGAACTCAATGTCAGTCAGCGCAGCCTCGCGGCCGAGGGGGTCATCAATGCGGGCGCCCTGATCGCCTTCGAGAAGGGCCGCAGCTGGCCGCGGCAGGGCACCCGGGCCAAGCTCGAAGCGATCCTGCAATGGCCGCCCGGCGCCATCGAGCGCCTGCGCCGGGGTGAACCGGCGGAGGCGCGGACCGAGCGTCGAGCGGCCGCGGATGAGATCCCGCTGATCGCACAGGCGGTGACGGCGGCGGCGAACACCTTCGGGTCGACGATCACCGCCCTGCCTGATCCCGAGCACCCGGAGTTCGTCCCGCGCGCGACCGCGATCCTGTCCGATCTGCGTCAGTTGGAGGCGGTCGCCGCCCGGGCCACCCGGATCCAGGTGACACCCGCGCTGATCCGGGCGCTGAGTACCGTGCGCACTCTGATGGACGAGCTCACCCTGCGTGCCGCAGCCGCCCCGGGCGCGACCCTGGGGCAGCGGCTCTATGCCACGCGCAGACGGGCCAACCTCACCATTTCCGAGACCGCCCAGGCCGCCGGTGTGCCCGAGGACGTCGTCACCCGGGTCGAGGCCGAGGAACAGGTGCCCGCCGATGCGTCAGCCGCCGTCGACGAACTCATCGCCCAGATCGACTGGCGCTGAACGGCGAAGCAACCCACAACGCGGTCAGAAGCGTTCCCGGTTCCGGTCGTCGGTGCGGGGGAAGTGGGCGGCCAGCGCCGCGGCGATCTCGACGAACTTTCGCCGGGTCTGCGGTGACATCCCCCTGGTGCCGGGAATCACTCCGCCGGGCCTGATCTGGCTGTCGAAGGGCACCTCGACCACGGCCTGGCCTTGCCCGGCAAACTGCTGGGCCAAGATCGAGCGGGTGCGTTTGTCGGAATGCCCGTCGGAGTCGTTGAGCACCACGACGGTGCGCTGCAGCAGGTTCGTGTGTCCACGACTGGCCAGCCAGTCCATCGTCTGCCCGGCCGCGGCGGCACCGTCCACCCAGGGCGAGGACACCACGATCAGTGCGTCGAGATCGCGGAGCACTTCTTGGGTCACCGGTGTGTCCATGGTGGAACTGCAGTCGACGATCGAGATGGAGAAGTACCGGTCCAACCGTGAGGTCGCCTCCCGGTAGATGGCGGGGTCCAGGATGCGCCGGCGCGCGGGGCTGGCCTCGCCCGCCAGCACGAACAACCCGGCGGCGTTGTTTCCGACCCGGTTGCGGATATCGGCGAACGTATCCAGATGCTGGTCGGACGCCAACTCCCAGTACGAGCCGACCGCGCGCGGATCCACCCGGCTGCCCAGTTTCCCGAAGGCGGTGTCCGCATCGACGGCGACCACCCGGTCGTCAGGCCTCAGCTCCGCGAAAACCGAACCGACACTTGCGGATACGGTCGTCTTGCCGACGCCGCCTTTGCCCATGACCCCGATCTTGTAGTGGCCGCGCAGCACGCCGCGGATGCCCGCCTCGAGCTCGGCCTCCCGGATCTCGTCGGGCGAGGGGCCAAGGTTCACCAGCCCGAAGGTGAGCGTGTGCAGCACGCGGCGCCAGCCGCGGGTGGGTGGCGCCGGCCGGGTGGGAACCAGATCCCTGACCGGGATCCGGTCGGCGTACGACGAAGGAGCGGCCGGGGCGTACCCGGCGGGCGGCGGCCACGGGTGGCCCGGGTGCGGATGGCCGGGACCCGGGGGCGCCGGACGCGATGGCGGTGCAGCGTGTTGCGGCGGCCAGTCGGACCGGGCGGGCGGGTGTTCCGGTCGGGGGTGGCTGGGAACGGGCTCGGGCCGCACGGCGGCGATCGGTCCGGTGTCGTCGCCGGCATCGGACCGGTGATGCTGCGCGGGCGGACGCGACTCGTCGGGTGTGGGCGCCACGAAATCCACCGGCGGGCGGGCGGGCACGGCGGCAGGGGCCGGCGCCGCCGAGCGCGCCGCGGTGGTCGGCGGTTCGTAGTCGGAATCCTCCGGCCCGGTCCAGCCGAGCTCGTGACGCAGCGCGTCGTCACGGTCGCTCACCGTGGTCCTCCTCCTGCGCAGTCACCCGACACGGACGTCAGGTCCCACCAGTATCAACCACTGCCCTCGGCGACCGGATGGGCCGGCACCGGACAGCAAACACATTGGTGCGGAGGTGCGGCGACTGTGCGGTGAAGTCCGGCCTTCGCGTCACTGATCGTCACATCGGCGCCGCCGGTGCGGATGCTATCCGGATAGGCCACTTGTAGTGCATAAATACCGCCCGTCGGCCGACGGAAATTGGTGCGTGAGGTGGCCGGAATCCGCTGTTATGGTCGTTTCCGGAGGCGGATGGACCTGCGATCCGACAGGTACCGGAAATGGGGTTGGCAAAGTGAGATTCGGGCGCGCCGGATCGTCGGCGGGAGCACGGTGAGTGCACGACCGACGCCACCCGGCCCGTCGGGAAAGGACGGCGAGCTCACCGACGCCCTCGTCGAGGCGGTCGGCTCGCACATCCTCGCGGGCGGTCAGTGGTTGCTCGCCGAGATGAAGCGCACCCTCGGTGACGGTGATCCCGATGACGGGCGGGCGTTCGGCGCGGCGGCGGAGGGATTCTGCAGCGCGGACGCGGAACTCGGCGGGGCGGTCGCCGCGGACCACTGGGCGGGGGAGGGTGCGGACGCCTACGCAGACCAGAACGCCCGGCAGCGGCTGCGCGCGGAATCCGTGGCCGACGCCGACCGTGAGGTGCACCGCGTGCTGGCCGGCGAGGCCTACCAGGTGAGCTTTCACCGTAGACAGATCGACGAGCTCTACAACTGGCTCGGTGAGCTGTCGGAATACACCCGATGGCTGGATCTGGTGCCACGCTACGGCGACGCGGCCAAACTGGTGGTCGAGAGCGCGGCGGTGCACACGGCGCTGGCATCTGCGGGGTTCGAGGTCGCCAATATGCACCAGGAGGCCGCAGACAACGCGGACAAGCTGAAGGATCTCGTCGGCCGCTACCAGGCCATCGCCGCCGGCGCGGAACTGCCTGACGGCGGGTTCGGCGGACCCGGCGGTGCCGAGGATCTCGCGGAGTCGACCGGTGTCGACACCGCCGACCCACCGGGACCGCCGGCCGCACTCGCCGGTCTGTTCGGGATGGCGGGCGCGCTGCCCGCGCTGGCCACGGCGTTCACCGCCCCGCTGGCCGCGCTGCTCGCCCCTGCCGGCGGGCTGGTCGCCGCGGCGGTGCAGGCGGCCGCGCAGGGTGTGGCGGCCGGCCCGCGCGAGCGCCAGCCCGAGGACGAGGACGAGAGCGAACCCGACCCGTCTTCGGCGGCCGTTCCGGATGAGCTCACTCACGTCCGTGCAGAAGACAGTGGTCCTGGCACCTCCGACCCGGCTAACGTTGTCACGGACCATACGGCCGTATCGGACGCCGCCACATCACCACCTGGGAGGTAAGAACACGTGTCTGACGATCTGCGCGTCACCACCGCGTGCTTACGTGGCCTGGCCGCCGTCCAGGAGCGAGCCGCCGGTGAACTCGCCGCCGCCACCGCAATGCCCGAGGCAACGCCGCCCGCCGTGCGCGCCACGCACGGTGTGGTCGCCTCCGCGACGTCAGCGGCGCTCGCGGCGGTACAGGCAGCCCGCACGGACGCCGGTACGCGGATGGCGTCGGTGTCGCAGGGTCTCGGTGTCCGGCTCGGCAATTCGGCCGGCCGGTACGACCGCACCGACGACGCGCAGCGGTCGGCTCTGGACCGGCAGATCGCAGGGGGCCGGTGATGACGAGCTTCCACCGCGAGCCCACGCACTACGACGACGTCGTCGCGGTGGAGATCACCATCGACGGGATGCTGGTGATCGCCGACCGGCTCAACCTGGTGGAGTTCCCGACCTCGTTGGGCATCCGGCCCAACATCCCGCAGCCCGAACTCCGGGACCTGGTGTGGGAGCAGGTCGCGCGTGACCTCACCGCGCAGGGCGTGCTCGACGTCTTCGGGGCACCGCACCCCGAGGTGGCGGCGATGACCGACACCCTGGCTCGCCCGGACCGGACCCTGGAGGGCCGGTGGTGGCGTCGCGATGTGGGTGGGAAGATGGTGCGATTCGTGGTGTGTCGCAAAGGGGAGCGTCATGTCATCGCCGCCAGGGACGGGGAAATGCTGGTCTTGCAGCGGGTGGCGCCGCAGGTCGGGCTCGCCGGGATGGTGACCGCTGTGCTCGGCACCGCCGAACCCGCCGACGTGGAACCGATGACCGCGGTCAGCTCGCAGCTCGCCGACGCCCGGACCCCACACCAGCTGGCCCAGTTCGGCATCTCCCCGGCGTCGGCACGCGTGTACGCCCAGGCGACCGCGGAACCCGACAGCTGGGTCGAGATCACGGCGAACGAACGGCACGACGGTGGCACCTACAGTCAGGCCGCCGTCGCCGCCGGCGTGCTGGATTCCACACTCGGCCGGATCGTCTCGATCCCGCGCCGGGTCAACGGCGAGTTGTTCGGCAGCTTCCTGCCCGGCACCCAAGAGAACCTGCAACGCGCCTTGGACGGGCTGGTCGAATTCCTGCCGTCGGGCACCTGGTTCGAACGCACGGTGGACACCGACTACTTCGACGGGGACTGAAGAGAGCATTCGATGGTGGGGACTCCGTCGTACGACGACGATGACTATCCGCATCCCGGGGGGACCGAGGATGGGTTCGACGAGCTGGTCGGGCTGGACTTCGCGGCAGGCGACGCCGAGGCCGTGGACCAGGAGGGATCGGTTTTCGATGCCTTCAGTGTGTTCGACGCCGGACTGCCCGCTCCCGTGGATGACGACGAGGGGCCTGCCGAAGAGGACCTCGACGCGGATGTGGCGGTGTTCTCGGTCACGAACCCGCCGGGCACGGTGACGGTGACGGCGCTGATGGACGGGCGGGTGCAGCGGATCGAGCTGGCCCCCGCCGCCGTGTTGTCGACGGAGGCGCAGCTCGCCGACGAGATCGTCGTGATCGCCGGCCTGGCCACCGCGCAGGCCCGGTCCGCGCAGTTCACCTACATGCTCGAAGGAATGCGGCGGGAAGGCCAGGACGATGTGGTCACCCGGGACTTCTTGAAGCGCGATCTCGACCTGCCCTCCCCGGAGGAGGCCGATGCCGCGCAGGCCCACGTTTTCGCGACCAGGTATGCAGGTGACCATGACTGAACATCTGGCGAGTCTGTTCGGCACCGCGATCGGCATGCTGCCCAGCTCACCCGCCCGGTCCCTGGAACTGTTCACCGAGATCACCGCCGTCGACGAGACCGCCTGCGACGCATGGGTCGGCCGGATCCGGTGCGGGGACACCGACCGGGCCACCCTGTTCCGGGCCTGGTTCTCCCGCGGCAACTTCGGCCAGCTCGCCGGCCGTGCCGAGGTCTCGATGAACAGCCTGGGGGCCCGGATCCCGATCGGCGGGCTGTACGGGGATATCACCTACCCGGTGAACTCGCCACTGGCCATCACGATGGCCTTCGCAGTGCGCGAAGCCGCCGAGGGCAACTATGCCGACGCGATCGAAGCGCTCGACGACGCGCCCGCCGCCGGCGCCGAGTACCTGGTGTCCTGGATCAAGGCGGTCATCTACGGCGCCGCCGAACGCTGGACCGATGTGATCGACCAGGTGCGGGGCGCGGCCGGCTGGCCGGACAAGTTCCTCGGCGCGGCCGCGAGCGTGGCGCACGGTGTGGCGGTGGCCAACCTCGGTCTGTTCACCGAGGCCGAACGCAGACTGACGGAAGCAAATTCGGCGCCGGCCGGTGAGGCGTGCGCGCCGGCGATCGCCTGGTTCCTGGCGATGACCCGGCGCAGCCAGGGCAACGAGGATGCGGCCATCGCGCTGCTGGAATGGCTGCAGGCCACCCACCCGTCCCCGAAAGTGACAGCGGCCCTGCGCGATCCGTCCTACCGGATGGAGACCACCACCGCCGAGAAGATCGCCGCCCGCAAGGACCCGTGGGATCCCGCCAGCGTCGCCGCCGACAACTCCGGCCGCGAACGACTGCTCGCCGAGGCGCAGGCCGAACTCGACCGGCAGATCGGGCTGAGCCGGGTCAAGGAGCAGATCGAGAAGTACCGGGCGGCCACCCAGATGGCCCGGGTCCGGGCCGCACGCGGGATGAAGGTCGCCCAGCAGTCCAAGCACATGATCTTCACCGGACCGCCCGGCACCGGCAAGACCACCATCGCCCGCGTGGTGGCCAACATCCTGGCCGGCCTCGGCGTCATCACCGAACCCAAACTGGTGGAGACCTCCCGCAAGGATTTCGTCGCCGAGTACGAAGGCCAGTCGGCGGTGAAGACGTCGCGGACCATCGACAGGGCCGTCGGCGGGGTGTTGTTCATCGACGAGGCGTACACGCTGGTGCAGGAGCGGGACGGCCGCGCCGACCCGTTCGGTACCGAGGCGCTGGACACGCTGCTGGCCCGGATGGAGAACGACCGCGACCGACTCGTGGTCATCATCGCCGGATACAGCGCCGACATCGACCGACTGCTGGAGACCAACGACGGTCTGCGGTCGCGTTTCTCCACCCGCGTGGAGTTCGATTCCTATGCACCCGAGGAGATCGTCGAGATCGCCAAGGTCATTGCGGGGGCCAATGATTCGCGCCTGGACGAGGAGGCGGCCAAGCGTGTGCTGGAGGCGGCGACCCTGCTGAGCCAGCGGAACCTCAACGGTAAGCCGGCGCTCGACATCGCGGGCAACGGCCGGTACGCCCGCCAGCTCGTCGAGGCGGGCGAGCAGAGCCGGGACATGCGGCTGGCTCGTTCGCTGGACTTCGAGAACCTCGACGTCGACGCGCTCAGCGAGGTCACCGGCGAGGACATGGCGGCCGCGATCGAGGCTGTGCACGCCCGCCTGAATATCGGCGCCTGAGCAGATGGCAGGTTTCCGGCTCACCACCAAGGTCCAGGTCAGCGGATGGCGTTTCCTGCTGCGGCGGGTCGAGCATGCGATCGTCCGGCGCGATACCCGGATGTACGACGACCCGCTGCAGTTCTACAGCCGGGCGGTCAGCGCGGGCATCGTGATTGCGGTGTTGGTGTGCCTCGGCGCGGCGCTGCTGGCGTACTTCAAACCACTCGGTAAGCGCGGCGACGACTCACTTCTGGTGGACCGGACGACCAACCAGCTCTACGTCGTGCTGCCCGGCACCGGAGAGTTGCGGCCCGTCTACAACCTGACGTCGGCCCGCTTGGTGCTGGGTAACTCCAACAATCCTTCGGCGGTGAAATCCGATGAGCTGAACCGGATGTCGAAGGGCCAGCCGATCGGTATCCCGGGCGCGCCGTATGCCACCCCGCTGGGTGCGCCGGCGTCGACGTGGACATTGTGCGACACGGTCACCAAACCCGACAGCGTCGCACCTTCGGTGGAGACGTCGGTGGTCATCATGCCGCCGGTGGTCGACTCCTCGGTCGGGCCGATCCGCCCCAGCCAGGGCGTGCTGGTGTCCTATCAGGACCGCAACTGGCTGGTGACCCAGGACGGCCGGCATTCCATCGACCTGGCCAACCGGGCCGTGACCAGTGCGGTCGGCATCCCGGTCACCGCGCGGCCCACGCCGATCTCCGAGGGTCTGTTCAACGCGCTGCCCAACGCCGGGCCGTGGCAGTTGCCGGAGATCGCCGGCGCGGGCGCGCCCAATACCGTTGGCCTGCCGCCGAATCTGGTGATCGGGTCGGTGTTCAAGACGATCACCGACGCAGGCGAGCAGCAGTATGTGGTGCTTGCCGACGGTGTCGCGAAGGTCAACGGCACGACGGCCGCCGCCCTGCGCGCGTCCAACTCGTTCGGGCTGATCTCGCCGCCGTCGGTGGAGGCCAGCGATGTCGCCAAGATTGCCGAACAGGTTTTCGTGTCACCGTTGCCCGATCAGCCGATGGAGATCCGGCTGCGCCACGACGCCCCGACGCTGTGCTGGTCCTGGCAGCGTGAACCCGGCGACCAGTCGCCGCGCCAGACCGTGTTCAGCGGACGGCATCTGCCGATCCCGGCGGCCCGGATGAACGCGGGCATTCGCCAGATCGCCGGCACCGCAACGGTGTACATCGACGGCGGGCAGTTCATCCGGCTGCAGTCACCGGATCCACGCTATGGCGAGGCGCTCTACTACATCGACCCGCAGGGCATCCGGTACGGCCTGCCGAATCAGGACACCGCCACCGTGCTCGGGCTGACCTCACCGCTGACCGCGCCCTGGCAGGTGGTCAGCCTGCTCGTCGACGGTCCGGTGCTGTCCAAGGAGGCGGCCTTGCTCGAGCACGACACGCTGCCCGCCGACCCTGACCCCCGCAAGGTCGCGGGCACGGCGACCGGCCAGCAGGCGCCCGGCCAGGGCGCCCCCGCGCCGCCGGGTGGGGCCGCACCACTGCCGATGCCCGCGCCGGGTGCGCCGATACGTTAGGAAAGGAGGTGGACGATGACCACCAAGAAGTTCACCCCCACCATCCGGCGGGGCCCCCGGTTGACACCGGGCGAGATCAACGTCACCCCACCGGATGACCTGGGTATCGAGATCCCCCCGTCGGGCCTGCAGAAGGCGCTGCCCTATGTCATGGGTGGCGGCATGCTCGGCATGCTCGCCATCATGGTCTTCACCGGCATCCGGCAGCTGTCGCCCTACATGCTGATGATGCCGCTGATGATGATCATGGGCACAGTCGGCTTCATGGCCGGTGGCGGCCCAGGCGGCAAGAAGGTGCCCGAGATCAATGCGGACCGCAAGGAGTACCTGCGGTATCTGGCCGGGCTGCGGTCTCGGGTCACCACCTCGGCCGCCGCTCAGGTGACGTTCTTCGGTTATCACGCACCGCATCCCGGCGATCTGCTGTCGATGGTCGGCACCAACCGGCAGTGGTCGCGGCCGGCCAATGGCGACTTCTTCGCGGCCACCCGGATCGGCATCGGTGCCGAGCCGGCCGTCGACCGGCTGCTCAAGCCGGCGGTGGGCGGTGAGTTGGCCGGACCCCAGGGTGCGCCACAGCCGCACCTGGAGCCCGTCAGCCACATGTGGCTGATCAAGTTCCTGCGCACCCACGGCCTGATCCACGACTGCCCGAAACTGGTGCAGTTGCGCACCTTCCCGACGATCGCCGTCGGCGGTGAGCCTGAACGTGCGGCCGGTCTGCTGACCGCGATGATCTGCCATCTGGCCGTCTTGCATCCGCCGGACCTGCTGCAGATCCGGGTGCTCACGGATACCCCGGAAGACCCGAACTGGGCCTGGCTGAAGTGGCTGCCGCATGCGCAGCACCAGTCCGACACCGACGTGGCCGGCCCGACCCGGCTGGTGTTCACCCGGCCGGACGGACTGTCCGATCTCACGGCGCGCGGTCCGCACACCGCCGACGCCGCACCGGCCGGCGCCTATGTCGTCGTCATCGACCTCACCGGTGGCCGGGCCGGCTTCCCGGTGGACGGCCGTGCCGGTGTCACGGTGATCACGCTGGGTAATCACCGGGGATCGGCGTACAAACTGAAGGTTAATGCCGACGGATCTGCCGAAGACAAACTGGCCCAACAGGGTTGGCGCCAGGTGGTCCGGGTGGCGGATTCCATGACGCCGGCCCAGGCGGGCCGCATCGCCAGGAAGCTGGCCGGCTGGTCCATCACCGGGACGATCATCGACAAGACCACCCGGGTGCAGAAGAAGGTCGCCACCGAGTGGCACCAGCTGGTCGGTGCGCAGACGGTGGAAGAGGTCACCCCCGCGCGCTGGCGGATGTTCACCGACACCGACCGGGACCGGCTGCGGATTCCGTTCGGGCATGAGCTCAAGACCGGCGACATCATGCACCTGGACATCAAGGAAGGCGCCGAGTTCGGCGCCGGTCCGCACGGAATGCTTATCGGGACAACAGGTTCCGGTAAATCAGAGTTCCTGCGCACCCTGATCCTGTCGCTGGCCGCGACGCATCACCCGGACCAGGTGAATCTGCTGCTCACCGACTTCAAGGGTGGCTCCACCTTCCTCGGCATGGAGAAGCTGCCGCATACCGCGGCGGTGGTCACCAACATGGAGGAGGAGGCCGAGCTGGTCAGCCGGATGGGTGAGGTGCTGACCGGTGAGCTGGACCGCAGGCAGTCCATTCTGCGCCAGGCGGGTATGCAGGTCGGTGCCGCCGGTGCGCTCTCCGGGGTGGCCGAGTACGAGAAGCATCGTGAACGCGGGGCCGATCTGGCTCCGCTGCCGACACTGTTCGTCGTCGTCGACGAGTTCGCCGAGCTTCTGCAGAACCACCCCGATTTCATCGCGCTGTTCGACCGGATCTGCCGCGTCGGCCGGTCGCTGCGGGTGCATCTGCTGCTGGCCACCCAGTCGCTGAACACCGGCGGTGTCCGGATCGACAAGCTCGAGCCCAACCTCACGTACCGGATTGCCTTGCGCACCACCAGTTCCGCGGAATCCAAGGCGGTGATCGGTACGCCGGAGGCGCAGTACATCACCAACAAGGAGAGCGGTGTCGGATTCCTGCGGGTGGGGATGGAGGACCCGGTGAAATTCCACAGTGTCTACACCGGTACCAACTATGTGCCCACCGTGCTCGCGGACGCCGACGACGATGCGCCACGGGCCCAGCCCAAGCGCCAGGTGGTGCGCATTCAGCCCTTCACGGCGGCACCGCTGCTGGACGCGGGGGCGGTGTCATGACCAACGGTATGACCGAACTCGGTGACCAGCGGGTGCTGCGCGAGGTGGTCCTCGAACAGCTGACCACCGGTGAGGTGCGGGCGTACAAGATGTGGCTGCCCCCGCTGGCGGATCCCACCCCGGTCAACGAGCTCGTCGAGCGGGATCACCGGCAGCCGTTGCGTTTCGGGCTCGGGATCATGGACGAGCCGCGCCGGCACCGCCAGGAGGTCTGGGGTATCGATGTGTCCGGAGCCGGCGGCAACATCGCCGTCGGCGGGGCGCCCCAGACCGGGAAGTCCACCTTCCTGCAGACCCTGGTGCTCTCGGCCGCGGCCACGCACACTCCCCGCCAGGTGCAGTTCTACTGCATCGACATGGGTGGTGGCGGTTTGATGTACCTGGAAGGGCTGCCGCATGTCGGCGGGGTCGCCACCCGCGCCGAGCCGGACCGGGTCAACCGGGCCGTGGCGGAGATCAAGGCCGTGCTGCGGCAGCGGGAAGCGACGTTCAAGCAGTACCGGGTGGGTTCCATCGCCGCGTACCGGCAGATGCGGGAGGACCCGAATCACGCGGCGTCGCAGGACCCGTTCGGGGACGTCTTCCTCGTCATCGACGGCTGGCCGGCGTTCGTCGGCGAGTTCCCCGATCTGGAGCCGGTGGTGCAGGACCTGGCCGCCCAGGGCCTGGCGTTCGGGGTGCACACCGTGATTGCCACACCGCGCTGGACCGAGCTGCGCTCCCGGGTCCGGGACTACCTGGGCACCAAGGTGGAGTTCCGGCTCGGCGATGTCAACGAGACGCAGATAGACCGGATGACCAGGGAGATCCCGGCCAACCGGCCGGGCCGGGCGATCTCGTTGGAGAAGCACCACCTGATGATCGGGGTGCCGCGCCTGGACGGTGTGCACAGCGGTGCCGACCTGGTGCCGGCCATCACCGCGGCCGTCGACCACATCGCATCGCTGCACACCGAGGAAGCCCCGCAGGTCAGAGTCCTGCCCAGCCGGATCTACCTGAACGAGATGGACCCCAATCCGCCCGGACCCGATGCCGACTACCGCACGCGGTGGACCATTCCGCTGGGCGTGCGCGAGTCCGACTTGTCGGTGTCCTACACCGATATGCAGCGCACGCCGCATGTGTTGGTCTTCGGTGCGCCCAAGTCCGGCAAGACCCGGATCGCGCATGCGATCGCCCAAGCTATTTGCTTGCGCAACAATCGAGATCAGGTGCGGTTCATGGTCGGTGACTTCCGATCGGGTTTGCTGGATGCGGTTCCCGAGAGTCATCTGCTGTCGGCCGGAGCAATCAATCGCAATGCCGCGACGTTCGACGAGTCGGTGAAGGGGCTGGCGGTTCTGCTCCAGAAGAGGCTCCCGCCGGCGGACCTCACGACCTCCCAATTGCGGTCCCGATCCTGGTGGTCGGGCCCCGATATCGTGCTGCTCATCGACGACTGGCACATGGTGGTGGCGGCCGCGGGCGGCCTGCCTCCGATGGCGCCGTTGTGGCCCCTGCTGCCCGCGGCCGCGGACATCGGCCTGCACCTCGTCGTCACGTGCCAGATGAGTCAGGCGCAGCGGGCCACGATGGACCGGTTCGTCGGGGCGGCCTACGGCGCGGGGACCCCGACGCTGTTCCTCTCCGGCGACAAGACCGAGTTCCCGTCGAGTGCGTTCAAGCTCAAGCGCAGGCCGCCTGGCCAGGCACTTCTCGTCTCTCCGGACGCGAAGGAGGTGATTCAGGCGGCGTATGTCGATCCTCCGGAAGAAGAAGTGTCGGCACCACCCCAAAACCACGGTTAGTATGGATTTCGAGTCGCCTGGCAAAATTGACGGCGACGGGGTAGCAAACGGATCGGGGGGTCCACGATTGAAGCGCCACGGCAGGACTTGCGGTCCCCATCCCAAAGATGTCATCCAGCTCGTTTGGAACCGTTGAGGAGGAACTGCACATGCAACCGATGGAACACTCGCCCGCGGTGCTGGGCATCGGCAGCCAGGTGGTTGCCAACGGGGGACGCGGACTCGCCACCGGAACCACCGCGACCAGTGAGGCTATGGCCCTGCTGCCTGCAGGGGCCGAAGAGGTGTCGGTCCAGGCGGCCCTCGCCTTTGCCAGCGAGGCCGCCCAGGTTGCGGCGCTGAATGCCTACGCCCAGCAGGAACTGGCCCGCGCCGGCGCCGCCTATCTGGAGTCTTCCGGCATCTACACGACGGTGGACGCCGAGGGCGCCGCCACCCTGATGTGACCGGCTCGGCGACCGCCAAGAATTGACGAGAGCGAAGCTGGCAAACAATGTCTGCAGTCCCCGCAATGTTGACGATGTTCTATGAGGCATTGCCACCGGAGATCAACACCGGCCGCCTGATGGCCGGTGCCGGCCCGACGCCGATGCTCCAGGCGGCGGCGGCGTGGGAAACTCTGGCGATCTCGCTGGAGACGCAGGCCGAAGAACTCGCGGCCAGTCTCGCCTCGCTGTCGGGTTCCTGGCAGGGCCAGGCCAGCGAGCAGGCGGTCACCGCGACCACGCCGATGGTGGTGTGGCTGCGCACCGCCGCGCTGCAATCGCAGAAGCGCGCTATGCAGGCCATCGCACAAGCGAATTCGTACGCGCTGGCCATGGCGGTGACGCCGCCGTTGCCCGAGATCGAGATGAACCACGTCACGAATGCGGTGCTCAACGCCACCAACTTCCTCGGCGTGAATGCGGTTCCGATCGGCATCAACGAGGCCGACTACGTCCGGATGTGGGAACAGGCCGCCGCCGTGATGTTCGGGTACCAGGCCGAGACCACGGCCAACACCATCTTCGAACCGATTCTGCCGATGACGCCCATCGTCGTGCCGGGGGTCGGGGAGTCGGCACTGGGCATGGCCTCGGGGCAGCTCGCCGCGACCCTGCCCGGCTCGGCGCTGCGCGAGGCCGCCTTCGCGCACACCACCATGCAGGCGACCGTGGAGTCGGCCGGGCTGACGGCGGGCCGGGGTGCGGCATTTGCGAATCAGGGTGAGCAGCGTGCCCAGGGGGCGGCACAGAAAGCCGATAAGGCTCAGGGCCAGCAGACCCAGCAGATGCTGCAGCAAGGGATGCAACAGGGCCTGCAGATCGCGTCGCAACTGGGCCAGTCGCTGATCCAGGCGCCTCAGCAGATGACACAGGGCGTCACGCAGGGGGCGCAGACGCTGACCCAACCGTTGCAGCAGGTGAGCTCGATCTTCGGTCAGATGGGCGGAAGTGGCGGCCGGCAGTTCGGTCTGATCGGCGCGAGCCCGTTCTCGGAGCACCCGCTGCTGGGCGGCTCGGGTGCGACATCGGGCGCGGGTCTGGTGCGCGCCGCGTCGCTGCCGGGCGCCGGCGGCACGCTGGCCCGGACACCGCTGATGTCCAGTCTGGTCGGGTCGCCGGCTCAGTCGACTCCGGCGCCGACCGGAGCATCCGCCGGGGGAGCCGGTGCCGGTCTGGCGCCGGTGGGTGCCGGATCGGGCGGCGGTGGCCCGATGAACGGCGCCGCTCAGCGCGAGAAGAGCGGTGGCAAGCGGGAGGCGCTCGCCACCCCGTCACCGCTGGCCCATGGTTTCGATGAAGACGACGACGACTGGTGACGACCGATGACCGGCACCGGCAACACCCAAACTTCCCGGCCGAGGGGGCTGGAAGACTCGCCAACACGTGGTGAGGACACAGGAAAAGGAAAGGTAGCTTCACCATGACTTCAGGACAGGGGATGGAAGCCGATCTCTCCGTCATCGCGGGCGAGTCGGCCAACTTCCAGCGCATCGCGGACGAACTCAGGACCGTGATGGCCCACGTCGAGGCCACCGCGGCCGGCCTGCAGCCGGCGTGGGTCGGTGCGTCGGCGACCGCCGCGCAGGCCGCCCTGCTGCGCTTCCACGAGGCCGCCACGCAGCAGAACCGGGAGCTCGACGACATCTCCGAGAACCTGGGCATCGGTGGCACGCAGTACGGCAGCACCGACGAGGACCAGGCCAGCGCCCTCGCCAGCCGGATGATCTAGCACCCGAATCACCTACCACCACCGAAACGGAGAAATCGAATCATGAGCCAACAGACATGGAATTTCGCCGCCATCATGGCCGGCGCCGCCGACATCCACGGCTCCGTGGGTACCACCCAGAGCCTGCTCGAAGAGGGCGAGGCCTCGCTGGGCCGGCTCGCGGCCACCTGGGACGGCGCCGCCCGCGAGGCCTACCAGGCCCTGCAGGTCCGCTGGAACAGCACGGCGGCCGAGCTGAACAACGCGCTGCAGAATCTGGCGCAGACCGTCGACGAAGCCGCCCAGACCATGGCGCAGACCGAAGCCGGCGTCACCGGGATGTTCGCCGGTTAGAACCACAGTGCAGGTGGGGTGGGCGGACTAGCCTGAGGCTTGTCCGCCCACCTCCTGCTTGCACAGTCGCGTATCACCTATGAGAGGTAATCATGTCGGCCGACTATGACCGGCTCTTCCACTCCGCCGGCCCCGCCGACGGTGAGGCCAACAGCGAAATCGACGGTGCGGCACCGGCGGTCACACCGCCACCGATGCCCATCCACGCCTCGGCGCCGCGTGCCACCGAGGTGACTCCGCCGTCGATGCCGGTCGCCCCGACGCAGACCCAGGCGTCGGGCGTCCCTGCCCCGCGTGAGGCGGAGATCACCCAGCAGATCCGGCCGGCCCAACACACCGGTCCGCAGCGCGCCCAGAACGGAATGCTGCGCACCCCGCCGCCCGCCGCCCAGACCTCCGGTGCCCGGCACGAGCAGCAGCGGCCCGCACCGGCCCCGCCGGCCCGTCCCGCGCCTGCGCCGGCACCCAGCCAGGTCTTCGCCGAGGCGCCGGAACCGGTGTGGTCGCAAAGCCAGCCGATCCCGGCCCAGCCCGCGCCGACCTCAGCCGCCAGCATGGGCAATCACCGTGCCATCGACGCACTCTCACACGTCGGTGTCCGCACGGCGGTGAAGATGCCGTCCCAGCGCGGCTGGCGGCACTGGCTGTATGTGTTCAGCCGGATCAACCTCGGGCTCTCGCCCGACGAGATCTACGAGATGGACCTGCACGCGCGAATCCGCCGAAATGCCAGGGACTCCTACCAGATCGGCGTGTTCGGGCTCAAGGGCGGCGTCGGAAAGACCGCTGTCACCGTGGCGCTCGGTTCGGCGCTGAGCCGGGTCCGCGGCGACCGTATCCTGGCCATCGACGCCGACCCCGACGGCGGAAACCTCGCCGACCGGGCGGGCCGGCAGTCCGCGGCCACGATCTCAGATCTGTTGTCCGACCAAGAGTTATCCCGTTACAACGACATCCGGGCGTACACCAGCATGAACGGCGCCAACCTCGAGGTGTTGTCCTCGGAGGAGTACAGCGCCGCCCGGCGCGAGTTCAACGACGACGACTGGAAGGGCGCGGTCGGCATCGTCTCGCGCTATTACAACCTCGTGCTCGCCGACTGTGGCGCCGGGCTGTTCCAGCCGGCCGCGCGCGGTGTGCTGTCCACGGTGTCCGGTCTGGTGATCGTCGCGAGCGCCTCCATCGACGGGGCCCGCCAGGCCGCCGTCACCATGGACTGGTTGCGGCAGAACGGCTATCAAGATCTGCTGGGCCGGTCGTGCGTGGTGATCAACCACGTCACCCCGGGCAAGACCAACATCGACGTGGAAGACCTCGTGCAGCAGTTCGAACGGCATGTCGCACCCGGCCGGGTGATCGTGCTGCCCTGGGACAAGCACATCGCCGCCGGTACCGAGATCCAGCTCGAACTGCTGGGCAGCACCTTCCAGCGCCGGATCGTGGAACTCGCTGCGGCGCTGTCCGACGACTTCGACCGCCTCGAACGTCGTTGACCGCCACCTCAACCGGTGCGGTCGCACCCGCGTCCACGAGCGTGACGCCCGGCCGCCCGGCAACGACCCGAGTCACCATCCTGACCGGACGCCGTCTCACCGACCTGGTGCTGCCGGCCGCCGCCTCGATCGAGACCTACATCGACGAGACGGTGGCCGTACTGGCGGATCTGCTGGATGACACACCGGCCGAGGTGCTGGCGGGGTTCGACTTCAAGGCGCAGGGGGAGTGGGCGTTCGCGCGGCCGGGCGCTCCGCCGCTGAAGGCGACCGAATCGCTCGACGATGCGGGTGTCGTCGACGGATCGCTGCTGACGTTGGTGTCGGTCAGCCGCACCGAGCGCTATCGGCCGCTCGTCGAAGACGTCATCGATGCGATCGCCGTACTCGACGAATCCCCGGTGTTCGACCGCACCGCGCTGAACCGGTTTGTCGGGCTGGCGGTTCCGGTCGTGTCGACCGTCGTGGTCATCACCGCCCTGCTGGCCTGGTCGCAGGCCGGCCACGGCTGGTGGTGGACCGTCGCGCTGGGCGTGCTGGGGCTGGGTCTGCTCGGCGGCAGCATGCTCTCGAAGAGCCGGTTCGGCAATGTCGACATGGCCGAAAGTCTCTTGGTGGCAGCGCTTCCCGCGCTGGCGGGTGCCGTCGCGCTGGCGGTGCCGCTGCCCCGGGATGCCGACGGTCTCGGCGCCCCGCAGATCGCCGCGGCGGCCGGCGTCGTCCTGCTGTATGCCCTGGCCACCCGGGGCGGCCCGCGCCGGCGTGCGGATCTGGCGTCCTTTCTCGCGGTGGCGGCGACGGCCCTCACCGCGGCGGCGATCGCCTACGGGTACGGCGCCCAGGACTGGGTGCCTGCCGGTGCCATCGCCTTCGGCCTCATCGTGGTGACCAATGCGGCCAAGCTGACCGTCGCCGTTGCGCGTATCGCGCTCCCGCCGATCCCGGCGCCGGGGGAGACGGTGGCCAACGACGAACTGCTGGACCCGGTGTCCCACCCCGACGGCGCCGACGAGGAAAGCCCGACGTGGCAGGCGATCATCGCCTCGGTCCCCGAATCGGCCGCGCGCCTCAGCGAGCGCAGTCAGCTCTCCAAGCAGCTTCTCAACGGTTTCCTCACCGCGGGTGCGGTGGTGTTGGCCACCGGCGCGATCGCGGTGGTGGAGCAGGGCCACTTCTTCGTGCACAGCCTGATCGTGGCCGCACTGGTGGCCGCGGTGAGTGGCTTCCGCTCCCGGCTGTACGCCGAACGCTGGTGCGCCTGGGCCCTTCTGGCGGTCACCGTGGCGGTGCCGACCGGGGTGATGATCCGGCTGTGCCTCTGGTACCCGCAGTCGGCCTGGTTGGTGCTGGCCGGCTACACCGTGGTCGCGGTCGTGGCACTGATCATCGTCGGCGCCACCGCCGATGTGCAGCGCGTCTCACCGGTCACCAAACGCATCCTGGAACTGCTCGACGGCGCGGCCATCGCCGCGGTGATCCCGTTGCTGCTGTGGATAGCGGGCGTCTACGACCTGCTGCGCAATCTCCGCTTCTAGACGGCTTTGACCGGGTCGATGCCCAGGTCCTTGTAGGTGACCAGAGCGACGAACGGCACCCCTTTACCGCCGAACAGTTCGGCGGCCACGTCGCCGCGGTCCACCATCGGGATGACACCGGTGACCACGGCGCCGACCTGTTGCACCCGCTCGTACGCCTTCTCCGTCGACCCGCCGGTGCTGATCACGTCGTCGACCAGCAGGACCCGATCACCCTCCTTCAGGCGGGTGCCCTCGATCCACTGCTCACGCCCGCGCTGCTTCTGCTCCTTGCGCACCGAGAACCAGGCCTTACCCGTCACCATCGCAATACCGTGCGCCAACGGGTCCGCCCCCATGGTCAGACCGCCGACGGCGTCGAACTCGATACCGTTCAGCGCCGCCAGATCAGCCACCGCCCGGCTGACGATGGTGAGCCGCTCACCGTCGTCGATGGCGTACTTGCCGTCGATGTAGTCGTGGCTCAGCTGGCCGCTGACCAGCCGGAACGGTTCTTCACGCCGTTCGTGGGCGCGGGTGCGGATCAGGTCGAAGGCCGCCTGCCAGGTGTCCGGTCGCTGCATACCCGGAATCGTATTGCACCGGGCACGCAGCGCTCAGGCCTGCCGGGCCCGATGCGTCAATTCGACTGAGGCCGCGCGCAATTCACCGATGGAGTTGATGGGCTCGGAATAGCCGGCCCGGGTGTAGGCCATGCCCCGCGGAGTGAGCACCCGCAGGTCCAGGCCATAACGGTCGGCGGCGGTGCAGGTCACGGCGGTGGCGTCCGGGTAGCCGCCGAGGGTTTGCGCGATGGCCGTCAGCGCGTCGGCGTGGTCGGCGTTGAGATGGGCGATCGCGCCGGCGGCATGCGGGGACACCGGATCGGGTTCTGCGGCGGCGTAGTCGGCACCGGTGGTGGAATCCATCCGGCCGTAACCCCCGACCCAGCGGACCCGCTGCACCTGCAGCACCCAGAGGGTGAAGTCGCTGTAGTCGATGTAGTACTTCGCGGCGGGCACCGCGTCCAGATGTGCCTGCCGAGCGGCGTCGAGTTCGGCGCCGGTGGGCCGGGTGACCACCCCGGCCAGGGTGATCCGGCCCGACGCCAACGGGTCCTCCGGCGCGTCCGGCGCCACGATCGAGATGCTGGCCCGCTGATCACCGGCCAGGTTGCGGCCGTGCTCGGCCATATTGGACACGCACAACACCGGCGCACCGCCCACCAGGCCGTAGGTGATGAACGACGCCCAGGGGTCGCCGTCGGCGGTGAGGGTGGCCAGGGTGCCGGCATTGGTGGAAGAGGCGATGGTGCGGGCCTCTTCGGCCGCCGACGGCCGGGTGGCGTTGACGACGGGGGTCAGGGCCGGCGGGATGCTCGGGGCATCGCCGGGGTCGCCGTGATCACGCAGGGTAGAGCCAGAGCCAGAGCCAGAGGCGGGGGCGAGCGAAGCGACGGGGGATTGGTCGGGGGCGGGCGAAGCGACGGGGGATTGGTCAGCCACGTCGGCACCATACCCACAAACCTGCGGGGTGTACGAAGATCAGCAGTCGGGTACGGATGGATACGTGGCTTTGGTGAATCTTGCGTTCGACGCGTGGCTGCCTGCGCAGCGCTGGTACTCGGGACGCGGCAGGCAACTGCGCGCGGTGGGGCCGGCGCAGACGGTGCAGTTGACCCACGATCTGGAACTCGCGCTGCTGGACGTCGGCTATACCGACGGCTCGGTCGAGCAGTACCAGGTGCTGGTGCGGTGGCGGGACGCAGATGGCCGAGATGATCCCGCGCTGATCGGCGTCGACGGTGACCGAGCCGGCTATGACGCGATGGCCGATCCCGCCGCGGCAGGCATCCTGCTGAATCTGCTGGGGACGTCCGAGACCGTCGGGCCGGTGACTTTTCGCCTGGAGCCGGGGGCGGTGCTCCCGGCCGACCGGGTGGGCCGCCGGCTGGGTGCCGAACAGTCCAATACCAGCGTGGTGTTCGGTGAGAAGGCCATCCTCAAGGTGTTCCGGCACGTCATCGCCGGGATCAATCCCGATATCGAACTGACCCGCGCCCTGGCCGGCAACCCGCATGTGACGCCGCTCCTGGGCAGCTACGAGCTGGCCGGCGACGGTGAGCCGTACGCGCTGGGAATGCTCACCTCCTTCGCGGCCGGTTCGACCGACGGATGGGACTTGGCCCTGGCCGCCGCCGGAGACTCCTCCGTCGACTTCGACGCCGACTCCTACGCCTTGGGCGAGGCGGTCGGCAGTGTGCACGCGGCCCTGGCCGGCACGCTCGGCACCTCGACCGCGCCGTTCCCCGTCGACACCTGGGTGCGGCGGTTGCGTGGCGTGGCCGCTGCGGTGCCCCAGCTGCATGACTACGTCCCGCGGATCGAGACCCGCTACCGCGCCCTGACCGATGCGCCGAGCACGGTCCAGCGGATCCACGGCGACCTGCATCTGGGCCAGGTGCTGCGCACCCCGAGCACCTGGCTGGTGATCGACTTCGAAGGCGAGCCCGGCCAGCCGCTGGCGGATCGCCGCCGCCCGGACTCGGCACTGCGCGACGTCGCCGGCATGCTGCGGTCCTACGACTACGCGGCACGCGGCACGCGGGCTTGGGTGGACCGCAACTGCGCGGCGTTCTGCGACGGCTACGCGGCCGTCAGTGGCACCGACCCGCGCCACGAGGTGGCAGCGCTGGCGGCCTACGAACTGGACAAGGCGGTGTACGAGGTCGGGTACGAGGCGCGGTACCGCCCGGACTGGTTACCTATCCCGCTGGCCGCCGTCGACAGGATCGTGGCCGGATAGCCGCGCACCCCTCGTCACCGACCCGCAGCGTCCTCGCGGCGGACTCACAGGTTCGCTCACGGTCGGGATGGCTGACTGTTGGGCGTGACCTACCTTCGGGCCAAGGCCGACCTGGCCGTGCTGCTGATCGGCACCGCCGTGCTCTATCTGTGGAATATCACGGTCAACGGGATGGGCAATCAGTTCTATGCTGCGGCCGCGCAGGCCGGGTCGGTGGACTGGGAGGCGTTGTTGTTCGGGTCGTTGGATCCGCGCAATTTCATCACGGTGGACAAGCCGCCGGTGTCGCAGTGGGTGATGGGCCTGTCGGGTCAGTTGTTCGGGTTCAGTAGTGCGAGCATGCTGGTGCCCGAGGCGTTGATGGCGGTCGGCTCGGTGTGGTTGCTCTATGGAGCGGTGCGCCGGATCGGCGGGCGGTGGGCCGGGCTGCTGGCGGGTGCGGGGTTGGCGTTGACGCCGGTGGCGGCGTTGATGTTCCGGTTCAACAATCCCGATGCGGTGATGGTGTTGTTGATGACCGCGGCGGCGTATTGCACGGTGCGGGCTCTGGAACGAAACGGCGCCCGCTGGATGGCGCTGGCCGGGGTGGCGCTGGGTTTCGCGTTCCTGGCCAAGATGCTCGAAGGGCTCATGTCGATGCCGGCGCTGGGGTTGGTCTACCTGATCGCGGCACCGGTGGCATGGCGGTCGCGGCTGCTGCACCTGCTCGGGGCGCTGGGGGCGTTTCTGGTGTCCTCGGGTTGGTACGTGCTGCTGACGCTGGCGTGGCCGGCGTCGTCGCGGCCGTATCTCGCCGGTTCTACCGACAACAACTTCATGAATCTGGTGCTCGGGTACAACGGTCTGGCCCGCGTCCTGGGCAGACACCGCGCGACCAGTTTCGGATCGATCGGAATCCAGGGCGGCGGCGTCGGCAGCTGGGGTGGCCAATCGCAAGGACTGGCAAGGCTTTTCAACGGCGAGTTCGGCTTCGAGATCGGCTGGTTGTTGCCCGGGGCGTTGTTGGCCACCGTGCTGGTGGTGGTGGAACGGGGCCGGGCGCCGCGCACCGACCGGGTGCGGGCGGGCGCCGTGCTGTTCGGCGGCTGGCTGCTGGTGGACGGATTGGTGCTCAGCTTCATGCACGGCACCGCACACGCGTACTACTGCCTGTCGGTGGCTCCCGCCGTGGCCGCGATGTTCGCCCTCGGCGTGCGCCGGATGTGGGAGTGCCGGGGCACCTGGTTAGGCCGGTTGGGCCTGACGGCGCTGCTGGCCGGTACCGCCGGCTGGGGATGGTGGTTGCTGCACCGAAACCCGCACTGGTTGCCGGTGATCCGCTGGGGCATCGTCGTGCTGGCGGTCGCCGGTCTGGCGTGCTGGATTCGCAAGCCGGTGATCGCGCAAGGGGCACTCGTGCTTGCTCTGTGCGCCGCGCTGCTCGGGCCGGCCGCCTACGCCGTGGCGACCGTCGCCAACGCGCACCAGGGCGGCGGGCCGTTGGTCGGCCCACACCGATCTGGTCGGGAAACCGGTATGTGGGGCCGCGACGCGGATACCCCCGCGCTGCAGGCGCTGCTCTCGGCCAGCACCGCGCCGTGGTCGGCGGCCATCGAACGCTCCTCCAGCGCAGCCGGTTTGGAACTCTCGACGCATACGGCGGTGATGGCGATCGGGGGCTTCTCCGGAACAGACCCGGCGCCGACACTCAAGCAGTTCCAAGATGACGTGGCGCGCCACCAGATCGGGTACTACCTCGTCGAGAAGGCGCCCGGGCACGGGCCGTCGCTGAACATGCGCGCCCACGGTGACATCGCGCAGTGGGTGGCGGCGCATTTTCCGGCTCAGCTCATCGGATCGACGACGGTGTTCGACCTGTCAGGCCGATAGCGCCAGCGGCAGCCCGGCCGGCCGGATCACCGAGTCCACCCGGCCGAACCGGGCTTTCGCTTTGGCCTGCACCAGGTTGTGCTGGGAGTCGTCGGCGGCCAGCAGCAACAGCCGATCCGCGGGTTGGTCGTGCAGGATGCGTACCAACGCCGCGGCGTGCCGGTCAGTGGCGACCACACGGCAGCCGTCGGCCAGCAGCGCGCGGGCGGTGCGGTATCCCTCGTCGGTTCCGGCGTCCAGCACGATGACGACTCTGCCTGCGCTGTCACGATTCTCGGTGCTCATGACTCAACTCAACGCCGTGAATCTGGGTGCCCGATATGTGCTGGATATGTCTTACCGCACCAGGCGGCGTAGCAGCGCCGACGCGGTGGCGATGCCGAGCACGGCCGCGACGATCAGGACCGCGATATCGAGCCAGCCGTTGGTGGGCGTGCCGATCAGCAGGCCGCGCAACGCATTCACCTCGTAGCTCAGCGGATTGACCGCGGAGAGCCAGCGCAACCACTGCGGCATCACATCCACCGGGTAGAGCGCGTTGGAGGCGAAGAACAGCGGCATGGTGATGGCCTGGCCGATGCCCATCAGCCGGTCGCGGTGCCGGACCAGACCCGCCAAGGACATGGACAGACAGGCGAAGAACGCCGATCCCAGCACCACCACGACCATCGCGCCGAGGATGCGCAGCGGGTTGACGGTCATGTGCACGCCCAGCAGGTAGGTCAGGAGCACCACGCCGATCACCTGCACCACCGAGCGCACACCGGCGGCGAAGGCCTTCCCGGTGACCAGTGCCGACGGTGGTGCCGGGGTCACCATGAGCTTGGCCAGGATGCCCGCGTCGCGGTCCCAGATGATCTGGATTCCGTAGAAGATCGAGATGAACAGGGCGGACTGGGCGATGATGCCCGGGGCCAGGAAGGCCAGATAGTCGACGTGGCCGGTATCGATGACGCGCAGCCGGCTGAAGGTCTGGCCGAAGATCAGCAGCCACAGCGCCGGCTGCACCAAGCGGGTGAACAACTCGGTGCGGTCGTGGCGCAGCTTCTGCAGTTCGACCAAGGAGAAGGCGCCGATGCGCACGGCCAGTCCGCGCAGTCGGCGCCAGCCCCGCGGCGCCCGGACCAGGGTGAGTGTTTCAGCTGACACGGCGCGCCGTCCGTCGAGCGGCCTGTACCTCACGCAGGCCCGCTTGCGTGGGCTCGTCGAGATCGGATCCCGCGTAGTGCCGGAAGACATCTTCGAGGGTCGCGGTGGGGCTCACCGTGGCCTTCAGTTCCGCCGGGGTGCCGACGGCTTGTAGCCGGCCGTGGTGCATCAGTGCCACCCGGTCGCAGAGCGCATCGGCTTCGCCCATGTAGTGCGTGGTGAGAAGTACCGTCATGCCGAAGTCCGCCTTCATCCGGCCGACCTGCTCCCACACGCTGTCCCGTGCGATGGGGTCCAGGCCCACGGTCGGTTCGTCGAGCAACAGCAGTGACGGCCGGTTCACCAGGGCCTGCGCCAACTCGAGCCGACGGACCATCCCGCCGGAGTAGGTTCCGGCCACGTTGTCGGCGACGTCGGTGAGTTGCATGGCGTCCAGCGCGTCGGCGACCCGCTCGGCCCGTTCGCGGCGCGGCACATCGTAGAGCCGGGCGAACAGCTCCACGTTCTGCCGTCCCGTCAGCGCTGCTTCGATGGAAAGTTGTTGCGGGACATAGCCGATGTTGAAGCGGATGTCCATGGTGTCGCGTCGCGCGTCCAGCCCGAAGATCCGGACGTCGCCCTCCTGCACGGGGGTCAGCGTGGTGAGCACCCGGATCACGGTGGTCTTCCCGGCGCCGTTGGGGCCGAGAAGACCCACCGTCTCGCCGGTGGACACCTGCAGGTCGAGTTCGTGCACGGCGGTGAACTGGCCGTAGCGATGGGTGAGCCGGCGGCATTCGATTGCCGGCGGAGTGGTGGTCATGGCTGCCTTTCCTGGAGTATCCGGGTCAGTTCGGCGAGGACCGTCAAACCTTTTGCGAGTTGGTCGATCTGGGAAGGGTCGAGTTCATCGAGGGCATCGGCCATCGCAGCACGGCGGGCGTGGCGCGAGTCGTCGGCGATGCGTTGCGCCGGCACGGCCAGGCGCAAGCGTCCGACCCTGCGATCGGCGTCGTCCACCTCCCGGATGAGCAGTCCGTCCGCGGCGAGCCGGGAGACTAGGGTGGAGGCGCTGTTGGCGGCCAGGCTGAGTTCGGTGGCGGCTTCCCGCACCGAGATTCCGGGCTTGCGCCCGACCAGACGCAGCAGCTCGGCCTGGGATTGGGTCAGCCCGGACCGGTCGAATCCGCCGCCCCCGGTCGAGCGGCGCAACTGTCTCCGGAATCGCCCCACCACACCGAACAGTTCGGTGACGAGGTCGTCGTAGGCGTCCACCGTGACATATTACCTCTGTTACAGAGGTAATATCGATGTGGCCGAACATCTTGACGCGCTGCCCCATGATGAGGTGGTGCACGAGTACCGGACCCTGTTGGTCGACACCGACGGCGGCGTCGCCGTCATCACGCTGAACCGGCCCGAACGGCGCAACGCCTTCGGTGACGGGATGCGTGCGGAGTTGGCCGACGCCTACCGCCGTTGCGATGCCGACCACACCGTCCGTGCCGTGGTGCTCACCGGTGCACCGCCCGCCTTCTGCGCGGGCGCCGATCTCGGAGCCGGTGACCAGACCTTCGCCGAACCGGGAGCGGGATTCAGCGCCGCCGGGATCGAGGTGCCGGCCTGGAGCCTGGACAAACCGGTGATCGCGGCGGTCAACGGCCACGCCATCGGTCTCGGCCTGACGCTGGCCCTGCAGTGCGATATCCGGATCTTCGCGGCCGACGCCCGCTATGGCGTCGTGCAGGTGCGACGCGGTGTGGTGGGTGACGCGTATGCGCACTGGGTGCTGCCCCGGCTGGTGGGAATCTCAGCGGCCGCGGAAATCCTCTTGACCGGAGCGACTTTCGACGGCAGGCGGGCCGTGGAGCTCGGGCTCGGGAGTACGGCGCTCCCCGCGGCGGAGGTGCTGCCCACGGCAGTGGAGATCGCCCGCGATATCGCCGAGCACACCGCACCCATGTCGGTTGCCGCGAGCAAGCGGCTGCTGTGGGATTCGTTCGGGCTCACGCGCGAGCAGGTGGGTGCCAGGGAGACCGAGATCCACCGGCAGGTGATGGCGCACGAGGACGCGCGAGAGGGCGTGCGCGCGCATCTCGCGGGGCGGGCCCCGCGGTGGACGGGTGCTCCGGTGGATCCGACGCGCTGAGTTCGCTCAGAACGGTGGTGGTGTCGCGTTCTGTTCGAGGGTGTGTTGGTTGAGGCGGCGTTCGGCGTTGATTCGGGCGGTGTGGGTGTGGGCGCGGGTGCGGCGGCGGCGGGGCATGGCCAGCCCCCGATCCCCGACGCCGCTGCCGCTGCCGGCTGGTGTCGGTGGTGGCGCCGGGGTGTGAATGGGTTTGTCGGGGAACAGGATCCGGGTCAGCGGGACCGTGGTGTAGGTATGCCCGGTGGGGTTGGTCCAGGTGTGTGTCCCGTCGGGGTGCTGGACGGTGCTCCAGCCGGCGAAGGTTTTGAGTAGGTGATGGGTGCGGCACAGCGCGGCGAGATTTCCGGGGTGGGTGGCCCCGCCCGGCCACGGCACGCTGTGGTCGAGGTCGCAGTACTGGGCGCCGCGGTGGCAGCCGGGGAAAGTACAGGTCAGGTCGCGGGTGCGGACCCAGGCCGCCAGCTTCGCCGAGGGCCGATACCGCGGCTCAGCGGTGAGATCGTTGGTGTCGGCGAGGGTGGCGACCCGGGCGCCGGTGGCGACGAGCTCAGCGACCAGCGGGGCGGGCACGACACCGCCCCCGGGGATGACCCCCGGGGTGCCGGTCACCGCGGCCGGGGCCCGCAGGCCCTGCAGGTCGTCGCCGTGCACGCCGGGATCCCGTGGGGTGTCGGCTGCCGCGCCGGGGACCGTGTCGGTGAGTACGTAGACCGTCACCGCGGCCGAGCGGGGATCCACCCCGGCGGCCGGGCAGCCGGGCTCCCCACACAGACACGTCAGCCGGTCGGCGGTCGGATCGACGGCCAGTAACCCCATGGCGTCGGCGCGGCGCTGCCCGACCGTCCGCGGATCGGCCTCGCAGACCGTGGCGGCGAGGGCGGTGAGCCGGGCCCGCAGCACCGCGGCGTCGGTGGCCAGCAGCCGCCCCCACACCGCGACGGTGCCGGCGGGATCCTCCTGGGCCCCGAACTCGATACACCGGGACCGGGCTGCGGTGCGGGTGCAGTGCACCGCGACCGGATCGAATTTCTCGATCCACACATCGATGGCGGTCTCGGTGTTCTTCTGCGAGAGCACCCCCAACGTCGGGGCGACCCCGGCCAGGGCGGCGTCGATCAACGCCAACGCCTCGGTATCGGTGACCAGCCGGGTCCGCCAGGTGATCGCGGCCGCGGTTTTGGCCGAGATCTCCCCGTGCTCGAGCAGGGCCCCCACTTTCGGGAGCCGATCCCGCAACGCGAGCGCGATGCGCATCTGCCCGGCCGCGGCCTCCCGGGACAACCCGCAGGCCGCCGATACTTCCGCGGCGGCGTACTCCCACCCATCCAACGCCGCAGACGCCCGCGCTTCGTCTTCGTCCTTGCAGTGCCAGTCGACCAGAGCGGCGATGATCGCCCACCGCTGCGCCGCAGCGACCGCCTCAGCGCGGGTCGCGCAACGCAACGCCTCGATCAGCGCCGCATCCCCCGCACCACCCAAGTCGAACATACATTCGACTATAAGCGGGACCTACGACACGTTCAGACGACCTCGACGCCGGCCGCCCGCAACGCGGCCACCGCCTCGTCGGTGCTCGTCGGGGCCACGCCCGCAGTCAGATCCAGCAGCACGCGGGTGCGGAAACCCTCGGCCGCGGCATCGGCGGCGGTGGCCTTCACGCAATAGTCGGTGGCGATACCTACCACGTCCACGTCGGTCACCCCGCGCTCGCGCAGCCATGACGCCAGGCCGGCCCCGGACGCTTCCGCGCCCTCGAAACCGCTGTACGCCGCGGAATACTCACCCTTGGTGAACACCGCCTCCACCGCCGACGGATCGAACGACGGATGGAACTCGACACCCGGGGTGCCGACGACGCAGTGCCGCGGCCAGGAATCCCGGTAGTCGGGAGTATCAGAGAAATGGGACCCTGGATCGATGTGGTTGTCCTTGGTGGCCACCACATGGTCGTAGTCGTGCGAACCCAGCAGTTCGGTCACCGCGCGGGCGACATCGGCGCCGCCCGCCACGGCCAGGGAACCACCCTCGCAGAAGTCCCGCTGTACGTCGACGACGATCAGAGCCCGCATGCCCAAAGCCTAACCGCCGAACAGCAGGTACAGGCCGGTGAAGGTGTAGCCGACCATCACGAGCATCATCGCGAGTTGGCCGGTCAGCTGATGCCGCTTGGGCAGAACACGCAGTGCGCAGTCGTGTGCGGCGATCACCCCGGCGATATGGCCACCGACCACGAACAGGACCTTCGACGTGGCCAGTACCGACGGATGCAGGGACAGCACGTAATACACGTGCGCATCGTGCGTACCCAACAGCGCGTAGACGGTCTGCTGACCCTTCTCGACCAGATAGGTCAGGTAGTGCGCGAACACATAGCCGATGACGATCGGGATGAGGGAGTGCGCCATCAGCCCCGGCAACTCCCGGCGCCGCTCCCGGCTCACCCCGCCGGTGGCCCGGGCCGCGAGACTGAACGTCAGCGCCACGATCAAGACGAATACCGCAAGCCCGAACGTCTTGAAAAACGTTGGCTGCCACGCACCTGAGGTGTGCGCGTCGACGAACCCGCGCCACGCCGGTGTCGCCGAGAAGCTGTCGAAGGCCGTCGACCCCAGCAGGACGGCGAGCACCGTCACCGTTGCGGGCCGGACCGGCAAGGTCGGGAGGTGGTCGAACGGGTTGCCGACCGCGATGCGCCCATCGGCGTTGCGCCGCACCGGGGAGCACCGTGATGCCACCACGCTGTACACCTCGAACGGGTCGGCGTGTGAGCACCACCGAGTGCCGAAGGCGAAAGTGCCACCCAGGGTGACACCGAGGTAGATCAACAGCCAGATCTTCACGGCCCCAAGCGAACCGGGGTCCGGGCTGGCCAGCTCGAGCCATACGAAGGCGAACAATCCGAAGGCGGCCGGCCAGTAGCCGAATCGCTCGGGATAGGACGAAGCGCGTACCCGGAACAGCCGGGCGACGGTCCGTACCGGTGAGAGCACCCGCCACACCGGTCCGAAAAGGACTGACAGCGCGACCAATCCGACCCACAGCAGCACGTAGAACACCCCGGTCAGGGCATTCGACGAGTTCTGCGGACCGAACGCCGCAGCCACCGCGACCCACCCCGCGAACGCCAGCCCCAGCAGACCGACCGCCGCGCGGGTCACGCTCGAGTCCACCGCCGCCGTCACCCAGTGCGGCAACGGCCGCCCCGGCGTCGCAGGGTCGAAGCGGGGTCTACGCCATGCCAGTGCCACCACCGCGAAGGTGAAGGTGAGGGCCCACGCCGCGCCGATCAGGGCATAGGTCAGCGGGATGGGCAGATCGGCCGAGCCGCCCAGCCCGTGCGCCAGGATCACTGCACCGTGATGGTCGCGACGGTCTTGTCCAGGTGGTGCAGTTCGACATCGACCTTGCCGGGCACGTCCACGGTGAACTGGAACGCCTGACCGTTCTCCGGCTTGATGTCGAAGGTGTGCTCGGGGTTGGAGTGCACGTGCAGCTGGTCGGCGGCGTCACTGTTGATCCGGACGATGATCGGCTGCTTGACCTTGGCCTGCACCTGCTGGTTGGTCGGGGTGACGTTGCCGCCGGCGATGGTGACGTCGATGACGACGCGTTCCGGCGGGGACTGCTGGTCCGTCATCTCGGGCGCGGCGGTCCCGGTGCTCGACGTGGTGCCGGTGTTCTCCGGCGTCGTCGAGCTACCGCAGCCGGCGATCAGGGCGGCGGCGCACACGGCGGCAAGTGTCTTGATGAGAGTCACGCTGAACCATCCTCGTCGGTCGAACCTGCGTTCTCGCTGTCAGAACTGTCCTCGGGGCCGGCCCGCCGATCGCGGACGGCCACCCAGGCGACCACCCCGGCCACCACGACGGCCGGTGCGAACGCGGGCAGTGCCAGCCAGAGCGAATGGTCGGCGAGAACGGTCACGGCTGTCCGACGGGTTCCCGGGTCTCGGTGGTGCTGTGCTGTTCGCGCGAATTGATCCGTCCCGCACCCCAACTCAGCAATGCCACCAGGATCAGCGAGCACACCAGCACCACCAGCGATGCCGCGCTGTACAGCCAGGACGGGACGTCGAGGTTGCGTTCGCGCTGCAGCACCTGGATCTCCTCGGTGAAGTCACGCGAGGTCGAGGCCAGCGCCGGGGTCTCCTCGGCGCCGATACCGGGGTCGGCGGGCAGGAAGATCGGCACGGCGGCCATGGTCCGGCCGTCCTGCACGCGCAGCACCGTCTTCCAGGTGCCCCACACCGGAATGGGGCGCGTGGACCGGTAGTGGCCCGGGCCGACCCGCTCCAGGTGGTCGATGACCAAACCACGCTCGTGGTCGAGCTTGCCCTGCCAGGCCAGGATGGACACCCATTCGGGGTCGGCGCTGATCAGGTTGGCCGGCGTGATCTTGACGTCGGCGTTCGCCAGTCGCTGGCCGGCGTCGCTCGGCACGTCGGTGAGGGTGATCTGCGCGCTGGCATCCTCCGGCACCGTGGTGTTGAGACCGTTGGCGACGGCGCCGGCGATGACCAGCACGGTGGCGGCGACGATCCCGATGCCGACGGGGCGCTGCGGCAGTTTCTGGCCGGTGAGCACGATGGCGAGCAGCGCACCGCACATGCCCATCCCGACGGCCACCGGCACCGAGGTGGCCAGCGCCTCGCCCCACATGCTCTGCGGCCACGGGTTGCGGAAGACGGCGTCGACCCAGAACGACTCCAACCACATGCCCACGGACCCGACGCCCAGACCGGCAACCGCACCGAACAGGATGGGCCGCTTGACAAGTGGCGTGAGCCCGAGGAGTTCCACCACGATGGCCGACCCGAGGTAGAGCGCGAACCAGCTGTGCGGTGCGCCCAGTACGGGTCCGACGACCAGTGCCACCAGGCCGCGGATGAGGAAGGCGAAGGCGATCGCACCGAAGGTGGCGAAGCGGCCGAGGAACAGCCGTGTGACGACCAGGGACATGGCGGCCGCCGCGGCGATGAGCATGGGGTGCAGCACCAACCGGAACTGTTCGACGCCGAAGTCGTATTCGACCGGGAACACCGACAGGCCGATGACCAGGCCGCCGCACGCCAGATACGCCAGGATGCTGCGGCGCTGCTCCGGCGCCTCGGCGCCCCTGGCGATATCGCCCTCCCGGGTGAGCAGCAGCGTGGCCACCAGGGACAGGCCCGCGCCACCGATGAGCATGAGGTGAGTGGGACCCCACAGGGTGACGTCCTGGCCGAAGATCCGATGCCAGATGTCATCCAGGGGGAAGCCGATCAGGGCGTACAGCCCGCAGCCGGCCATCAGGATGCCGCCGACGGGTGCATACCAGGTCCGGGTGATCTTCACCGCGGCCGGCCCAGGCTTGTCGTAGGGCAGGATGATCGACAGGGATCCGGCGATGAAGAGCAGGAACAAGCCGATCAGGATGAAGTAGTGGGCCGGGTTGGCCAGCGGACCGGCGTCGCGGCCCTTGCCGATGTGCAGGCTGACATCCCAGATAAAGCCGAACATGGCGCAGATGATGGTCGAGGTGAACAGCAGCGCGGGCAGGGCCACCCAGCCGGGGCGGTTCATCGTGCGGCCGGTTTTCTCGGCGAGATCGTGCAGCCAGGTGATCCGGCGCTGACGGTGCAGGTAGCCGATCCACAACAGTCCGGCGGTGATGATGGCGGTGGCCACCGACATCCCGATGACCTGGTCCAGCGCCGCACCGCCGCCTTCGGTCCCGGCCGCGGCCACTACAGCAACCTGTTGCGCCATGTCCCACCCCGCTACGTTGAAGAGCGCGATACCTACTCGCCGGTAATGTTGTCAGAAAGCTGTATCCGAAACCAGGGGTACCGGACACGGCGTCGAGCCTAGGCAGTTTGCTGGTGCCGTCGCTAGCCTTGAGCATGATGAAACTCGCGGGCCTGCGGCAGCGCGATGGCGTCACGTGCGGACCGACCGTGGCGGTGGTGGCGGGTGCGCTGCTGGATCCGGGGTACCGCGAAGCGCTGCAGACCCCGCACCTCTTCCACGCCGAACAGGGCCGGGTGCACCGTCTGGTCAACCGGCTCTGGCCGCGCCGGCTGGGGACCACGCCGGTCGGGGTGGCCCGGGCCATCAGCGCGCACAGCCCGGTCCGGTACCGGTGGCGACTGTTCCGCGGCCTGCCGCCCGGTGGCCGGGACACACTGTCCGATGTGCTCTCGGCGGTGCGGGCAGGGCGCCCGGTGGCGGTGCTCGTCGGCCGGTTCCTGCCCCGGCACTGGATCCTCGTCGTCGGCGCGGGCGAGGGTCGGTTGCGTTGCTATGAGCCCAGTTCCGGACAGGTGCGCGAGGTGGCGATCGACACCTTCCGGCGTGGCGGGCTGACCGGGCTCGGCTTCCCGACACCGTTTGCCTTTGTGCTGCCCCGCCGGTGGTGACTCCGCGTCCGCGTTGCGTCTGCTAGCTCGTCAAACTATAGTCTGGACACATGTCCAGTGTGTCTCGCCGCAGTTCAGCGGATTGAGCTGACGTGCGTATCGCCCTGCTTTCGTATCGAAGCAAGACGCACTGCGGTGGCCAAGGTGTGTACGTCCGGCACCTGTCCCGCGGTCTGGTCGAGCTCGGCCACGACGTCGAGGTGTTCTCCGGCCAGCCGTATCCGGAAGGGCTGGATCCGCGCGTCCGGCTGACCAAGGTGCCGAGTCTGGATCTCTACCGCGAACCCGATCCGTTCCGGGTGCCGCGTCCCAGTGAGATCCGGGACGGCATCGATCTGCTGGAGCTGTTCACCATGTGGTCCGCCGGCTTCCCTGAACCCCGCACGTTCTGCATGCGCGTGGCCCGGATCCTGGCCGAACGTCGTGACGAGTTCGACGTCGTGCACGACAACCAGAGCCTGGGCAGCGCCCTGCTGGGGATCGCCAGGGATATCCCGCTGGTCGCGACCGTGCACCATCCGATCACCCGGGACCGGGTGCTGGAGGTGGCCGCCGCCACCTGGTGGCGCAAACCCCTGGTGCGGCGCTGGTACGGATTCGCCGAGATGCAGAAGCGGGTGGCCCGCCGGATCCCCGAACTGCTGACCGTGTCGACGACATCGGGTGCCGATATCGCCGAGGACTTCGGGGTGGCCGACGACCAGCTGCATGTGGTGCCGCTCGGGGTCGACACCGACCTGTTCCGGCCGGCAGACCACCGGGTGCCCGGCCGCATCATCGCGATCGCCAGCGCCGACGTTCCGCTCAAGGGTGTCAGCAATCTGCTGCATGCGGTCTCCAGGCTGCGCGCTCACCACAATCTGGACGTGCAGTTGGTGTCCAAGCTGGAGCCCAACGGACCCACCGAGAAGTTGATCGCCGAACTCGGCATCTCCGATATCGTGCACAGCTCGTCCGGCCTGCCCGACGAGGAGCTGGCCGGCTTGCTGGCCTCGGCTGAGATCGCTTGCATTCCTTCCCTTTACGAGGGATTCTCGCTGCCTGCCGTGGAGGCGATGGCCAGCGGCACGCCCATCGTGGCGAGCCGCGCGGGAGCGCTGCCCGAAGTGCTGGGCGCCGAAGGCGAATGCGCCCGCTTGGTGCCGCCGGGCAATATCGATCGACTGACTGCCGTGCTCGGCGAGCTGTTGGACTCCCCGGCGCAACGCCGCAAGCTCGGCGCGGCCGGACGCCAGCGGGCCCTGGCCGTGTTCAGTTGGGAATCGGTTGCCGCACAGACGGTTTCGGTGTATGAGAAGGCAATCGAGAGGACCACGAGAGGATGACGTCGTGCTGACCGTCGACTATGACCGCCTGGGTGTCGGACCCGGCACCTCGGTGATCGACGTGGGCTGCGGTGCCGGCCGGCACTCGTTCGAGGCTTACCGGCGCGGTGCCGACGTCATCGCCTTCGACCAGAGCGTCGAGGACCTCAACGATGTCGACGCCATCCTGACCGCGATGAAGGAACAGGGCGAGGCTCCGGCCGGGGCACGCGCGGAAGCGGTCAAGGGCGACGCCCTGGATCTGCCCTACGGCGACGGCACCTTCGATGTCGTCATCGCTTCGGAGATCCTGGAGCACGTGCCCGCCGATGACGCGGCGATCGCCGAGCTGGTGCGGGTGCTCAAGCCCGGCGGCAAGCTCGCGGTCACGGTACCGCGCTGGCTGCCGGAGAAGGTGTGCTGGCTGCTGTCGGACGAGTACCACGCCAACGAGGGCGGACACATCCGCATCTATCGCGCCGACGAGCTGCGGGACAAGATCACCTCCCGCGGGTTGACGTTCGTCCACGCCCATCACGCACACGCGCTGCACGCTCCGTTTTGGTGGCTGAAATGCGCCGTCGGCGTGGATAAACCGAAACACCCCGTGGTCACCGCTTATCACAAGCTGCTGGTGTGGGACATGATGAGCCGGCCGTGGCTGACGCGCACCGCCGAGGACGTGCTGAACCCGCTGATCGGCAAGAGTGTGGCGCTCTACTTCGCCAAGCCGGCCGCGTAGGACACCATGCGCCACCACGAGATTCCCGGTGTGTCAGGTGTATTGACGCCGCTGCAGTGCCTGCAGACGGCTCAGTCCATCGCCGACACCCAGGAGTCCGACGGTGCCGTGCCGTGGTCGGTGGGCGGTCACACCGACCCGTGGGATCACGTCGAGAACCTGATGGCGCTGACCGTCGCAGGTCTTCTCGAGCCGGCTCGGGCCGGATTCGACTGGTGCCGCAGCACCCAACGGGCCGACGGGTCGTGGCCGATCCAAACGCGCAACGGTGTCATCGAGGACGCCAACACCGACAGCAACTTCTGCGCCTACATCGCCACCGGAGTCTGGCACCACGTGCTGATCACCGGGGACCGGCGCTTTGCACTGCAGATGTGGCCGACGGTCAGCCGGGCTATCGAGTTGGTGCTCAGCATGCAGCTGCCCGGCGGCCAGATCAGCTGGGCCAGAAGCGATGCCGGGATGATGGACGAGGCCTTGCTGACCGGGTGTGCGAGCATCTACCACAGCATCAGGTGTGCGCTGGCGCTGGCGAACTATCTCGACGAACCGCAGCCCGAATGGGAGGTGGCCGTCGGACAGCTCGGCCATGTGATCGCCGAGCATCCGGATGCGTTCAGTCCGAAGGACACCCACGCGATGGAGTGGTACTACCCGATACTGGGCGGTGCGGTGCGCGGTGCCGCCGCGCGGGCCCGGATCGAGGACCGCTGGGATGACTTCGTGGTCGACGGCCTGGGCATCCGGTGCGTGGACCATCGGCCGTGGGTCACCGGTGCGGAGACCTGCGAGCTGGTGATGGCGCTGGATGCGGTCGGCGACCGGGCGCGGGCACACCAGCAGTTCGCCGCCATGCAGCACCTGCGCGAGACCGACGGCTCCTACTGGACGGGGCTGGTGTTCGCCGACGGCAAGCGCTGGCCCGAGGAGCGCACCACCTGGACCGGCGCGGCGATGATCCTGGCCGCCGATGCGTTGTCCTCGACCAGCCCGGCCAGCGGTATCTTCCGCGGTGCCGGGTTGCCGCGCGGGCTGGAGGACGAGTTCGACTGCGCCTGTGCGGCTTCGGGCCGCTAGGTCCGCCTGTCGAGTCGCACCCGGGCGCCCCGCGCCGGCGCGACGGCCACCCCGCGGGACCGGGACCGTTCACTCGGTGCGGTCGTGGTCACGAGGGTGTGTTCGAGCAACAGCGTGCGCAACACCACCCGCATCTCCATCGTCGCGAATGCGGCGCCGATACAGCGCCGGACCCCACCCCCGTAGGGCATCCACTCACCCGCGTTGGGCGGCCGGCGCAGGAAGCGGTCCGGGTCGAACCGATGCGGATCGGGGAACACCGTCGGGTCCGAGTGCAGCAGTCCGATACCGGCGACGATGGTCTGACCCCGCGGCAGCCGCCATGGGCCGAGCTGCAGCATCGGGCTTTTCACCTGCCGGAACGTCACGTCGATGACGGGCCGGGCCCGCAGTACCTCGAGGATGGTGGCGTCGAGCAGATCCGTTGCGCCCCGGTCCAGCTCGGCGGTGAGCCGGGCCAGCACGCCCGGGTGCCGTTGCAGCCGTTCCGCCGCCCAGGCCAAGGTGGTGGCCGTCGTCTCGTGGCCGGCCGCGAGCATCGTGAGGAGCTCATCGGCGATCTCGGCCCGGGACATCGGGCTGCCGTCTTCGTATCTGCTCTGCAGCAGCGTGGCCAGCACATCGTCGCGATCGGCCAGCGCGGGATCGGCCAGCGCCTTGTCGATCAGCCGGCCCACGATGGTGTCGTACTCGCGGCGGTACCGGTATACCCGGCCCCACGGGCTCCAACGTCCCCAATCCCATTGCGGCACAGGGATGAGTGACAAGGCCGAGCCCAGCCGGATCGCCGGTGGCAGCACCGCGCGCAGCTGCTGCAACTCCTGGCCGTCGGCCCCGAACACGGCCCGCAGGATGACGTTCAACGTGATACGCATCATCGACGGCAGCATCGGGAACTCCTGTGCCACCGGCCAGTTCGCGGCCTCGCGGAGCGTCTCCTGTTCGGCGATCTGCTCGAAGGCCGTCAGCCGGCGGCCGTGGAACGGCGGTGTGAGCAGTTTGCGCCGGGCGAGGTGCCGGTCGCCGGTCAATGCGAACAACGAATGCGGGCCCATCACGCGGCCCAGATTGGCCTCGGTCGTATCGACCACCGCAGGACCGCACCGGAACAGCTCGCGCACCTGGCCGGGATCGCTGAGCACCACCAGGTGACCGAAGATCGGCAGGTCGATCGAGAAAGCCGAGCCGTATCGCGCGCGCAGGATCGCCAGTGCGCGAATCCGGTCGGCGACGCCGAGCGCGCCCTGCACCGCGCGCGGCAGCGGCGGACCGGGAGGCAGGTGCGGGTGTGCGGTCATGGCGCCGCGCACGATAGAGGGCCGAAACGTCGAACGGGTGGACGGCAGGCGTCCGTTCGTCTAGCTCACGCGCTCCAGCAGCCGCAGGGAGCTGGTGACGGAGACCTCGCGGAAGTCACCGGAATCGATTGCGCGACGGTAGATGTGATACGGCGCCTGGCCGCCGTCCTTCGGGTCGGGGAAGACGTCGTGGATCACCAGGCCGCCGCCGGGTGCGACCCATGTGGCCCACCCGTCGTAGTCGCGCTGGGCATGCTCCTCGGTGTGGCCGCCGTCGATGAACAGGAATTGCAACGGCGTTCGCCACACCTGCGCCACGGTCGGGGACTTGCCGACGATCGGGATGACACTGTCCTCAAGGCCGGCCAGGTCCAGGGTGTGCCGCAGCGTGGGCAGGGTGTCGAAACGTCCGGTGACCGGGTCGACCAGGGTGGTGTCGTGATACTCCCAGCCGGGCTGGTGTTCCTCGGAGCCGTGGTGGTGGTCGACGGTGTAGATGACGCCGCCGACCTGGCGGGCGGCGGCCCCGAGCAACACCGTCGACTTGCCGCAGTAGGTGCCGATCTCGACTCCGATGCCACCGCGGAGGTAGTGCACGGCCGCGTCGTACAGGGCCCGGCCCTCATCGGCGGGCATGAAGCCGATGACGGTCTCGGCGAACTCGAAGAGCCGCGCGGCGTCAGGTGGCAGGGCGATGTCGGCTGCACTCATGGCAGCCAACCTACCGTTGCTGGTACCTGGTCGTTGTAGTAGCGTCCAGACACGTGTCCGACGCGGCTGTGGAGTCGACTCGGCGGCGTCTGAGCGCCAAGCAGGCCGATACCGTCGAGCGCCTTGGCAACGCCGCGATCGGACTGCTCAACCGCGAAGGTTTCGCCGCACTGACCGTGCGCCGGGTGGCCGCGGATGCGGGCGTGGGGGCGGCCACCGCCTACACCTACTTCTCCTCGAAGGAACACCTTGTCGCCGAGGTGTTCTGGCGCCGGCTCGCGGCGTCGGCACCCACCGAGCCCGGTGACGGCGACGCGGCGGCCAGGGCGATCGGGGTGCTGCGCCACATCGCGCTGCTGGTGGCCGACGAACCCGAGTTCGCCGGTGCCGTCACCAGTGCCCTACTGGCCCGCGATGCCGATGTCGAGGTGTTGCGCCAGCGCATCGGCCTCGACATCCGGCAGCGGCTGATGGCCGCGCTCGGTCCTGGAACCGATATCGCCGTCATCGAGACGCTGGAGCTGCTCTATTCGGGTGCCCTGGTCCGCGCGGGCATGGGGTACGTCTCCTATGCCGATATCGCGCCGCGCCTGGAGCGTTCGGCGCGGCTGATCCTGGGCTGAAGCCCGAGCCGAGGCCGCTGCGCGCCCCCGAAATGTCCTACCGGAAGCTCTTGCGCCCAATCGGTACCGCAGAGTACCGTGACGCACACGCCATTGGTACACAGAAGTACCAACGTACGGGTCTGGAGTGCGCATGACTGAGACGGCCTTGAAGACTTCGGAGCAGCCCGCTTCCGTCCGTGCGGTGCATCTGCCGCCCGGCCCGCGCGTGGCCCGCTCGCTGCAGGGCATCGCCTTCGCCCTGTTCCGCCGGCCGATGACCGAGATGCTGGTTCGCCGGTACGGCCCCGCGGTCACCATCAGCCTGCCGGTGTTCGGCCAGACCGTGATCGTCGCCGACCCACACCTGGCCAAGCAGCTCTTCACCGCCCACACCGACGACGTCGGCAATATCCAGCCGAATCTCTCCCGGGTGCTCGGGCCCGGCTCGGTGTTCGCGCTGGACCGGGCCGAGCACCGCCGCCGCCGCAAGCTGCTGACCCCGCCGTTCCACGGCAAGAGCATCAAGAACTACGAGCGGATCTTCGAGGAGGAGACGCTGCGCGAGGCCACAGACTGGCCCGTCGGGCAGGAGTTTCCGACGCTCGAGCCGATGATGCGGATCACCTTGAACGCGATCCTGCGGGCGGTGTTCGGGGCCGATGGTGCGCACCTGGACGAATTGCGCCGGATCATCCCGCCATGGGTGACGCTGGGCTCCCGGGTGGCCACGATGCCCAGTCCGAAGCGCGATTACGGGCGGCTGAGTCCGTGGGGGCGGTTGGCCGAGTACCGGCGCCGGTACGACAACGTGGTGGGCCGGCTGATCGACGAGGTGCGCGCGGATCCCGGCCTGGCCGATCGCGACGATGTGCTGGCGTTGCTGCTGCGCAGCACCTACGAGGACGGCACCGCGATGTCACGCCAGGACATCGCCGACGAACTCCTGACGTTGCTGGCCGCCGGACACGAGACCACGGCCTCCACTCTGGCCTGGGTGTTCGAGCGGATCAGCCGGCATCCGCAGGTGCTGGCCCGGCTGGTCGACGAGGCGGACGGCGACGGTAACGAGTACCGGCAGGCCGTCATCCTGGAGACCCAGCGCAACCGCACCGTCATCGACTTCGCGGGTAGACATGTCCATTCGCCGACCTTCGAGATGGGTGAATGGGTTGTCCCGCAAGGTCATTCGATCATGGTCAGCCTCTCGCAGCTGCACCAGCGCGAGTTCGCGGACGCCGACCGATTCGATCCCGAGCGCTTCATGGGGACCCGGCCGCCGCTGGCCTGGGCGGCTTACGGCGGTGGCACCCGCCGCTGCGTCGGCGCCGTGTTCGCGAATGTGGAGATGGACATCGTGCTGCGCACGGTGTTGCGGCACTTCACCCTCACCACGACCACCGCGCCGGGGGAGAAGGTGCACTCACGAGGAGTGGCCTTCACGCCCAAGCGCGGCGGCCGGGTGGTGTTGCGCCCTAAGGCTTAGACCTCGGCCCGCTTGGGCAGCTTCCAGCCCGGTCGCGGGAAGTGGCAGGTGTAGCCCGACGGGTAGCGCACCAGGTAGTCCTGATGCTCCGGTTCGGCCTGCCAGAAGTCGGCCTCGGGCACCACTTCGGTCACCACCTTGCCGGGCCACAGGCCCGAGGCGTCCACATCGGCGATGGTGTCCAGCGCCACCTGCTTCTGCTCATCGTCGACGTAGAAGATCGCCGACCGGTAGCTGCTGCCGATGTCATTGCCCTGCCGGTCCTTCGTGGACGGGTCGTGGATCTGGAAGAAGAACTCCAGCAGCGCCCGGTAGTCGGTCAGCGCCGGGTCGTAGACGATCTCGATCGCCTCGGCGTGGCCGGGGTGGTTGCGGTAGGTCGGGTGGTCGTTTCGGCCGCCCGTGTAGCCGACCCGGGTGGACACGACACCGGGCTGCTTGCGGATCAGGTCCTGCATGCCCCAGAAGCAGCCGCCGGCCAGAATCGCCTTCTTGTTGCTCACTTGTCCTCCTGTGTCGGGAAAAGGGTCCGGAACTCGCCGTACCCCTGCGCCTCGAGGTCGTCGAGGTGGATGAATCTCAGCGAAGCCGAGTTGATGCAGTAGCGCAAGCCTCCGCGGTCGCGGGGCCCGTCGGTGAACAGGTGGCCGAGGTGGCTGTCGGCGGTGGCCGACCGCACTTCGGTTCTGATCATCAGGTGCGAGAAGTCGCGCTTCTCCACCACGTTCGAGCCGTTGATCGGTTTCGTGAAACTGGGCCAGCCGCTACCGCTGTCGAACTTGTCGGTCGAGGCGAACAGTGGCTCGCCCGACACCACATCGACGTAGATACCCGGTTCGTGGTTGTCCCAATACTCACCGGTGAAGGGCCGTTCCGTGCCGTCGCGCTGGGTGACCCGGTACTGCTCCGGGGTCAGGGCGTCCACTGCCCCGGGATTCTTGTTGTACGTCACGTAGTGATAACCACCGTGACGTGCGGTTAGTTCCCGTCGCGGACCCGCGCGACGACGCCGGTGATCTGGTCGGCGACGGCCTGCGGCTGATACAGCATCTGGTTGTGGCCGGTGCCGGGGAGGACCACATTGGTGGTGCCCAGTGCGGCCGCCAGCAGATCGTTGGCGGCGTGTATCTGCGCCTGCGTGTAATTGTCCGGTGTGAGCGCCCACGGGGGCGCGAACTTGTCCGCACTGAGCACGATGGCGGGCACTCGGGGCAGGGGAGGTGCCGCGGCGATCTGCCCGAAGGCGTCATCGGCCAGGATCGCTTCGGGGCTCTGCGGGTCGATCACCCTGCCGTCCCGGTCGAAGGCGGCGTTCTGATCCGGCCGGCCCAGCGCCATCAGGAACTCCGATGTCGGCTCGGAGAACACCATCCCGCCGACCAGTTCGGGGTGGGTGCGGGCCAGCAGATCCAGGATCAGCGCGCCGTAGGAGTGCGCGACGAACACCATGGGCGTCGGAAGATGTGCCGCGGCAATAAGTTTCACGACGTCGTCGACATCGTCGCGGACATGGTGCGGTTGCGGTACCGCCGTGGAGCGGTCGCTGCCGTCCGGGCGGGTGCCGGGTCGATCGTAGGTGCAGATCCGGGTGGTCCTGGCGACCAGCGGCTGCGTGGAGACCGGGGTGAGTCCAGGCTCGGCCTCCTCGATGAGGTCGTACGGGGACGCCCGGACCGGGTCGTCGGGCGCGATGGCGGCGTTCCAGGCCTGCGCGTAACTGCCTTTCCCGGGGATGACGAACACCGTTGGCCCCCCGGATCCCTGACAGTCCAGGAACAGGGAGCGCCCGTCGCCGATAGGCACCAGGCGCGAGGTGTCGGCGGCGGCGGGCGGCCCCGCGCCGACGGCGATGGCGAGCAGTGCGGCGGCCAGGACCGGCCGGATCCACATGCGGTCACCCTAGGGCCGCCTGCGCGGCTTCAGGTGGTTTTCCGCGGTTGCCGACAGGCCCTCGCCGGAATCGGCGGTGCGGGTTCGCAATCTTCGGCCTACAGCGCACTCACAGCGAATCGGTACATTCGATCTATGGCAAAGGCCCTCGCCCTGGTTGTCCTCCTGGTGGCGCTCACCGGATGTGCCGGCGGGTCCCCGGTGCGTGACCACACCGCACCGAATGCGGCCGGAGCCCCGCAGTCCAAACTCTCCGATGCCGGCGGCGGCCCGCCGTTGGCGCCGCCCGGTGAGCCCGCACCGGACGTGAAACGCGACATCATCAAAACGGCGACGGTGACGATGACCGCCGCCGATGTGCCGGCCACGGCCGACAAGGCCGCCGACATCGCGACCGCGGCGGGTGGCCGCGTCGACAACCGGTCCGAGGACGCCGGTTCGGGGACCGGCCGGGCGCACATCTCGCTGGTGCTGCGGGTGCCCGCAGCGAAACTCGATGCGGCGCTGGGTGATATCAAGAAGCTCGGCACGGTGGACAGCATGCAGATCAGCTCCGACGACGTGACCGCGCAGCGGGTCGACCTGGATGCGCGCATCACCGCACTGCAGACCTCGGTGGACCGGCTGCTGGGCATCATGCGCGATGCCAAGGATCCGGAGGCGCTGATCAAGGCCGAGGACGCGCTGTCGCAGCGGCAGGCGGATCTGGACAGCCTGCGTGCGCAGCGTGCCGCACTCGGTGCCCAGATCGACTACAGCACCGTGAACGTGGAGATCCGCGCCGAGCGTGTCGGAGGCCCCGCACCGCAGGAGTACCGCGGTTTCCTCGGGCAGGTGGAACGCGGCTGGGACCTGCTGGTGGCCGCGGTGTCGAATGTCGTGCTGGCCTTCGGACTGATGCTCCCGTGGCTGGCGGCGGCGGCGGTCCTCAGCGCGATCGGATACGGAATCGTGAAGCTGGTGCGCGCCCGTCGTTCGTGAAAATCTCGACAAGAGTCGTTAGAACGTGTTCTAGTTTGAGGTGTGACGAGCAGGCTGTTCACCCGTGCCGAGCTGGCAGAGGCATTCGCGCAATTCGAGCGGACCGTCGCCGGTGCCGCCGAGACGCGGAATTGGGATCCGTGGGTCGACCAGTACACCGAGGACGTCGAGTACATCGAACACGCGGCGGGCACCATGCGTGGCCGCGAACAGGTGCGGCCGTGGATCTGGAAGACCATGGAATCCTTCCCCGGCAGCTATATGACCGCGTTCCCGGCGTTGTGGACCGTGATCGATGAGCCGACCGGCCGGGTGATCTGCGAGCTGGACAACCCGATGCGCGATCCCGGCGACGGCACCATCATCAGCGCCACGAACATCTCGATCGTCACCTACGCCGGCGACGGGCTGTGGCGGCGCCAGGAGGACATCTACAACCCGCTGCGGTTCGTGTCGGCGGCCATGAAGTGGTGCAAGAAGGCCGGGGAGCTGGGCACGCTGCCCGACGAGGCGGCGGCATGGATGCGGGACATGAAGGGTGGGAGATGACGTCCCTGGTGATCGGCGGCAACGGCTACCTGGGTTCGCACGTGGTGCGCGCCCTGGTCGAGGACGGCGAGGAGGTCCGGGTGATGGTGCGCGAGGGCGCCAACACCATCGGGATCGACGACCTGGACGTGACGCGCTTCGTCGGTGACATCTGGGACGACGCCGCCCTGCGCGCGGCGATGACGGGAGTCGATGTCGTCTACTACTGCGTCGTCGACACCCGCGGCTGGCTACGTGACCCGGCGCCGCTGTTCCGGACCAACGTCGAGGGCACGCGCCACGTGCTCGATATCGCGACCGAGCCCGAAATCGCCTCTGGCCTCAAGAAGTTCGTGTTCACCAGCAGCTATGCCACGGTCGGCCGGCGCCGCGGGCGGGTGGCCACCGAAGCCGACGTCATCTCCGAGAAGGGGCTGACGCCCTACGTACGGTCGCGGGTTCAGGCCGAACGGCTGGTGCTGCAGTATGCGCGTGAGCGCGGCCTGCCGGCGGTGGCCATGTGCGTGTCCACCACCTACGGCGGTAGGGACTGGGGCCGGACCCCGCACGGCGAGATCATCGCCGGCGCCGCGTTCGGCAAGCTGCCGTTCGTGATGAGCGGGATCGAGCTCGAGGCCGTCGGGGTCAACGACGCCGCGCGTGCGCTGATCAAGGCCGCCGCCCGGGGCCGGGTCGGCGAGCGCTACCTGATCTCGGAGAAGATGATCAGCAATGCCGAGGTGGCGCGGATCGCCGCGGAAGCCGCCGGAGTGCCCGCCCCGGCCAAGTCGCTGCCGCTGCCGCTGACCTACCTGCTGGCCACCCTGGGCACGGTGAAGGGCAGGCTGAAGGGCACCGACGAGAAACTCTCCCTGGCCTCGCTGCGGCTGATGCGTGCCGAGGCGCCGGTTGACTGCAGCAAGGCCAGACGCGAACTCGACTGGGCGCCAACACCTGTCGAGCAATCCATTCGGGAGGCGGCGCGGTTCTGGGTGGGGCTGCGCGAGGCGCGGCGCAAGAGTAAGGCCGGCTGAACGCCACGCCGGTCGGCGTTCAGTGCGTCCACCGCGGCGCCGCGCCCGGGTTAGCCTCGGGTGGTGACCGACCACGTGGAAGTCGACCTCAGCGGGGCCCCGCAGACCATGCTCGCGACGTTCTACGCCAAGGCCCTCGATGCCGACCTGCCGAATTCGATCTTGCACGACAGGTGGGCCAAACAGATCGTCGACCGCATCGACTACGACTGGTCCCGCACCACCATCACTGCAGCGAATTCCCCTGCGGTGACCACCCGTTCGGCGCACTTCGACCGCTGGACGCGCCAGTTCCTCACCGCGAATCCGCACGCCGTGGTGCTGCATCTGGGATGCGGGCTGGACAGCCGGTTCTTCCGGGTCGGGCCCGGACCTGACGTGCTGTGGTACGACATCGACTATCCCGAGGTGGCTGCGCTGCGGGAGCAGCTCTACCCTGCCGCCGACGGGTATCGGGTGGTTTCCGCCTCGGTGACCGACCCCGGCTGGCTGGCCGATATCCCACGCGACCGCCCGGTGCTGATGCTCGGCGAAGGTCTCACCATGTACCTGACCGAGGCCGACGGCGTGGCGCTGCTGCGGCGGATCGTGGCGCACTTCCCCAGTGGGGAACTGCAATTCGACGCCTTCAGCCGGTTCGGGATCAGGACGCAGTGGAGCAACGCGGTGGTGCGCAGGTCGGGTGCGACGCTGTACTGGGGCATCAACCGGCCCGACGAGATCGTGGCGGCGGTGCCCGGCGTGCGACTGCTGGCGTGGCAGTCCCCGTTCGAAACGGACAGCTTCGGCCAGGTGTCGTGGGCGTTCCGGGTGCTGGGCCGGGCGATGTCGGGGGTCCGGGCGACGAAGTACATGGCGCAGTACCACCGCTACGCGTTTTAGGCCTCGCTCCCGGGGCGCGTCAGCCCTCGGCCTTGGCCTTCAGCCGGGCCAAGGTGACCTTGATGTGTTCGGCATTCGCCGTGTCGCGGTTGCTGACACCGGTGGCCAGGCCGGCAAGCGGCTTGAACCAGCCGGGCCTGCGGTCCCACGTCTGCTCGGTGACCGTGCACCCGCCGTCGGTCGCCGTGATGTCATATCGCCAGTGCGCGATCGGCAGGCCCGTGGACTTCACGTCGAAGGCGAAGGTCCGGCCCGGCTCGGCGGCGGTCACGGTGCACTTGGTGGTCCACTTCTTCGACCCGTTGCGGTTGTGGCCCTTGAATACCGCGCCCGGGGCCGCCGCATTACCGGTGACCCACTCCATGGCGTGCGTCTCCTCGGCCAGCGTCGCCATCGTCTGCAGGTCGGTGATCAGCGCGTATACCGCCTCGGGTGAGGCGGCGATGGTGACGTCGGCGCTCGCAGCGGCCGGTGCGGAGGTTCCCATGCGGTCGATCGTAAACCCGGCGCGTGGCGGGAATCACAGGCCGGTCGCCACACGTTGTCCACCGTATGACCGATCGTCTTGTGCTCGAGCCCGGCCCGGAGCACCCCATCACCATCACACCCACCGGCCGGCGGGTCACGGTGCGGGTCGACGGCGCCGTCGTCGCCGATACCGACGATGCGCTGACCCTGCAGGAGTCGAGCTACCCGGCCGTCCAGTACCTACCGCTGGCCGATGTCGTTCCCGGCGTGCTGACCCGCAGCGACACCTCGACCTACTGCCCGTACAAGGGTGAGGCGGGGTACTACGACGTGGCCGGCGTGCCGGATGCCATCTGGACCTACGAGCAGCCTTACCCGGCGGTGGCCGCGATCGCGGGCCGGGTGGCGTTCTATCCGGACAAGGCCGATATCACCCTGGCCCCCTAACCTGGAGCGGTGCCGACGAGCAGGGTGGCCTTCACCGGTCCCGTCAGCCCGGGCCTGACGCTCTTCCCGTTGCGCCGCGGGCCCGGTGACCCGTGCTTCCGCGTGGTGGACGGTGTGATCTGGCGCGCCAGCCTGATGCCCACCGGTCCGGTGACGGCCCGGATCAGCAGCACCCGCAACGTTGCCGAATGCGAGGCGTGGGGTGCCGGCGCGGACGAGTTCCTGGACGGGCTACCGGACTACCTGGGTGCCGATGACGACGCGTCGGGTTTCGCGCCGACCGAGCCGACGATCGCCGAGGCGCACCGCAGGGTGCCGCATTTGAGGCTGGGCCGAACCGGGCGGGTGCTGGAGGCGCTGATCCCGGCGATCATCGAACAACGGGTGTCGGGCAAGGATGCGTTCCGGGCCTGGCGGCTGTTGGTGACGAAATACGGTGCCCCCGCGCCGGGCCCGGCGCCGTCGGGGATGCGGGTGCCGCCGACGGCCGAGGTGTGGCGGCGCATCCCGTCCTGGGAATTCCACCGCGCCAACGTCGATCCCGGCCGGGCCCGCACCATCGTGGGCTGCGCGCAGCGGGCCGACGCGTTGGAGCGCTGTCGGAGTGAGGCGGGTTTGCGGTCGTTGCCCGGCGTGGGGGAGTGGACCGCCGCCGAGACGATGCAGCGCGCCTTCGGCGACGCCGACGCCGTGTCGGTGGGTGACTATCACCTGTCCAACATGGTGGGTATGACGTTGCTGGGGCACCGCATCGACGACGCGGCCATGCTCGAGCTGCTCGAGCCGATGCGGCCACACCGCCAGCGGGTGGTGCGGCTGCTCGAGGCCAGCGGCCTGGCGCGCAATCCGAGATTCGGTGCGCGCCAGGCCATTCCGAACTTGAAGGCGCTCTAGTTGGACCGTTCCAGCGCACTGTCGCGATCCGGTCGGTCCGCGAGCTGTTCGGCGACGCCGAACAGGAACGGATAGGCCACACCGGCGATGGCCGCGCCCACCAGCGGTGCCAGCCAGAACGCCCACAACTGGGCGGGTGCGCCGTCGCCGTTGAAGAACGCCACCGCCGTCGAACGGGCCGGGTTCACCGACGTGTTCGAGATCGGGATGGAGATCAGGTGGATCAGCGTCAGGGTGAGGCCGATGGAAAGGCCGGCAAAGCCTTTCGGCGCCCGATCATCGGTGGAGCCGAGGATCACCAACAGGAAGATCGCCGTCAGGACGACCTCGGTGACCAGCACGGCCACCAGCGAGAACCCGCCCGGTGAGTGCGCCCCGTAACCGTTGGCCGCCATGTTGCCGGTCGCGCGCCAGCCCTGCTGGCCGCTGGCCACGAAGTAGATGACACCGCCGGCCACCAGGCCGCCGAGCACCTGGGCCACCCAATAGAAGGGCAGCGCCGACCATTCCACCCGCCGGGCCAAGGCCGCGCCGAGCGTCACCGCCGGATTGAAATGACCGCCGGAGATGGTGCCGAAGGCGTAGACACCGGTGAGCACGGTGAGGCCGAATGCCAGTGCTACGCCGAGGAATCCGATGCCGAGCGAGGTGCCGTCGCCGGCCACGAACTTGGCGGCGAAGACAGCGCTACCGCAGCCGCCGAGAACGAGCCAGAATGTTCCGATGAATTCGGCGGCCAGCCGATGGCGCATGGTAGGTCTTGACATGACGAGCTCCTTTGCTGGACATGACGTCTGTCGTGAGGGTCGCACAGCAAGCGCCCAGCAAGGGGGAATGTGTCCGAATCTTGGCTGTTTAGAGACGGTTTCTCGATCGCGCTATCGCTGAGGCGGTCCAACCGCTGCACTCGATGGATGTCCACCCGGGGTGCGACCGATCAGAAGATAGGCGATGCCGACGGTGATCATCGTACGACGGAGCGAGGGGGCCGGCACTGATCGGATGCCAGCGACCAAACGCGGCGAGTGTCAGAGGTAAGCGGTGAGTCGCCCGACCAGGGCCAGCCGGCCGTCGGCGTCGAACGCCCGCGCGTCGGCCACGCCACTGCTGCGCCCGCTGTGCAACGCGGTTGCGGTGTAGTGGGATCGCGCACCGGAGATCAGCCGGCGCAGATAGTTCACCCGTAGCGAGGCGGTGTTCAGTGGCGCGTCACCCCGGTCGGCGTTGAGGGCTGCGGCACCCACCAGTTCCAGGCCCGCCGCGGCGACACCGCCGTGTACCGCGCCCAGGGTGTTGTTCACGGCGGGGTGGGAATGCTGCACGAGCACCGGCTCGGCGCCGCCGCCCTCGGCCACCTCGACGGCCATCAGGGCGTCGAGCGCGCCGGGTGCGGGCTCGGAATTGGCGACCGGTTCCTCGGCGGGCGCCGCCGGTGCGGAGACGGCGATGTAGAAGGTCCGGACGGTGCCCACCCCGATCTGGACCCCGCCGTGGCTGAGATCACAGACGGACAGCGACGTGGCGGTCGCGGTGCCCACCGGCCGGCTCTCCGCGAGCACCGGGATGGCCGGGTCGGAGGCGATCACGGCCAGTGCGTCCGGGGTGAACTCCATGGTCAGCTCGCTGGAGACCGTCCAGTGGCCGTCGGGGCGGCGCAGGTGGTTGGCGAAGCCGGCGATGTGATCGACGAGCACGGCCAGCGGAGCGAGGCTCGGCGTGCCGGTGAACGGGTTGCACAGGCCCGATACCGGCATGGTGGCGGCACAGCGTTCGGCATCGGCAGACAGGTTGGTGATCCCGAACCGGCCTGGTGGGGTGTTCAGCGGATACTCCGCCGTCGTTGAATTCGACATCGTGATGAGCTTGACACGGAGGGGCGGCCGCGGCGCGCGCGGTGATTCGCTGTGCGACCGAAGTGTCGGAAGTGACCGGTGGGATCGGTGAATCGACCGGGTGCGACGGTGCCTAAGAATCTGACCAGGCTTTGAGCAAATATGCTATTCAGTATCAGTGCAGTTGATCGAGATAGGTTGATATGGCTAGCAAACATCGATGAGATATTGCCCCCGGTGCGGAATTGTGCCGCGGGTGCGGGAGTGCTCATGAAAACTCAAGAACCGCAAGCGCTTTCATTGCTCGTGCGAATAGCGCACAGTGGCCGCGGGACCGCCTGGTCTCCGGGTTAGTTAGGTTTGACTAAGTTGGCATGTCAGGCGGTGTTTGTCATATCGTTTTTCCCAACTCAAGGCGAGCGGGACTGGCCGTCGTTCAATGCTGCACGAAAGGCACCGTGATCGCCTGGCCGGAAAGCCGGCGGATGCCGCTGGTCACAGCAGGCAGCAACACACCCGGCTTCACGCAAGCTCGGGCAAGATAGTGAAGGTCAGGTGGTATCCGGTGGGACCAGGGCCCAGTGGTCTGTACAACCCCGCATACGAGCACGATGCGTGCGGTGTGGCCATGGTCGCCGATATGCACGGCCGCCGTAGCCGCGACATCGTCGACAAGGCCATCACGGCCCTGCTGAACCTGGAGCACCGCGGTGCCGCCGGCGCCGAACCGAACACCGGCGATGGTGCGGGCATCCTGCTGCAGGTCCCCGACGAGTTCTTGCGTGCCGTGTGCGACTTCGACCTGCCCGAGGAGGGCAGCTACGTCACGGGCATCGCCTTCCTGCCGCAGTCGGCCCGCGACGCCAAGCTGGCCTGCGAGGCCGTGGAGAAGATCATCGAGGCCGAGGGCCTGACCCTGCTGGGCTGGCGGGATGTCCCGACCGACGATTCCTCGCTGGGCGCCTTGGCCCGCGACGCCATGCCGACGTTGCGCCAGGTGTTCATCGGCGGCGCCTCCGGCATGGACCTGGAACGGCGCGCCTTCGTGATCCGCAAGCGCGCCGAGCACGAACTGGGCACCAAGGGCCCCGGGCAGGACGGCCCCGGCCGTGAGACCGTGTACTTCCCAAGTCTTTCCGGCCAGACCCTGGTCTACAAGGGCATGCTCACCACGCCCCAGCTGCGGGCGTTCTACCTGGATCTTCAGGATGAGCGGCTGACCAGCGCGCTGGGTATCGTGCACTCGCGGTTCTCCACCAACACGTTCCCGTCGTGGCCGCTGGCGCATCCGTTCCGCCGCGTGGCGCACAACGGCGAGATCAACACCGTCACGGGCAACGAGAACTGGATGCGGGCGCGGGAAGCGCTGATCCACACCGACGTGTTCGGCTACCACAACGACCTGAACAAGATCTTCCCGGTCTGTACGCCCGGGGCCTCGGACACCGCGCGCTTCGACGAGGTTCTGGAACTGCTGCACCTGGGTGGGCGCAGCATCGCGCACGCCGTGCTGATGATGATCCCCGAGGCGTGGGAGCGCAACGAGGACATGGACCCGGCCCGGCGGGCCTTCTACCGCTACCACGGTTCGCTGATGGAGCCGTGGGACGGCCCGGCCTCGGTCTGCTTCACCGACGGCACCGTCGTCGGCGCTGTGCTGGACCGCAACGGCCTGCGCCCGTCGCGCATCTGGGTGACCGACAACGGTCTGGTGGTGATGGCCTCGGAGGCCGGCGTGCTCGACCTCGACCCGGCCACCGTGGTGCAGAAGCTCCGTCTGCAGCCCGGCCGGATGTTCCTGGTGGACACCGCCCAGGGCCGCATCGTCTCCGATGAGGAGATCAAGGCCGAGCTGGCCGCCGAGCATCCGTACCAGGAATGGCTGGATGCCGGCCAGTTCCACGTCGACGACCTGCCGCCCGGCGATTACGTCAAGATGCCGCACCATCGGGTTGTCCTGCGGCAGCAGGCGTTCGGCTACACCTACGAAGAGCTCAACCTGCTGGTGGCGCCGATGGCGCGCACCGGCGCCGAGGCGCTGGGCTCGATGGGCACCGACACCCCGATCGCGGTGCTCTCGCAACGCCCCCGGATGCTCTACGACTACTTCCAGCAGTTGTTCGCGCAGGTCACCAACCCGCCGCTGGACGCCATCCGCGAAGAGGTGGTCACCAGCCTGGCGGGTGTCATCGGTCCCGAGGGCGACCTGCTGAACCCGGACGAGAACTCGTGCCGCCAGATCGTGCTGTCGCAGCCGATCCTGCGTAACGCTGATCTGTCCAAGCTCATCCACGTCGATCCCGACCATGAGATCCGCGGCCGCAAGCACGGCATGCGGGCCGCCGTGGTGAGCTGCCTGTACCCCGTCGCCGACGGGGGTCCCGGGCTGCGCCGTGCGCTGGAGGAAGTCCGCGCCAAGGTGAGCCAGGCCATCCGCAACGGCGCGCGCATCATCGTGCTCTCCGACCGCGAATCCACCGAGTGGCTGGCACCGATCCCGTCGCTGTTGTCCGTCGCCGCAGTGCACCACCACCTGGTCCGGGAACGCACCCGCACCCAGGTCGGCCTGGTGGTCGAGACCGGTGACGCCCGCGAGGTGCACCACATGGCCATGCTGGTCGGCTTCGGCGCGGCCGCGATCAACCCGTACATGGCCTTCGAGTCCATCGAGGACATGGTCGACCGCGGCATCATCACCGGGCTGACCAGTGATGCGGCCAAGGCCAACTTCGTCAAGGCCGCCGGCAAGGGTGTGCTCAAGGTGATGTCCAAGATGGGCATCTCCACGCTGGCCTCCTACACCGGCGCGCAGCTGTTCCAGGCGGTCGGCATCAGCCAGCGGGTGCTCGACGAGTACTTCACCGGATTGCACTGCCCCACGGGCGGTATCGATCTGGACGATATCGCCGCCGACGTGTCCACCCGGCACCAGCTGGCCTACCTGGACCGGCCCGACGAATGGGCGCACCGGGAGCTCGAGGTCGGTGGCGAGTACCAGTGGCGGCGTGAGGGTGAGTACCACCTGTTCAACCCCGACACGGTGTTCAAGCTGCAGCACTCGACCCGCACCGGGCAGTACTCGGTGTTCAAGGAGTACACCAAGCTGGTCGACGACCAGAGCGAGCGGATGGCCTCGCTTCGTGGCCTATTCAAGTTCAAAGATGGTGTACGGCAGCCGGTTCCGCTCGATGAGGTGGAATCCGCCAGCGAGATCGTCAAGCGCTTCTCCACCGGCGCGATGAGCTACGGCTCGATCTCCGCCGAGGCGCACGAGACGCTGGCCATCGCGATGAACCGGCTCGGCGGCCGGTCGAACTCCGGCGAGGGCGGCGAGGCCGTCGAGCGATTCGAGCCGGACGCCAACGGTGACTGGCGTCGCAGCGCGATCAAGCAGGTCGCCTCGGGCCGCTTCGGTGTCACGAGCCACTACCTGACCAACTGCACCGATATCCAGATCAAGATGGCCCAGGGTGCCAAACCCGGTGAGGGCGGCCAACTTCCGGGGCACAAGGTGTACCCCTGGGTGGCCGAGGTGCGGCATTCGACGCCCGGCGTCGGGCTGATCTCGCCCCCGCCGCACCACGACATCTACTCGATCGAGGATCTGGCGCAGTTGATCCACGACTTGAAGAACGCCAACCCGGCGGCACGGGTGCACGTCAAGCTGGTGTCCGAGAACGGGGTCGGGACGGTGGCCGCGGGCGTGTCGAAGGCCCACGCCGACGTGGTGCTGATCTCCGGCCACGACGGCGGCACCGGTGCGACACCGCTGACCTCGCAGAAGCATGCCGGCGCCCCGTGGGAGCTGGGCCTGGCCGAGACGCAGCAGACCCTGCTGCTCAACGGGTTGCGTGACCGCATCGTCGTGCAGGTCGACGGTCAGCTCAAGACCGGTCGCGATGTCGTGATCGCCGCGCTGCTGGGGGCCGAGGAGTTCGGCTTCGCCACGGCGCCGCTGGTGGTGTCGGGTTGCATCATGATGCGCGTCTGTCATCTCGACACCTGCCCGGTGGGCGTGGCCACGCAGAATCCGGTGCTGCGGCAGCGCTTCAACGGCAAGCCCGAGTTCGTGGAGAACTTCTTCCTGTTCATCGCCGAGGAAGTCCGGGAGCTCATGGCGCAGCTCGGCTTCCGCACCGTGAACGAGATGGTCGGCCAGGTCGGGACGCTGGACACCCAGCGCGCTGCCGACTACTGGAAGGCGCACAAGCTCGACTTGTCGCCGGTGCTGCACGAGCCGGAGTCGGCGTTCATGAACCAGGACCTGTACTGCACGTCGGTTCAGGACCATGGGCTGGACAAGGCGCTGGATCAGCAGTTGATCGCGCAGAGCCGTGAGGCCATCGACAGCGGCACCGCCGTCAGCTTCACCACCAAGATCGCCAACGTGAACCGCACGGTCGGCACCATGCTGGGCCACGAGGTGACCAAAGTCTATGGCGCCGAAGGTCTTCCGGACGGAACCATCGACATCACGTTCGACGGATCGGCCGGTAACAGCTTCGGTGCGTTCGTGCCGCGCGGTATCAGTCTGACGGTCCGCGGGGACGCCAATGACTATGTGGGCAAGGGCCTTTCGGGTGGGCGCATCGTGGTGCGTCCGTCCGCCAGTGCCCCGGCGAACTACGTCGCCGAGGAGAACATCATCGGCGGAAACGTGATTTTGTTCGGCGCCACCAGCGGCCAGGCGTTCCTGCGCGGAGTGGTCGGCGAGCGTTTCGCCGTCCGCAACTCCGGTGCGCACGCCGTCGTCGAGGGTGTGGGCGACCACGGATGTGAGTACATGACCGGTGGCAAGGTCGTCATCCTCGGTCAGACCGGGCGGAACTTCGCCGCCGGTATGTCGGGTGGCGCCGCGTACGTCTACGACCCCGACAAGGTCTTGCCGGGCAACGTGAATGGGGAGATGGTCGATCTTGACGCTCTGGACGATGCCGACCTCGAATGGTTGCACGGCATGATCACCGCGCATGTGGATGCCACGGATTCGGCCGTGGGCCACCGGATCCTGGCCGACTGGCCGGCGCATCAGTCGAAGTTCGTGAAGGTGATGCCACGCGACTACAAGCGCGTGCTGTCGGCGATCGCCGCGGCTGAGGCTGCGGGCAGCGACGTCGACGAGGCGATCATGGCGGCGGCTCGTGGCTGATCCGTTCGGTTTTCTCAAGCACACGGTCCGGGAGACCCCGACCCGTCGCCCCGTGGACCTGCGTCTGAAGGACTGGAAAGAGGTCTACGAGGACTTCTCGAAGGACACCCTGCAGGTCCAGGCGTCACGCTGTATGGACTGCGGTATCCCGTTCTGCCACAACGGTTGCCCGTTGGGGAACCTGATCCCTGAGTGGAACGATCTGGTGTTCCGGGGCCGCTGGCGTGACGGTATCGAGCGACTGCACGCGACCAACAACTTCCCGGAGTTCACCGGTCGGCTGTGCCCGGCGCCGTGTGAGGCGTCTTGTGTGCTGGGCATCAACCAGGATCCGGTGACCATCAAGCAGGTCGAGGTCGAGATCATCGACAACGCCTGGGAGCAGGGCTGGGTCAAGCCGCTGCCGCCCGACGTGCTGACGGGCAAGAAGGTCGCCGTGGTCGGCTCCGGGCCGGCCGGGCTGGCTGCGGCCCAGCAGCTCACGCGTGCCGGTCACGAGGTGACGGTGTTCGAGCGCGCCGACCGCATCGGCGGGCTGCTGCGCTACGGCATCCCCGAGTTCAAGATGGAGAAGCGCCACATCGACCGCCGCCTGGAGCAGATGGCGGCCGAGGGCACCCAGTTCCGCACCGGCGTCAACGTCGGCGTCGACATCACCGTCGAGCAGCTGCAGGACGATTTCGACGCGGTGGTACTGGCCGGCGGTGCGACCGCGTGGCGCGACCTGCCGATCCCGGGCCGGGAGCTGGACGGGATCCACCAGGCCATGGAGTACCTGCCGTGGGCCAACCGCCTGCAGCAGGGCGATGACGTGGCCGGCCCTGACGGCCAGCCGCCGATCACGGCCAAGGGCAAGAAGGTCGTCATCATCGGCGGTGGCGACACCGGCGCGGACTGCCTGGGCACCGCACATCGCCAGGGCGCGGCCAGCGTGCACCAGTTCGAGATCATGCCGCGCCCGCCGGAGACGCGGGCGGATTCGACCCCGTGGCCAACCTACCCGCTGATGTTCCGGGTGGCCTCTGCGCACGAAGAGGGCGGCGAGCGGGTGTTCTCCGTCAACACCGAGCAGTTCGTCGGGACCGACGGCAAGGTGTCCTCGCTGAAGGTGCACGAGGTCAAGATGAATGCCGGGAAGTTCGAGAAGGTGGAGGGGTCGGACTTCGATCTGGACGCCGACATCGTCTTCCTGGCCATGGGCTTCGTGGGCCCGGAGCGCGAGGGTCTGCTGACCGATCTGGGCGTGGAGTTCACCGACCGCGGCAACGTGGCACGCTCCGATGACTTCCAGACGACCGTTCCGGGCGTGTTCGTGGCCGGTGACATGGGGCGTGGGCAGTCGCTGATCGTGTGGGCGATCGCCGAGGGCCGGGCGGCGGCCGCGGGCGTCGACCGGTTCCTGATGGGCGAGTCGGCCTTGCCGGCGCCGATCAAGCCCACCGCCGCGCCGCAGCGATGAGCGCTTGCGCGAAGAGCCGATAGGCGGCTGAGCGCTTGCGCGAAGAGCCGATAGAACAGCGGTAGATCGGGCGTTCACCGATTCGTCGCGAGATTGTTGTGGTTGCCCGCTGTCCTGGCAGAACGTGGCGATGACAACAATTTCGTGGCACGGGTTGGTCTCGGAGTGGTTGCACAACGCAACTCCAGCAACTCCAGTCACAGGAAAAACATCCGATTTTATGTCGGCGCGCCTCGCTGTGTTTGCTCTGTGAGCGTTATCTAATGATCTGGTAGGGGTCGTGCGGTAAAGTGACCCTCCGGTGCAGCTATACGCCCGACCGCAGGAGTTTTCACCGTGTACAACTTCCCGGATTCACGGTCACGAATGAGCCGAATTGCCTGGTCATGGTTCCGCCACCCAGTGAAGAGCCGCGAGTTTCCAGCTAAGCACGAGCGCCTGATCACCGCCGCGGAAATGCTCCGCTTCGGCGTCTGATCCAGTTTCATGACTCGCCCGTCACTGACGGGCGCGCTACTTTGCCGGTTGTGATCGCTTCGTAACCGTCAGCTCGGTAGCGCCGTTCGCCGACCAGATCGGCCGTCGGCACAAAAACTGATCACCACCGAACTGGCGTTTCACCGCGCAGATTCGTCGCGCAATGCACAGGATGTACCCAGAGAGCAGCGGCGCCGTCCCTGTTCTCGGCCGGACCGGCGGTTCCCGCAGGGTGACCTGCCCCCTGCGGGAACCGTCCCGAGCTCAGAGCTTGGCGTCCCGAATGGTCTCGGCCAGTGGCTCCAGCACCGCGGTGTCATAGGGCGGTGGCAGGTAGATGATGGCAAGATCCAGCCCCTCCTCGCCGAGCGCGGCAGCCTCGGCGACGACCCTGGCGTAGTCGCGGTCCTCGCCGAGCCGGACGTGCGCGGACAGCGTGATCTCCTTCGGGTCGCGCCCGATGTCGGCACAGTGCGACGCGAGCACCTCGCGTTTACGTGCGAACTCCTCCGGCGGGCCGCCGACGAAGTTCCAGTGATCGGCGTACTTGGCCGTGATGCGCAGGGTGCGCTTCTCACCGCTGCCGCCGATGCAGAACGGTGGATGCGGCTGTTGGGGACCCTTCGGCTCGTTGCGGGCGTCCTTGAGTTGATAGAACTTGCCGTCGAAGGTGGTGGTCTCCTGGCTGAGCAGGCCCTTGAGGACCTCGCAGGCCTCTTCGAAGCGGTCGAAGCGCTCTTTGATGCTGCCCAGTTCGATGCCGTAGGCGCCCGACTCCTCCTCGTTCCACCCTGCGCCGATGCCGAGTTCGAGCCGGCCGTTGGAAATGATGTCCAGCGCAGCCGCCATATTGGCGAGCACCGCGGGATGGCGGTAATGGATGCCGGTGACCAGCACACCCACCCGCAGCCGCTTGGTGGCCTGGGCCAGTGCGGTCAGCGTGGTCCAGCCCTCCAGGCAGGGGCCGGTGGAGTCGGAGAAGATCGGATAGAAGTGATCGAAGGTCCAGCCCGATTCGAAGACGTCGATGTCATCTGCGGCTTCCCAGATGGCCAGCATGTCGGCCCATGGCGTGTTCTGCGGGGATGTCTTGAATGCGAATCTCACACATCCCGAAACTAGTCCGCGCGAGCGGTTCATTCCGGAGACTTGTTGGCAATTCGGTGTGAATGCCGCGCCCGGAGTCAGCTGGGCGCCACGAGTGACATCAGTTCTCTTCCGTCGTCGGATAATTGGACGAGCGTGGTGTTGATGCGCCACAGTTTGCGAAACGAGCCGACCGGGGACTGCGTTGTCCACAGCGTGTCACAGGTGGTGAGGTCGACGGCCGCGAGCGTCCTGACGGTGTCGGCGTAACCGTGGTAGCCGAGGGCGACCCTGCCGTCACTTGCGAAGTATCCGCTCGGCAGGTCACAGGCTTTCATCTCCGCGCCAGACTTCAGGTCATACTGGTGCTTGTCCTCCCGCTGGTCACCACTGATCAGCAAGAAGTCTCCGATGACGGCCGGCTGCGCATCATCCGGAGCCGCCCGTTGGATGAGTACTTCGCCCCGGGTGTTGAACAGGGCCCATCCTCCGCCGGTCAGGTTCACCAGGGGCAAACCGCCCGATCCGACGAGCGTTCCTGGGGCGCTGTTGCGCCCCGCGCGTCGGCCGGTGTCGTCGAAGAATTGAACATCCGTGGTGCCGCGTGGAACAGCCACCTCGGCCGCGAATCCGCCGAGATAGGTGACGGCCCGCTCTTGCTGCTGGCCGGCAGCGATCTCGGGCCGGACGACAGTGCCGTCTTTCAGTGAGAAGGTGATGGTGCGGTCGGCTCCGCGTCCGGCAGATTGTGTGGCCAGGCTCGGCGGCGCGAACAGGAACGGGTTGCGAACGTCTGTGTCGAGGGTTCCATAGCCGGGTACGAACCAGCTGGTGTTCGCAGTCGGGCCGATGCCGTAGATGCCTTCGTACTGTTTCATCGCCACGGCGTAGATGCCGACCTGCTGCATGATGAATCTCGAGGAGTAGACCGTCAGCGGAGTCGGCCCGCTGTATTCGACTACTCCGCTGTGACTGTTGATAACCCACGCGGTGGTGTCGTTGGCGTCGTCCGTCAAGCACAGGACGGCGTCTGGGCCATTGAGGTAACACCTGGGGCGGGCGTGACTGGCGATGAGCGGAACCGGGCGGAACACTCGGCCGCCATTGCTCACGTCGACGGCAACCAACCACCACTGCGGGGCGGGCGCACCCACGTTGCCCACCATGAAGAAGGCCCGGTCGTCGACGTTACCCAGGTAAGAGTCCGATCTGAACGGAGCGGGATCGTTGGCGAACAGGGGTGGCGTCGAAGGCGCGGCATCCGTCACGCCGAGATCGGTTGTCGTAGTGCGCCATCCGGGCACCGGCCGCACCTGCATCGGTGACGAGAGAAGGGCTTGAGTCGGAGGCTGCCACTCGCCGCGTGTGAAGGTGACGTTGTCGGTCGTCTTCGTCAGGGCGCGCTGCCCGACGAGAGTGACGATCGTGATGACAAGTGCTGGGACGGCCAAGAGCACGACGAGGATGATCAGCCAGATTCGTCTGTAGGGCTGTGGAACCGACCTCATTGACGCCGCCACTCCTCTTTCGCCGCATATCGATGGGCGAAGAGCTGTGCGCGCTCGGCCACCACGACATCAGGGGGCGGCAGGCGTAGTTCGCGCTCCAGGAAGCTACGGGTGTTGACCGAGTCATGACCACGACGTTGCATGAGCGCGGCGATCACAAGGTGTTGTCCCGCAAGCGCTTGCCGGGTGGCGAGCCTGGCGATGGCGACGATTTCCTGTGCGAGTTCGATCTCGGTCATGGACGACACCTTGGGGTCCAGATCGACGCGTAGCACCCTGCCGTCCAGGAGCGCGGTCACCGAGACCGTGCCTTGCGGGTTGGTTGCGGTGAAGACGACGGTGAGGAGATCGTCGTCAGTGTTCGAGCCAAGCTCGTCGAGAATTCCTGCCGTGTCAGCGTCATCGGATACGTAGACCGCGAAGGCTTCAAACACCGATGTCTCGTCAGCGTGCCTCTGATCGTCGTCATCGTCGTCCCACGATCCCCCGGCCGAATCGCTCACATGCGCCCGGCTTGGCTGATGCGCTTTCCTGCTCGATAGTCGGCATTGTCGTAATGGTCCGCCGCGGTGGTGAGCTTCTCGGAGAGGTCATTCGACGCCGTGTGCAACGCCGAACCCGCGGCATTACGCGCCCCATCGGCGGCCGCCAGAGCGTTGGTCGTCAGAAAACAGACGAGCCCATGGGTACTCGATACGCGGTCGGCGACACCGGCGATGGCCCGGTTCGCCCCGGTGATTTGGTCTGCGGCAGAGCGCTGCTTACTCGACAGCTTCCTGACTTGTTCGGTCAAGACATGAAGGTTGTCGGCTTCTACCGTCACTGGTCACCCTCCTGCTGCCGTCGCGGAACCGTAGGGGATTCCGGGACTGTTCGGTGGTTCATCGGGACGCGGAACGTCGAACGAACGGTCGTTGTTGAGTCGCCCCGGCGCAGTGCCATCTGCGATGTCTGCAGCCTGGGACACGAACGGCTCGCCCTCGCCCGGCTGCTCTGTCTGCGGCAGATCCGGTCTTGCAGGAAGGTCCGCTGCGGCAACGTAACTGTCGATCTGGGCGCGAACACGGAGCGCATTCTGCGCGGCGTCGGCGACGAGAACTGCCATCGTGGTGTTCGTGGTCAGCAGTGCGGCCGAGGCCGCAGCGATGTCGGCCACCGCCTTCGCCTGTGCCAGGCCTGGAACGAAGTTCATCCATGCGGTGGCTGCCCCGTAGTCCGAAAGATATTGGTTCGTCTCGTCGAGTGTTCTACGGGTCCGACTCACCTGGGTTGCTTCGGCGCCGAGGATGTTCGCGATCTCCTGGTCGGCGCCTTGGACGGCGGAGGCGTGCTTGCGGTGAGCGCTGTTGGTGGCGGTGTAGGTCTCGGCCGCTCTGCCGTTCCACCGATCGTCTCGCGGATCCGCGTCCGACAGGGTCTGCACCACCTCCTGCATCCGGACCGCCGAATCGTGGTAGCCGTTGCCGTCCTCGGGATCACCGGAGCCAGTGGTGGCCTTCTCGGCCTCGATCGCCAACTGCGCGGCGGACAGAATCTTGGAATCGGCCAGCTTGCCCAGCGCGGACCCGGCGTACTTCTCCGCGATCTGCCTGGGCACCTCGGTCAGCCCCATGCCCAGCCCACCCAGGCCGTTCAGGACATCGCCCACATCGCCGATGACCTTGCGGCCGTCGGTCAACGCTCCGTGGGCGTCGAGGGTCACGACGTCCTGGAAGAGTTTCGGGACGTCCTGGATGCCGCTGCGGATTCCGTTACCGAGGTCGAACAGGTCCTTGAGAAGATCGCTACCGCCGTCACCCACGCACCATCACCCCCATCCGGCAGCTTAACAAGGCCCCACGGTGTGCCGGAGCACGTTTTCGCGGCACACTGAATCGATGGACCCGGTTGCCGCGCTGCGCGAGATCGCCTATTTCAAGGACCGGGCGCGCGAGGAATCCCGGCGAGTGATGGCCTACCGCAAGGCCGCCGACGTGGTCGAGGCGCTGACCGACGAGCAGCGGGCCAAGCTGGGGCGCACCAACGGCTGGCAGGCGCTGCCCGGCGTCGGGCCCAAGACCGCCAAGGTCATTGCACAGGCCTGGGCGGGCCGCGAGCCCGATACCCTCGCCGAATTGCGGAAGAACGCAACAGATCTCGGTGGCGGCGACATCCGCGGCGCGCTCAAGGGCGATCTGCATCTGCACTCGAACTGGTCGGACGGATCGGCGCCGATCGCCGAGATGATGGCGACCGCGCAGCGGCTCGGTCACGAATACTGCGCGCTGACCGATCATTCCCCGCGGCTCACCATCGCCAACGGGCTCTCGCCGGAGCGGCTACGACACCAGCTCGACGTGATCGACGAACTGCGCGAAGAGTTCTCGAGCACCAAGCCGATGCGCATCCTGACCGGTATCGAGGTGGACATCCTCGACGACGGAAGTCTCGACCAGGAACCCGCCCTGCTGGAGCGCTTGGACGTCGTCGTGGCCAGTGTGCACTCCAAACTCGCCATGGATGCCGATGCCATGACCAGGCGGATGGTCCGCGCGGTGGAGGGCGGCCACGCCGATGTGCTCGGCCACTGCACGGGCCGGCTGGTGGAGGGCAGCCGCGGTACCAGGCCCGAGTCGAAGTTCGATGCGGAGCGGGTGTTCACCGCCTGCCGCGACAACGGCGTTGCCGTCGAGATCAATTCGCGCCCGGAACGCTGCGATCCGCCGGACCGCCTGCTGAGCCTGGCGATCGAGATCGGTTGCGTGTTCAGTATCGACACCGACGCGCACGCACCCGGTCAGCTGGACTTCCTCGGCTACGGGGCGCAGCGGGCGCTGGACGCCGGGGTCCCGCAGGACCGCATCGTCAACACCTGGACGGCCGAGCGACTCCTGGCGTGGACGGCTTCCTAGACTCGGCGCGATGAGCACGCATCTTGGCATCGACACCGTCGTCACCCTGCTGGCGACCGGGCTGATCTTCCTGGTGGCGCTCATCCTCGGCGCCTGGAAGTACCGGCAGATGGCGACCAGCCCGGACCATCTGGCCCACCCCTACGTCGACATCGCGCACCGCGCGGCGCTGTTGTACTCCTTCGCCACCTTGCTGATCGCGGTGTTCGTCGAGCTCAGCGCCTGGCCGACGTGGCTGAACCTCACGGCCGCAATGGTTGTGGTGTTCTTCTTCGTGGCGGCCATCGGGGCTTATGTCCAGCACGGTCTGCGGCGCGACACCACCAATCAGTTCGAGCGGCCCGTCCCGGGGCTGCACGCCGCAATGGTGGCACTCATGGCCGGTGAGATCGGCGGGTTCCTGGTGCTGTTCAGCGGCTTTGTCGCCGCGCAATGCGGCTAGTCCGGCAGCATGGGCATCTCCAATCCCTGGTCGCGTCCGAGTAGCACGCCTCGGGTCAGCATCGCGTTCCCGAATCGCTGCCGGACCCGGTCCACGGCGGTGTCGATGGCCACGGGATCGGCGGCGCCGCCGAACGGCAGCTCCAGTTGAGTGGCTCCGTCCCGGTCGATATTGGATACCGCGAAGCCGACCAGGGTCAGGCCGCGTTCACCGATGATCGGTGCCGCACCGGCCATCAGCTCGCGGGCGGCGGCCAGCACCGCCTCGGTGGACGCGGTGGCCCGGGCGAGAGTATGCGACCGGGTGGCCCGGCCGAAATCGTCGAACCGCAGCCGGAGCACCACCGTGCGTCCGGTGCGCCCCGACGCCCGCATGCGTCTGGTGATCCGGTCGACGAGGTTGACGACCACCACATCGATCTCTTTGTCGGACATGGTGTTTCCGGCTCGCCCAAGTGCCCGCTGGGCACCCACCGAGCGCCGGCGCACGCCGGTGACCACTCGCCGGCGATCGATATTGCGGGACAGGCAGAACAGTTGGTGCCCCATGGCGCCGCCGACCATCGCGCCCAGCGAGCTCTCGCTCAGTTCGGCGACATCGGCGACGGTGCGGATGCCGTGCGCGTGCAGCTTCTCGGCGGTCTTGGCGCCCACACCCCACAGGCTGCGCACCGGCAGCGGGTGCAGGAACGCCAGCTCGCGATCGGGTGGCACCAGGAGGAGCCCGTCCGGTTTCGCCTGCTGGCTGGCGACCTTGGCGAGGAATTTGGTGCGGGCGATGCCCACCGTGATGGGCAGCCCGGCCCGGTCGCGGACGTGTTCGCGCAATGCCGCCCCGATCTGCACCGGGGTGCCCGACACCCGGGCCAGGCCGGAGACGTCGAGGAAGGCCTCGTCCACCGAGAGCGGTTCGACCAGCGGGGTGGTGTCATGGAAGACGTCGAAGACGACGCGGCTGGCCTGCGAGTAGGCCGACATGCGGGGCGGGACCACGATGGCGTGTGGGCACAGCCGCCGGGCTTGATGGCCGCCCATGGCGGTGCGCACGCCGTAGGCCTTCGCCTCGTAGCTGGCCGCCAGCACCACCCCGCCGCCCACGATCACCGGGCGGCCGCGCAGCGCCGGGTCATCCCGCTGCTCTACCGAGGCGTAGAACGAGTCGAGATCAGCGTGCAGGATGTGCGCTGAAGGCACGGGCCGAGACACGAACATATGTTCGCATCGGGTGCCGACAGGTCAGGGCGTGCTGCCGTAGATGCTGGTCAACCAGATGTGGGTGAGCGTGTCGACGACGCGGGCATGCTCCACTGCCAGCTGATCACCGGCCAGGGTGGCCATCATCATCCGCTCGTTCATCAGGTTCAGCGAGGTCGCTAGATCCGAGGCCGCGATGGTCTCGGCGGCGGCGCCGCGCTCACGTTCGACCTTGATGAGCGCCGCGGTCATGGCGATCCACTTCTGCATCAAGCCCTGCCAGACCGCCCGGAACTCCGGGCTGACCGACACCGCCTCGACGCCGGCCCGCGCGGTGGCGGGGTGGGAGCCGAACGAGCTGAAGAAGATCTCGATGCCCCGGCGGATCGCGCGCTTCGGATCGGCGGGCATGTCCTCCAGTGCACTGTCGAATCCGGTGTCGGCAAGTTTGATCAGCGGATCCAGAAGCGTCAGCAGGACCGCTTCCTTCGAGGCGAAGTAGAAGTAGAACGTCGGCCGGGAGATACCGGCTCCCTTGGCCAGGTCGTCGACGGAGATGTCGGCGAAGGCGCGCTCCTCGAGCAGGCGCTGCGCAGTCGCCAGGATGGCCGCTTCGCGATCGTCGCCGGAGGGGCGGGTCGCGCGGCGGCCGCGGGCGGTCTTCGCCGGGCTCTGCCTCACATCGGGCTGCGTCATCACCAGGCACTTTACGCCATGTCGAAAATTTCAACACACCGTTGACCGACTCGACACTGTGTTGATACCGTCGGTCCCATGAACGAACACTTCGATGTCGTCATCGTCGGTGCCGGCATCTCCGGTGTCAGCACCGCATGGCACCTGCAGGAACGCTGCCCGTCCAAGAGCTACGTCATCCTGGAGCGTCGCGAGAACATCGGCGGCACCTGGGACCTGTTCAAGTACCCGGGCATCCGCTCCGACTCGGACATGTTCACCCTCGGCTTCCGGTTCAAGCCGTGGACCTCGGCCCGCTCGATTGCCGACGGCCCCGCGATCTGGAACTACATCAACGAGGCCGCCCAGGAAAACGGTATCGACAAGCACATCCGCACCGGTCAGAAGGTGATTGCCGCCGACTGGTCCGATGCCGACAACAGGTGGACCGTCACCGTCGAGACCGACGGCGAAGAGAAGCAGATCACCGCGTCGTTCCTGTCGGTCTGCAGTGGCTACTACAACTACGACGAGGGCTACACCCCGACCTTCACCGGTTCGGAGGACTTCAAGGGCCAGATCATCCATCCGCAGCATTGGCCGGAGGATCTGGACTATGCCGGCAAGAAGATCGTCGTGATCGGCTCCGGGGCCACCGCCGTCACCCTGATCCCGTCGCTGGTCAACGGCGGCGCGGGCCATGTCACCATGCTGCAGCGCTCGCCCACCTACATCGGCTCACTGCCGCTGGAGGATCCGGTGGCCAAGCAGGCCAACAAGTATCTGCCGAAGAACGCGGCGCACTGGGTCAACCGGTGGAAGGCCATCGCCTACGCCACCGCGCAGTACCAGCTGGCCCGTAAGTTCCCGGCCGTGTTCAAGAAGGCACTACGCGAGATGGCGACCCGCCGACTGCCCGCGGACTTCGACTACGAGAAGCACTTCAGCCCGCGCTACAACCCCTGGGATGAGCGAGTCTGCTTGGCACCCAACGGCGATCTGTTCAAGGCCATCCGGTCCGGTAAGGCCGGCGTGGTCACCGACACCATCGACCGGTTCACCGAGACCGGTATCAAGCTGACCTCCGGTGAAGAGCTGGCGGCCGACATCATCATCACCGCAACAGGTTTGAACATGCAGCTGTTCGGCGGCGCGAAGGCGCTGCGCAACGGCCAGCCCATCGACCTCACCAAGTCGATGACCTACAAGGGCCTGATGCTCTCCGGTGTGCCGAACATGGCGATCACCTTCGGGTACACCAACGCGTCCTGGACGCTGAAGGCCGACCTGGTGTCGGAATTCATCTGCCGCGTACTGAACTTCATGGACGACAACGGATTCGACCGTGTCGAACCGCAGCATCCCGGTGCGGCCGTCGATGAGGAGCCGTTCATGGACTTCACCCCGGGCTACTTCCGGCGGGCCATGGACAGCCTGCCCAAGTCGGGTTCGGAAGCGCCGTGGCGGCTCAAGCAGAACTACTTCTTCGACCTTCGGACCATCCGGTACGGCAAGGTCGACGAGGAGTCGCTGCACTTCACCAAGCACCGTGCGGCCGTGACGGTGTAACCGCGACAAGACGCGAATACCCCCGGAATCCACGGATTCCGGGGGTATTCGCGTTCGGCCGTCCTAGGGGGCGACGACGACGATTCCGTCCTCGTCGCTGTAGGCGATCTCGCCGGGGAGGAAGTTGACGCCGCCGAAGGTGACCGCGACATCACGTTCCCCGGCACCGGTTTTGGTGCCCTTACGCGGATTGGTGCCCAGTGCCTTGATGCCGACATCGATGGTGCGCAGCGTCGCGGCGTCGCGCACCGCCCCGTGCACGATGACACCGGCCCACCCGTTGTCGCGCGCCAGGCCGGCGATGATGTCGCCGACCAGCGCGGTGTGCAGGGAACCGTCGCCGTCGACGACGAGTACCCCGCCTTCGCCGGGTGTGGACAGAATCGACTTCAGCAGCGCGTTGTCCTCGAAACACCGCACGGTGGTGATCCGGCCGGCGAAGCTGGTGCGCGCGCCGTAGTTCTGTAGCTGCAGATCGCAGCTGCGGACGTCGGGATAGATCTCATCGACCAGGTCGGCGGTGGCGCGGGGTTCGATACTCACGCCATCGATGCTAGCGAGGTGGCTCAGTCCTGTTCGTCGGACCCGCGGCGGGCCAGGTACACCACGAGCACCGCGAGCACGGCGGCCGCCAGGGCCGCGGCCAACGGCCAGCGGGATTGCTCCGGACCGGGCGACGGTACCGCGACGAGTTGCGCGGGCGCCGTGGCCACAGTCGACTTAGCCTGGGCGGCAACTTCTTTGGCCGGTGACAGCGGCTCGGCCGGGACGGGCTTCGGAGCCGCGGGCGGCGGGGGCACTTTCTTGGCCGGGGTGGCCTTCTTGGCGGGCGCGACCTTCTTGACCGGGGCTGCCTTCTTGGCCGGGGTGGCCTTCTTCACAGGAGCCTTCTTCGCCGGGGCTTTCTTGACCGGTGCCTTCTTCGCAGGCGGAACCGGTGGCTGCTCACTCGGTGTCTCGTCGGGCCGGTCCGGCTCGTCGGCCATGTGGGGCGCTCCTTCGCTGTGGCACAGACAGTGGTTCCATCATGCCAGTCGGGTAATCGCTAGCCGGTGACCGCCAGCGCGGCAGCAAGCGTCAGGGCCACGGTCATGAGAGCCAACTCGGTGTAGGACCGCCGGCTGGAGGTGGCCGCCGTCACCCGATGTCCCCGAGCCGACGGCAGCCAATCGGTCCGGTTGTGCCAGGCCAGGCCCAGGAGCGCGGCGGTGAACAGCACCTTGGCCAAGACCAGCCGCCCGTAGCCGGTGCTCCACAACTGAGTGGGCGCGTCGAGTGTCACCACGGCACTGCCGATCCCGCCCACCAGCAGCACCACCACACTCCACAGGGACAGCGCCGAGAACCGTGGCAGCACGCGAGCCCACTGGCCGCGATGACCGACGGTGAGCACCAGTGCCGCCAGCAGGCCGCACCAGACGGCCGCGGCAAGGGCGTGCAGGGTGACCGCGATCCCGCCGAACGCGTTCTCGGAGAGATGGCCGGCCAGCGTGCGCGAGGTGGTGCCGATCGCGGCGATTCCGGCGACCGCGACCCCGACGGTGGGTGTCCGCCACCAGATGGTCAGGGCGCCCACCAGCGCCGCGGCCAACACGCTGATCAGGTCGGCCCGGCCGGCCACCGTCGATATCGCGTATTCGACGGTGGTCCGGACCCCGAGGGTGCTCAGCGGCACGGCCGCGGTGGCTGCGGCGGCGGTGCACAGCCGGGCCACCTCCGCGACCAGCCACAACGCCGCGGCGACCGTCAACGCCGCGGCGCTGCGCGTGGCCAGTTCGTCGCGGTAGCGCGGGACGTCCAGCATCGGCACCAACGCCAAGCCGAGCACCACCACCGCGGCCACGTCGGCCGCGGCCCGGGTCACGGTGACGCCGACCGCCACCTGCGGGTAGGTCAACGCCCAGGCCAGGAGGAGTCCGACCACCAGCGCCGCCAGGCCCCCGAGCATTCGCCTCACGTCTGCCGGCGCCGGCTCCACCACACGCCCGCGCCCACGATCGCCACGGCGAGGACGGCGAAGGGCCAGACGGGGATCTCCCCATCCGCGGCTGCCGGTGCGGCGACGGGTGGGCCCGGGGTGCCGGCACCCGCCACGGAGAGCCGGAACGACCATGAGCCGTTCACCACGTGCCCGTCGGCGGAGGTCACCCGGTAGTTGGCGGTGTAGATGCCGGCCGGGCCGAGCGGTCGCAGATCGACCTGAACCGCCGGGCCCTGCACCCTGGCCTCGCCCGTCGACCACAGATTGCCGTCCGGTCCGACCAGCGTCATCGAGGCGAACGCCGTCTGGAGCTGCTCGTTGAACGTGGCGGTGATCCGGGCCGGTCCTTCGGTGAGCACGGCATCGGGGGCCGGGTCGCTGGATACCCGCACCGCGTGCGCCGAGGCCACGCCGGCTCCGGCCAGCGCGGCCATCGCGAGGACAGCGCCGAGCGCGGCCAGCAGGCGCAGTCTCATGCCCGTCGTCGCCCGATGAGCGCGGTGGCCACGGCGACCGCGGCCAAGGCCAAGGCGCCGCCGGCCAGCCAGCGTGCGCCGTTGTCGGCCCGGCTGACCGGTTGCGCGTCCACCGCGGGCGCCGCCGCCACCGTGGGGGGCGCCGGCGTGTGGGCGGGCTCGGGCTCGCCCGTCAGGAACAACTCCGGCGCGGGGTACTCGGGTTCCCCGCCGCCGGGCAGCGGGGCCTGATCCCAGTGCACGACGGTCCCGTCGGAATAGGTCTGGGTGGCGGGGAAGCTGACCGTGTCCTGTTTGGGCAGGGTCACCGAGATCTTGAACAATCCGAACTGATCGGGTGCGATGCCGACCGTGGGTGCGGCCGTCCAGGTGACCGACCGGACCGTGCCTGCCGCGGTGTCGCGGTCCAGGCGTGCGGTCCAGCCGGGCATCAATTCGGTGCGGGCCGAGGCGACGTTCGGCAGGGTCACGCTGAATTCCGTTGTCAGGGCGCCTTTTTCGGACTCGCCGGGCACCCGGAAAGTGAGTACGGCGGAGTCGCCCGGATGGGCGTCGTCGGCGTCGACGTGGACGTGCGCGGATGCCGGTGCGGCGGTGATGAGCGCTGCGCCGGCCGCGGCCAGCGTGAGGAGGGCGCGCGCGGGCGCCCGGTGGGTGAATCGCATTCTGTTGTCGGCTTTCTGGGGTGCGGGTCGGGGGTCGGCGGTCAAGCCGGGACCGGCGGACCTCGATGCGATATCGATGACCGCAACAACGAAACCGAGTGCAGCGGTTGGCCCTCGGCGCGATAGGTCAAGGTGGTAGGCGCCACGGGTAGCGATACCGGGCCTGCGATGGCCGCGACGGCGCGCGACAGTGCGGCGCACAGCCGTTCACCCGCCCCGATCAGAAGTGCCCCCGCCAGCACCGCGGCGAGGTGAGCGGCCAGCATCGTCAGGGGGTGCGCCCAGGCGTGCGGGTGATCCCCGACGCCGAGCAGGTGATGGCCGAGCGCCTGACCGGCCGCCAGCACCGTCAGCAGGGGCCAGAAGCCCCTGCGGGCGGTGGACGCCACCGCTCCCACCGCACCGGCCAGGACCAGGAGCTGGGCGGTTGCCGCGCCCGCGGGGAACATGCCGGACGCGGCTCCGTGCGCGGCCAGGGCCAAGGCCGCCGTCAGCGCCCCGACGGCACCACCGCGCAGAAGCGCAGGGCGACGGGGTGATGCGGCGGTCATGGGTGTCTCAGCCGAGTCCGAGGCGCGCCAGAAGGTCGGCGTCGACACCGTCGAGTTGGGCGGCGATGGCGGCGTGTGCCGCGCGGCGGCGCTCCGAAGGCATGTTCTCGGCGGCGGTGACCGCGGCGGACAGGTCGGTCAGCCGGTCGGTGATCGCCGTGACGAACTGTTTGGTCTCGGCGTCCTTGGGCTTCTTGGCGGCCACCTGCCGCAGCGTCTGCTCGGCACCGGCGATCCGCGCTGACAGGGCCGCACCGTGCCCGGAGAACTGGCCGAGCTGGCTCAGCGGAACGCCAAGGCGATCGGCGCGGCGCTGGTCGATCAAGCCCCGTGCGGTCACCGCGACGCGATAGGCCAGCGGCACGAGAATCGGCGCGAGCAGGCGTGACACCGTCAATGTCCGGCGAATCCTGCTGGGTGAGAGCAACTTGCCCTCACGGGCGGCCTTGAGCTGCGTTTCAGCAACTTTGAGTGCTGTGCGATCGCTGTCTCGTTGGGCCTTGATCTGGGACTTGAGCGCCCGGGACTGCTCCTTGCGATCGGCTTTGACGCGGCGGGCGTCGTTCTTGGCCGCGAGTTTGGCCTCCAGCTTGGCCTTTGTCTTGATGGAGCGCTTGATGGCGCGGGCCTCAGCCCGGCGGATCGCCCGGCTCTTGCGTCGCGTGAACAGGCCCATCGGCGTTGCCTCCCAATATCTCATCGACTACCGCGGTCGCAGGACGGCAGTGTGGCCAACACTATCGCCCGTAACATGCATCGGCCGCCGGTGTCCTCTGGTGGTAGCACATTTGGTCTCTCAGCAAACAATTTGACCCCGGTGTGCGACAATCGGGTAAATTTCTGCCGCCACACAGTGCGGTGCCGTGAGGGGTGGTGACGACGTGGTGTCGCGGGTGCGAGTCGCGGCGGCAGCCTGTCTGATGGTTTCCGGCCTGTTCGTCGGTGGTGCCGGCGGCGCACTGGCGTTTGCCAACCCGGACGAAACCGATGGTGCAGGCGGTGCGGGGACGACCGGCGGCACCATCGGCGACGCCCCCTCGGACGCGGCGGGGCCGACTGCCGTCGACGGCACGGGGAGCAGTCGTCCCGACCGGCCCGGGCGGCACCCGCAGCCCCCCCGGGTGGTCATCGGGAACGGCCGGGACGCGGCGCCCTCGGATGCTGGGGAAAGCACCAGAGGCGGCACTTCCAGCAAACAATCCGAGACCGTCGATCGCGGCCCGGGCGGCGCGTCTTCGGGAGCCGCCGGCGAACGAAACACCGGAGCGGGTGCGTCGCCTCCGGCGCTCCCGCCGGTCACCGCCCAGCCGCCCCTGGGCTCCACCTTGCCGTCGACGGTCGCGGATCCGCCGGACCCTGGGCTGGATCCCGAGAACCCGGACGATCCCGAGGACCCGGACGATCCGGACGATTGCGATGAGAACGGCCACCACTGCCTGCCCTGGTGGTGGCCCAAACCGGTCGTGGTCTCCCCGGGTAACGGGAACGGCGGGGTCGGCAGCGGGGCCCCGAAACCGCCGTCCGGACGTCCGTCGCGGCCCCCGGTGATGCGACTGCCCGCACCGGCCCCCCAGTGGACCCCCAACGGTGAAGTTCCGGTGGTGCCCGCCCTTCCCGATGTGGTCGATATCTTGCCTGGGTTGGCCGCCGGCGTGCCGCTGCCACCGGTGTCGGTGCCACAGATCGTCGTGCCACCGGCGGCGGGCGGTGGCGGCGGCGGAGCGGCGGCCGGGGGATCCGGAGCCCCGCCCCCTGCCGCGCCGCGGGCCCCGAGCGCTCCGCGCTCTCCCTCAGAACCACCGCGGTCACCGATTCAGGCCGTCGACAATCCTGTGGTGCCGGCCTCCTACCGGGTGGGATACGGCGAATACCTGCGCACAGCCGGCACCTCGCAGGTGGTTGCGGTTGCCGCTCCCGGTTTCGCGGGGATCATGTTGCTGACGGGAGCGGGTGGGATCATTGGGTACCGCCAGGCCCGGTCGGCGCTCGCCTCGCGATCGGCCCGGTCGGCGCGGTTCACGAGTTGACCGGAAGTGCTCGCCTACGCGGCGCTGCACCGCCATAGTGGAAAGTACCGGAAGGAGGTCGAAATGCCTGCTAGTCGCAGTGTGACCAGGGCTGTCAGTGCCGTACTGGATCTTGCCCCGCGGAAGGGAGAGGTGTCCCTGCCACGGTTGGTCGAGGCAGTCAGTGCCGACCGCGGCCGCCCGATCGAACTGAAGATGGCGGATCTGCCGGCCGGTGTCTGTGGACAATGGCGTCAGTACGCTGACCACGACGTGTTTCTGATCCAAAAAGGGTTGCCTGCCTGGGACCGCACCCTGGCCCACGAGCTCGGCCACCTCGTGCTGGGGCATGACGGCATCTCCGTGGTGGAGGCGGCCCGCGGAACCATGGAACTGGCCGGATCTGACCTCATCGGCTACATGCTCAACCAGCGGACCGGTTGCATGGGACCTGCCGGCGAGGACGCCGAGCAGGAGGCGGAGGATTTCGCCGCACTGCTGATCTACCGTCTCGGCCGGCTGCCGTCCGATCGATCGTCGATTGTGCAGGTGCGGCTCGGAGAGGCATTTGGTTGATCGTCTGGGTGATCGCCGGTCTCCTCGGACTGGCGACCGGCTTGCGTATCGGATGGGCTCTGGTCAACAAGCAATCCCTGGTCAGCAGCGCCATGATCCTGGCGCTGGGCAGTCTGGGCACCGTCGCGGCCCTGAACTGGCAGCCGCTGACCCTGCTGATCGACACGGCGTTGCACTGGCCCAATATCGCCGTCGCGCTCAGCCAGGTGGCGCTGATCTCCTGTGCGGCGGGCAGCTGCGTCATGATCACCACGGTGGCCTCGGACCGTAAGCCGGTGACGATCCGGCGGATTGCCATCGCGCAGTACCTGGTGGCGCTCGCCATCGCGGTGGGCACGATGGTCGGGTTCTTCGTCTCGGGGCAGGAGCCGGAGATGGCGCCGCAGGAGTACCTGCGCCGCAACCTGGGCTCGGCGGGCGGCTGGTCGGCGTGGCTGCTGCCGATGCTCTACGTGTTGTTGGCGCTGACGCTGGTGGCATGGGCGGGTGTACGGCACTCCAACCGCACCCGGCGCGGGCGCGCGCTGTTCGTGTTCAGCATCGGAATCGTGCTGATCATCCTGGCCAGTGCCTTCTTCCTGCTCCGGGCCCTCGGTAACACCGACCTGCTCGGGGTCGGATCTGCGGCGACGCTGCTCGGGTGCGCCATGCTGGTGGTCGCAGGCGGATCCCTGTTGCCGAGTATCGAGGACTGGTTCGGAGCCCGACGTGAACTGCGCACGGTTTCGCCACTGCTGGCCGAGCTCAGTGCCCGGCACCCGGATGTGGGTATCGGTGTGCGCCCGCGGGGGCCCCTGCTGTTCCGGGTGGCCGAACAGATGTCCCTGATCTCCGACTCGCTGTATCTGGAAGCCACCGCGGCCGAGACCGTCCGCCGGCGCGTCCAGGCCCACGGATCGGCGGCGCGGCAGCTGGCTGACGACCACGACGACGATCCCGACGAATTCGTGGACATCGCCGAGCTGGAGGGTCCGCCGGTGCCGGCCACCGAACAAGCCAGGGGCATCGCGCAGTGGATCTACGACGGGCGCGGTGCAGACCGTGACGCCGCCAACCGGGAGTTTCCCGGGCTCAACTGGCTGCGTCAGCCTCCGACGTTCTCGGATCGGGAGTGGATTCTGGCGATCGCCGAGCAGTACTGCGACCTCGAACGCACACACGGTGCCACCGCGCGTTAGACGCGCGATGACACCGTGTGGTGACGTTCTCGTGGACCGGGCCGCAGCCGGGTCAGCTGTCGAGGTTCTCCTTGCGGCGCAGCTCGTCGGCCTTGAGGGCGAGATCCTGCTGCGACTCGGGGGAGAGCCCGACGGTGCGGGCGGCGATGCGGCGCACACCTTCGTCGCGCATGTTGGCCAGCCAGCTCAGCTCTTTGTCGAGCTTCTCGTAGTACTCGTCATCGGTGAAGTACGCCGGCTTGATCCGGAAGAAGTTGGCCAGCGCGGCCATCGTCGTGACCGAGGGATTCGTGCGGTTGCCCGAACGAAGCTGCGACAGGTAAGGAGCCGACATCGTGACGCCTTCAGCCTTCAACGCGCCGATGACCTCAGCAGATGTGTGCGGACCGCGCCCTGGCGGGTAAACCGTCTCGAACAACCGGTTTAGCCGGGCGGCGAACGTCTTGCTCATCTACTTTCCTCCACATAACTCACGAGCGGTGCACGTTAGTCTCGTATTTGCTGATCATCGTAGCGAGACTTATCGCCACAACCAAGTGCAAACCACTGAAAAGTCTCAACCCACTCGCGCAGCATACTCCGCGGGGCCCCCCAGCAGCATCTCAGGGAGTTTTGAAAACCCAGGACCGCCGGTCCGGCGAACGAAAAAATGACGTATGCGTTGTTTTGCCCGTATCGGCACACCGGGACGGATTGTCACAGCTTGCCCATGGTGTGCGCCCAGCCGGGAGTGCTACCCGCAGCAAAGCGGGAACTCGGATTTGCTGTGCGCGCTGGCGAAATATGGTTAGCCCCCTGCGTAGGTCGGCTTATGGCCACGTGAATATGCGGGCGCCACGGCCGATCTCGGAGGCGATCGGGGCGAGGGGCAGTAGCCAGTAGTCGTTCAGTGGCGTTCGGGCGACGAATCCAGTGGCGCGGAGCCGCTTTCGGCAGCGGAAACCACGCGTGTGCGCCGGTAGCGCACCGCCGCGGTACCGATGGCCGTGACCGCCACGGTGCCGGTGACCGCGACCGCCAGCCAGCGCAGGCCGAGCGCGTTGTCGAACAGCAGCCAGAAGCCGAACAGGGCGAAGATCACCGCAGCCATGCCGTGCAGGAAGCGCTCGGGCAGCCGTCGGTGCAGCAGTGCGCCCGCCGCGATCGCGACACCGTCGGCGGCCACCATCCCGATGGTGGCCCCGATCCACACGCCGGCCCAGTTGTGGTCGCTGGCCAGCGCCACCGTCGCCAGCATCGTCTTGTCGCCGAGTTCGGCGAGCACGAAGGAGGAGACGACGGCGAACACGATGAACCGCGGCTCGGCGACCCGGACTTCCTGGGTGTCGTCGTCTTTGGCACGGCTGTCGCGCCAGGTCCACGCGGCGAACAGGAGGAAGGCGATGGCTGCCGCGAACGCGATAGGCCGTTGCGGCAGGGTCAGGCCCAGGAAGTGGCCGATGGTGACGGAGAGACCGTGCACCAGGAAGGCGGCGATGCCGACGCCGGAGAGCACCACCCACCAGCGGTGCCGCAACGCGTAGGTCATGGTGATCAATTGGGACTTGTCACCCAGTTCGGCGACGAACACCACCCCGAGACTGACGAGTGCGGCACTGAGCACGACGACGACCTTTCGACACGGCGCCGGCGGGCTGCGTGCAGCTGCACCGGACATTCGGTCGAAGGTCTCGCCCACCACCCCTGCAAGCTCAGGTGCGGTTCGCCGGCCGGGCTTTCGCCAGTATGTCGACACGGCGATTGGGGGCTACTCCCCTTCGCTGATGCCACCGACGATAACCGCCCGCGGGTGACCGCGCCAGCTCGGCAGCCGAGTTCGGGTGCCCGCACTTTATTCCGACGGCGTGCGAAAAGCCTTATGCGGCAAGCAGCATCGCCAGGATCGCAGTATCCGGATGGCTGATCGGGTCGACTCCCACGCGGCTGATCATCGACGTGATGGTCCCGTCGGACTCCGCTTCCACCCAGGCGGCCCGGTGCTCCAGGCCGAGGTGTGGCAGACCCGGCAGCAGCACGCAACCCGAAGCCGCACCGGTGCATTCGGGCAGTGATGGAGTGGTTTCCGACGGCGGGTGCAGCATCAACAGGGCCGGCGGCTGACGGGAGGCGAAAAAGCCAGGGGGAACGGCAGATTCACCGACCACTGGCCCCTCGGCGAGTACCAGGCCGACCGTACCCGGTGCGGGCTCGTCCGGAAGCTCCTCGCGGACACCGAAAATTGTTGTAGTGGAGAGTAATCCGGGCAACGATGCAACCCGGACGGCAACCATCAGCAGCTGCGCCCACTCTTTGGTCGAGTCGGGCCAACGGCCGGACACCACGAATCCTTTGAGGGAACCACCGGTGTGGAACGGGGCAATCTCCACCGCTTGTTGGGGTCCGGTATCCATCTGGCCTCCCGACAGTGCTGGAACGCTGGCGACACTGCTGTGGGTCGATCCGGACAGAATGAGGCAGGAAGTGGCTAGCACGCAAGAGGACACGAGTGCCAGAGGCGAACCGGTACGCAACGCAAGGGACCCCGCACGCTCGTCGCGTGCGGGGTCCCGTGGGGGGTGCGGGGCAGCTCAGCCGAAGATGAGGCCGCCGGTCTTGGTGGTCGCCTTGGCGAACCGGTCCTGCACGTCGGCCCAGTTGACGACGTTCCAGAACGCGGTCACATAGTCGGCCTTCACGTTCTTGTACTGCAGGTAGTACGCGTGCTCCCACATGTCGACCTGGAGCAGCGGGATGATGCCCAGCGGCACGTTGGCCTGCTGGTCGTACAGCTGGAAGGTCAGCAGGCGGTCGCCCAGGCTGTCGTAGCCCAGCACGGCCCAGCCCGAGCCCTGCAGGCCGTTGGCCGCCGCGGTGAACTGCGCGCGGAACTTGTCGAACGAACCGAACTGGTCGTCGATCGCCTGCGCGAGCTCGCCGGTGGGCTTGTCGCCACCGTTGGGGGAGAGGTTCTTCCACCAGATGCTGTGGTTGACGTGACCGCCGAGGTGGAACGCCAGGTTCTTCTCGTTCAGGAAGATGGCCGACTGATCGTCCTTGGCGCGGGCTTCCTCGAGCTTGGACAGCGCGTCGTTCAGACCTTTGACGTAGGTCGCATGGTGCTTGCTGTGGTGGATCTCGTTGATCTGTCCGGAAATGTGGGGTTCCAGGGCGCTGTAGTCGTAGTCAAGCTCTGGGAGGGTGTATTCAGCCACTGGCTTCCTTCCTAGTCATGTGATCCGTCTGGATCGGCGGTGGAGTTCGGCATCGGATATGGCAGGCGTATCGCGACAACAAGCTCAGAGTCCATCCTTGCCTCATGACGGCTGGCACCGCAAGGACGTGTGCCGTCAGCGCACACGGGGAATAAGAGCGGCCGCGGTCAGGTCAATACGATGAGTGCGAGGACTGCGAGAAGGACCAGCGCGATCACGCCGGCGCGCAGACAGGCCATGGCCTGGTTGCCGTACATCCGTGCCGGGCCCTGCCAGTCGGACGGGGGCACGGCTGCCCCGTGGCCCAGTGGGTGCGCTGCCATCACAAGCTCCTGACCTGCACGATCGAAATATCCCCCAGTGAGATCTGTCACACAGCTGTTGTGACCGTGATCATAAGCCTTGTTCCGCCACGGGCGAAATCGGCACCCGTGTTTGAGATTGTGCCCCGAGGGGAATGATCACGCTGATCTGAACCCGGCCTAATTGACCGGACGTGAAAGTTAGCTCAGCGATCTTTTTCGCTCAGCTCACGCCCGCCCTTGTTGATCGCGGCGTGTTTCGGGCTCAGGTTATCCACAGCCGATCGGCGGATTCGCACGCATTCGGGGGTTCTGTGGCACCCAGTGCCTGTGGATGAACCTGTGGAAACTGTGGATAGCCCGTTCATTGCTGGCTCGAGGCAGCCACATGTCGGCATGGAACCGTATGACCCACTGCCAGGCACGCCCCGACGGACCGGCGAGAATGTGTGCTCATGTCTGACATCGACGTGGCGCATGCCGACGTGACCGACGTTCCGCTGACGTTCGACGATTCTGTGGTCCTGCTCGATGTCCGCGAGGACGACGAGTGGCAGCGCGGACATGTCGCCGGCGCGCAGCACATCCCGATGGGCGACGTCCCGGCCCGGATCGACGAGATCGACCGGGACGCGACGCTCTACGTGATGTGCCATGCCGGCGGCCGCTCGCTGCGCGTTGCCCAGTATCTGGCCCGCAACGGATTCGAACCCATCAACGTGACCGGCGGGATGCTGGCGTGGGCACAGGCCGGCCGGCCGGTGACGGCGCCGGAGGGGCCGGACGGCGGTTCCGTCGGCACGGTCTGAGCACGCCGTAGGCTGGTCGGCGTGATTCAGGTCTGCGCTCAGTGCGGGACGCGGTGGAACGTCCGTGACCGCCAGCGGGTCTGGTGCCCGCGATGCCGAGGCACCCTGCTGGCGCCCGGTGCGCTGCCGTCGGCGCCGCCGCCGCAAGGTCCTCCGGATCGGCGGTGGGGCGCCCCGGCAGCTGCCTCAAACCGGCCGCAGCCCGGTCCACTCCCACAGGGTTTCAAATGGATCGCGGTGCGCCCCGGTGCGGCGCCGCCACCCCGGCAGCCCCGCCGGCCCCTGGGGCCCACTCCGCGTTACGCGAGCATTCCGCGCTGGAGCCTGTACGACCCGGCCGGCGAGCACACCGTCGACACCACGACCGGTGCCGGGGCCCGCAGTGGGCCGTCGGCCACGATGGTCCGCGCCACCCTCATCACCGCCATGGCCCTCCTGGGCTTCGCGGTGCTGATGCACATCGCGCGATACGCCCTGCTGTTGATCAACCGCACGGTGCTGCTGAACCCCCTACTCGCGGCGGTGGTGACCTGGGGCGGGGTGGTGGCCAGCGTGCTGGCGGCATTCGCGATGGTGGTGACGGCGGTGGTGCTCACCAATTGGCTCATCGCCCGCCGGGCCGCGGTGTTCGCGCACCACGGCCGCGACGATCCGCGGTCGAAGTGGCAGCTGTGGGCGGGATGTCTGATCCCGCTGGTCAACCTGATCTGGGCGCCGGTCTACCTCATCGAACTCGCCCGCGCCGAGGGCCGTACCGGCCTGCGGATCACCGCATGGTGGATTGCGTGGGTGCTCAGCACGGTGGTGTCGGTGTTCTCGATCGCCACCAGTTTCGCCAGCGACGCCCAGGGCATCGCGAACAACACGGTCACCACCACGATCGCCTATCTACTGGCGCTCGCGACGGTGGTGCTGGTGCTGGAGGTCTTCCAGGGCTTCGAGCGCAGGCCCGTCGATCGCCCGGTCAAGCGCTGGGTGATGGTCGCGACGGTGCCCGGCGCGGGCCGATCCGAAGAGGAACCCGAAGAGGAATCCGCCGAATCCGCGCCAGCGGTTGAGGCCGAAGACCAAAACCCGGCAGCATAGCCGTATGACCGCGGGCGACGCCGGCGCCACTGGGCCGGCCGGATCGGAACCGATATCGGCCTCCCCGGCCGTGCGCGACCCCTTCGTCGTCGCGCACCGGGGTGCCTCCGCCGAACGTCCGGAGCACACCATCGCCGCGTATCAGCTGGCATTGCAAGAAGGTGCCGATGGCGTCGAGTGCGATGTCCGGCTGACCAGGGACGGGCACCTGGTGTGCGTGCATGACCGCCGGGTCGACCGCACCTCCGACGGAACCGGTCTGGTCAGCGAGATGACGCTGGCCCAGTTGCGGGAGCTGGACTACGGTTCCTGGCACGCCGGCTGGCGTGCGAGCGGTGCGTCCGGCGATACCGGGTTGCTGACGCTGGACGCCTTGCTCACGCTGGTGCTGGACTGGAAGCGGCCGGTGAAGATCTTCATCGAGACCAAACACCCGGTGCGCTACGGCGCCCTTGTCGAGAGCAAGGTGCTGGCGCTGCTGCACCGGTACGGGATCGCCGCGCCGCCGTCAGCGGATCTGGCCCGCGCCGTGGTCATGTCGTTCTCGGCGGCGGCGGTGTGGCGGATCCGTCGTGCGGCGCCGATGCTGCCCACCGTGCTGTTGGGCGAGACGTCGCGCTATCTGGGCGGCAGTGCGGCCACCACGGTGGGTGCCACGGCGGTGGGGCCGTCCATCGCCACTCTGCGGGACCACCCCGAACTGGTGGACCGCGCGGCCGCGCAGGGCCGCGCGCTGTACTGCTGGACCGTCGACCATTACGAGGATGTCCGGTACTGCCGTGACGTCGGGGTCGGCTGGGTTGCCACCAACCACCCCGGCCGCACCAAGGACTGGCTGCAAAACGGGTTGACCGGGGTGGGGCGGGACTAGATCAGAGACTTCCGCCGGCGGCCTTGGGGGCGCTCGGGTCGGTGCCGCCGCGGGTGAGTTCGCGGGCGACGAAGTCCTCCAGGTGGAACAGGTTGGCGCCGGCGCGTTCGGCGATGCGGACCAGCGACGAGACGGTGGCGACCTCCTCGATCTGCTCCTTCAGGAACCACTGCATGAACTGTTCGCCGAGGTAATCGCCCTCTTCGCGGGCGACGCTGGCCAGTCGGGTGATCTGCTCGGTGACCGTGCGCTCCTGCTCGAGGGCCAACCGCAGCGCCTGGGCCGGGGTGTCGAAGGAGTTCTGCACCGCGTCGACGCCCGGGATCTCGACGTCCAGGTCGCGGTCGAGCAGGTACTGCACCAGCATCATCGCGTGGTTGCGCTCTTCCACGGACTGGGCATAGAAGTGCGCGGCGAGCTGAGGCAGGTCGGATCCGTCGCAGTACACGGCAACGGCGATGTATTGCTGCGACGCGGTGAATTCGCTGCGGATCTGCTCCCGCAGGAGGGTGTTGAATTTGGTGTCGAGTGGGGTCGCGTCGTTCATGGGAACGACAATAGTGCAGGTCAGAGGGCTTGTCAGCAAAGGTGACCCTTATTCAGGTTAGCGTTTCCTAACTGGAGTGACTCCAGTTAGGGGGGTCGATCGATAACCGAAAAAGTTTGCTGAGGCCGTCTGGGGCGTTCACTCAACCGTGTTGAGAACGTCCGCGGGGACCGGGGTGTCGGCGGCGAGTGCGGCGAACAGCCGGCCGGCCGCCTCGTGGTCCCAGATCACCACCGAGCCCGAGTCGCTGTTGGTGAAGTCGCCGATGGGCACCGTCGTGGTCACGGTATCCCCGTGCAGCGCCCAGCCCAGCCGGGCGAGATCCCAGACATGGCCGCCCTGATCCACGGTGAGTGCCCCGCCGACGGCGTGCCCCATCGGGTACCAGCGCAGTGGGTTGAGCAATACCGCCGGGCTGGCCGCCCGATGCAGCAGGGCCGACATGAAGGCGCGCTGGTGCAGCATCCGGTCCAGGTCGGCGCGGGGCGTGGCCCGGGTACGGACGAAGCCGAGCGCGCTGCGGCCGTCGAGCTCCTGGCAGCCCGCGGGGAGATCGATACCGGCCAGTGGGTCGCTGATCGGCTCGGTCGGGCACATGGTCACCCCGCCGACGGCGTCGACGAGTTCGGCGAATCCGTCGAAGCCCACCTCGGCGTAGTGATCCAGGTGCAGCCCGGTGGCCTGTTCCACGGTCTGGGTCAACAGCGGTGCGCCGCCGATCGCGAATGCGGCGTTGATCTTGTCCTGGCCGTGGCCGGGGATGTCGACATAGGAGTCGCGAGGTAGCGACACCATGGTGGTGGGCACGCCGGACGCCCACCCGCCGATGTGGACCAGCAGGATCGTGTCGGTTCTGCCGTTGCCGATATCGCCGCCCGTCGCGAGCTCGGCCTGTTGCTCCGGGGACAGATTCTGGCGGCTGTCGGAACCCACCAGCAGCCAGGTGACGCCCTTGCCGGCGCTCGGCCGGTCCGGGTAATCCGTCAGTGCGGGAATCCGGTGCAGCGTGGTGTCGAACCAGGCCGCACCGCCGACGCCGGCGGCCAGCACGGTCAGTATCAGCGCCATGAGAAGTGCGGCGGCCCGCCGGAACCGGCCGCGGCGGCGTGGCCGGGCCGGCGGCGGCGGCGGTGCGGTCTGCCTCTTGGCTGAGGGCGGTGGCGGTGGCGCCGGACGACGGACCGGCGGCGGTGGGGGTGTCGGCCGCCGGGGTGCCGGTGGTGGCGGTGTCGGCGGAGCGGGAGGCCAGGCGGGCGGCGGCCGATGGCCGGGGTCGCGGCGGATGACCTGAGACGGCTCGCGCCGGGGTGGCCGCGGCCTCGGCGGCAGCGGTTCCGGTCCGGGCGGCCGGTCGTCGTTCACCACTGCGAATGTACGGGTCGCGGCCGCATATTCAGCCCAGCCAGCTCAAGTGGCCGGCGGCCAGTGAGTAGCCGACGAACGCCACCGTGTCGATCAAGCCGTGCGCGACGATCAGCGGCCACAGCCTGCCGGTGCGCATCCAGACGTAACCGAACACGAGCCCCATCACCACATTGCCCAGCCCGGCGCTGTAGCCCTGGTACAGGTGATACGTCCCGCGTAGGACGGCGGAGACGGCCAGCGCCGCCATGGGGTTGACCTGAAGCTGACGCAACCTGGTGATCAGGAAGGCGACCACGATGATCTCTTCGGCCCAGCCGTTGGCGAATGCGAGCGCCAGCAGTACGGGGATGCGCCACCACGTGTCGTAGAGCTGGGCGGGTTCGACGGCGGCGCTCAGGCCCAGCGCCCGTGCGGCGACATACAACCCGAGCCCCGGCAGCCCGATGAGCGCGGCCAGGGCCAGGCCGCCGGTCACGTCGGGATGCCAGCGGATCCGGCCGAGCCCGATGCTTCTCGGCCCGAAGCCGCTGCGCCACAGCAGGTACAGGCCCAGCGCGCCCCAGGCGAGCAGCTGGAAGACACCGGCCATGTTGAGGCCGAAGTCGATCAGGTCGAAGGGGGACCGGCGCTGGTTCAGCGCGACATGGCGGCCGGACAGGCCGAGCAGGACCGCTTCGATGAGATCGAGCAGCGCGGTGTAGGCGCTCAGGCCGAAGGTGACCGCAAGGACGACGAGGACCTCGATGCGCAGCGTGCGCCGGGGAAGTTCGGCCGCTGGGTCCAGTCCTGAGGTCACCGCAGACACGGTAACCGTCGCGGCGGTGTGCTCAGATTCGGCGCGCGCGTAGCCCGTTGAGGAACGGGCAGCCCATCAGCACGCGGATGGCCTGGCTCAGCCCGGTGACGTCGTCGACCGGTTTGGCGAACGGCAGCCGCACATCGTGGTCACCGGACTCGTCCTCGACGCGCAGCTGGACGCCGTAGCGGTCCAGGCCCAGGGGCCGGACCCGGCCGCTGCGCAGGGTCATCGGCAGGCGCGCCGACAGGCGTTCCACGACATCGCGGTGCGCCGACTCCAGGTGGCGCAGCCAGCCCGACTCCAGGCCGCAGAACGGGTCGGGCAGTGCCTCCAGCAAGGCGCCCACACCCACCGACTCGGCGCCGGTCGAGTCGGCGACCACCACGGATTCGATCTCCAGGCGAACCAGCGCGTACGCGGTCTCGTATCCCGCGGAGCCTTCGGTGTTCACCTGCAGCAGAGCGGGATTGGGGTGTTCGGTGGCGACTAGATCGAGCACGCCCGGGATCTCGCCGGCGGGCACGGTGAACAACCGGCCGCGGATCCACACCAGCGAGCGCACCGGTTCGCGGAGCGGCAGCGGCGCGTAATCGGTCATTTCCAGCACGGCCTGCAGGCCGCCCGCGCCGGCGGACACCAGCGAGCCGGCCAGCGGGCCATCGGTGGGGATGGTGACCGCGAACGAGCCGTCGGCGAGCAAGTGGTGCACGGGAGTGGCGACCGGTTCGAGCCCGTCGACCGCCAGCATCGCGCCGCCGGCCCGGGCGCAGGCGCTGCGGATCCGCTCTGCCGTTGTCGGTGCCGCCACCACAGTCGTCATCTGACCGCCTTCCGATTAGTGAGGTAAGCCTTACTTAACTATACGACTGAGGGCGGCGCAAGGTTTTCCTCTCGGCGTACCTGAGCCGCCGCGGTGAGCCACTAGGGTTGGAGCCGTGCCGCGCATCGCCTATCTCGGACCGGAGGGAACGTTCACCGAGGCGGCATTGCTGCAGATGGCGGCCGGTGCGCTGGTCCCCGGCGGTGGTGGCGATTTCACGCCGGTGCCGTGTGACAGCCCGCCCGCAGCGCTGGAAGCCGTCCGCGCCGGCGCGGCGTCCTATGCCTGCGTGCCCATCGAGAACTCCATCGAAGGGTCGGTGCTGCCCTCCCTCGACGCCCTCGCCACCGGATCGGCGCTGCAGATCTACGCCGAGCACACCCTCGACGTCGCGTTCAGCATCGTGGCCCGGGCGGGTGTGGCCGCCCCTGATGTCGCCACCATCGCGGCCTTCCCGGTCGCGGCCGCCCAGGTTCGGCGGTGGCTGGCCGCCGAACTGCCGCAGGCGGTGGTGGTTCCCACCCAATCCAATGCCGCGGCCGCCGCGGATGTCGCCGACGGCCGCGCGGACGCCGGGGTCAGCACGGCGCTGGCCGCGCAGCGTTACGGGCTGTCGGTGCTCGCCGCCGGTGTGGTCGACGAGCCGAACGCCCGGACCCGGTTCGTGCTGGCCGGCCCGCCCGGGCCGCCGCCCGCCCGCACCGGCGCCGATCGCACCTCGGTGGTGCTGAGCCTGGACAACGAACCCGGCGCGCTGGTGGCCGCCATGACCGAGTTCGCGATTCGCGGGATCGACCTCACCCGCATCGAATCACGGCCCACCCGAACGGAATTGGGTACCTACAAGTTCTTCCTCGATTGTGTCGGGCATATCGCCGATGACGCCGTCGCCGAGGCGCTCAAGGCGCTGTATCGGCGCTGCGTCGATGTCCGGTATCTGGGTTCCTGGCCGACCGGCGCCGCGGTCGGGGCGAACCCGCCGGGATCGGAGAAGGCACGCGAGGCGACCCGGTGGTTGACGGCACTTCGACGGGGGGAGCGATCGTGAGCGGGCGGCTGGTTCTGGTGCGGCACGGGCAGTCGTTCGGCAATGTCGAAAGACGCCTCGACACCCGCCCACCCGGTGCCGCGCTCACCGAACTCGGCCACGAACAGGCGCAGACGTTCACCCGCGACTGGAGCCACCCCGTCGGCCTGGTCGGCCATTCGGTGGCCACCCGGGCCAGGGAGACGGCCGGACACATCGGGGCCGGCCTGACCCTGACACCACACGAGTTCGACGATATCTACGAGGTCCAGGTCGGCGACCTGGAAGACCGCAACGACGAGGCCGCCGTCGCGCAGTTCGACGCGATCTACGAACGCTGGCAGCTGGGCGATATCGACGCGGCCATGCCCGGCGGGGAGAGTGGCAGACAGGTTCTTCAGCGCGTCGTCCCCGTGCTCACCAGGCTGCGGATGCGGCACCTCGACGACCACGACTGGCAGCACGACATCGTGGTGGTCAGCCACGGCGCGGCGATCCGGTTGGTGGCTGCGGTGCTGGCCGGTGTCGACGGGAAGTTCGCCCTCGATCACCATCTGGCCAACACCGAGAGCGTGGTGCTCAGCCCGATCACCGACGGCCGGTGGAGTTGCGTCCAGTGGGGCGCGCTCAGCCCGCCGTTCTACGCGGAGCGCACCCGCGAGGACCCGGTGCCCGACCCGATGGGCTGATCCGCGGCGCAACCGCACCCGAGGACTGCGCAGTCGATGGTCAGGGTGTGCGCGATCTCCGGGACGCCGCAGTCGTCGGTGCATTCGGCCCGCTGACCGATGTGCAGGATCACCGTGCCGTGGCAGTGTGCGAGACCGCCCGCGCACTCCCGGCATTCAGCACTCGTGCGCGATTCCGCCTTCGGCTCCTCGCTGATGCTCATGACCCGTTCTTAGCACTGCACACCGACATCGGTGGGTTCCCACGCGGGATGATCGCCCGTCGTTTCGTCGTCAGGCCCAGCCCAATTCGTGCAGCCGGTCGTCGTCGATACCGAAGTGGTGGGCCAACTCGTGGACCAGGGTGATCGCCACCTCTTCCACCACCTCCTGCTCGGACTCGCACATCTGCAGCAGGGCGTCGCGGTAGATGGTGATGGTGTCCGGCAGATAGCCGCCGTAGGACGAGTCGCGTTCGGTCAGTGCGACACCCTCGTAGAGGCCCAGCAGATCGGGCTCCTCGGGATGGTGACCCTCCACCAGGAAGACCACGTTGTCGGCGGCGGCGGCCAGCTCCGGCGGGATGAGGTCCAGTGCATCCGACACCAGTTCGTCGAACCGTTTCCGGTTCATCTGTACCGGCATCGCGCGATTACTGCACCGGTGCGGGCGGCAGCACCGGCTCTGCCGGGCCGGGAGCCGGACCCGCCGGGGCGGGTGCGGCGGGCGCGTCCGCGGGGGGCGGCGGACCGTCCAGTGGCGGACCAGCCGGTACCGGCTGGTCACCGACCTGGTCGGGAGGCGGCGGACCGTTGAGGAAGGTGTTCCCCGGCGGCACCGGCGCGGCCGTCGACGGCTGAGTGCTCTGGGTGGCGGGCGTCTGGCTCGCCTGGCCGGGCAGGTGCTGGTTGGACTGGGTCTGCTGGGTCGACTGCGTCTGCTGCGAGGACTGGCTGGAGTCAGACGATCCCGAGTACTGGTTCTGGGACAGGTCGATCGGCGGCAGCGGGATGGCCGGCATGTTCAGCCGCTCGTCGGGGATGTCCGGCGGCGGGACCGGGGGCCGGCCGTTGATCATCAGGGCGCCCTTGGCGCTGTTGAGCAGCGTGGACCAGCCGCCGTTGCCCAGCGTGGTGCCGATACTGCAGGACACCTGGTGGCTGCCCGCCAGCCAGCTGGGCAGCGAGATGGTGCTGTAGACCAGGGTCAGCGTGGTGGTGCGCAGTTTCAGCGGCGCCAGGTAGTCATCGGTGACCTTGGCGCAGGTGTCCTTGACGTAGGAGTCCTGTTCCTGGTCGGGCGGGACGCCGGCGGGGTACTTCTCGGCGAGGTTCACCGCGCCGGTGACCTCGAGGGCGTGTGGGCTCGCGCAGTCGACCGGTACATCGGTCGGCTGGTTGGTGGCGGGGTCGATGCCCAGGCAGGTTCCGGCCGGCCACACCTTGGACTGGTCCACCGCGGCGACCTTGCCCTGGAAGGCCTGCTGCTGATTGTCGGCGCCGGGCAACTGCAGGCCGCACAGCATCCGGCGTTCGCCGTTCTGCCGCCATGCCTTCTCCCCGGACCAGAGCAGGCTGACCGCGAACCGGCCGTTCGGGTCGTACTTGTCGCCCAGGTAGCGCTGGACGGCGCTCTGGCACTGTTCCTGGCTGATCTGCTGGATACGGGCCGGCGACGGCGGCGCGGCGTTGGGGCCGTACTCGGTGCCGGGGAAGGCCTTCAGGTCGACTGCCTCGGCGACCTCGAACCGGTGCTCGGTGGTGCAGTCGACGATCTTGGCGGCATCGGGTACCCGGTCGGGCCAGTTCAGGCAGGCGCCGCTGGAGGCGTGGTCGAATGTGCTGTTGACGCGGGACAGTCCACCGGCGCCCGAGCTCAGGCCGGCCAGCCGGCCACCGGCCGCGGTGTCGGGCAGGACGGTGATGACACCGGCGATCATGAGTCCGCCGAGGGCGGTCAGGAGCAGGGCGCGCCGCGTCGGGGTGAGCTGCGCATCCCGCAACCAACCCAGGCGTCGCTGCGGCTGGGTCGGCTCAGCCGTCCCGTCGGGCAGGAACGGCTCCGGGTGTTCGGGTGCGTCCAACATCGGCTCTATTGTGACAGGCGTGTCACGGGCTGTGACAAGTGATGCAGTTGTAAAGTTATGTGGTTGTGGCATGCTGCCCCGGCCGGCGCCGTGCGGCACAGTAGGGTTGCTGCCGTGATCGACCTCAAGCTGCTGCGTGACGAACCCGACCGGGTACGCGCGTCACAACGAGCCCGTGGCGAGGATCCGGGCCTGGTGGACGCCCTGCTGGAAGCGGATACCGCCCGCCGTTCCGCCATCTCTGCCGCGGACAACCTGCGCGCCGAACAGAAGGCGGCGAGCAAGTCGGTGGGCCAGGCCTCCCCGGAGGAACGCCCCGCTCTGCTGGCGCGGGCGAAGGAACTCGCCGAGGCCGTCAAGTCCGCCGAAGCCGCCCAGGCCGACGCCGAGGCCGTCTTCACCGCCGCCCATCTGGCCGTCGCCAACGTCATCGTCGACGGCGTGCCCGCCGGCGGTGAGGACAATTTCGTCGTGCTGGACGTGGTGGGTGAGCCGGGTTCCCTGTCGGATCCCAAGGATCATCTGGAACTCGGTGAGGCGCTGGGTCTGATCGACATGGAGCGCGGCGCCAAGGTGTCGGGATCGCGCTTCTACTTCCTGACCGGTCAGGGTGCACTGCTGCAGCTCGGCCTGCTGCAGCTCGCCGTCAAGCTGGCGACCGCCAACGGTTTCACCCTGATGATCCCGCCGGTGCTGGTGCGTCCGGAGGTGATGGCAGGCACCGGATTCCTCGGTTCCCATGCCGACGAGATCTACCGGCTCGAGGAAGACGACCTGTACCTGGTGGGCACCTCCGAGGTGCCGCTGGCGGGCTATCACGCCGACGAGATCCTGGACCTGTCCGACGGCCCGAAGCGTTATGCCGGGTGGTCGTCGTGCTTCCGCCGCGAGGCGGGGAGTTACGGCAAGGACACCCGGGGCATCATCCGCGTGCACCAGTTCGACAAGGTCGAGGCATTCGTCTACTGCAAGCCGCAGGACGCCGAGGCCGAACACCAGCGGCTGCTGGGCTGGCAGCGCGAGATGCTGGCCGCCATCGAGGTGCCCTACCGTGTGATCGACGTCGCCGCAGGCGATCTCGGCTCATCGGCTGCGCGCAAGTACGACTGCGAGGCCTGGGTGCCCACTCAGGGGACCTACCGCGAACTCACCTCCACCTCGAACTGCTCGACGTTCCAGGCCCGCCGGTTGTCCACCCGCTACCGCGACGACGACGGCAAGCCGCAGATCGCCGCGACACTCAACGGCACCCTGGCGACCACCCGCTGGCTGGTCGCCATCCTGGAGAACCATCAGCAGCCCGACGGCAGTGTGCGGGTGCCCGCCGCGCTGGTGCCCTATCTCGGTACGGAGGTCCTGACACCATGATCGAACTCGACGACGCGGAGCTGCGGAACTGGTTCGGCTTCGGAGTGGCGGGCAATTTCGCCGGACACCTCGAACAAGCCGGGGAGGCAGCGGATTTCGTCAACGTCAAGTCCGAGGGCCCAGCCCCCAAGGGCATCTTTCCCTGGTACGCACCGGGATACGACGGCTTCCTGGGCGAGTTCCCGCTGTCGCACGACACGATCGTGTTGCCGGCCAGTGAGACCCCGCTGAACCTCCAGATCGAACCCGAGGTCGGACTGGCGTGTGAGGTGCGCTGGCAGGGTGACACCGTCACCTCGCTCGTGCCGTTCGCGCTCGGCGCGTTCAACGACTGCTCGATCCGGCGGCCCAACGCGCCGAAGATCAGCCACAAGAAGAACTGGGGCCCGGCGTCCAAAGGCGTGGCGCGCGAGTTCTTCGATATCAGCGACCTCACCCCGGACGGCCCGACCGCGACGTTGCGGTTGGTGTGCTACCTCAATACCGCCGACGGACAAGAACATGAGTACGGGGTGGACAGCCCGCTGCTGGGCTATTCCTACTACGGCGAAGTGCTGCTGGACTGGATCACCGAACGGCTGGCCAACCAGAAGGGTTCGCCGGACACCCCACTGGAGGACGTCGGCGCCCTGATGGTCGCGTCGGGTCACCCCGACCGGGTGCTCATCGGGATCGGTGCGACGCGCTACACCGCGCTGGGTGAGTCGACCTTCCTCAAGCCCGGCGACGAGGCGGTGGTCCGGGTGTATGACACCACTTCGGATGAGTTCTCCGAACTGCGGCAAAAGGTTTCGGGCAGCAGCTAGTCGCGGCCGAGCAGTTCGTCCAGCACCGCCAGGAACTCCTTGGCCCGCAACGGCGTGAACGCGGGGCTCGGCCGGGTGCCGGGCACGTCGAGCACCACCAGGGTGGACTTGATGGGCCGCCACACGTCCAGGGGGAGCCAGCGGCGCGGGTCGTCCGACGGCCCCCAGATTCGGAACCGGTCGAACGCCAGCCCCATGGTCTCGGCTTTGTAACCCCGGATCGACTGCAGCGGAATGATCTTCGATGTACCCGACGGGAAGTGATAGCGGCGCAGCGTCAGAGCCTGGCGATCCAGCTGGATCAGCCCGTCGTCATACGACACCGCCGTCGTCATGACCGTCTCGCACTCCTGAGCTGGTGGCCCTTGGCCGTCAGGCAGCGGCCGTTCTCCAGGTTCCACTGCCAGCCGTGCAGGTTGCAGGTCAGCGTGGAGCCTTCCACCACGCCGAATTTCGACAGGTCGGCCTTGAGGTGCGGACACCGGCGCTGGATCTCCCAGCCGTCCAGCGTGGTCGAGGCGCTGTCGTCGTGGGCTTCGGCGAACCAGCCGTCTGCATAGGCGATCCGCTCATCGGTGAGGCACTTGAAGAACGTGTAGAGGTACTCGTTGTATCCGCCGACCCGCCAGGCTTTGAACCGGGTGGACAGGAAGATGGTGTTCACCCAGTCGGGTTCGTGATCGCGGACCACGGTACGCACCAACTGGGCCGGTATCTCGAAACCGTAGCGGAACTTCTCGTCCGGAACAGGCTCGCGCACAGCGCGTTTGGGGAAGTCGAGAACGATGGTCTCCGGCCCCAGGCGCAGTTCGACGGGGTATCCGATACCGTCGCAGATCTGATCGGACTGGATCATGATCGGTTCGAACAGCGCACGCAGCGGCTCCAGCAGCGACTCGCCCTCGGCCGGTGCCCACCCCGCCTTCTCGGCGGCCAGCACGGGCGCCATCCGTTGCGCGTAGTCCTCGATATAGGCGGCCTTACCGGTGGTGAAGATGCTCTCCGGATCGTCCACCGGATGCGTCAGCGAATCCAGTTGGGAGCCGGTGAAATCCGCTACGGAACCGGGGATCATCAGCAGTCCGCCGTCGTGTCCGTGGCTGCGCATCTGGTCCAGGAACACGATCTGATCCGGGAAGATGTTGGCCGGGTCGCCGTGATCGTCGTTGAGATCCCGCAATTCCGGATCCAGGAAACAGGGTGGCCCTGCCGAGGGCACCACCCAGGTCGCCCCGACCTGGGCGATGTACTGGCGGCAACGGTCCATCTGGCGCTGCCGCTTCTGGATGCCGAACGCCTCCTTGGCCCGGGCCGGCATGTCGTAGACCATCGGGTACCAGATGGCGCCGGAGTACTGCAGCATGTGCACGTCGATATGACCGAACTGGGCCAGGACGTCCAACTCCACCGGCCGGGCGTCGTTCATGTTGAAAACCGTCGTGACGCCGTCCGACACCACCAGGCCCGAGTCCCCGATCGGGCCGTCGGCGGGGGCCCGCAGCGCGATGATCATCACGTCCAGGTCACCCTTGGGGCCGGTCACGGTGTGCTTCACCGAATCGGTGGTCTCGACGAAGGTGTGGAAACCGAGGGCCTCCAGTTCGCGGCGCAGATCCGGCACCGGGAAGTCGGGCAACAGCACCACCGCGTCCTTGTTGACGTGGTCGCGCAGGTTGACCGGGTCGAAATGGTCTTTGTGCAGGTGGCTGACGTAGAGGTAGTCGCAGTCCCCGAGCGCGTCCCAGTCCAGGGCGCTGTTGTCGGGGAACGGGAACCAGGAGGCGAAGTACGCCGGATTGACCCAGGGGTCGCACAAGATGCTGCCTGCTGCCGTGTCAAGCCGGAAGCCCGCGTGCCCCACGTTTGTGACCTGCACAAATACCCTTTCGCATGGTTGCCGTCGTGCCATATCAGGGTAACCGGCGCAGCGCGGCCCGCGCGCCAGAGACCACGGCGCATGAACGCCGGTGGCGACCGGCACTAGGCTGTCCAGTGTGGAGCCGGTATACGGAACTGTCATCCAAGCCGCCCGCCTCATCTGGCGGTTGCAGGGCCTGAAGTTCACCGTGACCGGGGTCGAACACCTCCCGGTGACCGGCGGCGCGGTCATCGCGATCAACCACACCAGCTATTTCGATTTCACCTTCGCCGGGTTGCCCGCCTACCTGCAGCACCGCGGCCGCAAGGTCCGGTTCATGGCCAAGAAGGAAGTCTTCGACTCCAAGGTCAGCGGCCCGATCATGCGCAGCCTGCGCCATATCGAGGTGGACCGGGACAGCGGTGCCGACTCGTTCACCGCCGCCTGCCAGGCCCTCAAGGCCGGCGAACTGGTCGGGGTGTATCCCGAGGCCACCATCAGCCGCAGTTTCGAGATCAAGGACTTCAAGTCGGGCGCCGCCCGGATGGCCATCGCGGCGGACGTGCCGATCATCCCGCATATCGTCTGGGGTGCTCAGCGCATCTGGACCAAGGGGCACCCGAAGAAGATGTGGCGGCCCAAGGTGCCCATCACCGTGGCTGTCGGTGAACCCATCTACCCGACATTGCCGGCCGCCGAGCTGACCGCTCTGCTGCACTCCCGGATGCAGCATCTGCTGGAGCGGGTGCAGGACTCCTACGGAGAGCATCCGGCCGGAGAGTTCTGGGTGCCGCACCGTCTCGGTGGCGGCGCGCCGACGCTGGCCGAGGCCAACCGGATGGATGCCGAAGAGGCAGCGGAGAAGGCGGCCCGACGGGCCCAGCGCGCCGGCGAGGCGCCGGAGTAGCGCCTATGGAGCCGGTCTTTCGTTCCCTCGAAATCGCCGGGAAGACGGCGATGCGCGTCACCGGGACCCGGCTGGACTTCCAGGGGCTTGAGCACCTTCCCGGCACGGGTGGCGCGGTCGTCGCGATCAACCACACCAGCTATGTCGATTTCCTGCCGGCAGCCCTGGCCGCGACGGCCCGCAGGCGGCGGATGCGGTTCATGATCAAGGCCGAGATGCAGAACGTGCGGGGCGTCAACTTCCTGATCAAGCACGCGGGCACCATCCCGGTGGACCGCAGTGCCGGCGGTGAGGCTTACCCGGTGGCCGTCGCGCGGCTGCGCGCCGGTGAGCTCGTCGGGGTGTATCCCGAGGCCACCATCAGCCGTAGCTTCGAGCTGAAGGACTTCAAGACCGGGGCGGCGCGGATGGCCCTCGATGCCCAGGTGCCGATCGTCCCGCTGGTCGTGTGGGGCGTGCATCGGATGTGGACGAAGGATCATCCGAAGGCATTGGGTCGCAACAAGATCCCGGTGACGGTGGCGCTCGGCCCGGCGCTGCCCGCCGAGGGTGGCGTGGACCGGCTGATGGCCGAGCTGCGCCAGGCGATGGGAGCACTGCTCTACAAGGTGCAGGACGCCTATCCGCAGCCCGCCGGGGCATACTGGGTGCCCCGTCGCCTCGGCGGCGGGGCGCCGACACCTGAGGAGGCCAAGCGCCTCGACGAGGCCGAGCTCGCCGAGCGCGGCCGTAAACAGCTGGGGAACCACTGAATGCTGCCTACCCTGATCGCCACGGATGTCGACGGCACGCTGCTCGACGGAGACGAACACGTCACCGCCCGGACGCGGGCCGCGGTACGCGCCGCGGTCGACGCCGGAACCCATTTCGTGCTGGCCACCGGCCGTCCACCGCGGTGGGTGCCCCCGGTCGTGGAGGAACTGGGCTTCGCGCCGATGGCCGTCTGCGCCAACGGTGCGGTGATCTACGACTCCGCCACCGACCGGATCGTGTCGGCGCGCACCCTGTCCGCGGAACTGCTCACGACACTGGCCGATATCGCCACCCGGGTCATTCCGGGTGCCGGGCTGGCCGTGGAGCGGGTGGGGCGCAGCGCGCATGACGCGGCGACCCCGCAGTTCGTCAGCTCCCCCGGATACGAGCATGCGTGGCTGAATCCGGACAACACGGAGGTGTCCCTCGAGGACCTGCTCAGCGCACCCGCGGTGAAGCTGCTGATTCGCAAGGCCGGGGCGCGCAGTGCGGATATGGCCGCGGCGCTGGCCCCGCACATCGGGATCGAGGGCGATCTGACCTACTCCACCAACAACGGCCTGATCGAGGTGATGCCGATAGGCATCAGCAAGGCCTCGGGTATCGAAGAGGTGGCCCGGCCCCTGGGGATCGCCGCCGAGGACGCGGTGACCTTCGGCGATATGCCCAACGATGTGCCGATGCTGCGCTGGGCGGGGCTCGGTGTGGCCATGGGCAACGCGCATCCGGATGCGCTGGCCGCCGCCAACGAGGTCACCACCACGAATGCCGATGACGGGGTGGCGCGGGTGCTCGAACGCTGGTGGATGTAGCCGGGGCGAGCGAAGCGACGGGAAATGTAGCCGGGGCGAGCGAAGCGACGGGAAATCTGGCCGGGGCGAGCGAGCGTCAGCGCGGGTCGATCGGAGTGAACCGCTCCATCTGAATCGGTGAGTGGTTCGGTGTGGGCAGCTTCAGCGGAACGCCGTCGGTGACCCGGGTGACGGCACCGGTCTCACGGTCGAAGTTCAACGTCCCGTGCTGGAAGTTCTGCACGATCCACTGTGGTTCGTTGATCTCCCCGCTGGTGGGCAGTCCGAGCGCGCCGCGCTCGAAACCCAGTGCGCCCCAGGCGTCGTAGATGGCCCCGGTCACCGGCTGGGCGCCGCTGACCGGTGACCAGTACATGGCTCCCCGGTCGAAGGTCACATAGCGGGCGTCACCGTTGCCGGCGGCTTCCGGTGAGGTGGGCATGCCGAGCGGCCCCTTGTCCGCGCCCATCGCCTGCCATTTGGCGAAGATCGCCCCGCCGCGCAGGGTGTCGATCAGGTCGGCGGGTCCGGCGGGCCGGTTGAACCGCGCGGCGATATCGCGCAGCACGGGCATCAGGGCGTACGCGGCGTTACCCGGGCAGTCGGTGTTACCGACATCGCGATGCGTGAAGATCGTGGGCAGGTTCTCCACGGCGCCCGCCGCGAACTTGGTGAAGTCGCCGCCGGCCGAGGTCAACGTCACGGTGCCGAGCGGGTCGACGTGATCGAGCCCGAGCCGCCAGCCCAGCAGGCGGCCCACGGTCCGCAACTGAATCGGGGTGGGCGGGACGACGTCGAAGTCGCCGAGCATCGCCACCCCCCAGGTGTCGGTGTTGAAGCCGCCGGTGTGTGCGCCCTGGACGGGCCGGTCCATTCCGCCTGCGCGGCCCTCGAACACCTGCCCGTACTTGTCGACCAACGCGTTGTAGGCGATATCGCACCAGCCCAGCGTGCGGGCGTGGTACTCGTAGATGGACCGGACGATGGCCGCGGAATCCTCGGGCAGATAGTCGTTGCTGCCGGCGGTGTGATGCACGACGCCGGCGCGCACGCCCTGGTCGTAGATGGGGGCGCCGCACTTCATCGATTCGTCGGCACCCCACTGCGCGCGGCTGATGATGTTCGGCGGCTGGCCGGGGATGGTCGCGGCCGCGGCCGGCGGGTTGAACTGCACGTCGATGGGCGCCTTGGGCGGGCTGATCAGGACCGCGTTGACGTTCTGGGGCAGCGGTTTCTCGATATTGACCGGGATGTAGCCGAGGCCGGCGTGAGTGGCGGGCGGGGCGGCCGGCTGCCGGCGCACCGCGATCTGCACGGTGGTGGTGCGGCCGACGAACACCGGCTCGGTGCCGTGGGTCGTCTTGTCCTGCGGCCCGACGCCGTCCAGGGCCTCGGCGTCGTACCAGGGACCCCAAGAGCCGTCCGGTTGTCTGGCCCGCACGCGCGCGGTGGTGTCGTCCAGGTCGTCGGCGGTGATGGCGACCATGGAGAACGGGGTGTCCTGGTGTACCTCCCGGATGGTCTCACCGGCCGGGTCGCCATTGCCCAGCCCGCCCAGTGGCTGCTGGCTGATGACGACGGGGGGTGGACCCGGATTCTCGGGGACGCCGTTGACCGCCCACGGCAGGATGACCACCGTGCCCACGACTGCCGATAACAGCAGCGAAGGTGCAGGACGACGACGCGACACGTTCCGAATGTTACGTATGAGTCCAGTGTTACCAGAGTTTCGACACGATACGAATTCCGCTCACCACACAACGGCACCGCAGAGCCGGGAAGGCTTCTGCGGTGCCGTTCGGTGACAGGCTTGTACGGGTCAGGCGCCGGCGACCTGGGCAATGGCTGCCGGAGCCGCGGTCAGGGCCGGGGCTGCAGCTGCGGCGGGAGCGGCTGCCGCGGCGGCCGGGGCCGCCTGCTTGATGGCCGACTGGATGGCCGGCATCACCATGCCCTTGAGCAGGTCGATGGCCTGGCCGGCGCCGAGCTGATTCGCCGCGCTGCTGAGGTCGCCGATCAGCCCGCCGCTTCCGCTGGTTGCGGCCGGGGCGCCGAGGCCGAGGCCCGGATCGCCGCCCAGGATCGGGTAGGTGCCCGCCGCCGGGTCCAATCCGATCGGCGCCGAGATCGGCACCTCACCCGGAACCCCGAGGCCGGTGGTGCCCAGCCCGGTGGTTCCGAGCCCGGTGGTGCCCAGGCCGGTGGTGCCGAGACCCGCGGGGCTGGCCAGGCTCGGCGACGTGAGGCCCGGGGTCGCGCCGGTCAGGGCCGGGTTCGTGTTGAGCGGATCGGTGAGCGAGGTGGGGCTCAGCGACGGGGTGGTCGCGTTGATCGGCGGCACGCTGAGCCCGGGAGCCAGCGGTGAGGTCGACCCTGCCGCGGGCACACCCAGGCCGGTGGCTCCCGCGGGTGACGTGAGACCGGGGGTGCTCAGGCCGGCGGTGCCAAGCCCGGGTGACAACGGGGAGGTCAGGCCGGTGGCGCCGAGGCCGGGCGAGGTCAGCGTCGGGCTCGCTGCCGGCGAGCCGGTCAGCATGCCCGTCGGCATCGGCGGCAGGTTGATCCCGAACTGCGACAGGCCCTGGGACAGGGCTGACATCAGCTCGCCCGGGAGGTCGGTGACCAGGGCGGCCTGCACGAACTGCCGATGCTGGGGCTGGTCGTTCTTGGCGGGTAGTTCTGAGAGTGCAGCTATGGCAACTGGACTTGCGACGGCCAGGGCGGCGACTGCGCTCATGGCTGTCGAGAGCTTGCGTCGACGTCGGTTCGGCACGGAAGTCTCCTCAATACATGGACTACGTGTGAGCGGTGTGTGTTCGGTGCAGCGTCGGCGACGTTCACTTTCTGAAGGTCCTGTGCCTTGCCATCAGCTCCGAAAACGTCGTCTTCCAACGTGATCGATGGTACTGGTGTGACTACTGCGTCTAGAGTGACGATATTGAATTGTGAGCGAATTGCGACCTGCCGCGAATGTGGGTGGGACCGCCCCACAGGGCCTCCCCGGGCCCCGCGCCGTCACACGTTTCGGGCGGCCGAGGGCCGGTCGGATACCCTTGCTGCCGATGACCGATCAATCTGCCCGGGTCGATGCACGCCCTTCCACCGGTCGTTACGACCTCCTCGTTGTGGGTTCGGGCTTCTTCGGCCTCACCATCGCCGAACGCGCCGCGACACAACTGGACAAACGGGTCCTGGTGGTCGAACGACGGTCCCATCTCGGCGGCAACGCGTACTCGGAGCCCGAACCGGAGACCGGTATCGAGATCCACAAGTACGGTGCCCACCTCTTCCACACCAGCAACAAGAGGGTGTGGGACTACGTACGACAGTTCACCGAATTCACGGGTTACCAGCATCGCGTGTTCGCGCTGCACAAGGGCCAGGCCTACCAGTTCCCGTTGGGGCTGGGGCTGGTGTCGCAGTTCTTCGGCCGGTACTTCTCCCCGGACGAGGCCCGCGCCCTGATCGCCGAGCAGGCCGCCGAGATCAAGACCGAGGACGCGCAGAACCTCGAAGAGAAGGCGATCTCGTTGATCGGCCGACCGCTCTACGAGGCATTCGTCAAGGGCTATACCGCCAAGCAGTGGCAGACCGATCCCGCCGAGCTGCCCGCCGCGGTGATCAACCGGTTGCCCATGCGCTACACCTTCGACAACCGCTACTTCAACGACACCTACGAGGGCCTGCCCGCCGACGGTTACACGGCCTGGCTGAAGAACATGGCCGCCGACGACCGGATCGAGGTGCGGCTGGACACCGACTGGTTCGACGTCCGTGAAGAACTCCGGGCCGCGTCCCCGCAGGCGCCGGTGGTGTACACCGGCCCCCTGGACCGCTACTTCGACTATGCCGACGGCCGGCTCGGCTGGCGCACGCTCGATTTCGAGACCGAGGTGCTGCCGACCGGAGATTTCCAGGGCACGCCCGTCATGAACTACAACGACCTCGACGTGCCGTTCACCCGCATCCATGAGTTCCGGCACTTCCATCCCGAGCGCGACTACCCGACCGACAAGACGGTCGTCATGCGGGAGTACTCCCGCTTCGCCGAGAACGACGACGAACCGTACTACCCGATCAACACCGAAGCCGACCGGACGTTGTTGGCCGGCTATCGCGACCGGGCCCGGGCCGAAACCGCGAACGCCGCGGTGCTCTTCGGTGGTCGCCTGGGTACCTATCAGTACCTCGACATGCACATGGCCATCGCCAGTGCGCTGAACATGTACGACAACACCCTGGCTCCGCACCTGCGCGACGGCGCGCCGCTGCCGGCCTCAGACGAAAGCAGTACAGCATGAGCGACATCCCCTCCGGTGCACTCGACGGCGCCGAGTCGCGGGCGGTCAGCCTGCTCTCGCGGGTGATCCTGCCGCGGCCCGGTGAACCTCTCGATGTGCGCAAGCTCTACATCGAGGAGTCGACCACCAACGCGCGCCGGGCACACGCCCCGACCCGCACCACGCTGGAGATCGGCGCCGAATCGGAGGTGTCGTTCGCCACCTACTTCAACGCCTTCCCGGCCAGCTACTGGCGGCGCTGGTCGAGGCTGGAGTCGGTGGTGCTGCGGGTCGAGATCACCGGCAGCGCTCGCGTCGACCTGTACCGGTCCAAGGCGACCGGTGCGCGAATCACGGTGGGCGGCACGGAGATATCCGACAGTGGTGGTCTGACCCCGGCGGTGGCCGAATTCGAGATCGAACTGGATCCGTTCGAGGACGGCGGCTGGATCTGGTTCGACATCACCACCGACACCGCGGTGACGGTGCGCAGTGCGGGTTGGTACGCCCCGCTGCCGGCACCCGGGAAAGCCGATATCGCCCTGGGGATCCCGACCTTCAACCGGCCGTCGGACTGTGTCAACGCCTTGGCGGCGCTGACCTCGGATCCGTTGGTGGATCAGGTGATCAGCGCGGTCATCGTCACCGACCAGGGCACCAAGAAGGCGGTGGACCATCCCGGATTCGCCGCGGCCGCTGCGCCGCTGGGGGACCGGCTCTCGATCTTCAACCAGCCCAACCTGGGCGGGTCCGGTGGCTACAGCCGGGTGATGTACGAGGCGCTGCACCACACCGACTGCGAACAGATCCTGTTCATGGACGACGACATCCGGATCGAACCGGACTCGATCCTGCGGGCGCTGGCGCTGAGCCGGTTCGCCAAGGTGCCCACCCTGGTCGGCGGGCAGATGCTCAACTTGCAGGAGCCCTCGCACCTGCACGTGATGGGCGAGATGGTGGACGCGGCGAATTTCATGTGGACCGGCGCGGTCAACACCGAATACGACCACAACTTCGCCAAGTACCCGCTCAACGACGAAGAGCAGTACCGCAGCCGGCTGCTGCACCGCCGTATCGATGTCGACTACAACGGCTGGTGGATGTGCATGATCCCGCGGTCGGTGGCCGAGGAGCTCGGCCAGCCGCTGCCGCTGTTCATCAAGTGGGACGACGCCGACTACGGCCTGCGCGCCGGTGAGCACGGCTACCCGACCGTCACGCTGCCGGGTGCGGCCATCTGGCACATGGCCTGGAGCGACAAGGACGACGCCATCGACTGGCAGGCCTACTTCCACCTGCGCAACCGGCTGGTGGTGGCGGCGCTGCACTGGGACGGCGATATCAAGGGCCTGCTCGCCAGCCATCTCAAGGCGACATTCAAGCACCTTCTCTGCCTTGAATATTCGACCGTAGCCATCCAGAACAAGGCCATGGACGACTTCCTGGCCGGGCCCGACCACATCTTCTCCATCCTGGAGTCCGCGCTGCCCGACGTGCGGGCGATGCGCACCCAATTCCCGGATGCGGTGGTGTTGCCCAGTGCCACCACGCTGCCCACCCCGTCGGACAAGAAGTGGCGCAAGAAGGTGGCGATCCCCACCAGCCCGCTGTCGATCTCGTGGCGGCTGGCCCGCGGGGTGGTGCACCAGCTCAAGGCGCACGACCCGGCGCATCACGTCCGTCCGCAGGTCAACGTCGCCACCCAGGATGCCCGCTGGTTCTCGCTGTGCAATGTCGACGGTGTCACGGTCACCACCGCCGACGGCCGCGGTGTGGTGTACCGGCAGCGGGACCGCGAGAAGATGTTCGAGCTGCTGCGCGAGTCGGTGAAGCGCCAGGCGCTGCTGGCCCGCAAGTTCAACCGGATGCGCAAGGTGTACCGCGCCGCGCTGCCGGAACTGACCAGCACCCAGCGGTGGGAGAGCGCGCTGCTGGACTCCGCACCGGATCCCGCTCCGTCCTTGGAAAAGGCCTGATGTGGCAGGCGATCTGACGCGCGAGGAGACCGCGCTGGTGGTGGTCCAGGCCGCACTGGCCGGGCGGCCGGGGGTGCCCGGCACCGCGCGCGCCCTCTCGCATTTCGGTGAGCACAGCGCGGGCTGGGTGGGCGTCGCCGCGCTGGGTGCGGTACTGCAACCGCAACGCAGGCGGGCCTGGCTGACCGTCGGCGTCGGCGCCTTCGTCGCCCATGCGGCCGCAGTGGTGATCAAGCGTGTGGTGAAGCGCGAACGTCCGCATCACCCCGCGATCGCCGTGAACGTCGCCACGCCGAGCAGGCTGAGCTTCCCGTCGGCGCATGCCACCTCGACCACCGCGGCCGCCATCCTGATCGGCCGGGCGACCGGTTCGCGGCTGCCCTGGCTGCTGATCCCGCCGATGGCGTTGTCGCGCTTGGTTCTCGGGGTGCACTACCCGACGGACGTTCTCACCGGAGCGGTGGTCGGTGCGGTGACCGCGAAGACGGTCGGGGCGATCTCAGACAACTGGGGCGAAGGAGTCGTGCAGTGAGTGAAGAAGCGCCGGCATCGACCCTGGGCCCGCCGAAGAACCTCTTCGCCGGGGTGATCAAGGCGATCCGTCCGCGGCAATGGGTGAAGAACGTACTCGTGCTGGTGGCGCCACTGGCTGCGCTCGGCACCGATGTGCACTACGACTACCGCTTCTTGGCCGCCCGGGTGGCGGTGGCGTTTGTGGTGTTCTCGATGGCGGCCTCTTGCATCTACCTGATCAATGACGCCCGCGATATCGAGGCCGACCGCCAACACCCGACCAAACGATTCCGCCCGATCGCGGCCGGAGTGGTGCCGGTTCCGTTGGCCTATGGCCTGGCCGTCGTGCTGGGCGTGGCCGCCCTCACGATCTCCTATCTGGTCAGCCACAATCTCGCGGTTGTCATCGCGGTGTACATCGGTATCCAGCTGGCGTATTGCTTCGGCTTGAAACATCAAGCGGTACTGGATATCTGCATCGTCTCATCGGCCTATCTGATCCGAGCGATCGCGGGCGGCGCAGCCACCAATATCCAACTGTCCCAGTGGTTCCTGCTGGTGTTCGCCTTCGGGTCGTTGTTCATGGCCGCGGGTAAGCGGTACGCAGAGCTTCAGCTTGCCGAACGCACCGGCGCCAAGATCCGGAAATCACTGGAGAGCTATACCAGTTCGTATCTGCGGTTCGTTTGGACGCTCTCGGCGACCGCCGTGGTGTTGTGTTACGGCCTGTTCGCCTTCGAACGCGATGGAGGTTCGGCGTCGTGGTGGGCCGTGTCGATCATCCCGTTCACCATCGCGATCCTGCGCTACGCCGTCGACATCGACGGCGGCGACGCGGGTGAACCCGAGGACATCGCGCTGGGCGACCGCGTGCTGCAACTGCTCGCGTTGGCGTTGATCGGAACAGTCGGTGCCGCTGTCTACTTCGGCTGACCGCGTCGGCCGTGCCATCGCGACCAGCCTGTCGGGCTGGCCGTCCTTCCGGTACAGCGCGTCGGTGCGGATCAGCCTGTGGCTGTCGGTGGCGGTGGTCGCCGCGCTCTTCGGCTGGGGCGCGTGGCAACGACGCTGGATCGCCGACGACGGCCTGATCGTGTTGCGTACCGTGCGGAACCTCTTGGCGGGCAACGGGCCCGTCTTCAATGCCGGGGAACGGGTGGAGTCCAACACCTCCACCCTGTGGACGTACCTGATCTACGGCGTCAGCTGGATCAGTGGGCCGGTGCGACTGGAGTACGTCGCACTGACGCTGGCCCTGGTGTTCTCGGTCGCCGGGGTGGTGATGCTGATGCTGGGCACCGGCCGGCTGTACGCACCCGGACTGGTGGGCCGGCACGCCGTGTTGTTGCCGGCCGGTGCGCTCATCTACATCGCGATCCCGCCGGCCCGTGACTTCGCCACCTCGGGCCTGGAAAACGGTCTGGTGTTGGCTTATATCGGCCTGCTGTGGTGGTTGATGGTGTGCTGGTCGCAGGCGGCGCGACTGCCCGCGCCGCGGCGCCAAGGCGCGGTGTTCCTCGGCGCACTCGCCTTCGTCGCGGGGCTGTCCGTGCTGGTGCGCCCGGAACTCGCCCTGCTCGGCGGCGCCGCGCTGGTGATGTTGATGGTGGCCGAACGCGGCTGGCGGCGCAGGATTCTGATCGTCGCGGCCGGTGGCGCACTTCCGGTGGGCTATCAGATCTTTCGCATGGGCTACTACGCTCTTGCGGTTCCGCAGACCGCCATCGCCAAGGACGCGACGGGCTCGAAGTGGGCGCAGGGTTTTCAGTATCTGGCCAATTTCAACAGTCCCTACCTGCTCTGGGTTCCCCTGGTCCTGGCGGTACTGCTCGCCGTGGTGCTGCTGCGCGGTAGGTCGCACCCCTGGAAGATCCAGCCGTTCGAGTCCCTGCCGTCGGCCGCCGGACCGGGCCGGCTGGCGCGCGTCGTCCAGAGTCCGGCAGCGGTGGTCGTGTTCATCGTGGTGAGCGGTCTGCTGCAGGCCGTGTACTGGATACGCCAGGGCGGCGATTTCATGCACGGGCGGGTGCTTCTGACGGCACTGTTCTGTGTGCTCGCCCCGATCTCGGTGATCCCGGTCCGGGTGCCCGATGAGGCCCGGGTCAGCCGGCAGACCGGCTACCTGCTGGCCGGCGCGACCAGCGTGCTGTGGCTGTCGATTGCGGGATGGTCACTGTGGGCGGCGAATTCGCCCGGGATGGGCGCAGACGCCACCAGGGTCACCTACTCCGGCATCGTCGACGAGCGGCGGTTCTATGCGCAGGCCACCGGCCACGCGCACCCCCTGACCGCGGCCGACTACCTGGACTATCCACGGATGCGCGCGGTGCTGACCGCCATCAACAACACCCCCGACGGCGCCCTGTTGCTGCCGTCCGGCGACTACGACCGGTGGGATGTGGTGCCCGCCATCCCGCCGCCGGCGGACAAGCCGTACCGAAATGGTGAAACAGGCCCGCACACAGTCTTTTTCACCAATATGGGCATGCTGGGAATGAACGTCGGCCTCGATGTCCGGGTGATCGACCAGATCGGCCTGGTCAACACCTTGGCCGCGCACACCGCCCGCCTCGAGGACGCGCGCATCGGCCACGACAAGAACCTGTTCCCGGACTGGGCGGTCGCGGAAGGCCCGTTCCTCAAGGAGCGCCCCTACATCCCGGCCTACCTGGACGAGGATTGGATCGCCCAGGCCGAGGTGGCGCTGACGTGTCCGGAGACCCACGTGATCCTGAACTCCGTGCGCGGAAATCTGACGCCGCGGTTGTTCTTGTCCAACCTCACACATGCGCTGCAGTTCGGCAGCTATCGAATTGACCGTGTTCCGCTCTATGAGCTGTACCGATGCGGTCTGGCGACGCCGCCGCCGAAGGCGCCGCCGTACACCGGAATGCCTGCCGCGGGGCCCTAGGGTTTTGCGGGTCGCGTAACGCCCCGGCTATGTTGTGGCGATAGACGAAGCGTGGTGGCATCCGGCCTGTGCTGGCGCCCCCGCACCGAGATCCCGACCTTGAAATGCGAAGCATCGCATTGCCTGTGAAGCGGAATGGATGAACGACGCATGCGTAGGACCACTTGTGTGAGGCTTATCACAGCACCGCTGCGCGCGGTTGCTGTGATGGTGGTCACTGTGATCGCCGCGCTGGCGCTGCCCCTGCCCGCTGCCCAGGCGTTCTCCCGTGAGGGTCTGCCGGTCGAGTACCTGGACGTGTTCTCCACGGCGATGAACCGGAACATCCGAGTCGAGTTCCAGGGCACGGGCGCCCCGGGCAGCCGTGCCGTCTATCTCCTCGACGGCCTGCGCGCCCAGGACGACTACAACGGCTGGGATATCAACACCGCCGCGTTCGAATGGTTCTACGGCTCCGGCGTCTCGGTCGTGATGCCGGTCGGCGGGCAGTCCAGCTTCTACAGCGACTGGTACTCGCCGTCGACCTTCAACAGCCAGGGCTACACCTACAAGTGGGAGACCTTCCTGACCCAGGAGCTGCCGCAGTTCCTGGCAGCCAACAAGCAGGTCGCCACCTCCCGCAACGGCGTCGTCGGACTGTCGATGGCGGGCGGGGCCGCACTGATCCTGGCCGCCTACCACCCGCAGCAGTTCAGCTATGCCGCTTCGCTGTCCGGGTTCCTCAACCCGTCGACGGTGTTCATGAAGCAGGCCATCCGGGTCGCCATGCTCGACGCCGGTGGGTACAACGTCGACAACATGTGGGGCCCGCCCTGGGATCCCGCGTGGAAGCGCAACGATCCGGTCCAGCAGGTCGGCAGGCTCGTGGCCAACGGCACGCGGCTGTGGATCTACTGCGCCCCGGGTGGGTCGACCCCGCTCGACGAGAACGCCGACCCGGGCCAGAAGCTCAACGCCGACAGCCTGGAAGGTCTGGCGATCGGCAGCAACAAGCGGTTCCAGGACCGCTACACCGCTGCCGGCGGTCGCAATGCGACCTTCCAGTTCCCGCCGTCCGGGAACCATTCGTGGGCCTACTGGGGTGCCCAATTACAGGCTCTCAAACCCGATCTGATTGCGACCCTGAACGGCTGATGGGGCGACCGGACAGGACTTTCGAGGAAGAGAGAGACACCCAGACTTGTGGTTGACTACATGGGCAATGCGGCCCGGACAGGCGCACACCGACCGGGTGCGGCACACGACAGAATGGATAGGTAAGCAGTGATGAGTTTCGTTGGGAAGATTCGCGGCGCCACGCGCCGAGTGGTGGTCGCGGCAGCTGCTGCCGCGGTACTGCCCGGTTTGGTCGGCGTTGTCGGAGGCTCGGCGACTGCTGGTGCCTTCTCGCGGCCGGGTCTGCCGGTCGAGTACCTGGATGTTCCGT